>JAXMBI010000020.1:0-141588 GCA_046349955.1 Pirellulales bacterium | reverse complement strand
CTTTTGGCAGGGATTCACCCGCCAAATCGTTGACCGGCGCGGCCCCAGGCCGACAATGCGTGTTGGCGAGAAGGGCCGCATGCCCGTCGCGGCTTGTTTTTTGAGCTTTGGCCAGGACTGTCGAAGGGGGACCCATGCAGCGAGTTTGCCTAATCGCATTGCTGTGGCTCGCGGCGGCAGGCGGGGCGTGGGGGGCGAATATTGCTCCGTCGAGCGCGAGCGGAGCCGCCATCCCGTATCCCTACAACGTGGGCATCTACACGACGTGGCCGTCGGACCCGATTTCGATCGCGGCCATCAGCGACGGCTCTGCGGCGACCTCCGTTGCTTTGACGGGGCTCGACAACGTTCTCCAGGACAACGGCGTGTGGGTAGACACTGGCACGTTCTACCTGCTGCGTTATGAGCTTCCTCCGGAGACGCCGGGGTTTCACATCGAGTTCACCGCCGACGTGCAGTATCCCGGGGGCGACGAGCTCCTGGTAGAAGCGATTCAAGGAGACGGCGTCACCACCCGAACCGTGTTTTCGGAACGCGACGCCTCGCAGCCCCGAACGTTCGGACTGACATTCTACCGATTCAGCAACGACGGCAACCAGGGGGACTGGGGGCAAGCCTGGGGCCTCGACGACCTGCGGCAACCCGATGGCTCGATCCTCATCGTGCTGCAAGGCTCGTACTTCGCGCAGTACGACAGGCCGGGTTTCGTGACGTCGACTCTCTACGACGTATCGGCGACCGTGGTTGCGCCGGAACCGAGCGCGGGGTTGCTGCTGGCGATTGGGGCGTTGGCGGCGCTGGCAATGGGGCGCCGGCGATCCTCTCGTGGTCCAGGCTTCCCGCCGGTGTCGTAGCCTGCTCTCTCCGAGAGCAGAATGCCCAACCACGGCCACCGAGGCTCGACAGCCCCCCTCGAGCACTGGCCCAATCTCGGTTGCTCCCAGCCTTCGGCATCGGAGAGTGCCGGCTACTTCGCCGCGTCCTCGCGGCCGAGTGGCACGGCTTCCAGCCTGTGCAGCCCCGTAGGGGCGACAAGAGGTTAGCCAGGGGTGCAAACCCCTGGAAGCAGCAACCACCGCAGAGACAGAGCCCTGAAAGGGCGAAAGAAACGGTCCTCCCGTTCCGCTCTATCGCCCGCACCCGCCGGGGGACCTCTCGGAGCGGACGTTCAGCCCTGACGTTCTCTCGCGACCACAACGACGGGAGCGAAAGAGAATGGGGCCAGGCCTGGGGGCTCGGCGAGATGCAACAGCCCGACAGCAAGATCAGCCTGCACCAAGTAGCCTGCTCTCTCCGAGAGCAGTATGCCCAACCACGGCCACCGAGGCTCGACGCCCCGCCCGCGCATTGGCCGAACTACGGTTGCTCCAAGCACTCGGCACTCGGAGAGTGCCGGCTACGTTGCCGCGGTCGCGCAGCCGGTGGCACAGGCTTCCAGCCTGTGCAGAACGCTTGACACGTTGAATCGTCGTGGACTTGTCGCTCTCGTGCGGCGGGTCTTAGACTGTCCGCATGAGCCTGTACTACAGCCATCTGCTCATCGCGCGCGACAAAGAGTTCTCGGCTGCGCCAGCTCAGGTCGAGGCGTTTTGCCGCGCGCTCGATTCGTTGGGTGTCGTGCCGCCGCCGCTGACGGTCACCCTCTTCACGGAGTCGGATCGATTCAGGACGGTACAGAATCCCTTCACGGGAAAGATTACACTTTCCGCGAGGCCGACCGCCACCCCTTGTCGGGCATCGACTCACTTCCAGCGGCGATAGCAACACTCGCCGACTACCGGCTGTACATCGCAGGAGCAGGTCAGCCGCGAACGCCGCCGCTGCCGATTGTGTTCGACGGGCCGTACTGCGTTGACGTCTCGATTCAAAGACATTCCAGTCTGCGATGCACTTCCGATTGCTACGAACCCGAGAGAGTCTCTTGCCAATTCGGCAAGCCATGCGATAGCTTCCAGCCCGTTGGGTATTTCACAAACCCTCATGACGGATCGACGATCGCGGTTCCCGAAGCGGGCTGCGCTCGGTTTTGGATCGAGATCCAATTGGGCAGGTTCCTCTGCCCGCCCATCGAAAACGGCCGCTTGGACTCTCTGAACAGCGCGTTGGTTACGGCAGCGAGCGAATGCTTCGGCATATCGTTCGCGCAGGGGTGTACGTGGGGGTGATTGCAGGTCGCGGCGACCGACATAGGCTGCAAGCCTGTGCGTAGCCTGCACTCTCCGAGTGCAGAATGCTTGAACGCGGTTAAAAATGTCAGTAGCGATGGGTGCGTATGCCCCGATCGCGCATTCCGCACTCGGAGAGTGCGGGCTACTCTCTTTACCAATAAACCCACCGCTGAAACAACTCCCGCTCCTTCTTCGGCAGCGCCTCCACGTCCGGCACCAGGTAGCGGTTGTCTTCCAGGTCCACGATCACCTTGCCGCGGGCGCCGAAGTCTTGGGCTTGAGACGGGGTCCAACGCATCGTGAATCGCGTTGGGCCTTGATCCGTGCGGACCTTGAACTCTAGGTAGCCGTATTCGAGCGTGATCGAGTCGATCGCGTTGATCCTGCGCTGCAGCGAGCGGCGCTCCAGGGCTTGGCGGACCAAGGCTTGGCTCTCGGCCGGCCAATCGGTCAGGTCGCGGATCAGGCCGAGTTCTTGTTCCTTGCCGTCCGCGTCCCAGGTGCGGAGGCTGATGAATTCGTGCGGGCGAGTGGCGGGGAAGCATTGGACGGCGAAGATGCCGCGATGGAGCGTGGACGGGGCGGACGCGTCAGGGAGCGCGATCGTTTGTGTCGCCCTTTCAGGGCTCATTCCGTTCGTATGGGCCGTTTCCAGGGGCTGGCGCCCCTGGCTAACATCTTGGCGCCCCTGTCGGGGCTCCGGAAGCGGGTTGGCGTTCGAGGCCTCTTCAAATAGCTCCAGCGAAATCGCTTGCCGCGGCGCGGCGTGGAGTTTGGCCGTGGCGGGGTCGAGCCAGCGGGGGGCGAAGGTGGCGGCCGTCGCCTGCGGCTGCGCTTCCTCTTGCGTCTGCGCTTCGTCGGTCGGCGGTTCTTCTTCGAGCTCGTCCCAATCCGCCCCTTCGAGCGCCGCCTCGAAGCGTTTGTTCCTCGCGACCTGCGTCTGAATCCGCACGAGTCGGGCATAGGTGCCGTCCAGGCGCATCAGCTCTTCGTGCGCGCCGTTTTCGATCAGCCGGCCGTCGTCGAACACGAGGATGCGGTCGGAATTGCGCAGGGTGCTCAGCCGGTGGGCGATGGCCAGCGTGGTGCGGCCGCGCGAGAGGACCTCGAGGGCTTCTTGAATCGACTTCTCGCTCTCGGTGTCGACGCTGCTCGTCGCCTCGTCGAGCACCAGCACCTTGGGGTCGTAGAGCAGCGCGCGGGCGATCGACATCCGCTGCCGCTCGCCGCCCGAAAGGCCGGCCCCGCGCTCGCCGAGCCAGGTGTCGTAGCCCAACGACGTGCGCAGCACGAACTCGTGTGCCTGCGCGGCGCGGGCCGCGGCAATCGCCTCTTCCGGCGTGGCCTCGGGGCGGCCGTAGAGCAGGTTTTCGAGGATGGTGCCGCGAAACAGAAACGGCTCCTGCAGCACCACGCCCACGTGCTGCCGCAGGTCGGCCGTGGCAAGCTGCCGCACGTCGACGCCGTCGAGCAGCACGCGGCCGGTGTCGACATCGTAGAAGCGGCTGATCAGGTTCACGAGCGTCGTCTTGCCGGAACCGCTGCGGCCCACGATGCCGATCTTCTCGCCCGGCCGCACGGTGAAGCTCACGTCCTTGAGAACCGGGCGATGCCGCTCATAACCGAACGACACGTTCTCGAAGCGGATCTCGCCTTCGGTCTGTTCGAGCCGCTGGGGGGTGGCGGCGTCGCGCGTCTCGGTCGGCGTGTCGATCACTTCGAACACCCGCTGGCAGCCGGTCAAAAAGCTCGTGAGCCAGGTCGTGAGCTGGCTGAGCGTGCTCAGCGGGGCGTAGAACATCGCCAAGTAGGCCAAGAAGGCCATCAGCGAACCGAGGGTCATTTCGCCGGCGAGCACGTCTCGCCCGCCGACGTACCAGACGATGAGCCCGCCCATGCTGAAGACGAGCGCCATGATGGCAGTGAACGACGTGGCCGCGCCTTCGACCGTGGTCCGCGAGATGCGCAGGTTCTCGCTCGCCCGCTGAAACTGGTCGAACTCGCGATCCTCCTGGGCGAAGGCCTTCACCACGCGAATGCCTGAGAGCATGCCCGAGAGGCGCCCCGCCTGCTTATGGCTCGAGTCCCAGTACCGGTAGTAGTTGGGATACACGCGCCGCCAAAAGAACAAGCTGCCGCCGATGACGAACGGCGCGGGGATGAGGGTATAGAGGGCGAGCTTGGGGTTGAGCGTGAAGAGCATCACGCCGACGCCGACCACCTGCACGATCTGCAGCAGGAAGCCGCCGGTGATCTGCTGGAGCAGGCTGTGCAGCACTTCGCTGTCGTAGGCGACGCGGCTGACGAGCGAGCCTACCTGATGCCGGTCGTAGTAGCCGACGCCCAGGGCATGCAGCTTGCGGACGAGCTGTGCCCGCAGGTCAAAGGTGAGCGCCACGCCCACCTTGTTGGCCAACAGCCCCTTGGTCCAGCTCACGAAGCCGAGCAGCACGCGGGCCACGGCCAGCGCGAGCACCACGAGCAGCAGTGTTTGCAGAAACGACGTGGGGTCCGGCGTTTTCGACCCGCCGGCCAGGATGTCGTCGACCAGGTACTGCTGCAGCTTCGGCGGCGCAAGTTCGATCGCCACGCCCACGAGCATCAGCCCACACATGGCGAGAGCCGGCGCCCACTGCGGGCGGACCATGTGCCAGAGCCGCGCGACGATGGCTTTTCGCGGTAAGCAGCGCGGGCACGATTCGTCGGCCACCGGCAGCCGCAGATTGCACTGCGGGCAGTGGGTGGTCTGCGTGCTAGCGGGGCGCGGCGAGACTTCCCCTTTGCTGCGGAGCTCCTCGAGCTGCTCGGCGAGCTGGTGGAAACGCGCGCTGTGGGTATTCGAGTAGCGGGCGACATCGACCCAGGCGCCGTCTACGTAGCCTTGCAGCAAGCCGGAGCCGATGCCCCCTTGGGCGCGGAACTTTTCGACCTCGGCCATGGGGAGATGGTCGACGAGCGTGGGCTCCGCCGATGCGTCGACCACGGCCAGGTTGTCTTGGGTGACCACGATCCAGTGATCGCGGGGTTCACCGGCGAGCGAGAGATCGCTGGTGGTGGAGAGGAGCACCGGCACACCGTTGAGCTGCTGGTTTTCGAGCAGCTCGTGTACCGCGCAAGGCACAGCTTCCTTGAGCATTTCGGGCGAAAGAATCCCACGAGGCGGACGGACCAGCGGAATGCCCACGAGCACGCCATCCGACGGCGCCCGCGGGGAGCAAAGAAACCGAACACAACGACGCTTGCCTCGGGCGGCGGCGCGAGGCAGACGTGGTTGGTCCCGGCGAAGGGATTCTATCCGAAGGGAATCTTACGCAGTTGGGTAGAATTTGTTCGCGGGCGGGGGGACGGAATTGGCGGGGCGGGTGAAATTCTTGAGCGGGCGAGTGTCCCATTAGCCCCCCGTCAATGACGGGGGGTCGACGGTGACCCACGTAGCTACGGGCGGCGGCCACTCCACCCTCCCTCTCCCCCCGGCGACTCGCCGGGGGCTAAAGGGCGGTCCGCGGCGGCCTATCCGTTGGTTGCCACGGCCCCCGGAGCATCGTATGCTACTGGACTTGGGTTGCGCGCAGCCCTCACCCCCTGTCGGGGGCCCCGCTGGGCGCGCGAACCTGTCGCGGGCCCTTGGGCTCGACAGGTCCATGGGATTCGTGAGCGAAGCGTTTTCAAACGGCTCGCTCGGCCCGCCCAGACATGGCGGGCTTGTTTTCCGAAACTGTTTTGCAAGAGGTTTTTGTGGCGACTACGACTTCGGCTCCTCGCGCTGCGGCCCAACTGACCGTCGGCGCCGACATCCTCGTGCAGTCCTTGGTGAACCACGGGGTTGAGGTCGTCTTCGCCTATCCGGGCGGTTGCAGCATGCCGCTGCACCAGGCCCTCACGCGCTTCAGCGACAAGATCCGCACCATCCTGCCCCGCCACGAGCAAGGGGGCGGGTTCGCCGCCCAGGGCTACGCCCGCTCGACCGGCAAGCCGGGCGTGTGCATGGCCACGAGCGGCCCCGGCGCCACGAACCTGGTGACCGCGATCGCCGACGCCAAGCTCGACAGCATTCCGTTGATCGCGATCAGCGGTCAGGTGAAGACCCCCGTCATCGGCACCGACGCCTTTCAGGAAACGCCGATCGTCGAGGTGTGTCGCGGCATCACCAAGCACCATTACCTGGTGACCGACGTCTCCGACCTGGCCCGCGTGATGCGCGAGGCGTTTCACATCGCCACCACGGGCCGTCCGGGCCCGGTGCTGATCGACGTGCCCAAGGATGTGCAGGAAGGCAAAATCGTGCCCGACTACGAGGCGCCCCTCAACCTGCCGGGCTATCGCCTGGAAGAGCAGCGCCGTGCCCGTCATGAGCAGATTGCCCAGGTGGCGGCGGCGATCAAGCGCTCGAAGCGCCCCGTGGTGTACGCCGGCGGCGGCGTGATCACCTCGGGCGCGAGCCCGGAGCTGCGCGAGCTGGTGGCCAAGACAGGCATTCCCACCACGACCACGCTGATGGGCCTGGGGGCGTTTCCCGGCGATCATCCGCTCTGGCTCGACATGCTAGGCATGCACGGCAGCGTGTACGCCAACTACGCGGTAGAGCAGTGCGACTTGCTGTTGGCCTTCGGCGTGCGGTTCGACGACCGCGTGACGGGCAAGGTGGCGGAGTTCGCCAAGCACGCCAAGATCGTGCACATCGACATCGATCCCTCCGAGATCAACAAGAACAAGGAAGCGCACATCCCGATCGTGAGCGACGTGCGCTACGCGCTCGCCGAGCTCAACAAGATCGTGGAAGCGCCCGACGATCTGACCGACTGGCACGACCAGATCGCCGAGTGGAAAAAGGCTGACCCGCTGACCTTCGACCAAAAGTTCGATGGCATCCTGCCCCAGCACGCGATCAGCGAGCTCTGCAAGCTCACTCGCGACCGCGAGACCATCGTTTCGGTGGGGGTGGGCCAACACCAAATGTGGGCCGCCCAGCATTTCAAGCTGCAGAACCCCCGGACCTGGCTCTCGAGTTCAGGCCTAGGCACGATGGGCTTCGGCCTGCCGGCGGCCATGGGGGCCATGGCCGCCCATCCCGGCGCGACCGTGATCGACATCGACGGCGACGGCAGCTTTCTGATGAACATCCAGGAGCTCGCGACCTGCTTCTGCGAGAAGCTCCCAGTCAAGGTGCTGCTGCTCAACAACCAGCACCTGGGCATGGTGGTGCAGTGGGAAGACCGCTTCTACACCAGCAACCGCGCCCACACCTACCTGGGCCCGATCGACAATCCCGAGGCCACGGGCAAGGGGGACGGCCTGGGCCCCAAAGTTCGTTACCCTGACTTCGTGGCGATCGCCAAGGGCTTTGGCTGTGGCGGCCGCTATGTGAAGAAGAAGTCGGAGCTGCGCGAGGCCCTGCAAGAAATGCTGGTCTACGACGGCCCCTTCGTGCTCGACGTGGAAGTGCCGTATCAGGAGCACGTGTTGCCGATGATCCCATCGGGCATGACGGTGCGGGACTTGATCAAGTCGTAGCTTGCGTCGAGCCGACGACGCGCGCTCGCCGGCGAGCGGGGGACGAAAGTTCCCCGAGTTCCTTCCAGTAAACGCTGCGCGCTCGACGGACTCTGAGAACGCGCCTCGAGCATTCGCTGCCGACGGGTCCCTGCGCGGTCGAGAGATCGCGGCGAAACGCCGCTCAACTTCCGACGCGCCGGTGCTTACCGACTGCTCCGCCGCTTCATTGCGCAGCGGCAGCCGCACAGGACGAGCCCAGCCAGCAAAAGGCTCCACGCGGCCGGCTCAGGCACGGCGGCTGCCCCGCCCGCCGTGCCACGGCCGAAGTTCGCCTTGAGCAGGCCAAAGTCGTCGAGATCAGGCACGGAGTTCCCGTTGAAGTCCCCCTCGGCCCAACCCTTGCCGGGCTGGGCGAAGTTGGCTTTGAGGAGCCCGAAATCGTTGAGGTCGACGTCGCCATCGAGATCGGCGTCGCCGAATTGGGTGTGGAGGAGATGTTCGACATAGTAGACGAGGTCCGTATGCGAAACCTTTCCGTCGAGATCCAAGTCGAACACGTTGGGGTCCTTCCCGAGATTGGCGGCAAGCGCGTCGATGTCTCGCGAGTCGACCACGTCGTCCGCATTGAGGTCCCTTGGATCGATTCCATACCAAACGGTCGTGGGCGAAGCGTCCTCCGTGCCCAGCACGAAGTCGACACGACCATCGCCGTTGAAATCTCCAAGCCCCAGCGCTCGTCCATCCGACTGGCCGATCTGCATACCCGAGTCGACAAAGTTGCCAGCGCCTTGATTGAGCCAAATCCGGCTGGGGCCATTGTCGACTGCCGCCAACACGTCGATGCGCCCGTCTTGGTTGAAGTCGCTGGCGGCAAGTCGCGGGACGCTCAGGCCAAGTCCGAACGCCTGTCCCGTTGGCACGAGTTTGCCATGGCCGTCATTCAAGAGCACTTGTGCCCCCGCGTCGCCTGCCGCGAACACATCGGGGAAGCCATCTGCATCGAAGTCGGCGGCAACCACGGATTCCGTCGTCGTGCTGCCGCCCAAACGCTGCCCGCTGTCGAAGAGCTTGCCGGCTCCATCGTTGATCCAAAGCTCATCAGGCAACCCGGAAAAAGTGGCCAAGTAAGCGTCGAGGTCTCCGTCACGGTCGACATCGAGTAGGGCAACGTCATGCGTCATCGACGTTCCTAAGGGCTGCTGGGAGTTCAGAAACCCTCCGGCGCCGTCTCCAAACCAAACACTCGCACCCGTCGTAGACCACGCTCCCGCATAAAGGTCGGGATTCCCGTCTCCATTCAGGTCGCCTAAGGCCGCTGCAACCGACTCGATTCCTTGGAGTTGCGGGCCCGCAGGGTTCAACGATTCTCCCAGGAGCACTGTTCCGCCGGGGTAACTACCCTCGCCGGGCAACCGCGTACCGGTGACCAGCGCGTCGATCGCGTAGTCGCCGTTGAAGTCGCCCAGCCCAACACTGCGAGTCGTGGCGGAGTTCGCCAAGCGAAGTCCGCTGTCGGTAAGAACGCCCTGCCCATCATTCAGCCAGACCAAATTGGGTCCGCCGAAGCCGTTGCCTTGGAAGATGTCTTGGCTGCCGTTGCCATCCAGGTCAGCAATACCGATGGCGTACGTCGTGCTGGACTCGCTGACCCCGTCGAGTTGAAGGCTTTGCGCAAGCCTGAACAGGTCGCGGGCGTAGGCCGACTCGTTGCCAATAAGTCCGCCGCCCAGACCCGACACCGCTGCGATCAGCAGCAGTCCCCGCGAGCTTCTGAGTGCGTTCATCCACTTGGTTTTCAAGAGTTGCCAGAGCATGCGATGCGAATGCCTAAAAAGACCTCGAACGTGCTTGATTCCACTTAGCGATCCACCTATAAGTGGTACTCAACGTTCGTTAGGCCAACCCGACAGTGGTCCGTAAGGTCGGAGGCGGTTTTTTGGCTGGCTCCATAAGTCGCTACCTCGAAGGACTCGAGCGGCGGGATCCCGAGGCGGTGCGCGCAATCTGGGATCGGTACTACGCTGCACTCGTTCGCTACACCAGAATACGCTTGGCAGGCGTTCGTCGGCGGGACTTCGACGAAGAAGATGTCGCGCTATCCGCGTTTCAGAGCGTGTGCGACAGCGCTGCGGCCAGGGCATTCACCCGTCTGCACGATCGGCAAGACTTGTGGCACCTGCTGGCGCTCGTCGCTGCGCGAAAGGCCGCCAACGAACGCAAACGACTGGGGCGTTTGCGGCGCGGCGGCGGCCAAGTTCGCGGGGATTCAGCTCTTTGCGCAGGCCGGGCTTCGACTGTACCAGGCTTCGATGGACTCGCGGCAAACGTCGCTCCGCCCGACCTGCAGGTGGAAGAGTCCGAGGCCTTCACGCGGTCCCTCGCGAGCCTGGATGACCCAATGC
Organism: Pirellulales bacterium; assembly: GCA_046349955.1. Lineage (GTDB taxonomy): Bacteria > Planctomycetota > Planctomycetia > Pirellulales > JBGAPH01 > JBGAPH01. The sequence continues at coordinate 131,525 of JAXMBI010000020.1, read as the reverse complement.
TATGTACGATTGCGGTCGCCCGCTTGGAAGGGTTCACGTCGCGCGAGATCGCCGTTCGGCTTCGGGTCGCAGAGCGGACCATTGAACGCAAACTGCGAATAATCCGCGAGCGGCTCGGTTTCCATTCGCACGGGGCGCTTGCGCCACGCAGGAGCGATGCAGACCTCGATTGCTAAGACACGCTACAGCGCGTTGCTCCGCCGAGACGCGGTCTGCGACGAATTCGAACTGCAATGGCGACAGGGCAACCGGCCCCGGCTCGAGTCGTTCTTGGCGCGGATTTCCCGCCAAGATGAGCGGCCGGCGCTACTGCGCGAACTTCTGGAAATCGAAATCCACTATCGCAGAGCGCGCGGAGAAGTTCCTTGTCGCGACGAATACGCCAATCGCCTGCCTGCCGATGTCTTCGAGTCTACCGACTTGGCGGCGTGTTTGAACGCCGAGCCTGAAGGGGACGTGCTCGCCCGCGCGGGCTCGACGGTGCTTCCCACTTGGATCGGAAAGTACCGAGTGCTGGAGTGGTTGGGCGCTGGAGGACAGGCCAACGTCTACCGCGCTGTGCATCCAGATCTGGGGCTTGAAGTGGCAATCAAATGGAGCCGCCGCGCCCTGCCGCGCGATGCGGATTGGGGACCACAGCGCGAGGGAAAGGTTCTGGTCGAACTCAACCACTCCGGCCTTACGAAAGTCTATGACCTCGACTTGTGCGACGGTCGCCCGTTTCTGGTTCTCGAATATGTTCCAGGCGTCAGCCTCGATGCATTCGTCCAGCAGACTCCGTTGACCTCGCGCCGGGCTCGCGAGCTTGTCGCCGAATTGGCGGTTGCCACGGCGTTCGCACATGAATGCGGCGTCGTGCATCACGACATCAAGCCCAGCAACGTACTCGTGCAACCTGATGGGCGAGTGCGGCTGATTGACTTTGGCCTGGCCCGGATCCAGCGGGCTTGGGACGCCGACGCGCACGATGGTCGAATCGCCGGCACGCCCGCGTTCATGGCGCCCGAGCAGGCGCGCGGCCAACCGGCCGACTACCGCGCCGACATTTTCGGGCTGGGCGCCGTGCTCTACTACCTCCTCGCGGGACGCGGCCCCTTTGAGCAGGGGACGTATGCTCTTTGCCTAGAGGCCGCCCAGCGCGGAGTTGTCGATCTGAGTGCGGCCAACTCTGGTCGGCGGCTTCGTAGAGTACTACGGCGCGCTCTAGCGGAGTTGCCAGGAGAACGGCAAGCCTCCGCACAACAGTTTGCCAGGGAACTCGGCTCGCTTTCCGCGCGAAGGGGCGTGGCCCTGGCAATCGCTGTCTTGGCGATGGCTTCGCTCTCTGCTGCACTCTCGGCTTGGAATGCCGGGAAGGGTGGCTTCACCGGAAAAGCGCACAACGGACCGGAGGGCGTTCCACCGTGGACCGCGCTCGGAGTCGAGCAGGGGCTCGGCCAGGACATCTGCGCTGGTCTCAGTCTCGACGACCTCGCGCTTATGATGTCGTTCGATAGCGCGAACTTCATCCGAACCGGAGATCGGACCATTGTTCGAGACCTGAGCGGTCAGGGGCGACACGGACAAGCCGTCCGCGTATCGTTCGCCGAGAAAGGCAAGTTCGGTAATGCATTGGCAATGGGACCCGGCGGCGTGGAAGTCGCCAAGGCTCTGCTCGACCAGCATCCGGAGTACACCCTGAGTTGCTGGCTGTATTACGTGCCGCAACCGATGGGGGGCGTCTTCTACTCGGAGTTCCTTTCCCAGGATTGGGATCGCGGCGATACCTGCATGTTTTCAGTTCGCGAGGATCGAGGAGTTGGCATCGCCGTGTGGAACGTGGCGAACCCAGTGAGGTGGAAACTCGACCATACTCCCCCCGGTGTCGTCCCCGAGCGCCAATGGTGCTTCGTCGCCATCACGCTCCGCAACGGCGGCGTCGATCGGGGGGAGGTGACGGTGCAGGTCGATGATCAGCGGTTTGTGCTCGCGTCGCAGCAGATTCGCTCGAACCCGCCCAACTTCCCCGCCCGCACTTCGGTGGTCGGGGCCAATTCGGCCCTCGACCGCGGCTTTCCCGGCTTGCTCGATCATCTGTGGATCTTTACCCGCGCGCTGTCGCAGGAAGAGATCGATCTGCTGCGGGAGACGGGGCGTCCCGCGCGGCGCGAGCAGCCTTAGTGCCGCGTCGCAGCTTGGTTTTCGGGTGCGCCACACTAGCCCGCAGCGCGCTCTTGCGCTGCGGACTAGTTTCCGAGGGCAACCCGAACTTCTAACTGTGACGCAGCGCTAGCGCTCTTCGGCCTTGATGCAGAACAGGTGTTCTTCGCCGCGGATCAGCAGGCGGCCGTCGGCCAGGGCCGGCGACGACACGATCTGCTCGCCCAGCGGGTTCTCGCCCACGAGCTTGAAGCCATCGTCGATGCTGGCGACAAACACCAGGCCGTCTTCGCGGGCGGCGTAGAGCAGCCCGCCGGCGATCACCGGCGAGGCGTAGTAGCTAGCGCGCCCCTTGGGCAACTGCTCGCTCCAAATCGTGTCGCCGGTCGACGGATCAAGGCACACCACGTTGCCGCGCGGCCGCAGCAGATAAATCCGGCCGTTGTATTCGGCCAGCGAAGTGACGAACACGCCCAGGTCGTCGCGCTGCCATGCGCGGTGGGCGTCGGTGCGGTCCCCTTCGCCGTCGATCCGCACAGCGTGGATCGCGCCTTGACCGTCGCGATCGTCGCGGCCGACCGGAATGATCGCCAGGTTCTTGTAAATCACCGGCGACGAAATGGCCGGCCAATAGCCGGATCCCTTGGGGTTGAACCCGCCGGCGGTCCAGAGCAGCGCGCCGTCGGCCGCGGAGTGGGCCGTGAGGTGGTCGGAGCACCAAACGAGGAAGGCGTCCTGTCCCTTGTGCTTGAAGAAGAGCGGCGTGGTGTAGCCATTGTCGTTCTCGGCCGGGACCTTGAAGTTCCGCTTCTGCTGCCAGCGCATCTCGCCGGTTTGCTTGTCGAAGCCGGCGATCCACGACTCGCCGCCGTGCAGGCGGGAGAGAATCACGTGCTGGTCGGTGACGACGGGCGAGCTCCCCTGGTCCCAGAACAGCTCCTCAGGGCCATAGGTCTTGGCCAGGTCGTTGATCCAGCGGACCTTGCCGTCGAGGTCGAGCGCCGCCAGGCGGCCGCTGCGAAAGTAAACGAAGATGCCTTGTCCGTCGGTAGCCGGCGAGGCGTTGCAACTCGACCCCAGCCGATGCTTGGCTTCGCTCACCGCGCCGAGTGGCGTGAGCCAGAGCTTCTTGCCGTCGAGGTCGAGCGCCATCACCGCGTCGCGGCCGTCGACGGGCGTGGTCAGATAAATCCGCCCGTCGAGCACGATCGGCGTCGAGCTCCCCTTGCCCGGCAGCTTGACCTTCCAGGCCACCTTGTCGGCGGTCCAGGCGGTGGGGTAGCCGCCGTCGGCGATGCTGCCGTTGGCGTTGGGGCCTCGCCAGCTTGCCCATTGAGCTCGAGCAGGACTTGGCGACCAAACGGCCGCGCACAACACCGAGAACACCAAACCACGGCGGAGCGAAAGGCGGGGCATCGTGAGTTTCCTGGCACGAGCTGATAGGCGGGAAGACAAGCCGGCGCTGAGCGCCGACCCATCGCTGCCCCCAGCATACGGCAATTAGGCGGGGCAAGAAACTATGCCGCCGGCGAATCGGGCCGCGGCAGCACGCCCCGGACCCACAGATCCGACCCCACCCGCTCGACCTGGAGATCGGTCAACTCGAGCGCCGCGGACATCTTTTCCCAACCCAGGCCTCCGAGCGGCCCCGGCGCCGCGCTCCCTCCCACTAACTTGGGCGCGATGAAGACCTGCACCTCGTCGATCAGCCGGGCATCGAAGAAAGCGCCAAGAAGCCCAGGGCCCCCTTCGACGAGCACGTTTGTGTGATCAAGACAGCAACAACGCCATCCGTTCCGGCCCCCGCAGCGGCCACGTAGTCCGCAGGATTGTTGACCGTTGTGTAACTCCCCGCAGGGATCGCCAGAACCGGATGGTTCAGAAAGCGGCGTTGGAATGCTCCGAGCGGCGTCGAATCAAGCGCAAGTGCAGGAACGATCTGTGGCGCCGAGGGAAGAATACCGGAGGACACGGGTGGATCGGCGTCGCCGGGCTCTCCCGAGGCAGGCAGCGAAGGCGAAGAAACATCACCCTGATCCCCCTGATCCAGAGACTGAGCAACGCTCGGATCTGCTAGAGCAACGACCGTGGAGCAGATAATCACCGAGCACAGAACGGGAACAACACGCATCGGAGTACTTCCTTGTGCAAAACAACGAAGGGCGACGATTACCTCGTTCGTAACTATTCGGTCGCCTGTTCAGCCGGACGCGGACACAACGCACCACCACTACGTGGGCGAAGGCGCACGTGATCATCCAAAACGTCGCGATTTCGGGAACCGCATATACCACGTGATCGATCTGAAAGAACGAGGGCTTGCCGCTGGTTCCCGAACGGATCTTGATGGCGCCGATTGGTGCCGACGACTCCAATGAGAAGAACCGGCTGGATTCGAGCGCCTCGATTGACTGAGCCAACTCGCCCAGCATCAGGCCATCGTCGTCGAACACGCTAATCGAAAAATGCGCGTCCGTCGGTAGGCCCGTGAGAGCAAAGCCAAAGACGTGACGCTGCTGCCCGGGTAACGACGGGTCAAAAGCGAGTTCGATCTGGGAATGATGGAGCGACGGCTCAACGGGAGCGACGAACTCGAACAGTGGGCCGAAGGAGTAGCCCTCGGGCTCAATGGATCGAGTACTCGAGGAAGGCGCAAGAGGACTGGCCGTGATAGGCCCTTGATCGCGCACTTTCAAACCGGGCAGATTGAACTGGCCGTCCTCGAAGTCCTCGAGACAGTGCGGATTTCGCGAGATCCACGGAGGGAGTTCGCCGACACCATGGTAGCTTCTGTCGTCGAACATTACAGACGCGGCTGCTCCGGTATCGGCCCACCAGACCGCGGAGCACAAGCCGAGTAGCGGGACAATCACTGCCCGAATCCGCACTCCGGTGAACCACTTGCGGTTCTTCGTCACCGTCCAACCTGCATCGGAGAGAAGGGAGAAGGAGATCCTCCACCGGCTGACTTGCGCATGATGAGCCGCTGCGGGGGGCGAAGTCAATTATTCGGCACGTGAGGAACACGTGAGAATTTGCTAAAACCCGCGGGGGATGTGCTACGGCGCCGCGCCCTACCGCAATCCAATAGCCTGCGCCCGTTGCGATTCTTCGGCGCGAATCTAGCATCTAGCCTCGGTTCTCGCCAATCACTCCGCGGAGATGCAGATCAGTGCCAACGAACTCCACCCGCAGATCTGCCAGCGGGACAGTCTCGGCCACAGCGGCGATGCCCAGCCCCCCCAGCGGTCCTGGCGCCGCGCTTCCCCCGACCAGCTTCGGCGCGATGAACACCTGCACCTCGTCAATCAGCCGGGCATCGAAAAAAGCGCCAAGCAGCCCGGCGCCCCCTTCGACGAGCAAGTTCGTGAACCGGCGTCGCCCCAACTCGGCGAGCAATGCCTGCAGGCGTTCGCCGTCGCTCGCGCCCGCGCAGGGGAACACTTCACAGCCGGCGGAACGCAGCCGCGCGATGTCTTCGGCCGGGGCTTCCGGACCGGCAGCGACCAAGACCGGGACTTCGCGCCCGGTGCGCACGAGCTGGCTCGTCGAGGCCAGTTTCGCCCGGCGGTCGGCGACGATCCGCAGGGCAGTGCGCGGTCCAGCCGGCCGCGCGGTGAGCAATGGGTCATCGGCCTCGGCCGTCCCCCGGCCGACGAGGATTGCGTCGACCCTGCCGCGCAACTGGTGAACGATTGCCCGCGAGGCTTCGCTCGAAATCCAGCGGCTGTCGCCGGTGCGCGTGGCGATGCGGCCGTCGAGCGTCATCGCCCATTTGGCGATCACCCACGGCCGGCCTTGGCCCAGGAGCGTGAGATAGGGCGCATTCAGCCGCCGGGCCTCAGCTTCGCAGCAACCCACTTCGACGCGTACTCCGGCCGCGGCCAGTCCGGCCAGCCCGTCGCCGGCGACTTGGGGAAAGGGATCGGCCATCGCCGCCACCACGCGCGTCACCCCGGCCTGCAAGATCGCCTGGGTGCAGGGAGGCGTCTTGCCGTGGTGGCAACACGGCTCGAGCGTGACATAGAGGTCGGCCCCGCGGGCTTGGTCGCCGGCATCGGCCAGCGCTTCGACCTCGGCGTGCGGGCCGCCGAACCGCTGATGCCAGCCGCGCCCCACGATCCGCCCCTCGCGCACGATCACGCACCCCACCAGCGGGTTCGGCTCGACGAATCCGCGGCCACGGGCAGCGAACTCGAGGGCCCGCAACATCACTTGGCGATCGAATTCGCTCATGGGCGCGCCCGGGTTTAACGTTGTTGCTGGGGGCTCGCTGCGCTCGACCCCAGCCACCCGCCCCTTAGCTCCCTGGCACCCAGAGGCTCGATTTCTCGCGGCGCGGCTCATCGCCGCCGGGGGTCCAGAGCTTGCCCCCCGCTTCGCTCGCGCCGCCGGGAACGATCAGCCCCGCCGGCTCGGGCTCCGGCCCCATCGGCATGGCGGCCGTGCCGTCGGGACGGAGGATGCCCATCTGCATCAAGAGCCCGCTGAGTTGCCGCATCACGCCGGGCTCGCGGCCATGCACGGTTTGCACGTGCTTGAGCAGTTCGAGGAAGCGGTCGGAGTCGCCGCGGCGTGCCCGCAGCCCGAGCTCCATGATGTCCCAAGGGGCCGACGATCGGCCTACGCGGTCGGCCGCCTGCTGGGCCTTGGCCAAGTCCTCGAGCGCCGCCTTCGAACTGATCTCGGTCTGCGCGAGGTAGCCGTAGGCCTCGGCCTGCACGTCGCTCGACTCGTTGGCTGCCAGCAGCCGCGCCGCCTTGATGGCGACCTCGGGCATGCCCGAAATCACGCTCCGCGAGAAGACGCGGGTGAGCATTTCCTCGTCGAGCGCGGCCAGGTCGAGATCCAAGTACTTAGCCAGTGGCAGCTCGTCGAACTCTTGCTCGTTGACCGTGGTCTTGGCCGCTTGCGGCAGGCTCAAGCGCGTGAAGAGTTGATCAAAATCAAACTGCCCAGCCAGGTTCGAGAGGGCTGCCCGCACGTGCGAGAGGAGCGCGAGCAATTTGACGCGGACCGACTCGTCGGGCGCGGCCTGTTCGAGCGAGCGGCCGCCGAGCAGCTTGAGCGGGATCTTGGGCAGGCGTTCGAACAAGGCCCGCCGCAGCCAGCCCACGTTCTGCTCGTCGTGCTGGTCGATCGTGGTGTCCGGCGGATAGGCGGGGCGCTGCGCGATCAGATCGTCGAACACGCCGGTGTTGCCAATGACCTCTGCATCCCCTTGTTGCGGGCCGAGCAAATCGCCGAGCGCGGCGCGGAGCACTTCGAGCGCGGCGGGCGTCTTGTCCTGGCGGCCCATGAGCTCGAGCCGGGCCTCGCGATCGGTTTGCTTGGGGAACAAGAGCGCCTCGCCCAGCGTTTCAGGCAGGGCGTCGAGATCGAGCTTTGCAGACGCGGCAACCTTGGGCCGGTCGAGCACGAACAAGAACTTCCGCGGCGGCGGGCCCATCTCGGGGTTCCAAGCCGCGGCGTCGAAGGGGGTGCTCTGAAAGCGGGCGTCGGCGGCGATGCGTGCGTCGGCCTCGTCGAGCGAATTCAGCGTGTAAACGGATTTCACCAACTCGACCGACTCGGCCATGAAGTCGCCGGAAAGGAGCTGCGCCATGGCCTCGGCCTCCACGGCCTGATCCTGCGGGATTGGCAGCGCGGCCAAGTGCCGCCAGGCCTCGGCGGCGCCCGCTTCATCGGCGAGCCAGCCGCGGAGCACGGCCAAGTCGCGCCACACGAGCGGATCTTGCGGCGCCTTGTCGGCGAGCGCGGCCACGGCGTCCTTGGCTTTACGCCATTGCAGCCTCTTGGCCGGCGCCACTGCGGCGCGGAGTTCGGCAGACGCTTTGCTTCCTTCTTCGAGGCCACGCAGCGTGAAGACTTGTCGCAGCAGCGGCGAGACCTGCGCTGCCGACAACACCTGCGACAACCGCTGGCTGCCCATCGCCGACTCAGGGCTCTCGACGAGCGAAAGTTCGGTCGCCAAATGCTGCACGGCGGCAGGCAGGAAACCGTCGACTGCCAGGTAATTGCCGACGCCGCCGAAGGCCGCCACCAGCGCGGACGGGAGTGGATCGACCCCCGACTCCACGGCCTCTTGCAGCAGGCTGACCGCTTCGACCAGTTCGCCTCGCTCGCCCGCCATCATCGCCTGTTCCGCGAGGGCAAGCGGGTTGCCGGGGTGCTTCGCGGCGAACTCAGCCACCGTGCGGGCCATGGCCTCGCGCTGGCCGAGCGAGGCGAGCGCCGCGATTTTGAACGAATAGAGGGCCGGCCGGTCGGGGTGCTTGGCCAGGAGCTGGTCTGCCCGATCGACGCAGGCGGCGTACTGCTCCGAGGCCAGCATCCGCTGCAGCTTGTCGAGCTCGCCGGCCACGTCGGCGCAGCAGAACTTGATCTTCTTGCCGCTGCCGCAAGGGCACGGCTGGTAAGGATCGAGGGCCATTCGGGCATCCTGGCTTACGGAGAGGGTGGGGCCGGGCTGGAGACGGGGTCCGCCCAAGCGAGCAGGCCGAAACGACAACGGTTTCGGCCTGCCAGGCCCACCATCCTAGCAAATCGGGAGCGGGGGCGGGAGCAGCCCAGGCCGGCCTGCTACCGCGCTCCCGCCAGCGCCGCCCGCTTCTCCCCAATCAACTTGAGCAGCGCCTGCTGTGGGTAGGCGAACTTTTCGATCCCTTCGGCCATCAGGGTGGACTCCAGGTGTTCCATGTCGACCTGGCGGGCGATCTCGTCGAGCACGGCCGGCGGCGGCAGTTTGTCGATTTGCCGGGTGAAGGTGCGGCCGCTCTTCATCACCGCTTCGTTCGTGGCCGGCGGGTTGGTTTCGATGTCGCTGCCGGCGAACGCCTCGACATACTTCCAGGCGGGGTCCTCCGGCTTCTTGGTTCCCGTGCTAGCGAAGATCATTTCCTGCTGGCGGGCCAGCTTCTTGTCGGCCCAGAACTTCTGGTTCTCGGCCCAGATTTGCTTGGCGTTGACGATGCCCACCAGCCCCTGCGCCGCGGGGGAAAGCGTGGGGACGTGTTTCTCGGTGTACACGTCGACGCGCGACACGAAGATGCTGTAAACGCTCTTGAAGCCCTTGGTGTCCTTGCGCCGCTGAGCGCCGCGCCAGGCGGCGTCGCGGGCCGCGCGATACTGGCGGGGGCTGAAGATGAGCGTCACATTGAGCGTGACGCCGGCGGCCACCAGCTCTTCGATTGTGTCGAGCCCGGCGGGCGTGGCCGGGATTTTGATCATGCGGTTCTCGTGCCCGGCGGCCCATTGCTTGCCAAGCTCGAGGTAGCGGGCCACGCGCTGGGCATGCGGCGGGCCTGCCTGCGGGTCCTCGAGCAGCGGATCGAGCTCGAAGCTGACGTAGCCATTGTTCCCCTGGGTCTCCTGCCACACCGGATGGAACACCTGCTGGGCTTCCGACACGAGCTGGTCGGTCAGCTTCCAGGCGACGTCGTGGTCGGGCAGTCCCTGGCTGAAGAGCCGCTCCATGTCTTCGTCGAAGCGGCCCGTCTTGATCAGGTCCGACACGATGATCGGGTTCGACGTGGCGCCGCTTGCGCCCCAGGCGCGGTTGGTGCGGATCAGATCGGGGTCGATCGAATCGAGCCAAAGCTTGGTGCCGCAGGCGACGAGGGACTCGAGGGGATTCGACATGGCGTGGCGCGGCTCCCAAGAACGGGTTGCTAGCACGGCCCCGATCCGCCGGGGCCATTTGCCTGAATAATCGCCTATTGGCCGCCGTCCGGCAATTGGCCCAGCGCACGGAGCTCGGGCCTCGACGGCTGTGTATTTGGGAAGATTGCGGCCTGTTTGCCGATTTTAGCGATTATTCCTGTCGCGAAGCCTGGATTTGGTCGATTGAGGATGGGGCAAACGGCGCCGCGCCCCGCGGGCGGTGCATTGAGCAAGACAACGGGCCCGACGACCTGTGAAGAAGGAGAACCTGGTGAGACTCGCCGCACAAGGATGTCTGGCATTGCTAGCCGCCGCGGCGCTCGTTTTTCCAGCCCATTTGTGGGCCCAGGAAGAGGTTGTCGGCGAGCGCGTGGTCACCGAATCGCCCCCCATCGTGGGCGGGGCGGTGGGCGAGCCCATTTGGGAAGAAGGCTTCGAGGAAGGTGAGTTCTCCGAAGACGGAGGCCCGGCCCCCGTCGCCTCGAGCGAGGCCTGGGTGCAGCGCGGCCTGTGGTACACCCAACAAGACGTCGTCGTGCTCGGCCGTGCCCGCAACCTCAAGCGGTTTCTCTCCGGCAAGACCAACTCCGACGAGATCATGACCACTGCCAGCGCCACGCTCGGTTTCACGCCGGGCACGCGTCTGACTCTGGGCCGCTTGCTGGGCAGCGACGACCGCAACCGCGACTACAGCATGGAGTTCACCTTCTACGGGCTGTTTCAGTTCGACGGCGCCTCGCAGCTCAACAGCACTCCCGGCAGCACCGAAAACCAGATCCGCCTAATCCCCGATGTCAACTATCCGGGCTTCAATTTCGACGAGTTCCACGCCGCCCAGTACCAGGCTGACTTCAACAGCTACGAGTTGAACTTCTTTCGGATCGATCGCTTGGGCCGCGACCGCATGCTCATGTCGCCCGATGGCTCTTGGGTCCGCGAGGCGAACCCGCGCTTCGTGAACACGTTCATGCTCGGCCTGCGGTACATTCGCGTGAACGAAGGCTATCAGTTCATCGCCCGCGGCCCGAACCCCGAGATCCTGTCGGGCGACTACTTCGTCCGCACCCACAATGATCTGGTTGGGCCCCAGTTTGGCTACGACTTCTCCAGCCAACACGGCTTCTGGCGGTTTGGCATGCTGGGCAAGATCGCCGGCCTCGTGAACTTCGCCGACCAGCGCAGCCTGGTCCACATCGTGGCGACCAACGCTCCGCCCGATCGCGACGAGCGGGCGGCCTGCCAGAATCTGACCTTCATGGTCGAGACGAACATCCACGCCGAGTACATGCTGCGAACCAATTGCAAGCTGCGCACCTCTTGGGACTTCATTTATCTGCAGGGCATCGCCACCGCCAACAGTCAGATCACGTTCAACCCGGTCACTCCGCCGCAGATCATGACCAGCGACTACGTGATCGCGACCGGCCTCTCGTTTGGTTTCGAGCTGGCCTGGTAAGCAGCCTTTTGGCGCGCCGCGTGATGGCTTCCGGCCGACGCGGCGGTACAATCGAGCGAGTCGCTGCCGCCTGATCGTTGGGCGGTCAACAGTCGTTTCCGGCCTTCTCGACTCGCCTCCTTGCCCTGGCCATGGAATCCGCGCCGGCCGCCGCCGCGCCCCGTTACCAGCCCTTGGTGGCCGTGGTCGTGGCTGTTGCGACCGGAATCGCCTTCGACGCCTACGGGCCGCAGTGGTCCCTGGGCGCATTGGGATTGGCGGGTGGAATCGGACTCGCAGTTTGGGCGATCGGAACTCGCAAGTTTTCTAATGCCGCAGGGGCTGCGCCTCTGCTCTTGGGTTGGGCGGCTCTGGGCGCCGGCTGGCACCATGCCTGGTGGAATCTCTATGCGGCCGACGAAGTGGCCCGCTTTGCCCGCCTCGACCAGGCGCCCGCCTGCGTGGAGGCGGTGGTCGTGGCGGCGCCGCGGTTGATCCCCGCCCCGCGCACTCCTGCCCTCGGCAGCCCGCCCCGCGGCGATCGCACTCGCGCGATCGTCGAACTCGTGGCGGTTCGCGACGGCGACCATTGGCGCTCGGCCAGCGGGCGCACGACCTTGCTTGTCGAAGGGCATCTACTGGGCTACGGCGCAGGGGATCGCGTACGCATCGTAGGCCAGTTGGCCCGGCCGCTCCCCCCCGACAACCCGGGCGAGTTCGACTTTGCCCGTCACCAGCGCGGAGACCGTCTGTTGACAGTGCTCCGCTGCGAAACGCCGGACTGCGTGAAGAAACTCGCGACCGGCAGTTCCTGGTCGCTGCGCCGCCTGCTCGACAACCTGCGCGCCGCGGGCGACCGCGACTTGCACCGCTATGTGACGGCCAGCCAGTTGCCCGTGGCTCAGGCCCTGCTGCTTGGTCAGCGCGAGGCGATCGAGCCCGACGAGGTCGACGCCTACATGGAGACCGGTTCCATCCACTTGCTCTCGATCTCCGGGCTGCACGTAGGCATTCTGGCCGCCGCGCTCCTCAGCCTGTTGCGGCTCGGATGGCTTCCCCGGCGCACGGCGCTAGCCAGCGTGGCGCTGCTCACGGCCGCCTACGTGCTCGTCAGCGGGGCCGAGCCCCCTGCGGTGCGGGCAGCCGTGCTCGTCGCGCTGCTTTGCGGCGGGCAGTGGCTGGGTCGGGCCAACGTAGGCTTCAATGCGCTGTCGGCGGCGGCGCTGCTGGTGCTCGCGCTCAACCCGGCCGATCTATTTCGCGTCGGCCCGCAGCTTTCGTTCATGGCAGTAGCGACCATGGGCTGGTGGTACCGGTGGTCGCGCGCTTCGACGGACGAAGACGGCGAAGCGCTCGAGCGGCTCGTAGAGCGTGCCCGCCCCTGGCCTCAACGGGCGGCCCTGCGCGCCGGCCGCTGGTTCTGGCACCTGACGCTCGTGGGCGTGGCGATCTGGGCGGTCAGCTTACCGCTCACGATGGCGCACTTTCATTTGCTCTCGCTCTCGTCGATTCCGCTCAATCCCTTGCTGTGGATCCCTAGCACGGTAGCCCTGCTCGCTGGGTTTGGCGTGCTGCTGTTCGGTTGGTTTTTGCCACCGCTCGCGCTCGTGTGCGGCTGGCTTTGCTCAGCCGGGTTGAGCGTGATGGACGGGGCGATCGCTGTTGCCCGCGAACTTCCCTCGAGCCACTTCTGGGTCGCCGGACCAGCCACCTGGTGGCTGCTCGGTTTCTATGGGCTGCTGGGCGCCTGGCTGGCGTGGCCGCGGCTGCGGTTGCCGCCGCGGTGGTCGGCGGCCGTGCTCGTGCTGTGGTGCGCAGCGGGGGCTGTGGCGCCGAGTTTGGCCGGCGAGCGCGAGCCGCAATTGCGACTGACGTTCGTCTCGGTGGGGCACGGCTGCGGCGCACTCTTGGAACTGCCAGACGGGCAGAACGTGCTCTACGACGCCGGGGCGCTCGGCTCGCCGCAGGGCGCGGCGCGGTCGATCGCGGATTGCCTGTGGTCGCGGGGGATCACCCACCTCGACGCGGTGATCGTGTCGCACGCCGACGCCGATCACTTTAATGCCCTGCCTGAACTCGTCGAGCGCTTCTCCATCGGCGTGGTCTACACCACGCCCTACACGCTCGATTCCGATTCGTCGCTCGCCCAGGCGGTGTTCCAGGTGGTTCGCGAGGTGGGCGTGCCGGTGCGCAGCATGTGGTCGGGGGACAAGTTGCGCGTGGGGGGTGAATGCCGCGTGGAGGCGCTCCATCCGCTCGAGCGCGAGGCCTACACTACCGACAATGCCTCGAGCCTGGTGCTCTCGATCGAATACGCCGGGCGGCGCCTGTTGCTCCCCGGCGACCTCGAGGCCGAAGGAATGCGCGACCTGTTGGCCGAAGCGCCGCTCGATTGCGACCTGGTGATGGCCCCGCACCACGGCAGCCCCAACAGCAACCCGCCCAACTTCCTGGCCTGGAGCGACCCCGAGCACGTGGTGATCAGCGGCGGCCGCGGCCGCGACCTGGAAGGCGCCCAAACGGCCTTTCGCGGCACGACGCGGAGAGTTTGGCACACCGCCCGCGACGGCGCGGTGACCGCGGTGGTGCGGCGGTCGGGCGAGTTTACGGTGAGCGGTTGGGTGAACGAGCGGTAACGGTGCTCGTGTCCTCAGGCACTGCGGGTTTTCTTTGCAGGACATGCTATGTACGGTCGCATTCAACTACCGGACTTTGAGTTCCCGCCTGATATCGAGGCCCGCGTCGAAGCCTATTTGGCAGCGACGGGGGATGAGCTATACGACCTGACCTGCACCGGCGGTATGCGCCCCGAACTCGCGGGGGATGATCACGAACTGCTGCAGATCTATGCGTTCGTCAAGCGTTACGCAGAATCCGGGTGGACGCAGGAAGTCATCGACCTGGCGTGGTTCTTGCACCAAGTCGGCCGCCGAGAGCAGTCGGCGGCTGTCTACCGAGCGATTGCGGAAGAAGTAGACGATCCTCAAGCCGAATCCGAAGGGCGTTCATTCGATACCGACTGTGCCGCGTTCCAACAAGGGCTCATGCACTTCGATCGCGACGAGCCGAACGAAGCGCTCGCGCACTTCTTGCGGGCCAACGAGCGGTACGGCCATCTCGAAGACGCGGGAGTGTTGTGGGCGTGTCTGGGCGCAACGTTCCACGAGCTCGAACAATACGAGCCGGCTGTGGGTTGGTACCAGAAGGCGCTGAAGGAGGCCGTGCGCGAGGATACCGAAGCGCGGGCCGCGTTGGCGAATTCGGCGTTGTCGGTCGACGATCAGGATTGGCTCGAGAGACTGGAGTGGCAAGTCGACTCCCTCCGCCACTCGATCGAACTCGCCTTGCGCCGCGAATCGCCGCAGTACCTTCCGAGTGAGTTCGGACTCGAGTGAAGGCGGTTTGCCCATGCCGCGCCCACAGTTCAGCCTGAAAGCGCTGCTCATCTTCGCGCTGTTCGCCGCGCTCCCGTCGGCATGCATCTACCAATTCCGCGAATTCCGTCGCGCGGTCGATCCCTTCGAGCGCGTGCTAGGCCGCGAGATCCGCGGCGGCAGCGACGGCAAGATGGAACTGCTGGGGCGGCGGGGAGTTCAATACCTGTTCCTGGGCCGGTCCGACCTCGACGACGCGCAGCTCGCGAGCTTGCGCCCTCACTTGGAAACGCTCCCCCGCCTGCGCGCGCTCAATCTCTCGAGCACGCGGATCACCGATCAGGGGTTGGCCTCGCTCGAAGGACTGTCGCACTTGGAGCATTTGATGCTCGAGCACAACGCCCTCTCGGCGCCGGCGGTTGATCGCTTGCAGCAGAAGCTGCCAGGCTGCGTGTTCCACTACCATCCCCTCACGGTCGACCAGGTGGCCGCGATCCAGCGCATCCGGCAACTCGGCGGCAGCGTCATGCTGGTAGAGTTGGGAAGCCAAGTCGGCGTGGATGTAGACCTCGCGGGCGCTCCAATCGGCGACGGCGATCTGCCGGCGATTGTCACGGCCGTGCAGTCGTTGCCGACGGTGCGGACTCTTTCCATAAAGAGCACGAAAGTGACGGCGGCTGGCGTAGCCCAGCTCCGGCAAGCGTTCCCCGGTACGGAGGTGCTGCCCTAGCTGGCGTCGTTCTCGCCCTGGAGTCCGCCGCGCGCTTGACCGGTCCAAACGGGCGGGGCAGGATGTTGATTGGCCGCAGCAATGCGGAGTTCCGTCGTCTCCGCGTTTCAGCCAAAGGATGTATGTGAGGATTCTGTACCGTTGCTTGTTTTGGGGGCTGGCCATACTGGGGTGGGTTGGCGTTTCGCGCGGCGCTGTCGTGAATTGGACGAACGGGCAGGGCGGCTCTTGGCAGGCGCCTGCCAACTGGTCGAGCGATCCGGCGTTGCCGAGCCCCGCCGACAACGTGGTTCTGGGGCCAAACGAACCCCTCTACATTCACATCGACCACACTCAGGGAACCGACACCGTCAAGACGCTGACGAACTATCAGTTCCTGACGGTCAAAGACAGCCAGCTCAACGTTTCGGGCAACGTTACTTTGGCCCGGCAAAGCCGACTGGACGTATCTGGGCAAGGGGCCGTCTTTCAAGGGCTGGGCGGCGTGTTCTTCACCGGCGGCGCCGAGGTCAGCGCGCAGCAGGGAGGACACGTCAGTCTGCCTGCGGCCAAGCACTATGCGGCCGACCCTTGGAACCCTACGTTTTGGGCCGATGGCGCGGGCAGCCGCATCGACTTGCCGGCGCTCGAGGACGTAACGGGATGGGGTGTCCGACTGTGGACATGGGATGGCGGAGTCGTCAACGCACCGCACTTGACCAGCATCCAACCTCAGTCGGGTATTCTGGCCGACGGCCCTGGCAGCAAGGTCGATCTCAGTAGTCTACGCGACTATCAGGGGGCGCTGATCGAAGTGCGCAACGGGGGCGAAGTCGTTTTTTCCACTGAGCAGATCGAGAACGCCGATATCACGGCGATCGGTGCCGCCAGCAAGCTCAATTTGTCGCACCTTGCGAAGCTCGATTCGCTCACGCTCAAGGCATTCACCGGCGCCCAATTCGCTTTTCCGCTCGTAGATCGACTCGATCGCGGCACATTTCGCACTGGCGGCGGCAACAGCCGCATCGATCTTTCGGCCGTGCAGACGATTGGAGCGCCGCCCTTCCAGGGCTGGATCACGCCGGGATTCTATGCCGAGGCGCAGAGCACGATCGACCTGAGCGGCCTTCAACAGCTCGACGGAGCCCAACCTTGGCTGGAGGCCAAAGGCGCAGGGGCAGTGATCGATCTCAGCAATCTCGAGAGCTTCGTGGGCGTGGGCTCAGCCCAATTGCGGGTAAGTGGCGGCGGCCGCATTCTGACTCCGAAGCTCGAGCGTCTCGAAGGCGTCTATGTCGAAGCCTCTGGCTTCGGCAGCCAACTGCAACTCGAGAGGCTGACTACGATCGACTTCATCCAGGTCAATGCCCTCTCAGGCGCGCTGCTCGCGTTTCCAGCTGTGACGGGCTTGAACGTGGCGCCCGGTTCGCGCGGCAACTACATCAACGCCGACGGCGGCGTGGTCGACCTGTCGGCAGTCACCGCTTTCCGCGGAGCTTCGGCGGGGTTTTCGCTCATACAGGCGCTGCATAGCGGACGCATCGATCTGAGCTCTGTGCCCAATCTGATCGCCGGCAACGTCGAGTTCCGGTCCGAAGGTCCAGGAAGCGTCATCGACCTGAATCGGATGGCGACGCTGCTCAACAGCAACGACGTCACGCGTTTGCTGGCCAAAGACGGCGGCCGCATTCAACTGCAGGCCCTGACCGCGGCCCGCGGCGTGGAGCTGAGCTCCACAGGCCTGGGAAGCGCGGTCGGCGCGCCGAGCCTGACGATCCTGAACCATGCGCAACTCGAGGCCCGTGACGGCGCATCGCTGACGCTGCCCGCCTTGCTGCGGGTGGAAGGAACCTTGCGCGGCGAATCCGTGGGCGCCGGCTCGGTGCTGGCCCTGCCCGCCTGGACCACGGGCACGGCCAACGACACGGTGAACTTGCTGGCGCAGGCGGGCGGACAGCTCGATCTTCCGGCCGTCGAGGCGCTCGCGGCTTCGACGGTGGAGATTCGCGTCGAGGATGCTGGCAGTTTGGCCAACTTGCCGCGGCTCCAATCGCTGACGGTGGATCAGCCTGCCGGCATTCAACTGCAAATTCATGGGGGAGGGCGCTTGCATGCGCCGGCGCTCACTTCGCTCGCCAACGCAACGATCGACCTTGCGCAGCCGGGCAGCCAATTCGACACGGGCCCGCTCGCGGCGCTCGATCAAGTGATGATCGCCGTGCAAGCGGGCGCCCAAATGGAGCTCAACACGGCAGCGAAACTTACGGCCCGGGGGCTCGACCTGCGAGTTCAGCAACCTCAAACGGTGCTTACTCTTCCGACGCTCGCCGAGTTGGTCGGCCAAGGAGAGACGCCGGCCGTCTTGGCAGCCCGCGAAGGCGGCAAACTAGCCGCACCGGCGCTAACGTCGCTGACGCGCGCCGACGTATCCGCGTCGGACACGGGTTCCGAGGTGTCGTTTGGTCCGCTCTCGATGCTCGACAATACCAGGCTTGCGGCCTCCGGAGGGAAACTCGAAGTGGACGCCTCGCACCTCGATGCTCGAACGGCCGAGCTCCTGGTGAGCGGAGGAACGCTTGCGCTCCCCAATTTGGAGTCGTACCGCGACCCCACCGGCTCGAGCGCGCTCACGGTCGAACAGGGCATCGCCGATTTCGGCCAGCGCACGGTCGCGTTCGAGGGGGTGCGCGTGCAAAAATTCCAAGACGCCGAGCTGCGAGCCGGCGAGATCCAGTTGGGAGCAGGCGCCAGCTTCGAAGGAAATGGGTTGCTGGCCGCCGACATCACGAATGCAGGATCGCTGAAAACGCCCTTCGGTGGCGCGCTCACGGTCGCTGGCGACTACACGCAATTAGCGGCTGGCACGCTGCACGTCGCCTTTCGGCCCTTCGAGACGCACGCCCTTTACGAAGTTCAAGGGCAGGCGCACCTTGGCGGCCGGGTGGAACTCGCGAACGAAGGGGGTGTGCTTCCTCCCTTGGGCGAGGCTCAGGTTGTCCTGCGCGCAACTCAAATCGAGGGGGACTTCGGGAGCGGCGGCTTGCTGTTGGGCAAGGGCTGGATGCTCGCCCCCATCGTCCGCGACAACGCGGTGCTCGTCGTCACCGCGATCGCAGGCGACGCCAATCTCGACGGACGTGTCGACCTGAACGACTACGGCGCGCTCAAACAGCATTTCGGCGGCAAGGGGCGAGTCGCCCAAGGGGATTTCGATGGCGACGGCGTCGTGACGCTCTCCGACTTCGGCGCGCTCAAGAAGAACTTCGGCCAGCAAGGCCCAGCCTTCGAGCCCCCGGCCGCTGCCGCCGTGCCAGAGGCGAACTCCGCAGTTCTCCTGGCCATGGGCGCGCTGCTCGTTTGTGCGCAGCGTCGGTGCTTTCGGCATAGTCGCCTTGGCGCCGCTCCAAGGTGCTTCTCGCAGAACAGCGGCGTCGATCGGACTCGCCCCCGCGCTACCACTTCCTCGGCTCATCCTGTACCCGCTCCCCGCCGTCCGGCGTGCTGAGGGCGCGGAGCACTTGGGGATCGATGTCGTCATTCAGGAACTTCACGCCGCCGTCGGCGAACGAAACATTGACTCCGCCGTGGTGCGGGCTGCCAAAGCCCTGCGGGCTCCGATTGAGCCCCAATGTGGGATCGCGCCAGTTGGCGTGATACCCCCAGGCAGGCACGTTCTTGATCACCTCTCCTGCCAGAATCGTCTGCGCGGCGCCATCGGGGTAGGCCGCTGCTCGCGGCGGTTGAATGGGACGCACCAGAAGAGCATTGAGGCTGTAGTGAGCGATGCCATATCCTGCGGACGTGTATTCCGGCTCGAAGAGCATTCGGTAAGGCCGAACCGGCGTGCGAAACACCTCGGCGTTCGCGCGATCGGTCCATGGTCGTCGGAAGTCGACGCGATCGTAGAGATCTTGCCGCTCGACGTGAGGGAGCAAATGGGTCAGCCAGCCGTGTTGCCCGCGACCACCGGGATCGAGCGCTCCTGCGAACGGCGGTTGGCCGTGCACGTCTCCGTAGGTCGCGGCGCCAGAGGTGATCTCGCGGAGACTGTTGACGGACTGAATGCGGCGCGTGGCTCTCCAGACGCCCACCAAGAGCGGATCGGGGGACTGCGCGAGAGCCAGGGTTTGCTGTGCAATGCGCAGGGCCGCGAAACTCGCAACGGCAATCAAGACCGCGGCGGCCAACCCCAGACTCAGCGGCAGCGACGATCGCGGGGCTAAGCGAACAAGCAACCTCTGTGCGACGAAGAGCACGAACGTCGCAGCCACACCCAGCAGCAGTCGCCGCCAAATCGCCGGCTCATCCTCCAGCATGCCCAGCGCGAAGGGGACCCAACCGAAAAGCAGATTGAAGGCGACATCCAAGGGTGCGGGGGGAACCACGCAAGTGAGCAGCATGAGGACTAGGCCGATGCCGGCCGCCCACCGCAGCCGCTTTCGCGAGGTCCCAGCTAGCTTGCTCATAGGCCGCGTTCATTGTCGCAAGTGAGCATCGTTCGGACGGTCCGGATCGTCCAATCGCTCCCCGCCGTCCGGCGTGCTGAGCGCGCGGAGCACTTGGGGGTCGATGTCGTCGTTCAAGAACTTCACGCTGCCGTCGGCGAAGGAGAAGCTGGCCCCGTAGTGGCTGGGGCTGCCAAAGCCTTGCGGACTGCGGTTGATGCCAAGGGCCGGGTCGCGCCAGTTGGCGTGGTAGCCCCAGGCGGGGGTGTTCTCGATCACTTCGCCGGCCAGGATCGTGTTCGCCGCGCCGTCGGGCGGGCCGATCAGTTGGATGGGCTGCCCCGGGCGGACTAGACGGGCGTTGAGCGCGTAGTGGGCCGTGGCGTAGCCGTCGGGCGTCTTCTGAGGGGCGCGAGGAAATTGATAACCCGGCACTGCAATGCGGAAGGTCTCGACGTTTACCGGATCGGACCACGGACGATCGAGTTGGATTCCGTCGTAGAGTTGCTGCTGCTCGAGCGAAGGAAGCAGAAACGTCAACCAACCATGCAGGCCGCGACCTTCCTCGTCGAACGTGCCCGCTTGCGGCGCGTGGCCATGTTTGTCGTAATGAGAATGGAACGCGAGCGCCTGCTGTTTCAGATTGTTGATCGACTGAATGCGTCGCCGTACCTCGAAGGAGTCGTGGAGCCACGGCTCCGGCGACCGGACTAGCCAGGCGAGTTGATGCGCAATGCCCACGGCGGCGATGCCGGCCACGAACCCCAGCACGACCGCGGCGAGCAGGGCGGTGGTGTTTGCACGCCGCCAAACGGGTCGACCGACGGCACCCGCCGCCCGCTGCAGCAGCACATGCCCCAGGCCCCAGGCCAGCCCCGCCGCGAGCGCGGCCGTGGCCACCCCTTCCCACGACACTTGCAACTGCGGCCCGACTCGCACCAGAAAGAAGATCCAGCCGAACAGCAGGCCGATCGCCAAATCGCCTGGCAGCACAAAGCCCAGACAGGCCAGCACGAACAAGGCGAAGACGATTGCCAGGGTCAAGCCCACGATACGTCCTGCCCGTGCGGTCCGCTCGCTCATGGTCGCGCCGGCCTCAGTTGGTTGACCGATTCCCGTCAAGCTTGTCTCCAACGTCCGGTGTGCTCAGGGCGCGCAGCACTGCGGGGTCGACCGCGTCGCTGATGGTGCGCACGCTGCCGTCGGCCATGAGAAACGTCGCTACCCCCCTGGTGACGCCGCCGAACCCAGCGGGGCTTTGGTTGATTCCCAGTTCCGGATCGCGCCAATTGGCCGGTTGCCCCCACTCCGGGACTCGCTCCACCAACTCGCCCGCCAAGATGGTGTTCGCGGCGCCGTCGGTGAAGCGACGCTGATTCAAGGGCCGCCCCGTCCGCGCGAGATGCACGTTGAGGGCGTAGTAGGCCAGGCCGTAGCCTTGGTCGTTAGCGCTCGGCTGACGCTGAGCGTAGAAACCGGGAACCGGCGTGCCGAACGCCGTTGCGTTCACCGGATCGTCCCAGGGGCGTGCGAAATCGATGCGGCTGTAAAGGTCTTGCCGCCCCAGGTGGGGCAACAGGAATGTGAGCCAGCCATGCATCCCGCGCCCCGCTGCGTCGAATGTCCCTCCGGGCGGCAGGTTGGCCCGCTCGCGTTCGTAGGCTTGGCAAGCCAACCCGATCTGCTTGAGGTTGTTCGCGGTCTGAATGCGGATGGCGGCTGCCTTAGCGGCAGGCATCCCTTTGAACCAGCTCTCCTCGGAAAACGCCAGCCAGACGGAATGACGGAGCATGCCAGCGGCGCTCAGGCCCGCGGCGAACGTCAGCACAAGCGCGCCGACGACGGCAAGAGTTCCTACCCACGGCCAACGCGCGGCCCACTCGGACTCCGTCGCCGACCCGAGGCGATCCGCCATTCGCATGTGTCGGGCCAGAACGTGAAAAATGCCCACTGCGAAGACCGTGCAGAAAAGGCCGGTTGCAAGCCCAGCCAAGTTTGGTGTGACCGTGGGTCCAACGCGCGCGAGGAACAGGATCCATCCGACGCCCAGCGTAAAGACGAAATCGGCATACGGGAGCAGCAGGTTTCCGTTGCCGGTGAGCAAGAACAAGGCCGTGAACCCGCTGCCCCACAGGGTGAGACGGACGATTCGGCGACGGCCACGCGACGTCACGGGGGAGGAGGCGCTCATGGTTGGCTCGAGGGCGAAGTGCCTGGGCCAGCAGAAGGCGTCTCCGGTTCACGAGATGCTCCCTTGGCTAGCTCTGCCGCCAGGGCGTCGCTCGTCATCAGCCGCATCTGTCCGTCGGCAGAAAGGACCAATCGCTCAGCGCCGAAGATCTCCGGCTCCGCCGCCACCGGCGTCGGCTCCCCCAGCTTGCTGCCGCCGAAGTACACATAGGGCAGCCGTGCAACGTGCGGCGTTTCCCAGAGGGCCGCGTAGAGCTTCGCCGCTTCCACGCTTTCCGGCAGGGTCCCACCTTGTTGCGCCGCCACGCCCCAGAGCGCGGCCCGCAACGTTTCGAGCTTGGCCCGGCGCTCGGCGAGGGCCTCAGGCGGAACCGGTTCGGCTGGCGGAGCGCGGTCGTCGATTTTGAGCCTGTACGTGTAGCCCGCCTTCTCCCAGGCGCCCGGCGTCATGAGCTCGCGAGCGCCGGAGATCATCGTGAGCACGAGGATGAACAGCAGGCCCCACAGCGTCAGGGCGCCCAGCGCCGCGAGATACCCCGCGCGCGGCAACCGCGGAAACTCGCGCCCCAGCCGGTTCCAGATCGCCTGCACGCCCCAGGCTGAAAGCAAAAAGCCCAGCAAGAAGAAAGAGATCGTTTGCACCCGCAGCCGCGCGGGGTCGCTGAGCAGGATGGCCGGCATGCCTGCCTGGGCGACCGCGGGGGCCGAGAGCACGCCCACTCCTGAGATTACGCAAGCTCGCCGGAGCATAGCAAAACATCCCGCTCGAAGAGACTGGTCGCGAGATTGGACGCCCTTAAGTATAACGCACTTCGCTTCGCGCCGCTCCGCGGACGGCTCTCTCGAGGGATCGAGCCGCCCGCGATCCCCCGCGTGTCAGCTGAGCGTCCCCATCCGTCCGGCCTGATAGTCTTCGATCGCCTGGCGAATTTCCTCGCGCGTGTTCATGACGAACGGGCCCGAGCCCACCACCGGTTCGTCGATCGGCAGACCTGCGAGCAACAGGGCCTTCGTGTCGCGCTGCGCGGTCAACTCCACATTTTCGCCGGCGGTGTCGAAGATCATTAGCTCGGCGTTCGTCGCCTGCTGGCCGCCAGCCTCGACGAGGCCGTTACGGACGAGCAGGATCGCCGTGTAGCCGGCCGGAACCGGCAATGCCGCGCGGTGATTGGCGGCCAGCGTCAAGTCCCAAAGCGCCACGGGCGTCACGGTTTTGGCGGGCCCCTGCACGCCCTGCATACCTCCGGCGATGACGCGGGCCGTCCCCGCGCCTCCGGGCAACTCCGCCGTGGGAATCTGAGCGGCCAAGATTTCTTGATAGCGAGGCCTGCTCATCTTCTCGGCCGCCGGCAAATTGACCCACAGTTGCGCGACTTCAAACGCCCCGCCGCGACGGGTGAATGCGTCGGAGTGCTTCTCCTCGTGCACCACGCCCGAAGCGGCCGTCATCCACTGCACGTCGCCGGGGCCGATGGCGCCGCTATGGCCCCCCGAGTCACGATGCTGCAGTTCCCCTTGAAACACAATGGTCACGGTTTCGAAGCCCCGGTGCGGATGCTCGTCGACGCCGCGCGGTTCCGGGGACGGCTCGAACTCGGCCGGCCCCCCGTAGTCGAGCAACAGAAACGGGCTGACGGGCACGGGCGAGTGATAAGAAAACATCGACCGGACGGGAAACCCGTCGCCCACCCAATGTCCGGGGACGTTGCGCACGACTTGTTCGAGTTTCTTCATGAGACCGACACTCCGCGATTGGTCGTACAAACGGCGCTTCACCAGACGCCCGCTCGAAGCGGGGGCCGCGTCGTCGTTGATCAACCTTAGGCCTGTTGCCGAGCCCAGCAAACTGAACATCTGACCCGAGCGGCGACCGGGCCCCGGAAACACGCGGCAGGATTGCAGGCGTCCTCACTCCCACGCCAGACACCTTCGCGCCCGGACAACGAGGATCGACCTCCTCAAAACGCAAAAGGGCCGCGTTGGCCTGCTGCAGCAGGCCAACGCGGCCCGAGGGGTCGCCGCATACGGCGGTTGTCAACACCGCGAATCCATTCGCTACACAAGCTGAGCCAAAGCGTCGAGCGTTTGGCGGGCGGCCTCGAGCGAACCCGTTTCCGCGACCAACTTCTTGGCGTTGATCAGCGCCGAAAGCGAAACGCTCTCGGGAGCTGGCCGCCGGCCGGGACGGCCGGGGCGGCGAACGCCAGCGGCCTTGGTCGCTCCGCCCATCCGCGCGCGAACCGTGCTGACCATTTGCGCGCTGACGGTGATCTTGTCACCAGCCAACTTCTCGATCACGTCGCGGTTGCGGGCCTCGGGGCCGAGCTCGCCCAGCGTCTTGCGAATCAGATCAGACTTGCTCGTCTTGAGTCGGGCCATGGTGGCATTCTCCGGGGAATGGAATACCGTTCTTCTGTGGGGAACGGAGAATTAAGTAGTGTCGGATAGCTGCCCAGATTAGTCAAATGGTTAACGGCGCGGATTCGCTATGATTTCGGGACAAATCTTCGACTACCCAAATCAATGGCCGGTCCGACTCGCCGCTCGCCGCGCCGATCCGTTGCCTTCTCGGCTTCGCCAACCCATCAGCCCCTCGGGCTGGGCTAATGATCCAGGAATTGCCTGGACTTTCGCGGCCTGCCCGGTGGCGCCGGCCGCTTTGGCGACGCCGATGGGCCGGCCGGGCCGAGTCGCGTTGACACTCTCGCTGAATCTGACTAGCCTACGCCGCCTTTCTCGCCCGACGCCGCGGACGACGTTGAACCTGCGGGGCGGGATACGGGGTGTTTCGTGGCTGGTTAGCGCTTTTCGTGGCCCATTTTCAACCTTTCGGCAGGCAGGTCGTGTGGCTTGCGCTGTGTCTTGTGCCCGGCGCCGCGGGCTGCGCGCCGCTCTTGCTCGCCGGCCAGGGAGCATCGCTGGACGAGGCCGGTCATTCGCCGCTCGAGGCGCCCACGATGCCGGCCGACAGCGTGGCGCTCGAAATCTGTACAATTCGCGGCGCCGCCGGCGACGCGGAACTCAACGACGAACTCTGGAAAGAGGTCGACGAACAGCACCTGCCGGCCGGCCTGCGTGCCCAATTGGCCCGCAATGGCCTGCGGGCCGGGCGCGTGGCGGGGCGCGTGCCTCCGGTCATCCAAAAGCTGCTCGATGCCCACAAGCCCCAGATCCTGCAGGGCGGATTGACCCTCACGTCGGTCGACCAACCGGCGCCGTTCGAAAGCGAGCGCCGCCATGCCCGCGCGGGGCGATCTGGGGAGATCATCGTGTCCGACATGGCCGAGCGGTGGGCGGTGCTCTATCGCGATGGGCAGGGCCGCCTGACCGGCGGCAATCTGCCGAAGCCCCAGGCCATTTTCCGGGTGACGACGCATCCCCAAGGCGACGGGCAGGCCCGGCTCGAACTGCTGCCGGAAATCCAATATGGCGAGCCGCGGATGCAGCACGCCACCATGGGCGGAATGTTGACGCTCTTGCCGGGGCGGGCAAGCAAGGCGTATGACGAATTGCAGATGGAAGTCCTGCTCGCGCCAGGCGACGTGCTCGTGCTGGGCAAGCTGCCCGACAGTCCGGGCACGCTAGGGCACCACTTCTTCGCCAGCGGAGCGCGCGGCGAACAACAAAAGCTCATCTTGGTGCGGCTGGCGCAGACCCAATACGACGACCTCTTCCGTCCGCCCCCCGCCGCGCCCGCGACATCGGATGCCACTCTGGCGACCGCCGGGCACGCGTCGCCGGCGAAGGCGGAACTCTAGTCGTCGAGGCCCTGAGGCGGTTCGGCGGCGCGGCCGCGGGTTTCGAGATAGGCTGAGAGCATGATCTGCGCGGCCAGCTTGTCGAGCCGGGCCTTGCGCTGTTTCTTGGAGAACCCGGCGGTCGCCAGCAGCGACTGGGCCTCGGTGGTGGTGAACCGCTCGTCGAAGAACTCGATCGGCACGCCTGTCGTTTCCCCGAGCCACCTGCCAAAGCGCCGGGCTTCCGTCGACTTGGCGCTCTCGCTGCCGCTCAGATGGACCGGGAGCCCGACGATGAACCGCGTCACACGGGTTTCGCGGGCCAAGCGGCGAAAGTACTCGGCGTCGAGCGCGTCGCCGCGGCGGTTGTAGTTCTCGTAGGGGCTCGCGATGCCGACCTCGGTGTCGGCCAGGGAGATGCCGATCCGCACGGAGCCATAGTCGATGCCCACCAAACGCTCGATGGACGATCCGGACATGAGGGCTAGCGGTTGCCGCCAGGAAGGCGCTACGGGATCTCGAAGAGCGATTGGCTCTTCACGATCGCGTAGTCGTCGGGGAAGGTGTGGAACGCTTGCACGAGCAGGCTGCGGTTCCGCGTTTCGACATTGATGTAGCTTACAGCCCCCAGCGCCATTCGGCCGCTGGAGTTGAACTTGTGGATCAGGCCGTTCCGCAGTCCATCGAGGGAGAGCTCGTTGTTGAACGTCCAGAACACCTCGGGCTCGACCGGTTCGAGTTGGAAGGCCACCTGATAGCGGACGCCGCCACGGCAACTGATGTGGTCGTTGCGCTCCCCTTTGAGCCGGTAGGAGAGGAGCCGCCGCCGCTGGGGCAAGGGATGATGCGCCGAGGCGGCGACCTCGGTAAGCGTCAGTCCTTGGTAGCGCCAGGTCACCAAGTGGCCGGCGCTGGTGATCTGCACGGTCGCTTCGTAATCGCCGCGGCGAACCGTTCTCGAGCCGAAGACCTCGAACAACTCCGGATGCAGCGCCCGACCGTAGAGTTGAAACACCAGCTCAGCCACTTTCGGTCGAACAGACAGCACGGCGAAGATTCCTTCCGCAGGGACTGAGAGCGAAGTTGTCGGAGAAGGTGGCCGCGCTCACGCATGGGATCATCGCGGCAGCCCGCATTATAAGTGGGCCCGCGGGGCCGCACAAAGGGACTTTCTTGGGGAACCCTCGCAGCCTCGCAAGCGCGCTCTTGACACGCACTCGCTCGCAGCGCTTGCAGCGGCGGCGTTTCGGCGAACTGCCTGTGGCTACGACGTCCTTGCGGGCGCCGCGCGGTCGCGTCCGAGCGACACGATTACTCGCTTACAGAATAAATCGACAAAAATCGCGACTTTCCCGCGGGGGGGTGGTATGGTGACCGCAATGCCACGGTCACTTTTCCCAATCTTCACGAATCGGCGGGGAGATGCAGACGTGCGCAGAAGCCTACGGTGCGAACAGTTGGAAGACCGCCGCCTGCTGGCGGCCGTCAACGATGCCTATTCCATGTTCGAGGACAGCGTCCTCAAGATCATTCAGCCGGGCGTGTTGCTCAACGACACACCCAGCGGGATGAAGGCCACCGTCGACGGAGAACCCGTCGGGGGAACCGTGGAACTCGACGAGCAGGGCGGGTTCATCTTTGTCGCCAACCCCGATTTTTTCGGCAAGGCCAGCTTCAGCTACAAGGCCGAGAGCGACGGCGTCGAGCCCACCACGGCCAAGGTGACGATCGACGTCAAGCCGGTCGAGGACGAGCCACGCGGCGCGGACGACTCCTACGTCACGGAGATGAATCTAAAGCTCACCGTCTCCAAGGGAAAAGGCATCTTGGCGAACGACGTGGAGCCCGACCATCAGCCGCTGGTGATGACGCTGGTCGACAACGTGACGCATGGCAAGCTCGACCTGAAAGCCGACGGTTCGTTCGTCTACATCCCAGAAAACGACTATCTCGGCTTCGACCTCTTCACCTACACGATCAGCGACGGCAACTCGACCGTCGGCCCTTTTTCGGCGAACGTCCAGATCATCATTCCGCAAACCATTCGGGCCAAGGCCGACACGTTCGCCACGAACGAAGACGAAGTGCTCCGCGTGACCGCCCCCGGCTTGCTGGAAAACGATCTGGGCGTCGATTTGCCCCTCCAGGCTCGCATGGTGGAGGGGCCGGCGGTGGGCGTGGTCGACTTACAGGACGACGGGTCCTTCGCGTTTACGTCGCCGCCCAATTTCAACGGCCAGGTCTCGTTTACCTACCGCGCCTACGACCTTACCCCCGAGGGGGCGATCAACCGACTCTCGGGGATCACCAAAGTCACGATCGACGTCGCGCCGGTCAACGACCTTCCCACCGGCAAGCCCGACAGCTACGAGGTGAACGTCAACCGGCCGCTCGTCGTCGGCCAGGTGCGCGGACTGGCCCGGCCGTGGGTCGGCAACGGCCACTATTACGAGTGGGTCGAGCGGCCAGGCACTTGGGCGGAAGCCAAGTCTTTCGCCGAGTCTCAGTCGCTCCAAGGCGTGGCCGGCCAGTTGGCCACGGTCACGTCGCTGCCGGAGTTGCGGTTCCTGACCGAAAACTTTCCCGCGCACAGCGGCTGGCTCGGAGCGACGCGCGATCCGGCGGCCGGCGAAGACGAACTCACCCTAGGCTGGTCGTGGGTCACGGAAGAAGATTGGGATCTCACCAACTGGGACGCCGCGCAGCCCGATCCGCCGGCCGGCGCTCTCGAAGTCGCCCTGGCCACGAATGAATTAGGCGTGCCCTACAAGTGGGAGGCGGTCGATGCGCGGCAGGAACTGCCGTTCGTGCTCATCGAGTACCCCGTGGGCAAAGTCCCCGACGGTCCGCTCACGAACGACCGCGACATCGACGGCGACGTGGTTTCTTTCGCCCGCATCGACAAGCCGCCGGAGCACGGTTCGGTGCGGATGAGCACCAACGGCTATTTCGAGTATCTGCCCAACCTCGGCTTCTACGGAACCGACAGCTTCACTTACTTCGCCAACGATGGCTTCGCCGACGAGGAAGGCTCGACCAAGATTACGATCGGTGTCCTGCCGATTCCGGAGTTGGCGGGCGATTTCGACTTCGACGACAAAGTGAGTCTGGCGGACTTCGGCATCCTCAAGCAGCACTTCGGCCAAAGTGGCGACGCGACCCTGGGAGACGCCAGCGGGGACGCGAAAATCGACCTGGCGGACTTTGGCCTGCTTAAGCGGAACTTTGGCCGAGCGATCGACCCGCCGGTAGCGCTGCCAGCAGAGCCGTCGTCGGCCGCGCCGCCCCGCACTGCAGCAAACCTGCCAGCGCCAGACGGAACGCTCCAAGACGCCCTCCTCGCCTTGGCTATGCAGGCTTTGGAAACCGACGACGAGTAACGCGGCGCAACCGGCAGCGTCCGCGGCCCTCGCAGCCTAGCTCGTCGGTCGCAGAACCGTCTTTAAGTAGCGCGCCGTCGGCGTGTCGTACCGCGCCGCAACTTCCTCCGGCGTCCCCTCGCCCACCAACCGGCCACCCCCTTCGCCCCCTTCCGGCCCCAGGTCGATGATCCAGTCGGCCGATTTCATCACGTCCAAGTTATGCTCGATCACGAGCACCGTGTTGCCGGCATCGACCAGGCGGTTGAGCACCGCCAGAAGCCGCTTCACGTCGTCGAAGTGCAACCCGGTGGTGGGTTCATCGAGCAGGTACAGTGTGTTGCCCGTGTGGACGCGGGCCAGCTCGGTGGCCAACTTTACCCGCTGCGCCTCGCCTCCGGACAGCGTAGTCGAAGGCTGGCCGAGCGTCAGGTAGCCCAAGCCGACTTCGACCAGGCTCTCGAGCGGCCGTCGAATCGCGGTCACGCTGGCGAAAAACTCGGCGGCGGCGGTCACGCTTAGCTCGAGCACGCCGGCGATCGAGAGCCCCTTGTAGCGAACCTCGAGCGTTTGCCGGTTGAAGCGCCGGCCGCCGCACTCGGGGCAAGGCACATAGAGGTCGGGCAGGAACTTCATCTCGATGCGCTGCACCCCTTGCCCCTGGCAGGTCTCGCACCGGCCACCCTTCACGTTGAAGCTGAAGCGGCTGGGGCCGTAGCCGCGCTGGCGGGCCTCGCGCGTGCTCACGAACACCCGGCGGATCTCGTCGAACAGCCCGGTGTAAGTGGCCGTGTTGCTCCGCGGTGTCCGCCCGAGCGGCGACTGGTCGACGGTGATCAGCTTGTCGATCTGCTGCGCGCCCTTGAGGCTGGCATAGGGGCCCGGCTTGGGCCCCACGAGCCCCAACTTCCGCTCGAGCGCGCGGGCGAGGGTGTCATTCACGAGCGAGCTCTTGCCGGAGCCGCTGACGCCGGTCACGCAGACGAAGAGCCCGAGCGGGAACGACGCGTCGACGGACTGGAGGTTGTGCTCTGTGGCGCCCTCGAGCATGATCTGCCGCGCGCGGTTGACCGGCCGCCGCTGCTGCGGAACAGAAATCTCACGGCGGCCGGCCAGATAATCGCCGGTGATCGATTCGGCGGCCGCCATCACCTGCGCGGGCGGCCCCTCGGCGACGATGCAGCCCCCCGCGGCCCCCGCGGCCGGGCCGACGTCGACCAGCCAGTCGGCCTGACGCATGATCGCTTCGTCGTGCTCGACGACGATTACGGTGTTGCCCTGCGCCTGCAGGCGCCGTAGGGCGTCGATCAGCCGCTGGTTGTCGCGCGGGTGCAGGCCGATCGAGGGTTCGTCGAGGATGTAGCACACCCCCACCAGCCCCGAGCCGATGCCGGTCGCCAGCCGCACCCGCTGCAACTCTCCGCCGGAAAGGGTGTCGGCTGGGCGGTCAAGCGTCAGGTAGTCGAGCCCCACCTGGGCCAGAAAGCTAAGCCGCTGGTCGATCTCGCGCACCAATCGCTCCCCTACCTGCCGTTCGGCGTCGGCCAACGCGGCGTTCTGAAAGAAAGCGCGTGCCCGCAATACCGAGAGGGCCGTAATCTCGTGGATCGCCAGGCCGGCGAACTTGCAGGCGCGGGCCTCGGCCCGCAGGCGCGCGCCTCCGCACTCGGGGCAGGGCGCCTCCTCGCGGTAGCGCTCGAGCTGCTCGAGCCGTTTCTCCTTGATCGTCGTCGCCAATTCCTGCTCGAGTAGCTGCGCGAGCCCGCCAAAGCCCGCGCCGTCTCCCGACCAGAGCCGCTCGCGAACCGTGGGCGCGAGTTTGCCAAGCGGCGTATCGAGCGTTGCCTTGGCGGCGGTCAAGAACTCGCCGACCGCCGCCTGCTGCTTCCGCAACACCGCGGCCGGAGCGCCTTTCCAGGTGGCCACGCAGTCAGCCACGGGCCGCTCGGGGTCGGGCAAGACGAGGTCCGGGTCGAACTGCACCAGCCGGCCCAGCCCCTCGCAGCGAGGGCACGCGCCATACGCGCTATTGAAGCTGAAGGAGCGGGGCTCGAGTTCGGCGAAGCTGGCGTTGCAGCGAGGACACGCACTGAGCGTGCTGAAGAACTCTTCTTTCCACGTGTCGGGGGCGCTGCCCGGCGGAGCGTAGAGCACGGTGGCTGTGCCGCCGCCGTGCTTGAGCGCCAGGTGGACCGATTCCGCCGTGCGGCCGCGGGTCGAATCGCGAATCACTACGCGGTCGACGATCGCGTCGAGATCGTGGTTCTTGCGCGGGGCGACTTCCGGCAGTTGATCGAGGTCGTAGATCTGACCGTCGAGCCGTGCCCGCACGAAGCCGGCCTTGCGGATCGCGGCCAGCTCCTCCTTGTGCGCGCCCTTCCGCCCGCGCACGAGGGGGGCCAGGATCATGGCCTTCGTTCCCTCAGGCAGCGCCTGCAATCGCTCGACGATTTGCTCGGCCGATTGCGGGCGGATCGGCAAGCCGCACTCGGGGCAGGCGGGCGTGCCTAGGCGGGCCATGAGCAGCCGGAGGTAGTCGTAGATTTCGGTGACGGTGGCCACCGTGCTGCGGGGGTTCAGGCTGCCTGCCCGCTGGTCGATCGAGATCGTGGGCGGGAGCCCCTCCACCAGATCGACGTCGGGGCGCTCGAGCTGGTCGACGAACTGGCGGGCATAGGTCGAGAGCGTTTCGATGTACTGCCGCTGCCCCTCGGCGAACAGCGTGTCGTAGGCCAGCGAGCTCTTGCCGGAGCCGCTGGGGCCGGTAATGACGACCAGCTTGTCGCGCGGCAGGTCGAGCGAGACGTTCTGCAGGTTGTGAACGCGAGCGCCCCGGACGCAGATGAGTTCGGCGGCGGGGGGAGCGATCTTGACGCTGGGGGCTGCGGGCATGCGGCGGCTGACGAGGGGGAAGAGGCCACCTACCGAGTGTGGCCGTTCGGCCAGGCGTTCTCAATGGCAACTGAGACCGATCATCGTCCCTGCCGAAACCACTGCGGAATATCCCGCGCGCCGTGAATGACCTGAAGTATCTCGATGCCAGTCGCCATGGGCACGTAAAAGGCAACGTACCGTCGCACGCGAAAAGACCGCACATCAGGGGCCAGGTCGGTGCGCTGTTCACCTAGCAGCGGCTCTAGCGCGTATCGTGCCGCGGCAGCGTGAATCTCGGCGATCATCGCATTCGCGACGTGATCGCGGCCGCTTTCGCGGGACAGGTAACGCCAGATCGCATGCAGATCTTCCACCGCTTCAGGCAGGTAGAGGACGGTGCTCATTTGCCGAGCTACGACCGGGGCGCGTCGCGACGATCGCGCGCCGTTTGCAGGAAGGAGTCTAGATCAAGGGGCAAACTCACCCCCTTGCCAGCGCGCTCTCGACGGTCAGATACGGCAGCTTGCAGTTCGGCTCGCTTCGCCTCGAGTTCGCGCAGCGCGAGCAAGGCATCGATGAGCAGCGCATCTGCTGTCGGATAGTCTCCCTGGGCCAATCGCTCCTGGACCAACCGATCGAGTTCCGGAGTAAAGCTCATCGAATCCTACTTGTTGGGCCAAGCCGTAAATTGGGCGAGCGTGAATGGACTGAGAGAGGCATTTTCTGCCGAGTCTGCTCGCAGGACTCTGCGATCTCCTTACATTCATGATAAACGCTGTGCATAACCTGTCGCGAGCCCTCGAACCCGGAGTTACGCTCGGCCTGTAAACTCAGGCCGGCTCCGGATGGGCCCAGGGCGCTCGATAAGGACGCCGAAGCATTCGGTTGGCCTCGTCGTCGCCGACGACCTGTTGCTTCGCGCTGTCCCAGGTGAGCGAGCGGCCGAGTTGGGCCGAAAGGTTCGCCAGGATGCAACTCGCGCTCGAGATGTGTCCCTGCTCGATGTCGGCCACCGGCTTGCTGCGCTTTTCGATGGCCGCCAGAAAGTCTTGCTGATGCCGGCGGTTGGCCGCCGCCACGTGCTGCTCCAGGTCCTGCTCGGTGCGATCTTCGGGGTACTGGTCGAGCTCGAACACCGCCTCGCCCGCCAGCGGCTGGCCGCCGCCGTGCGGAATGAAGTCGTAGTGATTCACGCTCACCTTGAGCGTGCCCCGGTCTCCGTAGAGCGTGGCGCCCCAGGGATACTTGGGATCGGGCGCGTCGCCCCAAGTGCGGTGCTGCCAGACCACCTGCAGGTCGCCGTGGTCGAAGGTGGCCGTTTGCGTATCGCTGATGTTCGCCTTGCTCTGCTTGTCGACCAAGATTCCCCCGGCCGACGAAACGCGCTGCGGCCAGCCGAGGTCGAGCAGCCACCGCACCGTGTCGTACATGTGGATGCACATGTCTCCCACGATGCCGTTGCCGTATTCGGTGAACGCCCGCCACGAGCGCGGATGGACCAGCTTGTTGTAGGGGCGCAGCGGCGCCGGGCCCGTCCACATTTCGTAATCGAGATAAGCGGGCGGCGCGGTGTCGGGCGGGTTCTCGCTCGTGCGCATGTGATAGTAGCAGTAGACCTCGGCATGCGCGACCTTGCCGAGCTTGCCCTCGCGAATGACGCGATCGCGGGCCTCGACCAGGTGCGGCGTGCTGCGGCGCTGCGTGCCTACCTGCACCACGCGGCCGTGCTTGCGGGCGGCGGCGACCATGGCCTGACCTTCGACGACGTCGACGCTAATCGGCTTCTGCACGTAGACATCGGCCCCCGCCTCGACCGCCGCGATCATGGCCAGGGCGTGCCAGTGGTCGGGCGTGCCTACGAGCACGATGTCGAGGTCTTTCTCGGCAAGCATCTGGCGATAGTCGCCGTAGGTGCGCGGCCGTTGTTTCGACTGCTGCCGCGTGGCGACCATGTCAGCCGCTTTGCCGAGCATCTGCGAATCGACGTCGCACAGCGAGACGACCTGAACCGGCGACACTTGGATCAACCGAAACAGATCACACTTGCCGTACCAGCCGCAGCCGATGAGGCCGACGCGTTTCTTCTGTTCGGCGGCGATGAGGCCCGCGTCCCCGCCGGCCAGGGCCGCATAGGCGAGGCCCGCGGCCCCCGTCTTGAGAAAGTTGCGGCGGTTCATCGGGGTGCGCCTCCGGCGGGTGGTGTGGTCTTGTGCATCCGGACTAGCTTAATCGGCAAACCGCCGAGAAACGAGCCGGCAGGTGAGTAGTGCGGAGCAGGAAGAGCGGCCAGTGCCCTGGCTGCTCGACGACCGCAGCTGCTCGCGGAAAGGGAAGGCGGTCTCGAGGACTGCGAGTCCCAAGTCATGGCATGAACTCCGCTTGCGAATCGGCACGCCCAGCGTCGCGACAGGTCTGGCACACTCTTTGCTTTTCTGGGGACTGACCGCGAGCCGCATGCCCAATGCGAGCCGCACCAACGAATCACACAGCACACGCACGCGGGAGACAAAGCAATGAACTGGGATCGCATCGAAGGAAACTGGAAACAATTCCGAGGCAAGGTCAAGGAAAAGTGGGGCAAGCTGACCGACGACGAGCTCACCGAAATTGGCGGCAAGAAAGACCAATTGGTGGGCAAAATCCAAGAGCGCTACGGCTACGAGCGCGACCGTGCCGAGCGCGAGCTCGACGAAGCGACCAGCGCCTGGTAGGCCCACGAATGCCACGTTTCACAAAGCGCAAGTCATTTTGCAGGAAGGGTTCTTCGACCATGAAAGCTACTTGGTTGTTTAGTTTGGCCGCGCTCGGTCTGTTTGCAGTGGGTTGCGAGAAGTCGCCCGCCGATCGGCAGGCCGACGCCGTGCGCAAGGCAACACAGAATCAGGCCGAGGCGGAACGTGACGCCTCGCAACACCACGCGGACGCCGTGCGCGACGCCGCGGCCAATGTCGATGCCCGTGCGGAGGAACACGCGGACGCGGTCGAGAAAGCCGGCGAGAAAAAGGCCGACGCCATTGAAGCGGCGGGCGAACGTAAGGCGGACGCCATCGAGGAGGCCGGTACGACGGCGCCAACCAATCCGGCCACGCCGACCGTTCCTTAATGGCGC
This sequence comes from Pirellulales bacterium, assembly GCA_046349955.1. Classification (GTDB taxonomy): domain Bacteria; phylum Planctomycetota; class Planctomycetia; order Pirellulales; family JBGAPH01; genus JBGAPH01. The sequence continues at coordinate 96,492 of JAXMBI010000020.1, read as the reverse complement.
CGCTGAGAACTTCGGATGACCGCCGCGCAGTCGGCGGCCCCCAACACGGCTGGTCGGGCGACGTTCAACCGCGAGCGTTGCCTGATCAGCCGTTCGCTTTGCGCCGAGGCCGCGGCTAGTCGCGGCGGGTCACGCCAACGGCAGTTGGATCGAGAAACTGCTGCCGCGTCCGGGAGAGCTGGCCACGGTCACGCGGCCGTGGTGGGCCTGCGCGATGTGTTTGACGATCGCCAGCCCGAGTCCCGTGCCTCCCAGCTTGCGGCTACGCGCTTTGTCGACCCGGTAGAAGCGTTCGAACACTCGAGGCAGATGTTCGGCCGAGATGCCGCACCCCTGATCGCGGACACTGATGACCACGGCGTTCGCCGTGCGTTCGCCCAAGACCTGAACTTGCCGGCCTGGTTCGCTGTACTTGAGCGCGTTGTCGAGCAGGTTGATCACCGCCTGCTCGAGCAGCGGGGCGTTGATGCGAGCCCGCAGCGAGGGTTCGCATTCGACCAGTACGTCGATCTGCCGCTCTTCGGACTTCACGCGGCACTCGCGGGCCGCAGCCTCGAGCACCTCGCGAATCGGGCCCCAGTCGAGCGCGATGTCCGAGGCCTCCTCGCCTTGCTCGATCTTCGACAGGCTGAGCAGATCCTCGATGATGGCGTTCAGCCGGTCGGATTGCTGGGCGATGATCCGCAAAAACCGCTCGGCGTCTTGCGGGTTCTCGATGGCGCCATCGAGCAATGTCTCGACGAAGCCCTTGATCGAAGTGATCGGCGTCTTCAGCTCGTGCGACACGTTGGCCACGAAGTCGCGGCGCATGCTCTCGAGCCGCCGCAACCGCGTCACGTCGTTGAGCACGATCACGGCCCCGATCGCCTGGCCGCGGGCATTTCGCAGCGCCGCCCCCTGCACTTGCAGCAGACAACTGCGATCGGGGTGAAGCAGCACATCGCCTTCCAGGGGCGTCGCGCCGGCCAGGGCGTTGGCGGCGATGCGGCGCAATTCGGTGTTGCGAATCACCTCCTGCAGTCCGCGGCCTTGAGCCTCGATTTGGCCGGCGCCGAGCAGCGCTGCGGCTGCCTTGTTCAGGCTGATGATCCGTTCTTGGCTGTCGATGGCCACCACCCCCTCGGCCATGCTTGCCAACACGGCCGCCTGCTCGGCGTTCTGCCGCTCGAGCAAGCCCAGTCGGGAAGAAAGACGCCCCGCCATTTGATTCAGCGAACGGGCGACGTCAGCCAGTTCGTCGAGGTCGGGCTCAGGAATCGCGGTCGTTAGGTCGCCCGAGGCCATTTGCTCGGCGCCGCCGCGGAGGGCCGCCAACGGGCGCCGCAGCCGGTTTCCCACGTGCCGCGCCAGCAACACGGCGACCAGAGCGGCCAGCAAGCCGCTGCCGAGCGTTTGCCAAACGACGCGCCGCAGCGTTTCTTCGAGCGGAGTAAGCGGACGGCCGACGCGCACTTCGCCCAGCACCCGTTGATCGGCCCGAATCGGCAGCGAGGCCCAAGCGAGCCAGGCCCGCTCTCGCGGGTCGTAGACCACCCGATCGCTGGGAGCGGCCGCGGCGGGCGGCGGGCTCGGCGCGACGGCGCTCGCGGGTTGCCGCGAGGCCTGAGAATCGAACAGCAGTTCCCCGTTTGCGCCGCGGACTTGCACCTTGCTGCCAAGGAGTTTCGCCACATGCTCGGCTTGTTCCCGGAGCGCCGCCTGATCGCCAGCGACCAGCAGCGGTTCGAGCCGCTCCTCGATGAGCAGCGCTTGCGTGTGCAGTTCCGCCAGCAACAGTTGACGGTTGGAATCTTGCAGCGCCCGCCAGGAAAAGAACCCGGCGAGCAGGACCGACAGCGCGACCACCGCGAGAAACTCGAACAGAAGCTGCCCCAGCAGCCGGGTTCCCGCCACGATCGCCGGCTACTCCTTGAAGCGGTAGCCCACGCCCCGCACCGTTTCGATGTAGCCGCCGCATTCGCCGAGCTTCTTCCGCAGGCTCGCCACCTGCACGTCGACCGAGCGCTCGGTCACGGGGTAGTCCTCGCCTTTCACGCTGTCGACGATCTGCAACCGGGTGAACGCCCACCCGGGGCGCTGCGCCAGGAAGTGCAGCAGGCGGAACTCGGTGAACGTGAGCTCGAGCGGCTTGCCGGCCAAGAAGGCCTCGTGCCGGCCCGGATGAATGCTCAGCTCATGGATCTGAATCGTGCTCTGCTCATCGAATTTGGCTTTGGCCTTCCGCCGCAGCACTGCCCGCACCCGGGCCATGAGCACGCGGGGGCTGAAGGGCTTGGTGATGTAGTCGTCGGCCCCGAGTTCGAGCCCCGACACCACGTCGGCTTCTTCGCTCTTGGCCGTGAGCATCACGATGGGAACGTGCTGCGTCTTGGGATCGCGCTTCAGAATCCGGCAGACCTCGAGCCCATCGACGCGCGGGAGCAGGAGATCGAGCACGATCAGGTCGGGCAGCGTGTTGCGGGCCGTCGTAATGGCTTCCTCGCCGCTGGCTACGCATTCCACGCGATAGCCCTCTTTGCCGAGGTTGTAGCTGATCAGTTCGAGCAGGTCTTCTTCGTCGTCGACGACCAAAATTCGCTCTCGCGACATGCTCCAACCTGGCTTCGTCATCACCGAACCGCGCGTGAGAATCGCACTCATGTCACCACCAGTACCAGGCCATTGTTAGGGCGGCGTGAAGAACCGATGCGGATCGCATGTGTCTGATGGCGAATCGCCGATCGGTCGTGCCTGCCTGCGCGAAAACCCGGCCTACATCCCGGCCAAAGGGCTTCCGCTAGCATCACGCCTGGGGATTCTAAGGGCCGTTGCCGGGGCGCAAAGGGTGAGAGCCGCCGGAGTCCGCCGATTGCTCGCCGGCCGTTCGGGCGGCGGGCGCGCCGTGTTGCGCTAACATCTTATCACGGCACGGAGTGGGCGTGGGGCATCCCTGGCCGAAGTCCGGCGAGCGCCAGCCGGAGTCGTCGAGGCGGCGCGTGGACAACCTGTCGGTAAGCCGGTGGGGAAGCGTCGAGGCGCGACCGCTAGTCGACGTAGACCGGCCCCTCGACTGGGCCATCGATGAAACCCGGCTCCCCGACGTCGTCGCAGCACTCGTCGGCCGGGCCATGGTGCGGGAGGCACGTCGACCGGCCAAAGAGCTGCTCATTCTTCCAGCGTTCGAACTTTCCGAGCTCTTGGCAGCCCAACCCAGCGACCGTCACACATAGCAACAGCATGCCCAGCAAGGCCTTACGCACGATCATCACTCCAAAAGGGGTGCCGACGGCGCACAGACCGCGTTGCCGTCTGGCAACCATAGCTCACAGCCTGTGATGTGCAAATAAAACGCGAGGCAAATCGGCAACGGTCTCCATGCTTGCCTAGATCCTCAGCAACATTTTGAGTCACAAGTGCTTTTGCACAGGCTAGTTGCAGAAAAAGACCGAAAACAGAAAACATCCGATTGACAACCATGACCAAGATGACGAAGATTATCATCATCACTGTGCTAAGAATGTTGATCATATTCGGTGCTTGCATGCCTCGTTCGAGCCGCTGGTCGCTTCCCTCCCAAGTCGTCGCCTTCGCCCTGATTACGGTCTTGGCGGCCGGCTGCAATCGGCCCGCGGCGACGGGCTCGGTCGAACTGCTCAACGTCTCCAACGATCCGACCCGTGAGCTTTGGCGGGATATGAACGAGCACTTCGCGGCCAAGACGGCCAAGGAGTCGGGCATCGAAGTCACCGTGCGGCAATCGCACGGCGGCTCTGGCAGCCAGGCCCGCGCGATCGTCGACGGCCTCGAGGCCGATCTGGCCACGCTAGGCCTGTGGTCCGACACCAAGGCCCTCGAAAAGGCGGGCCTCGTCGAGGCCGACTGGGAAACCCGGCTCCCCAACGGCGCGAAGCCGTACTCCTCGACGATCGTGTTCGTGGTCCGCAAGGGGAACCCGAAGGGGATCAAGGACTGGGCCGATCTGGCCAAGCCCGACGTGCAGATCATCACTCCCAATCCCAAGACCTCAGGCAACGGCAAGCTGAGCTTCCTGGGCGCCTGGGGGAGCGTGTTGCAGAGCGGCGGCACTGAGGCTCAGGCCGAAGAGTTGGTGCGCACCATCTACAAGCACGTGCCGGTGCTCGACACTGCGGCCCGCGCCGCCACGGTCACGTTCGCCCAAAAGAAGATCGGCGACGTGCATCTCACCTGGGAGAGCGAAGCGCATCTCGAGGTCGCCGAGTCGAAGGGCGAACTGGAGATCATCTACCCCAAGACCAGCATCGAGGCCGAAGTGCCGGTCGCCGTGGTCGACGCAGTGGCCAAGAAGAAAGGAACCTGGGGCACGGCCACGGCCTACGCCAAGTATCTCTACACCGATGAAGCGCAGGAAGTCTTCGCCAAGCATTACTACCGACCGCAGAGCGCGGAGGTCTTGGCAAAGCATTCCGACCGCTTCCCGCCGATCGAGATGTTCTCGGTCACGCGGATCGCGCCGGGCGGCTGGGAAGAAGCGAACAAGCGCTTCTTCGCCGACGGCGCCCTGTTCGACACGATTTACACCACTTCCGTTGAATAGCCCCACTCGACAAACGAGAGGGCCCCGCCATGAACCAAAACCGCCGAGTTCTGCCAGGCTTTGCCGGCAGCCTCACTTTCACCCTGGTCTACCTGGGGTTGTTGGTGGGCGCTCCGCTGGTCGCCTGCATTGCCAAGGCCGGCTCCCTGTCGCCGGCTGAGTTCCTGGGAGCTGCTTGGAGCCCACGGGCCCGCAGCGCCTATTCTTTCACCGTCGGAGCGTCGCTCGTTGCCGCCGTCACCAGCGTGTTGCTGGGACTGCTCGTGGCCTGGGTGCTCGTCCGCTACGAGTTCGTCGGCAAGCGGCTGATGGACTCGCTCGTCGATCTGCCGCTGGCGCTCCCCACCGCGGTGGCGGGGCTCGTCTACTCGAGCCTGTACGTGGAGCATGGTTGGCTCGGCCAGTTCTTGGTTCCACTCGGCATTCACGGCGCCTATTCGCGTTTGGCGGTGGTGCTGGTGCTCATCTTTCTCGGTCTGCCGTTCGTGGTCCGCACGATCCAGCCGGTGCTCGAAAGCATCGAGGCCGACGTAGAAGAGGCCGCCTCGCTGCTGGGCGCCAATCGGCTGCAGACCTTCGCGCGAGTGATCCTGCCGACGCTGGTTCCCGCCGGCATTACCTCGTTCGCGCTGGCGCTTGCCCGCGGGTTGGGGGAGTACGGTTCGGTGGTGTTCGTCTCCGGCAACATGCCGTTCCGCACCGAAATCGCTCCGGTGTTGATCGTGGCCAAGCTGGAAGAGTTCGCTTACGCCGAGGCCACCGCGATCGCGGTGGTGCTGCTGGCGATGTCGCTGGTGATGCTGGTGGCCGTCAACGTCCTCGAACGTTGGAGCAGCAGCCGCTATGCATAACATGCCTGCCGTCAATCTTGCCCCGGCGACAAGCGCTCGCCGCGATCCACTGTGGGTCGAGCGGCTGCTGATCGCCGGCGCCGGCCTGGTGGTCGGCGTCCTCGTGCTGATCCCGGTGATCCACGTGTTCACCCAGGCGCTCGCCGGCGGCCTGAGCGCCTACTGGGACAACCTGTTCGCCGACCGCGACACGCGCCATGCCATCTTGCTCACGCTCATCGTGGCTCCGGTGGCCGTGGTGGCCAACGTGGTGTTTGGCGTGATGGCGGCCTGGGCCATCGCCCGCTTCCACTTTCCGGGCCGGGCCCTGCTGGTCTCCTGCATCGATCTGCCCTTCGCGGTGTCGCCCGTGGTGGCCGGTCTGAGCTTGGTGCTGCTGTTTGGAGCCCGTGGCTTCTTCGGCCCTTGGCTGCAAGCGCACAACGTTCAGATCATCTTCGCGGTGCCGGGCCTGATCCTGGCCACGACGTTCGTCACCCTGCCGTTCGTGGCTCGAGAGCTGATTCCGGTCATGGAGGCGATCGGGGCCGAGGAAGAAATCGCCGCCGTGACGCTGGGCGCCCGCGGCTGGCACATCTGGCGCTACATCACGCTCCCCAACATCCGCTGGGGCCTGCTCTATGGCGTGATCCTGTGCAATGCCCGCGCGATGGGCGAGTTCGGCGCGGTGTACGTCGTCTCGGGGCACATCGCCGGCCGCACCGACACCATGCCGCTGCGGGTGGAGAAGCTGTTTCAAGAATACAACTCGCCTGGTTCCTTCGCCGTGGCCTCGGTGCTCACGCTCCTGGCCGTCGGCACGCTGCTCATCAAGGGCTTCCTGCAAGCGCGCACCCGGCGCGAACTGGCGGAAGCAGCGCAGATCTCGCAAGGAGGAGCCCAGGCATGAGCATTTCCATCGCGGGCGTCACCAAACGGTTCGACAACTTCACCGCGCTCGATCGCGTTAGCCTCGACGTGCCCGGCGGCTCGCTGCTGGCCCTGCTCGGCCCTTCGGGCTCGGGCAAGACCACCCTGCTGCGGGTGATCGCCGGGCTCGAAGCGCCCGACGAGGGGACCGTCCGCTGCCACGAGGAAGACGTCACCTTCCAGGCGGCGCGCGAGCGGAACATGGGCTTCGTGTTTCAACACTATGCCTTGTTCCGCCACATGAACGTGTTCGAGAACATCGCCTTCGGTCTGCGGGTGCGCAAGGTCGCGCAGCAGGAGATCGAGAAGCGGGTCCGCGAACTCCTGCACCTGGTGCGGCTCGAAGCCCTCGAACGCCGCTACCCCAACCAGCTCTCGGGCGGCCAACGACAACGCGTGGCGCTGGCCCGGGCGCTCGCAGTGCGGCCGCGCGTGCTGCTGCTCGACGAACCTTTCGGCGCCCTCGACGCCAAGGTGCGGATCGAACTGCGGCAATGGCTCCGCGAGTTGCACGACCAAACGCACCTGACCAGCGTGTTCGTCACCCACGACCAGGAAGAGGCCTTCGCGGTGGCCGACCAAGTGGTGGTGATGAACCAAGGCCGCGTCGAACAGATCGGCACGCCCCAAGAAATCTTCGAACACCCGGCGAATCCGTTCGTGATGGATTTCCTGGGCAACGTAAACGTGTTCCCGGGGCGCGTGCAAAACGGCCGGGCGCTCTTGGGCGGACTCGAGGTGGAATACCCCGACCATCCCCACGAGCATGCCCTGCCCGCCACGGGCTATGTGCGTCCGCACGAACTCGACTTGCATGAAGCGCCCAACGGGGCGCCGAGCGTGGCCGGAGTCGTCGCCCGCATCCAGCGCACCGGCCCGGTGGTGCGCGTGCTGGTGGAGTCGGCCGAGTTCGGCGTGGGGCTGAACGTGGAGCTCAGTCCCGAACGCTTTGCCGAGCTGAAGCTCGCCGCGGGCGACCGCGTGTACGTGTCGCCGCGGCGGGTGCGGGTGTTCGTGCCGGAATACGCGATTTAGAGGGAGACCGCAGGAGGTGAACACGATGACGCGAGAACTGAGTCACCGGGTCGACGGCGTTTCCGTCGGCCGCCGCGCCGAACCTGCGGACCCGCTCGATCATGCCATGGAACAAATCCGGCAAGCGCTGCGCGGCTTGCGATTCGGCGAAGTCGCCATCGTCGTGCAAGACGGCGTGGTGATTCAGATCGAACGCACCGAGCGCACGCGGCTCCGCCGGCCCACCGCTTGAGTCCAACCCGATTCCACCGACCACACGAAACGCCCGAGGGAGAGAACCAATGTCAAGCTGTACCTGTCCTGTTCAACGTCGTCGCAATCCTCAGTCCTTCCGCGGCGCTCCACCCGGCGCGCCCTATTTCTCCGAGACGAACATGAGCAGGCAGAATCCTTCGTTGCAAAGTTCACCCGACGTGACCGTCGAACGGCTGATCGTCGTCAATCAACTGCGGCCGATCGCCGTGGGCGGCCGCCGGCTGACGGCGCTGCTGTCGGTCCTGGCCCTGGTCGCCGTCACCGGCTGCTCCAAACCCAAGGTCGAGCGGCTGCAGGTGTTTCCCGTGTCGGGCAAGGTGACCGTATCGGGCAAGGCGCCCCCTGGGGCCATGATCGTGCTGCACCCGCAGGATGCGTCGGTCCCCGACACGGTGCGCCCCTCGGCCCAAGTCGAACCGGACGGCAGCTTCAAGCTGACCACCTATAACCAATTCGACGGCGCTCCGGCCGGCACGTACGACGTGACCGTGCAGTGGTTCAAGGCCGTGAAGCAAGGGGGCGATGTGCTGCCGGGGCCCAACCTGTTGCCACAGCAATACGGAGACCCCAAGACCTCGAAGCTGAAGGTCGAGGTGGCCGCGGCCCCCACGGACCTCAAACCGATCGACATCAAGGCGCGCTAACGGCCCTGGCCAGCAGCGCATCACCCGAAATTCAGGCGAACAAACCCACACGAAGGAGAGAACCATGTCCCGTAACCTATCTTGCCGCCAGCGTGGCTTTACGCTGGTCGAACTGCTGGTCGTGATTGCGATCATCGGCATTTTGATCGCCCTGTTGTTGCCTGCGGTGCAAGCGGCCCGCGAATCGGCCCGCCGCACGCAGTGCTCGAACAACCTGAAGCAGATCGGCTTGGCGTTGCACGTGCATCACGATCAGAAGAAGTCGCTCCCCTCGAGCATTCGGCCGGGCGGCTTGACCACGGCCCCGCGCATCGCCGGGCTGACGCTGCTAATGCCCTTCCTCGAGCAACAGAACATCTACAGCGCCTACGACCAGACCAAGAACTGGAACGACGTGAAGAACATCGTCGTCAAAACGCGGCTGGCCACGCTCGAGTGCCCCTCGAGCATCTTCCCCGAGCGACTCGACGGCCTGCCGGAAGGCAGCCCATGGGTGGCCAACGTGGCCGCTTGCACCGACTACTCGCCGACGATCGGCGTCGACAAGCGGCTCGAAGCGGCCAAGCTGGTCGACTACGCTGGCAAGGGGCTGATGCCGAAGAACGAGAACCCCCGCTTCGGCGACTGCCGCGACGGGCTCTCGAACACGATCGCCTATGCGGAAAGCGCCGGCAGGCCCTATCTGTACCGGGGCACCAAGCAGATCGGCGATCTGCCGGATAGCAAGATCAACGGCGGCGGCTGGTGCCGCCCGGCGAGCGACTTCAGCATCGATGGCGCCAGCTACGACGGCGCCACGTTGCCCGGCCCGGCAGCCATCAACGCCACCAATGGCGACGTCTTCGGCAGCACCTTCCCCCATCCGTACTACGGCACGGAAGGCACGTCGGAAGCGTACTCGTTCCACGCCGGCGGCGCGAACTTCGTCTACGGCGACGGCTCGGTCCACTTCCTCAGCGACTCGCTGAACATCCGCGAGTTTGCCCGCCTGGTCACCCGCTCCAACGGCGAAGTGATCCGGAACTAAATGTCAGGCTGGGGCCGGAACAGCCCCGAGGCCAGAACGAGCGCGGCCTGCGTTCCCGATTGCGGGGACGCAGGCCGTCGCCGTTTGGGGGAGCCGAGAGAAGAACGTTGCGGGGGTTCAGCAGCCAACCGACCCTCACCCTGCCCTCTCCCACGGGGAGAGGGTTCATTTTTTACAGGTGGCAGTTCGTGGCGCCGCGCTTGTAGAGGTATTGCTGGTGATACTCTTCGGCCCGCCAGAAGGTTTGGGCCGGCGTGATCTCCGTGACGATCGGGCGGCGGTAGCGGCCGCTGGCGTTCTGCGCGTCGCGGCTGGCGGTGGCGGCTGCTTGCTGCTCAGGCGTGTGGAAAAAGATCGCCGAGCGATACTGCCGGCCGTAGTCAGGCCCCTGGCGGTTGAGGGTCGTTGGGTCGTGGTTGGCCCAGAAGACCTCGAGCAACCGCTCGTACGACACGACGTTCGGGTCGTAGTCGACCTCCACCACCTCGGCGTGCCCCGTTCGGTCGGTGCAAACCTGTTCGTAAGTGGGGTGCTCCAGCTCTCCCCCTTCGTACCCCACGGCCGTGGCGAGCACGCCGGGCAGCACGCGGAAGGTCTCTTCCACGCCCCAAAAACACCCTGCTCCGAACGTGGCCTTCGCCATTGCGACGCCTCCCTGGGGACCTCGAAAAACGGACACTCGCCCCGGCGGGGAACTCAGCAGCTCTCGCCAGACCGCCGGCGACGCCCCCTTGGATGCCTTGAGCAGCGTAGGCGTGACGCCCGCACTTTCCCGCCCCCCGAGGCCGGAGTCGAGGCGCAACGCAGGGGAGAACGAAATCACCGACAGCAGCAGGCTGGCGACCAGGCCGCCGACCGCCACAGCGGCCAATAGCGGGCTGACCGCCGAGCCGCCGCGAACTCGCAAGATCGACCGCATACCGTTTCGTGCCCTCGAATAGGATTTCGCTACAGGTCCAGCCCCAAGTACTCGGTCGGCACGCACCGCAGCACTTCCTCGGTGCTCGTCACGCCCTGGGCCACCTTGAGCAGCGCCGCGCGGCGGAACTCGAGCATTCCCTCGTCGATCGCGCGGGCCTCGAGTTCGCGGGCAGGCCGCCCCTCGGCCACCAGCCGCCGCAGCTCGCGCGACATGGGCATCACCTCGAACACGGCCGTGCGGCCGGCATAGCCTTCGGGATTCTGCTCGTCGCGGGGATTGGGCCCATACATCATGAGGCCCTGTCCGGGCGTCAGCCACGGCCGCAACTCTTCGAACGTTTGCGGGGCCTCGCTCAAGTCGAAGGCCACCTTGGTGTCGCTCGCCAGCGTGCGCACCAGCCGCTGGGCGATCACGCCGAGCAGGCTCGTGCTCAGGAAATGCGGATGGGCGCCCAAGTTGAGCATACTCTGCACGCCGGCCGCCGCCACCGGAGCGTGCAGCGTGGCCAGCACCAGATGGCCGCTGTTGGCCGCCCGCACCGCGGTTTGCGCGGTCACGGCGTCGCGGATCTCGCCGATCATGATCACGTCGGGAGATTGCCGCAGCACGCCGCGGAGCATTTCCGGAAAGTCGACGCCGTGCTTCGGCATCACCTGCGATTGCCGCACGCCGGCCACGGCGTACTCGATCGGATCTTCGATCGTGTTGATCTTGCGGCGACCGTCGTTCAGGTAGTGCAGGAACGCGTACAGCGTGGTCGTTTTGCCCGCTCCGGTAGGACCAGTGACCAGGATCAGGCCGCCCGGGTTGTTGAGCATCGCCTGCACGTGCTGCGCTTCGTGCGGCGACATGCCCAGCTCTTCGAGCGCCAGGCGGCGCAGATCGCGGTCGAGCAGCCGCACGTCGACGTCTTCGCCGAACAGAGTGGGGATCGAGCTCACGCGCAGATCGAGCAGCCGGCCGTTCGACAGCCGATGCACCAGCCGCCCGTCTTGCGGCTTGCGCTTCTCGGCGATGTCGGCGCCGGCCATGGCCTTCAGGTGGGTGATCATCCGCCGCCCCTGCTCGAGCGTTACTTGCGCGAGCTTGCGGACCACGCCGAGGTGGCGCACGGAAACAGTCAGGTGATGCTCTTCCGAGTCGAGATAGAGATCGCTGGCCTGCATGCCGGCCGCGCGGTCAAGCATCGCATGGACCGCCTCCTCGGCCGAAATCGCCGACAGGTCGACCGCGGGAGTGAACATCGCTTCGCCGGGTGTCATGCTTGCCCCTCGCAGCCCAGCCGCCGCCGGGCATCGGCCTCGCTGGCGGCGAGCTCGAGCACGAGCTCCATCCGCAGCACTTTCAGGATTTGCGAGATCATCGGCGGCAGCGAGTGAACCACCAGGCGGCCGCCGGCCTGCTTGCACCGCTTGTGGCACATGAGAAGCCAGCTCACGCCGCTCGAATCCATGTACTCAGAGTCGGCCAGGCCGATCAGGATCGGGCGGGCATAGACATCGAGCCCGAACATTTCGGCCAGCGGTTCGTCGCCCCCCGGCATGGCCGAGCGCGACACCGTGCCGGAGGTGGCCACGGCCAGACATTCCGGCGAATCGGCAAGCACGGTGAGCTGCATGAAAAACGAGGCGCGTCGATCGCCGCGACAGGTTGAGTGGAAAGGGCACGGTCCCGGCGGAGCGCATCCTACAGCGCGGAAGGCCCTGGATTCAAGAATCCGAGGATTCCCAGTCTGCCCCAGATCCCACTGCACCCGGCCTTGCAAGCGCAATTGTGAGCGGAAGATGAATGCCCCGCGCCCGTTGGAACGTGCCCCGGCAAGGCGTATGCTTGCGGGTGCGAACCGATCCGCTTCAGGGACCTCACGGAGTGAGAACCGCTCATGGCCGCCCCTTCGTCCGACGAGCTGCGGAAGATCGACGCCTATTGGCGCGCCGCCAATTACCTGTCGGTGGGACAGATCTATCTGTTCGACAACCCGCTCCTACGCGAGCCGCTGGCGCTTGCGCATGTCAAGCCGCGGCTGCTGGGGCACTGGGGGACCACGCCGGGGCAGAACTTCGTCTACGTGCATCTCAACCGGGTCATCAAGCAGTATGACCTGAACATGATCTACATCTCCGGCCCTGGGCACGGCGGGCCTGCGCTGGTGGCCAACACCTACCTCGAGGGGACCTACAGCGAGTTCTATCCGAACATCGCTCAGGACGAAGAAGGGCTCCGCAAGCTCTTCCGGCAGTTCTCCTTTCCCGGCGGCATTCCTAGTCACGTGGCCCCCGAAACGCCGGGCTCGATTCACGAAGGGGGCGAACTCGGGTACAGCTTGAGCCATGCCTACGGCGCGGTGTTCGACACCCCCGATCTGATCGTGGCCTGCGTCGTCGGCGATGGCGAAGCGGAAACCGGCCCCCTGGCCACCGGTTGGCACGGCAACAAGTTCTTGAACCCGGCCACCGACGGCGCCGTGCTGCCGATCTTGCACTTGAACGGCTACAAGATCGCCAACCCTACGATCTTGGCCCGCATCCCGCGGTCCGAGCTCGCCTCGTTGCTCACCGGCTACGGCTATGAGCCGCTATTCGTCGAAGGGGACGACCCGGCCAAGATGCACCCGCTGATGGCCGAAACGCTCGACAAGGCGATCGGCCGCATTCAGTCGATCCAGAAGGAGGCCCGCAGCTCGAAGACCTTCGCCCGCCCGCGCTGGCCCATGATCGTGCTCACCACGCCCAAGGGCTGGACCGGCCCCAAGGTGGTCGACGGGAAAAAGGTCGAAGGCACCTTCCGCGCGCATCAAGTGCCGCTTTCCGAGCCGACCGAACATCCCGAGCATCTCGCGCTGCTTGAAGCGTGGATGAAGAGCTATCGCCCCGAGGAGCTGTTTGACTCCGCTGGCCGGCTCAAGCCGGAGCTGGCCGAGTTGGCGCCCCGCGGCGAGCGCCGCATGGGGGCGAATCCCCATGCCAACGGCGGCCTGCTGCTGAAGGAGCTGCGGCTGCCGGACTTCCAAGGCTTTGCCACCGACGTGCCGGCGCCCGGCGCGGTCGACGCCGAAGACACCCGTGTGCTGGGAAACTACCTGCGCGCGGTGATTGAGGACAATCCGACCGACTTCCGCCTCTTCGGCCCGGACGAGACCGCCTCGAACCGGCTCTCGGCCGTGTTCGATGTCACCGAGCGTCAATGGGACGCCGAAACCATTCCCGGCGACGACCACCTGGCCCCGGCCGGCCGCGTGGTCGAAATCCTCTCGGAGCATCAGTGCCAGGGCTGGCTCGAGGGGTATCTTCTCACCGGGCGGCACGGGCTGTTCAACTCGTACGAGGCGTTCATTCACATCGTCGATTCGATGTTCAACCAGCACGCGAAGTGGCTCAAGGTCACGCGAGAGATTCCTTGGCGGCGGCCGATCGCCTCGCTGAACATCCTGCTCGCCTCCCACGTCTGGCGGCAGGACCACAACGGCTTCACGCACCAAGACCCCGGCTTCATCGACCACGTGGTCAACAAGAAGGCCGAAGTGATCCGCGTTTATCTGCCCCCCGATTCGAACTGCTTGCTCTCGGTGGCCGACCACTGCCTGCGGAGCCGGCACTATGTGAACGTGATGGTGGCCGGCAAGCATGCCGCGCCGCAGTGGCTGACGATGGATCAGGCCGTGAAGCACTGCACCCAGGGGATTGGCATCTGGGAGTGGGCCAGCAACGACTCCGGCGGCGACCCCGACCTGGTGATGGCGGCCGCGGGCGACGTGCCGACGCTCGAGATCCTGGCGGCCATCAAGCTGCTGCGATCGCATCTGCCAGACCTGAAGATCCGCATGGTGAACGTGGTTGACCTAATGCGGCTGCAGCCGGCCAGCGAGCATCCGCACGGCCTCTCCGACACCGACTTCGATTCGCTGTTCACCCGCGACAAGCCGGTGATCTTCGCCTACCACGGCTATCCTTGGCTGATCCACCGCCTCACCTACCGCCGCACGAACCATGAGAACCTGCACGTGCGCGGCTACAAGGAAGAAGGAACGATCACCACGCCGTTCGACATGCCGGTGCTCAACCAGATGGACCGCTTCCACCTCGCGATGGACGCCGTCGACCGGTTGCCGCAGCTTGGCGGGCGAGGGGCGTATCTCAAGCAGCACTGCCGCGAGAAGCTGATCGAGCACAAGCTGTACATCAAGTCCCACGGCCAAGACTTGCCCGAGATCCGCGAGTGGCGCTGGGGCGCGTAAAACATTGCCGCGCAATCGCGTAGGTTATGCTTCAGCATAACTCCCCGCCAACCACTGAATGGTCAACGCTTGCGCGATCCCCACGGCGCCATCTCGAGCAACGTCTGCCGCGTTTAGCCCATGCGTTATGCTGAAGCATAACCTACGAGGTTCTTCCCAAAACCACCCATGCCTGACCTCCCTCAGCTCTACCTGGCCCGTCATGGCGAAACAGCCTGGTCCCTCTCCGGGCAGCACACCGGGCTGACCGACATTCCGCTCACCGAGCGCGGCGAGCGGAACGCGCACCGCCTGGGCGAGCGGCTGCAGGGCATTCGCTTCGACCACGTGTTCACGAGCCCCCTCGTGCGCGCGCATCATACGTGCGACCTGGCCGGCCTGGGCGCGCGGGCGGAGATCGACCCTGACTTGGTGGAATGGAACTACGGCGACTACGAAGGGCTGACCTCTACGCAGATTCGCGAGACGCGCCCCGACTGGCAGTTGTTTCGCGACGGCTGCCCCGGCGGCGAGAGCGTGGAGCAAGTGGGCGCCCGCGCCGACCGCGTGGTGGCCCGGCTGCGGGCCTGCCAAGGGAGCACGATCCTTTTCTCGAGCGGCCACTTCCTGCGGGTGCTGGCCGCGCGGTGGATTGGTCTGCCGGCCTCGGGCGGGGCGCTGTTTGTCCTGACGACCGCTACGCTCAGTATGCTAGGATACGAACACCGCCTGACGAACCCGGCGATCCGGCTGTGGAACGACGCCAAGCACGTGGGCGATTAGAGCCGTTCAGGCGTGTTAAATGGTCCGCTGTGCGGACCAATGGCTGCGACCGCGAATCGCTTTCCCACCCCGCGGGCCCATTCATGCAGATTCTCTCGCTCGACATCGGCGGCACGAACGTCAAGCTGCTTGCGACCGGTCAAACGGTTTCGCGCAAGTTCCCCTCCGGACCGACGCTCACGGCTGAGCAGATGGTCGAAGGGGTGAAGCAGGCCGCGGCCGACTGGAAGTACGACGCTGTCTCCATCGGCTACCCTGGCCCGGTGCTCAGCGGGCGCCCCGTTTCCGAGCCCAAGAACTTAGGGCAAGGCTGGGTTTGTTTCGACTTCGAGAAGGCCTTTGGCTGCCCCGTGCGGGTGACCAACGACGCAGCGATGCAGGCCTTGGGGAGCTACCACGGCGGCAAGATGCTGTTCCTCGGGCTCGGCACCGGTCTAGGATCGGCGCTCGTCACCGACGGGCAGGTCGATCCCATGGAGCTTGCGCACCTGCCGTACCGGAAGCGGACGTTCGAAGACTATGTGGGGCTGCGCGGGCTCGAGCGGCTCGGCAAGAAGAAGTGGAAGCGGTACGTGTTCGATGTCGTGGAAAAGCTCAAGGCGGCGCTGCTGCCGGAGTACATCGTCATCGGCGGCGGCAACGTGCGCAAGCTCGACGAGTTGCCGCCGGACTGCGAGCGCGGCGACAACAAGAAGGCCTTCCTGGGGGGCTTTCGCCTGTGGCTAGGACACGAGCACCAAGAACCGGCGCCGGTAGATGTGAGTCCGCCAACCGGCGCAGCGGAAGCGAACTCGGCGAGCGGCGCGGCGTAAGCCAACAGAAGTAGTTGTTGGCGAGCGGCCCGGCGTCAGCCGGCCGACCCGCTGCAAGAATAGGCGGTTTTGTCAGCCGGCTTACGCCGGCCGCTCGCCAACCGAGCGTAGGAATTCAAGATCCAAGGAGAATGAACCGCATGACGGCCGCCTTGCTGCCGCTCGAGCAGCGTCCCGCCTGGAAGGCTCTCTCGGCCCACTTTGCCGAAATCCGCGACCTCCATCTCCGGCAGCTCTTTGCCGACGATCCCCAGCGTGGCCAAACGCTCGTCTGCGAAGCCG
The DNA here is from genome assembly GCA_046349955.1 of Pirellulales bacterium. Classification (GTDB taxonomy): domain Bacteria; phylum Planctomycetota; class Planctomycetia; order Pirellulales; family JBGAPH01; genus JBGAPH01. The sequence goes on along the minus strand of JAXMBI010000020.1, from coordinate 80,204 downwards.
AGGGCTTGTACCTCGACTACTCGAAGAACCGGCTCACGGAAAAGACGCTCGCGCTGTTGGTCCATCTGGCCGAAGGGTCCGGCCTCCGCCCGCGGATCGACGCCATGTTCCGCGGCGAGAAGATCAACGTCACCGAGAACCGCGCCGTGCTCCACGTGGCGCTGCGGGCGCCGCGCGGCGCTGTGATCGAGGTCGATGGGCAGAACGTCGTGCCGGAAGTGCATGCCGTGCTCGACAAGATGGCCGGCTTCAGCGAGCAAGTTCGCAGCGGCGCTTGGAAGGGTTTCACCGGCAAGCGCATTCGCAATGTGGTGAACATTGGCATTGGCGGTTCCGATCTGGGCCCCGCCATGGCCTACGACGCGCTGCGGCACTATTCCCAGCGCGGGCTGACCTGCCGGTTCGTCTCCAACGTCGACGGAACCGACATCGCCGAGGCGACGCACGATCTCGACCCGGCCGAAACGCTGTTCATCATCTCCTCGAAGACGTTCACCACGCTCGAGACGATTACCAACGCCAAGACGGCCCGCGACTGGTGCCTGGCGGGGCTGAAGGACCCGGCCGCGGTGGCCAAGCACTTCGTGGCGGTGTCGACCAACGCCACGGAAGTGGCCAAGTTCGGCATCGACACGCAGAACATGTTCGAGTTCTGGGACTGGGTCGGCGGCCGCTATTCGTACGACTCGGCGATCGGCCTCTCGCTGATGATCGCCATCGGCCCCGACAATTTCCGCGACATGCTCGCCGGCTTCCACGCCATGGACGAGCACTTCCGCACGGCCCCCTTCGAGCAGAACCTGCCGGTGCTCTTGGGGCTGATCGGCCTCTGGTACAACGACTTCTTCGGCGCCGAAACGGTCGCGATCCTTCCCTACGACCACTATCTCGGCCGCTTCAGCGCCTACTTGCAGCAGCTCGACATGGAGAGCGACGGCAAGAGCGTCGACCTCGACGGGAATCGCGTCACCTATCAGACCGGCCCGATCGTGTGGGGCACGCCTGGCACCAACGGCCAGCACGCCTACTACCAGCTGATTCACCAGGGCACGAAGCTGATTCCGGCCGATTTCATCGGCTTCTGCCAAACGCTCAATCCGCTCGGCCGGCACCACGACCTGCTGATGGCCAACTTCTTCGCCCAAACCGAGGCCCTGGCCTTCGGCAAGACGGCCGACGAAGTGCGGAAGGACGGCGTCGCCGAGTTTCAGGTGCCTCACCGCACGTTCGAGGGGAATCACCCCACGAACACGCTGCTCGCCGACCGCCTCACCCCGGCGGTGCTCGGCAAGCTCGTGGCCCTCTACGAGCACAAGGTGTTCACCCAGGGGACGATCTGGCACATCAACTCGTTCGATCAGTGGGGCGTGGAACTCGGAAAGGTGCTGGCGAACCGGATCGTGCCGGAGTTGGAAAGCGCGTCCGAGCCGAAGCTCAGCCACGATAGCTCGACGAATGCGTTGATCGAGCGGTATCGGAAGCCGAAGGGGGCGGGGAAGTAGGAGCTGGCCTGAACCTGCCTGCAGCGGAGACACCGTCCGCGGATTGAAGTTGCGGCGGCCTGAACTCGACCTTTTACGCGTTGAGGACGTTGCCCTCTCAGGCACAGCTCGCATAGAGCCCGCTACTCACCAACCCGACTTCTTGCTGCGACGCAGTACTAATCCTCCGCCTCGGCCAGCACCAGGTTCGGCACCACGACGCAGCCGCTCTGCGGGGACTGCGTGCTCCCGGTGGCGAAGGTGGCCGTGGTGAGTTGTTCGCCCAGGGTGGCCAGGCCGCTGGGGGTCACCAGGCCGCAGGGGCGGCCCTTGCAGACGATGACGATCGCCATCGGCAACTCGTTCTGGAAGCAGTCCATCAGCGCCGAGAGCGTCGTCTGCTCGTCGACCGAAACCACGTCGGTCGACATCAAGTCGGCCACGGGGTCGGCCGCGCGGTCGAGCCGTTCGGCGGCCGAGAGAACGCTCCGCGTGGTCACCAGGCCCGAAAGCTTCCCTTCGTCGTCGACCACGGGCGCTGCCCGCAGCGAAGTTTGCCGCAGCCAGGCGGCAGCCAGGCCAAGCGGATCGGTCTGCCGGAGGATTACGGTGCAGGGGGTCATCACGTCGCGGGCGACCGTGCGCTCGAAGAGCTTGCCGGGCGCCGCCAATTCGGCCCAGCGGGCCTCTTCGGGCTGGAACTCGCGATGTCGGACGACGCAGTCGCGCCCCGAAAGTTTGGCCAATTGCAGGGCCTGTTCGGCGTGAGCCAGCAGATCTTCGGCCGATTCGCGGGCATCGCTGCGGCCCGCGACGCCGCAGCTAATGGTGGCGCGAACGCCCCCTTCGAATTCGGCTTCCGCCACAACCGCGCGCAGCCGCTCGGCCCAGGCGGCCGCTTCGGCCTGCGAAGTGTTGGTGAGCAGCACGACGAACTGGTCGTAGTCGAGGCGTCCGGCAGGCTCGCAATCTTGGCAGGCTCGGGCGACCATGGCCCCGACCTCGCGGACCATGGCGTCGGCGGCGGCGCGGCCGCGCTGGTCCTGCAGTTGCTTGGTGAAATCGAGATCGACGGCCACGAGCGCGAGCGGCTTTTCGCGTGCCCGCTGGACCTCGCGGCGCAGGGCCGCCTCGAAGGCCGCCCGCGGCAGCAGGCCGGTGCCAGGATCGCGCGCGCCCTGCTGAGTGGAGCGGCGCTCGTGCTCGAGCATGCGGGCGCCCACGCGGAGCCGCGCGAGCAGCTCGCCGTGTTCCACCGGCTTGCCAAGAAAGTCGTCGACGCCCGCCTCGACCGCCTGCACGAGCTCGGCGGCCGACAGCGCATCGCGGACCACCAGCAGCGTGAACAACGGCTGGCCACCGCCTTGTGCGGCGGCGCGGCGGCAGAAGTCGATGGCCCCCGCGAAGTCGGGCTCGTCGTCGACCACGAGCAGGTTGGGCCGCTGTCCGGAGAGCGCAGCCAGGCCTTGCTCGAAGCTGGCGGCCTGCAGCACTTGATAGCCGAACACCTGCAGGAGCTTCGACAGGTGGCGCAGCGTGGTGCGCTGGGGCGAAACGAGCAGAATCTTGAGAGGCTGGGCCTTCATGCGTGCAACCGCCGGCTCGGGAAAGACAAGGATATTCAGCAAGCGCGCGGCGCGTCGCAAGACGCCGCCAGCGGCTATCGAAAGCGTAGGTCCCAGAACCCGTTTTCGCGGCCTTTTCCGGGCATGCCCCCTGGTTGGCGGCGGGGTGTGGCGATTTGGCAACACTCTGGGTTTCCCGTGGTCGGGGCCGGTTAGAGCGCGTGCTATAGTTCCCAAGGACGCGCCGCCGGAGCCCGGCAGGGGCTTGGCTGCGCGAGCGCTTTTCTACTCGCGGGGCGCGCTTGGGACGAATGGGTCCCGGTGAGCGAAGCCGCGCCGAGACTTAGGCGATCGAGCCGAGAACCGCACACGCAAGAGACCGCAAGACATGGCTATTCTCGCCGAAGCACCAGCCGCCGTCGGCACGCCGTGGCTCGAACACTTTCCCAGCGACGGCGGGCCCGCGCAAAAGACGCTGCTGTCGTCGCTGCCGTTTACGATCGGCCGCAACGACGATTGCGATCTGCCGATCCGCTCCACGCGCGTGTCGCGCGAGCACGCCAAGCTGATCCGCACGGGCGATGTTTATCGCGTTCGCGATCTCGACAGCACCAACGGCACGTTCTTGAACGGCCAACGGATCGAAGAGGCCACGCTGTCCGACGGCGACGTGGTCGTCCTCGCGGACATCGAGTTCACGTTCTTCTCGGGTGCCGTGCAGGCGCGCCGCACCACGGTCACCCAAGTGATCGGCTTCCGCGAGCGCGAGCCGGCCGGGAAGGCTAGCGGGAGCGACGTCATTCGGTCGCTGCGTCGGCTGCAAGAATCGCTGCTGCAGGCCAGCCCGCGCTTGCTCTACACGCCTGTGATTGATCTGACGACGAGCCAAACCGTCGGCTTCGAGCCGAGCGTGGAAGCAGCGCCGGGAGACGCCAGCGCGAACGAGGCCGATCGGCTGTTGCTGGGCGCCTCGCCGCGGCTGGCCTCGCGGTTGCGCGAAGCCCAATGGCTGGTCGCGGCGCAGGCCGTGGCCCGCCTGCCGGGCGCCCCGTGGCTGCTCGTGCGGCTCGAAGCAACCGACGTGGCGAACGAAGCGAGCCGCGATTCGCTCGCGCGGCTCACGTCGACGTTGCCGGCCGAGCGGCTCGCGGCGCTCGTGCCCGACAGCGTGGTGGTCGACATGCCGCACTTCCACGCCTTCCACAGCTGGCTCCGCGAGCTGGGGATGCGCGTGGCCTACGGCGACTTCGCCGCGGGCAAGGCGCAGTTCGAAGTTCACAAGAAGGCGCCCCCCGACTTCGTGCAGCTCTCGCGCTCGATGCTGAAGAACCTGGCCGCCGACAGCGAGCGGCAACGACAAGTGGGCAACGTGGTGCGGGCGTGCAGAGAACTTGGAGCCGATGTGGTGGCGACCGACCTCACGTCGCCCGCAGAGGCCCGCGTCTGCCGGGAGCTGGGGTGCCGCTTCGCGACGGGAAGCCACTGGGGCCCCGCAGCGGCCGTTGTTCCGGAAGGGGGCCCGCGGCAATCGGGCCGCGCTCCCATCGTCGCAACTCCGACCACCGACCTGAGTAAATGATCGCCGGGCGCGGCCTGCCCCGCTTGCAGGCGGCCGCTTGCCCGAGTCAGGAAACCGTTTCGTGCCTCTGACGCCGCTGCACACCACCGAGCCGATCGCCGGGTACACCGTGACCGAACGGATCGGCGCGGGCGGATATGGCGAAGTCTGGCGCGCCGAGGCGCCGGGCGGACTGGTCAAAGCGATCAAGTTCGTCTACGGCTATCTTAGCGACGAGCGGGCCGCCCGCGAGCTCAAGGCGCTCAACCGCATCAAGCAGACGCGGCACCCGTTCCTGCTGTCGCTCGAACGAATCGAAGTCGTCGACGGCCAGTTGGTGATCGTCACCGAACTAGCCGACATGAGCCTGAAAGATCGCTTTCAGCAGTGCCTCGACGCGGGCCGGCAATCGATCCCGCGCGACGAGCTGCTGAACTACATGCGCGATACGGCCGACGCGCTCGACTACCTGACCGAGGCCAAGCTCCAGCATCTCGACATCAAGCCGGAGAACATCCTGCTGCTCGGCGGCCGCGTGAAGGTGGCCGACTTCGGTCTGGTCAAGGACATTCAAGAGCGCACCTGCTCGATGCTGGGAGGCATGACGCCGGTCTACGCCTCGCCCGAGGTGTTCGACGGCCGCCCCAGCCGCCACAGCGATCAGTACAGCCTGGCGATTCTCTACCAGGAAATGCTGACGGGCGTGTTGCCGTTCCCCGGCGCCACGAGCGCGCAGCTTGCCGCACAGCACCTACACAGCCGGCCGCGGCTGGAGCCGTTGCCGGAGGCCGATCGGGCGGTCATTGCGCGGTCTCTGTCGAAGGACCCGACGCAGCGCTTCTCTTGTTGCCGCGAGATGGTCGACTGCCTGCTGGCGGGCGGCTTGGCGCGGCCGCAGGCCGAGGCGGCGCCGGATTCTTCGCGCGACACGACGCCCGTCAGCACCCAGGTGACGGAAGCGGGGCCGATTCCTTCGAGCCCGCTGCGGCGCACGCCGACGCCGGCGCTCGACAGTCAGCACATGACCGAGGCGCTGGGCGCGCTGGGATCGTCGCCGAAGACAAACGAACGCCCCTCCCGGTCGAGTTGGGTTCGCACCGCGCCTGTGGCGCCTGTGACCGTCGATCTGCCGCCGGTGGAACTCTCCGAAGACGCCCAGGGGCTGCGGCCGACGTTGATCGTGGGCGTGGGGGGAACGGCCGCCTGGGCGTTGCGGCGGCTGAGGGCGCGGCTGCAGGAGCGGTTCGGCGCGCTCAGCGACCTACCGATCCTGCAGATGCTGCTGCTCGACACCGATTCCAAAGATCTGGCCACGGCCGCCGGCGGCGACGACCGCTCGGGACTCGACCCGCGCGATACGCTGCTGTTGCCGCTGCGCAAGCCGCAGGAGTACCGCAACGACTCGCGCGACATGCTGCGGTGGCTCAGCCGCCGCTGGCTGTTCAATATTCCGCGCTCGCAGCAAACCGAGGGACTACGGCCACTGGGCCGCCTGGCCTTCGTCGATCAGGCGGAAGAATGCTTTGCGCGCGTCCGCGAGGCGCTCGCACGGATGACCACCGAGGAAGCTCTGGCCACCGCCAAGGCGGCCACCGGCCAACCGATCCGCAACGCGCAGCCGCGCGTGTTCCTGCTGGCGAACGTCGCCGGCGGGGCCGGGGGCGGCATGGCCCTGGACCTCATGTTTGCGATCCGCGGCATCTTGGCCAGCCAAGGCTTCGACGAGTCAGGTTTATGCACCTTGCTCGCGCACTCGACTTCGCGGAAGCCGAGCGCCAAGGACCTGGCCATCGCCAACACCCATGCCTGCCTCACGGAGCTGCGGCACTACCTGCACGTTTCGGGTTATCCCGGCGAGCAAGCCTGCGGGTTGCCAGCCTGGTCGGCCGGGGGCGATCATCCGCCGACGTACGTCGTGCATCTTGGCGACGAATTGAACGGCGGCGAGTTTCGCGCGGCGACCGACGCGCTGGCCGAATACCTGTACCTCGACATCGCCACGCCCGCCGGCGCCGTGCTCGATCGTTGCCGCCAACCCGTGGCCAAGGCCACGGATGCTCCGCCAATGGTGCGCACCTTTGGCATTCATCGCGTCGGCTGCTCGGAGTCGTCGATCCCGCTGACGCTGGGCGAAGTGCTCTGCCGCGGGCTATTCGACCTGTGGGTGGGCGATCAGCGCGCCCGCCGCGATCGACCCAGCGGCAGTTCGAGTGCAACCGGTGAGTCCGCGGCGCCCCCCTCGGCCGATCCGATCGACGCCTTGGTCGCCAAGACGTTGGCCGACGCCAAGCTCTCCGCCCGCGGCCTGCTCGACGAAACCCGCGAGACTTTTGCCCAAGCGCTAACCGGGCAACTCGAGCCTCTGATCGAAGAGCGGCTCGCAGCAACCGGGGGAGACGTGGCTGGCCTGCCCAAGCTGCTCGAGTCGCTCGTGGCCGCCCTGGGCATGGGTGCGCTGGCCGCCGACGAGGACGTGACGATCAACGTGCCGATCGAACTCGAGGCGCTCATTCGTCAGCGCGGCGCCGAAGGGCTCGAAAAGATTCAGCACGCGGTGCTGGCCTGCGTCGAAACGCCGGAGTGGCGTTTGGCAGGGGCGGGGCTGGCGCGGCAAAAATTCGTCGAGGCGCTCTCAAAGGCGGAGGCCGAAGCGCTCGAGACGCTCGAACAGGCTCAGGTCGAGCTCGAGTGCTGGCTCTCGGTGGCCATGCACTCTCCCGCGAGCGGTCGGCGCGGCAAAGCTTCGACGGCCGCGCGCTCGGCAATCGAACAAAAGGCGGGGCTCATCGAATATGTGCGGCTCCGGCTCGACGCCTTGGCGGCGAGTGGCGCGGCTGGTCTGTTCAAATCGCTTGCCCAGCGGCTGTCGGCCCTCGGGGACCGGTTGACCGACTACCGCCGTGACGCCACCCGACTCGCCGGCAGTTTCGATCCGCCGCCGGGTTGGGCCGGTACGGGCAGCCTGCAGCCCAGCCAGGTGCAGGGGCTCGACAAGATCAGCCTGGCGGTGGTGACGAGCGTGCGCAGCCGGTTGCCGGCCCTGGCGGCCGAGCTCGACGCCCGCGTGCAACGCGACTACCTGGCTCGCCACGGCGGGTTGCTCGCGATGCTGAGTCGCGGGGCGGACGTGCAGCGGCAGTTCGTCGGCATCCTCCGTGGCCTCGCCCGCAAGGTGGTGCGGAAGGCGCTGCAGGAGATCGACGTCACGCGGATCGTGCTCGACACGACCGCCGAAGAAGGTCAGCCGGGGGGCGGCCTCAAACGCTGCATCGAGAAGTCGCAGCCTAAACTGCTGGCCTGCGGCGGCGGGCGGCGTCTGCTCATGCTCGCGCCCGAGAGCCCGACTTCGAGCACCTTGCCGGAGGTCGTCGAACAGACGTGCCAACAGCGGCCCATGGTGCAGGCCGACGTCGATTGCGATCTGCTGGCGTGTTGCGAAGTGGAAAACGTGCCGCTCGACAGCGTGGCGGCGCGGCTCGTGGCGGATTCTCCGCAATGCATGGAGTTGGCCCGCCGGCTGCACACGCGCGTCGACGTGGAGTGGTGCGATCTAGCGGGGGATTAGGCACGACCTTCCGGCGAATAGATCTTCGCGCGGTCGCCCTCGCAAGCCCCAATTGCCGTGTGCTCCGCTTCCTGCCCCCCTTTGGCGATCAGTGTGCTGCGGCTATCATTCCGGCGCGGTCGCTGGCGGCCGCCGGCAGCGCGGTGAGCGCTGTGCGAGCGTCCTCGCCCGCCCACCTTTCCTTGTCAGGCCGCATGAGTTCTTTGCCGGAGCCGCTGCCCGTCTCGCGCCGCGAGGTGTTGGCCTGGGCGATGTACGACTGGGCCAACAGCGCCTATTCGACGCTGTCGATCACGATCCTGGTCAATTACATCCAGCGCGTGGTGTTTCCCGACCCGCGCGTGGGACCAACCGTGTGGGCCTGGGGAATCTCCGCGTCGATGCTGGCGGCGGCCGTGCTCTCGCCAGTTCTGGGCGCCTTGGCCGACGCCCACGCCAGCAAACGCTTTTGGCTGGGGGCGACCGCGCTGCCGGGTGCATTCTGCGCCTTGTTGCTTGCGCTCGTGCCGCCCAGCATGTCGTGGACGGTGACGGCGCTGTTCGTGCTCACGGCCTTCTTCTTTGAGCTCTCGCTCGGCTTCTACAACGGCTTCCTCCCGGAGTTGGCCGACGAGCGGACGATGAACCGCGTGTCGGCCTGGGGATTTGGGCTGGGGTATATTGGCGGCGGGTTGGCGCTCGTGGTGGCGGCCAGCTTGTTTACGCTGGGACCGCGGTGGGGCCTGTCGGCCTCCGATCAGTTGCGCGGCGGTCTCGTGGTGATGGGGCTGTGGTGGGGGCTTTTCAGCCTGCCCACACTGCTCGTGCTGCGCGACCGCGCCGCGCCGCGCGACGCGCAGAAGACTCTCGTCGCGGCCGGCCGCCAGGCGCTCGCGGAAGTTGGCCGCACGCTGGCGAACGTGCGCGCGTATCGCACCTTGGCCCTCTTCCTACTCGCCTTCCTCTTCTACAACGACGGCGTGCAGACCGTGATCACGCAGGCGTCGACCTTCGCCATCCAGGAACTCGAGTTCCAGCAGACCGAACTGATCGGGCTCATCCTGATGATCCAGTTCGTGGCCTTTCCGGGCGCGATGCTCGTCGGCTGGCTTTCCGACCGGCTCGGGCAGAAGCCGGCCTTGATGCTCTGCCTGGCGATCTGGATCGCGCTGGTGACCGGGGCCTGGTTCGTGCAGGAGAAGTGGCAGTTCTGGATCTTGGGCGCGGTCGTGGCGCTCGTCATGGGGGGCGTGCAGTCGGTGAGCCGAGCCATCATGGGCGCGATGACGCCGGCGAGTCATTCGGCCGAGTTCTTCGGCTTCTTCAACCTCTCCGGCAAAGCCACCAGCTTCATGGGCACCTTCCTGTTCGGCGCCGTGATGCTCAAAACGGGCAACCCGCGCCAGGCGATCTTGAGCCTGCTGGTGCTTTTCTTGGTAGGTGGCGCGCTGGCCAGCCTGGTGAACGTCGACCGCGGGCGGCGGGAAGCGGCGGGCTAGTGCTCCGGCAGCGCCACGCGTTACTCGTAGTCGGCGGGCTCTTTCGGGACGAGTGTGGCTCCTTCCGGCCAAGCCAGCCCCTGCTCGATCCAGCGGCTCAGTAGTTCGAGTTCGGCCGGGCTCAGGGCGGGGAACTTGTCGCGCACCAGCAAGGGAGGCATTTCGCGCTCGGCCACTTTGTCGGCGACCAAACGTAGCAGCGCGCTATCGCCGCTGTTGCCCGGTACGACGGCCGCAGGTTCGCTGTCGCCTCCGGCCAGGAGCGCCGCCCGGCTCACGACGCGAAAGCCCCCCTTCGGCTCGTCGCCGCTGTGACAGGCGAGGCAGGAGCGCTCGAGCAGGGGCTTGATGTCGCGGGCGAAGTCGATGGCCTCGCTCGCGATTGCCGGCGCTGCGATCACGCTCTGCGTGGCCGCCGGCGTGACTGCTGTTGGCGGCGCGGCCGTTGCCAGCTTTGGCGGCTCGACGAGCGCGCCCGCCTTCGGCTGCACGGCCAAGGTTAGCGCCATCGCCGCCCAGGCGGTGGCCGGCGCAGAGATCCACTGGTGTTTGCCGAACGGAAAGCCGCTCTCGAAGGGAGGCTGAAAGGGCCAGGTGCGGGTGCGCACGAACCAAGCCCCGTCGTCGAACTGCGTCGACAACAGGAACTCGAGACCGCGCTGATACGCGTCGTCGCTCGTGTCGAGTGCGCCGGCCACTCGGAGCGCGACCAGGCTTTGCCCCGTGGCGTAGGCGTCGCTCGCCAAACCAGGCAACTGAGCCCAGCCGCCATCGGCCCGCTGCTCGGCCAAGAGCTCGCGGGCGGCTTCGGCCAGCGCTTCGGCCGAGTCTCCTGCCCAAGCCAGCCCGAGCAGGCGCAGCGCCCGTTCCTGGTGCAGGGTCGGCGTCAGCGAGCGCAGCCACGCGGCCGCGCGGTCGATGCGCTGAGCAAATTCCTCGCGGCGACCCTCGAGGGGATAGAGCTGCAGCGTGCGGATGGCCAGCACGGTCGCCAGCACGTCGGGCCCTTCCGAAGGGGGCCGCATCAGGTCGCCCACCCAGCGGCCATCCTGAAACTGCTGCGTGGCCACGTACCAGACCATCGCCCGGCTCGTCTCGTCGGCCGGAACGCCCAGGGCGCCGAAGGCCCACAGGCCATAGCCGATTTGTTCGATGCCACCGGGCATTGGATCGTCGAGTTGGTAGGCATGGTCGATCCGCGGGGACCAGGAACGCTGTTGCACATCGATCATCTTCGCGAGCGACGCTGGGCGAGTTTCGACCCCGCGATCGCGGGCCCAGGCTAGTGCCACCGCCGGCAGGTTTTGCTGATGGCAGGAAACACAGGTGCCGCGCTCGCGCAGGAACCCGTCGGAGCTGCGCTGCAAAAGGTCGAGGCTCTTCGTGAGCGCCGACCGGAGCAATTCGTCCTGATTGCCGGCGTGCAGCTTGATGTCGCGCTGGGGGATCTTGGGCGTCTCGCCAAGCGAAGCCTCGGGCGCGCCGGCGGCGGCCAGCATTGCCGGCAGTGCGCTGTGCCCACGCAGCTTGGCCCAGTGCAGGGCCGTTTCGTCGCTGGCCGCCTTGGCCGCGATGGGGGCGCCCTGTGCGAGGAGCAACCGAGCCATGCGATCGTGGTCTCCCTCGGTGTAGGCCGCCAGGACGACCGGCGGAACTCGGCCGACCGGAGTCGCCAGATCGAGCCGCGCGCCGCGCTGCACCAGGAGTTCAGCCACGTCGAACTGCTCGTTGAGCAGGGCGTAGTTGAGGGCATGGCCGGCGAAATCGTCGGAGCGGTTCACGTCGCCGCCGCCGTCGAGCAATAGCGCCACAATCTCGGCGGACTCGGGTTTGTGCGAGTGCAGCACCGACCACGGCTTGAACGACACCTTGGGGTCGGCGCCGCTGGCCAACAGCAGGCGCACCGACTCCAGGTTGCCCATCGCTGCTGCGGCGGCGAGCGCCGTTTCGTCGCCGGCGTTGCGGTGAGCGGCCGACGCGCCCGCGTCGAGCAGGAGCGCTACGGTCGTTTCTGAATCGGCATAGGCCGCCGCGGCGATCAGGGGTGAGTTGCCCAGGGCCGAGCGCGCATTGGGGTTTGCGCCCCGCTGGAGGAGCAACCGCACCTTCTCGGAGTCGCCCGCGGCCCAGAGGAGCGGGGTCGCGCCGATCTCGTTCGCGGCGTTCGGGTCGGCGCCGTGTTCGAGCAGCGCGCGCAGCGCCTGGAGATCGCCGTCGCGAGCCGCGATCAAGAGCGGCGTATTGCCCACGGCATCGACCACGTTGACCGGAGCGCCCTCACGCAGCAGCACCGCAAGCCGCGCGTGATCGCGCGCACGCAGGGCGTTGAACAAGGGGTGGTCGCGCCCCTCGGCCTGGCTCGAACCGGGGCAACTCGCCAGGGCGAACAGAAGGGCAACGGTTAGGCAACGGGCGAGACGCATACTTGGATGGCGAAGCAGGGTGACGCGGATTGAAGGTCCCTCATTGTAGCTGGCGACGAGACGTCCAGCGCGCTAAACTGCGGCGACGCGAGAGATCGTTTGTCAGCTAAGCGAATGCCGGGATTCGCGAAACAGCGTTGCCACGGCTGCGTTCGCCCACCACCCTGCGAGCACCTCTATGATTGCCATGCTGTTGTTGGCCGCGGTCCTCGGCGCCGAGGGAACTGCGGAATCCGAGCCGCGACCGGCACGCCGGCTCGTTCTTTCCGATCGACGGCTGATCATCGCCCATCGCGGCGCGAGCGCCGATTTTCCCGAGAACACGCTGCCTGCGTTTACCGCTGGGGTGGAAGCCGGGGCCGACTTGGTCGAGCTCGACTACCGGCACACGGCCGACGGGCAGCCGATCGTCCTCCACGACGACACGCTCGACCGCACGACCAATGCGCGAGCGGTCTTCTGGAGCATGAGGGTGGCAGTCGCTGGAAAGCGAATGGCGGAGCTCGAGAAGCTCGACGCCGGGCGGTGGTTCGCTCCCTCGTTCGCCGGCACGCGTTTGCCCACGCTCGAACAATCGCTGGCCGCGATTCAGCCTCGCTCGGTGACGCTCATCGAGCGCAAGGCGGGGGACGCCGCGACCTGCGTCGAACTGCTGCGCCGGCTGAAGTTGCTCGAAGCGGTCGTCGTACAAGCATTCGATTGGGACTACCTCCGCGACTTCCATCGCCTGGCGCCCGAAACGCCCCTCATGGCCCTGGGAGACAAGGAGCTTACCGAGGCCAAGCTCGACGAAGCAAAGGCGATCGGCGTCTTGGGCGTCGCCTGGAACGCCAAGAGCCTGAACGCAGCCGAGATTGCGGCGGCCCACCGACGGGGCCTGAAGATCTGGTGCTACACCGTCGACGACCCCACGCGGGCGAACGAACTGGCCTCCGCTGGCCTCGACGGGATCATCACCAATCGCCCAGCCGAGATTCGCCGGGCGCTCGCACCCCGTTAGCGAAACACCTATCCTGAGGGCGTCGTTCGCGTCGCTCAACCCACCCGTCGCAGGGCCCGCCATGGACCTCGGCTTCGATCGCCCGCTCTACATCCTGCCATTCGACCATCGGCATTCCTACGGCTCCGAGGTCTTCGGCTTTCACGAGCCGATGACCGCCGAGCAAAACGCGATTGTTTCCGACAGCAAACGCCTGATCTACGAAGGCTTCGAGCAGGCGATTGCTGGGGGTGTTCCGAGGGACCGGGCCGGCATTCTCGTCGACGAGGAATTCGGCGCGGCGATCCTCCGCGATGCCCGCAGCGCCGGCTACTACGTGGCGATGCCGGTGGAGAAGAGCGGCCAGCACGAGTTCGACTTCGAGTACGGGGCCGACTTCGGCCGCCATCTCGAAGAGTTCCAGCCCACCTTCGTCAAGGTGCTCGTGCGGTACAACCCCGCAGGGGACCCGGTGCTCAACAGCCGGCAGATGGTCCGGCTCAAGCAGGTGTCTGACTACTGCCATGCCCATGAGCATCGCTACATGTTCGAGCTGCTCGTGCCGGCCGAGCCGGCGCAACTTGCCTCGCTCAAGGGGGACAAGCGGGCTTACGACTTGCAGATGCGCCCCGGGCTGATGGTCCGTTCGATCGAAGAGATCCAGGACCTGGGCATCGAGCCCGACGTGTGGAAGATCGAGGGGCTCGATCGCCGCGAGGATTGCCAGCGGATTGTGGCCGCCGCGCGGCGCGGTGGCCGTAACCACGTGGGGTGCATCGTGCTGGGGCGCGGCGAAGACGAGCAGCACGTGCTCGACTGGCTGCGCACCGCGGCCGGCGTGCCGGGCTTCATCGGCTTCGCCGTGGGCCGCTCGAGCTTCTTGGACGCCATCAAGGGCTGGCGCTCGGGGGCCCTCACCCGGGCGGCGGCGATCACCGAGGTAGCCGCCCGCTACCGTGAATGGGTCGATGCCTACGAAGGCGCGGCGGCCAAGTAGGTTATGCTTCAGCATAACGCCCCCGCGCGCCACGATGATCGTCGGCGAAACCGTCGGCGCCGCTCGCCAAGGTTCCGGTGTTCGCCGCTCCCGTTATGCTGAAGCATAACCTACGCGATTCCGGCATCGCGCAAGAAAACGGGCGCCGAGTTTTGTCCTCAGCGCCCGTTTGTTGAGCTAGTTCAGCCGAGTCGCCCTACATCTTGCCGAACTTCGAGATCAGGTCGACCGTGCGGGAGCTGTAGCCCCACTCGTTGTCGTACCACGACACCACCTTGAGCAGGTTGCCGTCGAGCACTTGGGTGAAGTCGGCGGCGAAGATCGAGCTGTGCGGGTTGCCGATGATGTCGCTCGAGACGATCGGGTCCTCGGTGTACTCGAGAATGCCCTTGAGCGGGCCGGCGGCGGCCGCCTTCATCGCGGCGTTCACCTCTTCGGCGGTGACGCTCTTCTTCATCACGGCCGTCAAGTCGACCACGCTGCCCGTGGGGGTGGGCACCCGCAGCGAGATGCCGGTGAGCTTGCCCTTGAGCTCGGGGATGGCCAGGCCCACGGCCTTGGCGGCGCCGGTGGTGGTTGGGATGATGTTGAGCCCGGCGGCGCGCGACCGGTACAGGTCTTCGTGCGGCAGGTCGAGCACCCGTTGATCGTTCGTGTAGGAGTGGACCGTGGTCATCAGGCCCTTCTCGATGCCGAACTTCTCGTGCAGCACCTTGGCCATGGGGGCCAGGCAGTTCGTGGTGCAGCTCGCGTTCGACACGCACTTCATGTCGCCGGTGAGCTTGTCGTCGTTCACGCCGAGCACGCAGGTGAGGTCGGCGCCGTCCTTGGCCGGGGCGCTCAGGATCACCTTCTTGGCGCCGGCCACCAGGTGGCTGTCGTAGCCGGGCTTCTTGTCGGTGGCGCGGGCGGTGAAGAAGCCGGTGCTCTCGATCACCACGTCGGCCTTGAGCTCGCCCCAGGGGAGCTTGCTGGGGTCGCGCTCGGCCAGGGCGCGGATCTTCTTGCCGTTCACGGTCAGGTACTGCTCGTCGTACTCGACCGTGCCGTTGAAGCGGCGGTGAGTGCTGTCGTACTTGAGCAGGGTGGCCAGCGTCTTGTTGTCGGTCAGGTCGTTGATGGCGACCACGTCGAACTCGGCGCCCCGGGCAGCCAGGATGCGGAACACGAGCCGGCCGATGCGACCGAAACCATTGATGCCAACGCGGATAGCCACCAGAACTCTCCTTCCGAGAGGCCCCCCGGAGGGAGCCAAAAAGCACTCAAAACAGCCGACAGAACGGCAAAACGCGATAGGCCGCAGATTATAGCGACCCCTCCCCCAGGGCAGCAACCGGCGGGGTTTGCCAGCCGACCGTCCGGGCTGTTCAATGGGCGGAGCCCGTTTCAAGCGAAATCCTGAGCCCCGACTAATGCCCCCCACCCGCCGCGAACGCATCGAAGCCATGCTCGCCGACGAGCCTGGCGACTCCTTCTTGCGCTACAGTCTGGCCCTCGAACTCGATAAAGAAGGGCAACACGAGGCGAGCCTTGACCTGCTGGATGGTCTCTCGCGCGACGCGACGCCCTATGTGCCGGCCTTCTTCATGGCTGGGCAGCAACTTGTTCGGCTCGGGCGCACGAGCGATGCCCGCTCGGTGCTCCGCTCCGGCATCGAGGCGGCACGCGCTCAAGGCGACGCCCATGCCGCCGGCGAGATAAGCGAGTTTCTGGCCAGCCTGGGCGCCCTCGGCGAGTGACCGGCTAAGCCCCGTTGACCCCGCCGTCGGCCCACAGCGCTTCGAGGCGGTCGAGGAATACCCGCTGGTCCGGGTGGATTCGCTCGCGGGCGAGTTCGAGGGGCAGGAACTCGGCGGCGTCGACCTCCCAGCTCGCGCAACTCGGCGCCGCCTCGGCGGGGGCCGGACCGACGAAGGCATGGATCGTCTTGCCGCTCTTGCGATAGGTCGCCGTCCCCAGTTCCTGGAGTCCCTCGGCGACGACGCCTGTCTCTTCCCAGGTCTCGCGGCGGGCGGTCGCCTCGAGCTCCTCGCCCGGATCAGGCATGCCCTTGGGAATGCTCCACGGCTTCCCCCGGTTGTAGTTGCCGGAGGGATGGACGAGCAAAACCTCGGGGCCCGCGGGGCCTGAGCGATAGAGCACGGTGCCTGCGGCGATTTTCATTCCGGAAGGAACCCTCAATACTACCCCCTCTGCGGGGGTTGGTGCCCACCCCGCAGCGAATTACCCTGTAAGCTAGGGGATGCGAGGGATGCAGCATCGTTCATGCGCCATTTGTTGCTTGTCATTCTACTCACGGGGGGGCTCTGCGCCACCGCCCTAGGCAGCGATGTGTGGCTGCAGGGAGATCGGATTTCCCTGGAACTGTCGGGCGATTTGAACTGGATGCCGAGTTGGGCCACCTACAAGGGACAGTCCTACCAGAACGGACTTGTGGCGAACGCTTCGGTGCTCGAACTGAGCGACGACGGTTTCGTCGGCGGCGTCCACAAGCATGAGACCTTGCTCCAAGCCAACCTCGAGGTCGACGGCGCCCCGGTGGATCTTGTCGGCCCGATCCTCGAGGGCAAGCACTTTCATTTCTCGCGGGCGCTCTCCCTGGACGGCGCCTACCAAGTGGCCCATGACCTGACCCTGTCGGGCTCCGAAATCACCGAGCGTTTCGACTTCACCGGGCTCGATCCCACACGGAACGTGGTGGTCTTCTACCCCGTAATGGCGAGCCGCGTCAATTCGTTCACCCAATGGATGACCTTCGATGCCGCCGGCGCGGTGCTGAGCGAAGGTCAGGCGACGGCCGATGACGGGTCGTTCACCATGTTCCCGCAGGCGACGCGGGCGGTGGCCGTGTTCGACCCGATTGCCGGCATCGGCACCGTGATGCGCTGGGACGCTGATGCGGCGCTCGACCCGCGCTCGTTTCTCTGGGATCGCGGCACACCGCCGGACAATAAGGTCTATCTGCGACTGTTTGGGGCCGAGGGGGCCGCCAACCGGCAATTCGAAGTGTCTCAGCGGATGACGCTCTTCGAGTCGACGAGCGGAGATTGGCGCTACGCAGCGTTGGCCTGGGCCGCCCCCACCCCTGGCGACGTCAACGGCGACGGGAGCGTCGACCTCAACGATTTTGGCCTTCTCAAGGCCAACTTTGGCGGAGTGGGGCTCTCGGTTCCCGGCGATTTGAATCGCAACGGCGAAGTTGACCTGAGCGATTTTGGCGTGCTCAAGGAGAGCTTTGCGCGAGCGCCCTGGCCGCCCGCGGCAAGTGAACCCGTGCCGGAACCCGCCGCCTGGCTGTTGGCGGGGTTCGGGGCGCTGACGTTGACCGCCCTTTGCCGATTGAGACTGCAGCGAGTTTGAACGCCGTCTCTGAGGGCGCCGGGCACGCGCCCCTTGTTTCCCAGTTCCGGCGTGGTCTACGATCGGTGCGTTCGCCCCCTGCTGCACCTGCGATCTTAATCTCATGCCCGCTCTCGACCATGCACCTCCGCCTCCCGAGGCGGAGGACGCCGCTTCGCGCCGTCGCGCGCGGTTGGGCCTTGTGCTGTTCGGCCTCTACTGCCTGCTCTATGCAGGCTTCATGGGCCTTACGGCCTTTGCTCCGCACCTGGTGCGTTCGACGCCTGTCCTGGGCTTGAATCTCTCGGTCACCTACGGCTTCGGCCTGATCGGCGCGGCCCTAGGACTCGCCGCGCTTTACGGTTGGCTCTGCCGCGGCGGCGGGAAGGGGGCCGCGTGAACTACTCTCCCTCGCCGCTGGCCGTGGGGCTGTTCTTCGCCTTCGTCGGGATCACGCTCGGCCTGAGCTTTTTTCTGGCCGCCCGCACGCGCTCCGCGGCCAGCTACTTCGCCGCCGGCGGGCAGATCCACTGGTTCGTCAACGGCATCGCCTTCGCCGGCGACTATCTCTCGGCGGCCTCGTTCCTGGGCATCTGCGGGATGATCGCCTTCTACGGCTACGACGGCTTCCTCTATTCGATCGGCTACCTGGCCGGCTGGATCGTGGCGTTGTTCGTGGTGGCCGAGCCGCTCAAGCGCATGGGGCGCTACACGTTCGCCGACGCCCTCGACAGCCGCTTTCAATCGCGCGGAATCAAACTCACGGTGGCCATCAGCACGCTTGTGGTCAGCGTCTTCTACCTGATCCCGCAAATGGTCGGCGCCGGCGCGCTGGTCAAGCCGCTCTTGGGCTTCCCACATGCCGCGGGCGTGTTGCTCGTGGGACTGGTCGTGACGCTGATCGTGGTCACGGCCGGCATGGTTTCGACCACCTACGTGCAGTTTCTCAAAGGGGGACTGCTCGTCATTTTTAGCGCCGTGCTCACCTGGCTGCTGCTGGGGCGGGGCTTGTCGGTCCCTGCCGAACTGCGCGAGGCGCCGCGCACCGCCGAAGAGGCGCTGGCCCGTGCAGGCGCCGGCTGGGAATTGTTGCCGGCGGGCGGCGCTTGGGCCGAGAAGCCCTTCGTTCGCCTGCGGAATGCCGCCAGCGGAGAATCGCAAACCTGGAAGAAGCCCGCCGACGCTGGTCCGCTGTTGTCGTGCCAGGTGGTAAGCGTCGCCGCGGACGGCAAGAAAATGGTCAACGGCGTCGCCGGCGGCAAGCTCGCGCCGGTGGGGCATATGAGCAAGCTGCCGCCCGTCGCCGGCGAATCGGCCCCACGCGAGCGCACCGGTCCGCTCGGTCCACTTGCCTTTCTGCAAACGCTGCAGGAGAGCGAAATCTTGCTCGCCCGCTCCGAGATCATTGCCGAGGCCGATGGCGGCAAGACGACTGTCTACTATCCGCAACCCACAACTGGGGCGGATGTGCTCAGCCCCGGCAACCTGCCCGCATTCGCCGGGCTACGGCAGCAAAACGCGCTGGCCAAGATTAACTTCCTCTCCTTGATGCTCGCCCTATTCTGCGGCACGGCCTCGCTGCCGCACATTCTGATCCGCTATTACACCGTGAAGGACCAGGCGGCCGCGCGGAAGAGCACGGTGGTCGGCATCGCCAGCATTGGCTGCTTCTACGTGCTGACGTTGTTCCTAGGCTTGGGCGCGATGACGAGCGGCGCCCTCGACCCGACCGACTCGAACATGGCCGCGCCGCTGCTTGCCCGCAGCCTGAGCGAGTGGCTGTTCGCCGTGATTTCGGCGATCGCGTTCACGACGGTGCTCGGCACGGTGAGCGGCCTGATCATCGCCTGCAGCGGCGCGGTGGTGCATGACTTGCTCGGCGGCGTGTTGCGCGTGGAGATGAACGACTACGCCAAGGTGCGCATTGGGAAGCTCACGGCGATCGTCGTCGGCGTAGTGGCCTGCGGGTTGGGGATCCTCTTTGAGAAGCTGAACGTGAGCTACCTGGTCGGCTGGGCATTCAGCATCGCGGCTTCGGCCAACCTGCCGGCCTTGGTGATGCTGCTCTTCTGGCGCGGAACGACGAAGCAGGGGATCATCGCCGCCGTGACCGTTGGCATGCTCTCGTCGCTGGGATGGATCTTGCTGAGCGGCGACACGTTCAAGGCGGTGTATGGCCTGCCGGAAGCGTCCTCGCCGGTGCCCTTCAGCCAGCCGGGGATCGTGACGATTCCGCTGGGGTTCGCGGTGCTCGTGGCGGTGTCGCTGGCGACTCGTGGGCGGAGGTGACCGTGCGACACCGAGCGCGCTCGAGCGGCCCAAAGGCGTGCTGCAATCGCGATCGCCAAACACTGGGGAGGCGGTCGCTTCTGTCCTCACCTTCGCCGTGTTCTCGCCGCCGTCAGCTTGCAGAAGAATTCCTGTTGCGAACGGCAGTCCGTGCGATCGTCGCAGCGGTGCTTGGCTGCGCAGCAGTCGGTCCGGCCCTCGGGGACGAGACCTCCGCAATCCCCCGGTCGACGGTTTTTCCGACGGAGCAATGGCAACACCGCGATCCAAGCCAGGTCGGCTTGTCGCGTGAAAAGCTCGTTCACCTTCGGCAAACCGATCGTTTGCAACGAGGATGAAAAGACGGGCCGCGACGGCGCTGCGGCCGCCCGCGCGAGCGTCGCCGCCGGCATCTCCTGGGGGTTCATGGCTGAGCCGGTCAACCAGCGGTTCCGTTTGCGTTTCGCGGGGCGGCCGACGACGCGGAGGTCTATGCGGAGTTCGAGCGGCTGACCTCGCCGTAAATTGCAGGTGTGAGGTGACGGCTGGCGTGGGGCCGGAGATTTTCGCTGCTTTTTGCCCCCGTCACGATCGAATAGGCTCTCGCATCGATCCTCGACTTGAAGGTGTCGCAGATGTTATTTGTCCTGCTCGACGCTGTCGTGCTCTGCGGTCTGATCTACCTCGTCAATTCGGGTGATTCGCCAAGTTTCGGTGCGGCGGTTTGGCCTGCGTTCGCGCTAACCGTTGTCATGGCTTTGTGTGCGATCCTGCTGGGACCGAGTATGGGCCTTTTCGCACTGGTTCCTATGGCGGCTTCAGCAGGCCTTGTACTATGGGCGGCGTTCGACATCAAACCCTCGCGAGCAGCCCTCGTGGGCTTTCTGATGTTCGTCTACAAAATTGCCATGTCCTTCGCAATCCTCTGGCTAAGTGGCGGGTGATTACGACGCGATCTGACCGGCCGCCATACCCGCGCTTCCCGCCCTCAACTCCCCCAGCTAGAATGGCGGGCTTTACTCCGACGCGCCTCGGTCGGCGATTTCGCTGATCTCAGGCAGTGATCGGCAATTCCCGCGAGGAACCGGCCTTGATCCGTACCCATACCTGCGGCGAGCTGACAGGCGCCGCCGTTGGCCGCAAAGTCACCCTGACCGGCTGGGTCGACAGCTACCGCGATCACAGCGGCGTGCTGTTCGTCGACCTGCGCGACCGCTACGGCAAGACGCAGATTGTGTTCAACCCCGAGAGCGGCGCCGACGTGCAGGAGTTGGCCCGCTCGCTCCGCACCGAGTGGGTGATCGCCGTCGTCGGCGCGGTCTCCGCCCGGCCCGCAGGCACGATCAACCCCAAGCTTCCCACCGGCGAGATCGAAATCCTGGCCGCCGAACTCACGGTGCTCAACCGCAGCCAAACGCCCCCCTTCCAACCCGGCGCCAAGGAACTGCCAGGCGAAGACCTGCGGCTCAAGTACCGCTATCTCGATTTGCGCCGTCCGGAGATGCAGCGATCCCTCATGCTCCGGCACCGGATCGTGAAGGGGATGCGCGACTACTTCGACGACCAAGGCTTCCTCGACGTCGAAACGCCGATGCTCGGCCGCAGCACGCCGGAGGGCGCGCGCGACTTTTTGGTGCCGGCCCGGCTGCACCACGGTTCGTATTATGCACTTCCCCAGTCGCCGCAGCTTTACAAGCAGATCCTGATGATCGCCGGTTACGACCGCTACGTGCAGGTCGCCCGCTGCTTTCGCGACGAGGATCAGCGGGCCGATCGCCAGCTCGAGTTCACGCAGCTCGACGTTGAGATGTCGTTTATCGACATCGAAGACATCATCGGCGTCATCGATGGGCTGGTCGCCAAGCAGGCCAAGGAGGTCTTGGGCATCGATGTCGCGCTGCCGCTGCCGCGGATGAGCTACGACGAGGCGATGGAGCGCTTCGGTCACGACGCCCCCGATCTGCGGTTCGGCATGGAGCTGACCGACCTCACGGACCTGGCCAAGGAGACCGAATTCCGCGTGTTTCGCGAAACGGCCGACAACGGCGGCCGCGTGCGGGCGATCAACGCCGTGGGCGCCGCGGCCAACTACTCGCGCAAAGGGATCGACGACCTCACGGCCTGGCTCACCCAAAATTCGGCCGCCAAGGGCCTGGCCTGGTTCAAGGTCGAAGAAGGGGGCAAGCTCGCTTCGCCCATCGCCAAGAACTTCGCTCCCCCGCTGCTGGAACGGATTGGCGAACGCCTGAAAGCCAAGACGGGCGACCTGTTGCTCGTGGTCGCCGACAGCTACGAGGTCACCTGCCGGGCGTTGCACCTGCTGCGGAAGCGGCTGGCCGACGAGCTCAAGCTCTTCGACCCCAAGACGATGAACTTCTCCTGGGTCGTCGAGTTCCCCATGTTCGCCCGCGACGAGGAATCCGGCGGCTGGGCGGCCATGCATCATCCGTTCACGGCCCCGCGGAAGGGGGATGAAGAGTACCTAAAGTCCGATCCGGCCCGCTGCCGCGCCCAAGCCTATGACTTGGTGATCAACGGCCTCGAGGCCGGCGGCGGCACCATTCGTATCCATGACAGCGAGCTGCAGCAGCAGGTGTTCGACCTCTTGGGCATCGAACGCGAGGCGGCCAAGGAGCGTTTCGGCTTCCTGCTCGAGGCCCTCCAGTTTGGTGCGCCCCCCCACGGCGGCATCGCCCTAGGCATCGACCGCTGGGTGATGCTTTTCGCCGGCCTGGAAAGCATTCGCGACGTCATCGCCTTCCCCAAAACCCAGCGGGCCACCGACCTCATGACGGGGGCCCCCGGCCTGGTCGACGCCAAGCAACTACGTGAGCTTGGCATCAAGGTCGATCGCGGGTAGGCTTTTGCTAGGTGCGGTGACTTTTTGGAATGAAGGAATTGCCCGGCGGCTCACTCGAGTTGCCGGAAGCCCGGTTGTCTTTGGCTGAACGAGGGCCCCGCACATGCCCGTTCTGGCAGCCGCTCGCCGCGAATCGAGCGACCGGGAGATTGGATTCTCGCACAGCAGGCGGTTATGAGATTGCTTCGTCGTAACGCATGGATGCGGCAGTTGATCGATCCAATCGCTATGGCTCTGGCGGCCGTGGCCGTGATCGTCGCGGTAGGATGCCCGGCCCGGCAGATTTCTCGTCGCGCTCCGCAGCGCGAAGCTCCGCGTCCGCGGCCGGCCGCGCCCCCTGCGGCGGCGCATGCCAGCGCCGCGCCGTTCCTTTCGGCCCTGGCGGTCGGCCAGACCGCTAACCAAAAGGTGCGCGACCAGCTCAAGAAGCCGGCAGCCCGCCGCCGTCGCCCCGTCGTGCCAGCCGAGCCGGTTCCGGTCGAGCCGAACGTGGTCCCGCCGGTCTCGCTGACCGAGCAACTGCAGGCCGCGAGCTGGTTCCGCGTGGGGGACGAGTTCCCCGATCTGCAACTCCCCACGCTGGCTGGCGCCGCACAGCCGGTCTCGGCCCTTACCGGCGGCAAGCCGACGGTGGTGGTCGTCTGGTCGCCGGACAATCCGTACGCCCGCGAGGAACTGGCCGACTTACCAAAACTGCTCGCCCCCTTTGGCGACAAGGTCTCGGCCGTGGTGATCGGCTGGGGCGCCCCGGCCCAGGCGGTGCGCGACGCAGTCGAGCCGCTGGGGCTCGGACTCCCGGTGCTGGTCGACGCCGATCGCCGAGCGCTGCCCGCCAAGAGTCCGCTCTTTTTGCCTCAAACCTATCTGCTCGACGGGGGCCGCAAGGTGTTGTGGCACGACCTCGAGTACTCGCGGAGCACGCGCCGGCAACTGACGAAGGCGCTGCGAGTTACGCTCGGCCAGCCGTAGCTCGCGCGGCACGCCAACTCGGCGACCGCTTCTGGTTGACCTCCCCCCTCGCGCCGCGTACCGTTGGCTGCCGCCCGTCCCGCGCCGCTGGGGCAGGGTCTTTGATGGCGGCTCGTTTGGCAATCTGGGAGGCGTCATGGAGTTCTCGCTCGAGTGCGAGGGGATGTTGTTCGATCTCGATGGGGTGCTGGTCGATTCGGGGCCCAGCGTGGAATACGTCTGGTCGCAATGGGCAACCGAGAAGGGGATCGCGCCGGAGTCGGCCTTGGCGATCGTCCACGGCCGCCGCACCGCCGACACCGTGCGGGCCTTGCAGCCAACCGCCGACGTCGAAGTCGAGGCGCGTCGGCTGGAGGATTGGGAGGTGGCCGACGCCCATCGCGTGCTGCCGGCCCCCGGCGTGCTCGCTCTGCTGGCCTCCCTCCCGCCTGATCGCTGGGGTATCGTCACCTCCGGAACGGTGCGGCTGGCGAGCGCCCGGCTGAGCCAGGCCGGCGTGCCGATTCCCAAGGTGTTTGTCACCGCCGGCGACGTACGGGAAGGAAAGCCGTCGCCCGAGTGCTATCTGCTGGGCGCCAAGCGGCTGGGGCTCGATCCCGCCCGGTGCGCGGTGATCGAAGACGCTCCAGCCGGCATCCGCGCAGGACGCGCCGCCGGCGCCACGGTGATCGGCGTGGCCACCACGCACGACCTCGACGAGTTGAGCGAGGCGAACCACCGGCTGCCGAATCTTACGCACCTACGCGCCGAAGAGGTCGTTAGCGGAATTCGGTTGATCGGCTCTTAGCCCCCCGTCAATGACGGGGGGGGACTTCCACCGTGACGCCGCCGCTCACTGCCAGCGAGCGCGTAGCGTCGAGGAGCCGACCTCCGGTCAATCGCGCCACGACGCTCCTTCTCCCCCCGGCGACTCGCCGGGGGCTAATTTGGCTTTGCTTCCGGCGCGGCCGGCGCTTCGCGGGCTTCGTTGACCAACCGATTCAAGAATTGATTGGCGGCGATCCAATTCGTGCCAGGAATCTGTCCGACGTTCGCTTCGAGCACATCGCGCATCCTGTCGACCGCGGTGCGGATTTCCAGGTAGTTGAGCGATCCTTCGCCTCCTTTGCCGGCTTTGAGCCGCATCGCGAAGAGCTGTTCGACTTCCTTGCGGGCCTCCGCGAAATCGGCCTCCCCCAGCAGCGGCGGCCAGTGGATCGTGGCCGTCTTGGCATCGAACTCCTCGGCCGTCGGTCGCGGCGGCGCAAGGGGCGGCGCTGCCTGCGGGCGGTTGCGGCGCTGCGCATGTTGCTCGCGTACAAACTGATCGCGCGCCCGCCGCGATTCCCAATAGTCGCGCACCTGCTGGGCGCGGGTTTGGGCGTCGATCTTGCGAGCCTCGGCCAGCTGGCGCTCGGCGTCGGCCGTGTCGCGGTTGTATTGCCCTAGGCCTTCCGCCAAC
The DNA here is from genome assembly GCA_046349955.1 of Pirellulales bacterium. GTDB lineage: Bacteria > Planctomycetota > Planctomycetia > Pirellulales > JBGAPH01 > JBGAPH01. The sequence goes on along the minus strand of JAXMBI010000020.1, from coordinate 55,281 downwards.
CGTGCCTGGCCGTAATAGCCCCCTTGGAGCACCCCTGCGCCGGGATACCAACCGTAGCCATAGGCCCGGACGCCGGGGAAGTAGCCGTACGGAGTGATGTACCCCGAGTTCGGCACGACCGTCGGCCCAAACCCGTAGTAGTTGGGATAGTACGTGTAGTTCGGCACGTACCAGCCGATGCCGGCCTGAGCCCAGGCCGCGGGAGCGGCCAGCGGGAAGAGCACGAGGGCGAGCGCGCAGGAAACGAATCTCATGGCAGAAGGCCTTCCATTCGACGAGCCAGCGGGCTGGCCGCGAGCCGTGCGGCGCTTGCCCACGTTCATTGTATCGGGGCCCGGCGGCGAGCAAGCATTTTCGGCGTGAAACTCCGCGCGAGGCCGCACGGTTTGCGCACGCCGGCCAATCGACTACGATCGGGCGACGCGGCCTTGGACCGCCGCCACCCCCACCTTTGGCCGACCGCCGCGATTGAGCGTGTGGGAAGCCGCATTGCTTGCAGGACGGATGCGTCATGTGGATTCGCCAGTGTGACCTGGAGGCCGGTCAGGCCGAGCGCTCGCCCATTCCGTTGCGGATCGCCTCGAATGAGGAGTTCGTGCCGCCACCGCAGTCGAAAGAGCAGCGGATGGTGGAGCTCGAGCTCTGGGCGCTCGCCGAACGGGCGGCGGCCAAGTTGGGCGTCTCGCGACGCGACTTCCTGCGCTCCTCTTGCGGCATGGCCGCGGCGCTCGTGGCCATGAACCGCGTGTTCGGTCCGTGCTACGCCGTGGAAGAGGACGAAGTGTTCGACGCGGCCAAGATGCGCGAGAAGTGGCCGAAGGACCAGTTCATCTTCGACGTGCAGACCCACCACGTCGACGTCGCCCACAAGTGGTATGAAGACACGCCCGACGGCCGGGCGGTGATGCAGTTCTTCCGGCTGCTCCGCGGCAAGGAGAAGTTCGAGGACAACCTCGAGGACCTGAACCGCGACCACTACATCAAGGAGATCTTCTTCGACAGCGACACCGTGATGGCGGTGATTTCCGGCGTGCCGACGCGTGACTGGAGCAAGAATCCGCTGCCGCCTGATCAGATGGCGGCCACGCGCGACCGCGTGAACGAGCTTGCCAAAAGCGAACGCGTGCATGCCCACGGGCTGCTGCGGCCGAATCTGGGGGCGTCCGAACTCGAGGAGCTCGAGCGGCAAGTCAAGGAGCTCAAGATTTCGGCTTGGAAGATGTACACCGGCGCCGAGCTCGGCGAGCAGGCCTGGTGGATGAGCGACGAAAAGGTGGCCTATCCCTTCTGGGAGAAGACGCTGGCGCTGGGGGTCAAAAACCTGTGCGTCCACAAGGGGCTGCCGCTCGGGCTCTTCAACGAGGAGCACTGCCGGCCGAAGGACTTGCTCAAGGCGGCCCAAGACTGGCCGCAGCTCAACTTCATCGTCTACCACTCGGCGTTCCGCGGGTTTGCCGCCGATGGTTCGCTCGCCGGAAAGAAGACCGCCGACCCGCAGGAAATCCCCTGGACGAGCGACCTGTTGGCCGACCTCAAGGCCCATCCCGAGGTAAAGAACATCTACTTCGAACTGGGCAGCACCTTCGGCCAGATTTCGGCCTTTGCTCCCGAAACGTGCATGCATCTGCTCGGCCAGATGGTGCAGGTAGCCGGGGCCGATCGGATTCTCTGGGGAACCGACAGCATCTGGGGCGGCAGCCCGCAGAGCCAGATCGAGCGGCTACGGCGGCTGCAGATCAGCGAGGCCTTGCAGAAGAAATACGGCTACGCGCCCCTCACCGACGAGGTGAAGGCCAAGATCCTGGGCCTCAATGCCGCACGGCTCTGGGGCGTCGATCCGGCGGCCAAGCTCAAGGCGATCGAAACCGATAAGCTCACGCAGCTTAAGCGCGAATACCTGCGCAATCCCCAGCCTTCGAATACCCAGTACGGCTGGGTATGGAAAGAAGACGGCCGCGAGCCGACCGTGCCGGTGGGTCCGGCCTAGGAGGCCTGAGACCGGCACGCAAACAACGATCGCCCTGATCCGCACAACGCGCGGATCAGGGGACGCCGCCTATCGTCTTGCCTGGGAGCTACTCGGTCTTGGCAGGTGTCGCCGCGGGTTCGGGCGCCTGCTCTTCGGCGGGGGAAAACTCCACGAGAATCGAGTTGCACGTGCGGTCGGGCGCTACGTCGTTCCAGGTGTGGCCGGCGCCCGCGCCCCCCCAGTTCCAGATGGCGTAGTGCTCGCCGCCGCTCATGTTGTTCGGCTCGATCAGGCCGTGGTCGCGAGACCAGTTTGCGTAGCTCACGGCTTCCCCCTGGTCCCCATTCGCCCGCCAAAAGACGTGTCCCGCCTCGGGGCCAGTCATCCACTTCCATTCCCCTTCCTGCTCGGCGTCGCTTGCGCCGATCCAGGCGTTCTTGCCACCCCACTGAAGTGCCAGGAATTCGTTTTCTTGGGCCGAAGTGATGGTCGCCAGGTGACCTTGCATCCCGCGGAACACCCGTTTCTCGGCGATCGCCTTGGCCTCCTCCCAGGTAGTTTCGAGATCGGTCAGCAGTTCGTAGTAGTGGCCGTTGGCCGGGTTGCGCAGGGGCCGCAGCGGCCGATCGACGATGACGTCGACCTTGGTCGAACGCGCATCGGACGTCACCTTCGGTTCGGGCGCCAAATGACCGCCGGCGGCCGAAGCGACGGCATCGCCTTGCAAGCGGCGGTGCATCTCGGCCGTCTGTTCGTCGCGAGTGCTGGAGGCCATTAAGGCCCCTTCGTAAATCACTTGCGACGCCGCCAAATCGATCACTTGGCAAACCGGTTTGCCATCTGCGTTCTCGCCGCCTTGCTGGGGCATATAGAGAATGAGGAACCCATCCACCGCGGTCAGGCACTTGTGGGACTGAAACGGATCATGACCCCGCATCGCCAACATTCCCCCCAAGACCACTCGGCTCAGAATAGCCCCCTCGGGGTCCATGGTGACGAGCAGCGGCCCGCCGTTCGGGTACTGGTGGTGCCCGCCGACCAGCCAATAGACAACGTCTTTTTGGGCGTCGTAGGCCATCGCCCCGACGTCGAGGTTGTCCATATCGCGAAGCACGCTCCAAGCGCCCTGCTTGACATCGTAGGCGTAGAGAAAGCCCTCGCCTCCCAGCGAGGCCAGTAAGAAGCGTCCGCGCTTGCTGTCGAAAGCGGCCGAACAGGGATGGGACAGCCCTGGCAGCCCTGCGTTCTCAGGAATCGGGATGGCCTCTTCTTGGCCGTCCGCGAGATCGATGACGGCCGGCTGTCCGGTATAAAGCTTGTCCGCGGCAGAGTCGACCGCGCCGAAGTTGAAGTTCTGCCCGAGCGGTTTCACTTTGCCACGAAGCGGACCGAAGATCGTGTGCTTGCCATAGTAGGCGTCGAACTGTCCGAAATGAGGGTGGGCCTGGGGGTCCGAACTGAAGCTCGAGATCGCGTTGAACTCGAGACTGGCCAAACGCGTCCAGAGGGCCCGGCGGTCTTCGGCGGTCGCAGCCACGTAGGCCGCTCGCAATGCCTTGGCGGCCCGCTCACGCCGCCAATCGAGCGACTCGGGGCCCACGACGAAGGGCTTGCGTTGGGGCGAGTAGGCGCCTTGAAACGTGGAAGGCTCCAGCCCGGTCAGCTTCTTGAGCCCCGCCACCAGCCGCGGATAACGAGGGCCCTCGCTATCGTCGGATTGCCGGCTGTAAGCGTAGGGCAAGCCTTCGCCCGATTCGCGGCCGCGCGAGTAATCTGCAACCGACGTTCCCTCCGGGAGGCCCGAAACGTACTGCGGCTCGTACCCACTGAGAATTACCTGTTCGATCGCGACGCCGGGAGCGGCCTCGATTTGCCAGTGCACCGATTCGTAGGCGCCCAGGGCCAAAATCAGGGGCGCGCTCGTATCGGTGACTTTGACCGCTACGAAGCCGCGGTCCCCTTTGAACGTGTCTCCTTCGTAGAGCCCGAGGACGTGCAACTCGAGCTTGCCCGCCGGGCGCTGGCCCTCCAACAACCGGTCAGCCTCTCCCAACAGGGCTGACCAGGTTTGGGCGGCTTGGGTGTTGCCCGCTTGCTCGGCTGCCTGCACCCGCTTCACGACTTCGTCGCGCAAGCGACGAATGCTTTGCTCGTCGGTGGCATCAGAAGGGAGCACACCGAAGCCGGCAGGCGTGGACGACTCGGTTTGAGCGTCGACAGTTCCTGACCACAAGCCCCACGCCAAGGTCAACGCCAACAGACTCCATTGCCAAGTTCGCCGCATGACTCGCCTCGATTCCGCCAAGGGACGTAAGGGTAAGACGACACGACCAGCGCAACCACTGCGCATTATCCAATTCCTGCAAAAGCCGGCAACGAATTCGACGTACGGACCGTGTGTCGGTCTGGTTCGCCGGCGCGGAGGTTCCCTTTTCAACCCGGCGTGGCCCACATGCCGGAGTTGCGGCAACCCGCACTCGAGCGACGGCGGCCGACGTGGAGCGTCAAGGAATTTCTCTTGCGTTCGCTCGCACGTGTCCACTAGCTTAGCGGTTGGCTGAGTGGTCGAGACTTGCTGCGGGAACTCCCGACAAGGTAAGGACCGATCGACCTCCAGTGAAAACGCAGGCCAGGGCGGAGGCTAGCGATGTGGCGGCGCAGGTTGAACCGACGCGCGTCTTCTCAAAAGACCACTCGCTTGCGCCTTGAATCCTTGGAGGCCCGTGTGCTGCTGGCCGCAGACGAGCCGTGGGAGCTCGTTCCGCCGGTGGTTTCAGATTCGCCGGCGGAGGTAGTGTTGCTGGCCGGCGACGAATCCGCGGCGTCGCAGCAGCCAGGCGTGTGGCTCGAAAGCGACGTCGCCCCCGCGCCGCCGCCGGGCAAATCGCTCGACGATCCGTTGCGCGGGGCGGCCGTCGTCGTGGTCGAGCGGCCGTTTCTGACGGGCGTACTGAAGATCACGGAGTTCTCGAAGTTCGCTCAGCGGATTCAAATCGACGCGCCCCGCAAGGGCTCGCCCGATGTGCTGTTGCCCTACTTGAAGGCCACCACGGTTTACGGCTACGAGGATCACGGCGACTACGTCGTGGTGTATCCGGATCAGGAGGTGCGCGGTCAGCCACGGGCGTCGATCGAATACCACTTCGACGGCCGCGAGCACTCCGTGCGATACCTCGGCACGACGCAAAAATATGTGCAAGAACGCCTGCACTTGGTCAGCGAGCCAGCGCTCAGTCTGACGAGCCGCGGCGTGTTCACCGAGCTGTACGAAGTGTCTGGAGGCGCGGAGCGGCTCTTTCAGCGATCCGACGATGTCTACGACGACCTCGGCCGCAAATTGACCACGCGCACCAGCCACTTTGCCAGCAATGGGGACAACGTCGTTTTGGAAGTGAACCCCCTTGAAGGCGGAAGCGCCGAGGTCAACCTGGCGGGCGAGCACCACGAGTTTGCCTTTGCAGGGCGCGTGCAGGCCGACAAACAGCTCGCGTGGGACCAGAACACCTATTTCCTCCGCGGCGCGCGAGGCGCTTTCAAAGGCAGTTCCGGCGGCACGGAATTCGCCAAGATCACCCTCGATCAGCACTCCATCAAGCTCGAGACCGTCCCGGAGGAGTCACTGCTGACAACCCGGCCCTTTGGCGTGGGCACGCTCCAAGAGTTCGAGTTTCGCACGCTCGGGTTCGATCGTCCCGAGAAGCGGGTGCGCGTGCTCGGGCCCACCCCTTCCCACGGCCGGACTGAGCAGCTCTTGCTATTGGAAAAAGTCAGCTCCTTCGAGGTCGACGACCAGGGGGCGCTCGTGGTGCGCACCGTCCCGGACATTCGGAAGGTCAGCCATACGTTTAGTTCCGCGGGGGCTTACACACGGGCCGAACTCAAGGGCACGACGCAGAAGATCGAGGTCCGCGAGCTCTTCGTCGACGACGCCGGCGCCTCGCTCCCACTGACGCGCGAGCGCTGGGCCGAAGAGGAAAACGGCGCGATGACGCTCCTGCAGGACCGCACGCTCACGCGCGACGCCCAGGGCGAACTGTCGCAAGAGACCTACCTCCGCTATGTCGGGGCCGAGGAGCGGCTGATCTGGACGCACAACGTGTACGATCGCGTTCGGCCCGTGTGGCTTACGTACGTCAGTCAGTCGCGCGCCGAGACGCTCGAGTTGGTGTCCATCACCAACGTGCAGTTCGACGGCTTCGGCAGACTGGAGTCGTTCGAAGCGGTGCAGAGTTACGAACCGGCCCTGCTGCAGCGGATGATCGAGTTCCACGTCGACGAAACCGGCTTGCAAGTCGGCTTCCGACTCGATCCCCGGCCCATGTACTTGCGGCGCGCGTTTGGCGACGGGCAACTGCTGATCGAGCAACGCCCCAACTACGACCGCTTCGTCTACCTGGTCGATGCTCAGGGGAACGTGTTGCTCGAGCGGAAGCTCGAGAGCTTCTCGGTCAACGACGAATACGTGCTCGTCGAGTACGACGGCGAAGTTTCCTTCATCCGGCCCGATGGCACGCTGGCCGCGGTCACGCTCGTTCCCTTCGGCGATGCGCGCATCGAGGTCCGCGACACGCTGGGCCTCGAGCGCACGGAGGGCGGCAGCCGGCTCGAGACGCTCGAGCGGAGCTGGCATCTCGGGGACCGCGAACTGCAAAAGGAAGCCTACGAGTACGCCGCCGATGGTTCGCTCCTGGCCGCGCGGCTCAGCCGGAATCCGCTCGAATGGCTCGAGGGGGACGAATCGCCGCTCGCCACGTTCACGCTCGACACCCGCAGCACGGAACGCTCCGCGACGATGTTCTTGTCGTACACCCGCACTGGGCAGCTGCGCGACTTGGGCGTGCGGCAGGTCGTGTTTCCCACCTCGCCTGAGCTGGTTCGCGATGCGGCTGGCCTGGTTCAGACCGTTCGCGGCGAGGAGTCGGCGCCCGACGGGACCACGCGCTTTTGGCAGCTCGAGTTCGCCGCGGAGGGGACGCGCCTCAACGAGCGCGTGCTGTTCGAGAACCGCTTTGGCACGGCCTCGGACGAGCGGCTCGGACAGATCTCCGTGGTCGAGCGTTTCGATCAACAGGGGCCTGCGCGCTTGCTCGTCAGATACAGCGGCCAACCGGTCGTGGCAAACCGGGCCGCGTGGCATCCCTTTGACCTGTTCTTTGCCGCTCAACCGCTGGTCGAGTACGAGATTTCGGACTGGACCGCGACCGGCGATCGACTCGTAGTGACGCGCGTCGACGGCTCACGGCTGACGGTTTGGGCCGATGAGATCTCGGTGATCTTCGACAGCGAGAAAACGTGGAACAGCCCGTGGGGACTGCTCACCACGCGGACCTCGGTGCGGCCGACGTTCAACTTTGGCGCTGGCGAGGGGCTGCTGTTGCTTCCCTTCCGCCAGGAAATCTTCGCTGCCGATGGAAGTGTTTTGCAGAGCGAGCGCACAAATTATCTCCTGCCTTTGCTTGGCGCGCCTGCGGCCGGCTCGCGGTCGCTGGTGGGGCGTCTGAGCGACGGCCGGACGGTGGAATACCGGCAGCAGGCGGATGTCCACCTGCTGACCATAACGGCGCCGGACGGGAACGCGGTGAAGCGCTTTCGGCTCCTCTCCTCCCCGCAAATCGACCGTTGGGACGAAAAGGGACTGGCGACCCGCATTTCGGGCCAAATCGTCGGTCCGGCCGGTCCGCAGGACATTTCCCTCGAACTCTTCGGGTAGCGCTCGGCGGCCTTTCCCCGCGTCCGACCGAGCATTTCTGCGAACCCCGAAACCGGCCCCGTGTCCCCAACGAGACAGCCGGCTCCAGAGCGAGCCCGCCCAGCGCGGGCTCGCGGCCCTTGCCCCCCGGCCCCTGCCCTTACTATCATCACGGGCTTACCCCCAATCGGAGCTTTTGCGGAATGCGTCACGTTCTGTCGGCCGTCGTCCAAAACGTTCCCGGCGTGCTGGCCCACATCTCTGGCATGCTGGCCTCGCGGGGCTACAACATCGACAGCCTGGCGGTCGGCGAAACCGAAAACGCCGATCTCTCGCGGATGACGTTTGTCGTGGTCGGCGACGACGCCGTGTTCGACCAAATCCGCAAGCAGCTCGAGAAGATTGTCACCGTCGTCAAGGTCGACGACATCAGTTCGCAGGACTTCGTGGAGCGCGACCTGATGCTGATCAAGGTGCGCGCCGCGGCAGGCGCCGCCCGCAGCGAGGTGCGCGAGCTGGCGAATGTGTTCCGCGGGCGGATCGTCGACGTGGCGCCGGAAGAACTGATGATCGAAATCTCGGGCCAGGAGCGAAAGGTCGAGGCCTTCATCGACCTGATGCGCCCCTTCGGCATCGTCGAACTGGTGCGAACGGGGCGCATCGCCATGGTCCGCGGCCAACGGGCCGGCAAAGTGACCAACGAACAATAAACCGGCCCCAAGGGCCGAGCTTCTGCGTGCTCTCCGGGCGCGCGTGTCCCCAAACCCTTTCACGAACGCCATGACCGCCAAGCTTTACTACGACAACGACGCCGATCTCTCGCTGCTCAAGGGCAAGACGATTTCGATCCTCGGCTATGGATCGCAAGGCCATGCCCATGCCCAAAACCTGCACGACAGCGGCTGCAAGGTGGTGGTCGGCCAGCGTCCCGGCAGCCCCAACTACGACTTGGCGGTCAGCCACGGGTTCAAGCCGGTGAGCGTCGAAGAAGCCACTGAGCAAGGCGACCTGATCAACATGCTCCTGCCCGACGAAGTGCAGGGGGATATTTACAAGAACAACGTGCGGCCGAAGCTCAAGCCGGGCAAGCTGCTCATGTGTTCGCACGGGTTCAACGTCCACTTTGGCCAGGTCGAGCCCCCGCAAGGGGTCGACATCGCGCTCGTGGCCCCCAAGGGCCCTGGCCACCTGGTGCGGAGCGAGTTCGTACGTGGCGGCGGCGTGCCCTGCTTGATCGCCTTGTCTGAAGGTGCAAGCGAGCAGTCGTTCAAGCTGGGGCTTGCCTACGCCAAGGGGATCGGCGGCACGCGGGCCGGCGTCATGCAAACCACCTTCGCCGAAGAGACCGAAACCGACCTGTTCGGCGAGCAAGTCGTGCTCTGCGGTGGAGTGAGCGCCCTGGTCAAGGCGGGCTACGAGACGCTCGTCGAGGCCGGCTATCAGCCCGAAATGGCCTACTTCGAGTGCATGCACGAGCTCAAACTGATCGTCGACTTGTTCTACCAGGGCGGCCTGAACTACATGCGTTACAGCGTGTCGAACACGGCCGAATTCGGCGACTACACCCGCGGCCCGCGGATTGTGACCGCCGAGACCAAGAAAGAGATGAAGCGGGTGCTCGAGGAGATCCAAACGGGTAAGTTCGCCCGCGAGTGGATTCTCGAGAATCGGGCGGGCGCCCCGGCCTTCAAGGCCACCCGTCGCTTGGAGCGGAAGCACCCGATCGAAGAGGTGGGCCGCCGGCTGCGGAAGCTGATGAGCTGGATCAACGCCAAGGAAGTGTAGTCGGCGAGCCCCTCATTAGCCCTCGGCGAGTCGCCGGGGGACAAGGATCGTGGAGGCGGTGTCGGCGCAAGGGTTGCCAAGCAGCGCAACGTGTATCGGCCGCCCCACGGCGATGGGCCAATTGCCATTCTCCTCCCCCCGTCATTGACGGGGGGCTAAGGGAAGCGTCTATACTTGGACGCGACGGCGGGAGTCCGCCACACAGAGTTCGGAGCGAGCAAGGAACGATGCCCCCAGTCCCTACCGTGCCGGAGCCCGAAACCCGGCGGCTGTACGTCGAACTGGCCCTCGGCGACCGCGTCGAGGTGGAACACGAGGTCAAGGTGGGCCTCAAGCGCTGGCCCACGAAGACCGTCGGCAAGGTCGTCCGCAAAGACCGCCGCCGCCACGGCCTGCACTTTCGCCGCAGCCTCGACGACAAAGTCTGGAGCGACATCCTGGTTCTCGAGCGCGAAAGCGGCGAGCTGACCACGATCACGGTTGACGAATTCACGATCCTCCGCAAGCTGCCGGCTTAGAGCCCGCTCGGCCGACGACCACGTTCGAACGCTCTGATGTCGTCCGTCGAGATCCTCTACGAGCAAGGCCCCTGCATCGTCGTCAACAAGCCGGCGGGGCTGCTCACGCAGGCGCCGCCGGGGATCGATAGCCTGGAGCTGCGGCTCAAGGATCTCTCGCGGGCGCGGCGCTCCAAAGAGGGCAACGTCTATCTCGGGGTTCCCCATCGCTTGGACCGGCCGGCTTCGGGAGCCATGGTGTTTGCCTGGCATGCCCGCGCGGCGCGACGGCTTTCTGATCAGTTCGAGCGCCGCGCCGTGCAGAAGACCTACTGGTGTTGCGTGGCCGGAGTCGTCGAGCCGGCCGCCGGCACGTGGACCGATTTTCTCCGTAAAGTCCCCGGCGAACCGCTCGCGCAAGTGGTTGCTGAAGACGATCCCGAGGCCCGCGCGGCCGTGCTCCACTACCGCACGCTGGGCCAGACGCCGCATGGCGCCTGGCTCGAGATCAACCTCGAGACGGGGCGCACACATCAGGTGCGGATTCAGGCGGCCTCGCGCGGGCATCCCGTGATTGGCGACGCCACCTACGGCTCGCAGATTCCTTTCGACGCCCACTTCGCGGAAGAACGCCTCCGGGGCATCGCCCTGCACGCCCGCGTGCTGGCGTTTCGCCATCCGATGACAGGGGAGCCGGTGTCGATCACCGCCCCGACCTCGGCCTCCTGGGCAGCCCTCGGCCTGCCGGCTTAGCGCACCCAGTCCCAATCGCCATCGGCACAACCGCTACGACTCAATTCCCGCTCTGGCCACTAGCGACAAGCCACCGGCCACCAGCCCCCTTGTGGCGAAAAATCCGCACGGCGCCCACCGGCAAGCTAGAGTTAGGAGACGCAAGTCCCTGCCCTCCGCCCTTGCCTACCCCTAAAGGTGCCTGCCATGTCGGCCGCCGGATTGTTGCTGTTGTCGGTGCTCGCGGTTCCTCCCGGAGAACCCGTGATCGACCACAATCAGCCGGGCCAATGGGGGCATCAGCCGGTGGTGCGCTACTTCGTTCGCCGTCCGGTGGACGATGCCCGCGGCCACGCCTGGATGATCCACTGCGACGTGCTCGACCACCTCTGGGCCGAGTATCGCGCGGCCGGTTCGACGCCGCAGGCGTGGGACATCTACAAGCGGAAGGCCGCCGCCGCGAAGCGGTACTACGTCTATCAAGACCCGTACTACGTCGCCCAAATCAGCCAGATCAACGTGCCGCTCGTGCATCCGCTGCCGGCCAAGGTCCGGCGGGTCGACCCGGGTTGGCGCTCTTCGCCCACGCTGCCTACGCCCGAGGCAATGGAGCCGCCGCATTTGGGAATGGGCGTCCCCGGTCAGGCTGCAGGGCCTGGTTCGCACCAGCACCCGTTCCCAGCCGATCCCCGGATGTTGCCGCCGAACCCCAACGGCTTGATTGCCACGCCCCCCGGGGTGCTGACTCCCGGGGCCGTGCTGCCCCCCGGCGCCGTGGTGCACCCTGATCCGTTTGGCGCCGGCCTGGCGCCGGTTCAGCCGGACTCGGTTCCGACCGAGGGCGCGGAACCCGAGCCGCTGCCGACGGCGCCGCAGTAAGCTTAGCTGCGCAGAAGGTGGCGGCTGCCAACGCGGCGATCGCCGTGTAACCGGAGATCGCCTCATAACCGGCGCGCTTCAGCCCCGTCGGCGGACCGGCGGCCCCCCCAGGTTGGTTTGACCCGCGCCGGGCCGAAACTAGAGTTTCACGGGCGGCGAAAGACGCCAACCCGTCAAATCTTATCTGGCCAAGAGGGGCGGACCGCACCATGGCGAAACTTCCTGCCGACGAATTGCTTGCGCGGTTGGCCCGCGGCGGAAACGGGGCTGGCCCCAATCCTTGGTCGGCGGTCGAAACGACCGAGCCCGAGGCCGATGCGGCCGTCGGCACGGCGGTGGTCGATCCACAACTCGACGCCCTGCTCGACCGCATCTCGCACCTCACGAACAAACCGGCCGCGGTCGCCGCGCCTCCCGCCGCGCCCACGCTGGCGCCGGGGCAACTCGACCCCGACACGCAAACCACGTTCGTCCCGCTCGAGCCCAAGTCGCTTGACGCCGCCGACCTGACCGAAAGCCAGGTCGAGGCGCTCGTGCTCAAGTACCTGCTCAGCCGCGGCGACGCCTCGGGGCGCGACTGCAGCGAGCAGACGAAGCTCCCGTTCGTGCTCATCGAAGATCTGCTGCGGCGGATGAAGTCGGACCATCTGGTGGTCCACCGCGGCGCCGCGCCGATGAACGACTACGTGTTCCAGCTCACCGAGATGGGGCGCGAGCGCGCCCGCCGCTTCGCCGAACACTGCACCTACTTCGGCTCCGCGCCGGTGGCGCTCGAGGAATACATCGAGAGCGTGCGGCGGCAGAGCCTGGCCGATCAGCACCCCACCCAAGACGATCTGAAGCACGCTTTCCACGATCTCTTGATCAACAAGCGGATGCTCAGCCGCCTGGGGCCGGCCGTGAACTCCGGCCGCGGCCTCTTCTTGTTCGGCTCCGCCGGCAACGGCAAAACGAGCATCGCCGAACGGGTGACGCAGGTCTTTGGCCGCTACATCTGGATTCCCCGGGCGGTGGGCATCGACGGCGAAATCATCCGCCTGTTCGACCCCAGCAACCACGTCGAGGCGCCGCTCCCCGGCGGCGAGGGGTTGCTCGAGCACCGCAAGATCGACAAGCGCTGGGTGCGGATCGTGCGGCCCACCATCATCGTGGGCGGCGAGCTCACGATGGACAACCTCGAGGTGATGTTCAACAGCTCGACAGGCATCTGCGAAGCGCCCTTCCAGCTCAAGAGCAACTGCGGCGTGCTCGTGATCGACGACTTCGGCCGGCAGCGGATCAGCACCGATCAGTTGCTCAACCGCTGGATCGTGCCGCTCGAAAAGCGCTACGACTACCTCAACCTGCCGAACGGCAAGAAGATTCAGGTACCCTTCGACCAGCTCATCATCTTCTCGACGAACCTGGAGCCCAAGGACCTGGTCGACGACGCGTTCCTGCGGCGGATTCCCTACAAGATCGAAGTGCCGGACCCGAGCGAAGAGGAATTCCGCCAGCTCTTCGAGATGATGGCCCCCAAGCTGGGCTTCGAGTACCGCGCGGCGCCGATCAACCGACTGATCGAGAAACACTACAAGCAGGTCAATCGCCCGTTCCGCTGTTGCCAGCCGCGCGACTTGCTGCTGCAGGTGCGGAACTTCTGCAAGTACCACACCGAGCCCCTCGAACTGACCGACGAGTACTTCGACTTCGCGGTCGAAAACTACTTCGCCATCATGTAGGCAAGCGATCGCCGTTGCCGGCCAGCAAAGGCAGCGGCGAACCACTGCCGCGAAGCCTGTCCCAAGGTCATGCCTGCGCACGTTGAAGCCTGCGCTGGACCATCTCCTCGATCGCCTGAATCGCCACGGCCGGCTCCACCGAGTGGCAGAAGGGCGAAAGCTCCCGCGCTTCGCGGCCGCATTGGGCCTTGTCGAGGGCCTTACGGCATCGCTCCACGATGCGGGCGGCGTGGGGGCGCCAATCGCCCGGCCGATCGATCAGGGTGCGGAGTTCGCGCGTCGCCAAGTGTAACTTGTAGTCGATAGCCGCCACAGGTCGTCTCCAGGGATAGGCCGGCACGCCCTCGCCACCAAGGCATTCGCCAGACGCAGAGAGACCGCGCCCCCTGCGGGCGCGCAGCTTCCCTACCCTCTATAACGTTCCGACCTATCACGATTTTTTCCGCCTACGGCTGCGAGCCGACTGCGAAGGAGCCAAGCACCGGCACTCGCTAGGGTTGCGCCGGCTGCCGCACGAACACGCCCAACCCCTCCTTGTTGTAGGCGTTCAAGGTCAGAGACAGAACGCCTTGGGCATCGCGGCGGAACTCCGCCCCGCTCGGGCCCGTCTGCATCTCCCCCTGCGTGGCGAAGAAAAAGGTGTCGCCGCGATAGTGTGTTAGCGGGAAGGGGGCCGCTCGCGGGCCCAGCGTCATGACCAGGACGTCTCCCTCGAGCGCCACCTCGAGTTCGCCGTAGCACTCGTTGGCGTACCTGCCTGCGAAGTCGCCGAGTGGCAGGCTGGTCGGCTGCGGATCGGCCGGAGGTTGGGCAAAGTCCGTCGGGTCGCCGCGTTGGTTCTGCTCGGTCATCTGCCGGAACTTCTCCGCACTCAGGTCGAGCCAATCGGCAAAGCCCGGCGGGGGCGAGACCTTCCCCAGGAGCACCAGATCGAAGAAGTCGAGTTGCAGCCCCTCCGGCACGCCGGTGGGCGCAGCGTTCACAAGGATCACGATGCCCAGGTTTTCTTTCGGGCAGAGTCCGACCACGGAGCGAGCCCCCAGGGCGAACTCGCCGGAGTGGCTCCAGAAGGGCTGCCCGGCCTTCGAGCCGATGTTCCAGCACAACCCGTAAGTTTGGGTTTGGCCGGTGGCCGGATCGTAGCCGGAGATCATGGTGGCTTTGTGCGTTTCGGCCAGGGCGCCTTGCTCGTCGAGAAGGTCGAACACGTTGCGCCCCGTCTGCTTGGCGAGCGCCTCGGCGGCCCCGATGCCCTGGGGGTCGATGAACTTCTGCCCCTCGAAGTAGCCGCGGCCGAGCGTGAGCTTGACCCACTGGGCAAGGTCTCGCGTCGTCGAACTCACGCCGCCGGCGGGCGACTGCGCGTCGGGCTGCCGGACGAAAAGGGGCGCCCAGTTCCCATTGGCGAACCACTGGCCATCGGCCGGCACGTGCCCCACGGCGCGGTTCTTGGCTGCGACGAAGTCCACGAACTTGCCGCTGGTGTTCGTCATGCCGAGCGGGCGATAAAAGATCTCCTGCGACAGGTCTTCCCAGCTCCGTTTGCGGCCGCTGGCGAGCGCCCCCGCTTGGGCGGCCGCGGTCACGCCGAAGTTCGTATAGGCGTAGCTCGCCCGCCAGCGGTTCTCGAGATCGAAGAACCGCAACCGTGCCAGGATTTGTGCCCGGTCATAGCCCAGGTCTTCGAGCAGATCGCCGGCGTGGTCCGGCAGGCCGCTGCGGTGCGACAGCAGATCGCGAAACGTCGCGTGGGCCGTCACGTAGGGATCGTTCAGGCGAAAGCTCGGGTCGTATTTAGCCACCGGGTCGTCCCAGTCGAACCTCCCTTCGCCGACGAGCTTGGCCAAGATGGTGCTCGTGATCGGCTTGGAGACCGACGCGATCTGAAAGACCGTGTCCTCGGTCACCGGCGCCGGCTGGCCGACCTCACGCACGCCGTAGTTGAGAAAGGTGACCTCGCCGTTGTGGACGATGGCGATCGCGATGCCCGGCACGCCGGTGTCGGCCAAGGCCTTGCCGGCATGCTGTTTCAGGGCCGCGATCGCCTGCTGCATGCGCTCGGGCGTGACCTCGGCCGCCAGGACCCGACCGGGCGCCGTGCCCCAGACACATAGCAATCCGAACAGAAACAAGCGTGAATGTTGAGATCCGAGCAACATGGAGGTGCGCAACTTGGGTGAACGGAACCAATACTCGAGGCTCGCAATTCTACTTCATCACTGCGAAGCCGTGCCGATGGGCCTGCGCTTCCCGTGCTTGGTCCGCTCTCGGCGCACGCCCGCGCGTGGCGCACAATAAGCAACGGTTCAACCCAATCGGGGCCCAACGAAAGACGTGAGGCGCGCCATGAGCCTGCGAACCGCCGCCTGCTTGACGATCGCCTGCGCTGCCTCTCTGTCGACCGGCGCCGACTGGCCCCAGTGGCGCGGCCCGCTGGGCACGGGGCATGCCACCGAACGGCTCGATCCGCCGCTCGAGTGGTCGCCGACCAAGAACGTCGGTTGGAAAACGCCCCTGCCGGGGCCTGGCAACTCCACGCCCATCATCGTGGGCGACCGCGTGTTCGTGACGTGCGCGGCCGAGCAAGGCAAGTCGCGCTTGCTGCTCTGTCTCGCTCGCGCGACCGGCCGCGAACTTTGGAGGAGCGAAGCCCGGCTGGACGATGCGGAACTGACGCACGAGACGAATCCCGCTTGCGCCTCGTCGCCGGCCAGCGATGGCCGCCGCGTCTTCGTGTGGCATGGCTCGGCGGGCTTCTTTGCCTACGATCTCGAAGGGAATGAGCTGTGGCGCAAAGACCTGGGCAAGTTTGAGCACATTTGGGGGTACGGCTCGAGTCCCGTGGTGGTCGGCGACCGGGTGATTCTCTCGGCCGGCCCGGGCCTTCGTGCCTTCGTCGTCGCGCTGAACACCGACACCGGAGAGGAACTGTGGCGGTTCGAGCCGAAGGAATCGATCGCCGCCAAGGTCGATGAATTCCGCGGCGCCTGGAGCACGCCGGTGGCCGCGGAGATCGACGGCCGCACGCAGTTGCTCGCGGCCCTGCCCAACTGGCTCTATAGCCTTGACCCCGCCACGGGCCAGGTGATTTGGAAGTGCGGCGGCCTGGGCGACCTGGTCTACGCCTCGCCGCTCGTGGGGAACGGGCTCGTCGTGGCGATGAGCGGCTACCATGGCCCGTCGCTCGGCGTGCGAACCGTGGGCGCCGCGGGCGACGTCACCGCCACGCACCGGCTGTGGCTGCGCGAAGGCAAGCCCGACAACCCGCAGCGTGTCGGCTCGGGTGTGCTGGTAGGGGACCACGTGTACATCTACAACGAGCCGGGCGTCATGTGGTGCCTCGAAGCTCGCACCGGAAAAACCCTGTGGGAGCAGCGGCTGGGGGGCACGAGCTGGTGCTCGGCCTGCCTCGTCGACGGCCGCATCTTCGTGAACACCGAGGCTGGCGAAACGTTCGTGCTCGCTCCCAGCCCGGAACGCTGTGAGGTCGTCGCCCGCAACCCGCTCGACGAGCTGATGCGGGCCTCGCTGGCCTTCGCGCCGGGTCAGATCTTCGCGCGGGGGTATGAGAACTTGTATTGCCTGGAGGCCGCTCGGAGCCCTCGTTAGCTGAGAGCCACTCGCCGCGCCGCCAACGAAAATGCCCGGCGGAAACTCGAGTCCGCCGGGCACTTTGTTGTTTCGTCGTGGAAGGCTGGGCTTAGTCCTGACCGGCGCCCACCGGTTGTTCGCTGCGGGGCATCATCGTTTCCGTCGACTTGCGCACGGGCGGCATCTCGCGCTCGATGCGGGCCAGCAGGGCGTTGAAGTCTTGGGCGAAGTCTTTCCAGAAGTCGTTGTCGCGGAACTGCAGCGGAGGAACCCGCTCTCCCTTGGCCAGGTTCTGCATCGCCCGCCGCATCCGCACCATCGGCCCGGCGAAGCGGTTGCTCAGGCGGATGATGTCGATCACCACGATCGGCAGCAACACCAGCGAGGCCACCAGGGCCGGGCCGAAGTGGAACCACATGTCGTCCAGGTGGCGGTAGAACATCCGCGCCGGACCGGTCAGCACCCGCCAGCAGAGCAGCATGAGCGTGACCGTGAGCAGGCAGAGGAACCAGTAGCTGATGCTGCGCATCACTAGGGCGCCCTGCACCTTGTTGTCGACGAACAGTTGCCGGCGCTTCATTCTGGCCATCTCCAGCGACTCCGCGGTTAGGTTGCCCGCCGCGATGGTGTGTGCGAGCGGTCCGGAAGGGGATTGGAGAGCGGTTTGGCGTACTCGCCTTGTCCCCCGCGCTCCACGCTAGGTTAGGTCGCAAAACGCGCAGCGGCCGGGCTACTGCCTGGCCGGGCCTAGAAAAGGGCTGGAGGTTGCGATTGCGCAGCTTCGGCCGGTTGTAACGCTCTTGCGGGCGTGTGGGTCGAGCGAAGCGAGCCCCCAGATCGAGCGCTGCTACTTGCCCACCGCCCAGAGCGCGTCGAAGGTGCGAAAGTAGATTCGCCCGTTCGCCACCACCGGCGAGGCCGAGATCGCCTCGCCCAGATCATTCTGGGCCAGCACCTCGAACTTGCGCCCCGGCTTGACCACGGTCACCACGCCGTTGCGCGCTGTGAGATAGATCTTGCCATCGGCGAACACGGGCGAGGCGCGGTGCCGGTCGGCTTCGGCCCGCTGGGAGTACTGCTCCACCCCGTTTTCCGCATCAAGGCAGATCAGCGTGCCGTTCTCCCGGCACAAGTAGCACAGCCCATCGACCACGAGCGGCGAGGGAACGTCGGGCGTGTTCTCGGGGCGCACCCAGGCCAAATACTCGCGCGAGTCGGTGATGTCTCCCTTGGCCGTCGGCCGGATGCCCAGCACCGGACCGTTTTTGGCCGAGGGAACCACGATCAACCCCGGCACGGCGACCGGCGAGGCGACGAACCGCAGCGTGGGATTGTAGTTCCCCTTGGGATTCATCCCGCCGCAGCGCCACAACTCGTGGCCATCGTCCAGGCTGTGCCCCAAGGCGTAGTCGGCGCCGTGTGTGACCAGGAACGCCCGCTCGGCGTCGCGATAGATCACCGGCGAGGCGTAGGAGTGCTCGCACTCGGCGGTTGCGTCGCTGGGACGCTCGGCCTTCCACACTTCTTCTCCGGTCACTTTGTCGAGCGCCAGCACGAATGCCGCGCCCGAGTGCATCACCTGCATGAAGAGCCGGTCGCCGTCGAGCACGGGGGTGCTCGCCATGCCGAACTGGATGTCGAACTTGCCGTAGCGGTCCTGCAGGTCGAATTGCCAGACTTGCTTGCCGGCGAAGTCGTAGCAGCCGAGCACGCCGTTGCCCATGTACGACCACACGTGCTGGCCGTCGGTGCAGGGAGACGGCGAGGCCAGGTTTCCTTCGTCGCCGCGGACGTTGCGGTTGCCTGAGCCCTGGTTGCGCGACCAGAGGATCTTGCCTTCGGCGCTCACGCAGAGCAGCACCAGGTTTTCGCCTTCCGCGGCGGTGAGAAAGATATGGTCTCCCCAGGCCGCGGGCGTAGCGCCCGCGGGACCCGGCAGGGGGAGCCGCCAGACCAGGTTTTCGTCCTTACTGAACTTGGTCGGCAGGTTCGTCTCGTGGCTGATGCCGTCGAGCTTGGCGCCGCGCCACTGGGGCCAGTTCTCGGCCTGCACCTGGCTGACGAGCGCGATACTGCCTGCCAAGGCAATCCAGGCGAACAAACGCGACCCAAAAACGGCGGTCGACCGGCAAGGCATGATGAACTGCTCCAGGCAGGCAAACGGAGAGGCGGGACGAACGTTCGTTCAGTCTGGCCGAGAGGCGGGCGAGTGGTCAAGGCGATGAAGGGCGGGTGGCTGGTAGCTGGTGGCCAGTGGCTTGTGGCTAGAGCCCGCCAAGAACTTCCGCCCACCGTTCGGCCACCAGCTACCAGCCATTTGACCGCGATGCGCGTGGTCCGAATACTGACGGCTCCCCCACCCACACCTTTCGAGCCAGGAACGCCATTGTCTGCGACGGCCGAAACCCACGAGCACCACGGCGTCGTCGGCCCCCTGCTGCGGCTGGCGTTGCCGGTGTTGGCCGAGCAGCTTCTCTACATGCTCGTCGGCTTGTCCGACACGTTCATGGCGGGGCAGTACCTGGAGACGCCCCACCTGGCGGCCATGAACCTGATGAACTACCTGCTGTGGCTGCTGACCAGCCTCACGGGGTTCGTGGGCATTGGCGCCACGGCCATGATCGCGCGGTTCATGGGAGCTAGCGACGCCCCGATGGCCCGGCGGGTGCTCCACCAGTCGCTGTTGCTCGCCGCCGCGCTGGGGTTCGTGCTCACCACGTTGCTCGCGCTGCTGGGGCCCGCGCTCGTGCGGGTGATGCAGCTCGAGCCGCCGGCCGATGCGCTGGCCATCCGCTATCTCGGCTACCTCGTGCCCGTGGTGCCGCTGATGATGTTCGACTCGATCGGCATTGCCTGCTTGCGGGGCGCCGGGGACATGGTGACGGGTCTCGCGTCGATGACGCTCGTCAACCTAGTCAACACTTCGCTCAGCTTTAGCCTGCTCGTGGGACTTGGGCCCCTGCCGAAATTGGGCTGGGACGGCCTGGCCATCGGCACTGCCACCGGGCATCTGGTGGGCGGGCTCTTCATCTTGGCAATGCTCGCGCGCGGGCGGCGGGGCCTTAGGCTATCGTGGCCGCTCTTTCGGTTCGACCGCGATCTTTGCCGACGGGTTTTGAAGATCGGCCTGCCGGGGGGCTGCGACGCCTTGTTCGTGGTGACCTGCCATCTCACCTACGTGAGCATGATCAACAGCCTGGGAGAGGTGGCCGCGGCGGCCCACGGCGTGGCGGTCCGTGTCGAGTCGTTCTCCTACCTGCCTGGCACGGCCTTCCAGTTGGCGGCCACAACTCTCGTGGGGCAGTACTTGGGCGCTCGGCAATTGCGCCGCGCCCGGCACAGCGTTTGGATGAGCTGCCTCTGGGGGGCCGGGCTGATGAGCCTGGCGGCGCTGGGCTTCGGCCTGGGGGCGACGCAGTTCGCGGGCGTGTTCATCCGCCGCGAAGAGGCGGCCCTGATCGCACAGACCGCGCGGCTGCTGCGAATCGTGGCCCTGGCGACGCCGTCGCTCGCGCTGACGATGATCCTGCACGGCGCGCTCCGCGGCGCCGGCGACACCCGTTGGCCGCTGGCGATCAACCTCTTTGGCCTCGCGCTGGTGCGGCTGCCGGCAGCCTGGCTTTTTTCGCACACCTTGGGCTACGGCGTGGAAGGGGCCTATTGGGCGATGGTGATGGACCTGGGAGTGCGCTCACTCGCCGCCAGCTATCGCTTCCGCCACGGCGGGTGGCACGAGATCGAGGTTTGACAGCGGGCCTTAGCGCGCGTCCTTCGTCGGCCGTTCGTCGACGAGCTCGGTTTCGGCGCGGATCGTGTTGCTTTCGAGCTTCACCTCGCCGGCCTTGGGGCCGATCTGCACTCCGACGCGTTGCCGGTCGCCGTCGCCTGCCTCGATCGTGTTGTCGCGGAGCACCGCGCCGGTCGTTTGGCCGGAGATGAGCACGCCGAAGCGTTCGTTGTCGCGAACGACGTTCTTCTCGAAGGTCACGCGATGGGCCGCCATCGGCTCGGCCTCGTCGCGCCAGAGCACTCCGCCGCGGCCGTTTTGGGCGATCAGGTTGCCGCGGATCAGGTTGTCGCTGTCCTTGTGGCCGATCGAGAGGCCGTGGCCGAAGTTGCCTTCGAGCACGTTGTCTTGAGCCACGCCGCCGCGCACCCGCCAGCAGAAGAAGAGGCCATCGTCGCCCGAGCGCGTCGCCCGGCAGGCGACGACCGTGGGGCGCTGCGAGCCGCTGCCGGGGTGCAGGCCGTGGCCGGCGCAGTCTTCCACGGTGCAGTTGGCCACCCGCACGTCGTTTGACTGCTGAAAGCTAATGCCGTCGCCGTTGTAGCCGCGCACCGTGCAGCGCTCGATCACGGCCCCGTCGGCCTGATAGCAGAAGATGCCGGCGGTGCGGCAGCCGTCGATCTTGAGCGGATTGTTCGCCCGGTTGCCGTCGATCGCCAGGTCTTCGATCCGCACGTCCTCGGCATGATACGCGCTAATCACCGGGAACACCGTCGCGGCGAAGGCTTCGTCACCGACCATATAGTCGGACATCAGCGAGCGGCTGAGGGTGAAGTAGTTGTCGCGGCCGTTGAGCAGCGTGGCGCACACGCCGTGAAAGCCGCGGGCACGGTCGGAGCCCACGTAGACGCCGCGGCCCACTTCGAACCCGGCCGGCTGGGTCAGCGTGATCGCCTCTTCGCCGAAGTCGCCGTCCGCCGCCAGAGGGCTCACCACGGCGGCGTCCTTCTTGAGCACCGTCTTGTCCCCGGCCCCGCGCACCGTCACGCGCGGCCGCAGGTGCAGCGAATCGCGCATCAGGTATTCGCCGGGGCCAATCTCCACCGTGCCACCCCCCAGCGCCGCCACATAGTCGACCGCGGCCTGGAGCGCCCGGTTGTCGCGTCCCACGAGGTCGGCGTTGGCCAGGCCCACGGTGATCCGCACCGCGGGGCGGGCCAGCAACTCGTTTTCGGCGTGCTTGCGCTCGTAGTGCTGGGCCGCGGCCGGGTGCGCAACGATTGCCAGCAGACAGGCTGCCAGCGCTCCGCCAAGAGGGACGAGCAGCGAGGGGCGCATGAGATTCTCCGCGAAGCGGGCAGGAAGGGAAGCGGGGCCAAGACGCCCGCATTCTCGCTCCGGCTGCGGAGGGGTTCAATCCTCCGCGGGATGGTCGAACGGGGCCTGCGGCAGCCGAGGCGGCTACTTGCGACCGCCGACAAAGGCTCGTTAAGCTATTGCTAGATCCCGCCTAAGGACCGCAGCCAGCCGTTCCCGGCTCGGCCCCGCGGACACGCCCCTGGTCTCCTGCCCATCCCTCCCGAGGAGAACGATCTCATGGCTCTGCCCACTCGCCGCGCGTTTCTCGAAAACTCGCTGTTCGCCTCGGCCGCCGCCTTGGCCGCTTCCGCGCCGCGGTTCGCTTGGAGCGAAGAGAGCGCGAGCAAGAGCCCGAACGACAAGCTGAGCGTGGCGGTGGTGGGCGTGCGTAGCCGCGGCAAGTCGCACACCGAAGCCTACTCGAAGCGCCCGGACACGGAGATCACCTACATCTGCGACGCCGACGAACAGATCGGCCAGGCCGAGTGCGACGACCTGGCTAAGCGGCAGCAGCGCCGGCCCAAGTACGTGCGCGACATGCGCGATGTGTTCGACGACAAGAGCGTCGACATCGTCACCACAGCCACCCCCAACCACTGGCACGCGCTCACCAGCATTTGGGCCATGCAGGCTGGCAAAGACGTGTACGTCGAAAAGCCGGTCAGCCACAACGTGGCTGAAGGCCGCCGCATGGTGGAGACTGCCCGCAAGCACAAGCGGATCTGCCAGACGGGCACGCAATCGCGCTCGAACCCCGGCATGCGGGAGATGATGGAGTACCTGCTCGGCGGCGGCATTGGCGACGTCAAGGTGGCCCGTGGCCTGTGCTACAAGCGCCGCCCTTCGATCGGGCCCAAGGGCGTTTATCAGCCGCCGCAGTCCGTCAACTTCGAGCTTTGGTGTGGCCCGGCCCCGGTCAAGCCCCTCACCCGCCCGAAGCTGCACTACGATTGGCACTGGACCTGGGACTACGGCAACGGCGACCTGGGCAACCAGGGCATCCATCAGATGGACCTGGCCCGTTGGGGCCTGGGGCTCAACCGGCTGAGCGACCAGGTCTTCAGCTTCGGTGGCCGTTTCGGCTACGACGACGCCGGCGAAACCGCCAATACCCAGGTCGTGGTGCATGACTATGGCGACAAGACCCTGGTCTTCGAAGTCCGCGGGCTGGAGACCGAAGATCTGGACGGCGCCGGAGTGGGCGTCATCTTCTACGGAACCGAAGGCAAGCTCGTGTCCCCCAGCTACTCGGGCGGCACGCACTTCGACAAAACCGGCAAGGTGGTGAAGAGCTTCAATCAAGGCGACGACAAGTACCACTTCGACAACTTCATCAAGGCCGTGCGCAGCCGCAAGCACGAGGACCTGAACGCCGACATCGAGGAAGGCCACCTGTCGAGCGCCCTCTGCCACTTGGGCAACATTTCGTACCTGCTCGGAGACCGTGTGCCGGTGGGCGAAGCCCGCGAGCGACTGAAGTCGGTGCACTCGGGGGACGACTTGGCCGCGGTCTACAAGCGGTTCGAGCAGCACCTGGCCGCCAACGGCGTGCCGCCTGAGTTCACGGCCGTCCAGTTCGGCCGGCCGCTGGCGTTCGACGCCGCGGAGGAAAGCTTCCGCGAGCGTGATCTCAATTCCTGGCTCACGCGCGAGTACCGGGCGCCGTTTGTGGTGCCGGCCGCAGGCCAGGTTTAGGAGCGTCGTTCGTCCGGGGTGGCTGGGGTCGAGCAGAGCGAGCCCCCAGCTTCCTCTGGCCAACAGCGGCGCTGCCCCTATAAATCTTCCGACCGAGCGCGGCAGTGGTTCCTTGCCCCCAGGCGGAGACGATCTCGATGCGTGCAGTGGTGACCGGCGCGACCGGGTTCATTGGCCGGCAATTGCTCGCGCGGCTCGACCGGCCGATCGTGCTCACGCGCCGCCCCGATAAAGCCCGCCAAACGCTCGCCAGCTACAACGCGGAGGTCTTTGGCTGGGATGCCGAGCGCGAGCCGGCCCCGGCCGCGGCGTTCGACGGCGCCGACGTCGTGTTCCATCTAGCGGGCGAGTCGGTGGCCGAGGGGCGCTGGAACGCGGAAAAGAAGCGCCGCATCCGCGAGAGCCGCGAATTGAGCACCCGCAACTTGGTGCAGGGGCTGCGGTCGGCCGAACGCCGGCCCGCGGTGCTCGTCTCGACGTCGGCCGTAGGCTACTACGGCTCGCGCGGCGAGGAACTGCTCGACGAATCGTCGGCCCCCGCCCAAGACTTCCTGGCCGAGGTTTGCCAGGTTTGGGAGCGCGAGGCCCAGGCCGCCCGCGAATTCGGCGTGCGGGTGGCCAACCCGCGGATTGGGCTCGTGCTGGGGCGCGGCGGCGCGCTCGAAAAGATGCTGCCGCCGTTCAAGCTGGGCGTGGGTGGACGCTTGGGCGATGGGCGGGCCTGGATGCCCTGGATTCATGTCGACGATGTGGTGGGCATTTTCTTGCACGCCGCGCAGCATGCGGCGGTGAGCGGGCCGATCAACGCGGTGTCTCCCAACCCGGTGCGGAACGCCGAGTTCACCAAGGAATTGGCGGCCGTGCTCCACCGCCCGGCGGTGTTCCCCGTGCCGGGGTTTGGCCTCAAGCTTATGTTCGGCGAATTTGCCCAAGTCCTGCTGGCCTCGCAGCGGGTCGTGCCCAAGGTGGCCGAGCAAACGGGCTACCGCTTCGCCTACCCGACGCTGGCGGCGGCGCTCGCGCAGATCCTGGCGAGCTAGCTTGCCCAAACTATCCCGCAGGCCGAACCAGGAAGAGTTCGGCGTCCCTGGCCGAACCTTGCGCGACCCCTCTGACAGGCCGGGCATCGTTGTCCAGCCTGCGCGGCAAACGGGCGCTCCCCGTCTCTGCCTGGGGAAATCACCCCACGGCCTAGCCGCCCAGCGTCTTCACCTGCGCCAGCACCTGCGCCTGCGTCCACGGTTTGCCCACCTCGAGCAGCGCATAGCAGGCGGGCTCGCCCGTGCAGTCCAAAATGACCTGACGCGCGTTGGGGGCGTGAACTCCGGCGGGCGCTGGTTCGTGGCCGTGGATGAGCACGTTGGCTTTCACCAGCCGGGCAAAGGCCTCGGCGTTTTCGGGGCGGAAATCGCGCCCCCACACCAGACTGAAGGCGGCCCCGCGCTCGCCGAAGTCGGTCGCCTGGTACGGACGCTGGAAGATCGTGCTGTCGAAGGAACGCTTGTCCAAGTCCTCAGGCACGCTGTGGCAAACGAACACGCCCTGGTCGATGCGCACGGCGAGCGGGCAAGACCCGATGAATTCTCCAAAGGCCTCGCGCACTTTTTCCGACGCCGCGCCGTACATCTCCGCCAACCCCTGGCGAAAGAGCACGTTGAGCATCTTCTTGCCTTTGACGATCGGAAACTCGGTGAGTTCCGCCAGCTCATGGTTGCTGAGCAAGAAATGTACGCGCTCGGGATGCTTGACCTTGAGTTTGGCCACCTCCTCGAGCAACCCGTGCGACATGCAGCCGCCGTTGGGGTAGGCAGGGCCGCCATGACAGACTTCTTGCAGCACGAGGTGCCGGCGCGGATGCCCCTCGAGGTCGGCCGCCCGGAGAATGAGCTGAAAGTTGCGCCGATGGCCGTGCAGATCGGCCGTGATCATCACGTCGTCGGCCGCTTGCCGGTCGAGGGCGATCACGTTGCCTTCGCGAGTCGGCGTCGTGCGGTTGGCTTCGGCCGCGGCGAGAAAAGTGTCGACGATCTGATGAATCTGCGCGATAGGAACGACCATAAGCGAGCACGGTAGACCACCTGCGTTGGCCGGTCAAGCGCGGCCGCGTTTGGTCCGCTCGCGGGCGAACTATCGCTTGCCGCGGCCTCCCGGCACCAGCCGGCGGATCCACCGTCCCCACGAGCGGCGATCGCGCTCCTCGCGCTCGGCGCGGCGGACTTCCTGCACCGTCTTCACGAAGTCGGGGTCGACCCGGCGGTGCGACGTGTCGATGTCGATCGCCTCGGCCGCCGCATGCGCGGCGTCGTCGATCGCCGGCGCCACCAGCTTCGGCTTGGCCGCTTCGTCCGCGTGGACCTCCGTCTTGGGAAGCAGCTTCGCCACTTCGTCGTAGGACACCGGCTCGATCTTGCGGCGCAGGTCGATGGGAGCGAACAGCTCGGGATATTGGCTGCGGATTTCGGGCCGCGCGAGGATCAGCAACAGGTTCTGGTTGTCGGCGTCGCCGCGCAGTCGATTGAGCGCGTGGATCACCCGCGTGGTCAGCGCATGGCGGTAGATCATCACCGTCACCCGGCGATCGCCCGGCGAATTACGCAGCTTCACGAGCTTGCTCTCGATGTCCTGCAACTCGCGGTTTTCTTGCTGGCTCGGAACCGGGTCGGTGATCGGCCCCAGGATCACGTAGTCTTCCTTGAGCCGCACGAGCGACGGCATGTGATTCTGCGCCTCGAGCGGCATCCGCAAATCGAGCCGGTTCTTGCCCGGACCGTAATCGGGGATCTCGCGCTGCAGTTCCAAAAAGATCTGCCGGAGTTGTTCCTGCTGCTCCGGGGTCATCGGCTCGGTCGAAGCCCAGACCCGCAGGTGGTGCGGCGTGTCGTGCAGATCAAGGCAAATCCCCTGCAGGGCGACGCGGTCCTGCGCGAAGCTGTCGGGCCGAACCCAGTACTCGATCCCTTCGGCCGTGGTGCGGCTGCGCGGCTGCACGCAGAGGATCCACTTTTGCCCTTCGGGGTTCTTGGCGATCCGCAACAGGTAGTCGCGGTCGAGATGCGGGTTCGCCCGCAGGTGGGCCACGACTTCGCGCGAGCGCTCGACGATCTTCTTGCCCAAGCGCAACGAAATGAACAGCAGCCCCAGCGGCTCCACGTTGTCGGGGTCGTGCAGCCCGGAGAGGTCGATGACCTTTTCCTTGAGCCGCTCGACCAGATCGATCACCGTCTGATCAGGAGGCGGCAAATTCGTTTGGTCACGGCCGTTCGCCTCGAACTCGGCCCGCAATCCCGCCGAAAACGCCTTGGCCGGCTCAACCCGATGATTCGGCCGCGCAGGGGGGGCGGCCGGTTCGGAAACCTTCATGGAATCGCCTCGTGGGCTATGCGGGCATGCGGGAGTCTGGGGAGCGGAGGTTTTTCCCCATTTTAACGCAATTCGTGTGCCGTTGCCATCTTAGACGTCACCGCGGCGGATCGGTTCCCGCCAAACGTTGCAGATTGCAACAGGGGTGGGCAGTGGGCGGGAGGCCGTGTGGCGAGACCGGCGGCAGGCCATTCTACGGAGAGTCGCGTCCGCTGGTTCAGCGGCGGATTGCTTGCGAGAAGTCCAGGCTAGTCCCATGGTTACGCGCCACCGCGCTGATGTTCGCCCGTTGCTTGGTTTGCTCGAACGTGCCGTGCCGCTCGATCAGCCCCGCGTCGTAGGCGTACCGGTCGGAGAGCCCCGGCAGCAACTCGAACAGCGAGTAGGGGACGCGGTCCGGGGCGAGCCGGTTCACATGTCGGGCAATGTTGGTCGTGCAGTTGTTCGTCAGGGTGTCGTAATACTCGGGCTTCTCGGCCAATTGGTTCGCCCGCTCCAGCACGTCGACCAGCAACTCGCGGGCCTGAGTGGGGGTCGCCGTGGTGCGGTAGAGGTAGACGTCGTCGCCGCGGTAGCTGGCGCGGAGGTCGATCAGGTCGCGTTCATCCCCGAGTACGTACATCAGTTCGTACTGCCGCAGGCTCCCTTTCCACACCGCGAAGGATTCCCCCGTTTCGCGGCGGATCTCCACCGAGGCGGCCAGGCGACGGCCATCGGAGAAGCCAAAACTCAGCATGGTGTGGGCTAGCGCCGGCAGCCCTTTGAAGGGCACCACGATGAAGTCGGCGCTCTCCACGTTGTCCAGGTCGTAAGTGCGGTCCTCGTAGTCGAGCACGTAGGCGTCGGTCGCTAAGTAGCGGCAGTTGCGCACGTTGCGAACCGTGACCTGACCGCCGGCAAACTCCGCTCGCGGCGGCGCCGCTTGATCGGCCGACCACCCGCGGTAATTCGACGCGTTCATCGTCAGGCAGCCGGGCGCAGCGCAGACCGCCAGTACTATCAACCACACGCCCGAGCGCAGAGTTTCGCGCGCGATTGGGCCGTTCCCCGCGTGATGGGGAAAAAACCTTAAACGCGCCCCGGATCGATTGCGGCCCAAGATCCGAATCCCCGTAAGGTCCCTGTCCGTCGCAAAATGAGACAAAGGTCCCAGCTTGCGACGTTCCGCGCCTGGGCGGATTCGCCCTTTGCAGGTATCGGTTCTGCGGATTAGCGGACTGGAGTTGGCTAGGGGAAACGGGCAGAGGCCGACGACTTTTCTGGGCTTCTCGGCCCACTAACCAACCCATCAGGGGGAGCTAGATTTAGCGAGTGACTGGGTCCGGGGCCCAGCGCGGGATGCAGGCGGAGTACCAGGTTCATGGCGACTGTGGGATATGGGGTAGCGCTGGCCGACGTCAAAGACACCACGGTCCGACTTTCTGAGGTCGTGGCTGCGCTCTCCTATGCGCTCGACATCACCGAGGGGCAGCCCGAAGGGCATGCCGCGCGGAGCTGTCTGATCGGTATGCGGCTGGCAGACGAGCTGAAGTTGCCCACCGCCGACCGCTCCGCGCTCTTCTATGCGCTCTTGCTCAAGGACCTGGGCTGCTCGAGCAACGCCGCCAAGATGTGCTACCTGTTCGGCGCCGACGACCGGGTGGTCAAGCGGGGCGTGAAGACGATCGACTGGCCCAGGATGAGCCAGAGCGTGCGCTTCATGCTCCGGAACGTCGGTCCCGACCGCTCCCCGCTCGAACGATTGCTCAAGACCGCGGCGCTCGCCGTGCAGGGTCCCAAGGGGGCCAAGAAGCTGGTGGAAACTCGCTGCATGCGCGGGGCCGACATCGCGCGGCGCTTGGGCTTTCCGCCCGCCACCCCGCAGGCGATTCTCGATCTCGACGAACACTGGAACGGCAAGGGCCAGCCGCAGGGTTTGCGCGGCGAGGGAATCTCGCTGCTCGGCCGGATCGCGGGACTGGCGCAGACCGTGGAGGTGTTTTACACGCAACGCGGAGCGGCAGCCGCCTGGGACATGGCCCGGGCGCGGCGCGGCAAATGGTTCGATCCGCAACTCGTCGACGTGCTGCTCGCCGTCCGCACCGATGAAGACTTTTGGCAGCGCCTGCGCACCTCGAACCTGGAGCAAGAGGTCGCCGGTTGCGAGCCAGCCGACCAGGTGCTCATCGCCACGCCGGAACTGCTCGAGCAACTGGCCGAGGCGTTCGCGCAGGTCGTTGACGCCAAGAGTCCCTGGACTTTTCGACATTCGAGCGGCGTGGCCGAAATCGCTGAAGGAATCGCCGCCGCGCTCGGCTACGACGCCGCCTCGCTCGACCGCGTGCGACAGATGGGCCTGTTGCACGACATCGGCAAGCTCGGCGTGTCGAATATCATTCTCGACAAGCCGGGCCGGCTCGACGAAGACGAACTCATCGTGCTGCGCCGGCACCCCGATCACACCCACCGCATCCTCAGCCGTGTGGGCGGCTTCCGCGACTTTTCCGCGTTGGCCGCCGCCCACCACGAGCGGATCGACGGCCGCGGCTATCATCTGGGGCTCACGGCGGCGGAGCTACCGCTGCCGGCCCGCATTCTCACCGTGGCCGACATCTTCGAGGCCCTTTCGGCCGCCCGGCCCTACCGTCCGGCGGTCCCCCAGGAACAGGTGCTCGAGATCATGCGCCGCGACGCCGGCGTGGCGATCTGCCCCATGGCCTTTTCGGCCCTCCGCACCTGGCTCGAACGCAAAGACTACTCGGGCCGCGTTGAAGCCCAACTGGCCGAGGTCGAGCGCTTGCTGGCCGAGTTCTAAGGGCGCTCGCGATTCCCGCTGCGGAGGACGCCTGCGGCCCCGGCACGCTATACTCGACCCTTTTCCGGCCGGCCGCTGCCCCCGAGGCGTTATGTCCGATTACTCCCCCCTTGCGCTCGCTCGCGAGCTCGTGGCAATCCCCAGCGTCAACCCGATGGGCCGCGCCGTCGAGGGGCCCGAGTTCTACGAAGGCCGCGTGACCGAATACCTGCAGGCATTCTTCACGAAGCTGGGCCTGCCCTGGCGGCGGCAGCCCGTGGCGCCGGGACGAGACAACATCGTGGCCCGGCTCGAAGGCCGGCCGACGCTGGCCGACGGCGGCTCGCTGCTCGTGTTCGAGGCCCACCAAGACACGGTGCCCGTCGACGGGATGACGATTCCGCCTTGGACGCCGACGGTGCGCGACGGCCGCCTCTACGGCCGCGGCGCGTGCGACATCAAGGGAGGCATGGCTGCGATGCTTGCGGTGCTCGCGCGGCTCGCAGCGCGGCCGCAGGAAAACCGGCCCACGCTCGTGATGGCCTGCAGCGTCAACGAGGAGCACGGCTACACCGGGGCCACCGAGTTCGCCCGCAGTTGGGGCGTCGCCGAATCGCTCGTGCCGCGGACGCCCGACGCCGTGGTCGTGGCCGAGCCGACGGGTCTCGATGTTGTCGTGGCGCACAAAGGGGCCGTGCGCTGGCGCTGCCACACGCTGGGGCGCGCGGGGCATAGCTCGCAGCCCCACTTGGCTGAAAACGCCTTCTACCACATGGCCGCGGTGCTCCAAGCCCTCGAGCAACATCAGGCTCAGATCGCTGCGAGCGGCGAGGCGCATCGCCTCTGCGGCCGCCCGACGCTCAGCGTCGGCACCATCGCCGGCGGCCTGAGCGTGAACACGGTGCCGGACCGCTGCACGATCGAAATCGACCGCCGCCTGATTCCTGGCGAGTCTCCTGCGCCTGCGCGGCAACAGGTGATCGACTTTGTGACCCAAACGCTCGCGAGAGCGCGGCCGGCTGCACGCGTGGAGCACGATCCGCCGTTTCTCATCGGCTTCGGCCTGCAGGACCACGCCAATCGTGACCTGGCCGAACGGCTGGCCGGCGTGGCCAGCGAGTTCCTGCCGGGGCGCAAGCTGGTCGGCGTCCCCTACGGCACCGACGCCGCAGTCTTTGCGGGCGCGGGAGCGCCCACGGTCGTCTTCGGCCCCGGCGACATCGCTCAGGCCCACACCGCCGACGAATGGCTGGCGCTCGACCAGCTCGAACAAGCCAGCGCGGCGCTCGAGCGATTTGCCCTGTCTTGGCGGAGCTGAACGCCGAGATCGGTCACCACCGTCTGCCTGTGATCGCTGCTAAGTTCAGATCCGCACGGTGCTTGCGAAAACGCGAAAAAAGTTCGTGGCCGCGTGTCGATTCCGGCGGCCGCGATTCGTCGCATGGTCAGAAGGTCGGAGGATCGAACGAGTCGCCCGGCCGACGAAACTCTGAACCCCAACGAACCTTTGCTGGTTCCTTCCTGCCGCGGAGATCCCTGTCATGCTCAAGATCCTGCTCATCATCGCGGCCGTGATTCTGGTGGTGCTCGTCGCCATGTTGGCCTATGCCGCCACGAAGCCCAACACCTACCGCGTCGAGCGGTCGACCCGCGTGAAGGCCAGTCCCGCGAAAATCATCTCGCTGATCAAGGATTTTCATGAGTGGGCTCGTTGGTCCCCCTACGAGAAACTCGATCCCGACATGACCCGCACCTTCAGCGGGTCCGAACAAGGGCCAGGCGCCGTGTACGAGTGGAACGGCGACGGGAACGTCGGCCAAGGCCGCATGGAAATTCTCGAGGTCACTCCCGACAAGGTCACCATCAAGCTCGATTTTTTCCGCCCCATGGAAGGGCACAACACGGCCGAGTTCACGCTCGTGCCGCAGGGCGAAGAGACCGAGGTCACCTGGTCGATGCACGGGCCGAGCAAGTTCATCACTAAGGTCATGAGCACCTACCTGAACCTCGACGGCATGATCGGCAATCAGTTTGCCGAGGGGTTGAACAACCTCAAGACCATCGCCGAAAAGTAGGCCGTATTTGGCTGCTCAGCGCTGCGCGCCGGCCAACGCGCCAGCGAGCGGCGGGGTTTACCCCCGCCGTCGTCAACCGGTGAAGGCCTGACCGCGCATCGAGGGCTCGCGGTGCGTCGGGTCGGATACGCCGGCGTAAAGCCGGCGGCTCGCTGAGACGCGCTAAAACCCTGTTCTCGCACTCTAGCCGCCCCCAAGCCCTGAAAGGTCTTCCCATGCAACTCCAACCCTACCTGTTCTTCGACGGCCGCTGTGAAGAAGCGATCGAGTTCTACAAGCAGACGCTCGGCGCCGAAGTGCAGGCGCTCATGCGGTTCAAAGAAAGCCCCGAGCCCCACATGGCGCCTCCCGGCTCCGGCGAGAAGGTGATGCACTCGAACGTGCGGATCGGCAACGTGCAGGTGATGATGTCCGACGGCCAATGCCTGGGCAAGCCGATGTTCCAGGGCTTCGCGCTGACGCTGAGCGTGGCCAATGCCGCCGAGGCCGACCGCGTGTTCCACGCGCTCGAAGCCGGCGGCCAGGTGCAAATGCCGCTCACGCAGACCTTCTTCTCCGAGCGCTTCGGCATGGTTGCCGACAAGTTCGGCGTCTCCTGGATGGTGCTCGTCTACAAGGGCTAGTTTCAGCCCTCTCCCTCCGGGAGAGGGCAGGGTGAGGGACGTGCGAGGCTCCAATTTCGCATCCCAACGCCAGACCATTCTCAACCGCCAAGGACACTCTGAACATGCGATTCCTAGGACTGCTCAAGGCCGACGAACACTCCGAGGCCGGCGCTCCCCCCACGCCTGAACTGCTGGAGCGGATGGGCGTCTTCATGCAGGAAGTGGCCGCCGCCGGAGTCCTGCAAGGAAGCGAAGGACTGCAGCCTTCCTCGAAGGGGAAGCGGGTGCGCGTCGAGAACGGCAAGGTGACGATCATCGACGGACCCTTCACCGAATCGAAAGAGCTCGTCGCCTCGTATGCCATCTTCGACGTGAAATCGATCGACGAGGCGATCCACTGGACGACGCGCTTCCTGCAAGTGCTCGGCAGCGGCGAGTGCGAGATTCGTCCGATGTACACCGACGACGACTTCCCACCGCCGGCCCGCTGATTCTCCCCTCTCCCTGTGGGAGAGGGGCCGGGGGTGAGGGACGGCGGAAGGCCAGCGAGTTCAAGGTGGCAACCCCCGCCCCCGTGAACGCCCTCACCCTAACCCTCTCCCACGGGGAGAGGGGACCAGAGTTGCCAACCAACGCTCGAGGAGACCTGTTCATGCGTTTCATGATGCTGATGATTCCCAAGGGCTACGAAGAAGCCGCTCCGGGCGCCATGCCTCCGGCCGACCGCGTTGCGGCGATGATGAAGTTCAACGAGTCGCTGCAGAAGGCCGGCGTGTTGTTGGCCCTCGACGGGCTGCATCCGCCTTCGATGGGCGCGCGGGTGTCGTTCGCCGGCGGCAAGCCCAAAGTTACGGACGGTCCCTTCGCTGAGGCCAAGGAGGTTGTCGGCGGCTACTGGATGATCCAGGTCAAATCGCGCGACGAGGCGATCGCCTGGGCCTCGCGCTGCCCCGGCTCGGAGAACGAGGTGATCGAGGTTCGCCAGGTGCAAGAGTTCGCCGACTTCCCTGCAGACGTGCAACAGGCCGCTGCCGGCTTCGCCGAAATGCAGGCCGAGGCGGGCAAGATGAGTGGCCCCTCGTAGGGTGGCGGCGAAGCCCTGCGAGCCCCACCGCCGGTAAGCGCACAACACTCTCGAACACTCGGTACGGAGCACGAAGATGCGTTGCATGGTGATCGTGAAGGCCAACCCCAACAGCGAGTCCGGCAAGCTGCCCGACCCGCAGTTGATCGCAGAGATGTCGAGATTCAACGTAGAAATGCAGCAAGCCGGCGTTGTCAAGCTCGCCGAGGGGCTGCAGCCCAGCTCGAAGGGCGCTCGCATTCGCCTGGCCCAAGGGGCGGAGCCGCGTGTGATCGATGGCCCCTTTGCCGAAACCAAGGAGCTCGTGGCCGGCTTCTGGCTCATCGAAGTCGGTTCGCTCGACGAGGTGATCGACTGGATGAAGCGCTGCCCGCTGCCGCACGAGACCGAGCCCGGCGAATCGTGCGAGCTCGAGATCCGCCCGCTTTGGGAACTGGAAGACCTGGGCGAGGCGTTCTCACCCGAAGCCCGCGCCAACCAGAAGCGTCAGCGCGAGGAGCTGGCCAACCGGCAGAAGTGACCCGCGCCTGCTTTCGTGAGCCTGCGCCGCGGCGCACAATGGGGAGGCGTCGAACGCGCGCGAGCGCCGCGACCTTTCCTTCTGGCAGGCCCAGCCATGAACCAGCAGGCACGCTTTTTGGCGGACCACCGCGAGCTCACCCGCCGCCACTTCCTCGAAGTCGGGGCGGGCGGACTCGCGGCGAGTTTGCTGTGGAATCACGCCGGCGCCCAAGAAGCTTCGTCCGGGGGCGCGGCGCCCCCCGCCGCCGAACCGGAGCTCGCGGCCGAGTTGGGCGCAGGCGTCGACCTGAAGTCGTTCCTCACCGACGATGCCCGGTTCTATGATGTTTCGCGCGGCAACCCGCTCCCCCACTCGCTGCCTGAAGAGAAACGCCGCGAGGTCGGTCTGACTCGCGACACCTGGCGGCTCGAGGTGCTCTCCGACTCGGAGCATCCCGTGCGGCTCCGCAAGCCCATGACCAAGGAGAAGGGCACGGCGCTCGACTTCGCCGGCTTGCTCGCGCTCGCCGAGAAGCACTCGGTGCGGTTCCTCAAGGCTATGACTTGCCTGAACTTGGGCTGCCCCTTGGGGGTCGGCCTGTGGGAAGGAGTGCCGCTGCGCGAGGTCGTGTGGCTCACGCAGCCCGACGACGAGCTGCGGCGCATCTTCTATTACGGCTACCACAACGACGTCCCGGAGCAGATGTTCCGCAGCTCGCTGCCGATCGGCCGGGTGTTCGAAGACCCGTTCGATCTGCCGCCAGTGATCCTCTGCTACAAGCTCAACGGCCAGTGGCTCTCTCCCGAGCGCGGCGGGCCGGTGCGCGTGGTCGTGCCTGAGCATTACGGCTTCAAGTCGATCAAGTGGCTCTCGCACCTGGTGCTGACGAACTTGTCGCATGCCAACGACACCTACGCCGAGCAGGGGAACGACATCGACAGCCCGCTCAAGACCTTCGCGGCGACGCTCGGCGCGCCGCGCACCGTCGCGGTCGGCCAGCCGATTCCCCTCACGGGCTACGCCCAGGTCGGCATCGGCGGGCTAGCGAAGGTGCAGGCGTGGATCGAGCCGGAGGGCGCGGCGCGACCCGACGGCGAACGCTACTTCGCCTCGGCCCCCTGGGTCGACATGCAAATCCTGCCGCCGCCGGAGAGCTGGGGCGGCGAGTTGCCGAGCGGCAAGCTCCCGCTGCCGGTGGACGGCTTCGACGAGGCCGGTAAGCCGAAGAGTTGGCCGCTGCGGCTCGGCCTTGCCCATTGGGCGGGCGTACTTCCGGGTCTGCCGGCCGGCAAATACACGCTCCGCTGCCGCACGATCGACGACCATGGCCACGCGCAACCGCTGCCGCGGCCGATGCGGAAGTCAGGGCACGCGGCGATCGAGCAGATCGCGATCGAAGTGCAGTAGGGCTTTGCAGCGCATGGCGAGCGGCCCGGCGTAAGCCGGCCGACAAATAGCACGACGGGAAGCCGATCGTAGGCGGCAATCCTCTCAGCGAAGTTGGGGCTGCCAGGAGATGCTGACCGATGGATTTGACTGACCGCTTGCTCGAACATGACGCCTGGACGACGCAGCTGCTGCTCGCGCGTTGCCGGGACCTTACGGACGAGCAACTCGATCGCGACTTCGATATCGGGCACAGAACGGTGCGCGCCACCCTTGTGCACGTCATCCGAAATGTCGAGGTATGGTCGGACCTCATGGCCGGCGGCGCGGTACGAGACGACCCAGGGCGAGACGGTCAGTCTGTTTCCGCGCTGACGGCGCGCCTCAACTCCGCTGCCGCGGACCTCGCTAAAGTGACCCGGGCAGTCGCCGAACGCGCCGGTTGGGACGACGAGTGGGTCGACCCGCTCGACAGCCCCCCAACGAGAAAGACCTATGGAGGGGCGATCGCACACGTCCTTACGCACAGCATGCACCATCGCGCACAACTGCTCTACATCCTCCGCCGCCTGGGGGTCAAAGGCTTGCCAGAAGGAGACGTGCTCAGCTGGGAGCAGCACGTTCGCACCGCACGTTGAGGCCAAACCCGCATGAGGGGAACCGGGAGCTCGCCCCGAGCGCAACGAGCCTCCCCGACCGCTCCGCGATCCGCTAGACTCGAAGCGAGTCCAACCTAAGTTCGAGGAATTCGCTCCCATGAAGCTCTCGGGAAAAACGGCCGTCGTCACCGGCGGAGGAACCGGCATTGGAAAGGCCGTGGCGCTGGCGCTGGCGGCCGAAGGCTGCCGGGTGGCCATCGTCGGCCGCCGCGAAGACAAGCTCCGCGAAACGGCGGCCGCCTTCAAGGGAGAGCCGGCCATCCTCTGCCGCGCGGCCGACGTGGCCGACGCCGCCCAGGTCGAACAGCTCTTCGCCTGGGCCGACAAGGAGCTCGGCAAGGTCGACATCCTGGTGAACAACGCCGGCATCAACGTCCGCGACCGCACCATGGCCCAACTCTCGATCGACGATTGGGAGGCCATGCACCGCGTGAACGCCAGCGGCCCCTTCTACTGCATGCGGGCGGTGCTGCCTGGCATGCGGAAGCGCGGCGACGGGCTGATCATCAACATCTCTTCGACGGCCGGCAAGCGAGCGTCGCTGCTCGGGGGAGTGGGCTACTCCGCGGCTAAGTTCGCCGCCTCGGCCCTGGGCCTCACCGCCGCGCTCGAGGAAGGGAAGAACGGCATCCGCGTGACCACCATCTATCCCGGCGAGGTGAACACGCCGATCCTCGACGGCCGCCCCACGCCGGTCTCCGACGAGCATCGCCGGCGGATCCTGCAGCCAGACGACCTGGCCGCCGCCGTGCTCATGGTGGCCTGCCTGCCGCCGCGGGCACACGTGGCCGAGATGGTGATCAAGCCGACGACCCAAGACTTTGCCTAGAGAGCCCGTTGCCAGGCAGATTTTGGGGGGCGGGGCGACTAGAATCGATTCGCGCCCGACTGGCAGACCCTTACGCCCTTAGGCCCCGCATCGCTATGCGCCGAACCCTCTCTGGCCGTTCGTTGAGCATCGCGGCCGCGCTCTCGCTGTTGCTCGTCGGCCTGCTGAACTGGCCAAATGGGTCGACGTCCTCCGCCCGAACCGCTTCGGCGGCCGAAACGGTCCCCGCGGCCCAACCGAAGCTCATCGAACTCGATCTCCAAACGCGGGACCCCGCGACAGGCAAGGCGCTGTCGACGCGTGAAGCGGTCGATCCGCGCAAGGTCGGCGTGATCGCCGTCGACGTGTGGAACTACCACTGGTGCAAGACGGCGACGATGCGGGTCGACGCC
This sequence comes from Pirellulales bacterium, assembly GCA_046349955.1. Lineage (GTDB taxonomy): Bacteria > Planctomycetota > Planctomycetia > Pirellulales > JBGAPH01 > JBGAPH01. Next base: position 17,972 of record JAXMBI010000020.1, on the reverse strand, counting down.
TTCGTGCCGCGGATCAACCAGGCCCTCGAGGCCGCCCGCAGGCTCGGCATGACGGTGATGGTCTGCCCCAGCGACGTGGTCGACAACTATGCCGGCTTCCCGCAGCGCGAGAAGGTCTTGGCGCTGAAAACTGCCGAGGCGCCCCGAGTCATCGACGTCTCCTGCCCGCCCGTGCCAGACGCCGGCGGCTGCGCGTGCGGCCGCGAGCGCTGCGCCGTGAACTATGGCTGGGACGGCATGCACCCCGGCCTCACGATCGGCGCCGACGATTGGATGCCCGACACCCAGGCCGAGGTCTACGCGATCTGCCGGCAGCGCGGCCTGACGCACTTGATCTACGTCGGCTTTCATACCCAGGTGTGCTTGCTCGGCAAGCCGATGGGGCTGCTGGCGATGAAGTCGGCGGGGCTCAACTGCGTGCTCGCGCGCGACATGACCGACGCCCATCCCGGTTACGACCCTGCCCGCGCCTTCACGCCCGACCTGAATACGGAGCAGGTGGTCGAGCATTTCGAAAAGCACCTGGCGCCGACGATTCACTTTCAGAACGAGCTGGAGAAGCTTGGACACTGGGACAAGGGGCAGCTCGTCGATCCGGTGCGCATCGCCCCTTGGGGTACCGACGCGCGGCCCCACCTGTTCGAGGAGCCCATCACCGTGACGCTCTCAGCCCCGCTCCAGCCCGGGGCCGAGATTCGCTACACGCTCGACGGCGCCGCGCCCACGCCCAGTTCCACGCTCTACGAGGGGCCCTTCACACTTAGCGACACCACGCGCCTACGTGCCTGTGCCTTCCGTGATGGAGCGCCGGTCGGGCTCGAATCAACCGGGGCGTTCCACCGTAGGTCGGCCCTGCCGCCGCTGCCCGATGTCTACCTGGGAGATCTGCAGCCGGTGCGGAATGTCGGCTTCGGCCACACCTATGCCGGCGAAGTCCGCTACTCTGGCGACGCCCAGCCTCCGCAGGTGGATCGCGCGAATCGCGGCGGCCCGTTGCTCACCAACCGCGAGCGCTATGAGCGCGGCCTGGGCGTGCATGCGCCTTGTGCGGTGGGCTATGAGCTGAAGCCGGAATACGAGCGGTTCGTTGGGCTCGCCGGCGTCGATGAATACTTGATCAGCCGCAGCAACGGCTCCAATCTGGCGAAGTATCCGAGCGTCGTCTTCAAGGTGTTCATCGACGGCCAAGAGGCGGCCGCGAGCCCGGTGATGCGCATGCTCTCGCCCGCCTGGCGGTTCGACGTGCCGATCCCGCCGGGTTCGCGCGTGATCAGCCTGATCGCCATGGACGCCGGCGACGGCAGCCGCGAAGACCACGCCGATTGGGTGAACGCGGGCTTCGTACGCCGCTGACCGCAAGAGAATGGGCCTCAAAAGGCCCAACCGCGGCCGTCATCTCCGCCCACCTGCCGCGGGCCGGAGAGAGAAAAAGAGCGAGGACGACGGGACTCGAACCCGCAACCACCGGATCGACAGTCCGGTAAGTTGCTCGCTGTGCGACCGATGCGAGCGGTTTATTTGGATTCGCGTGGATGCTGCGCAAGGGCGCGCTGACCTAGGGAGACAACCTGATGAAAAGCCACAAGGTAGGTTTGCTTTCGAGGGCCCCAAAGTGGGGCGGACACGCAAGGCCCTTGAACACCGAGCGCGATGAGCGACACAACATGCTTTCTGACTTGTTTTTACCGAGAGGTGTACGAACCTCTCCGACAACTTTCTGACGGCACCCGAGAAGACTACGGGTACATCGTCCGCAAGTACGTTCGTTGGATGGTCACTGTCGTCGGCAGCGACGATATGCGGCTTATCACGCCTGAGCTATTGGGCCGCTACTTTCTTTGGCTAACCGGTACGGACGGTCAGACGGGTCGTACGGCACGCAAGCACCGGCGAACGCTGGGCGCGATTCTGCGGGTTGCCAAGCGCCGCAAGTTGATCCGCATCCGGCTCTCGGAGATCCCCATGCCACAGGCCGACAGCTTGCGGCCGCGGGCCTGGAGCATGGAAGAATTTCAGGCCCTGCTGCAGTGCGCGTACCGCATCGACGGCACGATCGGCCCGTGGAGGGCCGGCGACTGGCTGGTCGGCCTGATGGTCACCACGTTCTGCACGGACTGGCGAATCTCAGCGGTCATGCGACTCAGGACGGCCGACTGCAACTTTGAGCGGGCTACGGCGCGCTCCATCGACAAGCGGCGCCGCGAGCGCGTGGCGCCGTTGACCGAACAGTGCGTCTACCACCTGAAGCTCATCTGGGATCCGAGCCGCGAGGAAGTCTTCGGCGATTGGCCCAAGGATCGCCACAGCCGGCAATGGTCTGAACTCAACGACCTGCTGGGAGGCGTGATCAAAGCCGCCGGCGTGCCGGACATCGGACGTTGGCACGCAATCCGCAAGTCCGTCATCACGGAAGTCGCGAAGCGGCATGGTGTTGAGGCTGCATCGCGGTTTGCCGGACATAGCTCGACGCGGGTCACATGGAACCACTACGTCGACGAATCGCTGCTCGAAGATCGAAGCCTGACCGACACCCTGCCAACCTTCAGAATCGATCCGGGGCAGAGCATCGCTTCGTAGGTGAACGCCCGCGCAGCTTGCGGCTCACATTTCGCCACCCCAAGCTACCCCTGCACCCGCCACAAACAGGAGCTTCGCCATGCGAGCCGCCGTGTTCGCCCTCGCCATCAGCCTGCTTATTGGAATCGCCTGGGCCGCCTTGGAGGGGCAAAGCGGGCGGCCAACAGGTCCGATCGCGGCCGCCCCCGTTCAGGCGGACCAACCCAGTGCCGAAGAAGACGCTGAGGCGCGGACCAAGGCTTTTCTCGAACGAATGGGCACGCCGCTTCAGGGCTTCGAGGCGTTCACCGTGACGGCTACTGCGCAAGCCAACGAGGGTGTGCCCGCTCCAACAACGAGCGACCTGCAAACGTTAGTCGAACTGAAACTCCGCCAGGCGGGGATTCTCGTTGCGGACTTCACGCCAGGTTCGACTTATCTCAAGTCGCTGCCCCCGGACAAACCCCGGCCGCGTGTGGCTCACCTTAAGGTGACTGCCGTGGTCGTCAGCGGCCCGGCGATTGGAGCCTTCGCAATTCAGGCGGAGGTTTCCTCGATTCTCAATGACGAGTACGGCAAGTGGTTTCCCGCCGCTGCCTGGCAATCGGCCCTGGAAGTGCGCACGTGCGCGGTTGCTGAACTCCGAAACTCCATTCGGGACTCCTTCAACAGCAACACCGACGAGTTTCTCAACGCCTACCTGGCCGCCAATCCCAAGGTGCGAGAGTGAGCGCGTTTCTGGACGGTTCCCTCAAGTGGCTGCTGGTCGGCGGTGGCCCGCTCTGCGCAGCCTGCTCCCGGCTTTTCTACCGGCGTGTCGACCTCGACCAGTGGCAGCCACGCGTGCGCAACAAAAAACCCCGCCGGGATAACCTGGCGGGGCCGCGGGGGGAGGAATACCCCGCATTGCGCGTCATAAACGGGCGAGCGGTCTAGTAGCGATCGGGCATCGCGGTCGAGCCCTGACCGCCACTCATCCCAACCTCACCGCTCCCGCTCGAGGCGGGCTTGCCGGGGAGGCCTTGGGGGGCGTCACGATCGGAAAGGCTCCCGTCGCTCCCGCCAGTGGACTTGAGACCCGAAGCGGCTTCGTCGGCCATGGTATGGCTCCTTGCAAAGAGAGTGTGCCTGCACGTCGTCATCTTACAACCGATCAGTTGTAGCGACTACCTGCCGGCGCGCTCGCGGCGCTCCTTCGCCCGCTGCTGCAGCAAGGCCATCAGGGCGTTGATGCCGGCGACTCGCTGCTGCTCTTCGGGGCTCATCCGGGCCAGATCGTCCGCCGGCACATAGGCCCGCTGGAACGTCCGGCCGCCCAGATCGCTTTGGAGCACTTCGCCCAAGCGCTCGCGCAAGATCGCGTCCTGGCGGGCTTGCGGCACGTCCGTCACCTTCACGCCGGTCAGCAGGTTGGCGATCAGCGGCGCGCCGTACGCATCGTACTTCCGCCGGTCGGTCAGCGTCCCCAGGGCCGTGCTCAGCCGCGCGATCGGGCTGTTGCTGACCACCTGCTCGAGCACGCCGGTTCCCCCGCGGCTGTCCCACGCCGGCTCGTCGCGGCCGAGGATGTTGGCGATCGTACGGCCGACGCGCCCTTCGGCTTCGTCGAGCGGGCGGCCGCCCTGGAAGAAGAGCTGGTTCGTCGTGTACTCCGCAGGGCCCTTGATCAGCGGGTTGAGCATCCCGGCCAGCTCGAGCGCCGCGCCGCGCGGGTTGCTGATCGCCTGGCCGGCGAGCGAGAGCGGATCTTCGAACATCAGCCCGAGCCGCGTGAGGTAGCGGGGATCCCCCTGGGCGTTCTGCCCGAGCGGGATCGACGTGCCCTCGGCGACTTCCGGCGGGGTCAGGGCGTCCGTCCCGCGCATCGTGTTGATGCCGCGCACGGTCTGAGCCAGGCGGCCGCCCGGCGCTTCCCAGAGCTGCCGCAGAGCGAAGGGGACGGCGCCGCGGGTGAACTTGTAGAAGGGCAGCGCCCGCGTCATCACTTCGCGCTCGAACGACGTCAGGGCGCGGCCGCCGTAGTCGACCTGCGCGGCGGCCACGCGTTTGGCCGCTTCGGCCGGCGACACTCCCTTGCGCAGCTCATGGATGAACGGCGACAGGCGGTTGAGCCCTTCCACGTACTGGCCGACGTGCTCGCCGGCGACAGCCGGCCCCAGCGACGACTCAACGCGGCCGCCGACGCCGCGGACGCCCAGCAGGTTCCAGTCGGTCTCCGGCGTCATGCCGGCCGCCATCCGCGGGATTTTGCTCAGCTCGAGCGGGTCCGAGCCGCCGAAGCCACCGGGGATCTGCTGCAACAGGTCCGTGATGCCGGCCCCTTGGGCGCCGAGGGCCTGCGCGGCACCATACTCGCCCGTCTGTCCGGAATAGCGGCCGAAGACTTCGTGCTGGAGCACGAGCTTGCGCACCAAGTCTTGGGCCTGGTCGGGGCTGGCCCCTGGCCCGACCACCTGTTGCACGATCGGCAAGTCGCGCAGGTCCGCGGCGCCGCCCCGCAAGATCTGGTCCGCTTCGTGAACCGAGCGGGGCGAGAACATATCGGCCACGTAGTTTTGGAACTGACCCGAGCCCAAGTTGCGGGTATGAAACGCCGGCCAGATCGACGTCACGCCGGCCTTGAACAGGTTCGTGATCGAGTCGAGCACGCCGATGATTTCGCCGACGGCCTTGGGCCCCTTGAAGGCTTCCATGTAGCGGGTCAGGTCATCCGCCAAATCCTTGGGCACGCTGATCCTGGCGATCTGCTTGAGCGTGTCGGGGTCGGTGGCCATGCCGGCGATGCCGGCATACTTGGTCAGGGCTTCCTCGCGCGAGAACCCGAGCTGGCCGAGCACCTGGCCCAGCCGCACCGTTTGCCCCGGCGTCTTCGTCGTGAGGTGCGCGAAGTGCATGAGCTCCGGGTTGGCCAGGTTGGTGAGCACCGTCTTGGCCGTGTCCAACGACTCGAAGCCGTTCTGCAGGCGCACGTTCAAGTCTTGCAGCGGATGGTTGCCGAAGACGCCGAGCTGGCGGGCTTCCGGCGAGAGCTCCTGCAGCCACTCCGCGATCGCTTCCGGCCGGCTGCCGAATTCGATCTGCGTGGCCCGCTTCGTCTGGCCGAGGGTGCGGACGAACGAATCGGGAACCTGATGCCCGTATTGGCTGCGGATATAGCTCGTAATGTCGTCGGTCTTGGCACCGCTCGTGATGAAGTTTTCGATCTGCGGGTCGCGGGCAATGTCAGCGATCGTGCTCGTTCCCCCCTCGATCTGCTTGAGGAAGGGGAGCCGAGCCAGCGAAGACTCGTCGAACGTACTGGCGACCGCCTGCTGGCCCTTGTTCGAGTCGAGCAGCGTCGACATGAAGCGGGGGAAGTAGCCGATCTTCGGGTCGTAGAAGTCGGCGACCTTCACGCCCCACTCGCGGCTTTGGTTGTGCAGGCCCTCGAGCGCCGTCTGCACGTTCTTGACCATCGGCTCGAGATCCACGGGGGCCACGTCGACACCCTCGAAGATCTTCCGCAGGGCCATCGCCTGATCTTCGTCGGCCAGGTTGCCGCCCTTCTTGATCAGCTCGTCGAGCGCATTGGCCACCACGCCGCGGGCCTCTGCTCGCGCGGCGCCGCCGCCGTGATACAGTTGAGGCATGATGAACTGCTGGCCGGCCCGACTGGTGGCGTCCCCCGCGGGCGCATGGAACAGCCGCGCGAGGCTCGATCCCGGCGAGAAGTTGGTCCCCGGAATCTGGCCCCAGCGAAGCACATCGCCCGCCTTGTCGAGCCCGCGGGCCACGGCCTGGCCGCGCGCTCCGGTGCCGATCGGCATTCCGAAGTAGCTGGCCGCGCCGCCCAAGGGCTGATCGAGCACGTCGGCCAGCTTCACGCCCTGCTGCTGCGCCGCGGCGGCCGCTCGGCCCAGCCGCTCGGCTTCCATGAAGGGCTCTTCGCCCGGCCGCAAGGCGATCAGATCGTCGAGCGTGTGGGCGATGCGGGCTTGCCGCTTGCCCATGTAGGGGCCCGCGACCTTGGCCAGGTCATCCAGCAGCCCCGAGCTCTTGGCGAGCTTGCCGCCGGTCCCCAGGGCCTTGCCGCCGAGGGCCAGCGGCAGCAGCGGATCAAAACCGAGCTCGAGGCCGAAGCCGGCGAAGTCGGCGAGCTCCCAGCGGTTCGGGTCGTTCGGCCCAGCCATCCCCCAGGCTTCGAGCACGTCGCGGCCGCTCGCCCGCTTCGAAGGGTTGAAGACGCCCTCAAGCGGATTGTTGCCCGCGGCGATGTCGCGCACGAAAGCGCCGGGAGTGTCGAACACGGTGCCGATCGTCGCCAGGCCCGAGAGCGGCGCCGACGCGAGCGAGCGAATCCACGACTCCTCCTCTTCGGGAGACGCCACCACTTGCTGCCGACGACGCCGGCGCGGCGGTGCGTACGCATTGCCGAAGACGTCGACGCTTCCCCTGCCGCCGAGTCCAAAGGGATCGCCAAACGGGTCGCCAAAAGCCATCGGAGCCTCCGTCGTCTATTGGCCAAGCAGCACGTCGCTGAGCGCCCTGGCCTTCCGCTGAATGAGATACCGGTTGCGAAGGGCGTCGGTGCCTTCCCACATCGGGTGGTAGTCGATGACGTTCTGCAAGACGCGGTGCGTGATGCCGCGCTTGGCCAAGGCGTCGAGATCCGCAGCGGACAACTGACCGTCCTTGACGTTGACCCCCTCGAGCACGGGCCCCAGGGCCTCCATCAGCGCGCCGGGGTGCATCTTGAGCAGCGCGTCGCTGGCCTGCGCCCGGCGGATCAGAGTCTCGGGGGAAAGCCCGCGCATCCCAAAGGGCAGCGGCCCGCCTTGGCCCTGGCCCTGGCCCTGGCCGCCACCGGCCGCTTGCTCCATCAGGCTCATGTAGTTGTCGACATAGCCCTGGATCTCCTCGGGCGAGCCGTCTGGATACTGCGTGTAGGCGTTCTCGAAGGCTTTCTGCAGCAATGCCTGCCGCGTCGGGGGCGGCGGGACTTGAGCCGGCTGCGGATTGTCGTACTCGTACTGCCGCTGCTTGAGCTGGGCGGCGTTGTGGGCGTTGAGGGCGTTGGCCGCGGTCGCCTGCTGTTCGGCCACGGTCTGCCGCAACGCATGGTCCTGCTCCCACTGCGCGGCTCGCGCGGCGGCTTCCGCGCGGCCAGCCTGGATCTGTTCGACCTGCGCATTAACGCCGCCCATGCCGACTTCGTGGCGGTTCATAATGTCCAGCCTATTGTTGCCGGCGGTGAGCAAACCGAGGGTTTCTTGGAGGTTCCGCGCGGCGTCGTTCTGGCCGCCCTGCCAGTCGTTCATCATCTGCTGGTGCGCACGTGCAAAGCCCGCCTTGGCCGTCAGCTCGTCGAGGTTGAGGTTACTCAGCAGGCGATCGCGGGCCGCCTGGTTCCGCGCCTGCAGCGAGGTCAGGCGTTCTCCCTGGTCGCCGACCATTTGCTGCTGCTGCAACCGACCGCCGATCTCCATGCCGGTGAGCTCGCGTTGGCCCAGCAGGGCGGCCCGTTGCCGCTCGAAGGCCTGTTGCCCTTCGAGGCTTTGCAACTCGAGCGCATTGCTCAGCCCGGCCGCGTGCATCCGCTCGCGCGCCTGCCGATCGGCCTGCGACTCGCCGATGTTGGCGTACAGCGATTCTCGATCGAGGCCAAGCTGCTGGGCCAGCCGCCGCTCTTGGCTCGACAGCGTGTCGCCCGTGATCGCCCGGTCCCACCCACCGCGGGCGTTGATCTGATCGAGGGCGCCCGAGTTGACCAGCCCTTGCAGGTCGAGATTGTTCTGGCCGCGCATCCCTTGGAGCTGCAGCGCATTGCGGAGCTGCTGCTGCAACAGGCTGCTCTGCAGGTCGCGGTCCTTCTGAGCCTGGTTCGCGCCGAAGAACTGGCTGTTGATCGAGCGCAGGTCGTTCAGGTTCTCTTGCGGCCCGCTGAACGCCACGTCGGGGTGGCCGCTGAACAGTCCGGGGCCGCCCATGGCGCGCGTTGGAACCACCATGCTGTCGGAGAGCTGGCGATAGCCCAAGCCGGGACCGAAGCCCACGACTCCCGCGGGCGAGACGGCCCCGAGCGTAGGCGAAAAGCCCAGATACCGCGATTGTCCGAACATCGAAGCCATGACGCGCTCCTATCGGTAATAGCCGAGCGTGCCGCGCCCGGAGGGATCGTAGACCGGGCCCCACGGGCCTTGCACCCAGCCGGGGTCGCGGCCGGGGATGCCTTGAGGGCCGCCGAGGCCCGCTTGCATCTGCGCGATCTGCAACTGGTTCTGCCGGTTGGCCTGTTGGTTGTAGAGGTCGGCCGCCGTGCCGTACTGCGTTTGCCAGGCTTGGAGGCCTTGCTGCGACTGCCCTTGGGCCAGGCCGAGACGGGCCAAAAGCTCCTGCTGCCGAAGCTGGTCGTACTGGAAGTTGCCGTTGTAGTTGGCTTCCGCCGCCCGCATTCGCCGCTGCGTTTCGTCCTGGTAGGCCCCCGCGCGGGCCTGCGCCATGATGTTCTGGCCCTGGGAAATGGCGAACGGCGAGTTGCTGCCGAAGCCGCGGCTCATCAGCGAATCGCGCAACCGCTGGGACTGGCCCTGCGCGCTCTGCATCGCCCGGGCCTGTTGCAGGTTCACGTCCCGGTTGATCGTGGCCGCGTCGTAGACCGGCCGGTACATCGCCGGCGACGTGAGGCCGCCCGACGAGCTGAGGCCCGCCTGCCCGTAATAGCTGCTCAGGTTCGGGGTATAGCCCGGAGCCGAAAAGCTGGTTCCACCGGAATAGGCCATTGCTCGATCCTCCCGTGCCCCAATTTGGATGCTAGAAATGTATCAAAGAACTGGTGAGTTATCACGTTCCGGCATCGACGGCGACCGTGCCGTAGATCGGGTCCGCCCACACGGAAGGGGCCAAGAGCACGCTGCCGGGAGCGAAGTAGTGCCGCCGCCGGATCAGCTCGACTTCGACCCACGATCGGCTCAACCGCTGATCGGCCCCATAGCTCTCTGCCTGCCGCACTTCGAGCTCGTCGATCCGCACGACCGGGGCGATCATCGTGCCCGCGGCCACCGCCCGGTTGGCAGCCTCGAGCGCCCCTGTGACCTGCGTGTTGCGGCCATCCTCGAGGCCGAAGGGGAAGAGGTCGAGCGTGTAGCTCTTGTCCCCGTCCTGCCGCACGACGCGACCGAGCAAGGACGATCGGCGGATGCGCGAGCTCACGTTGTAGCGAATCGTCCCGCCGTCGGCCGTTGCAACGCTGCGGAACGATTCGTCGGGCAGGGCCTCGCTCGAGCTGGCGGCGTCGTAGTCGATCTCGGGCAGCCCCAGATTCTCGAGCGGATCGGAGACCCAGACAGGGCCCGGGGCCTCGGGCGTATCCAGATCGAAGTTGACTTTGCCCTTAGTGACCGGGGCCGTTTCGAAGTAGGCCACGACTTCTTGGGCGAACACCTGCAACTGACCGCCCCAGGCGGTTCGCAGCAGCCGACGGATGTTGTTGATTCGCGCCATTAGCTGAAGGCCAACATGCAGCGGGAGTAAATGGCGGGGCTGCCGCCGAGGTTAGCCCATTGGGTCGTGACGGCGCCCTGCAGGATGTTCCAGCCGCCCCCCGTCGTGAAGTAGATCGCGCCCGTGTTCCAAGCGTTGGCGGGGTAGGAAAGAATGCCGACGCCGCCTGGCGTAACGCTGTTGCCCGACGACTGCGCCCAGGTGAGGGCATCCTGAACGGCCGAGAAGCCGGCAGGCGTGCCGCCGTTGTACGTGGTGCGGAGCGTGCGGGCAGCCGGGTCATAGGTCAGCGTGAGCGAGCCCAGGCTGATCGCCGTGGAGCCGATAAAGGCCCGCTGCAGGTTGGTGTAGGTCCGCGTGCGATAGTCGGGCAGCCAGAGCAGCGGCGTCGTCTTCACGAACAAGCTCGAGGCGTTCTGCGAGCCGTCGATGCCGTCCTGCACAATCTCGTTGATGAAGGAGAGGACGTGCGCCTGCGCGGGGGACTGGTCGAGATTCGCCCCGGATCCCCACGGAGCGTAGGCCCGCGGGTTGTTGCCCTCGGCGAACAGGTGGTTCCGCGACAGTAGATCGACTTCGGTGCGGCGGCTCAGCTCGCTACCGTCCGGCCGGCTCACCACGAACTCGCGGACCCGCACATCATCGATCCGCAGGACCGCGCCCAGGATCGCGTTGAGCGCCACGTCTCGGCCGGCCGCCTCGACACAGCCGCGGTAGCGAGAAGCCTGGCCGTCGAAGCCTCGCGGATAAAGATCGATCGTGTAGGTGCCGTCTTGCTCGCGCGAGACCACCTTGCCGGGCAGGACGGTGCGGCGAACCCGCGTCGTCGTGGTCACGGCCGTCGAATTTCCGCTCGAGTCAACCGTCGCCTGGCTGTCCGGCGTCGGTTGAGCGGTCAGGGCGTCGATCGCATCGTAGTCGATCGCGGCCAGGCCCAAGTCGTCGAGCGGGCCCGAGCTGAACATGAGCTCCTGGCCGGCAACGGCCAGGTCGGAGTTGAGGTTGAAGGCGACCGGCCCGCTGGTCAGGTCGGTGTCCGACTGGATGAGGCTGAACAGCTCCTCGGCAAAGGGGTCGATGCCGTTGCCCCATTGCTTCCGCAGCAGCCGGTTCGCCTGATTGTTAAGAGCCACTGCGCTGTCCTTCCTCGCTCCCCGCGACGACGAGGCGGCGAATCCGCAGCGGCCGCGTCGCGCCGACGCCCCGCAACTCGAGCGTGAAGTCATTGGAGCCGGGCGCCCGCCGGTCGGTCGCCTCGTCGAACTGGCACTGTACCTGGCCGTCGACCGTGGCCAGGTCGATCTCGTAGTCGGGGTCGCCGCGGCGCACGCGCACGCCGTCGCTCGCCAGGTCCAGGCCCGCGTTGGTGGGCGTCGTCGAGCTCGATTCGTACAACCGCAGATCCAGCGAGCCGTCGGCCGGGCGGAAGAGCACGTCACATTGCCGCGGCGTGTTTTGCTCCGTCATGTCCCAGTAGAAGCGGCGGCTGCGCCAGGTCCAGGGAATGCCGCCAATCTGCACTTCGCTCGTCGCGTCGGGCAGCACGTTGAACGGACGCTTGACCGTGAGCACGCCGCCCGAGGCCGAGACGATCGTGCGGAGCTGGCCCTTGCCGCGCCCCTTCGTCACCACGAGCGGGGCGCCCACGACGTCGGCCGTGGGAATCACGTAGGTCGCCGAGTCGTAGCTGACGCTCAGGTAGGTCGCCGCAGTCACGGGAACGCGCGTCGAGCCCAGCTTGCCGTTGGTCACGTCGAGCTGCCCGCCGCCGAGCACCAGCAGCCGCCGCGCGCTCGAGCCGAGGATCGGGTAGGCCGGCGTCGACGTGAGGTTCGTCGAGCAGGCGACGGGGAACGGATACTCCTCGATCGACCATTCCTGCGTCGTCACCCGAAACGCCAAGGCGTGCTGCGGATAGCGGCAGTTGCCCAGGGCGACGAAGAACCGCACGACGCCGGCGGCCGTGTCGACGCAGGCGTGGAAGAAGCGGCGGCGCGCCCAGTTGATTCGGGGAATGCCGTCGTCATTGGGCCGCTGGAAGAGCGTTTGAATCGGGGCCGACACATCCTGATCGTTGCCGCCGTCGAACAGGTACACCCCCTGTCGATCGAGGATGAAGGTTTGAGCGCCGAACTGGACCCAACACCGCTGGTTTACGCAGCCGCGCCGGACGGCCAAGAACTGGCGGCCGTCGCGGCCGGGGTGCGTGTCGTAGGTCAGTCGATAGACCGACCGCTCGAGCAGCAGGTACAGGAAGCTGCCGGCGTCGAGCATCCCCGTGATCGTGTCGCCCGGCTGCGGAACCGAGATGCCGTCGGCCGTGTCCCAGCCGGTCGGCTGCCCGCTGCCCGAGAAATAGTAGGTCAGCCGCTCGGCAGGGGCCGACCGAATCTCATATTCGAAGAGACCGCTCGCGCCGCTGTAGTTGCTCAGCAGCGTGAGGCCGGTGGCGCTGCCGACGGCGCTGATCTCGTAGCTCGTCGACTGGCCCTTCACGCGCAGGAAGCGGCCGACGAAGCCGGCCACGAAGTCGGTCTGCACGCCGGTCACGGTGGGGCTGCCGCTCGTGAGCACGAGCGAGCCCTTGTCGTAGACCACTTCGCCGGCGAGAAAGAGCCGGCCGCTGAACGGAAACAGCACCGGCTTATCCGTCCGCGCGATGCCGTAGGCGTTGACCAGGCTCGCACCCGACTCGTCGAACAAGGCCACCGGCTCTTGATCGAACAGCTCGGAATCCGACCGCGTGCTGCTGAACGACGTCGACGCCAGGTCGGTGGTCTCGACGTCCACGTAGACGGTGACGGACTGCCCGTTGGTGTTGCGAAGGATCTGCCGCTTGACCACGTTCGAGCCGCCCGCGGGCACGGGAACCGACGTGAAGTTGATCTGGCTCGCGCCGGCGATCGTGGCTTCTTCCGAGACCGGCGACAGGGCCGACGGGTTGCCTTGGGCGTCGAGGAAGCGGGAATAGGCGATATACTTCCCGTCGATCGGCCGCGCGCTCACGCGCTGAATGTTGTTCACCGCGTATGCGCAGAAGTACATCCGGCCCGTGCTCGAGTCGAGCTTCATGCCGTAGGGCCCGCTCAGCCCCGTGATCCACGCCGACAGATTCGAGCCGTTCAGGTCGCAGCGGTAGATGATCGAACCGGCGTTGCCCTGGCTCACGTAGGCCACCCGGTTCGTCATGTCGAGCTCGACGTAGACGGCCGTGCCGAAGCCATTGGCGACCTGGGTGTTGTTCGCCCCCGTGGTGTCGACTCGCCACAGGGCCGCGGGCGAAGTCGTCGTGTAGTAGAGCTGCCCGCCCGTCACGTCGATCGCCAGCCCGTAGGCGTTGGTCAGCCCGCTCAGGATGGTCGCCTGGTCGCCGCCGTTCAAGTTCGCCCGCTTGATCGTGGTGCCCGTGTCGCCGACCCAATACATGAATCCGTTGGTCAGGTCGAGCGCGAGGCCCCGCGGGCTCGTCGTGGTCACAAGGTCGGTGACGCTGGCGCCGGCCGTCGTCGCGCGGCGGATGCGCCCCGCGCCCGGAGCCGACCAGTACATCAGCCCCGAGGCGAAGTCGATCGCCAAGTCTTCGGGCGTGCCGGCCGAGAGCACAACGTCGGTCCAGCCCGAGCCGTCGAGCGCGCCCTTGCGAATCCGGTTCCAAGAGGCGTGGCTGTACGTGGCGAACATCTGGTTCGAGGCCACGTCGATCACCACCTGCCGCGGCTCGAGGCCGCCGGCCGAGTTGACCAGCGTGGTCGCCGACAGCGAGACGGCCCCGGTCATCACCAGGGCGGTCGCCGGCGCGGCAACTCCCGCGAGCACGGCCGCGGCGGCCTGGCCATCCCAGCGCCGCACCGAGTCGATGCCGTTGGCGCAAAAGAGCTGGCCGTCGTCGGTGGCGACCGCCTCGAGGGGCTGGAACGGGTTGAGTCCGGTCAGGATGGAGCTCGGCGTGGCCATGCTATGCCCTTGGATTGCGATGCGCGAGCAGCGTGCCGCGGTCGGTCTCGGCCACGAGCCACGGGCTGTTCGGCGAGTTGTAAAGCTCCGCAGCGATCAGGCTGCCATCGGTATGGCCGCCGGCGAGAACCTGAAAGCTCATCAGCTCCGAATAGACGACGGAGCTGATCGTGTAATCGATCTTCACGTCGTAATAGCCGACCGCGTACTGAGTCCCCAGCGGCAGCTCAAAGCGAAACCGCCCGGTCGTATCGGCCGAATCGACCAGCGGCAAGTCGTGCGTCTGCACGAGGCTCCCTGCCGCATCGTAGATCTTGGCCTGCGGATGGGCCGTCGGGACCGCGGGCGTGCCCGCGCTGTCGCGGCACCAGACCACCAGGGTCACGAAGTCGCCAAGCTGGAATCGACCGATGAACATGGCTTATCCCACGGCAAAGTGCTTGAGCTGGCCGCGGGCGACGGCCGAAACAGTGTAGCTGAAATCGATGTCGTAGCTGGTTCCCGCGGCGAACCCGTTGGGAACCGTCACGTCGATCGACGCTTCGTAGAGCCCCGTGATTGCCCCTACCTGCGTCGTGGTGCCCGAGAGCACCTGGCCGCCGGGCCCGCGCACGCGATAGGTCGGGGCGGCGCTCGGCGCCGTGGGCGTCCCCGCCGTGTCGGTCGTGAGCACCCGGATCTTGAAGCCCGTGGTGCCGAGGGTGACGTAGCCGACGAAACTTCCAGTCTGCATCGATCTCTCCTAATCGTCGAAGACGAGCGGCGTGCAGCCGGGGCGCGTATTGAGCTCGCCCAGCCGTTCGCTGCAACAGTTGGTTTGGATTTCCGAGAACGTCTCGGCCAAGTCGCCCGGCTCGAGCATGGGGGCCATGCCGCTGAACCGTTCGATGACCAAGGTTGTTTGGGCCGGTTGTCCCATGGGGCGTTCCTTAGAGCTGGACCCGATAGGGTTGGAACGACGGACGGTCGAACGGGCCGTCGGTCGACAAGTTGCGGTTGTCCGCTTGGGCCGCCAGGTTCAGGGCCTCTCGGTAGATCAGGTCAAGATCGCCCGTGAACTGGTCGTCGCGCGTCCGATACCGCAGGGGGTGGCCGACCACGCGCGCGTCGGCGCACTTCTTCAGCACGCTCCACATCGTCGGAACGTGGATATCCAAGGGGTCGCTGATTGCGTAGCGCACCTCGGTCAGCGCGGTCGAAATAGCCGAGTCGAGCACCAGCGTCGTCGGGCCCGTCACGTCCTTGACGACGCGCTCGTAGGCCCGCGGCCGCACGCCAATGACGCTGCCGGGCAGGGCCAGGCCCTCGCTGAACCGGATGACGGCCCCGATCATCGCCGTCGTCCAGGCGGTCCCCGTGCCGTTGATCGTCGGATTGCCGGGGGCGACGGTGACTACCCCTTCGTCGTACAGCTCGACGGCGAGCGCCCGCGGGGCCCGCGTGTACATATACCGGAACGTGATCGCCGTCGACGGGGGCGGCGCGAAGCGGATCGCCAGCGAGCTCAGGTAGTCGGGGCTGCCGGTGACGGTGAAGTACATCGGCTGGCCGGGCGCGTGCGACCACTGCCGCATGGCGTCCAGCCACTCGCCGGGCGGCACGAACATCGGCTGGTTCGTCTGCCGCACGTCCTCGAGCCGGTTGACCGCCCGACAGTTGACCGGCAGCGGATACGTGTCGCGGAAGAGCTGGTAGGTCGTGGCCGTGGCGATATCCGCGCCCGGATTGCTCGCCGGCGTCAGCGTGAGCTCGGTGTCGGAGATCCGGTCGTTCCCTTCGTAGGGCGTGCCGTTGATGAGCACCGTGCCTTCGGACGCCCAGTCTGGGAAGACGCCGCCGCTCAAGGTCAGCAGCCGCTCTCCATCGGCCGCGCCCGTGTGGTCGTAGGTCACGGTCCCCGTGGAGTAGGGCGCCGCCGTGTTGAGCGTGCCGAGCTGCGCGTAGTAGCTCCACGTCCGCTCGTTGGCCAGGTCGCGGTAGGCCTCCTCGATCGCCCCGCGCAGCCGGCGATGGTTCTGGTGGTTGCGGTCCCACTCGGTCGAGTCTTCCAGATACTCGACGAGATCCTGGTAGGTCCGAATGTCGGTGTAGGCCATCGGCTATCTCCCGGTGTTGGTGGGCAGCTTCCGCTCGCGGACGCTCGCCGTTTTGGTTTCGTCCTGGCGCACGAGCGTCAGGTCGCGGCCCACGTCGGCCTGGATCGCCCGCTGCAGCTCGCCCTGATACGCCTGCTCGAGTCGATCGACGTCTTCGCTCTTCAAGAGCAAGCCAAGCTGCCACTCGGCACAGCGCAAGAACGCCCGCCGCATCACCGTGGGCTCAATGTCAATTGGGTCGCTGATCAGATACTTCACGCCGCTGAGCGCGGGAATGGCCGCGTCGACCGTCAGCGCGTTGCCGCCCGTCTGGCCCACGATCATCCGCTCGTACACGTAGGGGTAGGGCAGCGCCATCCGCTCGAACCACTGCGGCTGCACGGCGGCCGACTCCTCGGCCGGCGGAGCGCCCGAGAAGGCCACCCGCAGGACGGAGCCGGCCATCGCGTCGGTGAACGTGGCCCCCGTGCTCGAAACGGCCGTCGTGCCGGCCGTCGTCACCAGGCCCGCTTCGTAGCGGTCGAAGATCGGCTCCCGCGGCGTCCGCAGATAGGTGTAGTCGAGGTTGGTGGCCGCGCTGGGGAACGGCGTGAGCCGCACCATCATCCGACTCGGATCGTCGCGGTCCCCCAGGAACGAGTAGTACCGCGGCAGCCCCGTGAGCTGCTGGTCCCGCCGCTGCTGGAAGAAGTCGGCGGGCCCCGTGTATTCCAGCGGCTTGCGGGTCGAGTGCTCGAAGAACCGGTCCCCCTGCATGAAGTCGGCCGGCAGCAGGTACAGATCCCGATACAGGGCGAAGGCCGTGCCGGCGGTGACGTCGGCCCCCGGGTTCGAGGTTGCGGTCAGCTTGAGCGTGCCGCTAGTGGGCATCGACTCTACCTCGTAGGCCGCGCTGCCGAAGTAGATCGTGGCCCGCGCCGCCCAGGAGGGGAACGAACCGGCGCTCAGCGTCACGGTCAGCGTCGAGTGCGTGTAGGAGATCGTGCCCGTGGAGAACGGGGCCGAGACCGCCAGGCGATCGTGCCGCAACAGGTAGGTCCAGGGATGCTCGAGCGCGAGCACGGCGACGGCCGCGCGCACCGCCTCGCGGCACTTTTGCACAGTCGAGGGCTTCGCGTTCTGCACGGCGAAGGCGACCAAATGATCGATCGAGTCGGCGACGGTGAATTGGCGGACGGTTGGCATGGCGGCTACTGCTGTCGATAGGGGAACTGATCGGGGCCATCGGGCCGGCGGATCTGCGTGTCCGCCTCGGCCCGCCGCTGCGGTCGGTAAATGGTTCCTGGCTGGCGCTGCCCGAACGAGGGCCACTGGAAGATCGAGGCGTCGACGCCGCTGAGCGCCACCGTGGCGACGTCGGGCGTGCGGAAGATCGTGTCCGTCTTCGCGTTCGTGCCGGCGATCGTCACCGTCGCCACTTGGGGCTGCACGCTCACGCCGCCCAGCGTCGGCGTCGGGTCGGCGACGAGCACGGCGACCGCGGCATCGAGCACGGCCACCAGCAAGGCGCCAAGGCTCACCGTCGCGTCGACCGCGGAGCCTGTAACCGTCGCCACGCCAACGACCTGAGAGACGGGCCCCACCGCCACTCCCGCGTCGACGCCGCTCGCCGTCACGGTGGCCACGCCTACCGCCTGGCTCACCGGCCCCAACGCGATGCTGGAATCCACGGCCGAGCCAGTGACCGTGGCCGCACCGACAGCCAGGATAGTCGTCGGCGTTGGATCGACGGCGCTGACCGTTACGATCGCCGCGTCGGGCGCGACGGTCTGATTTGCCCCGACAACCACCGTGGCCGGCAAGACGTCGACGAAGATCAGCGGTTGGGCGTTGATGACGACGACGGCCTGCTCGACCGTCACTAGCACGGCGCTGCCGATCGTGGCA
>JAXMBI010000019.1:0-142197 GCA_046349955.1 Pirellulales bacterium | reverse complement strand
CCTGCCGGCGGGTTTCTCTTATGCTCCCCGCGACCAATTGCGGGCAATCAGCTCTACTTCACCGCCGGCGATGAGCAGCGCGTCGAGCGGGGGCGGTTTTTGGCCCCGTTTTGTTAGCGTTTCGCAAAACCCTGGCTCCGCGCCGGGTTCTCGGCTAGGCTACGCGGGCAGGCCCCCCTCCCACCTTCCGCAGGCCTACCCATGAGCCGCTTCTCCGCGTTCGTATCATCCGCACTGCTTTTCGCGTCCGCGACTCAGGCAATCGCGGCGGACCTCGTCGTCCTGTCTGCTGAGAACTGGGACGCCTTTGCGCCCGCTGGCAAGGAAGTCGACGCCATCTATGGCGATCTGGTGCTGCGGAACGATCAAGTCGTGGCGGTGATCGGTCAGCCCGTTGAAACGCGGCATGCGAACCTTACCGTACGGTTCGTCGGCGGGGCCGTGATCGACTTCACTCCGCGAGCAGCCCAGAACGATCAGCTTGCGGCCTTTTATCCCGGCGGCGGCAGCTACGTGTTGCGTCAGCCGCAGGCCGCCGTAGATAACGGCTCGCTTCACGATCTCGGACCAGCCGAACGCCTGAGTGGCCGCGCGGTGCGGCTGGCGTTCTCGGCCGCCGCCAAGGACGGCCGCCCCGCGGCGCACGTCGAATACTCGCTCACCGACGGCGAGCCCTGGCTCGTCGTCCGCACGCGCTACACAAATCCCACGCAGGCCCCGCTCGAGTTCGAGCTGCAAGACGCCCTGCGGGCAGACGGCCCCTTCGAGCGGCAGACGGCCGCGCCGATCGGCCTGTATTGGGTCTACGACAAGTGGTACGACCAGGGCTACGGGCTCGTCTCTGCCGATCGCGTGCCGACGATCGTGCCGCCGCCGGAAGGGCGGCGCCCTTCGCTCGTGAACTACGTGGCCGGCGAGAACGCGAAGGTCTCGCTTCCGCCTGGCGGTCAGCTCGAGTTCGAGCGGCGGCTGCTCGTCGGCCGCGATCAGCTCGAGCTCGAGGCCCTCGCCCACAAACTGCGCGGACAAGCGCTCGCCCCCTTCGAGATCACCGTGCGCGACGCGGCCGGTCCTATCTCCGGCGCTGAGGTTGTCTTGTCGCGAGGCGATCAAGAGGCGGTTGCCCGCACCGACTCGGCCGGACGGCTCGCCGGCCAACTCCCGGCGGGCGAGTATCAAGCGAAGATCTCGGCCCTCGGACGACCTTCGCTCGAGAAGCCGCTCCGCGCGCCGGCGACCGAACCGCTCGGCGTCGAACTCGAGCGCCCCGGCTACATTGTGGCCAAGATCGTAAGCGCCGGGGGCGGCCCCATCCCCTGCAAGGTGCAGTTCCGCGGCCGCGAAGGCACGCCCGACCCGTTCTTCTTCCCCGACACGGGGGAGCACGCCGTGCACAACCTGTACTACAGCCACACCGGGAGTTTCCGCCAGGAAATGCCCCCCGGCAAATACGACGTGATCGTGAGCTACGGTCCCGAATACGACGCAGCCTTTACCTCGCTCAACGTGCAGCGCGGCGCCGAGACGCCGCTCGAGGCCCAGCTTGTGCGGACCGTCGACACGCCCGGCTGGGTGTCGGGCGATTTCCACAGCCACGCCAGCCCCTCGGGGGACAACACGTCGAGTCAACTCGGCCGGGTGCTCAACTTGCTTTGCGAGCACCTCGAGTTCTGCCCCTGCACCGAGCACAACCTGGTGTCGTCGTACACGCCGCACTTGCAAGCACTTGGCAAGGGCCAACTCATGGCCACGTGCAGCGGCATCGAGCTGACCGGCAGCCCGCTGCCGGTGAATCACCAAAACGCTTTCCCGATGGTTTACAAGCCACGCACGCAGAACGGGGGCGGCCCCACGCCCGACGTGAACCCCGTGGTGCAGATCGAGCGGCTGGCGATGTGGGACGACCGCAGCGACAAGCTGGTGCAACAGAACCACCCGAACATCGTGCAGATCCTCACCGACCGCGATCTCGACAAGAAGCCCGACCAGGGCTTCGCCAAGATGTTCGGCTTCATGGACGTGATCGAAGTCCACCCGCCCCATTGGATCTTCCAGGGGCCGATTGTGAACGTCGGCGGCGCCGAGGAGCCGAACACGATCTTCAACTGGCTGCAAACGCTCAACCTGGGCTACGCAGTGCCCGGCGTGGTGAACACCGACGCCCACTACAACTTCCACGGCTCCGGGTTCCTGCGGAACTATCTGCGCAGCGCCACCGACAATCCGGCCGAGATCAAGACGCTCGACATGGTGCATGCCGCCGAGGCCGGCCAGATCCTGCTCACGAGCGGGCCGTTCCTCGAAGTGAAGTTCACGGCCGCCGACGCCGGTCCCCAAGCGAGCGGCGGTATCGGAGACGAAGTCCGCGCCCCCAGCGGCCGCGGCGCCTTGTGGGTCCGCGTGCAGTGTCCCAACTGGTTCGACATCGACCGTGTGCAGGTGTTCGTGAACGGTCGCCCGGATCCCAAGCTGAACTTCACCCGCCGCACGACGCCGGAGCGCTTCGGCCCCGGCGCCGGCAAGGCAGGGGTGAAGTTCGAGCAGGAACTGCCGATCGAACTGGCGGGCGACGCCCACTTGATCGTGGCCGCTGCAGACGAACACACGCCGCTGGGCCTGGTGATGGGGCCCGAGCACGAGAAGGACATGCCGATCGCGGTGAGCAACCCGATCTTCGTCGACGTCGACGGCGACGACTTCCGCCCCAACGGCGACCTGCTCGACGCGCCGCTGCCGGTGCAAGACCCGCCACCGCGTTAGCGGCGGCCGAGGGCTGGAGTTCAGTCTGCTTCCGCAAGCACCGACTCGGCGCGACGATCGACCTGCAGGCAATAGAGGGATTGAAAGCTGCGCAGGAAAAGTTTGCCTTCTGCGCCCGCAGGGGAGGCGTACATGGGTTCGTCGAAGCTGTTTTGGGCAAGTTGCTCGAATTCGCGCCGCAATCGAACCACCGTTGTGCAGCCTTCGGTGTTGACGAAGTACACGTGCTGGCCGTCCGAAACTGGCGAGGCGAAGTACTGGCCGGGAAGGCGTTTCTTCCATTGCGGTCGCCCAGTCTGCGCATCGAGGCAGCTGGCCACCCCGCCGTCGGTGACCAGGAACACCAACCCCGACGCGACGAGCGGGGTAGCGCAATTCGCGCCTCCCGCCTTTTGATACCAAAGGACGGGGTCGGCCCCGGTTTCGCACCGTGCCAGGTCGATGGCATGTGTGCCGCCCGAGTCGGAGAGATAGGCGATGCCTTGGTCGACGACCGGACTGCTGACCAGGTCGTTGGCGAGCGACGGAACTTCCCGCTGCCAGACCACGTCTCCGGTCGCCAGCCGGAGGGCCTTGAACACGCCGGCGCCCCACACCAGCACCACGGGGCCGTGGGGTGAATTCCAGACGATGGGAGTTCGACAGTTTCCGCTGCCCAACCCGCTGGCCTTCGCGACGTGAGACCAGAGACGCCGCCCATCCGACAACGAAAACGCCCATACTCGGCAGCTGCCCTCGAGTTCGGGTTGGCCGTCCGCGGCCAACACGACGATTCCGCCGGCCACGATGGGCGAACTGCCTGGGCCGTAAACGCTGGCAAAGGGCAAGTTCGGCTGAGTCCAGATGAGCCTGCCCGAACGGTCGCAAGCCATGAGTCCGGCCTGGCCAAAGTAGGCTACGATTCGATCACCATCGACGACCGGAGTGGGCGAAGCGGGGGAATTATGTCGATCGAGCGACTCGAGCGGTCCCTCGAGCCCCTCGCAAGTCCAGACGGTCTCGCCCGTCTGGCCCGCCACGGCCACGACGGCGCGGACCATCCGGAGCGATTCGCCGCGCCAGTAGTTGATGTGCGCGAAGTGCCCGATTCCGAGCAGGATCGCCGCGGCGGCCAACAGGTAGCCCGCCGTCGGCCGGAGCCAGCGCAGCGATGGGCATTCGGCAGCGGAGTCGACCAAGAGGCCGATTCCCACCGCTCCCGCCATCAGCCAGGGCAGCAAGGCGTCCCAACGGGAGACCAGCGGAAGGACGGGCAAATGGTACGTAAGGTAGAGCGAATGAAGCGCGATCCTCTCGGCCACCTGTAGTGCCGCGGCCAAGCTCATCGCCACCAGGGCCAAGGCCGTCAGGGCTTGGAAACTCTTGCTGACGGGCCGAAGCAGCCAGGCGACCAGGAAGGCAACGGCCACCGCGGCGATGCCGCCGAGGGTGGCGCCGCGGACGTAGTCGACCGTCGGAGAGTCGCTCAAGTGGCCTTCGAGGAAAGGACTCTCAGCCGAGAACACGCCCGAAACCGCGAAGAACGCCCAACCCGACAGAGCTAGCGCGCCAATGGCCATCGCCCACCCGCCCGGCCGGCGGCGCCATCCTCCGCGTGTGGTGCGGCGTTCCCCGCGCTCGCGGAGCGACACGAGCAACAACGCGGCTGCGCAAAGGGGAACCGAGGCCGCCGCCAACACCACCCCTAGGTTCGGGCTCAACCACGTTCCCTCGAACGTTCGGAACGCATGTTCCTTGGACGGCATCAGGACCAGGACCGAGCCGCTCAGCAGGACCGCCAGCAGCGCCGCTGCTATTCTGCCTCCACGTCGGGCTGGACAGGCGAAGCCGGCGACGGCTAGACAGAGGCTGAGCAACACGCACGAAGCCAGCCACCCCCTGATCTCGCAGCGCTTGTAGTCGAAGGCCTTCTCGCCATACAGAGCCGCCAACACGGTCACGGTCACGAGCGCGGCCGAGCCATAGGGAGATGCCAGCGACCGAAGCGCGCTGACGCCATTGGGCTCGCGTGGAAGGACGCTGCGGCCGCGAACCCAAGCCATGCCGCAACCCACGACGACGAGGGCCAAGCCCAGAAGGCCCGCCTCGAAGCCGAGTTCGGCGGTTGCGCTCTGCGGCAGCGGATACGCCGTTGTCACATAGACGACGCCGTCGGCGACGACGGGCGAGGAGTGCCCCTCGCCGGAAACTCGAGCAACCCAGCGCACATTCTGGTCCGGCCCCCAATGGGTCGGATAGTCTCCCGACGGCAAGCGACCTGCCGTGTTCGCTCCGCGAAACGCCGGCCATGCGTCCGCAGCTTGGGCGTCGCGTTCGATGGTCGCCGGCAGGACTACCAGAGACGCGGCCGTGAGTGCGAGCCGGACGGATCGGCAGAAGACCCAGGCCAGATTTGGCCACTTCCCCGCGCTCGTGGGCGAAATCGATCGGCGCATGGAACGGAGGCTCCTCGATCAAATCCTAGTGAGGTGTTACAAAAGTGCGCCCAGGCAAAGCGAACCTAAGATCGAGCGGTTGGCCGAGTTCGGACCTTGCGCAAGCGCGCCAAGCAGAATCCAGCTACCGACGAATCTGCAAGCGCCGGCCAAACGTCCCACGACGGTCCCCCGGCCGCCAACACGCATCAAGCGGGCCGGGCCGCTGATGCCGCCGAGCGCCAAGAAAAAGACGTGAAGGGCCTGTGCCTGCGTTGTGGCCATGCCGCTAGCTCGATCTGACGAAACGTTGCGGCCAGGGCGGCAGCAACAGATTCGAGCAAAGGAGGGCTTCGACATGGGATGGGGACTTGTCCGACGACCAAGGCTATGGCCCAGTTGCCCTGTCACCCAAACGCGACCTGCCCACAGACCGGACGCCAATTTTGCACCGCATTTTGTTTGGTTGTCCGCGACCGCCTACCCGAGGTTCCACAGTTCGTGAGCCCGGCCCTCGGACGGGCGGCACCAACGTCGCGCGACGCGCGGGATAGAATGCCGGGGCCCCTCCACCCCTCGACAGGTGGCGCCGCGTGCTCGCACCCGCCGGCGAATTGGCCCTCGATCAGGCCACGCTGATCCACTGCACAGCCGCTCCGAGCAGGAGCACGCCCATCTCGATCGTGCAGGCTGCAGACGAATACACGCCGCTGGGCCTGGTGATGGGCCCGAGCACGAGAGGGATGCTGATCGCGGTGAGCAACCCGCTCTTCGTCGACGGCGACGACTTCCGCCCCAACGGCGATCTGCTCGATGCCCCGCTGCCGGGCGCAAGACCCGCCGCCACGATAGCACGCGGTTATGACACTTGGGCGTAGGACGCGCGCGCGAACCCGGCCCGTAGGGGGTCTCCGCCACGGCCGCTGCAAGGCCCTTGGCGTGCGGGCGCGGCTACTCTTGCCGATTCCGAGATTCCAGTGCCCGCCGCACGTTCGCATTGCGGGGAGGGCCAGCGTGAGTCCGCGTCAGACCAGTAGCTCGCGGAGTTCGTCACTCCACGGCGACACGAAGACCACGAACAGCGGCTCCGGCAGATCGCGGGCCGCCTGAACCTCGGCGGCTGAGATCGTGTCGGGCAGGGCGCGCGAGGGCGCGGCGCCTGTCGAGCTCTCGATTGAGAAAGGCCTCCGTCTCCAAAATCATTCGCTGGCGAAGGTTTTGCACGGTTCGGGTGGGGCGGCGGACGGAGCGATTCATCGAACGAATTCCTGCAGTTGAGTACGTTCGAGCGCGAAGCGCGCCGCCCGAAGGGGGCGCCGCACTGCAGAGAAGATCAGAATCACGGCGGCTACCTGACAGCGCCACGGCAAGAATCTTAGATGCCAATATGTGGCGAACTCTGGGCGCTCATCGCCGCGGCCTGGGCAACTGTGCTACAATTGCCGTGCGAGCGCGCCGCCGCGGCAGGTGACAAATGACGGGCGATGGGTTCAGCAACGCGTTGGCTGCACGAGCTGAAGCAGGGCGATTCGGCCCGCGCAGCAGCTCTGGAACCGCCACGAGCGGCTGCAGCGCTCGCCGCTCGAAAACTCGGCGGCCGGCCAGGAGTTTCCGACGCCGAAGACGTCGGCGTCATGCTCTGGCCAGCTTCTTCGTGCGGGCCCGCCGCGGGCAGTTTCCGCAACTTCGCCGACCGCAGCGAGCTCTGGCCGCTGCTCGTGAAGATCACCGGCTCGCGCGGCCTATGGCGAGCTCCAGCGCGCCGGCGCCCAAAAGCCGCGGAGGGCTTGCGCGCGAAGTGCTGCTGTTCGATCTCGAGGATGGCTCTGCCGCCGCCGCACTGGCCAGCGACGAGCCGACGCCCGAGTTCGCCGTGCAGGTGGCCGAGGAATTCGCCCTGCTGCTCGCGCTCGGCCGATCCGCTGCTGGTGCGGATCGCCGAGCCTGCCGGCCGGCTACACCGCCGCCGAGATCGCCGACGAGCTCGAGCTCTGCGAGCCGCTCGATCGAGCCGCAAGTTGAACTGCAGGTATCCGCGCCATGGGTCGGAGGAAGCGAGCGCATGAGCGAAGCGGCGCCCACCGAGGTTGGGTTCGTCTCGCGGACTGGGACCGCATCGACAAGATTTGCGATCGCTTCGAGGCCGCGTCTCCGTGCGAACGAAGGCGCACCGGGCGCTCGAGGCCTTCCTCCAGGGTGTCGATCCGGGGCGTCTGTCCGGCGGCTGCTGCTCGAGTTGCTCGCACTGGAACTGACCTACCGCGTGCGCAGCGAACAGCCGCCTTCCGACGAGCAGCTGCTGGCCGCCCACCCGGAGCTGCGGCTCGAGCTGATTCCGCTGTTGGCCGAGCTCAAGGCCGCCGGCGCCGATCCACGCTCGGCGGCGCAATCCTCCACAGCCACCGCGGTCCCCAGCCGGCCGTCTGGTGATCCGCTGCCCGCAGTGTCACGAGCCGACCGAGGTCGGCGGCCCGGCCAAGGCGAAGTGGTGTGCCCTGTGTGCGGCGCCAGCTTCGAGGTGGTGGAGGGAGGAATTGCCGGCCGCGCTGCCGTTGCAATCGATTGACACTTCGAGCTCTGGGCTACCTGGGCTCCGGCACGTTCGGCACGGTGTGGAAGGCGCGACACGCGGCTGCACCGCATCGTGGCCGTGAAGATCCCCCGCGGCAGCCTGGTCGCCGCCGAGGGACTGGCCGGTTCCCGCATGAGCGCGGGCGGCGCGCAGCTCAACCACCCGAACATCGTCCCGGTGCACGAAGTGGGGCTCGAAGGGACTGACGTCTACATCGTGCAGGACCTCGTCCGCGGAGCCGCCGCTCTCCGATTGGATTCGCGATCGCCGCCTCACGTTCGCCGAGTCGGTGCGGATCTGCGTCGGCATCGCCGCCGGCCTGCAACATGCCCACGAGCGGGGCGTGGTGCATCGCGACATCAAGCCGGCCAACGTAATGCTCGATCACGAAGGGACGCGCCGCGGATCACCGATCCTCGGCCTTGCCAAGCGGGATGCCGGAGGCCACGGTGTCGCTCGACGGCCAGGTGCTCGGCACTCCGGCCTACATGGCCCCCGAGCAGGCCGGCGGAGACGCCAAACTCTGCGATGCCCGCACCGACGTGTATGCCCTGGGCGTGGTGCTCTTCCAGATGCTCACGGGAGAGCTGCCTTTCCGCGGCAACGCGCGGATGCTGATCCATCAGTTGTTGCATCAAGAGCTGCCTCGCCTATGCAAGCTCAACTCGCGGGTGCCCAAGGACCTGGAGACGATTTGCCTGAAGTGCTTGGAGAAGGAGCCGCGGAGCGCTACGCGTCGGCCCGCGATTTGTCCGAGGATTTGCAGCGGTATGAACGGGGCGAGCCGGGATTGCGGCGCGCCTGCGCGACTGCCGCAGGGCGGCTGGTTCGCTGGAGTCGCCGGGAACTGGTCGTGGCGTCGCTGTTGGCGGTTCTGGCCTTGATGTTGGCGACGGCTGCATGCCGTTTGCGCAGCTTGGCTACCAAATCCTCAAGCACCGTGCGGACCTACAGGCCGCCCGCGTCGTAGCTTCGATCCAGCAGGGCAAGCTGAACGCACGCGGCAGGAGGGCTATCGCGGGCGGGCCTGGAAACAGCTCGAGACGGCGGTCCAGCTCGGTCCGGCGCTCGTCGACCGCGACGAGCTCCGCCAGGCCGCCGCCGGGTTGCTGGGCGACTTCGCGGCAACGCGCCCTCGACATCGATTGCCGTCCCTTTCCCGCAGGGGCGGCCGCGGTGGCCTTGCAGCCGAGTGGCAGGTTCGTCGCCGTTGGCTTCCAAGACGGGCGCGGTGCGGCTGTTCGCAACCGAGGGTGGACGGCTGCTCGAACCCGCCCTGGTCGCTGGCCAGTCACCGCTCGCCGCCCTGGCCTTCTTGCCAGCGACCAGCGGCTCGTGGGAGTCGATGAGGTGCTGACGCGTGTTTTACTGGAGCTGTGATCCAAACTCCGGCGCCCTGCGTGAGGCTACTGCGGGTTCCGATTCGCTTTACGAACGCCGAGGAAAGCGGTTTCACCTACGATCTAACCGCCGATGGTCGCTACGCTCTGGGCTGGAAGTGGAGCGTGGTTTTGTCGACGGCCGCTTCGCCGGCGGCGCGCGGATTTAGCGGCGTGCCCGGAGGGGCGCGGAATTCTCGAAATGCCGTGTATCGGGCAGACCTCGATCTGCTGGTCGCCTCGTACTCAACCGAGTCGACCGGACCGCGAGGAACACGGGATGGTTGCCTGGAAAACCTTCGGCGCCGCAGCAAGCCGCACCGTCGCCACGCGGGTGGGCTATGGATATGGCTGCCCCTATCCCTGGCGCCTACGACGGGGCAAAGCTGCCTGGTGGCCGTCGGCGGTGACGACGGCATGGCCCTCTATGAATGCGACGCCAACACGCGCTCGAGTTCACTTCTCGCGTCGGCGAACGGATTCGATCAAACTCGCGGTTCACCCCGACGGCCAAGTCCTTGCCAAGATATTCGGGGCCGCATCGACCTGCTGCGACCTTCGACCGGGCTTCCTTCGCCACCTTGCGAATGGAACGGTCGCCAGGCGTCGTAACCAACGACTTGGCCTTTAGTGCCGACAGACGGTTTGCCGCGTCGTTTAGCCGGGCGACCGTTCGGGTCTGGAATCTGCAACAGCCGAGCAGGTGCAAAGTGTTGGCCACGAGGACGCGATTCCATGCCTGGTTCACCGCGACGGCGCCGTGCCGATTTCCGGCAGCAAGGACGGACGCGTCTGTTTTTGGGATCCACGCAGCGGAACGATGGCCCGGCAGTCGCTGGAGCTTGGCGGAAGGTTCAGACCGTCGCGCTGTCTCCCGACGGTCGTTGGCTGGCGATCAGCGCGTGGACGAAGAAAGATCCGATCCGCGTGTGGAACTTGAGCACGCGCGAGCATGCGAGGCCGCCTGTGCATCGAATGGGCGACACGAATCGCCTCGCCTCCAGCTCCGACGGCGCCTGGTTACCGGCTGGCGCTGGCGGACTTGTGGCAGGTCCACAGCTCGCCCGGAGGCCAAATCCCGTCCTCACCGAAGGAAGCATTTCGACACCGATTGCCAGGGACGCAAGCGTTCGATGGCGATCAGGCCCTGGTCTGGCAGGGCTTCAGCAACCGGCCCGGAGTTGCCAGGCAATCGCCTGCATCGCTTCGTGCTGGTGGGCTACGCTCGGAACCAACAACGCTCAGCCAGCGCGAATGCACCAGGGGTGGCATGGTCAGGCTCGATCGGTCGACGGGGCACGTCTCGCTGGTGGCGGCCGATCGTCGCGGTGAAACTTGGGATACCCGGGCGCGACGTGCGCCTGTTCGCTCCTTCGGCGGGCCCGAGGCTTTCCAATCGCCTCAACCGCGCTCAGCAGCGACGGCCGACTGCTCGCGTGCTTAGGCAAGGCGAACGGAAGTGTCCCTCTGGGTTTTCGAAGGGGACAGCGGCGTCGACTGTTGTCGTTTCGGCCGGAAGCCGCCAACGTGTACTCGGGCTTGCCCGAGTCCTGACGACGCCTTGCTGGCGGTGGGCCTCGTCGACGGCGGGATTACGATTTGGAACGTGGCCGGCGTGCGGGGCGCGACTGCGGAGCTAGGAGCGGCTTGGTGAGGCGAACCGCTCGCGTCGGCTCGGCAGCGCGCCCGCATTGCCGCACCGTACAGATCGGCTTGCCCTGCGGATGGACGAACAAACCGTCGTCGCGCAGTCGCGTCGTCTCTCCCGGCCTGCCGCAAAGGCAATAGTTCCACCGTTCGTCGATCTCGCCGCGCCGCCAGACGGCCGGATGCGATGAGCTGGTAGAGATTGAGCCGCCGTTTGATCTCCCAGTCGGACGTCCCCAGCAGTGCAGGCGTGGACAGCAATGCTCGGTCAGCGCGAAAGTAGCGGAGCAGAACGCCCGCCGTTCCCGCCAGAAAGCCGCCGTTGAGATAGGGGGAAGCGCTGGAGAGATCAATGCGAAGGCGTGCTCGCGCGCCAGCGGATCGGTGATGCTGAGCGTCCAATCGGTCACCGCCGGATTCCCTGGTAACGCTGCTGCTCGCTGACGGCGAGCAGCCGATCAGGATACAAAGCCGCACCTGGGCCCACAGTTCGTCCAGCCGCCCCGGAAAACGACGTCGCCCGCATCCCAATAGGCCACCGGCGAGTCCGAGGGCAGCCCGGCGACGATTGCGGCGAAGTCGACCAAGCGGCGGCGGGCAGGAGAGAGAAAGCCCAGCCGCCGCGGAGCAATCTGCATCAAGCTGGGGCATGCGCACCGCTTGCAGTTGTCGCGGCCGCAACCTGTACGCCACGGCGACGATCTGCTCTTGATTGCCTGCGGCAGCGCGGAACGAAGCGACGAACTGCTCGCGAAAGAGCCGGCATGCGCCGCGTCGAACGCAGCCAAGACGATTCCGCTCGCCGGCGGCGGGCCGCGATCCTGGCCCACGGAGGGCGCGCGGCAATGCTCGGAGAGAGCGTCGCCCACGTGCTCGGCCCCCAGTCCCTCGAGGTAATCGATGGCCATGTGGCGTGCCCGGAGGTCGTCGCACGCGCATTGGCATTCACACTGCGCTCGGTCGAGCGGAATTCGATCGCCCCGAGCGTCGCGCGACGAAACAGCGTCGCTCCCATGGAAACGTGGGGAGCAACGGGCCGGTCAGCGCTTCGCCGAGATAGTCGGCGGCGAGCGCGCCGTAGATCGGCCGCCGCTCGAGCTGCTGCGCCAGGGCCGCGATCGTGCCCGGCGCGCAAGACCACGTCGTCGTCCAAGAACATCAGCCACGGGCGCGGCTACCACGCTTGCCCTTGATCAGGCCGCGGGCGATCGTCTGCCAGCGATGGGTTCACCGGGTCCCCGGCGCCGCGGTGACGCGGAACAGCGCGTCCGCACTCCGGACTGTGCGAAAAGCCCTTGCTCGATGCGCGGATCAAGAGGGCCTTCGAGGGCGCTCAGCACGACATCAACGAGCTGTTCCATCGCCGGACCCTCGGAACACAACACCGCGGCGTCAGCCGTGAGGCTCGCACCTGCCACGGCACTCGCAGCGGCCTTCGGGGCGCCTGCAATCCGGAATTCCCGCGCCGTAGTCCCGTACTCGTGTGACCAGCACCGAAGCGTTGTCGCGCACGAAGACGATCCCCGGCTGATCCTCTTTCACCTCTCCGCGCTCACGCCGTCGCCAAAATCGAGATTGCCGCGATCGATCCGCGCGGGCGGCTGCTTATCCTTCGCGTAGCAGATCGCGCGTACGTCGTCGACGTGCACCGTATAGCGAAGTAGTCGTAGGGAGCGCGCAGCACCCTGATCTCGAGATAGGCCGATTTGTCGGCGCCGCAGAGAATGCAAGTCCGCCACCGCCGGGAACGCCGAGGTGGGTGCCGCGGTCGTGCCGGCCAAAGCCAACATGATTGCCCGATCGGTCGCGTCGGTCGGCGCCGGACAGTCAGCAGGCACACTCAGCAGATCGGCCCGCCCGCCGCTGATCGATTCCCTTTTCGGTCATGTTCGCTCGCTTGGGCTCGAAAAGATTGCAGCAACCCACGAGAACGCGGCTCCGGACGCGTCATTCTGCCGCGTTTGGCGAAACCGTTCAGACTCGCCCGCGGCCGGAACCTTGCCATGCTCGATCAGCGCCGATTGGCCAGCCCTGGCCGGCGAGTAGAACGGGGGTTCCCGACCCCGTTCACCGCGTTGCCCCCCATATGCTCGCACCAACCCGCGAATTGGCCCTCGATCAGGCCACGCTGATCCACTTCGCACAGCCGCTCCGAGCAGGAGCACGCCCATTTGTGGGTCGAGGGTGCCGCGGCTACCGTGCTCGTCGACCATACGGGCAAGGAGTTTCTCGACGCCTTGGCCGGCCTGTGGAACGTAATCGCGGGCACGGCCGCGGCGAATTAGCCGACGCCGCCGCCAATCAGATGCGCACGTTGGCCATGCATCGTCGTACGCCGGCAGCGGCAACCGGCCGGCGATCGCGCTGGGGCAGCGTTTGGCCGAGCTCACCTATCCGCACGTCAACCGCTTCTTCTTCACCTCGGCGGCGCCGAGTCCAATGAAAGCCGCGTTCAAAACGGCGCGCTGGTTTTGGAAGGCGGCGGGGCAGCCCGGCAAAAACGAAGGTCATCGGCCGCACCTACGGTTACCACGGCACGACGCTGGCCGCCATGTCGGCCACGGGCCTCTCGGCGTATTGGCCGATGTTCGAGTCGCGCGTGCCAGGCTTCCGCACATCCCGAGCCCGTATCCCTACCGCTTCGAGGCCCGGCGCGAACGACCCGCGCACGCCCGGCCAGCAAGCGGCCGATTTGCTCGGAGGAGGCGATCCTGCGCGAAGGGGCCGACACGGTGGCCGCCTTTATCGGCGAGCCGGTGCAAGCAAGCGCGGGGGCGTGATCGTGCCCTGGGCTGACTATTGGCCGCGGATTCGCGAAATCTGCGTGATCGTCATCAGATCCTGCTGATCGCCGACGAGGTGATCACCGGCTTCCGGCCGAACGGGCGAGTGGTTCGCGCTGTCGCGCTACGGCGTCGAGCCCGACCTCTTGACCTTCGCCAAAGGAGGACGAGCGGCTACTTCCCGCTGGGCGGGCCTCGGCGTGTCGGATCGCATCGCCGAAGCCGCTCGACGCCGCCAGTGGACCGCAAAAGTGGAACCACGCTCTACCTACTCGGGCGCATCCGGTGGGCGTCGCGGCGCTGGCCAACCTGGACCCTCTTGGAGCAGGAAGGCCTGGGTGGCTCAGCGCGGCGGAACTGGGGCACAGCCTGCGAACGAAACTGGCCACGCTGGCGAGCCATCCCCACGTGGGCGAGGTGCGCGGGTTGGGTTGATGGTCAGCGGTCGAACTCGTCGCCGACAAGGGCACGAGGGCCGAGTTTCCGCCCGAGGCCGGCATCGGCCCCAAGGTCCACGCGGCCACGCAAACCCGCGGCATGTTCACTCGTCTTCCATGGCGACGTTTACAACCTGGGCGCCTTTGCCATGGCCACCGAGGCCCAACTCGAACGGATGGTAAATCCTGGGCGAATCGATCGATGAGGTGCTGGGGCGATGAATGACCGCAGGGCGGTGAGGCAGCCTTCGGCCCAAGCGTGTTATTCTGCCTGGCGATCGGAACGTTGTTGCCGACTGGCTGCCCTTCGAGCGGCCCGCCCAAGCCAGCGCCTGCGCCGAGCCGCGTCCGTAAAGCTCCAGGTGCTCGTGGTCGACGACCTCGCTGGCCGCCGCGATTGACGCCCGTGCGAGTGGGAAGCCCAAGGGGGCGTGGACCGCTCGAGGTGCGGCAGGCAACGGCTGCCGAATTGCAGACCCGGCAGGAACTAGGCGCCTCGACGTCGTGGTTTTCCCCGACACCGAGTTGGGCTGGCTGGGCGACCTCGCGGTTGGCTGGCGGCCCTCGAGCGAGACGTCGAGGCGGACTCGGCTTATCAATGGACCGACGTTTTCCTGCAGCTTTCGCGTAACTAACGTGGCCGGTGGGGGTGGCGAAACGTTGCCGCTGCCGCTCTGGCTCGCGGGCTCTGCTTGGCAAGAGCGGAGCCGGCGATGGCAAAACCGCGGCCCCAGCCACTTGGACCGATCCGCTGGCCTCCTCGAAGCAGGCGACCCTGGGCCGCGCATTGCCCTGCCGCTGGCCAAGGGCTGGGCCGGCAGGCCTTGCTCGCGTGGGCGGCCCCTACGTGCGGCATCCCGACTACTACTCCTGGCGGCCTTCAACAAAGACACGTTCGAAACGCAGATCGCGAGCGCGCCTTCGTCCGCGCTCGAGGAACTTTGTGCGGCGGCCACGCGGCCACCGCGCTACAACTCGAATTGGTGCCGGAAGACGCGTGGCAGGCGGGCTGCGCACGGCGAAGCGGAATGGGCAATCGGCTGGCCGCCAGCGCCAGCGATGCAGGGAAGCCGCTGCTCCCGCCCAGGCGATCGTCTCCCGCGGCGTTGCCGGGCGCCATCGAGGCGTTCAACCCATCGCAATACCTGGGACCGTGCCGAGGGCGGCCCGCAGCCGACGCCGTGCTCGTGGGGCTCGAGGGCTGGCTGGCCGGGGCTTCGGTGTCGGCCGTCGACGGGCTGGCGGCCTATCGCCTTCTCGCAACTGCTCACCGGACCGCAGTGGAGCGGCGAGATCGCGCCCCTGAGCCCGGCAACTGCTGCTCGCGGCAGCAAATCAGCCCGCCGATCTGGCGGCCAGCCGCGCCGACCGATGCCGGCAGCTATGCCGCGGCGGTGGCGGCGTCGCTCAAGCCCGCGCGCGCCTGCAAGGGGCGCGCATCCCGGGGCGCGCAGAGTATCTGGCGGCCCTCGACACGGCGGTGCAACAGGCGGTGCGCGGCGAGGCGACCTGCGCGCCGCTCGAGGCGGCGGCCGCCGAGTGGCGGAAGATCACGTCAGCCCGCGGCCTCGAAGCCGGCAGCGAGCGGCTTATCAGCCGCAGCCTGGGACTCGAGCGGCCGTAGTCCGCAGAGGGCCGACCTTAGCCGCGCTTTTCATCCTCCGATGACCACGGGCACTTGAGTTAGCCGCAAATTGTCGAGTGAGAATTCGATGGGGAGCGGCGAGTCGATCAGGTACAGTTCGAGCCACCAGATGCGGGCCAGATCGAGCGGCCGGCCTTGCGGACCGGCCACGATCTCGGCGAGCGGAATCCGCATGTGGTTGGCGCCGGCGCGCAGCACGAGCGGCGCGTCGTACCGGTCGTAGGGGCGTCCATCGTAGTGCCGATCGACGACCTTCAGGTACATGGGGTTCGGCAACGCCTGCGGCAGGTACAGGTCGAATTCGAGGGCATCGTACCCTCTCCAGTCGAGGTCGGCCATGCGGAGCACCACTGCCGCAAAGTGCCCCGGCTCGCAGGCGATCTCGGCCGACCAGCGTCCCTGGCTCGCGTGATAGGGGCTGCGGCTCATGTTCGCATGATGCAAGACCCAGCGGTCGAGTTCGGCTGCCCGTTCGAATCCGGCGAGTTGCGGAACTTCGCGGTGTTGCCGCCACACGTCGGCCAGCGCGGCCAGCGGGACGAACCAGGCAGCCCCCAAGGCGGCGAACGCCGCCCCGCATAGGCGCCGCCGCTTTGCCGGCTGTTCGCTCCGGAAAGCCAGGTACATCAGCAGAAACGCCGCCGCCCCCAGGCTGTTCGATACGGCGTCATGCAGGCTGCGCCCACGCCCCACGAGACCTTGCACAACCTCGGAGAGAGCGCCAGACACGCTGACGCCAACCCATACGGCCAAACAAACCCTCTCGAGCGACCAGGCAGGCGAAGTGGCCGCAGGCGGAGGCTGCGAACCATCCGCTGTTGGCCGCCTTCCCACGATCCAAGCTACGATCAGCAGGGCCAGCGCGCCGAAGGCCGGCGCATGCACCATGTCGGAGAGCGCCTCGCGCGTCCGCGTGAGCACGCCGAAGGGGATCAGCAGCAACACGCTCAAGGTGAGGACGGCGGCCGCCAGGTGGACCAGCCGAACCGGGCCTTTCAGAACAGGCAGCGGCGATGTCATGCTCACCGACCCCGCAGGATGCTGAGCACGTTGCTGAAGTCGTCGGTCCAGCGCACGCTGTCGTCGCCGGCGCTGAAGTCGTCGACGAGCGGACTAGCCATCCGGCGCACTTGTTTGAGCAAGTCAGGATTCGTGGGCAGTTCTGCCTTCAGCCGCGCGGTGGCGGCCAAGAGTTCGGCGGCCTTGGGTTCGTTCAGCAGGCGGGCATCGCGGCTCAGCAACACCCACACGCTTGGCCACTCCCCCTGGGACGTGTCGCCCACGTCCTCCACCACCAGTCCATGCAGGTCGAGATCCTTGGCGTGTCCGGCCAGCACCTTCGAAAGATCAAGGTGCAGGCTCGAGATATGCGCGGCGATAATGCCATCCGGGGCGAGCCGCTTCAGATAAAGCTCGAAGGCCTCGCGCGTCAGCAGATGCGCCGGCACAGCATCGCCGCTAAAGGCGTCGAGCACGATCAGGTCGAATGGGGCCGGCGGCGCCCCGCCCGCGGCCGACAGCTCGTCGGCCAGCTTTACGCGGGCATCCCCCTCCACGATCTGCACCTTGGCCGCCGAGTTCTGCAGGTAGGTGAAGTACTCCTGAGCGAATTTCACGACGTCGGGGTTGATCTCATAGAAGCGGAACTCGTCGCCGTCCAGACCGTAAGTGGCGATCGTCCCCGCGCCTAAGCCCACGATGGCCACGCGCCGATCGCTCGTTCTTGGCAGCAGATCGAAGGCCAGGCCCAGCCCGCTCCGGGGACTGTAGTAGCGCAGCGGCAGATGCTGGAAATCCTTGTCGACGAATTGCGATCCGTGGATGATCTTGCCGTGTCGGAGCTCGCGGCGATTGAATTTGACGTTGGGCGCCGGGATTTCGGTCACGGCCAGCGTGCCGTAGAAGTTGCGTTTGCGGGCGATCGTGGCCTGTGCAGCGCCCGACTCGGATTGATAGAGCTTCCAGCCGAACACGACGCTCATCGCCAGGAGAATGGCCCACATGTCGCGGGCCTTGCCGCGGTAGAGCACCGATTGAGGATCGAAGAACATGACCACCAGGGCCAGGACCCAGGTAGCCAGAAGCGCCGCGTGGAACTCGTAGTAGCCCAGAAACACGCGCGGCGCCACGATGCCGGCCAGCACTCCCCCCAACGCTCCTCCCAGGGAGATGCAGAGGTAGAAGAAGGTGAGGTGCTGCGGCGCGGGCTTCAGCCGCACCGCCTCGCCGTGGCAGACCATGCAGCCCACGAACATGGCCGTTGAATAGACCACGAGTTGAAGCAGATAGTACGTATTGGGCCCGCTCGAAAGCAGTTGCGCCGAGTAGATCATCACCGCATAGGCCGCCACCAAGAACCAATCGCGGCGATACCAGCGCGTGCTCTCGAAGCAGAGGATGAACGTGAGCAGGTAGAGCGCGAGCGGCAGGATCCAGAGAAGCGGAAACACGGCCACGTCCTGGCAGATGACGTTCGTCGCCCCCAAGTAGAGCGCCGAGGCAGCCGCCGGCAACAGCACCCACAGCGCCAC
Source organism: Pirellulales bacterium (assembly GCA_046349955.1). Lineage (GTDB taxonomy): Bacteria > Planctomycetota > Planctomycetia > Pirellulales > JBGAPH01 > JBGAPH01. The sequence goes on along the minus strand of JAXMBI010000019.1, from coordinate 124,029 downwards.
GTGCGGCCACGTAATGGGCGCGGAATCATCCGAGCCCTGTGCCGCCGCGGCAGTGTCGCCACGTCCCCACTTCCAGGCCGCGGCCGCACTCCCCAGGCAGAGCACCGCGAACACGGCGAACGAAACCGACCACACCGAGTCCTGCGTCGCCAATCTCAGCCCCGGCTCGAAGACGAGCGGGTAGCTCAAGAGCGCCAGCAGCGAGCCGACATTCGACAAGGCGTACAACCGGTACGGAGAGCCGGCCGGAGTCAGCCGCGCGTACCAGGCCTGCACCAGGGGCGCGGTGGCCGAAAGCACGAAATACGGCAACCCCACCGAAGCGGCGAGCAGCAGCAGGATCCGGGTCTGCGGGGCCTCGCTCGAAGTCGGCCGCCACTCCACACCCGGCAGCACCGGCAGCATGGCCAAGGCCGCCGCCATGAGCACCGCGTGCAGGCCGAATTGCGCCCCGCGGGGCAGCCAGCGAATCGAAGCGTGGGCATAGGCGTAGCCCGCCAGCAGCAGCACTTGGAAAAAGAGCATGCTGGTGGTCCACACGGCCGGTCCGCCCCCAAACCAAGGCAGGATCGCCTTGCCGATCAGCGGCTGCACCTGAAACAGCAAGAAGGCGCCCAGGAAGATGGTCGCGGCCAGGAGCAGTCGAACACCGCGGCCAGCGGGAAAGGCAGACATAAGGGGCGCGAACCGGGAGGCGATCGAGGGAAGAGCGTCGGCGAATAGATAGGTTCAGTATAACCCCGCCCGACATCGAACCCACTGCGCCAGGCGAAGGGTGGCGCGGCCTACTTCCCGTTGCGCGCGGCGCAATCGTGCGAGACATCGCTACCGCGCCGCCAGGACCGGCCCCACAGCCTTCGCCGAAGGGGCCAGAACTCGTCGTTTCCGCAAGCCTTTAGCGCGCTTATCCCAGAATCTCTCGCACCACCTCGCCCCGCGTCGCCGGGAACGGCCGCCCTTGCAGGTCGTGCAACTCCGCGTGCGGATCGATGCCCAGGCAGTGCAGGATCGTGGCGTGCAGGTCGGCGGGGCGGACGAGCCCGGTTGCGGGGTGGCCGCCCAGCTTGTCGGAAGAGCCGTGGACGTAGCCGCCGCGAATGCCGCCGCCGGCCAGGGCGATCGAAAACACGCTCCCCCAATGGTCGCGCCCGCCGGCGCCGTTGATCTTCGGCGACCGGCCGAACTCGGCCAGGCAGACGACCAGCGTTTCCTCGAGCAGGCCGCGGTCGTGCAGGTCGGCCAGCAGCGCGGAATAGGCCTGGTCGAACGGCGGCACGAGGTTCTCCTTTAGCCGCCGCGTTTCGTCGGTGTGCGAGTCCCAGCAGGGGTTGTCGCTCGGTTCGTCGGCCCCACGGAACCAATTCACCTGCACGAGCGACACCCCAGCCTCCACCAGCCGCCGGGCCAGCAGCGTGCTCTGGCCAAACTGCGAACGGCCGTAGCGGTCGCGGGCGGCCTCGTCTTCCAGATCGAGCCGCAGCGCCGACTGCGCCGAAGGAGAAGTGAGCACGTCGAGCGCCTGGCGCGAGGCGCCATCGTAGTTGCCTAGCGATTCCGCCTGATCGAGCGCGGCGAGCCGGCGGTTGACTTGGTCGAGCAGCGACCGGCGATCGGCCAGCCGCTCGAGCGAGAGATCGGCGGAGAGGCTGAACTCCGGTAAGCGGAAGTCGGGGTTCGCCGGCTGGCAATTGAATAGCCACGGGTCGCTGCCGCGGCCGAAGAAGCCGGCGTCTTGCCCCGGCCACACCGAGCCATCGGTGTTGAAGATGTGATGCGGCAGCCGCACGGACGCCGGCAGCGCCGACGAAGATCGTCCCAGCCGGCCGACCAGGGCGCCCAAGGTCGGCCAGTTGTTGGGGGCGCCGGGGTTCGCGTTCTCGAAGTTCATCGGCTGGTGCGGCTGCCCCGTGAGCATGTAGTAGCCGCTCGAGCTGTGGGCGTTGTCGCCGGTCGAAACGGCCCGCAACACGCTCACGTGGTGCATGAGCGGGGCCGACTTCGCAAGCAACTCGCTGATCTGCAGGCCCGGCACGCTCGTGGCAATGGGCGCATAGGCCCCGCGGACCTCGGCCGGCGCGTCGGGCTTGGGGTCCCAAGTGCTGTGCTGGGGCGGCCCACCCATTAAGAACAGCACGATGCACGATTTGGCCTTGCCCCGGCCAGCCGCCGGGCTGGCGGCCGCCTGATTGCGGAGCAGGCCCGGCAGCGACAGGCCTAGAACGCCTAATCCTCCGGCGCGCAGCATTTCGCGGCGAGAGATACGGTCGCACAGGCGAACGCCGGGGGCGCGGATCGACAGCATCGGCAAGGTCTCCAGGCGGGGCCGCAGGGGATCGCGGCGAGCGGCGGGCGACCTCATTTTGGCGACGCTGCCAAGGAAAAAGCAACCCAGGCGCGTCGGTCTCCTGAGGTCGGCCGCCGGGAGGGCCGTTTTCCTGGCCAATCCGCCCGAAACCGCTTGCGAAATCCGCCGGCAGCATAGAATGGAGGTTGCCGGCAGCGGGCATTCTCTCGTCTTCTCCCGTCTGCCGCTCGGATCAGGGAGCGTCTCTCATGTCGCAGGCGATCGTAAACCCCGAAGAGCTGCGCCGGTTTGCCCGCAACCTCAAGCGGTTCAACGCCGAGTTGCAGGGGCAAATGACCATGCTCCACTCGCAGCTCACCGCGCTCGGGCAAACCTGGCGCGATCAAGAGGAGCAAAAGTTTCGCGAGGAGTTCGAACGGGCCATGCAGTCGATCGGACGGTTTGTGGAAGCCGCCGAGACGCACGTCCCCTTCTTGCTCCGCAAGGCCGAGCGGGCCGACGAGTACCTTCGCCAGAAGTAACGCCATGTCCAGCGGCGCCCGCGTTCAGTCGATCGACGCGCTCGAGCGATTTCGGGCGGCGCTCGCCGTGTTCCGCGAAGAGGCGGGCGTGGCGCTGGGCGAAGTGTCGGCCGAGCTGACGCGGTTCGTTGACTGGCTCGAACACGACCAGCTCGACTACTGGAAGCACGAGCTCCGCCGCCGCGAAGATCTGGTGGTCGAAGCCCGGCTCGATCTCAGCCGGTGTCTGTCGGCCACGCTCGATCCGGAGCGCACGCCCTCGTGTCACGACGAAAAGAAGCGGCTCCAGCGGGCGAAGGAGCGCGTGACGGCGGCCGAGGTACGGCTGACCGCCGTACGGAGTTGGATCGCGCAGTTTCGCCTCGCGGTCACCGAATACCGCGGCCGCACCGAGGCCCTGTCCACCGCGCTCGAAAGCGAGCTGCCGGTGGCGAGCGCGCACCTCGAGCGGTTCGTGGCCCGCCTGGGCGACTACCTCAGCGTGTCGCTCGCGCCAGTGCAGCCGCTCGAAAGCGGCAGCGCGGCCACACCTGCCTATGTGGTTTCGGCCGAGCCCGCCGAGCCGCAGCTTTCGCCGACCGAATCGCCGCCAACAGCGGATCAATCGTCGCCCGACTCCCCGCTCCCAGCCCCCAGCTCCCCGCTCCCATGATCACCGACAGCCGCACCAAGCTGCGTTACGCCGCGGAACGGCTCTGGCTCCGCTGGGAGGATACGCGCAGCGAGTGGAACGACGCGGCCAGCCGCGACTTCGAACGCGACCACTTGCTGCCGCTCGAGCCCAAGCTCGCGGCGGCGCTCCGCGCGATGTCGCTCTTGGCCGAAACCATGCAGCGCGCCGAGCAGGAATGCCGGCGTGAAACCTAAATCGTCCGGAACAGATTCAGGCCACCGTCTCCAACGCATTGGATGGAGCTCGTCATGTCGCTGGTCACCCTCCCCGGCGCCGTTTCCAACCGCACTTCCGCCGAGCCGAATCTCGCCGAACGCGAGCGGGCAGCCGTGCGTGGGCTGCTGCAGTTGGCCGACCAACTGAGCCGCGAAGACGCCCAAGCTCGGGCGGCGACCGAAACGGCCCGCGCCGCAGCGGACCAGCGTTGGCAACAACAGCAGTTCGATTTAGAAGCGGCTCAGGCTCAGTCGCTCGTGCAAGCCGACAACGAGCTGCACTTTTCGCAGACGACCCTCACCAGCCGCTTCGACCGCGAGCAGGGCACGATCGAAGAACGCTGCCACGCCGCTGTGGCCGGACTCGAGAGCGAGATCGAAGAGGGCGAATCCCAGGCGCAGGCCAAGGCCAAAGACGCCCGCTGGCTCGCTCAGAGCGTGTTCGACGCCGCGCAAAAAAAACTGTCGCGGCAATCTGAGGAAGCCGCGGGGCAACTCGGCGCGGCCCGTGAGCAACTGGCTCACTTCGAACAGGTAGCTGCTCAACATCTGCTCGCTTGCCGCATGAATTTGCCTGAGGCGGATGACGCCGAGCCGGCCGAAGGCGGGCCGTCCGCGGACCCCGGGGTTGCGCTCTCGGAAGCGGTGGCGGCGGCCGAAGCGAGCCTGCAACACTTGCTCTCGCTGGCGGCGCCACGGGTTTTTCAAGGCGCGGGGCTCGTTTGGGTCTCGGTCGCACTCGCGCTCGTCGTCTTCGCACTGGCAGGCATCGCCACGGGCTGGAGCCCTCTGGCTTGGATCGGCGGGAGCTTGGCCGCGCTCGTGGTTCTCATCCCAGCCGCAATCGCCGGCCTCTGGTGGCTCGCCCGCGGGCAAGCGGCGAGCGGCTTTCGTGAGTTCCGCGAGCACGCGGCGCAAGCGGCGGCTCTTGTCGAGCTGTGCCGCGCGAAGGCCGAGGAGCTCGATCGCCGGCAACGCGCCGCCATCGAAGATCAGAAGGCGGTCGAACTCGACCGTGCCGAGCGTTCGCTGAACGCCAGCCTGGCCAACCTCCGCCGCCGCCGCGACCAGGAGACCCGCCGGCTCACGAACGACGCCGGCGCCAAGCTCACCCGCCTGCAGCAAACCTTCGAGCAAGAGCTCGAGCGCGCGATCAACCTGCATGCCGACCAGCAGGCGGCCGCACGCACGCTCTTTGCCCGCGAATGGGCCGCGGCCGAGACAGAGCACGCCTCGGCAGTCGCCGCCGTAGAGGCTCGCGCGAGCGAAGGGCGGTTGACCGGCCGCACGGCTTGGAAACAGGGCTTGGCGGCCGCGAGCGGCGAACTGGCTGCGGTTCGGCGCTCGGTCGATCGCGTTGCGCCCGCCTGGGATTCGCGCGCCTGGTTCGATTGGACGCCGCTCGCGACGGCTGCGAGCGCCGTGCGTTTCGGCGGCCTCACGCTCGACCTCCGCGACCGCCTGGCGGAGACCGACCTGGTCGAGGCGCCCAGCCCGCTGGGCCTGCCGGCGCTATTGCCGTTTCCCGAAGGCGCCTCGGCCTACGTACGGTCCACGTCGGCCGGCCGCCGACAAGCCCTCGAGTTCTTGCAGACGCTGATGCTGCGGATGCTCACCGCCGCGCCCGCTGGCAAGCTCAAGTTCACGATCGTTGATCCAGTCGGCTTGGGGCAGAACTTCGCCTCGTTCATGCACCTGGCCGACTTCGACGAAGCCTTGGTCGGCCATCGCATTTGGACCGAGCCGCACCACATCGAGCAGCGACTGGCCGATCTGACCGAGCACATGGAGAACGTGATCCAGAAGTATCTGCGGAACGAGTTCGCCACGATTCAAGACTACAACGAGCGCGCAGGCGAGATCGCCGAGCCGCTGCGAGTGCTCGTGGTGGCCAACTTCCCCACGGGCTTCACCGATTCGGCCGCGCGGCGGCTGGCCAGCATCGCCGCCAGCGGCCCGCGGTGCGGCGTGCTCACGCTGATCGCCGCCGACGGCGGCGTATCTCTCCCCGCCGGGCTCGAGGAGGCCGACCTCCGGCCGCACGCGAGCCTGTTCGTAGCCGACGGCAAGAAGCTCTCCTGGCGCGACGCCGAGTTCCGTGGCTTGCCGCTCGTGGTCGATCCGCCGCCGCCCGCCGAGCGCTGCCATCAGATTCTGGCCAAGGTGGGGGCTGCCGCGCTCGGAGTCCGGCGCGTGGAGGTGCCGTTCGAGACGATCACGCCTCCCTCCGACCGTTTGTGGACCGCCGACAGCACCGAAGGGCTCGATGTGCCGCTCGGACGCGTCGGCGCTACGCGGCTGCAGCACCTGCGGCTCGGCCAAGGCACCGCGCAGCATGTGCTCGTGGCCGGCAAGACGGGCTCTGGCAAGTCGACCCTGCTGCACGCCCTGGTGACGAACGCCGCCTTGCGCTACGGCCCCGATCAGCTCGAGTTCTATCTGATCGACTTCAAGCAAGGCGTGGAGTTCAAGAGCTACGTGACGCATGCACTACCGCATGCCCGCGTGGTGGCGATCGAGAGCGAACGGGAGTTCGGGCTGAGCGTGCTCGAGCGGCTCGACGGCGAAATGCACCGCCGCGGCGAGCTGTTCCGCGAGCTCGTCGTGCAAGACCTGCCCGGCTACCGCAAGACGGGCCGCGCGCTGCCGCGGATCATGCTGGTGATCGACGAGTTCCAAGAATTCTTCGTGCAGGACGATCGGCTGGCGCAGCAGGCGGCGCTGTTGCTCGATCGCCTGGTCCGGCAAGGCCGCGCCTTCGGCATCCACGTGACCCTCGGCTCGCAAACCCTCGGGGGCGCCTACACGCTCGCCCGCAGCACGCTGGGGCAAATGGCCGTGCGGATCGCGCTGGCTTGCAGCGAGGCCGACGCCAGCCTGATCCTCAGCGAAGACAATCAGGCCGCGCGACTCCTCGCGCGGCCCGGCGAAGCGATCTACAACGACGCGAACGGCCTGGTCGAAGGCAACCACCCGTTCCAAACCGCCTGGCTGGCCGACGACAAGCGCGAAGCCTATCTCGCGCGGATTCGCGGGCTTGCGGCTGAACGCGGCTACCGGGCGCCGGCGCAGCCGATCGTGTTTGAGGGAATGCGTCCCGCGGAAGCGGAGCGCAACGAAACGCTCGCGGCGCTGCTCGCCTCGCGGCAACCCAAGCTCGCGCCCCCCGCGCCGGTGGCGCTGTTGGGCGATCCGTTGGCGATCCGTTCGGCCACTTCCGCCGCCTTCCCGCGCCGCAGCGGCGCCCATCTACTGTGGCTCGGGCACAACGAGGAGGCCGTCGTCGGCATGCAGTGCACGGCGCTCGTCAGCCTGGCCGCACAGCTCGAACCACAGGCTGGGGGCCCGCCACAGTTCGTGCTCGTCGACGGACCCACGAGCCTCGAAGGGCCCAGTCTGCTCCGCATGGCAGCGCAGAAGCTGCCGCACGCGGTGCGCGTGGGCGGGCCGGCCGACGCGGCCACGCTCCTGGGCGAGGCGTACGCTGAGTTCGAGCGCCGCCGCGGCGAAGCCCACGAGCAGCCGCCCCTCTTCGTATTCCTCAGCGGGCTCGCCCGCTTCCGCGAATTGCGGCGGCAGGAAGACGACTTCGGCTTCGGCCGCGCGAGCGAAGGCCGCCGCCCCGATCAGCAGCTCGCCGAATTGCTCCGCGATGGACCCTCGCTGGGCGTCCACCTGCTCGTCTGGTGCGACACGATGAGCAACTTCCAGCGCTGGTGCGAGCGCTCGGCGATGAAGGAGTTCGACGGCCGGGTGCTCTTGCAGATGAGCGCGGCCGACTCGAGCCTGCTCGTCGATTCGCCGGCCGCCAGCCAACTCGGCCCCAGCCGCGCGCTCCTCTCGCGCGAAGACGAAGGCCGGCTAGAAAAATTCCGCCCCTTCGCCCCGCCCTCCCTCGACTGGCTCGACACCACCCTCGCGGCGCTCAACCAGCCTGCGCAGTAAACGAACCGCGGAGACGCGGAGGAGTTGAACCACGAAGGCACGAAGAGATCCATTTCTCGCCAAGGCGCTAAGGTCGCAAAGAAAGGCGCCGGTGATGTTCGTCTTTGCGCGCTTTGCGTCTTTGCGAGAAACCAAGTCTGCATTCTTCGTGCCTTCGTGGTTCAAAACTCCCTGCGTCCTCCGCGTCTCGGCGTCTCCGCGGTTCGTGTAACTAGGCGACGTAGAACACCGGGCCGCGGGGTGCGAAGGGGAGCCGGCCTCCGCGGGGTAAGAGGTAGGCGTGGTCGCGGCGCACGTGCAAGCGGTCGCACCGGCCGTCGGTGATCAGCAGCAAGGGGCCGGTGGTCGGAAAGTCCTGCGCTCGTTCGAGCAGCGCCACGCCCGGCTGCAACACCGTGCCCCCGCGGCCGCGAATCCGCACCCGCTCGAGCAGCGCCTCAGGTGTCACGTAACCTTCGTCGTAGGCCGCCGCATCGCAGAACACCAGCCGCACGAAGGGGACGTCGCGAGCCAGACAGTAGCTGGCGATCGCGCCCAGCGCCTTGCCCAGCAACCGCGCATCCATCGAGCCCGAGGTGTCGAGCACGACGCCGAACGTTCGCGCAGCTAGGTTCTCTCGGTCGACAAACCAGCGCGGGCGGGGAATGTCGGGCGTGGCCGCTTGTCTGCGACTCGGCCGAGCATAGGTTCGCCGGCTGGCCAGCGGTTCGAAGTAGGCGTCGAACCAGCGGGCAAGCTCCACGTCCCAGGGGATCGGCGGCTGATCCAGTGCGCGAATCTCCGCCGCCAAACCTGCCGGCAGCAAGCCCCGCCCCGTGCACTCACAGTAGGCCAGCCCCTGCACGAGCGAGCGCCGGCAGAACTCGTCGAGGGAAACCCCTTCGCCGCGTTGCCACCACTCGGGCGCCCGCGGCTCGAGGATGTCGCAGGCGCCGGCGCCGCGAAAGGTGCGCAGCCGCCGTGCCCGCCGCAGATCGACGGCCAAGCGGTGGTAGATCGTTTCGGCCGACTCGCCCCGCAGTTCCGCGTCGTAGAGCAGACCCATCCGCGGCATGTGGCCGACGCCCAGCTCCACGAGCCAACCGTTGATCACGTAGTCGCAGGCCACGTTCCAGAGAAACGGGTCGCGTCCGGCGCACCGCGCATCGTGCCGGAGGCCGACGTGCAGCAGCTCGTGGGCGATCACGAAGCGGCATTCCTCGAGGTCGAGGCCGGCGGCCGGGTTGAGAAAGATCTCCTGCGCCAACACGTCGACCGCCGCCACACTCACATCGCGCGTCCGGCAGGCCCCAGCGTCTTCGATCAGCTTGAAAGCCGCGGCCAGCGACCCCAGCAGCGGATACTTGCTGATGAACCAGTTGCGGGCCAGCGCGCCCGGCGTCTGCGAGGTTCGCTCGGCGAGCAGCGACGAGCGCGAGCCGCCCGCCACGTCGACCGCTTGCCGAACGGCCTGCGAGAGCCCCTCGGCAAACGCGGCGCTCCAGCGTTCCTCGCACCAGGCGGACCCGTCGGCGGGCAGCAGATCGAGCGCCCCCGGCCCGGCCGTGCCCAAGTTACGCAAAGCGTCCGGCAGACCCTGGGCGACGATCAGCTCGTACAGCGCGTCTTCGCGTCCGGCGGGCAGCGCCCAATCGGCGGGGAGCGGCGTAGGCTTCGCGCCGAACCGCAGCGTGCGAAGAAAGTTCGTCACCACCGCGTCGCAAGCTGCGTTCCAAGCCAACCGGTCGGGGCGCTCCTCAACGTGCTCCAATCCCAGGTGCAGCAGGCAGTGAGCGAGCACATAAGCCCACTGCTCGGCGGGCGCTCGTAGCTGGGGGTGTATGTGAATGCTGCCGCTGGCGGTCACGACGGCCAGGCCCTGGGGCGGGCAGAGATTGCCGGGCTGTCGACAAACGTAAACGGTGTCGAGGAGCGGCCCGAAGAGCGGGTGGGCCGCCACCAAATCGAGCCCCGCCTGGAAACTTTCCGCGGCCGGGTCGCGACGAAAGCTGCGCGGTTTACGCGACACGGCGTCCTTCCACCAGTCGACGCAAGTCCCGCACGACCTCGACCAGATACCAGCTCGGCAAGCGCGAGCCATCCTCCTCGCTCACCACCATCTGTGCGATCTCCAGGCTGATCGACGCCAACTCGCGAATCAGGGCCTTGCCGCGGTGCGCCAACTCTTGCGACGGACTTGCCAGGCCAGCGCGCTCCGGCGGCAGGTTCTTGAGCAGGTGGGCCCGGAACGACTGAGCCAAGAAATACAGCACGTCGCGGTCGGCTGGCGCGCTCGGCCACGATTGATCGCCGGCGAGAATCGCGGTCAGCGCAAACCGACTATGGATCTGCCGCACGAAGGCCTTGAACTGGGCAGCGTGGGTCGGCGTGAGACAGCCGTGGGCCAACATCTCGAGCCGCTGGGGCGAAGGCTCAGCGCCGTACTCATGCAAGGCGTCCGACAGCATGTGCCACGAGCGGGGCGTGGAGAACGGCTCTTCGTGCTTGGGAGGCTGACTCCACAGATGGTCGGGCCGGGCTCGGATATACTCGAGCACCCAAAGATGCAAGTTGTTGCGGCCGGCCCAGGCCAGCCAGTCGCGGTGCGATACGCGGAGATGCACGTGGATCATCCGGTTCAAGAGCGCCGACGACATCGGCTTGACGATCGCCGAGTCCTGGGCGCGGTTGCCGGCGCCGATCACCACCGAACCCTCCGGCAACTCGTAGTCGCCCACCCGCCGCTCGTGAATCAGGCTATAGAAGGCCTTCTGAACCTCGTGGGAGCAGGCGTTGAGCTCATCGAGAAACAAACAATAGGGAGCGTCGCGGGCAATCATCGTCGGCGGGCAGAAGCGGCTCTTGCCGTCGATGATCTGCGGCACCCCCAACAAGTCTTCCGGCGCAAGTTGGCTGCCAAGCAGCGACACGCACGGCAGGCCGACCTGATGGGCGAACTCGCGCACCAGCGCCGATTTGCCGATGCCAGGCGCCCCCCAAAGGAAGACCGGGCGCACGACCGCGACGTGCAGCAGAAAATCGGCCAACTCTTGCTGGGTGAGCGTGATCTCGGAGTTCATGCGGACCTGGTTTGCGGGTTACGGGTCTCGGGCCGTTCTGAGAACGAGGGCCCTACTCGGCCCAAGGTTCGCGGATAGGGCCGCCCCGAACAGACGAACCGCGGAGGCGCCGAGACGCGGAGGATCCAGAATTCATTTCTCGCCAAGGCGCAAAGCTCGCAAAGACGAAGATCAGAAGGCCTTTCTTGGCGTACTTTGCGCCTTTGGCGAGAAATGAATCTGCATTCTCAGTGGCTCAAGACTCGTTGCTTCCTCCGCGTCTCCGCGGTTCGTCATGTACCCTGGGCCGGGCGACAGGCAAGCGGTAGACTGGGGCCTTTGCAGGAGGCCTCATGGCGAGCGCGGCGGTTGCCTATCTGATCTTTGATGTCGAGAGCGTGAGCGACGGCGCGCTCGTCAGCAAACTCCGCTATCCGGGCCTCGGGCTCTCGCCGGCCGAGGCGATCGCCCGCTACCGCGCCGAGCTGATGGCCAAGTTCGAGTCCGACTTCGTCCCCTATACCTATCAGGTGCCGGTGTCGGTGGTCGTGGCCAAGGTGTCGGCCGAGTGCGAATTGCTCGACCTGGTGGCCCTCGACGAGCCGGCCTATCGGCCGCACGTGATCACCGAGCATTTCTGGCGCGGCTGGGAGCACTACAAGCGGCCCACGCTGGTCAGCTTCAACGGCCGCACCTTCGATTTGCCGCTCCTCGAACTGGCCGCCTTTCGCTACGGCATTTCACTCGGCGGCTGGTTCAACCTTGGCGGCCGCAGCTTCGAGCAGCCGCGGAACCGCTACAACCTCGAGTCGCACTTCGACCTGCAGGAGCTGCTCACGAACTTTGGCTCCACGCGGTTCACCGGCGGGCTCGACCTGGCGGCCAACCTGCTCGGCAAGCCTGGCAAGATGAACGTCGAAGGGCATATGGTGCAGGACATGGTCGACGCCGGCCGCATCGCCGAGGTCAATGATTACTGCCGCTGCGACGTCCTCGACACCTACTTCGTGTTCCTCCGCAGCCAGGTGATCGTCGGCTCGATCACTCGCAACCGCGAGCAAGACTTGGTGGCCCTGGCCAAGACCTGGCTCGACGACCGGGCCGCCGGCTCGCCGGCCTATCAGGCGTATCTCGAACGCTGGGGAGATTGGCAAAGCCCCTGGGGCGAGTAGTTCCGGTCCCCTCTCCCTCCGGGAGTGGGTTGGGGTGAGGGTCAGAAACCTCGCGCGTTTGCATTGGCTCCGGTTCCCTCACCCCCGGCCCCTCTCCCACAGGAGAGGGGAGAATTCGTGTTAAAGTAGAACGCATGGTTGCCCGTTTCCCGCTGCTGCTTGCCACCGTGTTGCTGTTCGCCGCGACCCGAGCGCACGGCGACGAACCAGGCGGCCCCTCATTGCCGCTCGACGAGATCGTGCGGCTCGACACGTCGCGCGCCGCCGATGACCGCCGCGGCTTGGGCGTGGCCTTCTTTGTATCGCCCCGGCGGATTGCCACGAATTGGCATGTGCTGTCCCCGTGGGATGACGTGCAGGCGACGCTGCGCAAGGGCGAAAAAATGACGATACGGGGAGTCGCGGCCGCGTCTGCCGAACTCGATCTGGCGATCTTGGACCTTACCGAGCCGGTGAAGGGAGTGCGCGGCCTCGAACTTGCGGTTGATCCGCTCGCTGGTAAGCAACAAGCGTGGGCCGTCGGCCATCCGCAGGGCGATGCGTTCGTACTGCGTTCCGGCGTGGTGGGGCGCGAGATCCGCACGTCGCAGTTGGCGGCCCGGCCCCAGGCGTTCGTGCGGCGGGCGATTGGCGGCGACAAAGATCTTCGCTGGCTGCAGCACTCCGTTCCCCTCACCGACGGCGACAGCGGCGGCCCGCTGTTCGATGCCCGCGGCCGCGTGCTCGGCGTCAACACCTGGGTCGACGATACGACGCACGCCGCTTACGCTCTGCACGCGGCACAGTTGGCCGAGTTTCTCGAGCAGCCGACGGGAGAGCCGCGCAGCCTGGCCGAGGTGCGCGCCGCGCTCGCTGAGAAGAGTGAAGCGAAGAAGTAGCGGTCGCTAAACCCGCTCGAAGAGCGTGGCGATCCCTTGCCCGACGCCGATGCACATCGTCGCCAGCCCGAGGTTTGCGCCGCGGTCGACCATGTTGTGGATCAGCGTTGTGGCGATCCGCGCGCCGCTTGCGCCCAGCGGATGGCCGATGGCGATCGCGCCGCCGCGGACGTTCACCTTGTCCTGGTCGAGCCCCAGCATCTGAATGCAGGCCAGCGACTGGGCGGCGAAGGCCTCGTTCAGTTCGATCAGGTCGACGTCGGCCAGCGACACGCCGGCGCGTTTGAGGACCTTCTTGGTCGCCGGCACGGGGCCCGTGCCCATCACCGCCGGGTCGACGCCGACCACGGCCGTGGCGACAATCCGCACCAGCGGCTTCAGGCCCAGCTCCTTGGCCGACTCTTCCGACATCACGAGCATCGCCGCGGCGCCGTCGTTGAGCGGCGAGCTGTTGCCGGCCGTTACTGTGCCCACCACCGGCATGAACGCCGGCTGCAGCTTGCCTAGGCTCTCCAGGGTGCAATCGGACCGCACCGTTTGGTCCTGCTCGACGAGAATGCGGTTTCCCTGCTCGTCGCGGCCGTAGACCGGCACGACCTCGTTCTTGAACTCTCCCTTGGCCCAGGCCGCGGCCGCCCGCTGGTGGCTCCGCATGGCGAAGGCGTCTTGCTCTTCGCGGGAGATGCCGTAGCTCTGGGCGAGGAACTCGGCGGTGATGCCCATGTGCAGGGCCCCCTTGCTGGTCCTCTGGAAGAGCTTGGGGTTGATGTCGACGTCCTGGTCCATCGGGATGTGGTGCATGTGCTCCAGGCCGCCGACGATCTGCACGTCTTCGAAGCCCGCCATGATGGCGTGGGTGGCCTGATTCAGCGCCTGCAAGCTCGAGCCGCAGAGGCGATTGACGGCCGCGCCGCCAGTTTCGATCGGCAAGCCGGCCAGCAACGCCACGTTGCGGGCAACGCAAAAGCCCTGCTCCCCCTGCTGCTGGGTGTTGCCGAGCACGACGTCTTCGATCACCGCCGGATTGACCCCGGAGCGCTCCACGAGGCTGCGCACGACCGTGGCGGCTAGATCGTCGGAACGGACGTCGCGATAGACGCCTTTGTCCTTGTGGGCCCGACCGATGGGGGTGCGGAGGCAATCGACGACGACGGCGCGTTTCATAGGGGCGATCGCCCGACGGCGGTCGGGACGTTGGGGGAAGGGAAGGCGTGGCCCTTCCTATTCTACGCGAGAGCGGTCGACTCGCGAACCGCCTGTCGATTGGCCGGCAAAGGCGCTGCCCTTGCCAGCGGGGCCCGTTTCGTGGCAGACTCGTGCGTTTCCCGCCGCCGGCCGCCCCTGGGCTCGGCCGGCCGACTGAGTTGCCCCGGCTGTAGACGTTGCATGAACCTGCTTGGCGCCCTGCGCGACCGCCTTCGCCCCGCTCTGGCCCCCCTCGCGGCCGACGTCGACGAGCTGCTGGGGCTCGTGCGCCCCAGCCAAGACGCCAAGTTCGGCGACTACCAGGCCAACTTCGCCATGTCGCTGGGCAAGCGGCTCGGGAAACCGCCGCGGGAGATCGCCCAGCAGGTGGCGGGTGCCGCCAAACTCGACGACCTGTGCTCGCCGGCCGAGATCGCCGGGCCCGGGTTCATCAACCTGCGGCTGCGCGACGACTTCTTGTCCGGCCAGCTCCAGGCGGCCCTGGTCGACGAGCGGCTGGGAGTGACGGCGGCCGAGCGGCCGAAGACCTTTGTCGTCGATTACTCGGCCCCCAACGTGGCCAAGCCGATGCACGTGGGACACATCCGCTCCACCGTGATCGGCGACAGCCTGGTGCGGCTGCTGCGGTTCCTCGGCCACCGCGTGGTGGGCGACAACCACATCGGCGACTGGGGCACGCAGTTCGGCATGATCATCTTCGGCTGGAAGAACCTCCGCGATGAACCGGCGTATGCCCAGGGGCCGGTCGACGAGCTGAGCCGGCTCTATCGGATCGTGAACCGGCTGGTCGACTATGAAACGAGCCAGGCGGCGCTGCCCAAGCTCGAGACCGCGGCCGCCCAGGCGGCGAGCAACGCCCAGGCTTTGGCGGCAAAGCCGGCCGCCCCCAAGTCGCCTGAGGCCAAGGAACTGGCCCGCGCGAAGGCGCAAGCCGCTAAGGCCCGCGACGACCTAGCGGAGCTCAAGGCCAAGCTTGCCGCGGCGGAAATCGATTCAGTGGTCGGGCATCTGATCCGAGAGAAGCGATTCCCGCAGATCGAGCAGGCGGTGCTGGCCGAAACCGCCAAGCTGCACGCCGGCGACGCCGAGAACCTGCGGCTGTGGAAGCAGTTCCTTCCTCCCTGTCTCGAGGAGATCGACAAGGTCTACCGCCGGCTCGGCGTGCGGTTCGACGTGACGCTCGGCGAGAGCTTCTACCACGAGCGGCTGGGCCCGCTCGTCGAGGCGTTCTTGGCGAAGGGGATTGCCCGCGAGAGCCAGGGTGCGATCTGCGTGTTCGTCGATGGCGAGCCGGCCCCGATGATCATTCGCAAGCAGGACGGCGCGTTTCTGTATGCGACGACCGACCTGGCCACGATCGAGTATCGCCTCGAAACCTGGCGTCCCGACGCGATCGTCTATGTCGTCGATCATCGCCAGAGCGACCACTTCAAGTTGCTCTTCGCCGCGGCCCGCAAGCGAGGGCACGGCGAGGTGGCGCTCGAGCACGTAAGCTTCGGCACGGTGCTCGGCAATGACGGCCGCCCTTTCAAGACCCGCTCGGGAGACACGGTCGGCCTGATGGGGCTGCTCGACGAAGCAGTTTCTCGGGCGGCCGCAGTCGTGCGCGAAGACGCTGAGAGCGTTGCTCCCGAGGAATCGCAGCGGATCGCGGAGACGGTCGGCTTGGGCGCGCTCAAGTACGCCGACCTGTCGCAAAACCGCACGAGCGACTACGTGTTCAGCTACGACAAGATGCTGGCCATGAACGGCAACACCGCCACCTACATGCAGTACGCCTATGCCCGCGTGCGGAGCATCTTCGCCAAGGGGGGCGTCGACGCTGCGACACTGCGGGCAAGCCAGCCAGCGATTTCGCTGGCTGAGCCGGCGGAGCGGGCCCTGGGGCTCGAACTACTGCGATTTTCCGAATCGCTCGAGGCGGCGGCCGCCGACTACCGCCCCAATCACCTGACCAACTACCTGTTCGAGCTCGCCAACCGCTACTCCACGTTCTTCGAGCAATGCCCGGTGCTCAAGGCCCCCGACGAAGCCACGCGGGCGAGCCGCCTGGCGCTCTGCGACCTGACGGCCCGCACCATCCGCCAAGGCCTCGAGTTGCTGGGCATCGGCGTCGTCGAACAGATGTAACACCTCGTAGGTTATGCTTCAGCATAACTGCATTCGCCAACCGAAGACGCAGTATTCCCTTCTCATCAGCGGTGCAGCGATGCCCGACGGTCGGCGGCAAAGAGTTATGCTGAAGCATAACCTACGCAGGCCGGCCACCAGCCACAAGCTACTAGCCACAAGCCCGTAAACGCCATGCTCAGCCGCGTCGCCGAATCACTCTATTGGATGAGCCGCTACGTCGAACGGGCGGAAAACATCGCCCGCTTCATCGACGTCACCTGGAACATGATCCTCGACCTGCCGGAGGGCTCCTCCGAGCAGTGGCAGCCGCTGGTGAGCACGACCGGGGATCACGAGGAGTTCGCCGAGAAGTATGGCGAGGCCACGCAACAGAGCGTGATCCAGTTCCTCACGTTCGACCCCGACTACCCGAACTCGATCCTCTCCTGCCTGCACCAGGCCCGCGACAATGCCCGCAGCATCCGCGAGGTGATCTCCTCGGAGATGTGGGAGCAGTTGAACGTGTTCTATCACCGCGTGATGGAGCAGGCTCTGGGCGGAACTGCGCGGGAGTCGATGTACGACTTCTTCCATGAAGTGCGGATGGCGAGCCATCTGTTCGAAGGCATCACCGACGCCACGATGTCGCACGGCGAAGGCTGGCACTTCGCCCGGCTGGGGCGGCTCTTGGAACGGGCCGACAAGACGACGCGCATCCTCGACGTGAAGTACTTCGTGCTCCTGCCCACCGTGGGGGACGTCGGCAGCGCGGTCGACGACTTGCAGTGGTCGGCGGTGCTGCGGTCGGTGAGTGGCTTCGAGATGTACCGCAAACGGCACCACGGCATCGCCCCGAACCGCGTGGTCGACTTCCTGCTGCTCGACGCCGAATTCCCGCGGGCCGTGCAGTTCTGCGTGCAAAACGCCGAACAATCGCTGCACGCCATCAGCGGGACGCCGCTGGGCACCTTCCGCAACGTGGCCGAACAGCGGATGGGGCAGCTCCGCTCGGAGTTGGCTTATGCCCAGGTCGACGAGATCATCAACAACGGTCTGCACGAGTTCCTGGACGACTTGCAGACGCAGCTCAACTCGCTAACGACCGCCATCCACGAAACCTTCTTCGCCCTGCAGCCGGCCGAAAAGGCGACGGCCAAGTAGAGACGAACCGCGGAGACGCGGAGGCGCGGAGAAGAGAGTAGGGTGCGTCCAGCGCGAGCGCAGACGCACCGAAGGATGAAGCTCAACGACAAGAGCTCGCGATGAAGTTCTTCAAGCGCTCTGTCATGCTGCGACCTAACGCGGGCGGCTTGGAGGCTGGGGAGGCGTATCGCGCCTATTTGGCAACCATCGAACATTTGCTGCCTAGCTCCGCACGCGAATTCGATACGAAAGAGAGACTGCATGACTGCGGAGTAGACAAAATCGAGAAAACGCGAGGCAGTCTTGTGTTGGAGTTGGACTCGTTTCGGCTGACGTTCGGCGACGTGTCGAAGTTCGTGGCGCCGGCCGAGGGACTCTTGGAGAATATGTGGCTTTATTCTGAACTCGACACTGCCCCGCGCGGCCGCTTTGTGCTGAGAGTCCTCTTGGACGAAGGTGAGCTGGAGGTCGAGTCGGCGACTGTTGGGCTCTTTGACGTGGAGGAGAAGAGGTGGATCGTAAATCCAGACGAGCCCGACCTGGAGCAGCGCAAGAAGAAACGGCGCCGACGAAAGCGATAGCGCGCGGGAAGCGATTCCCTCTGGCATCTTCTCCGCGCCTCCGCGTCTCCGCGGTTCGTCACTCCCCTCGCGGCCCCGGGCGATAGGGCCAGAGGCGGTTGAGCCAGGCACGGCGGCGGCCGCAGCCGCAGCCAGGGCGAGCGTGAACGCCGAACCTGGCGAGCACTCGAGCGACGCTGTCTCCCAGCCCGCGGCTCGCCAGGCAGTTGCGCCGCCCGAGCGACCGCGCCGCCCGCCCGCACCACCGGCAAGCGAAGCCGTCGCACCGCCGCTCGTACTCGCAGTCCATGGGCGAAACTCCACTACGAGCAGAAAAACGAACCGCCTAGACGCGGAGACGCCGAGGAGGGACCGCATTCTTTCTCGCCAAGGCGCAAAGATCGCAAAGGCTCATTCTCGAGCTTTGCGGCCTTTGCGCCTTAGCGAGAAAATGAATTGCCCTCTCGGCGTCTCGGCGGTTCAGTTGGACTGTCAATTCAGTGCCCGCAGGTGCGGGCGGAAGGCTCCGAAGACACCGCAGTTGGGCGTCGCGGCGTCGAGGAAGTAGTCGAGGTCGTGGTCGATCGTCGCCAGGCAGTCGATGTCTCCGGGGCCGCCAATCGTCTGCCGCCATTCGTTCCAGTTGACCCAGGCGGTGTCGGAGCAGTCGGTGAGCCCGTACACCAGAATCAGCACCGCCAGGTTGGGCACGCGATAGCTGAGCACGTACATGGCCTTCGCGCCTGGGTTGCACGGATCGTCGAGGCAGTAGGTCCAGCGGCAGATGCCCCCCACGGAGCCGAACCAGGTGAGCACGAACGTGCCGGCGAAGGCGCTGCAAGCGGCGCCGCAGCCGAGGAACGGATTGAAGGCGCTCCCCGGCACTACGAGCTCGAACTCGTTGGGAATCGTGCCAGGCAGACAGTTCGTCTCGCAGTCGTCGGACCCTGGCGGATCCTCATGCCCCACACAACAACACGGCTGCACGCCAATGCCCGTCATCGCCAGTCCCTCGAGTCATCTGAGTAGGACGAACCGCGGAGACGCGGAGCGGAACAGAGAACTACCAAGACACGAAGACACAAAGAATGCATCTCTCGCGAAGGCGCAAAGCTCGCAAAGGATCGTGCTCTCTGTGCGAGCTTTGCGCCTTTGCGAGAAACACTCTGCTTTCTTCGTGTCTTCGTAGTTCAATTCTCTCTCCTCTCCGCGCCTCCGCGCCTCCGCGGTTCGTTGCCCGCTACGCCGGGCCGCATTCGACCCAGTTGATCCACCATTTGTCTTCGACCAGGTCGAACGTGGCCGTGCCGGTCGCGCCGGCGGGGGCGGCGAACAGGTAGTCGCCGCCGTCGTCGTTAGGTTGGTTGAAGACCTCCACGGTCGAGCTCGGCGTGAGCGGTCGGCCGTCCCAGGAATGCCGCACGGTGGCCGATTGGCTGGCGTCGGCGAGCCCGAGCGCCGCGTCGAGCGTGAACCGCAGGTGGCGGGCAGGCTGCTCGAGCGTGAGGATTTCGTAGACGCCCGGCCGGTCGGCCAGCAACACGGCCAGGCCTTCGTCGCCGCTGTGTCCGGCGAAGATCGCCGTGGAAAAGTCGTTGACGGTGATCGCCGACCCGTCGGCGTAGGCCGAGCCGGTCCAGTTGCGGGCCACGGCCGCCGCGCTGCCGCCAAAGGCCAGCGTCGCCGTGAGCTTGAAGCGAGTGACGACCGCGCTCGGCGCGGCGACCGCTTGCACCACGTACCAGCGCCGGCTCTGGGCATGTTGCTGCAACACGACCGTCGCGCCGGCCGGCAGCGATTGTCCCGCGGTGAGGAGCCAGTCGTGCGCGGTGACGTTGATGCCCGAGTCACTTGCCGAGCCGCCGCTAATGCCCCAGAGGCTGGCCGTGGCCGTACTGCCGGCCGAGAGCGCGCCGTCGAGCTTGGCCAGGTGCCACTGCGTGCCAGGCAGTAAGATCCGCTGCCCCGCCCCCGGCAACCAAAGAGCAAGGGCCCGCGACCCCTCGAGCCATACGCTCTCGAGGTGGTCCATCGCGTAGGAAAGCGTTTCGCCGCTCGCTGCCCACTGATCGCTGGCCGAGGGGCTCGCGGCGAAGTCGCGGGCCAGCCGCGCCGCGGCCACGTCGACGTCGCCTGGCTCGAGCGCCGCCGCGAGCTCGACGACGTCGAAATGGGGCTGGTCGGAGAGGGCCAGATGGACTCCGCCGTCGCCAGCGGAGAGCAACAAGGGGGGCGCAACGGCCACCTGCGCCGCGCGATTCGCCGCCTGCACCAACCGATTGAGCCGCGCGGCCGACAGCGGCCGCCCAGCGCGAAACTCACTCACCTTCCGCGGCATGCTTCGCCCCTCGTTGTTTCACCGTGGAGATGCTGAGGGAAAACGAGCCGCGGAGACGCGGAGGACGGAGGCGGAGGAGAGGGGCAGAGAGTTGAACCACAAAGGCACAAAAACACGAAGGAGAGCAGACTTTTCTCGCCAAGGCGCAAAGGTCGCGAAGAACAGAATTCCTGATCTCGGCCTTTGCGTCGTTTGCGGCTTTGCGAGAAACAGTTTCTGCATTTTTCGTGTCTTCGTGACTTTGTGGTTCAGCAACCTCTCCGTCTCCTCTCCGCGTCTCCGCGCCTCGGCGGTTCGTCTTATCCGAACTGGAACAAGGTCTGAAAGTCGCCAACTGCGTAGGGACGCAAGGGGGGGCTCGAGGCGAAGGCCTTGATCGGCGTCCACACTTCGTCGCCGGCGGCGCTCGTGCGGCGGGCGAAGTGGTTCCAGCCGGCCACGCCGCCCCCCGACAGCCGCTTCGCGCTTTCCGCGAAGGAGTAGCGGATCTTCCAAAAGCCTCCCTGCTCGAGGAACTGAAACTGCCGCGTGATCCGCGCGCCAAGGAACAACACGGTTTGCGGCGCCGCGCCGACAAAAGTCTGCTGGTTCACCGTGCCGCGCAGGGCGCGGATCGTCTGCCAAGGGGGACGCATCACGCGATGCCAGGTGAGCGAGTAGCTGCCGGTCGGCGCCACCAGCAGCGGGTTCACGTCGTCCGGCAAGGTCGGCGTCCCTCCCACGTCGTACTGCCACGAGCGGCCCGGCACCTGCAGGGTGTCGACCCCTAGATCGGCCGCGTACGTTAGGTAGGTCCCGCCCGGCACGCCCGGCGCATCGGGGTGTTGGCCGTTGTCGGTGTCGTAGAGCGTACGGTAGGTGACCGTGAGCCTAGCGCCGGCGGCCGGGTAGCGATTGGTGTTCCCTTCGAGCGACGTCTGATCGCCGACCGGCGACGCCGGGTCGAGCGGTTCGACGTTGATGCCGGCCACGATCAGATTGACGTAGCCGGGGAAGAGCACGGGGCGGACGAAGTGGAACTGCGAGCCGACGAGCACGTAGCGACCCACCAGGTCGGCGGCGAAGCTCCGCCAATCGTCCCAGTTGGGCAGCCGGAAGAGTCGCGTGGCGGTGGTGCCATCCTCGTCGATCTCCACGACCGGCGAGCCCTGCAGCTCTTCGGCGTTGTAGGGAAGCGCCATAGGTGTTGCCTGCCGATGCTCCGTTGATGTCTCAGCGTGCTAGGGGGCGAGCGTAGCCCCGCGCCCCACGCGGCGCTCGAGCCGCTCGAGTTGCGCGCTCAAGGCCGCCAGCGCCTCGCGGAGCAGCCTCGGCTCGTCGAGCGGCGGAGAGGTTGCCAGCTTTCCCGTCCACGGCGTCTGCGGTTCGAGTTGCGTTGTGGCGAAGGATCGCGGAGGGCGTTTGTGCTCTGGCGCACGAGATTCATGCTCGCTTGAGTTTCCCTGCCTCCCGAGAGATCGCTCGCGTCGTCCGGGGAGCGGCGGGAACTCGTAGGCGATCGACTGCTGGACGGTTTCGCTCTTCGTCGGCGCTGTCCCGGAGGTGCGCCGCACGGATTGCTCCCGGCCCCCCGCGCGCGCCGCGCGGACCCAGGCAGCCCGTTGTTCGCGACGGGCGGCCACCCGCATCTTGGCCTCATCTCGATTCACGCGCTGCGGCTCGCTGGTCGGCAGCCAGCTTCGGCAGACTGCAAGCTGTTCGAGCGTCATCTGCCCCAGCGTCTCCGGGGTCCAAGAAAAGGCCAGGCTCAGTTCGCGGACCGCCGACGGCCAAGCGTCGGCGAGTCGGTCGTCGCAGACTGCGCCTGGCCTGCCCCGTTTCCCCAGGGGATCCGCAACGCCGCGAAGGCCCGCCGCCGCAGCTCGTCGAACGAGTCCGCCGGCTGATCCTCCCACCAGGTCAGAAACTCATCTCGCTCGAGCGCTGGATCCGCGTCGTGCGCGCTATGCCACAGGGCTTCGCCTAAGCCTTCTGGGGTCTCGAGATAGGCGGCCAGCTCACCTTCGGCCAAGCGGGCAGGGCGACTGAGGGCGTCGTACACATGCCCCAGCAACGCCTCTTGCTGTCGCACGTCGAGGACAGCCAATGCGGCGGGAAGCTGCGGCAACGGATCGACCCGCGCCGCGAGCAACCGCCGTTCGAGCGCCGCCAGATGCCGCACCCTGAGCGGCCCCACCCGCAGCGCTCGTCCCCCGCACGCCACCACGGCCACACTCTCGTCCAACGCCACACTCATACCGCACGGCTCACTCTTCAAGGCTTCTGTTTCTCGCCAAGGCGCAAAGGACGCGAAGGAGGACAGCCAACCGCTTCGCTCACGCCCTCGATTGGTCCATCACCCTCCATGGAATCTTCGCTCCGCGCCTACGCGTCTCCGCGGTTCGTCCACCTCTCCGTGCCTCCGTGTCTCCGTGGTAAGCCGCCGGGCTAGCTATACGTCGGCTTGGTGATCGGCCCGGTGGCGCTGAACTCGGCGACGCCGCCGATGACGTCGCCGTCGTTGACATCGACCTCCCAGGCCAGCGAATCGATGATCGCCGGTACGGTGTAGAACCGCGTGGCGTCGAGATACAGGAGCAGCGTCACCGGGTCTCCCTCGTCGAAGTCGTCGGTGATCGGGTCGGCCAGGTCGAGCTTGAATCGCACCGTGCCGCTGGCGTCGCGCACTCCCTCGCGCCGCGTCTTCCACCCCTGAGTGGCGCTGCTGGCGTAGGCCGGGTTGCCGGCCCGCGTGACGAGCTGCCACAGCGTGATGTCGGCGAGCGTCGTCGAGCCGATCTTGATCCGCCCATTCTTCCCGCTAATCGTGGCCATCGCTGGCTCCTCGGTGCTTCGGTGAATTCAATGCTGAGCGGAGGGATACGAACCGCCGAGACGCGGAGCCGCGGAGGCAGACGAAGACCATTTCTCGCCAAGGCGCAAAGCTCGCAAAGAGGCTGAATCCAAACCTTGGCGTCTTTGCGCCTTGGCGAGAAACAATCCGCATTCCTCGTGCCTTTGTGCCTTCGTGGTTCCTCCTGCCTTCTCCGCGCCTCCACGTCTCCGCGGTTCGCATTGCCGCTAAACGCTCGTGCCGGCGATGACGAGGCGGTAGCTGACGGCCGCGGCGCCGGGGTTCTGCACCCGCAGCACGTCGGCGCTGCCGCCGGTCACGGTCCAGCCGGTCTTGCGGTTGGTCAACAGCACGCAGGAATCGGCCGGCGCCTTCACGTGATCGCTCGCGCTGTTGAAGGCCGCGAACCAAGGGCTGCTTGCCGCCCCGCGGAGGTAGAGCACGTCGCCGGCGACCGTCGACAGGTTGACCAGGAACACCGCCTTCACCTTGGCCAGGCTCAAGTTCAGCGTGCCGCCGAACAGATCGGTTGGCAGGCTCGTCAGGTCCCAGTCGTCGGAGGCCCCGGCCGCGAGCGTGCGCTCCTGATGCCAGAGCTTGTCGGCCTGGTCGGTGGCCGTGCCGTCGGCGAAGGTGCGGCTGTACTCGAGCTTCGAGCTGTCGGAGATCGTGGCCAGCGGGCCTTCCTCCTGGAACAGCCAGGCGAGCGTACAACGAATGTCGATCGCGAGCGTGTCGGCCATGAAACGGCTCCTCACGTGCTGTTGAACTTGGAGTGGTCGGTGACGGCTGCTCGTCAGGCCGGATCTCGCGACACGCGCACCTGCCACTCGAGCGTCGCCTCCCACAGCCCCTGCTCGAGCGGCGCATGCTGCTGCCCCACCACGCGCATGTCTTGAATCACTCCTGCGGTCATGTCGCCCCCGAAGGCCGTAAAACGGCGCCGCGCGAGCTCCGCGATCTCGAGCGCAGCTTCGAGCGTCGCCGCAACAACCCGCATCCGCAGCGCCTCGACCGACAGCCCTCGCCGGCTGCTCGTCCGCAGTTGTGCCACGTCGGCCAGGCGCTCGAGCGCGATGTAGGGGACGGTCGTTGGCTGGCCATCGGCGGGGGGCGGCGGCACGGGCCCCGCGAAGACCCGCTCGAGCGGCGCCACGGCCGCCAGCGGCCGGTGCGTGCCCCAAGCTTCTAGGATCGTCCGCTCAATACTCACTCCTGCGGCTCCTGCAACACATGCGTGCTTTCGGCTCACGGCAAATTCGGGTGTCGTCAGTCGCGCGGCGTCCAGCGGCAAACGTGCAGCGTCGGCAGCACGTCGATCCGCTCCGCCTGGTCGAACGCAAGGATCCCATACGCGGCGCCGTCGGGTCCCACGACCCGGTGGTTTGCGAGCTCGTCGAGCGGGGTCTGCAGGTCGAGCACGATCGTGTGCGTGGCCCGCGTCGCGTGGCGGCCGTGGTCTGTCGTCTGCTCGGCCGCGAGCGGCTGGATCCGCGCTGGCACACCGGCCCGCCAGTCGCTCCAGGTCGCCAGCGGCGCCCCCGCCGCGTCGCGCCCCCAGGCGGCCACCTGGATCGTCACATAGGCGTCGAGCCCGGCAGCCAACCGCAGGCAGCGGCTGTGGCAGCGCCAGCGGTGATCGTGCGCCATTTGATCGACGGCCAGGATCGTCCAGGCTAGCCCCTGTCGGTCGACGATCCGCGCCCCCAGCGGCGGCGGCGCGGGCAGCTCCTCGCGGTGCAGGTGCCAATGCACGTCCCCCGCCAGATACTGCCCTCCGCTCGGCGCCGCCTCGCCCACCAGCACGGCCCGCCGCTTGGCCCGCTGAATCAAACGCTCTTCCACGCTCCCCAGCCGCCGCAAGCGCACCGGCTCGAGCCCGTCGACGACATCGAGAAAGTCGGTCCCAGGTTGGAAAGTAGTTCGCATGGAGTATCTTTCGGGCTAGTGGCCGGTGGCTTGTAGCTGGTGGCCACAAAAATGCTTCCGCGTCTGCCTGCTGGCCACCAGCCACCTGCTACTGGCTACTGGCTACTGGCTACTGGCCACTCACGTACATCCGCGGGTATGGAACTCGAACGGCTCTTGGCCGGCCAACTGCGCGTTGATCGCCTCGAGCTGCTGCATGTAACGCTCGAACAGATCGGCCCACGCGTAGCTCTCGCCATCGAGCGAGTAGTTCGGCTTGGGACTGGCCGTCATGTCGGCCAGCCGCGCGAGCAGGTTCGTGCGAATCGTTCGCAGTTGTTCCAAGTCGCTGGGTTGTGCGTCGGCCATGGCCGTCTCTCCGAGTTCCTTACAGCTTCGTCGTGTCGGCCCGAACCTCACAACGTCCAGAAGCGAAAACGCAACCGCAGCGGCGCGCCGGTCCGCGGCGCGAGCTCGAATTCGATGCGGTAGAAGCGGCCGGCGGTCGGTAACACGAGTGGCGAGTCGGCCGCCGCCTGCCAGCGGAAGTTGTAGCCCCGCGCATCGGTCTCGCCCCACGCCGCGTCGCGCACGAGCTCGCCCCGCAGCACCTCGGCCGGCGCGAGCGCAACACGGCTCAGCCCCTCGAGGCTATCGGCCCGCGCGGCGTCCTGCGGATCGAGCGCGCTCACCGTGCAGCGCACCCCGTCGATGGAGAGGGCGTCGAGCGGCGCCCCGCTCTCGGCGTACTCGAGCCTCGCGAGCAGGATCGGCCGAGCCCCAGCGAGCGCCACGGAGTGCAACTCGGGCCCCGTGCCCGCCAGGGCGCGGCCGGCGGGCAGCCCGGTGTCGAGCGCCCGCGCGGCCGCGGCCACCAGCGGCCCCCGATCCTCATGCCGCCAAAGCTGCCAGCCTGTTTCCGCCGAATGAACGTCCCCAACCGCCACCGATTCCGGCGACGCGCTGTTGCTCCGGGTGAAATACGCTTTCACGCCGCCATCGGTTCGATCCTCGACAAACGCGTTGAGTGGCGGACTGTGCGCCCAAGCGTTCACATTGAGCGCTGCGTCAGTCATGACAAGCCGTGCCCGCAGCGTGTGCCGGACGTCGCTGAATTCGATTTGCCGGGCCTGCACGAAGCCATACTGAACGCCGCTAGAAGCTTGCAGGGGCCCGACCTCGAGGTCGTCGAGCCGGACATCGCGGAACTCGCTGCGAGCGCCGATCTGCCAAGGCGGGCGCGAGCCGGAGTGCAGCATCCCGTGGTAGGCGGCGCGGCACGTGCCAGCCGCGAGCCAGGTCACGACGTGCCGGCAGATGAGTCCTGCGTACTGCCCGGCGCGCGCTTCATAGCTGGCCCGCTTCTCGGCGACCGGGGCGTTGCCCAGCGAGGGATGGGTGAGCTGGGTGGTGCGATCCAGCCGCACGAGGGCGCCGCGGGCATAGCTCCCTGGCAGCAGGCTCAGCGACGCGCCGTCGACGCTCCACGCGCACGTGCCCGGTGCTTCATTGCCATGCACCTCGCCGAGGAACGGATAGTTGCTGAACCCTTCCGGCGAGAACTCGATCGCGCTGGCCAGCGACGAATACGCCCCCGCACCGCGTAGGTTGGAGACATCCCGCAGGTAAGCAAAACTGCAATCGACGTCCGTCGGCAGCAGGTGCGGCTCGGCCGCCGCAAAGCCCGTCACGTAGCAGCGTTTGCCCGCCGTCCCACCGGCCCGGGCAGTCCCGCGGACGCGAAGGGAAATCGTGTGCGGCGCGGCGACCAGAGTCTCGGCCAACGGCGCGCTTTCGTCGAAGTTCGAGCCCCCCGTCACGTCATAGAACTCGAGGTAGCGCAGCCCGAGGTCGGCCTGGGCAAAAAAGCCGAGCGTTCCCCCGGAGGTGTACGCACCGCCGAACGTGGAGCCCTGCAGATCGATCGTATTCGCGTCGACCACGGTGACGGTGAAGGCGCCATTCGCTCCGGTCGCTCCGACGACCCCTTCGATGATGATCGTGGCCCCAGTCGCCAGGCCGTGGCCGCTCGAGGTGACGCGGCAGGCCCCCGAGCCATTGTTGACGACGCCGCTGATCGTATGAAAGTCCGCCGGCGCCACCATTGGCAGGCGGTTGGCGGCAGTCGCATCGCCGTCGATCGACACCACGCCAAACCCGCCATTGACGTTGGTGTAAGCCCGCACGAGCAGCGTGTGGCCGATGACGGTGGCGCTGATCGTGTCGCCCGCGGTGTTGCTGAAGGCTGCCGTGCCGGACCCGGCGATGGCGCCGTGCGCCGTCGTGGTCCACGTGCCCGACTTCGCAACCCCCGCGGCGTTGTGCCAGGTGTTCCGCACTACCAGGCCTTCTTTGATCCTCCCCAGGTGCAGCACGCCCCCCACGTATTCGCGAAACCCATAGACGGCGTAGCGGAGCGTGCCGGCCTGGTTGGCGAACGGCACGCACACTTCGTATTCGTTGGCGCGAGCGCCGACCGTGGCAAAGTTCCGCCACAGGTAAACGTCGGCCAGCCGCCGCGGTTGTTCGAGGAGTTCGAGCACGCGCGAAACCTTGGAGTCGTCAGAGAAGTTGTTGGCGCCGACGCGCGTCAGCTCCGCCACACGTGCCAGCCCGTTTCGCTGGCGTGAACGCTGCTTACTGAGACGGCCTCTGCTCCGCTCGCCGAGCGGGCGAAGTAAGCCTTGTCGATGTGATCGCTGCGGTCCTGCACGAAGGTCGAAGCCGTAGGATCGGTCCAGCCGTTCACGTTCTTGCTCGGATCCGGCATCGTCACCCGCGCCCGCAGCCGATGGGCCGTGGCATGATAGAACTCGACCCGCACCGCCTGGCCGCCGCTGGTTTGCGAATCGTTGTCGACCGCCAAGCTCGACACGGTGGCGGCCCCGACGAGTGCTCGATCGAACACCGTTTGCCGCAGGGTGCTCGTCGTCCGCGGGTGGTCTCCCACCGGCAACATGCCGTGGTAGCCGCTGCGCACCGTGCCGGCGGTCGACCAGGTGATCGTTTGCGCACAGCGCAGGGCATCGGGCTGGCCGGCCGCCGCCTGATACTCGGCCACCTTCGTGGCGACCGTCGAGCCGGTCGACGGATGGCTCAACGTGCTGGTCCGTTCGAGCCTCAGCACCGACCCGCTCGAGAGCTCGCCGGCGGCCGGCGACACGGCGGCCCCGTCGACCTTCCAGGCCAGCGCGGTCTGCGCCTCGTTCCCGTGGACCTCACCCAGAAACTGATAGTTGCTGAAGCCGGTTGGCGTGAACTCGATTGCCGAGGCCAGCGCCGAGTATCCGTTGGAAGCGCGATAGTTCACCACATCACGGAGGTATCCCATGCCGGCATTGGCATCGCTCAGCCGGCCGCCCGCGGACGCCGCGGCGAAGCCGACGACGTAGCAGCGTTTGCCGCTCGCGCCCCCCGCCTGGGCCGTGCCTGTGGCTCGCACGGTGATCGTATGCGCGCCATCCGCCAGTCCCTCGACCAAGGCAAAGTGTTCGTCGAAGGCGGAAATGGCGATGGAATACGCGTTTACGATCCGGCGGCCTAGATCGGCCTGGGCAAAGTAGCCCGCCGTTCCCCCCGAGGTGTACGTGCCGCCGAAGGTCGACCCATCGCAATCAAAGGTGTTGGCGTTGACCACGGTGATGGTGTGCCGCAGGTTGTTGAGCCCCGTCACGCCTCCCGCGTTCTCGACGAGCACCGTGGCGCCGGTGACGAAACCGTGGGCGGTGCAAGTCACCCGGCACACGCCCCCCGGTCCGGCGGCCACGCCGCTGATCGCCTTGAAGTCGCTGCTCGACACCGCCGGCAACATCGTCGCGGCCGTGTAGTCGCCGTCGAGCGCCACCAAGCCAAAGCCGCCGTTCACGTTCGTGTAGCCGCGCAGGAGCAATGTGTGCCCCGTCACTGTGGCCTGAATCGTGTCTCCCGCCGCCACGCTGTAGGCGGCCGAGCCGGGACCGGGGATCGCCGTGGCGTTGCTCGTCGTGGTCCAAGTGCCGGTTTTCGTCACCGTGCCGTCGTTGTGCCACTTGTTGACGACAGGCAGCCCTTCCTTGATCCGTCCCAGGTGCATCACGCCGCCCGTATAGGGTCCAAAGGTGTAGACGCCGTAGCGGGTCGAGCCCAACTCCGCGCCAAACGGCACGTACAGTTCGTACTCGCCCGCTCGGGCGCCGCTCGTGGCGAAGTTTCGCCACAAGAACGACGGCTCCACTGCCAACGCGCCGCCGACGATCGCTTGCTCGCGCCGTTGTTGTCTGCGCATCAATGCACCACGTAGTACACGGCCTGTCCCGACGCCGATCCCCGCAGATAGACCTTGCTCGGGTCGTCCAACGGCAAGAAGAGGCGGGCGCCCGGCGCGAGCGGAAAGCCGTCGGTTGCGTCGGCCGAGCCCGGGGTCACGTCGGCGTTGCCTACGTAGACCGTGCCGGAGTTCGTCGAGGCCGCGATCAACTCGACCCCCTTGGCCGCGTGCAGCGGAGTCGTGACGAGCTGCACCGCCGACACGCCAATGCTGCTCTTGCGGCCATGATCGAAGCTGGCCACGGTTTCATCGCCAATTCTCGACATTCCCAACTCCCCCGCGAGATCGTATGCCAGACCACGCCGCCGACACTCGGCAAGGCACTCTTTCACTGCAGTTCACCGTGGGGACTTTCACCGCAGAGGACGCGGAGGACACAGACGAAGCTCGGCCAAGAAGCTCTCGGCAAGCCACAAAGGCGACGAAGACCAACTGGGAAGACAGTCAGCGACGAATCAAGCGCCCCTTCGATGCTCCTCTCTGCGTCCTCTGTGTCCTCCGCGGTAAGACGTTGCCCCTTCGGCGCAACCGCGGTTCGCCTCCGGCCCTACCCCGTGCTCTTCACCACGTACCGCGGGTTGAGCACGGCCGCCGCGCCCCGTTCGCTCGCTTTGAAGCGGATCACGATGTCGTGGCTGAAGTCGGCCTCGCTGTTTTGCGGCGCCTGAGTGACCGTGATCGGCCAGTTCTCCATGTAGGCGAAGGCCTTCTTGAAGTCGCCGAGGAACCACCACTTTTTAGCCGTGTCGGCCGCCACGCCGCTGGCCACGATCCGCCGATAGGCCAACCGGCTCTCATGCACCTGGTAGTTGCCCAGCGGATTGGCGGCCACCGTGGTCGTCGCCGCGCTCGTGCCCGTGTAGCGGATCTCCGGCGCGTTGAACACGCGGTGGGCCGCGTGCCGGTAGGCCGGCATCACGAGCACCGTGTTGGCCGGCGCCAGCACCGGTTCGCCCGTGTTGGGATCGAGGATTTCGGCCAAGAGCTGCTCCGCGCCGTCGACGTCGGTCCAGTCGATCAGTTCGTTGCTCGCCTTCACGTTGATCCAGGGAGTGCTGGCCTGGTAGGTGTTGTAGGCCGTCCCTCGCCACTTGTAGTTGTTGGCGATTCCCAGCGCCAGATCCAAGAGCCGCTTCTCTTTGTTCAGCCCCAGGATCTCGCCCACCTCGGCCGCCCGCGCGAGCACCAAGTGGGTGCGGTCGAAGAAAATCGCCTCGCGCGTAACCGGCACGATGAAGCCCCGCTTCGTCGTCGCCGGCGTTTCGATGTAGTCTTCGCCGAACCCCAGGTTGGGGTACGGCATGCCAGGCGCCACGTCGAGAGCGCCGTCGGCCAAGCGGGCGATGCCAGGAATCTTTTCGCCGTCGAGCCGCGTCGGCACCGTGTCGACCAGCTTCGACATCACGAAGGCCTCCTGCGTGTAGGCCTCCATGATCTTCGAGTAGACCAACTGGCTCGTGATGTTCGAGAAGGCCGTGGTGTCGACGCCGTCGAACGACTCGAGCAGCGTTACCCCCCCGGCGCTCCGCGGATCGAGCAGCCGCACCCACTCCCGCCCGTCAGGCACGAGCGCCTCGGCCAACTCGCGGAGGCTGAAGTCGCCGGCCGAGAGCGCCCCGCCACGGAGCGCTTCACTCAGATGCTCCACCGTCCGCTCAGCGCCGTCCAACTCATACCGCCGCCGTAGCTCTCGATACTTGATCGCTCGCACGTGATTACCCCTCGGTTGGCTTGGTTCGTTCTCTTCACCACGGAGACACGGAGGCACGGAGTGGTGACTGCGGAGGCCTCAGCTGCTTAGCGACCAACGGGACAGGGAGCTCGGCGGATGGCTCCTCTCCGTGCCTCCGTGTCTCCGTGGTGCAATCAGAGATCTGTCTACGCCACGGCGGTGGGGCCGTCGCGGAGGACCGTGCTGTTGATCTCCACCAGCACCTTCGTGTCGGCCGGGTTCACGCGGCGGGCGACGCGGCCGATCGACAGGTTGGGTGAGCCTGCCGCCACGGCGATCACCTGCTGGCTCTCGAGCGCCGTCCCCCCCGCGTTGTCGTCGAGCCCAACGCGCGTCCCCAATTCGAGCGTGGCGCTCGCGCAGCTCATTTCGAACACGCCCCCCGTGGCGATGCGAATCGGCTGCGTGTCGCCGTTGCGGCTCCGCTGCATGGCCACGCCTACGAACGTGTCGTGAAACACTTCCTGCGCCGCGGCCAAGTTGGCCGGACCGCCGCCGCCAATGTTGTTGATCAGTCCGGCCGGCTTGGCGTCGTCGACGTCGAGATACACCAAGTCGCCGATCTCGATCACGGTCGTCGAGTCGACCGGCAACGTCACCGGGCAAGTGTCCCCATACCGCCAGCGCATCGTATCTGCCTGTAGGACTAAGCGAACCCCTAGCCAACCCCCTTGATTCGCTGCGGGTTTTCCGGGGTTTTTGCTACAATCCTGCGTAAGTGACTGTCTCGCCAGAGCCACGCTCGATGCACGGTCTGGCTAACACTGTTGGTAATAGGCTGGGTGCGGGTAGCTCCCGCTTGTCCGGCCGGTGGTCGCGGCTCATTCCCCCGCGGTCCCCGGCCGGACGCCTGGCCGTTTTGGAGGGAATGCGATGGGCGACAGAATTCGCGTCAACTTGGATTCGGTTCCCCATGATGGGCAGCCGTTCAAGTGGGAGAACTCCATCACTTGCACGCAGGCAAGAGAGCGAACCGTCTGGTACGCCTCTCATCCTTGGCCGGACGGTTCGGTCGTGCCCGAGGACCTAACCAAGCCATTCCTCACGGACCGCAAGTGGTTGCTGACCGAGAAAGCCAGACCAGGTGACCGCTCGTTCGCTAGGGCATTCTGGAAAAAGGAGGCCACGCTTCGCATCAAGGGTATCACCGGCTTGTACGCGCCAGATTTCTTCTGCCTGACCAGGGGGCTGATCGCGTTGGCGGAATCACTGCACGTGGCTGCCGACCCGTTATGGGAGTTCTACGTTCTAACCACCAAGAACTGCGCCTGCACCTCTCCTGCGATGCACAGCTTCTTGCCCAAGGCAAGCAGTCGGAAGCTTGTCCTTCAATATGAGCTGGCCACCGGGGTGCTCACGAGATTCTTCGAAAAGGACATGCTCGACGGCGAAAAAGTGCGCGCCGTCGCGTTCCCTGACGACGCAACACCGCGATGGGATGCGACCCTCAGAACGCTCTTTGTCTGCGGCGAAGCGGCAAAGCAGTTTCGTCAGCCCGCAGAGGCGCAGACGACGCTCTTGAGCGCTTTTCAGGAAGAAGAGTGGACTTCGCATATCGACAACCCTCTCGGCCCGAAAGGCGGCACTTCAGGGGCAGATCGAGCGAGAAACGCCGTCGAAAAACTCAACGCAGCCCTGAAGGAGTCGGGCCTGCGATTCAGCATGGACGGGACCGGCGAGGGCATCTATTGGTCAGTCGAAAAAGCGGCGGCGAAGCAGCGGCAGAGCGGAGGCATCTAACGTCTGTACTCCCCTCATTATCGCCGGACAATGCAACAGGGTTAACGACGGTCGCCGTCGCCACTGTTTGCGGAGGTCCTTATGTCCGGCGTCTACACGGCCAGCAGTGCCGCGAAACTTCTGACCGACACCTATGGCGAGGACATCTCTCCTCGGCACGTCACCAACGTCATCTACGACGAGCCGGGGTTGGCGAAGGCTTGCCCCCTCTGGGGCGGGCGACGCAGTATCCCTGAAGCTGCCCTGCCGTTGCTCGTCGATGCTCTCCGCCGCCGCGGCAAGCTCCTGACGGAGGCCGTAGCGTGAAGGAGAAGACCGCACGGAAGCCGGGCAGACCACGCCACGAGGGCATCATCGACCCGACGTTGCTCTATCGAATTGACGAGTTCCAGCGGCGCGTCGGGTGGGACGAGTGGGCGACTCGCGCCGCTCGCAAGAAGGGTTTAAAAACGATCCGCGCGGGCCGAGTGGTCTGGGTCCGAGGGCGGGATTTCTTCGAGTACATCGACCGGCTTGCTGCCGGCGAAGGAGCGCCCGATTAGGCGCATAAAAGTGCCCCGCACGGGTCGCCACCCGCCGGGGCTTGGTCCACTTCAACGGAGTTCTAGGGCAGAACGATGGACATCAGCAATTCTACCAACGTGCCGCCGGTCGATGCCGGCAATTTCTTCATCTCGCCGCCGACTGCCGAGCCGCGGCTCACGTGGGAGCGGCTGTGCGAGATGCAGCCTGCCCTCGACGACCTGGCGAGATTCGCCACCAACGTCGGCCACACCGAGCGCTCGTGGGTCTGGATCAAGACCCGCTTGGCGTGCCTCATCGGCTGGGATAGCCCCGCCTGGCGCCATCCCGTGCTCGGCAGTTCGCGGGCCTGGGAAGTCGCCACGATGACGTTGCGGGGCATCTGGGAGCGATCGGTCGCCAGCAGCCCGAAGCGGCGGAGGGCGGGGCGATGATTCGCATTCAATGCAACCCACCATTGATGAACGCTTTGGTCGAATGGGCGCGCGAGTGGCCGACTGAGCGGTTGCTGCACATGGCCGCCGCGTGTGCTTTGCATCTTGATCGCCGGGCCCTCGACGGGAGCGAAAAGGAGGCACCGTGGGAGGATGCCTTTGCGGAAGGCGAAGATAGCCCGCGGGCAGTCGCATGGGAGCAGGTCTGGAAATCAGTCACCCACTGCGTGGACTGCTACAGCGAGTGGCATTACGAGACGTTTGGCGAGGGTGTGCCGGAGGAGTCCCTATGACCTCCACGCACAACAGATGCCATGACGCAGCCGAAGATGCTGGCAAAAAACCAGTCGAGCCGGTCGCTGTGTCGCCTGAAATGTTACGAGCAGGAGGCGGCGACTGATGATTGCGGCAGGACGCCCAGCGAGTGAAGAGCAGCAGCTCCCCCATGATCCGCTTACCGAGACAGCGCTCTTGGGCAGCATCATGCTCAAGCCGGACGTGCTCGACGAAGTGCGCACGATGGTCGGGCCAAACGATTTTTTCGACCCCGGCGACGGCTTCGACCCCGCGCGTGGAATTCTGTTCGCCCACCTGGTCGCGATGCACGATGACGGGCTGCCGGTGGGCGACCTGGCGATTCTCGTCGACCGGCTGAATAGCAGCGGCGACATGGAACGCATCGGCGGCATGGGATTTCTCGCCGAAGTTGCGACGTCGGTTCCCCACGCGGGCAACGCGGCCTATTACGCCAAGATCATCAAGAAGCACGCCGTGAAGCGGCGGCTGGTGCTGGTCGGGCAGGCCGTGGCCATGCACGCGGCCAACGGGAAGGCGCCGGAGGAAATCCTCGCACAGCTCGCCCACGACGTGGATTGGCTCACGGGCGAGACGGCCACCGAAAACAAGTTCCCCATCCTCACGAGCGACGAGCTGGCCAGCGCTGACTTGAAAATCACCTACCTGTGCGAAGGTGTGCTCGTGAAGGGCCAGCCGGCTTTGCTGTGCGGCCCGATGAAAACGCTCAAGACCACAATCATGGTGGCGCTAGCGTTCTGCTTGGCGACGGGGCTGAAGTTTCTTGGCAAGTACGCAGTGCCCGCCCCGGTCCGCGTGCTCGTCATGTCGGGTGAGAGCGGTCTGGCCACGCTGCGGGAGATCGCGGAGCGGGTCTGTTCCCACTACCGACATACGCTCTGCAATGTCGGCAATCTGCACTGGTCGGACACATTGCCCCAGCTATCGAGCGGCCGCGACCTGTCGGAGTTGAAGGCGACCATCAAGCGGCTGGCGATCGATGTCCTGTTCGTCGACCCCGCCTATCTGTGCATGGACGTGCAGGACTCGGCTGGCAACCTGTTTCACATGGGCGAGTTGCTGGGGAAGCTCTCCCGCGTGTGCCGAGAGACGGGCTGCACGCCGATCTTGCTGCACCACGCCAAGAAGGGCGGACTGGACCAGGGCGAACCGCTTGAGCTTCAGCACATCGCTTGGAGCGGGTTTGCGGAGTTTGCCCGGCAGTGGATTCTGCTCAGCCGCCGGGAGAAGTACGAACCCGGTTCCGGGCAGCATGCCCTGTGGTTGTCGATCGGCGGCTCCGCGGGCCACGGAAGCTTGCACGGCCTCGACATCGAGGAGGGCACGGGCCACGGCGATCGCTTCTGGGAAGTCCGCCTCCTGGACCCGAGCGAATGCCGGAAGGAGGAGGAGGTTAGTAAGCAAGAGGAAAAGGAACTGAGGACATCGGCCAAGGACGAGGCGATGCTCAACCGGATCATCGGGCTGCTGATGAAGACCCGCGAGGGCGACACAAAGCGTGGATTGCGTGACCGGCTGCCCGCGGGAGAGGCGGCCGTGGGGCGAGCCCTTGCTCTGGGCGTGGACCGGGGCAGCGTTGAGCCCTGCGAAATCGTCAAAGGCAAGCAGCTCCGCGACGGTTTTCGCATCCCCCTAGCAGGGTCACCAGACCTCACTGGTTTGACTGGTTCGAGTGGTTCAGAAACCGGTCAAACCACTGGTTCAGAGGTGTGCGGTTCGCCGCCCCTATAAGGGGGCGAACCGTACCACCGCCCCCGGAACCGGATGGGCATCCAGAAACCAACCGTACCACTGACGACCATACCCCCAACAACACCGAAAGGAACCAAACAGATGGGCCAATACCATGTCCTCGTGAACTTCGACAAACGCGAGTTCGTTCATCCCCGTCACATCGGGTGCGGGCTGAAACTGTGTGAGCAAGTCGGCGGGGGCAATTCGACTTCTACCGCGCTTGCAATGCTCGTGGCCGCTTGCAGCGGGAGATTTGGGAGCCAGCCGGGTGCTGGCGGTGACTTCAGCATCGGCAAGCCCGTGGTCGGCCGGTGGGCTGGCGACCGCGTCGCCTACGTGGGGGACTTCGGTGGAGAGGGAGACATCGCCAGCATGCCAACCCTTGATTGCGGCGAGGTGTACCGAGCATGTGGCGAGCCTGGCAGCGGGTGGAGCGATATTTCGCAGATCGTGCGCTTGGCGATGGAGGCCGAGCAAGAGTGGCGAGAAAGCCGTTTGCTGCCGTGTGGCCCGGCCGATGGTCTCGCGGACTGATCGAACGGGGGCTTATTGGGGCAATTACCAACGAGGAGACGAGAGATGAAAACCGCAGAGAAGTCGATCGCCAAGCAACGTGCGGACATGGCCCAGAGAAGGGCTGACCTCAAGGCGAGGATTTTGAGCCAGCCACGGCCGCTCAGCGATCACGAGCGATTGGTGAAGGCCCGCATCTTGATCGCAGACATCGTCACCGAGGCATTCGACAACGGCGGCGATATCCCGATTCCGTGGCTCGACGAGGTGGCCGAGCTGCTGGCCATCGACCTGCCTTGCACGTGCGACGACGACTAGACGCCCGGCGTCACGGCGGCCCTGGCTTTGGCTGGGGCCGCCGCTGGCGTCAACGCATACACCCTGCTTGGCCACGGCCCGCAAAACCAGCATTCAACGCCCGAAACCGCCAACACCTGTTACTTCGGAGCCCCAAAAATGCAGCTCGCCCTCGACTTCCTGACCAACCTGATCGAGGAGGCCGACACTCGCCGCCGGCGATTGCAGGACCTCATCGACTTCGGCGGACCGTCGCCGGAGAAGCGTGCCGTCTTCGAAGACGAGCGGATGCAGCTCGCCGCGAAAATCGAGCCCGCCCGCGCGGCGCTCGCGGACCTGAAGGCTTATCGGGCCACGCTCTACGCCGAGGAGACGATTCACGATGGCCGAGAGCGGATGAACAGGGCGGTGGAGCAGGCCAAGGCAGAGCACCATCAGAAAAATACCTAGCGTTGCATCTGCGGGCCTCCGGGCAATCCATCGACACTTTATGCACACCGCGCCGGAACGCCACACAGACGAATCTGGTGCGTTTAACGCGACATTACCCAGTTTCACAAAGGACAGAAACATGCCAGCCACTTTCTCAGCCGCCAACCCCGCCGACACGCTCACGAACGCAATCGTGGAGCAACAGCGGGAGCGTGAAGCCGAAGCCCTCGACGCCTACTTCGCGCTCGTGAAGGACGCCGCTGATGGATCCAAGCTCGTTACGCCGGAGGCCGCCACGGGGATCCTTCAAACCGCGGGCAAGGACACGGCCGCCTTGACGCTCGACGTCAGCCGGCTGATCGCTCGCCGTGAGTGCAAAGCCCAGATGGATCAGCGGGCGAACGCCGAACGCGAGTTGTCGGCCATCGCGATGCGGCAGGCCACTGCCCGCCAGGCGTACCTCGACGCCAAGCAGGCCGCGGAGGATGCCTTCAACGCCGCCGACCGTGAGTTGAACCAGCTTGAGATCGCCCAGCGGCGAATCGTGGAAGCCGCCCAGGCTGCCCGTCAGCGGTTGCAAGGCGAGCTGGCAGACTCCGACACGAAGGAGCGACTGACGGAACTGCGGAACGAGATCGACAAGCTTCAGAACTTCCGCCAGCTCAACATGCCTCTTGCTACGCAGGAGCGGCTGGCATCGCTACAATCCGAAGTGGAGGCGCTGTTGCAGGCAGCCCTTCACGTTGACTAGGGGCAAATCCATGATCGAGAACTCGGCCAGTGACGTCGGCGACGAAGTGCTCGTCGACAGCGACCGCGCCTTTGTGGAAGCGGTCAAATTCTTGCGAGCGCTTGGCATCGACCATCCGCTCGGCGGCAACCAGGACATGCCGTACAGCGCGGCGACCGATTACAGTGACCGAGCGCCTGGACATGCGATGGATTCACACATCGCCGCCTGGCGAAAGGCGATCGCCGAGCTAGAGCAGTCCGGCATCAGGCTTCCCGCGTTGACGGAGGACATCGCCAACGCCTTCGCCTTGATGACGCTCGACGACTACTTCGACGTGTGCGAACACCTCGACCAGTACCCGGATCGGGCATGGTCGCGGGAGGGCCGGCTCGACGATGAGCAGAAGCTCGAAGTCGAGAACGTCCTACGCATGCACCGTGCTCGCAACACGGTTCACCTTCAGTTGTCGGCCGCGGCGACGGACCCCGTGCTCAAGAGCGCCTACGAGCGGCAGGAGGCCGCGGCATTCTTCCACCGAACGACGAGCAAGCCACGGGCCTCGCTGCACGATCGGCTGGAAGCCCAGCGGATTCTCGAACAGTCAGGGATCAGGAAACGACGTTGAACCACGTCGGCCGCTTGGGGCGAGCGGTCGATGTCGCCGGGCGGGCTTCCATCCCTGGTCACCGCCCGGCATTTGAAACAATCGCATCGGGGCCCCTTGTGGACCCATGGCGCCCTTGGGGTTCCCGGTGTTTTTCAGAGGCAATCATGATCGCCAGCAACACGCCGACAACGCCGTTTGAGAACGGTCGCGACGCCTCAGGGCGATTCGCGAAGGGAAACCCCGGTGGTCCGGGAAATCCACATAGCCGCAAGGTGCATGTTCTGCGGTCGGCCTTCCTCAAGGCGATCAAGCCGAGCGACCTACGCGAGGTGACAGAGAAGCTCGTCGAGCTTGCGAAGTCTGGCGACCTGGACGCCATGACGCTGCTGTATGAGCGAGTCTTCGGCAAGCCGATTCAACGCGATGAAGAGTTGCAGTCAATCATCGACGAAGCCACAGCACGCTTCGGGGGGCCACGATGAACGCCGCCAAGGCCAAAGCGGAGCTGCGCGACCTACTCGCCCGGGCCGACGCCGAAGAAGCACAACGCCGAGCGAACCTATCCCCCGAGCAGGCGCGGCTAGAACTGGCCGTGACGATCGCCCGCCACTGGCTCAGGCACGCGGTCGAAACGGGCGATGCAGAGGCCGAGAAAGCCGGCCGCGTTGTGCTCGAAGAAATCCGGGCTGGTGCCCCGTGGTGGGTGGAATACGCCAACGACGTGGCCACGAAGTGGACGCTCGAAGCCGAGATCAAGCGAGTCGAAGCAGACCCACACCTCATGGCGCTTCACCCCCAGCCTATCAGGCACATGCGGGAACAGCTCTCCGCTGCACTGGCGCGGCTCGACGCCAAGTACCAGGAACTACTCGCCGAGGCCCATCGCCGGGGGCTGCAAGTGGCGTAACGTATCACCCATGCCATGACAGAGCCGGGAAACGCCGGCAGTTTCAAATCTCCCGTTACCGGAACGTTAGCAAATGAGCTTCACGCGGGGCATCACCTTCGCCGGCCGGACCTGCATTTGTGCAGACAGTCGGCAGTACCCCTTGGCTGCCGGCAAAGCTAACGGATATTCCTGCCCCATCGGCCAGCAGCCAGGCGTGGGGTATGTCTTGCTTCTCAATTCCGATCTGAGGGCGATCGATACGAGCCGCGGCCACGAACTGGTCTTTTTCAATTCCGGCGACGTAGGCGTTCCTGCCGCCCGGCTGACGTTCCGCAACCTCTACGTGGTTAGCACTCGGCGGGTGACCGGTGGTCACGCTGGCGACCCCAACGCCCTCTTTATGCTCGAGCTGGCTGATCGTCGCTGGCACCTGAGCCGGTGGACGTGCATCAACCGCCAGTTCAACGTCGCACGTAGCCCCCCTGCGGGGTCGATTACCTCTACGAGTCGACCAGCTCCGGCACACCCTGGACCTGGACAACGCTGGTCAATCAGCTCTGGTCAGATGCCGGCTTGGGAGTGGCGCCGAGCTTGCCAGTGACGGCCCCGAGCACCGAGCCTCAGAACCTCAAATTCATCGGGGTGAGCGCCTGGGATGCCCTGCACCAGGTGCGCGATAAGCTGGGTGTCACGACGCGGTACAACCCGTTTACCGACGCCTTCGACCTGATCGCCCTCAGTGCCGCCCAGTCGTTGCCGAATAACCAGGTCGAGTTCTACGGCGAGCCCAGCACCGGCACTGCCTGCCGCGGGCCGGCGACGATCCGCGTGTTCTTCCATGTGTCCGATCGCGACACCGGGCAGGAAAACGACACGGGCACGACGGGCAACGCGATCGCTGCCCCTGCCTATTCGGTGGACGTGGCGACGGGGCTCTCTGGGGCTCTGGCGGGCTCTGTGCTTCCCCTGTGGGACGATCTGGCCGCCGTGGTCGAGCACGGGGAAACGTCGCTCACGGCCGGCATGATCACAGAGCTGAACACCCGGGCGAGCCAGCGGGCAGCGGCTTGGCTCACGAAGAATGCCGGTCTGCGGAACAGCATCATCTACACCGGGGCCGTGAACTGCCTACCGGGCCCACAGCTCAAGCTCGTGCTCTGGCGGGACTACGGCCTCGAATATGGCGGGCTACTGACCGAGATCGCCACTACGACGGGCCTGCCGGGTGCGGCCAGCGGCGAACCGGATGGGCACGACGACAACTTCGGGCCGCCGCAACTTTCCGAGCACGGGCCGCCCAACTACCCGGATCGCTGCCAGGTGGTGAAGCTCACCAGCATCGTGAAGGCCGACAGCTCGAACGATCTCTATGCGGGCAAGGTCACCCGCTACATCTCGGATGCCGAGGGTGGCAGTTTCGAGGACTACGAGGAATGCTTCATCCGCTTCCTCGACCCTTCGCCTTCGCTGACGGTGAACCATCGTTTCGTGGGCCGGCTGATGGGGCTGGTCACCAGCTCAGAGGCAGAGACTAGGCCGCTCTACTTGGTGCGGACCGGGGACGGATCAGGCAGCGGGGTCGTGGCGATTACCCGTTTCAAGCTGATCGGTCTTCTCAATCCGTTCGACGCTAACGAAGCACGTTGGGCGGCGGCGGCGGTGCCCGTGGAGTGGGACGGAACCGAGTACTTCTCGGACCCGGCCTCCACCGATGCGTACATGGTCCAAGACTTCACGTTTGAGTCGTGGCGCACGTCGTTTTGGTCGTCAAAGCTTCCCTTTGGTCTGTGTTACACGCCGCCGGACGGGCCGACTTATACCCTGACGATCCAGAGCGCAGATGATGGCGGTGTCGATGACGGCCCGACGCTCATTGGAATTCTCGACCACCCGTTCGTAACGGGCATGGAAGTCACGATCACGGGCGGAACCGGAACCGACTTGGATGGCGTCAACGGCACATGGACGATCACGAAGGTCGACGATGACCACTTCACGCTCGATGACAGCGTCTTCGCCGGGACGTACGACACGAATAGTGCCAAAGTCTCTATCCCCGTCCGCAACATCATTTGGATGGAGATGCCTGCGGAGGAACTGTCGATCGTCTTGACCGAGGATTACCTCGCAGGCGGCAGCAGCGGCACGCTCAAGAGCTGGATGCGGGGCATCGAGCCGAAGGGCACCGGCGAAGGCGACGCCACCTATGAAGTCTGGGACCCGTTCGCGGGGGCGACCGATTACTGGGAGTTCCTGAAGACCGGCGATTCCGTCATGGCGACTTACAAGCTGGAGGATGACAAGTACTACATCTCGTCGGGGCCGCCGCCGCTGACCTGTGCTGAAGTTGAGGGGACGCTCGACACGGACGTCGACACAACCGATGCCACGTTTACGATCACCGTCACGCGGATTCTGGGCGACGCCAACCGGCTCAAGGATGACGACGATCTGCCGATTGACGTAGGGGGAACGCTTACGATCCACAACCGCGCCAATGGTGGGGCGTATGTGTTCACAGGCACCGAAGATTCGAGCCTGTGCTTCGGCAGGTACGACTTCACCGCCGATCAGTGGGACGCCGTTTGGGTCACGTGCCCGGAGGCGGCATAGATGGTCGTGAGCTGCTCGCCGGGGATCGGCGTTCAACCGCGATGTTGCCCGACCGGGCATACCGACCCGCCTGGGTCCGATGGCTGCGAGACGAATTGCATCGCCGGCACGATTCCGAACCAGTTTGAACTGGTCATGCCGGCCAACTCGTTCAACAACTTCATCGGCTGCGGCGCAGCATGCGATGGCTTTGAGGGGACCTTCGTTCTCGACTGGTTCGGCAGCGTGGGCGGCATCTGCCGCTGGACCTATTGCATGGACGACCCGTGCAATCCCGGCTCGAAAGCGATGTACGTGCTGAGCTACCGCGTGCCGAATCTGGCGGTCCTAATTCTCGTCTACGGGCTCACCGACTGCTCTGACACCGCGTGGGTGAATTGGAACGAATGGCGGGGAACCTTCGACGGCCCCGGCGATGTCGACTGCCTTGGAACGACTTTCGCCGCACCGCGGACGATGGCCTATTTCCTGGACGCAGCCACACCCAACTGCGGCGTGTTCGGGGCCTTCGCCACACCCACCATTCAGGCGATTAGCT
The DNA here is from genome assembly GCA_046349955.1 of Pirellulales bacterium. Classification (GTDB taxonomy): domain Bacteria; phylum Planctomycetota; class Planctomycetia; order Pirellulales; family JBGAPH01; genus JBGAPH01. The sequence continues at coordinate 81,777 of JAXMBI010000019.1, read as the reverse complement.
GATGGACTGCCAACTTGTTGAACTGAACGGTCGCTGGGTCTGCCCAGATTGCGGGTTCTGCTACCACAAGCCGGTTCGCAAGATGTGCGGCTCGCCCATCGAGCCTACGTGTCCGTGCGGAACGAAGCTCAAGAAAAAGCAGGTCGATGGCCTGTGGCACCTGTGGTGTGTGGTGTGTCGAAAGAGTGCCGGGCTGTGCCCGACGTGCAACCGCGGCGTCCCTGAAAAAGCCCGCAGCAAGGACTCCTAACAGCCCTGGCTGCGGGACGGCGGGTACGTCCGTGCGTGGAAAAGGATAGCTAGGGGACGCGAAGCGATCAACGGACTCATATCGCTCAGCCAGTCGCCAAGCAGCCCCAGTCCGCTGTCATACCACCTTTTCGGCGGGAATCCAGACCCCGCCCCGGCTCGCTGTTACCGAAATCGTTGCCAACCGGGCTTGCGGCAGCCGACGCACGGGGTAGACTGATCGACGTTGGCCAAACGCCGCCGCGGACTAGTGACCCGCGACCGGACAGGGCCTCGTAGGATTCTTTGCACATGCGCCCGATCAAGAGCGTGTCCCCGTCTAACCATGCGCTGTCCGCGAGGCTGCGCGCGTGGTCCTACGCCACGGTCACTAGCTGGTTAGACGGGGCTGCGCCCAGCGAAAGGCCGCCTCGTCATGCCCGTGATTCCCGTGGCATCCGCCCCCACGCGACGCTTTCAGCTCGTCGCCATCGACCCGAACGGCGTCGAGTACATCCTCAAGCCGGACGTCTCTGAGCAAGAGGCCCTGGCTTACTTCTCCAACTACGACCCGGCCAATCCGGTCCGCGTCGAGGCTCGCGAGATCGAGCCGGTTCTCAAGCCGGACGGCGTGGTCCTGCAACCACGGCCGCGCCGCTGGCCCGTGATTTAGCGCGGCTACCCTGAACGATCGGACAGAGAGAAGGGGCAGGGGCATTCCTCCGTTTCTCTTTCTCGGAAAGGGTCACTATGACCGCACTCCTCGAATTGCCCGGAACGCCTGTCGCTGTGCTCGACGTGAAGCCGCAGCGCTGGTTCCGCCTGCTGATGCTTCTGATTCGTGATCCCGGTTGTGCCGACGACGATGAGGTGAAAGGCATCGAGATCATCCAGGTTCACCGCAAGATCCCTGAGCGTACGGCTCGCCGCTGGGTCTCAGCCAACAACATCAACCCGCGCAACGGGGTCATCTGCGTCGCCCGCGAGGTCGATGAGGACGGAGAGTTGGCTGGCACGTTCGCCTTTGAGCCGGATCGCAGCCGGCGGGGCGGCGTGATCGAGCAGACCGACGAGTCTTTCCTCTGCGCCCTGCGTCATGAGGACGCTGAGGCGGAAGGGGGTGCCGAGTGATCGCCACCACCACCAAGCGCCGCAAGCCGGCCCGCCGCAAGAGTGCTACCCCGTTGCCTGACGGCTACCGGGTCACGAAGCGGCACGCCCGCATGCATCCCCGCCTGTTCCGCATCTGGATCATCGACCATCGGCACCGAGAGGCCGGCTGGTACGACGCCGACGTCTGCTACGGGTGCGAGGCCCAGCAGTGGGTCAACGCCCTCACCGAAGACGCCCGCCGGGACGGCGACATGCACCTGGAGTACATCGCCCGCGAGCTGGTGCTCGGGGGTCCAAAGGAGGGCGGCGAAGTGCTGCACGACACCGGCATCGTCGAGCCGGGTTGGATCCCAGACGAGGCCGCCTAGACCGTTGGCACAACTCTTACTCGAAATTGGAGTTTTCAATGCCTACTGACAAGCTCAAGAAAGCCACCAAGCACGCGATGCACGGCTACATCTGTGTGCTTTGCGGTGCAGACTTGCTCCGCGACGTCGACACCTACCTCGGCAAGGGGCACGTTCGCTTCGGTAAGAACGAAGCGGTGCCAGCCTGTGCAGCCTGCGTCAAGATCCGTTCTGACCAGCGGGTCTATAGCCTGACCTACCAGCCGGAAGTTGTCCAAGCGATCAACTTCGTCCGCATGGAGGCCCGCGACGAGATCGACAAGCTTCGGCAAATCTTCCGCCCCGAGCCGGTGGCGCTCGTGGAACTAACACACTAGGCGGCGACGGGCTGGGCGGTTGGTTGGCCGGTTTCTCAGACGCCAACCGCCGCCTGGCCCTAGCTGGGCACCGTCTTTCACTGCTGGCCGGCATTTGTCCGGCTGGCACACGTGGGGCTCCCGGCGGTGATCTCTTTCTAGCCGCCGGGGCCCCTTTTTCTTTTCCCCAAGGAGTACGACCCATGATTCGAGACGCGAAGCAAGACGGCCAGAAGATCCTCGACGACTTCTGCGCCCGCAAAGGCTGGTTCAGCCCGGCCGACCTGGTGTGCGCGATGATCGAAGTGTTCGACCACTTCGCCCGCAACAACCTCGACCCCGGCAGCGAGCTGGCCCACTTCTGGCCGGGCAAGCGCAGGCGCCTTCTCGACGCAGTGAAGGCCCGGTGTGCCCAGACGATCCCCAACTGCCTGCCCGACGAGTTCCCCTACGCCGACGAGCAGATTCTCAAGGTCTGGCATCAGATCAGGAAGCTCGACGAGAAGTCCAAGGGGCCGCTGTGGGCCTACCTGGGCCTGCAAGCTCCGGTCCTGCGTCAGACCCGGAAGCGGATCGAGGCCGCCGCGGGCGAGCACATCGACCCGGAGCTGGCGGCGTGCTGTCGCGACTGACCCCGTTTTGGGGGCGTGTCAAAGGTCGACCCGACCTCTCGGCGCTCGTTAGAGCGCATCCTAGAGCGTCGCATTTTTGAGAATCAGGCCGAAAACGGGCCGCAGGCCGCCTTCTGACCGGGGTGGGGTGAGGGCGGCCCGCGGACCCAAGAACCAACTTAGCCGCAGCCTACGCGACTGGCTGGCCCATTTTCGAGACGAGTTTTTCACGAGAAGCCATGTCAGAAACCTATCCGCGTCTCCGTGGTCCGCTTCGGCGACCGCAAGGCGTATCAGATGCAGTACGTCGACCCGCTGACCGGGAAGAAGAAGACCCGGACCACGGGCACCAACAACAAGCGGGAGGCCGAGCGCAAGGCCGTCGAGTGGGAGACGGAGCTGCTCGCCGGCACCTACCGCGAGCCCAGCAAGGTCACCTGGGGCGAGTTCCGCAGTCAGTACGAGAAGCTGCAGCTCCCCTCGCTGGCCGACCGCACCACCGACAAGGTGCTGTCGGTCTTTAACTCGATCGAGAAGGTGCTTCGCGTGACCGAGGCGACGAAGCTCCGCGACATCGACGCCAAGCTGCTCACGACCTACGCGGCCGAGCTGCGGCTCAAGGAGCGCTCCGAGCAGACGATCGCCTGCCACCTGGCACACTTTCAATCGTCGCTCCGCTGGGCCGAGCAGAACGGCCTGATCGCCCAGGCCCCGAAGTTCCCCAAGCTCAAGCGGGTGAAGGGTGGCAAGGTGATGAAGGGCCGGCCCATCACCACGGAGGAGTTCGAGCGGATGCTGGCCAAGGTGGCAGCCGTGCAGGGCGACGAGCTGGCCGCCTGCTGGCAGTTCTACCTGCGGGGCCTGTGGTGGTCGGGCCTGCGGCTCGAAGAGTCGCTAGAGCTGTACTGGGACCGTCAGGACCGCCTCTGCGTCGACCTGTCGGGCGGGCGGCCCATGCTGTGGATCCCCGCGGAGTGCGAGAAGGGGAACCAAGACCGCATGTTGCCGATGGCTCCCGAGTTCGCCGAGTTCCTGCTGGCGACGCCGGAGCAGGATCGCCGGGGCCGCGTGTTCCGGCCGCTCAACAAGTGGGGCACGGTGGCGTGCATCACGAACGTGAGCAAGACGATCTCGGCCATCGGCAAGGCGGCTGGGGTGAAGGTGAACACGAGCGGCAAGCTGAAGTTCGCCAGTGCCCACGATCTGCGCCGCAGCTTCGGGGAACGCTGGTCGGTCCGCGTCATGCCGGCCGTGCTCCAACAGCTCATGCGTCACGAGTCGATCGACACCACGATGCGGTTCTACGTCGGCCGGAACGCCCAGACCGCTGCCGACCAGCTTTGGGCCGCCTACGAGAGGGTGCAAAACCGGCCCGGTAACGGTTCCGGTAACACCGAGCCCGATTTTGTCGAAAACCGCCGGGAAAACGCGGTTTGAAAGGCATCGTATCTGCCATGTTGGCTCCCCCGTTGTGTAAGAATAGCGCGACGAGTCGCCAGCCGCCGTCAGCCCGCGCTGAACCTGACTGGCCACCGGCTACCGGCCACGAGCTACCTCGCCCGGCTAATACAGTCGACGAACTGCCGCGCGTCAGCCGCCTCGAGCAGCGGCGCGTCGACCAACCGCTGCTCGCGGCTCGTTGGCCGCGTCGCCTGGCGGCGCTGTTCATGCCAGCCGGCCGCCGCGGCGACTAGTTGCTCCCGTTGCTCGACGAGCTTGACCACCGCCTGCCTCGACTCGGCCGCTGCCAACGCGCTCCGGAAGTCCTCGTCGAGCAGCGTGTGGGCGAGCGGGCCCGGATCGTCGAGGCTGGGCAGGCCGCGTTCCCGCAAACACGCCGCCGCCTCGTCGAGCCGCTCCCGCCGCCGGGCGGCTCGCCGCAACTGCTCGACGGTCTGTTCGAGCCGCGTCACCTCGTCGAGCGCAACGGCGGTGTCCTCGTGAACTGGGGTCGTCTCGCTCGCCGGCTGGACGGCAGGCGCGTCGGCGACGGACTCGAAGAGCCCGCTCGTGGTGGCCGGGTCGGCCACCAGGTCGACGCTCTGCACGGTGAGAATCGCTTCGACCACGGTGCGCCCTTCGCGCTGCGCCGTTCGCGCTTCGACGTTGTGCGAAAAACCCACGTGCTCTGGCGCGTGCTCGGCGTCCCAGGCAAGCTGCTCGGCGAGCGCGTGCTTGGGGTTGTAATGCAGGTCGGCGAACAGGCCCTCGCCCGCCCGGAAGCTCACGCCGCGGATCGAGCCGAGCCGGTCTTGATAGTCGCGGGGCGCGGCCGCGGCCGCTCGCGGATGGTTGACGTTGACCTTCGCCCCTTCGTAGAGGGCCGCCGCGGCCGCGAGCGCCTCAGGCATATAGCTGCGGCCATTCCGCGACTCGAGCCCGAGAATCTTCACGCCGCGAATCAAGCTCTGCGTGCGATCCACTCGCAGCGCCAAGCCTCGCGACGAGGCGTATTCCTGCAGCCATTCGTCCGTCGTCGTCATGCCCCGGCCCCCGCGTGCCTTCGAGTTGCCTCTCGTTCACTTGTCTGCGGGCATTATGCGGGGCCGCCGCGCGGCATTCCACGCAAGAAAATGAGCCAGCGCCTCCGGCGAACGGCCGGCGTAAGCCGGCTGACGGGAGCGCCAAAAGCCAGCGAAGGGCCAGGCCGCCGCCGCCTACAGCCGCGCCAGAAACTCGAGCAGGCCCGGATTCACGCCCTCGGGACGTTCGAGCGGCGCCATGTGCCCCGCGCCGGGCACGACGATGAGCCGAGCGCCTGGAATGCCTGCGGCGATCTCGCGCATCTCGGCCTCAGGGGAAATGGCGTCGGTCTCGCCGACGACCATGAGCGTCGGCGCGGCAATGTCCTTCAGCGCCGGCCGCATATCGGGGCGTTCCGCCATGCCGCGCTGCGCGGCGGCCACGCCCTGAGGGTTCGAGCGCAGCACCACTGCCTGAATCGACTCGACGATGTCTCGTCGGTGGGCAATGGTGTGTTGGTCGAACAGCTTGGGCAGCATGTTGTCGGAGAGCACGGCCACGCCGGTCCGCAGCACGAGCTCGGCCAGCTTGAGCCGCTGCGCCGCCGCCTCCTCCGAGTCGGGCGCCGCCTTCGTGTCGCACAGCACGAGCCCTCTGAGCCGGGCGGCGTACTTGCGCCAAAACTGAAACGCGATATACCCTCCCATCGACAGTCCACACAGCACCACCGGCTCGCGCACCTCGAGCGCAGCGAGCAGGGCTGCCAGATCGTCGGCGAACTGCTCCATCGTCACCTTGCCGGGCGTCACTTCGCTCTGGCCAAAACCTCGCAGATCGGGCGCAATCACGCGATGCTTGCCAGCGAGCGCCGCGATCTGCTCGCGCCACATCGTGTGGTCGAGCGGAAACCCGTGAACCAAGAGGACCGGCAGGCCGTGCCCCTCATCGAGCACGCTCAGTTCGATGTCGCCAACGGAAACTCGCACGATGGGCATTCTGCGTCCTCAGTCGAAAGAATCTCACCGGGCCAGACGTCACGGCGCGGCGCCGGCCTCGCGGCTCGCTCTATCTTCGCGATCGCACGGCGGTGAGCAAGATGATCGGCGGGTGATCGAGAAGGGCGTCCCAATAGCCGTCCGGGCGTTCGGCGCCCACTGCTATTTCGGGGCGTGCCCACCGTACGTCGTCCAGGCCGGCCGCAACAAGCGCCTGTTCATGCGTCTCGGGGCTCAAGTAGTAGTTCTCGATCTCAAGCGTTTCGTTCTCCAAGAAGAACCGCCACCAGATGGGCGTACCTTCAGGAACGCGCCCCTCGCGATCGGGCGCGATGCCCAGTTCTAGTTCGAAGCCATAGGGCCGGTAGGAGGACGCCCGCCGGAAGTCGACAAAGGGACTCGAGTTCACCGTGACGAACCGGCCCCCTGGCGGCAGGCAGGCGGCCACGCTGCGGGCCATGTGCGCGAGCTCCTCCGCGGTTCGGGCATAGTTCAGCAAATAGGCTGCCAGCGCCAGGTCAAACTTCTCCGGCAGTTCGAGGGCCCCGCAGTCTCCCACCGCGTACTCGACGCCGAGTGGCTCGGCGGCTTCTTGCTGGCGGGCCAGTTCGATCATCTTCGCCGAGAGATCGACCCCCAACACTCGCCGCGCCCCGCGCAGTTTGGCGAGCCGCGAGTAATAGCCTTCGCCGCAGGCCAGATCGATCACGCTGCGCCCGCTCACGTCGCCGGCGAGTTTGACCAGCGAATGCGCCTCGATCGCGCTCCGCCAGGGCTGCCGCTTGGCCGCCTGATACTCGTGGGCGATCGCGTCGTAGTCGGTCGTCATCTCGATCCTAAAACGAAACGGCCGCCAGTCGCCGACTGACGGCCGCATATGTTCGGTGGATTAGGCGATCCCGCGCTTACGCCGAGAACGAACTGCCGCAACCGCAGCTCTTCACGGCGTTCGGGTTGTCGAAGGTGAAGCCGCGCTTCTCGAGGCCGTCGTAGAAGTCGACCGTCGTGCCGTCGAGGTACAGGGCGCTCTTCTTGTCGACCACCACGGTGATTCCATGGTATTCGTATTTCGAGTCGGCCTTTTCGTCCCAGCCCTTGTCGAAGCCCAGAGCGTAGCTGAAGCCGCTGCAGCCACCGCCGGTGACGCCGACGCGGAGCACGGTGTCGGCCTCGAGCTTCTGCTCGTCGATGATGCGCTTGACTTCGCTCGCGGCCTTTTCGGTGATCTTCACGGCCATGGGATTCTCGGCTCCGAACGGAAAGAGTTTTCGCAGGTTCAACTGCCTAAATTATACCACTTTCCAACGGAAGGAAAGCCCGGCTGGAAGCGAGGGGCGGCCTGAGGGCAACCCAAGCGGGGGCAGCGGGTTGCGAACGACGATCCCTGGGCTAAGAGATCGACCCAATCAGGCGTTTCCCGCGTATTCAGTCCGCCCCAACAGCAAGAAGTCTTCGTCCGCGGCAACCCTTCCTGCACGCCATGACTTCCGTCGATCCACCGCCTGACGACGCCTTCGCCCGCGCCGCCATCGACTGGCCCGCAGCGCTCGCGGCCCATGGGCATTGGCTGCGGCTGGTCGTTTTGGCGCGCGTGGGCGAGCGGGAGGCCGCCGACGAGGTGCTGCAGGAAGTGTCGTTGGCGGCGGTCCGGCAACAGGCGCCCCTCGCCGACCACGCCAAGCTAGCGCCCTGGCTGTACCAACTCGCCGTCCGTCAGTGCCTGCTCTACCGGCGGAAGCGCGGGCGGGCTCGCAAGCTGGTGCAGCGGTTTGCCGAGCGCCGGCCGCCAGCAGATCACGACGCCGGCGTCGCCGACCCGCTCGACTGGCTGCTGGCCGACGAACGGCAGGCGGCGGTCCGGCAGGGGCTCGTGCGGCTGCCGGCGCGCGATCGCGAAATCCTGTTGCTCAAGTACTCCGAAGGTTGGTCCTACCGTCAGTTGGCCGCCCACCTCGGCGCCTCGCACAGCGCCGTGGAAGCCCGGCTGCACCGCGCCCGGGCAAGGCTCCGGCAAGAGCTCTCTGCCCTCGACCCCGTGGGCAGTGAAACCTAGCAAGTTCCCTTTTTCGACCATGACTCCCGAACACGAAACTTGGATCGATCTCCTGGTCGACGGCGAGCTCGACGAGCGCCGCCGCCGCGAACTGCTGCTGGCCCTCGAGGCGTCACCCGACGGCTGGCGGCGGTGCGCCCTCGCATTTCTCGAAGCGCAGACTTGGGGGCAAGCGTTGCGCGGGCGGACCGTCGAGCACGCTCCGCCGGTCGTCGTGCCCGCTGCCGCACCGGCCCACGTCGTTCGCCGTCCTGCCTGGGGCGCACTGCTCACCCTAGCCGCCTCCGTCGCCTTGGCCTTTGCGGCCGGACATTGGTGGCGCGGCGCGACGTCCGCCAATTTGCAGCGCGGCGATTACGCGCTGGTCGGACGGTCGGCCCCCGCGCCGGCGACTTCGGCCAACGTATCTCCGCCGGCCGAAGCTTCCCCCTCGCTCAACGGCGCTCAGCTCGTATCGCTCGAGTTGGCCGACGATCAAGGGCGCGGGCGGCACACGGTCCAGTTGCCGGTGTTCGATGAGGCCCGCGGCCGCGAGGCCTGGCTGGCCCAGGCGGAAGCAACGGGGCCCTCCCCCGAGGTGCTCGCCGAGCTCGAGCGCCGCGGCCATCGGGTCAGTGAGCGGCGGCAACTCGTGCCGGTGCGGCTGGGCGACGGTCGCGAGCTGATCGTGCCCGTCAAGGAAGTCGAAGTGCAGCTCAAGGGAGCGCCGGTCTACCAATAACGCTGGATCGAGTATTGAGTCTCGAGCGGAGCGTGCCGCCGGGCATGCCTGCTTACCAACCCCACGGAAATAGGAGTGCAGCAATGCGTGTTGATGATCTTCGCGATCGCTTGGCGACGCTGGCCCTGGTGGTCGTCATCCTCGGCTCGGGGGCATCGCTCCGCGCCCAAGAGAACAAATCCGACAATGGCGAACCCGAGGACATGTTGTTCTTCTTCGCCGAGGGGAACCCCGAGTCCGGCGGACCCTTCAAGGTGCAGCTCAGCGACCACTGGCTCGGCATCGCTGGCGACTCGGCCGACGATGTCCTCCGCGCCCAGCTCAAGCTGCCTGAGGGGCAAGGCTACGTGGTGACGCAGATTCAGCCCGCCAGCCCCGCCGAGAAGGCGCACCTCGAGAAGAACGACGTCCTCCTCTCGATCGGCGACAAGAACATCGGCGCGCTGCCCGACTTGGTGGCGGTGATCGAGGACAACAAGGACAAGGAACTCGAGCTGACGCTGCTCCGCGGCGGTGAGCGGCGCATCCTGAAGGTGACGCCCACCAAGCGCCCCGAACCGGCCGCCCCCGGCGACCAACCCGACGTCCGCCGCGCCGTGGGAAAATGGATCAATCGTATGCCAGGCAACCCCGAGGGCCGGATGCGGATGTTCAACTTCGGCCCCGGCATGGTTTGGAATCAAGCGGGGGGCGGCGGCTTTTTCGTGGACCAGGCCGAGTTTCCCAAGGATCTCACCGTGACGATCACCAAGTCGGGGAGCGCGCCGGCCGAAATCGTGGCCAAGCAAGGGGACAAGGAGTGGAAGACCACCGACGAGAAGCTCGATGACTTGCCGGAGGAGATTCGCTCGCACGTCTCGGGCCTGTTCGGCCGGCCGCAGTTCGCAGTCAGGCACGTTGCTCCGCAGGTCTGGAACGCCCCGGCCCCGGGTCGCGTCGAGTGGTCCTTCGCCGAGCCCCAACGCCGCGAGCGTCTGCGGGCACGCGGCGCCGACGTCAACGAGCGGCTCGACCACCTGCGGGAACAGCTCGACAACCTGAAGCAGCAGCTCGACGACTTGCGCGAGGAGCCCGCGCCCTCCGCCGGCGTCAAAGTTGAGGGCAAGTAGCGCCAGACAAGCTCGAACGCGCGCCCCGGGAGCGGCCCGCAAGCCGCTCCCGGGCCGTTCGCACTAGTGAGCCGCTGGCGTCGGTTGATCCGCGTACACCCGATCGCGCCAGCGAGCGGGCCGCCCGAGGAGTTTGCGGGCCAGCGCTTGCCACTGGATGGCTACGAGCAACGCCACGCCCACGGGGTGCAACGCCGCGCTTAGCCCGCTCTGCTGAAAACGAAAGGCCGCCGCGACGCGCGGCAGGTAGCAGAGCGCCGCCCCCACCGCCGCGGTGGCCACCAGCCCGGCAGGCCAGCCCTGGGCGAGTCCGATCGACAGCAGGACGACGGGCGCCACCTGTCCACCCACCAGCAGCACCGTCGCCGGCACGATCATCGCTGGCGCCGCCAGGCCTTCGGTGGCATTTCGCCCGAGGCCCCGCCAGGTCTCGACGGCACTTGCGAACATCCGGCAGCGCGCCAACGACGTGGCGTCGCACAGATCGGTGGACAGTCCTGCTCGCCGAAATGCCCGCGGCAACTGCAGACCGTCGTGCAACGATTTGGCAATCGCCCGGTGTCCGCCGGCCGCGAAATAGGCGTCTCGGTTGGCCAGGAAGAGCTGACCGCAACCCGCGCCGTAGGCCGGATCGCGGCTCGCGCGCATTCGCGCGAGCGGCAAGAACCCTAGCAGCACGAAATGAATCAGCGGCACCAGCAATTCGTCGAGCAGGCCCGTGGTCTCCTGGCGGGGCACGCCTGAGACGAGGCTAGCGTTTTGCTGAAGGGCGAAGCTCGCCAAGCGCATCGCGGCGTCTTGCGAAAGCCGCACGTCCGCATCGACGAACAACAGCCAAGGATGCTCGGCCCGCTGCGCCAGCGTCCAACAGGCATGCTGCTTGCCGCACCAGCCGGCGGGCAACGGAGGCGCTCGTTCGAGCCGCACTCGAGCATCGCGCCGCGTGATCTGCTCGACAAGTGCCGCCGTGCGGTCGGTGCTCTGATCGTCGAGCACGAGCACCTCGAGCTCAACCCCGCGCGCGGCCAAAGCGGATTCGACCGCATCCACGATCCGAGCTTCTTCGTTGCGGGCAGGAATCAACACGGAAACCAAGGGAAACTCCCCTGGCGCGAGCGAATCGAGCAGCGGCGGCGGCCGGTAGAGGGCCAGATTGCGAAGGAAAAGCCACGCCGGCAGCGCGGCGAACAGCAGCGAGCCAAAGACGAGAACCCACGCGATCACTCTCCCCCTCCATGCTCGGCGCGGAAGCGCTCGCCGCGCACGCGGGCCATGAGCCAGCGCCACGCGTCATAGACGCCACCTACGCCCGCAGCGCCTTGGACCAACGTCTCGAAGTCGGCTGCGCGACGCCCCAGCGATTCTTCAGCCAAGCGATCCTGCGTCGCCTCGAGCTCGGCGGCCAGGCGCCGGCCGCGCTCGGCGGAATCGAAAGCCGCGAGCTGCTCGCGCTCGAGGACCGGGCCAAAACGCAGGAGGCACTCCGCCGTCCGTTCCTCCCAGAACGGATACTCGAGCGCCAGGGGCACGAAGGAGACGTCGGGCGTTGCGCGCTGAGCCAGCCAAGCCAAGCCGGGTTCGAGTGCTGCTGCCCGCTTACGAGGGTCGGCGAACCGTCCCTGCGGCGTCAGCCAGAGCACGGCTCGTGGTTCGGCCAGGATGCTCCGCGTCGCCTGGGCAAACCGCCGCGCTCCCGCCACCGTTCCGCGTTCGATGCCGAAAAACCCGAGCGATTCGAGGACGCGATAGCGCCCGAGAGCCGTCGCATCGATTGGGGCGAAGTGCCGGCGGTCGGGCCAATGCCGCTGGGCGACGATCAGGAGCACGAGTGGATCCCACCAGCTCGGGTGATTCAGATAGATCACCGCCGGCGCGGTCCCCAGGTCAGGCGTTCCTCCCGCGCGCGACTGCCTCACGGCATGCAGCCCTCCTGCCGCGTAGCACTCGGCATAGCGTGCGGCCATGCGCACCCACCAATGGGAAACGCGTGGGAGCGTCGCTGCGGACGCGCGATCCTCCCCCTGTCGCCGCTCGCGACACGTTTCGGGCATCAGCTCACCGACGCCGCAGCCCATGCCTTGCCCTCCTCGCTCGTCGAACTCCCGAGGTCTTGGTCCAGGGCGTCGGCGGCGATCCAGCCCGACATCAACACCATCGGCATGCCGGGGCCGGGGTGCGCCGCTCCGCCAGCCAAGTAAAGTCCCCGCAGATCGGGACTGCGGTTCGACGGCTTGAAGGCGCCCAACCAGCGACCATGGCTAGCCAACCCGTAAATGGCGCCCTGCAAAACGTGATACCGGTCGTGAATGTCCTGCGGCGTCAACGTCTGTTCAACGACGATCCGCTCTTCGAGATCTTCCAGACCGGCCGTGCGCGCCAGCTTGTCGAGGATCACGCGGCGATAGTCGGGGAGCATGCGCCGCCAATCGTGGCCGCTCCGCAAGTAGGGCGCGTGAACGAGCACGTAGAGAGCCTCGCCGCCTGGCGGAGCGACCGTGGCGTCGGTGGCGGCGGGCGCGCACACATAACACGTCGGATCAGCCGCCGGCTTTCCCTTCCGATAGATCGCGTCGAACTCCGCGTGGGGATCGGCTGAAAACACGAAGTTGTGGTGCAGCAGGTGCTCGTACCGCTCGCGAAGTCCCAGATAGAGCACAACCCCCGAGCAGGCGGGCTCGTAGCGGCGCCGCCGCTCAAACGGCCAGGCGGCGTCGCCGCCAAGCAGCTCGCGGTGGGTGCGCACCGAGTCGGCGTTCGACACGACCGCCGCAAGCGGAGTCTGCTCGCCGTCGTCGGTCTCCACGCCGCACACTCGGCCGCGCTCGTGCAGGATCCGCTTCACCCCTTGCCCCAGCCGCACCTCGACGCCGAGTTCCCCTAGCAGCCGCTCGAGCGTCGCCGGCACGGCCCGCGTGCCGCCGCGAGGATACCAAATGCCTTCGCTCGTCTGCATGTGGGCAATGCCGCAGAGCACGGCCGGCGAAGCCTCGGGCGAGGAGCCCACGTACTGCGTAAAGTGATCGAGCATCTGTGCGACACGATCGTCGGCCACGCGACGGCGAATCGTGCCGGCCACCGTTGCCCCGGCGCGCAGCGCCAAGAGATCTTGCAGAACACCGGGGGAAAACGTCGTCGACGCGCGAAACGTGTCGACAACCCCGCCGACGGGCTTCCAGAAGAAGTACCGCTCGGAAGCCCGGTGCATGCTGGCCGACAGTTCGAGTAGCGCTCGATACCCACGCGCCGTGCGGTCGCCGGCGAAGTCGCGCAAACGCGCCGACATGTCGTCGACGTTGGCCACCAGGTCGAGCGTCGAACCATCGGCAAAGAACGACCGCCACTGCGGATCGAGCGGAACGAGGTCGAGTTCGTCGACGAGCCTCCGCCCGGCCTCGGCAAAGATCCGCGCCAACACCGACGGGAGGGTAAGGATCGTCGGCCCCATGTCGAAGCGGTAGCCCGCCTCCGCCAGGACGGCCGCTTTACCCCCCAGGCGTTCTCCGCGCTCGAAGAGGATGACCGAGTGCCCCCGAGCAGCCAAAGTGCAGGCGGCCGCCAAGCCGCCCAGACCGCCGCCGATGACGCCAATTCGTTCAGTCATGCCGTTCGCTCCCTAGTTCTGGCCCGCGGCCGGCCCCCCTCAGCGCGCCGATCAGCCGAAGCCACCCGACTAGGCGTCTCGGCCATTTCGCGGAATGTTGTGCCTGGAGGTAAGCCTGCGCGAGTTCCACTTGGTTGCCTGCGGGCTCGAAGTGGGGGCGGAAACGACCCCGGCGACGGATGACCACCTTAGGACGCGTCAGCTCGAGCAGTCCCTCGGCTCCGCGCGTCACCCCGAAACCGCTTTCGCCGCGCCCTCCGAACGGCAGCCGCGGGTCGGCGGTGGGCACGATGAGATCGTTCACCACGACTACGCCCGCCGGCACGCGCTCCGCGAAGGCGTGCGCCGCGTCCTCGGGACCGAAGACGCTGGCCCCGAGCGCATACGGGCATGCTTCGTTGGCGGCCAACATTTCCGCTGCATCGGCACATGCGATGAGCATCGCCAGCGGGGCAAAGACGTCGCTCCGCGCGAGCTCGCAATCGGTTCGGACGCCGGTCAAAACCAACGGGGTCATCCGAGACCTGTCCACGAAGCCGCCGGTCACGCAATGGGCGCCGCTCTCGACCGCGTCGTCGACGAGCCGCCGGAGCGGCTGGGCACGTTCCGCGCCCAGCTCAAGGGGCGCTTCGGTCGCGAGCCTCCGGGCAAGCCGTTGCCCCAGTTCAGCGAGCGCACTGCGATCGCCGAACACGCGCCGAGGAGCGATGCACGTTTGACCGCCATTGAGCGTGAGGCCAAACGCCAGCGCTCGCGCGACCAAGTCCAGATCTGCTCCGGGCAGGACGAACATCACATCGCAGCCTGAGAGCTCGAGCGTGGCCGGCGCGAGCCGGTCGGCCAAGGCGGCCAACACCGCGCGGCCCGCGGCGGCCGAGCCGGTCAACAGCACTTTGTCGACGCCGATCTCGATCACCTGCTGCACGACTGCTGAAGATTCCTCCAGCACTGGGAGCAGGCGGCCATCAAGGCCGGACTCGATGAGCAACTCTCGAAATGCCTGCAGCACCGGTCCGCCGCCGAGCCCCGGCTTGAGCGCCACGGCGTTGCCGGCCGCGAGCGCTTGGAGCGTCTGCACGCCCGGCAGAAACAGCGGATAGTTGCCCGGCCCGACTACGAGCACCAGTCCCCAAGGCTCGCGGCGGACTTCGGCACTGGTCCCCCAGAGCCAGAGCGGCCGCCCGCGTGCGTCGAGCTTGCGCGGCGCCAAGATTCGGCGTGCCTCGTGTTCCAGAAAGCGACAAGCATCTGCGAGCGGCACGATCTCACTGGTCCAGCTCTCGCCGGCGCTCCGCCGCTGCGGCAGGTTCAGCGCCGCGGCCAATCTCTCACCATGTTCGGCGAGCAACGCGCGAAACCTGCCAAGCACCTGCAGCCGCTCGCCGATTGGGGTAGCGGCCCAGGTCGCCTGCGCCCGTCGCGCCGCCGCCTGCGCTCCACGAACCGCGTCGAGCGAGGAAGTGGAGGAAATCGACGCCTGGGGGCAAGATGCGATCATGGGCTACGCCACCTGCGAGCGAGTGTGCCGCCGGCGGTCTGTGACCGGCTGCAGACCGATTTGCGGAGCCGTCACGCCCAGGTCCTCGAGCAACAACCGCGTGGTCACCCGCGCCGAGGAGTAGATCACCGGCAGCCCGCTGCCCGGATGGGTTCCTCCGCCCACCAGATACACGCCCTCCAAATCCTCGAAGCGATTGTTGGGCCGCAGGTGGAGCATCTGCCGTAGCGTGTGCGCTAGGTTGAACGTGGCCCCACGATGAATGTTGTAGGCCTGGTCCCAATCGGCGGGCGTGACCATTCGCTCGAAGCGGATGCGGCGCTCCACGTTTTCGAGCCCCAACTTGCGCAGTTGCCTGAGCGTCGTTTGCCGCACCCGGCCAGCTTCTCGCCGCCAGTCGACGTTCGCGTGCTGATGGGGCGTCGGCACGAGCACGTACAGCGAGCTCTGCCCAGGCGGCGCAAGCGTGGGGTCGGTCACGCAGGCGTTCTGCACGTAGAACGAAGGATCTTCGCTCAGCACGTGCCGCCGCTCGATGTCTTCGAGGTTCCGCACGTAGTCGTCCGAGAGGTGGATCGTGTGGTGGGCCAGCTCGTCGCAACTGCCGTCGAGACCCAGATAGAGCATGAACGTCGAGCACGAGAACCGCTTCTTGGCCAGCCGCCGGTCGCGCCAACGCCGCCGTAAGCGGTCCGACACGAGTTGCGTCATCGCGCGGGCGAAGTCGGCGTTGATCACCAGGGCGTCGCAAGGATAGATGCCGGCGGCCGTCCGCACGCCGCGAGCCTGTCGCCCCGCGAATACGATCTCTTCCACCGGTTCCCCGAGCGCGATCTGCACCCCCAATTTGCGCGCCACGCGGGCCATCGCCTGGCTCACCGCGCCGCAACCGCCGATGGGGTGAAACACCCCATGCTCGTACTCGAGGAAGCTCAAGATCGAAAACAGACTTGGGCACTGAAACGGCGACATGCCCAAGTACTTCGACTGGAAGCTGAAGGCCAGCCGCAGGCGTGGATCGGCAAAGTAGCTGGCCAACTCGCGATCGAGCGACCGCCAAGGCCGCACCAGCGGCAGGAGCGACAGCAGTTCGGGGCGCAGCAGATCGCGCCAGCACGAAAACGGGGCCTCGAGCACGGGCCGGAAGCGTTCGAACTTGATGCGGTTTTCGGCGAGAAAGCGGCGAAAGCGAGGCCCATCGTCGGGAGACAGTGCGGCCACTGCTTGCTCCATCCGGCCAACGTCCGGCGTGCAATCGAGCCTTCCGCCGCCGCCAAACACCAGTCGATACTGGGGGTCGAGCCGCCGCAACTCGACGTGATCATGCAAATCCTCGCCCACCGCGGCGAAGATTTCCTCGAGGATTCGCGGGTAGAGAAAGAAGGTGGGCCCTAGATCGAAGCGAAAGCCCTGCTCTTCGAAGCTCGAGGTGCGCCCGCCTACAAACGGCAACCGCTCGAGCACCTGCACCTGGAGCCCAGCCTTGGCCAAGAGCATGGCTGCGGCAAGTCCGCCCGGCCCTGCTCCAACGATTACTACACGCTTGTTCATCGCCCGCTCGTTTAGTTGGGCGCGCAGCTCGAGCGCCGCCCGCTAGCCAGAATCGCCAGGGCATTCGCCGGCCGCGCCGTGCCAATGCTCCCCCAGTCAGAGGAGGGGAGCAGTCACGATCCGCATAGTAGCGCCCGGGCTGAGGGCGACCACCGCGGCACATTTTTTTTTTCGTGCCCCGCGCGGCTACCGTAGATCGAAGCACGACAGCTTCCAACCGTCGCGCATGTAGAGGCGCCCGTCGGATAAGGCAGGCAGAGCCCGTGCCTGCGTCTTGATGGCCTTTGCCTGCTCGAGGGGCCGAAAGCCGGCGGGCGTGGGATCGACGAGCAGCAACTCGCCGCTTACCTTTTGCACGATGAGCTTGCCGTCGGCCAGGATCGCGTGGGCCATGCCGAAGTTCTCTTCGCTCCACGTCACCTTGCCCGTGGCCGCCTCCACACAGCGGAAGCTCGCCCGCCCCTGGTCCTCGCGCCCGTCGACGCCGTAGAGGTGTCCGTCGTGGTAAATCGGCGTTGGGTACTGGCTCGACAGCGAGTCACCCGATTCCCATACGGTCGTGGCTTCGCCGCGGGCCACCGCCGCCAAGAGCGCTCCCACTCCGTAGCTGGCGGTGAAGAAGGCCTGGTTCTCGAACACCAGCGGCGTCGCGGCGGTGACGGTGGGGCCGCGCTGCCCGAACGGAAAGCGAAAGGCCACTGCGCCGCTTTCCGGCACGATGCCCACCGCGTTCAGCCGCGTCGCGAAGATCGCCAAGGGCTGCCCGTCGATGCGGGCCAGCGTGGGGGACGAATAACTTGCATCGTCGTCGGTGGCTTGCCACAGCGTGCGGCCATCGGCCAGCGAAAAGGCAACGATGCCGGCCCCGCGCTTGCCGCCCACGTTCACCAGCAGCCTTGCCCCCACCGCCAAAGGCGTGCTGCCGAAGCCGAAGTACCCCTCGTCGGCCTGGAATTCCTCGCGCAGATCGCGCTGCCAGCGCACGCCGCCGTCGGCGATCGCCAAGCAGCGCAGTCCGCCGCCGGCGCCCAGCACCACCACCTGTTGCCCAGCGACCAGGGGCACGCACCGCGGCCCTTTGTCGGCGTCGATGCCCCCCGAGTAATCGGCGGCAAACGATGCCTTCCAGACCGGCGCGCCGCTGTCGGCCGCCAAGCACTCGAGCACTTCCTGGTCCCCTTGCCGGTGGAACAAGTAAACGCGTCCGGCCGCTACGGCTACCCCCGCGTAACCTTGGCCCACGGGGCGGTCCCACAGTTTCGGCGGTCCGGCCTCAGGCCAGGTCGCGGCCAGTTTTTCGTCCTGGGCGTGCCCATCGCGCGCGGGCCCCAAGATCTGCGGCCAATCGCCCGCGCGAGCGTCCTGAGACAAGAGGCCAGCAGATGCGAACAAGAGGGACGCAAGCACGATCGAGGACCGCATGGCAAGGAGCCTGGGCTGGTGCAGAAGGGAAGTCGCCCCGACCCCACGATCATACCTTGGAGCCAGCCGAACGCGACGGTCTAGCGCTTGCGGCCCGGCGCCGCGAATTGCCGCAGGGCTTCCAGCGGCAGCACGTCGTTCAGACTGCCGGAGCGAAAGCCGGCCAAATCGAGCGTGGCGTAGCGGAACCCCAGTTCTTGCAACCGCGCGAGCAGCGCCTCGCGCACCACCGGCTCGCAGAGCTTGGCCAACGCTTCGACCGGCGCTTCGATGCGGGCCAGGTCGCCGGCGTGATAGCGCACGCGAACCGTGCGCAGCCCGAGCGACCGCAGGTGCTGCTCGGCGGCATCGATCATCGCCAGCCGCTCAGGCGACACCGCCTCGCCATAGGCCACGCGGCTTGAAAGGCAGGGGGAGGCCGGCTTGTCCCAGGTGGGCAAATCCCAAGAGACCGCCAATGCCCGTACGTCGGCCTTGGTGAAGCCGCACTCAGCCAAAGGGCTGCGCACGCGGTGCTCGGCGGCGGCTTGCAAGCCCGGCCGATAGTCGCCGCCGTCGTCGAGGTTCGCCCCGTTCAAGATCACCGCGTCCGGGTAGCGCTCGGCCAACCGCTCGAGCTGCGAATAGAGCTCCGTCTTGCAGTGATAGCAGCGATCCGGGGCGTTCTGCACGTAGCTGGGGTTGGCGAACTCATCGGTGGGGAGCGCCTCATGCCGAATGCCGATGCGCGCCGCGATCTGCCGCGCTTCGTCGAGTTCCCCAGCAGCCAGGCTCGCGCTCACGCCGGTGACGGCGAGCGCCCGCTCTCCCAGAGCAAGCTGCGCCGCCTGAGCCACCACGGTGCTGTCGATCCCGCCGGAGTAGGCCACGATCACCCGGCCGAGTCCGGCGATCAACTCGAGCAGCCGCGCTCGCTTATCAGCCAGGGATGAATCGAGTTCCAACATCGCTCTAAGAAACGGACGATCGGCCCGCAGCCGAAATCTTTTCACGCTCTCTGCATTTCTCCGCGCCTCGGCGTCTCGGCGGTTAATCATCCGGAAGTGCGCAAGAAGAAAGGCAAAACCTCCACCGCAATGCCGTGGCGACGCGTTTTCGAGAGCCCGTCGTTAAAAAGTGGGCGCCTGAACCCCGGGTTGTGTGATCCGTCCGCTTTGCTCCGTTCCCCCAGAGGGGGCCGGGCGGCGGCTGTACACGCGGCCAGAGATTATAGTGAGCGCCCGACGGGCTTTCTTAAGGGCTCAGCGAAAAGTTTACGTCTTCAGCACGAACATGGCAGAGGATCTGCCTTCGGAGCGAATCGTACTCGGGTCTGGGGCAATCGGCAAGGCAGCCTGGAATGCAAAAGGCCCGGTCCGCGTGAGGGTGCGGACCGGGCCTGGCAGAGGTCTCTTAATCCGAGCGTGGCGGCCCTAGCGGCTCGAAGCCTTCCAGCCGCCGACGTCGATCGCCGGGGTCACCGGCGCTGCGGCCTTGGCCGGAGCGACCACCGCGGCGGGCGACGCTTGCGGGGGAACGCCCCGCAGATCGACCACGCGCGACACGGTGTTGTAGCTCCGCGGAGTTCCCGACGGGTGCATCGCCGTGCGGTTGCGCGGATCGCTCCAGCGCGGCGAAATCGCCGAGTTCGTGCTCGCGCCGCCGTTTTGCAGAGTGTTGTCAGGCACGGGGCGCATTTCGTTCTGAATTCCGCTGGCCGGAGGGGCCGCCGCGGCGGGCGCCTGGTAGGTGGGCGTCGCCTGGTAGTTGGGGGCCGCCGTCCCCTGCGGCAACGTCGGGGCGATGTCGGCCGTCGTTGCGCCGGTCAGGGGCGCCGCCGGCACGGTCACTCCCGTGGAGAGCGCTGGCACGCCGGCCGAGCAAGTCGAGCAACCCGGCGCCGCCGCCACGGTGGCCACCGGAGCGGCCACGATCGGCGAGCAGGCCGTCGTCGGGCAGACGCTCTGGCAAACCTGGCGAAAGGTCGTGTAGGGCACCATCTGCGTCTGCTGGACGAAGCTCGTCACCGGGCGCAGCGTGGTGGTCGGACAGCCAGTGCAGCCATCGACGGCGGCCACCGGCATGAAGCTGGTCACCGGCACGCTCACCGACTGCATGCGGTAAGCGGTTTGCGGCACCATCTGGCAGACCTGCTGCGGCGCGCAGCAAGCGGAGGGAGCGAAGTTGGTCACCACCGGCGTGGGCGCCGCCACGACCGGGGCCACGTAGTACGTCGAACGGCGGCCCCACCACCAGCAGGCGTCGGCCTGCCCGGGCGCGGACCAAGCCAAGCTGCCAAGCAGCCAGGTCAGGCTCCAGGTGCAAACTCGAGACTTGAACATTTCTCTCTCCCCGCGCAAAAAATTTGTGTCTTCCCTAGTTAAATCAGGAGCGACACCAACCTGTCAATCAACCGGCAACGTCGCCGCGCCATTTGGAAGCAAATAGCGCTGGCAACGATTGCATGGTCTGCAAAAACGGCGACGACGCGGCAAAGTGTGCCGTGTCACGGCGCTGCTTTCCCGAGCCCTCGGAGCGCATTTCCGCCCCTGGGCCGATGGGCAACTGTAGGTCACGGAAAGGATCAAGTCGCCGGCGCAAGATGCCGAAACTGAAGAGATTCACCCAGCGCATGCTAGCAGTGGCGCTGGTTGCAGCAGGCCATGCTCTGCTACAACCCATCCAGCCCGCGCAGCCCGCATCGGCACGAGCTCTCCCTCCGTGCCCCAGGCTTCCGGCCCGTATCCGCGGCGCGGGCTTCCAGCCTGTATCCGTGGCACAGGCTTCCAGCCTGTGTTCGTTCACACCGGCCAGCTTCCGCGCTCCAAGAAGTCGAACAAGTCGAACAGCGCCTCGCGCAAATCGCCGCCGCGGCGCTCGAAGACCCCCTCCACAAGCGCCCGCTCGGCCGCGGTGAGCTCTGGCTTGTGCAGCAGGTCGGCCACGAGCCGCGCAAGCAACTCCGCGCTGGGCCGCGTCTCCCAAATCGTCGGCAGACCGACGGAAGCATGCGCTGTAATGAGCAGCCCGCAGGCGGCGCGCCGCCGCCACCGCGCCAGCCTCCAGCGGGCCCACCGGCCGAGTTGCTCGTAGCCGTCGACGATTACGAGCGTGTTCTTGCTCCATCGGCGGGGATCGATCTCGGCCGGCCACCTTCGTTGGTCATCGCGCAACCGCACCAGCACAAGCTCTCGCCCCGCGGCTGTCAGCGCCGGCTCGAGCGCCGCCACCAGCGAGCTCTTGCCCGATCCATGCGGCCCCACGATCTGCCCCAGCCAACCGTGGTCGCGCAGCTGAGCGACCAGTGCTTCGAAGGACATGCCCTGCGGCAGCCGAAACGCGAGCGCCCCGGGCCGCACGAACCGCGTGGCAAAAGGGTTCGAAGGCGGCGGTCCGCTCATGGCGAAACCAATCGCCCGCTGGGAACGCTGCCGAGCATGAACGGCAATTCGCCCACCACTTCGCGGTCGCGCTCGAGAAAGACGCGCACCCGCACGCACCAGCGAATGCTCAGGATCGCGCCACGATAGCTCAGCGGACTGGCCGGCAGCAGCGCCATGAACGGTTGCGGCTCGTCGTCTCGCTCGAGGTCGCTCTCCTCCCGGTCGATGCGCTCGAAGTAATGCACCCCCATGTCCTCGTCCCCCTTGCCCTCGGTGTACCACAGCACCGACACCTCGGCGGCAGTCCAGTTCGGCGCCTCGACCAAGAACTGGCCACGCAGCAACTCGCCCGGACGATACCCGCGCGGCGTCCCTTCGAGCTCGATCTCGACCCGCGGCTCACTCATGCCGAGATCCTCGCGGGCCAGCGGTGCGGATACACAAGCACGCTGAACGAGCGCTCGGCGGGCGGCCAACGACGCACTTCCACCCGCACCACCAGCTTCCAGGCGATTTCGTGATGCGGACTGCGGAACGAATGCATTGCCCCCTCGGGCACGCGCAGCTCGAACTGCTCTTCGAACGGCAGGGCCGGCTGAATCTGAATATCCGCGATCGAGAACACGAGTTCCTGATACACTCGTTGCGTTTCCGTGCGCGTGTCGGTCCCCTGACGATAGCTGGCCTGCTCGTCGCACACGAGAAACACTTCGAGGCGGTCGAGCGTGAGCTGTCCGGTGTGCGAAACCAGCACCTGGCAGCCGCCGCCGGGGTGCAGGGGATGCGCCGAGACCTCGATGCGCGTCGTCCCGCGGCCGCCTGCCAAGAGCAATTGCCGTGCGAGGTAATAGACGAGGAAACCGCCAATTGCGGCAAAAGGCACGACAAAGCCTGTCAACCACCAATCGGGTTGTCCGCGCAGCAAGCCGCGGACGACCGGCACGAGGAATCCCAGCACCACGCCGTTCCAGATCACCGTCCCAGCCAGGAGCCCAAACAGCGGCCAGAAGGCCGAAGCCGAAACCGGCAGCCGATACGCCAGCCGCGTGCCGGGGCTGTTGCGCCAGTCCTCGTCGTCGGGAACTGCCGGAAAGTCGGCGTTGAGCGCCGGCTGCAGGATCTCGAGGGCTGGGTTCTGCTGCGTAGCGGCAGACACGCGCTCCGCCGAGTGCCCCCATCCCCAGGCCACGAACCCCAACCCCACGAGGCCGACCACCACAAACGGCAACGGCACCAGCAGCAACAGCCAGGCCCAGTAGCTGTAGCCCAGTTCCACCGCCATCCGCTGCGGATCGGCCGGGTCGTACCAGGCCGGGGTTTGCGCGCCGAGCTTGAAGGGCGCAAGCGCCGCCTCGGCCGCGGCATGGCTCGTTGCGTACACGCCCGCCACATCATAGGCCCAGGCCTCGTAGCGCCGGCCATCGACCGAGAGCCGCAGCCGCACTTCAGGCCGATACATGGCGACGCCGTCCTGGGTTCTGGTCACCAGCCGAGTTTCGAGCACTTGGGCATCGGCCGCCACGAACTTGCGGTTGGCCTGCCACTCGGGCAACAGCCAGAGGCCCAGCATCAAGGCGGCGGCGATAGCGCCGGCGACCGTGAGCGCCGCGAAGAACAGCGCTTCGGCGGCGCGCGCCAGCCGCTGCGAGCCGGTGCGCCGGCTGCCGCGCTTCTTCTCATACCACCGCAAACGGCGCAACAACGGCACGGCACAGGCACGGGAAAGAGTGTGTTGGTGGATCCGGCCCGAACGGGCCGAGCAACCTCCAATCATTGCAGACCAGCCGGCGCAGGTCGATTCCCGCTCCGCGGATTGACAGGCGACACGTGGTCGCCGCAATCCAAAATCGACGGATGGCGCAAGAGTTGTCGCACGACCGCCGACGATGTCCCTGGCGGCGTGCGCTGCAGGATTCCCAGCCCGAGTTCGTCGCACGTGCGATAGAAGGCGTTGGGCAAGACCCTAGGAAGGGCGGTCAGCACCGCTTCCTCCGCCAGGCGGAACGCATAGGCGCTCGGCTCGAACGGCAAGGGGGGCGGCCGCCATGCGGCGGGCCACTCGACCGACTGCCCGGCTACGTTTACAGCATGTCCGGCTTGCAGTTCGACCGGCGGACGCGCGGCCACCGGCAGACGCGCTTGCCAACAGACATGACCCGCGGCGAGGAGCCGCAGTTCGAGGTCGGCCAGTGCGTTCCGCGAGCCGAGCTTCCAACGCGGGAGTTCGGCCGCCATCGTGCCGAATTGGAATTCGCCTCCGCCGACGTCGCGGTACAGCAACTCGCGCCCCAGCACCGTGGCCACAAGCGCAAGGGCGCTCGTTGCTCCACGGACTACGATCTCGCCGGCAAGCCTGACCGTTGCGTCTTGATCGCCATCGTCAACCGCCAAAAGCGATAGATCCTTGATCCAGGCGTCGCTGCGAATTTCGAGCTTCACCAGCCCTTCCGACAGTGAACCGCCGCGGCCGCCCCCGGGCAACGTCGGCAACGAGTCGGCCGAGAGCCGCAGTTCATTGCGATCCGCCAGCAGGCCGGTAATCTCGAACTCGAGCGGAGCAGCCGCTTGACCAAGCGCGCTGAGCACGCGGCCATTGCAAGCGGCCTCGGCGCCCAGCAGCGCCGGGTCGAGCACCAGCCACACGCTCTCGCCGGCCGAGAGGCCCGTGGGTCGACCAAACGAGCGAGTGAGCGTCTGAACGCTTTGACCCGAGGGCGCAGATGCGGCCAACTGCCAGGCGCTGTGCAGCCGAATGACGTGCGGAACCATGAGCGGCTCGGCGCGGGCTACAAGGCCGGCGGATAATCGCGCGTGATGGCGAGCACTTCTTCGAGCACGCGGCCGTTCGTGGCGATCCCCTCGCGGCTATGAATCGAGGGGCGGCCCTGCCAGTCGGTGAACGTGCCGCCCGACTCTTCCAGGATCGGCTGAATCGCCGCCGCGTCCCACACGTTCATCACCGGATCGACCATCAGCTCCGCCCGCCCCGTGGCCACCAACAGGTAGCCATAGCAATCGCCCCAGGTGCGGGTCAGCCGCGTGGCCGCCTGCAAACGCTCATAGGCTTCGCGGCGAGCCGTCTTGTTGAACGTCGTCACTTCGCACAAGCAGAAGAGCCCGTCGGAAAGCTGCGACTTTTGCGAGACGCGGGCCGGCTTGGGCGCTGCCCCGCCGTGCACGTGCCAGGCGCCCAGCCCCGTGGCGGCATAGACGAATTCGTCCAGCCCCGGAATGTTGATGACCCCCACCACCGCCTTGCGCTCCCATTCGACGGCCACGAGTGTGCCGTACAGCGGCACGCCGGAGACGAACGACTTGGTGCCGTCGATCGGGTCGAGAATCCAGCGAAAGCCCGATTCGCCAGTGGTTTCGGGAAACTCCTCCCCCAGCACGCCGTCGCCCGGAAAGGTTTCGAGAATTCGCGAGCGCAGATGCTGTTCCGACTGACGATCGGCGATCGTCACCGGCGAGGCGTCTTGCTTGAGCTCGACCTCGAGGTCGTCGCGCTGGAAATAGCGGAGCGTGATGTCGCCGGCTTCGCGCGCGGCGGCCACCGCCAGCTCGAGCCGAAGCTTGATTTCGTCGGGAGTTGGGCTCATGCCCGTAGCCTACCGGAATGCCCGGCCGGCTGCCAGCGTCGTCACGCTTCCGTGGGGGCGGCTGGAAGGGCGATCTGCGCGAGTTTGATCGACTCGAATTGCCGCCGCGAGTTGGTGGATACCCGCTCGAGCGCGGAGATCAAGCGCGCATGAGCGTCTTTGGGCAGGCCCGTATCGTCGGCGACCGTGATCTCGAGCGGTCCCGACACGGCTTCGATGACATCGAGCAGGGACACGCTCGGCAACGGCTTGCCCAAGGTGTACCCCCCTTCCGTACCCCGCGTCGAGCGCACGATCCCCCGATGCACCAACTGCCGGAGAATCTGCAGCAAGAACCGCTCGGGCATGGCGCCGCGAGCCGCCAATTCCCGGCAGGGAACGGGCACACCGGGCTCGGACTCCGAAAGCAGCAACACCGCCTGCACGGCGTAGCACACGGTCCGCGAAAATTTCATGGCTGCAAGCCTGCGGGAAGAAGAGAAGTGCGAAAGAGGCGCCTGCCGCGCACTTCCCCTGGCAAGTCAGCTTGGCCGGCTCGAGTCCGCGAACGCGGCCCACGCCGACAAAACCGAGCCGTACAGCCGCATGAGGTGCAACGGCGCGAGCGTCCAGGTGATTGCGCGCACCCCTTCTCCGACCCTTCTTGTCCCGAAAGGCTTCGACGGTTCCCGAGGCCGTCGAAATGCAACTCTAACGACTACGCGGGAAATGTCAATAAAGAAACTGTCTAATTATCGACTTCCGCGCCGCCGGCGCTCCCGCGCGTGGCGGAATCGCCGAGCGCGGAGATCGGTTGGCTGGCAAGCGACGACGCCGAGTCGACCGGCGGCCAGAAGACACAGACGAAGATCAGTGCGGCGCCGCACACCAGCAGACTATCGGCGATGTTGAAGACCGGCCAATCGATGAACCGCCACTTGAAATGCAGCCAGTCGCGGACCGCGTACACCGGTGCGCCGACACGCGGCGGCTCGTGCCAAATCAGCCCCGGAAAGCCCAGCCGATCATAGAGGTTGCCAAAGATGCCGGCGAGAATGCAACCCAGCGCGAGCGTCAGCCGCAGATCTGCTGTGCCCCCGGCCACGCAGAGCCAGTACACAATGCCGACGGCCGCCACGACCGAGAGGCCGGCGAACAAAAACGTCCACCCTTGCCCAAGGCCAAACAGCGCTCCTTCGTTGAGGCTCGTCGTGAGGCTGAAAACAGGGCGGACAACCCAAATGACCTCACGATCGGGATCGCGTGATGGCATCCCCAAGCGCGCGAAAATCCAACTCTTGGTCGCCAAGTCGACCGCGCAGCCGACGATGACGATCGACCAGAACAGCAGGAGTCGGCCCTTGGGCGCCGCCATCGTGGCCTGCCCCGCGCGCTAACCGCGCTCGTTGGCCTGCGCACACTTGATGCACAACGGCGTGTAGGGGATGGCGGACAGCCGCGTTTTCTTGATCGCGTCGCCGCACTCCTCGCAGTCGCCGTACACGCCCTCCTGGATCCGTTCGAGCGCCGCCTCGATGGCCCCCAGCGTGTGCTCGTCGTTCTCCATCAGGCTGAGCGTGAACTCCTGCTCGAAGTTCTCGCTGCCGATGTCGGCCATGTGGATCGGCATGCGGGAGAGGTCGCCGTTCGACTCGGGGCCCGCCTTTTTCAGCGCTGCGTCGGCCATCCGGTTCACGTCGCCGCGGAGTCGAGCCCGCAGCGAAAGGAGTTGCTCCTTGTAAACCTTCATCTCTGCCTTCTTCATACCCGAGCTTCTCCCGAGGCGCGCCGTGGCCGAAAATCCGCGACTGACTACAGACTCGTTATTTTAGCGACAGCCGGAATGACTGTCAAATTGGCAGGAACCATTACCCGAAATAGGGAATCGCGGCCCCGCCCTCTCTCCTGCCCGCTCAGAACTCCCCGGGACTGAACTCGTCGTACGGACGCTGCGCCCTGTCTTCGAAGCGGGTGAATTTGTGCAGGAAGGTCAGCTTCACGTCGCCGATCGGACCGTTGCGCTGCTTGGCGATGATTAGCTCCGCCTCCCCCGCCACCCGCGCCTTTTCCTCCTCGCTCGTGCAGTAGTATTCCTCGCGGTGAACGAAGGCCACCACGTCGGCGTCCTGCTCGATGGCCCCCGACTCCCGCAAGTGGCTGAGCCGCGGCTTGTTGTCGCGAGAGGCCTCGGCCTGCCGATTGAGCTGCGCCAAGCACAACACCGGCACGTGCAGGTCGCGGGCCAGGTGCTTCAGCCGGCGGGCGATGCGGGCGACCTGCTCTTGCCGGGGGTCCTTCGAGTTGTCGGGTTCGATGAGCTGCAGGTAGTCGATCACGATCAGCCGCAGGTCGCACTTGCGCTTGAGCCGGCGGGCCACGGCGGCGATTTCGGTCACCGTGCGGCTGGGGGTGTCGTCGACGAACAGGGGCGCCTGACTCAGCTCGGCGGCCGACTCGACCAGCTTGCGCCGTTCGTCGTTGCTGATCGTGCCGTTGCGCAGCCGCTGGCCGTTGATCCGCGCGAAGGAACAGAGCAGCCGGTCGCCCAGTTCGAGCTTCGACATTTCGAGGCTCACGAAGAGCGCGCCTCCGTGAAGCCGCGCGGCGACGTGCTCGGCGATGTTCAGCGCGAGGGCCGTTTTGCCCATGCTGGGCCGGGCCGCCAGAATGATCAACTCCGATTCGTGCAGGCCGCCGGTCAGCGCGTCGTAATCGGCGAAGCCGGTCTCGAGGCCGCCAGCCGCGTGTTCGCCGCGCATCCGCGCGTCGATCCGGTCCATCACGTCGCGGAGCACGTCCTGCAGATCGGCCTGCTGCCCCAGCCCGCGGTTCTCGAGAATCGCAAAAATCTTCTGCTCCGCCTGCGCGAGCAGTTGGTCCGATTCGTCGGCCTGGTCGTAGGCGTCGTGAACGATCTGCGTGCCGACGTTGATCAGCGAGCGAAACGTCGATTTTTCGCGGACGATGCCGGCGTAGTACTGGGCGTTGGCGGCCGTCGGCACCGAGTTACCGATCTCCGCAAGCGCCGCATAACCGCCGATCATCTCCAGGTCGCCAGACGTCTTGAGCCGGTCGACGAGCAGCGTCAGGTCGACCTTCCGCCCTTCTTCGTGCAGGGCCAGCATGTGGGCGAAGAGCTTTTGGTGCCCTTCGTCGTAGAAGTCGTCGGGGCGGATGATGAGCACGACGTCGTCGCAAACGTCGGGCTTGAGCAGCACGCTGCCCAGCACCGCCCGCTCGGCCTCGAGGTTGCACGGCGGCTGCCGTTCGAGCAGTTCGGGCCCGTCGGCGCGGCGGCGAGGACGATCAGACCCAGGTCGCTGACCAACGGCCATCGCCAAACGCTCCTTCGCATGCAGACCTGCGCGAGCGCAGCCGCTCGTCGCTGAATCCTAAAACCCACCCTGCGCGCAAGCTCATCGCCGCGCGGCGAACAGCCGACGTCTGCTGTTTAGGAAGCGGCCGACTTGTCGTCCGGCTTGGCGTCGGTCACCGTCGGCACCACCCAGACCTTGAGATCGGCCTCGATCTCCTGGCCCAAGTGGATTTGCACCGTGTACAGGCCGAGCTCCTTGAGGGGGCCCTTCAGACGCACCTGGTCGGTGGTGATCGTGAAGTCGTTGCGCTTGAGCGCCGCCACGATGTCGTTCGCGCCGACCGAGCCGTAGAGATGGCCCTCGTCGTTGGCGTTGGCCTCGATCGTGATGCTCTGCCGCGTGAGCGCATCGGAAAGCTGGCGCAGGCCGGCCAGGCGAGCGTTTTGAATTTCGAGCAGCCGCGCCTTGTGCTTCTCGACCATCCGCTTGTGATGGTCGGTGGCGATCGTGGCCAGTCCCTGCGGGAGCAGGTAGTTCTTGGCGTAGCCCGGCTTAACTTCGACCACTTCGCCCTGCTTGCCCAAGTGATCGACCGACTGCACGAGCAGCAGTTCGATTCCGCCGCGAGGGCCGGTGGGGAGGCGTTTGAATCCTTTTCGCTTGGTCTGGCTCATGATCGCTCGCTCGGTAGTGCTCGTGGTTCAGTTGGCCGCTCGTCGCGCCGCGCCGGCTTCCCTGGGGGACGCATGTCGAGTGCTGCGGGGAAATAGTTAGAACGGAATGTCGTCGCCGCCGCCGGCCGGTGGGCCGCCGCGCTGCCTCTTGGGCGCCGACGCAGGCTCGCCGTAGTCGTCGTCGAAATCGGGGCCGGGCGCTTCCGAGGCGTTGCGGCCGCCGGAGCCCCCCGCTGGGCCTCCGCCGCCCGGGCCGCCGCGGCCGCCGAGCAACTGCATTTTTTCGCCCACCACCCGCAGCTTGGAGTGCTTCTGCCCGTCCTTCTCCCAGCTATCGAGTTTGAGCCGCCCTTCAACGAGCAGCGGCGAGCCCTTGGTCAAGTACTCGCTGGCCACTTCGGCCTGGCGGCCCCAGAGCGTGACGTCGACGAAGGTGGTCTCTTCGATCCATTCGCCCGTTTGGCTCTTGCGCCGATCGTTCACCGCCAGCCGGATGTCGGTTACAGCCATCCCGCTCGGGATATAGCGCAGCTCGGGATCGCGGGTGAGATTTCCCAGCAGGATCACGCGGTTGAAGCTGGCCATAGAACCAATTCCTCGAACGTCCGGGCCGACAGAGTCAATGAACGCCTGTACCGCTGGAGCAGCTTACCGCATGCCGCGCGGCCGGGCAATCGGCCGAAGCTAGCGATCCTCGAGTTCCCCTTCGATTCCCTCTTCGACGCCGGCGCCGCCATCCGCCCGCACTCCGGCCCCAACGGCCGCCGGCTCGCCGGGCGTGGGGATGTCCGCCGCGCGGCTCTGCACCACTTTGCCCGACAGCGCGTGGCTGACCAGGGTTTCGGAAATCCGCGGGTCGACGCGGAGAAACATGTGGCGGAGGATCGTTTCGTTGATCTCGCAGTCACGGTTGATGCCGGTCAGCTTGCGGCCGTCCAGCTTGACGTACATCAGCCAGTAGGCGCCCTTGCGCTGGCCGGAAATGGGATACGCCAGGCGGCGCTCTTCCCACAGCCGGCTGGCCAAGATCTCGCCGCCGTGCTTCTTCACCATCTCGGCCAGATGGCCCGAGACCCCGGCCGGATCGCGGCCATATTTGTTGGCGTCGAGGATGAACATCCCCTCGTAGACGTTGTCGGCCAAAATCTCGTCTCCTGAATGATCGAGCGTTTGCTAGGAACCGCGGCGGCTAGCTCGCCGCGGCCGCGTTGTAATGGGTCATGCAGTAATCGATGCCGTGCGCGATCCAGTCGCACACTCCGTCGGCCGCACGCACGATCGCCGGGCCGATCTCGCGCCGCTCGCCGGTGTTGAACTTGCCCAGCACGTAGTCGGCCGCGTCCCAGCCCGCAGGCGGTGCGCCAACGCCCACGCGAAGCCGGGCGATGTCCTGGCTGCCTAGTCGCCGCAACACGTCGGCCAGGCCCTTCTGCCCCCCCGCCGAGCCTCGTTCGCGAAACCGCAAACGGCCCAGGGGCAGGGCGATGTCATCCGATACGATCAACAAGTCCGCGAGGTCGAGCTTATAAAAATCCCGCGCCGCCAGCACGCTCCCGCCGCTCAGGTTCATGAACGTGTGCGGGCACAGCAGCAACACCTTCTGGCCGGCGTGTTCGGCGGTCGCCGTTTCCGCCTGGAAGGCCACCTTCATGCCCGCGGCGCCGAGCCGGCGACCCAACTCAGCAACGACGTCGAAGCCCACGTTGTGCCGCGTGCCAACGTATTTCCCACCCGGATTGCCCAATCCCACGATGAGCTTCATGTCCGTGCGGCGGGCGCAAACAGCGGGCAAACCGCCCGTCCAGCGCTAGTCCTCGCTCTCCTCGTCGTCGGCAGCCTTGCGGCCGATCACTTCGGGCTCGCCCGGAGCGGCCTCGGCGGCCTCCAAGTCTTCTTCCACGCGCTCGATGCACTGCACGACGATCTCGTCGGCGTCGGCCAATACGGCCGTGTTCGCCGGCAACTCGAGGTCGCTGACCTTGATCGACTGACCGAGCGCCAAATGATTGACGCTCACCTGCAACTTCTCAGGAATCGACGCCGCCAGGCACTCGATTTCCACTTCGTGCAGGTGATGGTCGACGACGCCGCCGTCGCGCAGGCCGGGGGCCTCGCCCCGCAGCTCGACGCTCACCGTCACGCGGACCTTTTCGTCGGCCGAGACGCGGGCGAAGTCGATATGCAGCACTTCGATGCCGAACGTGTCCCACTGCAGTTCGCGAATGAGCGCCTGCTCACTAATCTCGCCGGAAAGCGTCACTACCCGACTATGATGCCGCAGGGCGGCTGCCAACTGATCGGCCGCGACGGTCAAGTGCAGGTTCTCTTGACCGTGGCCATAGAGCACCGCGGGCACGCCGCCCGAGTTGCGCAACCGCTTCGTGGCATGCTTGCCGTGGGCTTCGCGGCGCTTGACCGTGAGCACTTCCGCCATGATCGATCGATTCCTGATACGTGTTCGTGGCCGCGCGGCGAGAACCCCCAAGCCGGCCAACGTCAGGCCGGGCAACGACAAGGGGCCGCCACGCGGAATCACGTATTTTGCAGGAATGCTGGCAGAATTCAACCCCAGGCGAGAAAGAACCTGCGCGCAGCGTCTGCCGCGAGACTAGACCGACGGGGTCGCGCTGACTCAGAGCCTACCAGGCGTAGGGAACTGGCATCCGGCTATAGGGCAGCGACAGACCCAGCCCGCCGCCGCCTCCCCAACCTCCGCCAAACCCACCGAACCCGGCGCCAAACAACTCGCCGCCCGGCAGATAAAGCTGGTCTTCGTAATACCAGTAGGGCAACTCCGTGCCGGGACCGTCCTTCGAGAAGTAGTCGTCGTAGGGGATGCGGTTGGCCTTGGCCGGCTTGCGGTATTGGTCAACACGCTTGCCCGTCTTGGGGTTGCGCGTGTAGGGGCCGTTGTCGAAGATCCAGTCGATGGCCAGGCAGGTTTGGGGCGCTACGGCGAGCAAGAGTCCGCAGAGCAAGGTCTTCGCGATTAGCCGGCGCATGGAATGGGCCCTCGACATGCCATAAGGACTTCACCAAAGCAGAACGCCTTCCCGGCAGCGGGGAAGGCGAGTGATTCTGCCTAAGCAAGTCTAGGTCATGCGCGGGAGCCTAGCCGCAACTGCCCGTGGAGCGTGGCGTTGCGGTCAGCCCTGAGGGGCGTCGCGGATGCGCGGGAGGTCGTCGACCCACGAACCGACTAGATGATGCCGCCGTGCGTGCGGTAGGGCGTCATGTGGTCAGGCTGATCGAGGAACCAGATGCGTTCCCATTCGTCGAGCAGCGCTCGGAGGTTTTCCGACGTGTAGATGAGTTGTTGCGTCCGCCGCACCGGATCGCCCGAGTAGGCGGGAATGATGCATCCCGTGTGGGCGCCAATGCAAGCAGCCGCCAAAGCAGCCAAAATCAGCCGGCGCATCGTTCTGAATCTCCTCCCTGAGGGTCCATCTGCCGGCCGGTCAGGGCCGAAACGGCAGTTCCGCTGCATCCTTGCATTTCCGCGGTTACGCCACTGCGTTCCAAACTGCCCCGGCCCCGCTAAGGGCCGTGCTGCTCCTCGGCCGCAAAGGCCGGGCGGGCATTCATTGTTTCACCGCCCCCGTCGCCCCCCGGCGCACCGCCGCTCGAGGTTCCCCCCTGATTGGCGAGCGCCGCCTCGTTGGCTTTTCGCTCCAACTCGCGAACGCGTTCTTCCATCTCCTTGCCCGGCTTGAACGTGACCACGAATTTCTCGGGCACGAACACCTTGTCGCCAGTGCGCGGATTGCGCGCCTTGCGGGCCGCGCGACGCTTCACCTCGAATACGCCGAAGTTGCGTAGTTCGATGCGGTGCTCCTCGACGAGCGTGTCCACGATGGCGTCGAAGGTCTTCTGAACGATCTCTTTGGTCTTGAGCTGCGTGAGCCCGATCTCATCGGAGATCGTCTTGACAATCTCTTTCTTGGTCACGACTCGGTACTCCTAGAAACTCGGCCGGCTCGTTGCACTGTCGGCAACGCCGCCGTCACCTTCCCGAACGCGCTCCAAGTGTAGGTGCCGTAAGTACTAGAGTCAAGCTCATCGGCATGCCTGCAATCTGCCTGGGCAGGCTGCCAGCGATCCCTGCCCTCCGCGACCTCGTGGGCCCCGGTGCAGGCTCTCATGGCGTAACCCCGGATTGTCAAAGAGCTTACCTGGCGTCCGCCGTAGCGGAAGCCAAGTCACAGCGATAACTCTTTTTAATGCAACCAATTACGTTGCCGGGCCTCGACCTCGCTCGGGGGCGCTAGCTCCGTCGCGCGGTATCCTCCCGCCCTGTGTTTATCGACCGCAGAATCCGAAAACTCGACAAACATCGCACATTTTTCCCAATCGGACCTAGCGCCTCTCGCGCGCCCGAATGCTAGCGCGCCCCCGTGCATGGTGGTTGCCAGAGATTTCGGCCGCTACGCTGGCAGGTAGAGAAACGGTCGATCCACTCGAAGCACCCTCCCACTCGCAGACGTTAGGCGCGCAACTCATGGCCCTCGCTCAGGCAATCGTGCTCGTCGAGCTTACTCCTGTGCTGACAGTGCCGCCCCAGGCCCAATGGACGATCGTCAGCATCCACCTCTGCAACACAACCTCGACCCGCGAGACGATCACCGTGCATGCCGTGCCAGCAGGACACGGCGCCAGCAACGCCACCACGCTGCTCGACGATCTCGTGCTACTGGAGCACGAGACCAAAGTCTGGGAACACCGGTTGGTGCTCGGAGCAGGCGACGCCATCTTGGCCGTCGGCTCGTTTGGCGAACGAGTGACCGCAACCGTGTCTTATGTCCCGGCGCCCGTGGGCGCAGACCCGCTCAGGTGAAGGCCGCTTCCGAGCACTTGTAAACGGTGCGGACCTTGGTGAAGCCCAACCGCCGATAGAGGCGAATCGCCCCCTCGTTCTGCGCGGTGACCTCGAGAAACGCCCGCCGCAAGCCCGCTTGCTGAAAGCCGTTCAGCGCCAAATGCATCAGGCAGGTGCCAAGCCCATGGCCACGGTGTTCAGCCACGATTCCCAGGTTTTGCACGGCGCCCATCCGCTGCTGATCGCGAATCCCTTGGATCGTGCCGCAGAACTCGCGCCGCGGCCCATACTCCCAGGCCACGAGCCAGGTGGCCTCCGGCAAAAAGCCTTCGCGGCGGCTGATTTCGGTCATCAGACGGTGACAGCCGCTTTGTTCGCCCAGGCAAGGAAAGACGTTGGCGTCGATCTCGGAGTGGAAGCTGAGGAACTTGGCCTCGGCATGCGCTTCGAGCAGAGAGCGATCCCAGGGGATCGCCACGTAGCCTGAGGGAATCCGCACCGGAAACGACCTGCCGACGAGGTCGATCTCCATGCGGAAGCGTTTGAAGTAGGTCAGGACCATGCGCGGCATCCTGAAGCCCCACCCGGGGCGCAGGCAGCCCGGCAGGCGCCCCGGCAGTACGCAACGCCGGCGGTCGACCGCGGATAAGTAAAATGTACAGGCCGTTTTGCGCCCGGTCAACTTTTTCGGGAGGGCGCCGCGAGTCGAGCGAACACCGCGTATTGGCCGCCCAGCGGCAGGCTGCCCAAGCGATCCTCGAGGGGACGAAAGATTCTGGCAAACCTCTCCGGCACAACCAGGAAATAACGTCGCTCGACGACCTCGAAGCCCTGAGCCTGCAACAGCCGAGCGGCTGCCGCGGCGCGCAGCAACCGCGCCCCCCGATCGACCGGCGAACGGCGGACGATGTATCGGGTGACCGGATTGAAAGGGTTGTGCTCGACGAGGCACAGCCACCCGCCGGGCCGCAATGTCCCGGCAACGCGGTTCAATAGCCGGTGCTGGTAGGGCGAGGCAACATGATGCAGCACGCACACCAAGGTCGCCAGGTCGAACGACGCCTGCGCGTAGGGCAGTTCGTCGGCTGACGTCTGCACGCGAACCGGGAGATCGGCGCAACAGCGGAGCATCTCTGGCGAAGGATCGCAGCCGGCAACCTCCTTGAACTCACCGCGTCCCAGTCGCAGCAGGTCGCCTTGCCCGCAGCCTACGTCGAGCCAGCGCAAGTTCTGTGTCGCAAGTCCGTGCTTGGCAAAGAACGCCTGCATCACCTCCAGCTTTCGCCGGACGAAGTAAAGGCCCGAGGGAGCGAACCAGTCGCGGATTGGGTGCTTCAGCAGGCGGCGGTATTCCTGCCCAAAGCCGTCGAACTCAGGCGTCATGGCGCTTCCCGACGATCTCCCGGACGAGATAGGCCGGGCGGCGCAGCGATCGCCGGGCGATCAAGGCCGAGTATTCGACCGCAATCGCCAGGTAGACCAGCAGCGGCAACGCCAGGCTGAAGGCTGCGAGCCAGGCGGCGCCCAGCCCAGCCGAGAGTGCCGCAGCCGCCAGGCCGAGCGCGGCTGCCGTATGGCCGAGAACCACTGGCCCGCGCTCGGTGGCAAAGATCCCTTCGCGGGCCAACCGCAGCATGTCGCGGAGGCGATACTTGGTGCGGCCGGCGGCGCGCGGCGCCCGTTCATACTCGATCGTCGTCGTGGGAAAGCCAGTCCAACCGACGGCGCCCCGCAAGAGGGCCTCGCTCCCCTCGAGGGCCAACAGCGCCTCGAGGGCTCGGCGGCTGAGCAGGCGAAAGTCGCCGGCGTCGACCGCGGACGGGCGATCGCTAAGCTGCGCCAGCAACCGGTAGTAGAGCCAGGCCGTCGCCCGTTTGAAAATGCTGTCCCCATCGCGCGCGGCCCGCACGGCCACCACCACATCGGCCCCCGCCTGCCAGGCGGCCAGCATCCGCGGAATCACTTCGGGCGGGTCCTGCAGGTCGGCGTCGAGGCAGATCACCGCCTCGCCGGCGGCGGCGCGGTAGCCACACAACAGGGCCGCCTGTTGGCCGAAGTTCCGCGAGAGGCGGATTCCGATAAGCGGTTCGTGCTCCCGGGCCAACTGCTGGATGCAGGCCCAGGTGCCGTCGCGGCTGCCGTCGTCGACGAGCAGGAACTCGCACTCGGGAATGCCCAGCCCGAGCAGCCGTTCGACGACGCGTTCCACGACCTGCTCTTCGTTAAAGAGCGGTACCACGATCGAAACGCGCGCTGCTTGCCGGGCCGCGGGGCTGGGCATCACGTCTTGCACGGGTAGGTGCATCCCCACTCTGGCGCCTCGCCTTAGGTTGCCGTCGCTCGATTTTACGGCCGCCGCGACCAGTGAGCCCTAGCGCCGCGCCAAGGAGCGGACGACGAGGACGAGCCCGATCAGCACCGCGGAAACGCCCGCCAGCCAGAGCCACCAGGGGGACGACCCGCCTGGTTCTACGGGATAACCAGGCAACAGCTCCGCGCCGGTCCAGAAAAGCGTGGTCGGCTCGCCGAGGCCGATCGAGGAGACCTCCGTTCCAGCCGGCAGGCCCATGCCGGCGAAGGTAAAGGTCTCCGGCGGGAGGGGCTGGTTGAGCGAGAGGACCTTCACCGTCAGCGTTTCGTCGGTCTGCACCTTGCCGTTCTTGCTGCGCACGTAACGGCACTGGGTGGGAAACCAGATGCCGGAGGCCGCATGCTTCTCGATCCGTGACCGAACCTCTTGGTCGATCCCATCGCCGCTGATCGAGACGGCCACCACGCTCGGGCCGCGGTCGGGCGCAATCCGAATCACACCTTCCAGGCCATCCCGTCGGCGGAATGCGGCCCGCACGCACGCGGCCCCCTCATAAACTTCGTCCTTAACGTCCGTCACTTCAACGTCGGGGCGGTCGAGGAACGGTGACACGGGAACCTGCCTCAGGTTGTACGAACTGCGAGGTGCGAGCCCCAGCCACCGGAAATCGGTGAGGCCCATTTCCGCCTCCGGCCCCTTCACCAGCTCGGGGTTGCGAACCGCCGCTCCCAGCGGCATCGCGCGCCTGCTTTTGTGTTCGGTGCAGTAGAGATGCGCGGAATCAGTCAGACCGAGGCGAACCCAGTATTTATCACCTCCGGGTTGCGTTGGCCTGGGCACATAGTATTCCTCCTCGTCCGCGCGCATCCGCCCGCCTTCGAAGAACCACACTTTCCGCCGATCCAGCTTGCGCGGATTGCCCTCGCCTCGCACAGCCTTACTCATTACCGAGTGAAGCTCGACCTCGCCGGACTGGATGTGATCCCGGTATGCGAAGGCCTCTTTCTCCAAGCGCACGGCATCTTCGGCGGTGTAGCAAAGCAAGGGTCCGACCCACAAAAGGAAGGCGGTCACTCGGAAGCTCTTACTAAGAGGTCACGGCTCGCGGCCTAGCGCCGCGCCAAGGAGCGGACGACGAGCACGACGCCGATCAACACCGCCGAGACGCCGGCCAGCCAGAGCCACCAAGGGGATGACCCGCCGCCTGATTCGACGGGATAACCGGGGAGCAGTTCTTTCCCAGTCCAAACCAAGTTCGTCGCGCCCTCGAAGCCCATCGACGCGACTTCCGACCCCGCCGGAAGGCCCATGCCTGCGAACATGAACGTTTCCGGGGGCAACGGCTGGCCGAGCGACTGGATCTTGATCGTCGCTTTCTCGTCGGTGTGCACCTTGCCGCTGTCGCGGCGCAGGTAGCGGAACTCGGTCGGGAACCAGTAGCCTGAGGGCTTGTGCTTCTCGATCCGCGATCGCACTTCCTCCTCGAGTTCGCCATCCCGGATCGAGAACCCCACTAGGCTAGGGCCTCGATCGGGTGCGATCCGGATCACGCCCTCGGCCCCATCCCGTCGACGAAAGGCGATGCGCACGCACGCGACGCCGTCGAACGTCTCGTCCTTGACGTCCGTCACCTCAATGTCCGGCCGATCGAGAAAGGGCCGCGGAGGAAACTGCTTCAGATTGGATGAACTCAAAGGGCTGACACCAAGCCAGCGCAAGTCCGTGACTCCAGCGTCGAGCGGGTCGGTCACTAGCTTGGGATGGCGACGAGATGCGCCATAAGGCATCACTTCTCGGCTCGCGTCCTCGGTGCAGTAGAGGTGCTCGTCCGCCGTTAGACTGTTGCGTACCCAATACTTGCTACCGCCAGGCAGCGAGGGCTTGCGGAAGTAGGATTCCTCTTCATCAGCGCGCATCTGCCCACTGTCCAGGAACCAAACTTTCCGCCGGTCCAACTTTCGGGGCGTCGCTTCATTCGGAAACCTGGTGCTAACCACGGAGTGCAGGTCGACTTGGCCGGCCTGAATTTGGTCGCGATAGGCGAACGCATCTCGCTCGAGCCGCACCGCATCCTCGGCCGTGTAGCACAGCAAGGGGGCCACTAACAGATGTACGAAGGTCATGTCCGTTCTCACTACCTCGCCAGCAAGTAACACAAAGCGATTGACGGGGCGTCCGTGCCCGCCCCGCCAATCGCGGGATTGGGAGAGCCTTAAGCTAGTGTGATCCCCTAGCCGCTGCCGCTGCCACTGCCACACGGCACCGACTTCTTGTCCACGTATGACGCCTCATCAAGAACCTGCTCTGCATTCCTGCCGCATTCACCTAGCGTGGAGTACCAAAAGCACGCGTACTTCTTCCAGCACAGTTTGTTCGTGCCATAGATGCACTGTTGGCTTTTGGACCCGGACTTGCAGGACCAAAACCCGTTTTTCACGTCGTGCCCTCCATTGGCCTGGCAGGCCGCCTTGGTCGTGAAGCTAGCGCAATCCTTGTAGCCCCCCGAGGGAGCACACGGACAATCAGAGCTGTAGGCTTCGGTGCCGCAGATGTTTGACGCGTCACCGGGACAATCTCCGAAGACGTGCAGCCACGGCACCGCGCTGAGCCCCACGCAGAGCGCCACCGCGCCGATGCGGGACGCCAACGATGCTGAAGTCATCTCACTACCTCCTGCAAAAAAGGGAGAAAAGGAACAACCTTTGGGAAACAACGCTCGCTTCACATCCGCCGCACGGGGACCTTGATGATGGGCTCGTGTTGCCGGTCGGTGCGGATCGAGATCGCCGGCGCCGCGCACTCCGGAGTCGAGGGCCAGAACGACTTGCTTGGATCGAGCGACACCTCGAAGCGCCGCGCGCCGGGCGTCCAGTCGACCTTGATCGCGGCGCAATTGGTCCACACGTCGAGCACTTCGAACTCCGTGGCCCGCCCGGGACTCACTTCGACCGACACGTCCGGTCCGAAGGCGCCGAGCTCAATCGCGCCCGGCGTGACCACGACGTCGGGCTCGACTTCGGCGCGGGCCGCCAGCTCGAGCACCTGCCGGGCTTCCTCGCCGACCGAGTAAGTCACGAACAGATGCGATTGCGCCGCGCCGCGGGCGCCGCCCAACTTCCACACCGCTGAGATCTCCGCATCCTCTCCAGGCTGGATCACCTCGACGGTCGGCGCCGGCTGGGTGCAGCCGCACGACGTGTCTACCCGCAGCAACTGAACCGGCTGCTTGGCGACGTTGCGCACGCGGAAGTGAAGCGGCGCTTCAACCCCTTGCCCCAGCGCCCCGAGGTCGAGCGGGCCTTCCGAGCATACGAGCGCTCCAGGCCGCGCAGGCAAGAGCTTCGAGATCGGCGCGGCAATCGCCAGGCACCAAGATCCAACCGCCAGACAAGCGAGCCCAGGCAGAGCCAGGCCAAATCGCAAGCTCATTTCTGAAATCTCCCTGATTCCCTGAAGGAGAACACTGGATACACTGAGCGGACTTCTTTTCTCGTTCGCACTCACGAGACCACCATGAACATCTCTTCAACACTGATTCGCGCGATCGTCGCCTACTACGCGGGAACGCTCGTGGTTGTTCTCGGCGTCATCCTGGGTTACGAACACCTGGCGCCGGAGCGCTACCGGCCGACCAGGCCACCGAGCATTCCCGCCGCCGTGGCGCGGCAGGACGCGAACTGGTACAGCGAGATCGCCAAGGAGGGCTATCGCTACGATCCAGCCGGCCGCTCGAACGTTGCCTTCTTTCCTCTGTTTCCACTCCTCGGGTGCGCCGCGGCCGTTCTGTTGCGAAGCACGGAAGTCGTCGGACTGCTCGTCGTTTCACAAGTGTGTCTCCTCGCAACGTACGTAGCGTTTCAGCGTTATTTGCAGGCAAGGAGCCCGAACGACCCCTCGCTCGTCGAGTATTCGCTCCTGGCCCTCGTCTTCTGGCCGCCGACGTTCTTCTTCCGGCTCCCCTATTCCGAGTCGCTGTTTGCGCTGCTGTGCATCTTGTTCTTGCACTCCCTGGTCGCCAAAAAATCACTCTGGTGGACGGCCGCGCTGTGCGGCCTGGCCACCGCCACCCGACCCGTAGGCATTGGCCTGGTAATTCCCTTCGCGGTCGTGGCCGCGCGGAAAGTGCTCGCCAAGGAACTGAAACCGCTGTCGTTCGCGCTCGTGCTCCTCGTCTCGATCTCGGGACTGCTGACGTTCATGGCCTATCAACAATTTGCGTTGGGCGATGCCTTGGCGTTCGCCAGGGCCCAAGAGCATTGGCAGTTGCAGTCGGTTCCGGCCTGGCGAAAGCTCTTGGCGCTGTTGACATTCGAGCCGCTGTGGGTGGTTTACACCGGCGGTCCGCTCGAGTCTTGGCAAGTGCAAGGCGTCGATCCGCTGCTCAATCTGCAATTGGCCAATCCGCTTTATGTCTTCGTGGCGGTGGTCTCCGTGGGCTGGGGTAGTTGGAATCGCTGGCTGACTTGGGAGGAATCGCTCACGGCCGCCGCGCTGATCCTTGTTCCATATGTCACGAAGAGCATCGAAACCGGCATGGCCAGCCAGGGGCGGTATGTCTCGGTGGCGATGCCGATGTACCTTGTCCCGGGTGAATTGCTGCGTCGCTTGGGGCCGGAGTGGTCGGTCTACGTCGTCGCTCCCGCGGCGCTCTTGATGGGCCTATTACTACATGCGGCGTTGCCTGCGCAGCCTTCTTCTTAGCTCTCGGCGCGGCGTTTCGCGGCAGGCGGCGGCGATGCGGTTACGGTGTTGCCGCCAGGCGGACCAAGCCAGGATTTCGTCCTCGTC
This sequence comes from Pirellulales bacterium, assembly GCA_046349955.1. GTDB lineage: Bacteria > Planctomycetota > Planctomycetia > Pirellulales > JBGAPH01 > JBGAPH01. The sequence goes on along the minus strand of JAXMBI010000019.1, from coordinate 40,863 downwards.
CCACCGCCGCAGATCGAGCAGGTGTCGCAGCAGGGCCCGGACTCGGGGACGCTCATCTGCGGCTCTTTTTCCCCAGCCGCTGCTTTTGCAAGCGCCAGGAACCACAGGGCCAGCATCGAGAGCACCGTGTGGTGGTGCCACCCGCGCCAGCCGCGGGTTTCATACTCATCGAGGCCGCACTCGCTTTGCCGCACTGGAAGTCCTCTTCGATGGTCCAGCGGCAGCCGCCCACCTGAGCCAACTTGGAGAGTGGCACGGAGAGCGGCGCGTTGCTCCGTTGCACTTTGATTTCCGCTTCCTGTCCCAACGAACGCCGCACCAGCAGCCGCTCGGGTTCGGTCGTTGGCGATCCCTCCGAGAACCACACCGTGAGTTCGGCATACTCGTACACCCGCGGACCCTGGCCGCCGACGGCGACCGTCAGCCGCCGCCAGGCGGTGGCGGGAATCGTCGGCAGCACCTCGGCGATCGACTGCGGTTGGCTCCAGGCCTGCTTTCGCGCGTCCGCGGTCGGCACGCCGCGGCGTTGTCCTTCCCAACAGCCGCAGCTTTAGCGCGGTCGTCCAGACGCGGGCATCCCGCGAGGTGTCGAGCACGTACCACTTCCCCAAGGCCCGCACGCCTTGCACGAACGTCGGGCTGTCGCCATACAAGCTGTCGCTGCCCACCCACCGAAACGGCAAGCCGTCGTCAACCGCTGCCTGCACGAGTTCGATGCCAGTTCAGGCTTGCTGCGGAACACCACGCTCTGCGGCACGCCCGCCTCCTCGCGACGCAACGGATCGTCGGCCCATTCCTGCGGCAAGAATAGCCGCCGGTCAACCAGCACGTGTCCGCTTGGGACTGTAGTTGGCGAACACGGCCACCTGGCAGTTGTCGGTTCGCCCCATACAGCCCGCATATTGCCGCTTCACGCCGACCGACTTCGTGCCCTTCTTGGGAAAGCCCGTTTCGTCGACGTTGAGCACCGCGTCTTCGTAGCCCCGGTGCGCGACGTCTTGGGCGCAGTTCGCTGAGCACCAGGCGGTCGTCCCACACGCCTTGCGAGATGAACTTCTGGAGGGTGCGGACAGCGCCTCCCTCGAGTTGCTCCGCGATGTTCTCCACGTTGCGTCGCTCGCCGCCGGCCAGCAGCCCCTGCACGAACTGCCGCGCGTGCTCCCCATTCTCCACCCGGCCGAACAGCACCAGATACCGCTCGAGAAATACTTCCAACTCAGGCCGCAGCCGACGCAATCGCGAGCATCCATGCTCTGTCCTCAAGCCCTCAACACCCCAGGCCCCAACGAACTGATCTTGTACCCGATCCGCCCAACATCGTAGAAGATCAGTCGATTGAAGCGGCTGTAGTACTATTCAGCCCGCTTTGCCGCGGGATACATCCTCATCTAGCCGTGGGTGGCCTGCGGCGGCTCGGCCGAAACCGCCGTCACGCGGCCCTCCTGCAAGGCGAGGCCGGCCGGCAAGTGAGCGACTTCGTCCCACATGGGGGCATCGTGCCACGACTCCCAGGCGAGGAGCGATCCGTGGACGACGCTCATCGCCAGAACAACTGCTATGGGCCAGCGCGGACCAGCGATTGGGCCCTGCCATCGATTGGGCGCCGCGGTCATGAGGAACGCCCCGCGTACCGATAGAGGAGGAAGCCGCCCACGATCAGGGCGACGCCCACCAGGGTGACATACAGCCAGCCCCGCGAATGCTGCGCGCTCGTGGGATCCGTATACCCCGCGATGTACTGCACGCCCTCGATCATATCGTTGACTTCCGTGCCGACCGGGAAGACGACCGCGAGGTCTGCGGCAGTCACATCTCCCACCGACGCGTCTTCGAGGCGAACGTCGTATTGGGTGGCAACGTCCTTCGGAAGATGCTGCGACTGGGCGAAAAACAAGAAGTGGACGGGAAGCCACACGTCGCCGAACTGCCGCGACTCCTTGACATCGAGGTCCCAAGTCTCGAACGAGCGCTGGCCATCCTTTTCCCGGCGTTCCCAGGTCCGGTCCATGCCAACGAGGAGCATTCCACGAGCGGGATCGAACCGCATCAGTCGCGTTTCGGTGGCGCCGTCCGGCTGACGGACGTCGCTGCGAACTACGATGACCGTCTGATCACCGTCTTTGGCGTCGGGCACTGTGATGTCCGCCTGATGATCGATCACGTACTGTTGGTACGACACTGGCTCTGTCGAAAACACCGTGCTGGCATTGGCCTGCTAGTGTAGTGTCTCAAACGGATGGTGTTTTATCGAGGACGGCCCGGGCACGGGCGACTTTGGCGAGGATGGTTTCGGCTTGGGCGGTCCACACGAAGGGTTCGGCCGCTTGGTTGTGTCTGGCGATGAACTCCTCGATCGCCGCGATCAACTGGCCGACGTTGCGGAAGGTTCCGCGACGCAGCCGTTTGTCGGTGAGCTCGCGAAACCAGCGTTCCACCAGATTCAGCCACGAGCTGCTCGTGGGGATGAAGTGCATGTGGAAGCGCGGATGGCGTTTGAGCCAGGCCTTGACCTTGGGGTGTTTGTGCGGCGTAGTTGTCCGCGATCAGGTGCAAGTCGAGTTCGGCGGGAGTTTGCTGGTCGATCAGCGCGAGGAACTTGATCCACTCCTGGTGGCGATGCTTCGCTTGGCAGGCGCCAATCACCTGGCCGGCGGCGACGTTGACCGCGGCGAACAAGGTCGTCGTGCCGTTGCGTTTGTAGTCATGCGTCATCGTCCCGCAGCGACCGGGATGCAGCGGAAGCCCCTTCTGCGTCCGATCCAGGCTTGAATCTGGCTCTTCTCGTCGCAGCTGAGCACCACAGCGTGTTCCGGCGGATTGAGATACAAGCCCACCACGTCCCGCAGCTTCTCGGCGAACCGCGGATCGTTCGAGACCTGAACGTCTTGACCAAGTGCGGCTTCAAGCCGTGCGCTTGCCACACGCGGTTGACCGTGGAACGGCTCACGCCCACCGCCTTGGCCATCGTGCGGGTGCTCCAGTGCGTCGCTCCAGCCGGTTTCTCCTGGGTGGTTTCTGTGCAGGATCGTCTCGATCACGCGTCGGAATCGCCGGCTTGCGGCCAGGGCGAGGGGCATCGGTCTCGATGCCGGCCAGGCGTCGTTCGCCGCGCCGCCGCCGCCACAACGAGACTGTCTTCCGCGACGTCCCGAGCTGCGCGGCGATGTCTTGGTTCAAGCTTCCTCGGCGGCCGCCAGCACGATCTTCGCCCGCAACACCAACCGCCGGCGTCCGCCGGCCCCGCGACCAAGCCGACAACGTCCGCCGCTCTGCGCTCGACAACTCAATGACCGGAGCCGATTTCATGGCTTCATCCTCCCAAGGAGAATGAAACCCCGCAACCAAGCGTAAGTAACGCTATTTAAGGGATACTACACTAGCGGGGGTGTGAATCGTAGAACGGCTGGAGGGCACAGCGATGTCCGCCATGAGCCGTTCTCTGAAGCGTGTGTTGCAAGAGGCGTTGCAGGTGTCGCGGCGCGTGTTGCGGCGTTTCTCGAACCGCTTCAGCCCTCACAAGTTCACGCAACCGCAGTTGTTTGCCTGCCTGGTCATGAAGGAGTTTCTGGGGCAGGATTATCGCACGGCCCTGGCGGCTGTTGGCCGACAGCCCTGATCTGCAGAAGTGGATCGGTCTCGCGCACTCGCCCCATTACACGACGTTGCACAAAGCGTCCAACGACTGCTCCCGCGCCGAGCGGGCACGCCGTCTGTTGCAGGCGGAGTTGGCCCGCGGGCGCCGTCTGGGGTTGCTGCGGCCGCGCGTGGAGACCGCGGCGATCGACGGCACCGGCCTGCTCGCCCAGGCCGCCAGCCATCACTTCCGCGCGCAGCAAGAGGCCGAAAACGCTGGGAAACACAGGCCGCGACGAGCAACGCGGCGTCGACGCTGGCCGAAGCTGATGGTGGCCTGCGATTGCGGCAGTCACTTGATCGTCGCGATGCACGTAGAGCGTGGTCCGGCGAGCGACACGCGGCGTTTTCTGCCGCTGGCGTGCGATCTGTACGACGAGGCGCGGCCGCGAGTGCTGGTATGCGGACGCAGGCTTCGACGCGGAATGGATTCACACGGCCTGCCGCGACCTGCTGGATATTCGCAGCTTGATCCCCGCCAAGAGCCGCGGACGCGGCCGCGGACCGCCGCGTGGGAAGCGCCGTCGCTGGATGGCCAGCCATCTGCAACAAACCCGCTACCATGCCTGCTCGCAAGTCGAAACCGTCTTCAGCATGTTGAAGCCGCCGCCTCCGTGACACGCTGCACGCTCGCAAACCGTGGGCCCAACACCGCGCCGCCCGACTCAAGGTCCTCGTTCACAACCTCCTGATCCTGGCCCGCTACAGGCTGGGTTTTCTACAGAGCCTACGACACTCGATTCTCGTCAATCCGGCCGCCGAGAAAGAACCCCATGCGGGTCTGACTGACGATCGGATCATGCCGCTTCGCGATCCGCGCCGTGGGATTGCCGATTTGACGATGATCGGCCAACATCCGCGCAACGCCTGAATCGGCGTCGTAGTTCGATTGCGAAGTGAAGAGCGGCTGCTGCTCCGAATGGGGGTAGTCAACGCACGACAAACGGTAGGAACCGTTGATTCGCCTCCATTCGTGGATGTCTCGATTATGCGTCGCAATGCGCTGACCGACACGCCCATTCTCGTACCGGACATTCGTGCTCACCGTCGACGTCCGCACAAACACGTTGCTTAGTTGGTCCTGCTGCTCCTCGAGCGAATGGATCACGTATTGCTTGCGTGCGTCCGGAGGGAGGCGGTAGAACTCCTGCACCGAAATGGCGCCGCTAGATCGATCTGCCCAAACTAGGGGGACAACAATCGCCATGATGGCGATCGCGCTGCGGTGGCTTGTACTGGGCATTGCGATATGTCTCCTAACGTGAAGGTGCGGCGAGCTGAACCGAAACCCGGTCACTGTCCCTTACTCGGATTGGCTGTGACCAACACGGCGAGGGGAATCTGCACCTCGGTGCCGTCCTCGCGCGCTGCGATCACCGTGGCGGTTACCAACTCCGTGCTCTCGGTGTCGTCGATGCTGGTGACACGAAGGAGTTGGCGATCATTTTCTCCTTCAGCGAGTTCAACCGCGACGCGCGTCGCACCCTGACAGCGAACGCCCTTGACGGGCGATGGAGAGCCGGGCGCCTTGTCCGCGGTCTTGGCCTCTAACGGAACAAGCTGGGATGTACCTAGCGGCAGGCTGTCGATGAAGATGCGGTCTACCAGCCCTGTGGGCTTAGTCGCTACTAAAGCGCGCACAACCAGCTTGAGCGATGACTCGCCGGACAATAAGGTGGCGGTCAGAGTCTTCTGGCCGGGCTCCATCGCGGACGCGTCAAGGCAGAACGCGACATCCACATATCCACGAGCGTCCTGCGATAGATTGGCCGGCAGCATCGTGAGAGCCGGCGACGCGCTCTCAAAGCGAAGGTCTTCAAGGGGATGACCGTCGTGGCGGGCGACCTTGATCGACTGAGTGCGGGACTCGCCGCAGGCAACGCTGCCGAAATCGAGGTCCGGCGTTGGCGAAAAGATGTTCGCATTCCTGCGGATCTGACCAGCGCAGAGCAACGCCAGTTGGTGCGTCTTGCCTTCCGCGGAATAGAGAACATCGATTCGCTGTTGCATGGGTCCCGGAACGCCCGACACGTTGAGCGCGACAGGAAGCGCCACGCTTTTGCCTGCGGCGACGGGACCGTTGATCGGGGTCGTCGTGGTGCATCCGCAGTCAGTCCCGACGTTCTGAATGTCTAATTGCACAGTTCCTTTGTTCGTTAGCTGAAATGTGTGCTCGTAGCTCTTGCCTTGCTGGACCTCGCCGAGGTCCCAAAGGACGGAGTCAGCAGCGAGCGGTCCATCGGGGGCCGCTGGATCCGCGACCCGGCGGGACTGCGGCTCCGGCGCTAGTTCACAGCCGGAAAAGAGGCCAAAGAGCGCGAGGAGAAGGCAAGGGCCAAAAGATCGCGAACGCGAGCAGAGCCGCGACGCGTGTTGGTGCATCGTCCCCATGACCAAGGCTCCTGTCAGCGGCATGTCGTGCCTTAAGTAAATGACCTATGAGCGACACCGGCAAGAAATCACCACGTACCCCGCCCGCCGACTTCTCGGGCCACGAAGCGATGCGTCACGACAATGCGACGAGAACTCAGAGCACGGCGGAAGGGCACGGACACGCGAGCCGTGCGGCTTGATTGCGAGCCGCCATAGCCCGATAAGCTCGGGAACACCCAGACGGCTCGGCAAGCCCATGAGCGAACTCTTGCCACCAGCAGTTCGATTAGGGCGAACCCTGGGCGATGACCGGAGAGCCGGCCCGCGTGTCGCGTAGATTCCTGCGACATAACCATATCGACCTCCTAGCGGCCGATAGGCGCCTGAATGATCAATCGTTGTCCGGCCAAGCCTTTAGCCGCGCGCCAGTCGCCCCTCCATGGCGACCGTTGACCATTCCTATCCAATGCTCGTGATTCTAACGAGGGGCGATGGCACGTCAAGTAACAGGAATCGAGAGATTATCAATCTTTTCGACGGGCGGCTTTCCTCGGCGCAGCAACCGGTGTTGAAGCCGACAATTCCGCTGGGCACTCGGCGCTCACCAACCCGCGCAAGACGCGTAGGTTGATTACATCGAGTTCCTCGCCGTTCTCCTGTCCTTTGGGAGTTTCTAAATACATCGGAATCGCCGCAAAACGCGGGTCATTCAGCAATCGCCAAAACGGAGTGAGGCCCAAAAAGCCGCGCCCAATGTGGGCGTGGCGATCGACGCGCGAGCCCAGCCCTTTCGCACTGTCATTCAAGTGAAAGGCCTTGATGCGCGACACGCCAATCAAACGCTCGAAGGCGTTCCAGGTCGCCGTGTAGTCGGCCTCACTCGCCAAGGGATATCCCGCGGCGAACACATGACAAGTATCGACGCACACGCCCAACCGCTCCGGCTGCGCGACGCTGTTTAGGATCTCCGCGAGTTGCTCGAAGCGCCAGCCCAACGTCGATCCCTGGCCCGCCGTCGTTTCGAGCAGGCACCGCGCCTGGATCGGCCCTAGCCGCCGATGCACTTCGTCGAGCCCGGCGATGATGCGAGCCAGCCCGGCCTCCTCGCTGCTGGTGGTGAAAGCGCCCGGATGGGTCACCACGTAGGGAATGCCCAGCTTTTCGGCTCGTAGCAGCTCCTCGGCAAAGGCGTCGACCGAACGCCGCCAGAGCTCCTCATCGGGGGCCGCCAAGTTGATAAGATAGGAGTCGTGGGAAAGCGGGTGCGCGATCCCCCGGTCGGCCAGCGTTTGCCGGAAGCGATCGGCTTCGGCCGGGCTGATCTCCTTGGCTCGCCACTGGTTGTTGTTCTTGGTAAACAGTTGCACGCAATCGCAGCCGCAGTCGGCGGCGATCTCGGCCGCGCGGTAGTAGCCGCCGGCGATCGACATGTGGGCGCCCAGCGGCGGAGTGGTTGGCATGCGTGGCTTGCTTTCGAATTTGCTGCTCGCGAATTGCTGCAGGGAACCGCCCCAGCATACTAGCCCGCAGCGCAAGCAAGGGAGAGCTACGCGTCCACTAGCCGAACCTCGCCCGGCCCCCACTCGGGCTGAGGGGCATCTTCAGCCAGCGCGCCCATCAGGCGCTCGATTCCCTTGCCTGCGCTGCGGGTTGGTGCGGCTGCAAGCCTCTTGCGCTTCGGCCCTGCGAGGTCCGCGATGAGCCAGGCTACGGACCATCCCCGCGCCACTCCGCGCTGGCTCCGCGCGCTCGAGATCCTGCTCGTCTTCGCCGTCTTCGCCTGGGCCGCCGGCTGGCCGCCGCCCGACCCCAACGAGCCGCACTACCTGGGCAAGGCCAAGCACTTTTGGAACCCCGGCTGGATCGTCGGCGATTACTTTCTCGACTCGCCCGACGCCCACCAGGTGTTCTATTGGACCTGCGGCTGGCTCACGCTCTACTTTCCGCTCGTGCAGGTGGCCTGGATCGGCCGCCTTGCCACCTGGCTGCTCATGGCGGTCGGCTGGCGGCGGATGAGTTGGGCGCTCGTGCCGCAGGCAGGCGGCGCGGTGTTGTCGGCCCTCTTGTTCGTTGCCGGCAACGAACGCCTGCAACTGGCCGGCGAGTGGGTCGTCGGCGGTTTCGAAGCCAAAGGCATTGCCTACGCGCTCGTGTTCTTCGCGCTGGCAGAGCTGGCCGCTGCGCGGTGGAACCGTGTGTGGCTGTTGCTCGGCGCGGCGGCGGCGTTCCACGTGCTCGTGGGAGGCTGGGCCGTAGCGGCGGCTGGGCTCGCCTGGTTCATGGTCGGCCGCCGCGACACGCCGCTGGTGAAGATGCTGCCTGGCCTAGCCTGCGGCGGCGCGCTCTCGCTATTCGGGCTGTGGCCGATCGTGCAGCTCTCGCGCGGCATCGAGCCGCGCATCCTCCGGCTTAGCGAGCTCTGCTACTTCGAGCGGCTGCCGCACCATCTCGACTTCTTGGCCTTCAAGCCTGAGTTCATGATCCACCACGGGCTGCTGCTCGCGGCTTGGTTGCTGCTTTGCCGAATCAACCTGCCTGACCTGCCGCTACGGCGGCTGCGGTGGTTCGTGGCGGGCGCCGTGGCGATCGCCCTGGGCGGGATCGTGCTGAGCCTGGCGACCTACAACAATCCCGAATGGGGCGCGCGGCTGCTGCGGTTCTATTGGTTCAGGCTCACCGATGCCGCGCTCCCCCTCGGCGTGGCGATCGAAGCGGCCTACCTCGTCAGCCGCCGGACGACCGCCAGCGAACCCGCGGCCGCATCACCCACCGCCCCAGGCCGGCGCTTCTGGTTCGTCGTCGCCTGGGGCCTCGCGGCGGCGTTTCTCTACCAGTCCACCGGCCGGCTCACCTTCACCCGCCCGCGGGCAGACAAGCCCGACAAAACCGCCAGCCTGCGGGCATGGCGCGACGTCTGCGGTTGGATCCGGCAGAACACGCCCGCCGACGCCCGCTTCTTCACCCCACGGAACTCCCAGACCTTCCGCTGGTACGCCGAGCGGCCCGAAGTCGGGAACTGGAAAGACATTCCGCAAGATCCGCAGGGCCTCGTCGAGTGGCGGCTGCGGATGCAGAACATCTTTTACGAGGGAGACCCGTGCGCCTGGCGGAGCTGGTACGAGTCGCCCGGCGAGAAGCCGCTGCGGCAACTGCTCAGGCTGGCGAAGAAATATGACGCCGACTATGTGGTTTGCCCAAATACCCTCGATCTTGAGCCGTATCGTGTTTACCGTAATAATTTCTATGCGGTTTACCGGATCAGCAGTGATTAGGCCCATGAAGATTCTGTCCGTGCGCTCGCCGGCGTCGCGGCAAGGAGGCTAAGCGCGATGGCGACCGTCTCGAATTTGGATGTGGAGTTGCCAACGCAGCTTGGGCGGCGGCTGCAAGCGCCGCTCCCCGGACCCGCCGCCCAGCGGCGCTTCGAGCCCGAGCTGAGCTACGGCCGCCATGGCGGCCCGCCGGCCAAGGGGCTGCGCCCCGCGGCGGTGCTCGCGCTCCTCTACCCGCGCGAAGACCGCTGGCACATTCCACTCACGCTGCGCCCCGCGAACCTGGCCAACCATGCCTCGCAGATCAGCCTGCCAGGCGGGCGGATCGAGCCAGGCGAATCGGCCGAGGCCGCCGCACTCCGCGAGCTTCACGAAGAGCTGGGCGTGCCGCCGGGCGACGTGCAGTTGCTCGGCCGGCTGACGCCGCTGGTGGTCTACTCCGGCGGCTTCTATGTCGAGCCGCTGGTCGGCGTGTGCTGGCAGCCGCCGGCGTTCGACCCCAGCCCGGCCGAGGTCGATCAGCTTCTCGAAATGCCGCTCCAGTGGCTCTGCGACGACCGCTCGCACTGCCGCGCCGAACAACGCCGCTTCGGCACCACGTTCTCCGCCCCCGGCTTCGCTTGCCAGGGGCTCTGCGTGTGGGGCGCGACCGCCATGATGCTGGCCGAGCTGGTGGCCGTGGTTGGCCAACGCGGCTAATTTCTCCCGCGGGCGAGTTGACTAGCCACGAACTCCCTTTTGCTCAACTGATGCCGCGCCCCTCCCCGCTCAAGGCCGTCGTCTTCGATCTCGACGGCCTGATGTTCAACACCGAAGAGCTCTACCAGTGGGTAGGCGCCGAGCTGCTAGGGCGGCGCGGCAAGCAATTCGACGCGCCGCTGCTCGAGGCCATCATGGGGCGCCCGCCGGCGATCTCGCTGCAGATCATGATCGACCGCCATGGCCTCGCCGACACGGTGGCCGAGTTGGCCGCCGAGTCGGAGCAAATCTTTGGCCCCGTGCTCGACGAGCGGCTCGACCTGATGCCGGGCCTGGCCGACCTGCTGGCCGCCCTCGAAGCCGCCGGCATCCCCAAGGCGATCGCCACCAGCAGCGGCCCGCGGTTCGTGACGAACGTGCTCGGCCGCTTCGACCTGCGTCCCCGGTTCGAGTTCGTCCTCACCTGCGACGACGTCACCGACGGCAAGCCCCACCCCGAAATCTACCTGGCCGCGGCAGAGCGCTTCGGCATCGCTCCGCGGGAAATGCTGGTCCTCGAAGACAGCCAAAACGGCTGCCGCGCCGCAGTAGCCGCCGGCGCCTTCGCCGTCGCCGTCCCAGGCGGCCACAGCCACGCCCACGACTTCACGGGGGCGCAGTTCGTCGCCAACACACTGGCGGACGCGAGGATTCGGGGGGTGCTGGGGTTGGGGTAAGGGTGCTCCCAGCCGGAGGAACGAGTAGGCCCGCGATCGCCGCGCCCAAGGCCATGGTCACTCGTCGTCGTCGGCTTGGCCCATGCGAAACTTGATGTCGTAGTTGATGATGAAGTCGAGCTCTTCGTCGGTGAAGCCGTAGTGGCGCGCAAGGGTCGAATCAATATCGTCGATTGCAGCCTTACTTTGCCTTGGGTACGTGCACTGAATGTGCAGTGTGCCGTGCTTCTTGTAGTCCATAGCCACGACACGCGAGTTCTCTCGGATCTCTTTCATGAGACGATCGCCCAAGTCGCTCAATCTCTGGCTCACTTCTGCGTTCAATGAAGCCACGTCGAGCGGAAATGTGGTGACCTCACGTTTGTTTAGATTCCGACAGTCTGACGCCACCGTGAGCAACCAGTAGAACAGCGACGAATTGAGTGCCGCGACACAGATGCTACGCAACCGCACCGTCGGCAATCGCAGCTCCTTGAGCTCCGAGGGTTCCCGATTTGTGCCCGCGTCATCCTTGATGGACGGAATGAAATCTAGGACCTGAACGAAGTGACTGAGTTTGCGCGTGGCTCGGGCTCGTGGCCGAAGCAACGAGCTGCTCCGCCAGCTCCAGCACCGATTCCTCCGTCACGCCGACCTCGATCTGCTCCTCGCGGAGCACGCTGCGGCGCTGGGCATCGCGGTGCCACCGCCGGTGCTCGATGAGCTTGTCCCAGGCGATTCCCCGCAGCCACGGATAGAAGGGGAGCTTGGGCTCGTGCAGGTACTCAGGAATGCGGGCCGCGGCCACCGCCAAGGCCTCTTGCACAATGTCCGAGGCATCGGCCCGAGCCTTCAGGTCGGCCTCGAGGCGCACCGCCACCATCCGCCGCAGTCTCAGTCGGTGGCGCTCGAGCAGTTGATCCACGGCCGGCGCATGGCCGGACCGAGCTTGCTCGAGAAGCTGGTGCGTAAGGGCGCTATCTGCGGTCATCGAAATCTCCCTATTAGGGAACCCGTGAAGCGACGCCAAAATGCCCCATCAAATCCGAAAAAAAACTTTCCAGCCACCTGCCGAGTGTCGAAAACTCGACTCTTCTTGTTGCCGGGCAACAAGTTGCGAAAATTGCGCATCTTTGGTCGGGATTTAGCTTCGTCCTGCGTGACACGGGCACGTTTACCTGGGGCAAGCGACGCGAGGGGAAGTACCACAGCGTGGCCGCGGGACAAATTCGGGAGCGGGATCGGGCTGAGGTGGCCCTGTCGGCCGCCGGCAAACCGCTGGCGGTCGACAATCCCCAGGAAACCTGGGTCGTGGTCGAGAATGCCCACGACGCGCTCGTTTCGCAGGAGCTGTTCGAGCGGGTTCAGACCAAGATTCATGATCGCCGGCGTAGCAAGGCTGGCGTCTCCTACCGCTCACACACTAAGGAGAATGGCGACGCCTTCCTACTCTCGGTCCTCGTCCACTGCGCTCGTTGCGGCTGCAAGATGCAAGGCGCCACGCTCCAAGCCAAAGGGCGCCGTTACCCGAAGTACGTCTGCTCGACCTACTGCCGCAGCGGCAGGAACAACCCGCACGGCTGCGGCTGCCACGGCATTCACCAGGACCAACTGGTCGATGTGCTCGTGCGGAAGCTTCAGGACAGCCTGCTGACCCCGCACAGTCTGGAGCGGCTGCAGTCGGCCTTGCGGGCACAGCTTGGGGCTCAGGCGGCGGCCAGTCCGGCCGGGCTCGAGGCCCTGCGGAAACAGGTGAGCGAGCTCAAACGCGAAATCGACCGCGCGGCCGAGAACTTCCTGCGGGCCCCCGCGGAGGTCCTCGACCTCATTGGGGCCAAGCTGACCGCCATGAAGCGGCAGCGGGATCAGCACCAGGCGCAGATTCGCCGGGCTAAGGCGGCGAGTAAGTCGCGAGACGTCGACGCGCAGGTCCAAGACCTGGTGAGCCGCATCGAACACCTCGGCCAAGAGCTGGCCGCGGCGGATCCCGCGCGACGGCACGAAGTTTTTCGGCTCTTTGTGAGCCGAATCGACCTCAGTTTTGGCCGCGTCGAACGCGGCAAACGAACCGAATGCCCCTTCAAATCAGGGCAGATCTCACCTCCGCACCGGCGAAGATGACATCTTCGGTTCTGTAAGTCGGGGCGACAGGACGGCAATAGAACTATTCTGGCAGAACACCGTCGCTGCGCAATTGTCGTTACCTCTTTGGGAGCAGGCACTTCCGGCGACGCGGGCGTTGACCGTCGGGTAGCTCAAAGGACGATTTGAGAAGTAGAGTATTGACGTAGAGTATTCCTGAGGCGACGCTCGCTCGCGGTGCCGTCTCATTCATTTGCAAGCTCGCCTAGCATTACTTCATGGCTCGGAACGGCAGAACCGCATGCTCCGAATTGTAAGCCTCGCATTGCCGCTCGTTGTGTTCAGTTTTGGCCTCTCGCGGCAGATGTCCGCGGAAGACTCCAAGGCTGGCGGCAAGTTAATGTTGTTCGAGCCAGTTCTGGCTGTGCCGGAAGCAGCGGCGGCCGCACTGGCTGTCGACTCAGAAGTTAGGTTGGGCACAATCACCACGGGTACGCTGTTGGCGAATGGCCGCAAAACCTTTCCGGCGTTCACCCGCGTGCCGACCCCGAGACCACTGCCACCCGCTACACCGCCAGCGGTAGGACCAGATGACGATCGAAACGGCGCCGAGCTTTCCAGCCCGTTAGTGGCCGCGGAGCCATGGAGCGGACCTCCGTTTGTGTTTCCCGAGGCCGCACGCTTCTCCGTTAGGGAATTTGGGCTGGCCGGCCAGGCGATTGCTGGAACGAGTCTCATCATTTATGAGGGAATGGAAGTTAGATACTGCCATTCCGGAGAATACGGGGTTCGGTTCGTGGCCCAAGCGCCGGCGGTTCCGGTCGTCCTTCGCCTGCAGCTTACGGGCGTCGCTTGCGATACGGGAGAGTCAGTTACGCTCACGCTGCCGCCGATTACGATTCGGCCGGGCGGTCGTCAGGAGGACGCCGCACCGACGGAGCAATTGGTCGAACACCGAGGGTTTTCGCATCGACTCGGAACCATGTTGGAGTGGAACAGATCTCTCGAGTTCTTCAGGTCGGGCAATGCGCGATTTGGGTTCGGAAAGCCAATTGATTAGCATGCGAACAATTCTACCCGACCGCAGCCTTCAAAGTGCCGGCTGAAGACCGCAGCGACCCAATGCCGGCATGGCACGAACAACGGTCCCGCCTGTGCCGACCGGCGTGTGAAGCGCGTCATAGCCATCCTTTTCCTCAACTCCTTCGCACTCTGCGCCGATTACTATTGCCGGATGGACTGGGCGTCTGTATGGATTGTGTCATTCGCAATGGCGCACTCCTTGACATGCCACTCACGTTCAGGGAAGGACGGGGCCAATGGGTCGGGGCAGAATCGCACTTTGGGTGCTGGCATTTGTGCTCGAGGCGATTGCCTTGGGAGTCACGGTCGCGCTGATCTTCGTACAGCCGCCGACAGCCGCCGAGCCCTCTTCGACTGAGGCTTCGGTCCCGGCGCTTCTCAACGCCGAACAGGTTGCTCAGGCCCGGGCCCTCGAAGCATCCGCGCCCCACCACGATCCGAGCGTGAACCCGGCGTCGGTGGCGGAGGCGGTTCCCCTGCTGATGAGCGCCGTTCCCGCTGCCGCTGCGAAGAACACGCTGGGCGATATTCGAATCGCCGACTACGACGGAAAAGTGGCGTGGTCGGCGGACTCGTCGCCGCGGCTCATCAAGACGAACGTCAAGCTCACTCGTCTTGTCTCGGCAGACGATAGCGAGGAGCTAAACCTGTACGACCTGGCAAGCGACCCAAAGATGGAGCACGAGCCGGTTGCGACCATCAATAGAGGTAAGCGGCAATCGGAGTCGACATTCGAGGTGCCCGCGGGCAAAAACCAGTACGAACTCAAGTCCAAATCTGCGATCGCGGGGGTCGGTGATGCTTCAGTCGGGCATTTTACCTTATTCGGCTCCGATCCAACCCTCACCCCTCCGCGGATCGCCCGGCGCTTCAACGCCCGTCACGGCGACGACGTCAGTTCTCCGGTCAAGGTCTTCGGTAGCCCAGCCTATTTGCGGCTCGAAGGCGCCGGTTTGTTCGGTCCGGGCCAGCTCATCGGAGTCGCGTTCGATTCGACCGGCAGTCCACTCTCGCCTTTGAACGTTCCACTCGATACACAACGTTCGGACGACGTTGCCGGCACGTGGAGCGGCGTGCCGCGAATTCCCTCGAGCCCGCCGGAGTCGGCAACGCTCCTTGTTCGGCTCGAAAGCGGGTCCCAACACGTTTATGCGTTAGACGAGATTGCTTACACGCACGTTCCGTTCACGGAGATCGTTGGGTCGCCGACGATCAGTGGGGTTAAAGGTCAAAATCCCGCGGCCAGCGCCGCCGGCGATTCTCGACCGATCGTCGGGGGCCGTGTAGCTGTGAACACGTCGACGATCTGGGTCAGCGGATCACCGGATCTGCCGGCCAATGCCGCGGCCGTCGTCTACCGCCAAGGGGATGGAAAAGTCCTCGGGCGCTGGTTCAACACCAGTCTGGATCAGGCGGTGAAATGGGAGGTCAAGGTCGACGGCCTTTCCGACGGCGAACAGCTTCTCGACGTTCGGTTCGAGCAAGACGACCATGACGTGGCGAAATCTTCGGCGCCCCTGCGCGTGAGTGTACGGCGCGGCGGGCCTCGGGTGATCAAGCTCGAGCCAACGACCTTTGGAACCAGGCCGGGAGCATCGTCGTTGACGATCTACTTCGACGCCGAGCATCCCTTGGATCGGATCGCCGCCCTGAACAAAGAATCCTTCCAGTTGTTGCCAAGTAAGGGGAGCGGAGTGTTCGGCGAAAGTAAGAGCGTCGATCGTGAAGTTAGTTTCGATGCCGACGAGAATTCGGTCACCCTCAGCCTTTCGCCGCTGAACGTCGACATCTTTAAGCTGATCGTAAAAGGGTCGGTAGAGGATATCTTCGGCAACAAGCTGCTCGGCGACGGCACCACTCCCGGATCGGATCACACGGCGATTCTCGACCCGGCCTCGCCCTCGTCGGGTGGGGCTCCCAATTTGCCTCCCTACCCCGTGCCGGGCGTGCGTCCCGGAACGGGCCCCAACGTCGAATTCCCCGAATTCACCTCCCCGCGCGAGCCCACGAACGGGTTCAACCCGTCCGACAAAGTGGAGACGCGTGTAGCGCGGCTCTACTACTATCGCGACGCGCACCGCGTGGCTCAGATCATCAACCGCGACGTCCAGTCCTACAACCGCGCGGCCGTGGCGGTGGCTCAGCAACTTGCCGACAAGGCCCGCCAGGAGGCCAATGCGGCCACCGACCAGCGCCGGCTCGACGAGTTCAAAGCGGTCGAGGCGGCCAAGGCTGCCCGCGAAGCCGAAAAGACGCTCAACGGGCTCGAACAGGCGCTCGGGCGCGGCCTGGAGCAGCAAACGCAACTCCAGCAACGGAAGCGAGACATCGACAGCCGACTGGGGGACCAAGCGCTTCCTGCGGCGGACCGCACCCAGCTCGAAGGCGAAAAGAAGACGATTGTCGACCATCTCGGCGCGCTTGACCCTCAGCTCAGCAACATTCAGTCGGCGCTCACCACGGCGCATGAGGCTGCCCAGAAAGCGCACTCCGAAGAACTGAAGGCCAGCGAAACGACGCTCAAATCGCAGGCGGTTGAAGACCGCGCCCGCGAGGAGCAGTTTCGCCGCGAAGTGGCGGCGGCCCGCGAAGATCCAGACACCTACGCGCCCGGCAAGGTGGACTCGCAGGATCCCGTGCGCCAGGTCTCGATCTCCGTCATCGGCGAGGGGCTGATCCAGCTCCGCGGCCCCATCAAGGGCATCAACGTTATCCGTATGATGATCAATCAGATCGACGCTCCGGTCGGCCAGGTGCGGATCAGCGTCCACACGGCGCAGATCAACGGCGAGCACGGCGACCGGATGGAGGTAGTGGCCGACCGCATCCAGAAGTACGTCGACCATTCGCGCTTTCTCACGACCCAATCGGGTGAGATGCTCCGCAAGGCGATCGTTTCAGTCGCCGCGCAGCAGGCCAATCAGTGTGGCGCCTTGCCGGGGCTCACGCAGGCCGACCGCGACCGCAAGTATCTCTACGCCTTCTTCGGCGAAGACTTCGTCCGCGAGCTGGAGTCGCTCGACTCCGAATTCCTGCACACCGGAAACAAGATTCTCTCGCTGCACTCGATGGACAGCACGAGCTTGGCGTCGGCGCTGTTCGTTCTGGCATTGGCGAAGAATAGCACGCGGCTGCAGATCATCGAGGAATTCCGCACCTCGTGCCGACACGAATTGCCGCTGGTGGAGGAGCGCTATCTCGAAGCGGGCTTCTCGGGCGTGCCGCACAAGAAACTCGACCGGATGTTCCATAAGGACAAATTCCTGCTGTTGGCGGAGAACGCCAAGTTCGAGTCGATCCTCGGCTTCTTCGACGTGAAGATCGCCGACGACAACACGATGACGCCGATCCAGCGCGAGTTCATCCGCCTTGCCCAGATCTTCAAGAGCCGGCTTACGGTGGAGCGGGAATACAAGCAACGGGTGATGGAGCGGGCGCTGATCGAGGAGCGACTGGGGAATCGGCTAGTGGAACTCCGACGGGCGAAGGAGCAGGAGGAACTCGCTAACCGCAGGCTTGTTGATGCGCGCAAGGCTCAATTCGCTTCGCGCCAGGCGGCATTTGCAGCCGCGGAGGCTGCGTCTGCGAAAGCAGTTCTTCTTGCCCGCCAGTCTGAGCAATCAACGGAGCGGGTGACGGCGCAGGTATCAGATCTGACGATTGGAGCGTCGGCGCTAGTTGAATCTAGCACTTCGGACGCCCGCCTCGACGTCGGCCATGTTAAAGAGATTGCCAAGCGACTGGAGGGGGCGCAGGGAAGCCCGCAAGCAGCTGCGTCGGCATCCGAAGAACTTGAACGCGCCCTTCAGCGAGGACGTCTTGAAACACTCGCAGCAGCAGCGGCCCCCATCTCCAGCCAAGGCCTCCAGTTATCTGCGGATCTTGTGCCCGATTGGGTTCCTGGTGCCGCAACGCTGCAGCAAAGTGCGAAAGCAGACAAACGCGTTCGCAGTCAGCGAGAACGCGATGCTGAAAAGAAAGCTCGTGCGATTGAGCAGGTACAAGCAGCTGCAGCAACTACGAAGGAGGCTGCGAAGTCGGCGGCAACCTTGGATCGCTTGGCCGGCCAATGGAAGCGATGCCGGCAGCTTTTTGAATCGTTCTTGGCATCTTTCAAGGGCCGGGAAATCGATGTGCAAGCCCTAGTTCGCGATTGGAATGTGCTGGAGGTCGAAGTGCGAAGTGAGTGGCAAGGCAGCACTCCAGCGGAAGTCGAAAACTTGTTGCGCGCGGTCCGATCTCGCCTGGGCGATCTCGAAGCACAGACGGGGGCTCTGCAGGTAGCGGAAGTCGAAGCCCTTCGTTCTCGCCACCCCCTCGACCACAAGAAGTTCCTCGACATGCTCATCGACGACATCGAGGACAAGTACATCGAGCTGCTCGAAGGGACCCGCGCCCACACTGCCAATGTCGACGGCTACATCAAGCGCCTGTCCACCGCGCTCGACGATGACTTCAACACGCAGTTCTACAACCCGGCGTTTCGGCAGGTCCGCACCGCCAGCCGGATGTGGGATGTCAACTTGGGGCAGGTCGAGCAGACCAGCATCCTGGCCAACAATCGGGCCTTCGCCAAGGTCGAGCCCCAGGCGACCATGGAATTCGACCTGCCCAAACGCGACATCCTGATCACCGAGGGGATGAAGGGCGCGAAGGCGCTCGTCGACGACTACGGCGCCCTGCTGCAAGACCCCACGTTCCTCACCGCCGCCAAGCTGCGGAGCGGCCAGCCCACCAGTTCGCCGACAAAGGGGCTAGGGGGCGATCTGCCCGTCATGCGGAACGTGTTGCCTGGCTTGCCGGGCGACAGCGCGGAGAAGATCCTCAACCAATCGGATCCCGGCAATCCACAGTTGGGCGCCGCGCTCGAGGCGCTGATCCCCGACCCGGCGATCTATAAGTTCGAGACAGGCACGGGATTTGAGATTCGGCCGGTCATTCAACCTGACGGCCAGTCGGTGGTGTTTCGCTTCCAGTACATGTACACGACCAACGTGCGTGAGCCAGTGCGCGCCGACGAGAAACACTTGGGCCGGGTGAAGCGGCACTTCGTCGACGACGACGTGCAGCTCGGCAACTACGAGCTGCGGGAGGTCAGCCGATATACGGTGGCCCTCAAGGCCTCGCGCACGAGCCGCGGCGTGCCCCTGCTGGAGGACGTGCCGGTCGCCGGCGTGCTGTTCCGGCCGTTGCCGAGCGACGAGTCGTCGCTGCAACAGAATGTGATCTTGGCGCATGCCACGATCTTTCCGACGCTGTTCGATCTCATGGGATTGCGGTGGGCGCCGGCGGTGGCCGATCTTGACCCGCTGCGCACGTCGAACGAGGAGTTTCTCACCAAGAACCGCAATCGCTTCCTCATGAACCGCGTGTTCGACCACTCGAGTTCCCGCGTCGACGATTTCCTGAGAATCCCGGAAGCGGAGCGGCGGCCGGATCTGTACCGATCGCAGGAGACGATTCCGGCCGAACACCCCAACGGCTATCAAGGCCCCGGACTGAATCTGCGCGACAGCCGGCTCGAAGAGGGCTACTCGCCCGAGCGTCCGACTCCAGGATACGTTCCGTCGGCCGATCCCGAAGGGGTGCCATCGCGCTCTCGAGGGTTCGAGCGCGGCGCAGACGGAATGCCGGTCGAGATTATTGAGGACGAGGAACAAGTGGAGGTCGGGCTCGAGGCGCTGCCAGCGCAGGCCGCGCGGCGACCCGCGGTTCGTCGACGATAAGGATTCCCGCGGCCGACGGCGCATGACGGCTGAGGCCCGTTCCAGGAAGGACTCGGCAGACGGAGAATTGCGATGGGCAAGAAAGACGCATGGTTCTGGCTCGCAGCGCCGCTGTTGGGAACGAATCTCGCAAGCGCTGCAGAGTTTCATTGTGCCCGTCCCGCGTGCCGCACCGGAATTCCGACCAGAGACTATCGCTACCGCGAGCGTTCGCGCTCGGACACGGCCCTGAGCGGAACGGGCACACCTCTGGCGCTAGCCACCACGGTGGCGCTCACACAGACGCCGACCGCTGCGTTGGACGCGGCGGTGCCCGAAACGAAGGCGCGGGTGTTCTCTCTTTCGCGGGCATCGCTGGCCGTCGACCACTGCCGGATCACACAGGTGGCAGTACTCCTCGAAGAGTCGGGGATTTGGACCCTCAGCCTCAAGGCCGAACAGAATCCGGGCGTGCCGCCGAATGGGATCGTGTTATCGGGAGATGCAAGAGAGGGGCCGGATCAGCAGTTCACGCTGCACCTCAAGCGAAATCAATTCGTGGTGCGGGTGCGCGCCTACGGCAACTTTCCGCTCGCCGAAGAGCTCCGCGACGATTCTCCAGGTAAGCCGGTGATGTTCTCGCTCGAGCCGCGCGCTTTCTGGGTGCAACGAGGCGAGCCTTACAATCTGGTCGAGCGGGCATATTGCCCAGCGCTCAAAGCCTACTATCCGAACGTGGAGCGACTGGAAGTCGAGTTCTATTACTACCAGTAGTCAGCGGTTCTCGAGATCTGGGGCAAATAAGTCATGCGGCAACACCCTGTGCAGCGGTCGCTGTGGCTGCCGGTCCTGTGGTTGGCGCTTGCCGCGGCTCAGGCCTTCGGCGGCGAGCCGAAGCCGGCGAACGTGCCGCCTGACTTGGAGATCGAGGTGCTCGATCCGAACGCCGACCCTTTGGGCCGGCCGGCGGTGAAGCTCGAACATGGGGAACACGGCCAGCTCGAGGTCGACATTCCGCCGACCGTATTGGTTCATCGCTACTACTACAGCGGCAACCGCAGCTTTCAAGCCCAATTCCTTCCGGGCGGCCCCACGATCATCGCGGTCAGCCATCCGCGGTCTGGAGAACGCTGCTATCTCGACGCGCAGATGCCGCCTGGCGCCCCGCGCGTGACCTACACCGAGCACTCGATCGACTACGACTACGGAACGCTCGGTGTCACGGTCGTCTTTTCGCGTCTCGTGAAACCACGGGTGATCTATCGGACGGGCGTCACGCTTCCGCAACGCGCGAAGAAGGGCCTCTCCCATGTGGGCCGAGAAACTTGGTCGTTCGTGAAATCCACGGGACTGCCGAAACGAGCGGGCTCGGCAGCCCACGGCGCCGGCAACGCGGCGCGCTCCGCGGCCGAAGGCGTGCGTCAGGTCACAGATATGGTCGTCGAGCCGGTGCATGCCATCGTGGAGCGCACGCCCTTGGGCAGCATCCTGCAGGACCGGCCGGAGCAACGCGCGGCCCGGCTTCGCGACCAGAGCGTCGAAAGCGTAATCCGAGAGCGACGGCTGGATGCAGCAACCATCCCAACCGTACGGTAGTTGCGCCCCCATACCTCCGCTGCAATCGACGCTCCGGCGGAGTGCATTCGCCCTGGCGGCGAGCCGCCGCCTGCGAGCTTCGCTACCACGACCGTTTGCGTCCCGCCGCCGGCTACATCACGTCGGCCCACAGACTTGCAGGCTCGACGAAGCGATCTTGGCCGAACGCGAACGCAAACTGGAGAACGCCCGCGCAGGGCAAGGGCGCGATAGACTCAACGCGAGGTTCGCCCGTCCATCAACACCCCGCGGGCCGAGTGCGAGTGCGGCTAGGTCATCGTTGCCACATCGCACCCTGTCGGGCCGCGACCCCGAGCGCTACGCCCGCCCAGCACCAGTTCGACTGCTCCTGGAGCGGGACATGGAAGCCGGGAATGCGGTAAGCTGGGCCACCACCCAACGGCGCGGCGAAAAAGGGGTCGGTCACGTTCGCCGGCAGCGTCTCGAGCTTCGCGGCGAGCGCATCCCGGAAGTCCTCGTGGGTGAGCGCCCGGCCGCCGATGTCGCCGTCGGCGTGCTCAGTGAGCGTCCGTGGATCGGTTTCCAGCCGCTCGATCGTGGCCGGCAGGTCGCGCACCTTCCGCCGCGCCACGAACTGCTCGTCGAGATGATCCCGCTTGACCACCCCCCAGCCGCTGCAGCTCGGCGTCCGCCTCAGCGAGCTCGCTTTGCGGGCCGGGGCTCCCTGCAAATTGAGCTGGAAACCGCGGACTTGCGTACCCCAGATCGCTGGGATGCCCCGACTGTTAGGCTCAACTCGACCTTGTGCGGTGGTATCAGCAATCGTCGTGAATGGGTGGCGGCACGTAGCCGCGGCGGAGATTGATCTTCGCTTCCTGCTCGATCTTTTCGATGAGCAGCCTCTTGTTTCTTTCGTACAGCGCGCTCACATCAATTCCCGCGCCGAGAAACGTCTTACTGCCGAAGTGATGGACGTAGGCGTCGCAGGCAGCGACAAGCCTATAGCCAGCTCGTTCTGCCCGCACGCAGAAGTCGTCGTCGTCGCAAGTCCCGAGGCCGAACCGCTCGTCTAGGCCGCCGATCGTTTCAAGCACGGTTCGTCGAATAAGGAGACAGAAGCCGCAGAGAGGGGAGCATTCGAGACGTAGAGACGCATGCAGCTGGGCACGTTGCCAAGCGAACCCATCGAGGTCGGAAAGGCTGTCATACCCGATGCCAACGCACTGGCGCCCCGCCGTATAGTTGGTACAAGGTCCAACAAGCCCAATCCGACCGTCGCTGGAAAGTGCATCGAGCATCCGCCGCAGCCATCCGGTCGTGACGATGCAATCGTTATTGAGCAAGACGATTTGTCTGCCGCGCGCGACCCCAATCCCTTGGTTAACTGCCGCAGGGAATCCTCGGTTGGTTGAATTCCGGATGAGGCGAGCATCGGGGATGCCCTGGAGATAATCTGCCGTCCCGTCGCCTGAACCATTGTCCACGAAGATCAGTTCGTAGGGTTCGTCCGTAAACTCAATAATGCTTTCTACGCACTGCCGAGTATAGTGCAGTTCATTCCACGTCACGATAACGATCGACGTGAGAGGATAGGCCGCCATCGTCGCGGGGCGCAAACGAAAAAGAAATGCATCCGCTACGGCATCGGACGACATGGCAGGGAGTGCGCCGCGTACCTCGCACCGCATACCTCCCGATGCGTGGCTGACGCCTTGGACTAACTCCGGATCGAGCCATGCTCGGTAGGCAACCTTCTCTAGCTCTCGACGCGTGTAGAGCCGCAGCTGGTTCGATTGCAACGCACCGAGCGGCCCATAGGTGAGATTTCCCGCAATCAGCGACTGAACGTTGGCACGCCGCCCGTGGTTGGCGACTCGGCCCACAACTAGCCCATCGGGCGCAAGCCACGACCGAATTCGACGCAAGCAGGCTAGCGGGTCCCGAACCGACTCAAGAAGTCGGTGACACACAATCGCGTCGAACTGCCCTCCTTCCTCCAGCGCGGAGACGTCGCAACGACAATCACTGAACCCGTCGTACCATTCGGGTGCGTTGGAGGGGAAGGCCATAGCCATGGCGGCGCCGAAGACCTCACAAGCGCCTCGCGCCTTAAGCATTCGTACTACACCATCGCCGAATCCATCAATCTCGAGAATACGTTTGGCGGAACCGTCGATCAGGTCAACAATGGACATTTCTGGCCGCCCAGGCTAGTTGTTCGTATGCGAGTTCTAACCGGCAAGTACGTTTTGGCTAGCCGTCTGATTGACCAACGCGGAGAGGGCAAGGTTGCGAAGGCACGTCGCCGCGCACCTGGACGTCGGGGCCCGCTAGCAAAGTTTGGCGTCCAGTGAGCAACACGCGGAAGCCATCTCGCAAAGCTTGCGGCACGACCAATGCGCCCTTGCCCCCCTCATCCAGGTCGGTGTCGTCGATCAGCAACAAGCTGCCCGCGTGCAGCAAACGTCGAGCCTTTTGGTAGGCCACTAGATGATGCCGTTGGTACTCTGACGTTCCGAGGTCCCAGGCATCAAGGTAAAGCAGGTCAATTTGTGTGTCGCGTCCATCCAAAAACGCATGCGCATCTTGCGTAAAGAGCTGAACATTCAATAGGCCGTGAGTCGCTGCACGTGCAACATGTGAAGCTTCGTGGGCGTGATCCACGCTAACGACGTCTGCGCCACTCAGCCCCAACACAAGCGTACTCCGCCCGTCTAGGAGGCTCTGGGGATGATCGATCGGATAACGCATGCTGCCGAGCTCAACTACACGGCACCCACCGCGATCCAAGAGCAACCACAGGGCCGCGTGCAGCCAGCGAAGTGGTGTGTCTCGGCGTTGGTCAACAGCCAGGTCCGCACCGTTCTGGACCGCACGCTCCCTGACCAAATCGTAAAGGCAAAGCTCATGGGTGGCGTACCAGGCAATGAACAGCCGCTCCATGACGAAGCCGAGCGGCCCATAGTGATCAGCGCCGGAGGTTCGCAGGAAGGCGTCGCTGTCCATGTGATCCAACATCCAACGCACCAGCGGCCACGACCATTCCATGTATTGTGCGAACATTTCATTGCTGACGATCCAGTAGTTGCAGAAGAGCCCCACGCGATCTCGGTCTAAGGAAGAAGGAAGGGAGTAGCCGCAGGCCGAAAAAAGGCGCCTCATGCAGTCACTAAAGCCCGGATGGCAGTACTCGGCGTGCTGCATGATTGTTAGCTCATGCCGTAAAAATCCCCATCCTAAGACATCGTAGTGATCAAGCAATTCATCAATGCGGCCTGCATCCGTAGGTAGAAGTTGAAACCTCACTTTGTCGAATTGCCGAAAGGAAGTGAACCCAATCCAGCGGTGCTCGTCCAACGGCGGATTGCGCCAGAGATAGAGCATCGCTACGTACTCGGCTAATGCAGTGCGCCAGCGATCGTCAGCCAGCTCCGGGCAATTGCGCAACAGAGCAGAATTTACGGCTGGATTCAGGCCAAAACCCTGGTATAAGGATGAAGACAACAATTGCGACTCGCACGCCCGATTGGGGTATAGCTGGTAAATCATGTGATCGCTTTCGTTGCAAGGGGCGCCCCATGTCCCGGCCGTTGAAAGAGCGGCAGGTAGTACTTGCGGATCAACGCGTTCCAGGAGTATCTCTCTTCGACCCGCCGCCGACCGGCGTAGCCCATCCTGGTCCGCAACGATGCGTCATTTAGCAGCAACGCGAGTTTGCAAGCAAGGTCCGCGGAGTCGCCAGGCGAAAACAGGAGTCCGGTAAGGCCGTCCGCGACGCTGTACTGTAGGCCGCCGATTCGACTTGCTACAATCGGGCGTGCCGCAGCCATCGCTTCAAGGGCTACGATGGGCATTGCGTCCTGGCAGACTGAGGGAACAGCAACGATGTCTGTTTCGTTCAGAAGCGTCGGCAGCGACGAATGAGGGCACCAGCCGATTCGCTCAGTAAAGGCGTCGATCAGGCCGGGCGGCTCAGCAGTGCACAGAAGACGAAAATCCTGCCGGCGCTGCCAGAGCTTGGCGCACGCGTCATGCAACACCGTGAACCCTTTAAGGGGATCGTCGGGGTTGCCTAGGAAAAACACCCGAATAGGAGGCGAATGCGGCGCCGCCTCCGACCCCAAGAAGCACTGGGGGTCGATCCCGGGAGGGATTGAGTGTACGGTTGTTGCAAACGGCTCAATCATCGCAGCAACAGACGGATTGACGGCCAGAACTGCGTAGGCTTGTCTAAGAGACTGAATCATGCGCTCATGATATCGCTCCGTCGACCAGCCCAGGCCGCGCTCGAGCAAGTGCAACGGCCCCGACACTCGCTCATTCGTCCGGACGCATGCTACGCATTCATCGGGCGTACTTGGAAAATTCCGATTGCACTGAGTTGGTGAGCCATTCGATGAGGGCCGGAGGCGAATATTGTTGAGTGGGCAGAGGCATTCTTGCGCATCAATTCGTAGCACGTAGGCGAAGTCGACGGCCGCCTCCGCGAGGAGTGGCTTCGTGTTCCAGGCGTCCGTTATGAGTACGAAGTCGGGATCCGACTCGCGCAACGCGCGCCTGAAGCGTTCGCGAATAGAAGACACACTCCACGTTGCGTCAGAGAAAGCGAGGCGCTCGCTCGGGAATGGGCAGTCACCATTCACTGCTCCGACACCCCAAGGTGGATATTCTGCGAAGAGATGCCGAACCGTAAGACCGGCCGCCTGCAGGCACCGGGCCAGCTGAACCGTGTGAACGTTCCCGCCTCCGAACGTGGGCCAGTTAAATAGCATGCTAACGATGGCGACGTGAACGGGTGTTGCAGGCGGTCGCAGAAGAGGCCTAGTCATGGCTGCTTGGCGAGGTGACACAGCGACCGGGAAATGTCATTACAACGGTTTACTTCGCGACGTCAAACATGTGCTCCACGCCATAGCCGGTAAGCGTGGAGAGTCCTTCGTATAATGTCCAACGGCATGAGCCAAAGCGCGCAGTCAAGTCTGTCTTCGCGAATGTGATGTCGCACATAGCTTCACACGTCCCTGCCCAATTAGGATAGTCCCTTACGACTGCTGTAGTCTCTGCGAACGGAGTAAAGACGACTAGCACCATGCGGTGCCTGGATGACGATAGCGCATTATCAAGAATGGAGGTCCATTCTGGGTTATGCTCGAGTACGTGACGGAGAACTACAGCGTCTGCGTCGCTTTTGTACGACACTAAATCCGCGAACCGATCGGCGAATGGGGAAGCTGATCCATCTACGCCACAATACCGCTGCCAGGGAGCAAGGTGCTCGCTGAGACCACCCCATCCGCATCCCCAGTCTTCAACGGAACCGATTTCTGGCAGCGCAAGCAACCGCGCGGCAAGTCGACTGGAAAGCGATTCTCCGTACACGAGACGACGCGTTTCGACGCGTGTGTATTCTGCGTCCCATAGTCCTGCGCGACTGCGGTGGTGCATAGCGAAAGCTCAACGAACGAGTGGGCGACGGAGCGATACTGCCTCCTTGCGGCCGCTAACGGCAATTCAACGGCCCTGCTAGCCAAAGGCGACCTCGACTACGCTTCGGTTAGCCGAGTCGGCTCCCGAGCGCCTTCTTTTTCGAGGCAAACTGCACGGCGTAAGGACCTGCGCCGTCGCAACTGAACGCAAAAAACTTAACTGGACATTGCGAAGCAGCACCCTGCAACCCTAAGGGCGGAGAACGAACCGAGCCGAAGTGACAGACTATCATCCTCCATGAGCAAAGTAATTGTTTCCTGAAGCAACCGCCGAGCGCTTTCATGAATTCAATCCGCCGCCAAGAGAATCTTGTCTTTGCGAATCCTAATACCGAACTGAGCTCTCTAACACGGCTATGCGTCGCCGGTCGCCGCTTCGGCGACCTCGCCACGCTGCGGCGGGAGACGGCCGCCTGGTCCCAAGATGTCAACGGAACCCAGCGGGGCGTCGACTGGCAAATGAAAATCGACGATGCACGCGCTAAACTGATCTCCATCTACCCTAAAATCATCGTATGACGCTGCACTAGTATGATAGCCGATCGACGCGAAGCTCGAGTGTTGCCGGCCAGTTAAATCCGGCATGTTCAGTCAGCAAACGCGTCCACACGGCGGCGAAGCGATGACTGACGAGCACTCCGCGGCTGCAGCACGTTTCCAAATGGATCGACGAGAATCGTCCGCGCTTCACTGGGCTTTGCTGGATCAATCTGCAAGAGCCGAACTTTCCCATTTTCGAACCAACCGGCAGAATCAAAGGAGGGTTCGATCGCGAATTGGCCTCTTGGGTCGACGAAGCCCCAAAGGCGGCCCACTCGAACACATGCGTGGCCCTCTGAAAAAGACAGTACCTCGTCGTATTCACCAACAAACGCCCGACTCCCGTCCGGATCGATGAAACTCCATTTCGCTGAATCCTTTACAGCAGCTCGTCGTTGTCGAAAAGAATCAGCGTCCTCAAAGACAAAGGCGATCCGATCTGCGCCCCTTGCGTCGATGTAGCCCCATTTGCCCTCGCGGCATACTGCTGCAAGGCCCTCTGAAAACGACTTCGCGTCATCAAAGTTCGGCTCGATGGCAAAGCGCCCCTTGTCGTCAATAAACCCGATCTTGCCGCCAGGTGGGGCCGCCGGTGCTAGGCCATTTGAAAACGTGCCAACGTATGAAAACTTCGGAGGCAGGATTTCTTTGCCCGACATATCAACAACGCCCCACGCCCCTTTTCGCTGGAAGCTGGCGAGCCCATCGGAAAAGGAGGCGCATTGATCATATTGTGGTTCAATAGCCATACGACCCGCCATGTCGATATATCCCCACTGTGACTTTCGTCTCACGGCGGCAAACCCTCCCGAAAATGGCAACGCTTCATCGAATTGTGCTGGGATGACCACTCGGCCGCCGTGTTCAATGAATCCAATGCGGTCGCCTTCGGCGAATTGATGCAACGGTTGGGTAAGGTATGTCCCTTTACTGGCCAACTCGGCAAAGAAATTTGCGGCGTCAGCAATCGCCTGTGGGGCGTCGACCTCTTTGTCTTTCGGCTCGGTTTCGGTCGCATTTTGCAGCTGAGCGGGACATAGGGAATCGGCTGCGAAGAAGAAGGTTGCCGCTGCCAGTAATGACAATGCCGATTTTGTGGCTAACATTGCGGGGCCTCGCGACGGTTCTAGGAACTTTCTATTGTGCGCGCTATTCGCCGTCGGCCTCAGCTCTACCCGGCTTGGCTCTTGGCTATTAGTCGATGCTCGGTCTTCGACTTGGCGTGGGTGTCGGGCTTGGTAAGGGCGGGAGCGGAAAAATCGTGCATTCACACTTTGTCTTATAGTGCCTTCCGCCACGACCGTCTGGAATATAGCGACTCTGGAACCAACACCAGTAGATTGGCCCTGGGCAATTAGTATCAATGCATTTTTGGCAAACCCAAAACTCACTGTACACGATCTTGTTTCGCTCGGAGTACCATCGCTTCGGGGTGTATCCGGCGGGGCAGTAAATTGAACCGTTGGCGTTTCGCCGCGAGCTAAGCACGTCGGTTTTACATGTCGGCTTCAGGGGCGATGGCGACGTTGAAGGTGAAGGTGAAGGTGAAGGTGAAGATGCGGAAGTAAACGCGAGTGCAAGTGCCTCCGGTCGTGGGCCCGCTGGGTTTAGTAGTTCAGCGAGGCTAATCAAGTACGGCACTGAGGCCGGCAATAATACAAGAGAGGTCAGATGGTAGTCGAGCGGCGTTTGAAGCGTGGTTGGATCTCCCTTCAAATCGCCGGTTGTGGTTAGGAATCGTGCGAGAGAGGGATCGTAGGGTCGTTGGCGGATGAAGTAGTTCAGCGTGTCGAGGTCGTAGTAGTAGCCGAGCTGGCCGACGTAGCGATACATGTTGAGCGAGAGTTCGCTCGCGAAGAAGCTTTCGCCGTAAGCCTTGTACATGTACGAGTTGCGGACGTTGGCCGAGCTGTCGGTGATCTGCGCCGTTGAGCCCAAGCCATCGAACGTGTAGTACGTCGTGGCGTTGGCGTCCGAACCGCGCCGCTGGCTGATCAGCCGCCCATAACCCGCTGGCTCGTAGGTGTAGACCGCGGTGGTCACGCCGCCCGAGTTGGTCTCCAGGAGAACGTTCTCGGCGTCCCAGATCAGCTTCTTCGTCCCCTGGCTGTCGACCACCTGGACCCGTTGACCATCGCCGTTGAAGGTGTAGGCGTTGTCCGTCCCCGCGTTGAAGTCGACGGCGGTCAGCCGGTTCTCGTCGTCCCAGGTGTTCGTCGTGCGAACCCCGGCGATGCTTTCCACGAGCTGGTTGCCCGCCAAGTCATAGGTGTAGGTCGAGACCGTGGCGTTCTCAGTCATCGTGGTCAACTGGTTGGCCACGTCATAGCTGAAGGTCTGGCGAGTGCTCTCGTGACGGAGCGTGCGGTTCCCCGTCTCGTCGTAGGTCATCGTGACCGTGTAACCGCCGGTTCCCGTCCGGATCTCGCGGGTTAGCTGATAGGCGGCGTCGTACTGGTAGCTCAGCGTGTAAGTCGACGTGCCGTTGACTTCGACTACCTGGGTGCGATTGCCCACGTCGTCGTAGGTATAGCTGTAGCTCCCCAGCAGCGTGCTGCCGGTCTTGAAGTTCTCCAGCTTCGTGAGCTGATTGGCGGCGTCATAGCTGTAGGTGGTGCGGGTGCCGTTCTGCCGCAGGACGCTCGTGCGGCGGTCGGCCGTGTCGTAGCCGAAGGTGGTGCTGTCGCCCTGGGCGTTCAGCATCGTCGTGATCCGCCCGGCCGCATCGTAGTTATAGGTGAACCGACCCCCGTCGGGGTCCACCGTCAAGATGCGACGTCCCGCTTTGTCGTAGTCGTAGGCGATCTGCTTGTTGTCGCCGTTGGTGGCGAACTTGAGCTGACCGACGGCGTCGTAGCTGAACGTGCTGCGACCGGTCGAGTCGCGCATCGAGGTTCGCCGGCCGGCCGCGTCGTAGGCGTAGGTTACCTGGGCGCCGCCCGTGTAGGTGATGCTCACCCGTTGGCCCGCGGCGTCGTAGGTGTAGGTGGCCGGTCGGTTGCGGCCGTCGAACTTCGACTTCAGGTTGCCGTCAGCGAAGTACTGGAAGCTCGTGCGGCGCCCCAAGGGATCGGCCTGGGCTTTGAGCCGGCCTGCCGCATCGTAGTCGAACGTCGTCGTGTTGTGACGGGCGTCCCCCACCGCCGTGCGCTGGCCCGCTCCGTCGTAGCTGAAGCTGGTGCGGTTGCTCAGACCATCAACCGAAGCGATGACGCGTCCCGCCGCGTCGTAGACCGTCGAAGTGCGGTTGCCGTTCGGGTCCAGGACCTCGGTCTGCTGCCCGGCCTTGTCATAGGTGTAGGTCGTGCGTTTGTTGAGCGGGTTCACCTCTGCCTTAACCCTTCCGGCGGCGTCATAGACCATAGTGGTCCTGGCGCCGAGCGGGTTGGCCACCGCCGTCTGGTTGCCCGCGGAGTCGTAGTCGTAGGTGTTGGTGTTCCCCAGGGCGTTGCCCATGGCCGTCCGCTGCCCCGCGGCGTCATAGGCGTAGCTCTGGGTGTTGCCCAACGGCGCTGCCACCGTCAACACCCGGCCATCAGAGTCGTAGCTCGTGGTCGTGACGTCCCCCAGGGGGTTCTTCACCGTCACCTGCCGTCCGAGCTTGTCGTAGGTGTAGCTGGTTCGGTTTCCCACGGGATCAGAGACCGCCAGCGCCCGGCCGGCCGCGTCGTAGACCGTGGTGGTCCGGGCCCCTAGCGGGTTGGCCATCGAGGTCTGGTTTCCCGCCGCGTCATAGTCGTAAGTCGTGGTGTTTCCCAGCGGGTTCACGACCGCGCTGGTGTAGCCGCGGTTGTTGTAGACGTAGGTCACCACCTCGTTGGCCGGATTCTTGACCGTCCGCACCTGGCAGTTCGTGCCATAGGTGTAGCTCGTGATCTGCCCCAGGGCATCGGTCTGCGCCGTGAGCCGATTCATGTTGTCCCGCGTGAACGTCGTCACCTGGTTCAGCGGGTTGGTGACCGTCCGCACCTGGGAGGCCGTGTCGTAGCTGAAGCTCGTGCGGGCCGCCAAAGGATCGACCGAGACCTTCAGACGTTGCGAAGTGTCGTAGTCGTAGGTCGACGTCATTCCCGCCGCGTCGGTCATCGTCGTCAGCTGGGCGTGACCGTTGTAGGCATAGGTCACCCGGTTCCCCAGCGGATCGGCCACCGATTTCAGCGCCCGCGGCGCCGTGGTGTCCCAGGTCAACGGCACGTTTTGGGTCAGCGGATTGCGGATCTGCGTGACCCGGAACGAGCCGTCGAAGGAGAGCGTGACGAGTTCGCTCTCCGGCGTCGTCACCGAGATCAACTGCTTGGTCTTGTCCCCCAGGGTCGCATAGTCGAAGGTCGTCGTCCCCGCTTCGCTGTCGTCGATCGTATTGAGCGTCTCGCCGCTCCAACCGAACGTCAGCGTGCTGCTCACCGGATCCTCGAGCGTCTGCAAGAGGCCGCTGGCGTCGTAGCTGAGGGTGATCTTTTTGCCGCGGGGGTCGGTGAAGACCGTGACGTTCCCCGGCTGGTAGTCGTAGATCGTGCTGGCCAGGTCGGGATAGGTGACCTTCGTCACCTTGCCCGTCGTGTACGTGAAGGTGGTCCGCTCCCCGTCCGGGCTGACGATGGCCGTCATCTGCCCCGTGCCGTCGTAGGCGAATTGCGTCTGGCAGAGCTCCGGCGTCGTGATCGTCGTTAGCCGGTTGCTCGAGACCGTGAAGCTCGTCACCCGGCCGGCCGAGTCGTAGAGCGCCTTGATCTTGGGCGTCGCGTCGTAGGTGAAGCTCAATCCCGTGGAGGCCAACGGATTCGTGACCGTCCCCACGCGCGTGGGAGTAGACAGGTAGTTCAGCGTCCAGGTCTTGCCGGCGTGATTCTTGAGCGTCGCCAGCTGCCCGGACGTGTCGTAGTTGAACTGAAAACCGTCCGGCTGGGTCTCGATGTAGGTGTTCGAGCCCGTCTTCTGCAGGCTATTGGCCGCCCGGTCGGGCGCCGTGTAGTAGCCGCCCGCCAAGCTGGTATAGGCCAGCGCCAAGTTGGCGCCGGTCGTCAGGCTGGCCGTCCCGCTGACGTCGGAAATGCTCCGCTTGAAGGTGTTGCTCCAGCCCGCCGGGAACTCATTCGACAGCCCGACCACGGCGCTGTTGTAGGTGAACACCGCCACCGGATCGAGCGCGTTGGCCGAGGGAGTCGTGAACTGGTAGTAAAGAGCGCCCGACGCCGGATCGATCGAGACGCCGCTGCCGCGCCCCAACTGCTGGCTCACGCTCTGCAGCAACTGCGACAGCGCTTGCGAAATCGCCGCCTGTGCCGGCGCCAGACCTCGCGCCTGATAGCTCCCCATCCCCTGACCGCTGGAAGAACCTCCGCAGCCTCCAGAGCCGCAGCCGCCGCTGCTGCCCGAAGGCAACGGCGTAAGCGCGTCAGAATCCTGCGAGCTGTACAGCGGCGAGGTGTCCGTGGGCGGGAAACTCGGCCAGCGGGCGGGAGGCGATGGCGACGGCACGGTCCTGTCCTCTTGTTAGACCACGTACCAACACGATCTCGAAAGATGCTCGATCTGCCCGCTTGCGCCGGCTCGTCGGACTTATCGGCAATCTACCGCTCCCCGAGAAGCGCGCCAACAGTTTGCCGAAAATCTTTCTTTAAGACCGCTTCGGCCAACTCAACCCAAACCGCTCAGCGTACCAAAACTCGTCATGCACCCGGTGCTGCATCAAATAAGAACGCTCCCGTTCCGCCGAACCACGCCGCGCACAAAACGCCGACCACGCGGCGTCCCACACCCGCGGACTTACCGTCCCCCGAAAACGAGCCAACCACTCCAACCACACCGGCGAACTAAAAATCTTGTACGCCATCCGAAGCTGATTAGCGGCAATGTGTTGCTCCGCCTGCGGATACACCTCGGTCGCGACGTGAAAGCGATGGCCGACGACCGCCTCTGGCTGATGCAAGATCGGGTGCCCGAGCAACCAAGCTTTCACTCCGAACTCCACGTCTTCCACGCCCCAACAGGTCATGTCGGAATCAAAGCCCCAAAGCTCTTGGTAAAGAGTTCTAGCGACGGCTAGGCAGCAACCGATCAGGCACGGTGATTCAAGGTGTTCCGCATTGGCACGCAACGCTCCCCGTTCCAGCCAGCCCCAGGTCAGGTCATCCAGCTTGAGCCGATACCCATTGCCCACGTGCGATGGATCGTTCGTCCAGGCCGCTGGATCCAAACGCAGGACTGCGGGCGTGACAACGCTCGTGGCGCTTCGCGTCTCCACGTCGCCCACGAGACGCTCCAGGCAGCCATCTTCCGGCTTGCAGTGGGCATCAAGGAATACCAGGACGTCACCGCATGCGGCTAGGGCGCCGGCGTGTTTGGTAGCCGCGACGCCTTGCTGCTGACGAGATCGAACAATCCGAATTCCAGGGAACCGCTGGCCTGCAGCCGCCACGGTGCCGTCGGTCGACGCGTCGTCGGCAACGATGATCTCATGCTCGAGGTTGCCGCATGTTTCAAGGCAAGCGTCGATCGTTCGAGCCAGCAGAGCCCCTTCGTTGTAGGCTGGGATCACGATACTGCAGCGCATAATGGCAGCCCGGAATGGACGAGGCTTCGTCAGGTCTGGCATGTTCGACGCGGCCAATATGTTGCCTGGATCGCGCCGAGGACGCTACCATACACCGCACCGGCCAGTTGGCATAGGAACTGTCAGGCGTCCTCATGACTCGGTTCTCGGACATCGTGATGGATCATTTCGATTCGCCGCGGAACCGTGGGCACATGCTCGACTGCCACGCCACCGGTCAGGGCTCGTTCGGCGGTGGTCCGCCAAGGGTGACTATATTTCTTCGTTCTCGGCTTACCTGCGTCGAGTCCGCCACCTTCGAGGCCGAAGGGTGTGGCGTTACGATCGCCTGTGCCTCGCGATTGACCGAGTTGGTTATCGGGAAACCGCTGAATGCTTGCCGCGAACTCGTACCGGAGTGCTTGATGGCCGAACTCGGCGGCCTACCGGCGGACAAGCATTATTGCGCCTGGATCGCGATCGAAGCCCTACGCGCGGCGCTGGATCATTTACCGACGGCTTCGACTTCGAACGATTGAGCGACTAAAGGAACGAACGAACCCATGTTTGCATTGCGGCCAGAACTCTTTCCGTCGGAGGAGCTTGCCGCTCGATATCGTGAATGCCTGCATAAGGCTCAGGAAGGCAAGCTCGAGGAAGCGCGAAAGGAACTGTTCGTCCTCCTTGGCGAGCCCATGGCACCCTCCGCAGTGGCGCTCCTCGAGAACGACTTAGCCGTGCTGGCCTATCTTTCTGGCGACCGGCTCCAGGCCGACGATTGGTTCCGACGTGCACTCGTACAGGATCCCTCCAGCGAACTGATTGCGCGCAACCGAAGCGCTGTTTTCGCCGGTTCGGCCCCTCTCGCGCCAACGGCATCGCGCCCAGTCAGCGGTGACCGGTTTCTCGGCCCAGCACGCGATAAACGGAAAATCGCTGTCGTAAGCCTGTTGTTCAACTGGCCGTCAACAGGGGGCGGCAACGTGCATACCGTCGGCCTAATCAATGCGCTGCGGCAGGCTGGCTATTCTGTACGTCATCTTTTCGCGCGGTATGAACCGTGGAAGATTGGCTCTGTTAACGAGCCCCTTCCCTATCCTACCGAGGCGCTCGGCTTCACGACCGAAACCTGGAGTTTGTCGGCGGTGCAGCAGGCGATCAGAGCAGCGCTCGAGCGTGATCGCCCCGATATGGTCTTACTAACCGACAGCTGGAATACCAAGCCGTGGCTCGCCGAGGCGATCGCGCCGCTTCCGTACCTGTTGCGGTTCGACGCGCTGGAATGCTTGTGTCCCCTGAATAACCTGCGCTTGCTGCCCACTCCGGATAAAAACGTCCGCACCTGCCCGCGCAGCCAGCTCGCCACACCCGAGGAATGTGCCACTTGCGTCAATGCTCTGGGCAGCATGAGCGGCAGCCTGCACCAGGTCGAGCGCGAGTTTGCCAAGGTGGGAAGCCCGCACTATCAGGAACGACTCAAGGCAAGTCTGCGCGACGCGTCGGCGGTGCTGGTCCATAACCCACTAATCGAAGCGTTGGTCGAACCCTTCGCCTCCAAAACATGCGTAGTGCCCATTGGGGTCGATTCAGACCGTTTTCAGCCGATCACGCAGCGGCACGAGGGTGGACCGATCCGCTTGTTGTTTGCAGGCCGAGTCAACGACATCGTCAAGGGCTTCCCAGTGCTTGAGGCGGCAGGCTACGTACTGTGGCAGCGCAGGCAAGATTTTCGCATCGTCGCGACGGGCCGTGCGCCGGCCGAATCACCTCCCTTCATTGAATGGGTTGGTTGGCAACCTTACGCGGAGTTGCCAGCGCTGCTCGCCAACGCAGACATTTTGATCGCGCCGTCCGTGGCTCAGGAACCGCTTGGTTTGTCGGCGATCGAAGGCATGGCGGCCGGTATCCCGGTGATTGCCAGCGAGGTTGGGGGCTTGCAATATACCGTAATCGATGGACTGACCGGCTGGCTGTGCTCCCCCGGGGAGGTTATCGAGCTTGCCCATCGTATCGAACAATTGCTTGATGACGCTGAGCTGAGGCTGCGAATGGGCCAGGCCGGACGGTCTCGTTTCGAGCAGTTTTTCGCGTGGCCGGCGATCATCAAGCAGCACTACGAACCACTCTTGGGCATCACGTCGTCCTCAGACGCTGCAAGCCCCGCATCCCTCTTGAGCTAGGTTGTTCGCCATGGACTTGCAGCGGATCGCTCTCATTTACGATCACCGCACGCGCCCCGAGACAACCGGCTCCTATTGCTTGCGCGCACTAACGGAAATGCTCGAGGTCGAACATTTCCATCCTGACCAGCTCGACCAAGTGCCCAGCTCCGGTTTCGACCTCTATCTGTTCATCGATGACGGCTTCGACTATCTGTTTCCGGAACGGCTTCGTCCGAACGCCTGGTGGGCCATTGACACCCATCTCGCGTTCGATCGCAGCCTCAACAAGTCGCGCAACGTAGACTGGGTCTTCGCCGCCCAAAAGGACGGCGCCGCCGAACTCCGGGCGCAGGGCATTGAGTCGGCAATGTGGCTGCCGTTGGCTTGCGACCCTGACGTCCATGCCCGCGTCGACGTGCCAAAGCGGCACGATGTGTGCTTCGTCGGCAACCTGGTGGGCCGAGTGCGCACCGATCTGGTGGCGCTCGTGCGGCAGCACTTCCGCAACGTCTATGTTGGCCAGGACTTTTTCGAAGAGATGGCCCGCCGATACAGCGAGTCCAAGATTGTCTTCAACCGGAGCGTTCGCAACGACGTAAACATGCGGGTCTTCGAGGCTTTGGCGAGCGGTTCCTTGCTGATGACGAATGACCTCCGCGACAACGGCCTCCATGAGCTGTTTCAGGATGGGGCACACCTCGCCACCTACTCCGGTCCCGAGGAACTACTCGACAAAGTCGAGTACTATCTGCGACGCGAAGAAAAGCGCGAGGCCATCGCCGCCGCGGGGCGCCAGCTGGTGCTCTCCGCACATACCTACCAACACCGGATGAAGCAACTGCTGCTCACCATCGAAGCAGCAAGGCCGCGACCCGTCGCCGTACGTACCACAAGACCCCAGCGCGCTATTGATCCGGGTTATTTCGAGCACGCTCGGCCCGAACTGCTGGCACTTGTTCCCGGTGAAGCGCGGGAAATTCTGGATATCGGCTGTGCGGCAGGCCGGGTAGGCGAAGCGATCAAGAGTCGACAGGCGGCCCGTGTCGTTGGCGTCGAGATCGATCCCATGGCGGCGGCACTCGCACGAAAACGGCTCGATAAGGTTGTCGAAGCCGACCTGGATTCCGGCGCCGTGGCATTTGACCCGGGCTCGTTCGAGTGCGTAATTTGCGCGGATGTTCTCGAACACCTTCGCCATCCCGCCCAGCTGCTGCGGCAGATTCGCGGTTGGCTCAAGCCGACGGGACTTCTCCTCGCCAGCGTTCCCAACGTGCGGCATCACAGTGTTGTACGAGGGTTGCTGAACGGGAACTGGACATATGAGCGGGCAGGGTTGCTCGATTCGACGCATCTGCGGTTTTTCACCCGACGCGAACTGGAAAAGCTGCTCTATCGGACGGGTTTTGCGCTCGAGCAAATGATCCTCAAAGGCGGTCCCGGTGATCCGTCTATGGAGGAGCTAGCCCGTGACCAGCCACTGACGCTCGGGCGATGGTCTGCCTCGGATCTAGAACGGGACGACTTGGCGGACCTGCATACTTACCAGTACTTGGTCGTTGCCAGACCCGACGTCACCGACCCCGCCAAGCCAGCACATCGCGATCAGGCAGCTGCGTTGGCCGCGCTTCGCCAGGAGTTCCCATGGCCCGAAGCACCGCCCGACGTCGAAAGGCCAGAGCGGCATCTCGGTTGGCTCAACGACGTTGGCCGAAAGCTGCTTGCCCAGGAGCTGTCCGATACCTCCCGCGTAGTGCTCGAGCTGGGGGCCTGGCTGGGCATGTCCACCCGCTACCTGGCCGATCGGGCGCCCAACGCCACAGTCATCACGATCGACCATTGGCTCGGCAGCTCCGAGCATCACGAAGACGCTGGCTGGCAAAGTGTGCTGCCTCACCTGTACGAGAAGTTTCTGATCAAGTGCTGGGATTACCGCGACCGGGTGATCCCTCTCCGCATGGACGTTCTCGACGGGTTGCGGTTGGTGGCAGCTAGAGGCATTTCGCCCGAGTTGATCTATGTCGACGCGGAGCACGAAGTCGGACCCGTAACGCAGCAGCTTCGGCTCTGCGCCCAGTTGTTTCCCGACGCTTTACTGGTGGGCGACGATTTCGATGCCGAAGGCGTTCACGAAGCGGTCGAGGCTTTTGCTGGCTCGACCGATTACGATCTAACTTCAACCGACGGGAAATGGCCTGTTTGGAAACTCGCTCGTCGTTCACCAGCGTCAAGGGCGAAGGTTCCGGGCCTGACATCGATCGTGATCGTCACGTTCAATCAGCTTGAATACACGCGGCTCTGCCTGGAAAGCATTCGTCACTTTACCGATGAGCCGTTCGAGCTCATTGTCGTCGACAATGGCTCAACTGATGGCACGCCGGGGGTCATGCGCGCGATGTCGGATGTCCGGCTCATCGAAAACCCGAACAACCGCGGTTTTCCGGCAGGCGCCAATCAAGGACTTGCTGCCGCCGCCGGCGAACAAGTGGTTCTGCTCAATAACGACTGCGTTGTCACGACCGGCTGGTTGCGGAGGATGCTGGCAGCACTCGCTAGTGATCCGGGTATTGGTTTGGTCGGGCCTTGCTCGAACCGCGTGAGCGGCCCGCAACAGGTGGCTGCCGGTTACGAGCAGCTGGCGGATTTGGATGGTTTTGCCTGGGAGTGGGGGCGCCACAATGACTCGCGCCGCCTGGAAACGGAGCGGCTCGTTGGCTTTTGCCTGCTCATCCGTCGCAGCGTAGTCGAGCGCATCGGCCTGCTCGACGAACGCTTTGGCTTGGGCAACTTCGAAGATGATGACTATTGCCGCCGCGCTCGCGAAGCTGGTTTCAAGGCCGTCATCGCGCTCGATAGTTT
The DNA here is from genome assembly GCA_046349955.1 of Pirellulales bacterium. Taxonomy (GTDB): domain Bacteria; phylum Planctomycetota; class Planctomycetia; order Pirellulales; family JBGAPH01; genus JBGAPH01. Next base: position 2,188 of record JAXMBI010000019.1, on the reverse strand, counting down.
CGTGCATCACTTTGGCGGGCAAACCTTCCGCGCTTGTGGAGTCGACTTCCCCAAACTCCTCAAGCACAACGAGCTGCTGTACCGTGAAAAGTGGGCCGAGCAGGTTCCGCAAACCGGGGCGCCGCCGAGCAGCCAGCCGGCGGCCGAGCTTCAACCGTCCGCAGGCTTCGAGATTGCGGAAGGTGGCGGTCTCAGGCTCACCGCGGCCCAGCCGAGGCTGTCATTGTGCATGATCGTGCGCGACTCCTCGCGCACTCTCGGCGCCTGCCTCGCAAGCATTCGTCCCTGGGTCGATGAGCTGGTTGTGGTGGACACGGGATCGACCGATGACACGCCCCAGCTCGCGGAGCGGTTCGGGGCGCGCGTGTTTCATTTCCCTTGGTGCGATAGCTTTTCCAAGGCCCGTAACGAGTCTTTCTTGCACGCTCGAGGCGAATGGCTCTTCTGGATGGATTCGGACGATACGATCGACGAGCAGAACGGTCGGGCGCTAAGAGCCTTGGTTCAGCAAAACACCCCGGCAGATGTGTTGGGTTACGTCATGCAAGTGCATTGTCCCAGCACTCAGGGGGACGGCATTCTCGACGCCACAGTCGTCGATCACGTGAAGCTGCTCCGCAACTTGCCCGAGATGCGGTTCGAGGGCCGTATCCACGAGCAGATCTTGCCCGCAATTCGGCGGCTGAGTGGCCGCGTTGAGTGGTCAGAAATCTTTGTCGTTCATTCGGGATCCGACCGCTCCCGTGAGGGCCAAGCCAAGAAGCTTGCACGGGATCTGCGGTTGCTTGAGTTGGAGCACGCGGAACGGCCGGACCATCCGTTCACGCTGTTCAATCTCGGCATGACGTACAACGAGTTGGGGCGACATGCCGAGGCGATTCAGACGCTGCAGCGCAGCCTCGAAATGGCAGTGACCAGCCTCAAATTCCTGTACCAGGGGTTATGAAGGTACGGGTTGGGGAAGATCGCTGTGCTGCTGGAGTGAGGGCGTAGCCCGAACGGAAGCAGCACAGCGAGCCGCGAACTCGGTCGGGGTGAGATACCCCAGCGAGCTGTGCGGTCGTACGTGGTTGTAATCCTCGCGCCAGGCCGATGTCAGGCGCCTGGCCGACGACAGACTCTCGAACTCCTCGCGGGACAGAAACTCGTCCCGCAGCCGGCTGTGGAAGCTCTCCGCGTAACCATTCTGCCACGGACTGCCCGGCGCGACGTAGCGAGCTTCCACCTCCACCTGCCGCAGCCATCGCTGAATCGCTCGCGACACGAACTCCGGCCCGTTGTCCGAACGGATCGCTCGCGGCACGCCGCGTAGCGCGAACAGCTCGGCCAACGTGTCGATCACATCCTCGGCCCGCATCCCGCGCCCCACCTTCAGCGCCAGGCACTCGCGCGTGTGCTCGTCGAGGATCGACAGCCATTTCAGCGAACTACCCGCGCACGTCCGATCGAACACGAAGTCCCAGCACCACACCTCGTTCTTGGCCGTCGCCCGCGCGACGTGGCAGGCCTGGGCGCCGTGCCCGACCGCCCGACAGACTCGCCGTTTCTGCGGCACTTTCAGCCCTTCGCGGCGCCACAACCGCAACACTCGACTCGCGCTCGCACGCCAACTCTCACGTCGCAACAACGCCGCAATCCGGCGATAGCCGTAACGCGGACGCTCCGCCGCCAGGCCTCGCATGCGCTGCACGAGCGCTCCCTCGTCGTCACGCGGCTGAGCCTCGTAACGCTGACTACTACGCGGCTGATCCAACACCCGACAAGCCCTTCGCTCGGAGACCGTGAACTGCACTTGCAGCTCGCGGACTGCCCCACGCTTCCGGGAAGGGCTCACCAGTTTCCCGAGGCCACGTGCTTCAGCATCTGGATGTCCAAGGCCTGGTCCGCCACCAGTTGCTTCAGCCGACGGTTCTCGTCCTCCAGCTCCTTCAGCCGCTTCGCTTCCTCGGCCTTCATCCCGCCGTACTGCGTTCGCCAACGCTGATACGTCGACTCGCTCACCTCCAAGGATTGCAACACCGTCGCCAGATCCTTGCCCGAGTTCAGCAGCGCGTCCGCATCACGCAGCTTACGCACCACCTGCTCAGCGCTATGCCGCTTCCGACGCTTCGTCGTCATCAAAAGGTCTCCTTGCCTCATGGGCTAAAGACCTTCATAAACCATGGACCAGGTTTTCGATAGCAGGCCA
>JAXMBI010000018.1:0-147828 GCA_046349955.1 Pirellulales bacterium | reverse complement strand
CGGGTTGGGTCCATTGTTCACGTCCGGCACGTCGCCGGGGAGCACCGCCGCTTTCTGCTGTTCCTTGCTGAGCGAGCGGAGCAGTTCGTGGGCAGGCCGCTCGATGTCGCCTAGGTTCTTGAGCCCCTTGTTCGGGCCGCTCTTCACCTCGGCCGGATTCGAGCCGAACATGAACGGCGTAGCCGACACCACGCGGCCGTCCTTAAGCGTGAAGTTGAGCGCCAGGTGATGTCCTTCCATCCGCCAACCCCAGCCGGCGGGGTCGCCCGGCTTGCCGAACACGCTCACGTAGTAGAGCTCGGGATCGCGCACCGGGCCCTTGCCCTGCTCGGCCACGCGGAGGATCTCTTCGTAGCTCATGATCGTGGTGGCTTTGATCATGCCGTCGGTAGAAAGCCCGGTGTCGAGCAGGCCGAAGGCCAACGCCCGCTGGTCAGGCGACAGCGCCTTGATCGGCACCCCCTTCCGCTCGCGGGGAATCCAATGCCAGTTGACCCGCTCGGGGCTGTCGAAAGCGAACGAGGCTTCCGCCCGCTGCTTGTCGCCCAGCGCTCCCAGAAAGCGTCGGGCGGCCTCGGCCATGTGATCGCCGACTTCATCGGCCACCAAAACCGGGGCGACGACGCTCGACACGAGCGCAATAAGCAGAACACCGAGCAGAGATCGCCGCATCGTAGGGGCTCCTAGCAGAAGGCGGGTGCGGCCCGGCGAGCGAACAAGCGCTCGCGGCGAGCCGGGGAGGGAAAGGACTTGGGCTGGCCGTGTGAGATGCGGTTATTCAAGCCTACCTGGCGACCCGCCGTCAATGGCCGGAGCGGGTGGCCTTGCGGGCGGCCCTCGCGTCGCGAGGCGTTAGCGGGGACAATCATTTCGTGATCGCGATTCGCCGCGAACTGGCGAGCGGCGGGACTTTACGCCCGCCGTCCGCGGCGGCGGCGCGCTCGCGCCTGGATCGCCTTTGCCCGGTGACGTCGAGCAAAGGGCTCGACAATACCCGGCTCGGACAGCTTCGTTCGCGGGGACCGCCGGCGTGAAGCCGGCGGCTCGCTGGACCGTCCTTTCCTCACTTCCGTTTGCCATGACCAACGCCCAGATCGCCGCCGCGCTCGATGAGGTGGCTGACATTCTCGAGTTCCAGGGCGCCAACCAGTTCCGCGTGCGGGCATATCGCAACGCGGCGCGGACGATTCACGACCTCACGTCGCCGGTCGCCTCGATCCTGGCGGATCCGGCGCAGAAGCTGACCGACGTGCAAGGGATCGGCCAAGACCTGGCCGAGAAGATCGGCACGCTCGTCGCCACCGGCAAGCTGCCGATGCTCGAGGAACTGCGGGCCGAAGTGCCCGAGACGGTGCTGCACCTGCTGCGCATTCCAGGGCTCGGTCCGAAGAAGGCCGCGGTGCTCTTCAAGGAGCTCAAAGTAACGACGCTCGCCGAACTCAAGGCTGCCTGCGAGGCGCAGCAAGTGCGCGGACTCAAGGGCTTTGGCGAGAAGACCGAGCAGACGATTCTGGCCGGCATGGCGCTCGCCGAAACCGTAGGCAAGCGCATGTACTGGCGCGACGCCGACGAATACGCCCAGGCCATTCGCAAGCACATGGCCGGGCTGGAGGGCTTGCGGCAACTCGAGCTGGCGGGCAGCTACCGCCGGGGCCGTGAAACGGTGGGCGATCTCGATGTGCTCGCGGTGGCCGATGATCCAAGCGCGGCGATGGATCACTTCGGACAGCTCGAGGGAATCGAGCAGGTCATCGGCCGTGGCGACACCAAGATGTCGGTGCGGCTGGCCAGCGGCTTGCAGGTCGACCTGCGGGTGGTGCCGGCCGAGTCGTTCGGCGCGGCGCTGCAATACTTCACCGGCTCGAAGGACCACAACGTCTACGTGCGCGGTCTGGCAAAAGCCCGCGGACTCAAGATCAACGAGTACGGTGTCTTCGACGGCGACAAATCGATCGCCGGCCGCACCGAGAAGGACGTGTACGGCGCGCTGGGCTTGCCGGTCTTCCCCCCTGAGCTGCGCGAGGCGCGGCGCGAGTTCGAGTGGGCCGAGGAAGGCAAACTGCCGCGGCTGGTGGAGCTAAAAGACCTGCGCGGCGATCTGCACATGCACACCACGGCCACTGACGGCGAGGCCACGCTCGAAGAAATGATCGAGGCGGCCCGCGCCCGCGGGCTCACGTACATCGCGATCACCGATCACTCGAAGCGGGTGACGATGGCCCGCGGCCTCAACGCTGAGCGGTTGCTCGAGCAGTGGGACGAAATCGACCGCGTGGCGGCGAAGCTCAAGGGCTTCAAGGTGCTCAAGGGGTGCGAGGTCGACATCCTGGAGAAAGGCGGGCTCGATCTGCCCGACGACGTGCTGGCGGGCGCCGATTGGATCGTCGCCAGCATTCACTACGGCCAAAACCAACCCCGCGAGCAGATCACGGGCCGCATGCTGGAGGCGCTTGCCAATCCCAACGTCTCGGCGATCGCCCATCCGACGGGGCGGATCATCAATCGCCGCAAGCCCTATGACTTGGACTTCGAGAGGATCCTCGATGCCGCGGCGAAGTATGGCAAGCTGCTCGAGCTGAACGCCAACCCCGCGCGGCTCGACCTCGACGACATCCACTGCGCGGCTGCCCGCGAGCGCGGCATCCCGATCGTGATCTCGACCGACGCCCACACGATCGGCGAGCTGGATCACCTGCGCTGCGGGGTGATGCAAGCACGGCGGGCGGGGCTGACCAAGGCCGACGTGGCGAACACGCGGACGTGGCCGGAGCTGAGGAAGCTGCTGGGGAAGTAGGGTCAGCGTTCACGGACCGAGAAGCGCGCGGTGCTAGATGCGCGCGAGGGCGAGCGGCTGGGCGTAAGCCCGCCGACTCAAGAGCGCCTCGTGCCTCCTCCGCAAACGCTGGCCGCGTCCTCGCCGCTTAGGCACAGTCGGCCGAAACCCTAAAGGCCTAGAGACTTTCGGCTTGTCCTCCGCCTCCCCTCCCCCAGCGAAATACTTGTCTTGACGCCGGGGCCAAAATCGCCAAAATCCCGGCCGCAATCGCGGTGAAAACGCGACGGGCAATCCGCCGTCGCCGCTCCGGCAAGGATGCCGGCAGATCACGCCGCGCTCGAAACAATCCGTGGCCGAGTCCGCGGCACATGGCATGGAGGCCTGGGCCGAATGCGATCTTCGCTCCCTAGCGCCGCTGGCGTCAGCCTGCGGTCGATCTTGCCCGAGGCGCGCTTCCTCGGCGCCGATGACATTCGTGTCGCCTCCTGCTCGAGCGATCCTCGCAAGTGCCAGCCCGGCGACCTCTTTGCGGCCCTCGTCGGCAGCCGCCGCGACGGCCACGACCACGTCCATCAAGCCGTGAAACGGGGCGCCGCTGGCGTGCTCGGCGAGCGCTTTCTGCCCGTCGGCTCGCTCCCCTTATGCATGGTGTCCGACAGCCGTGCTGCGTTTGGCCGCATCTGCCAGGCGCTCGTCGGCCAGCCGACCCAACGCCTCAAGGTGATCGGCGTTTCGGGGTCGCGCGGCAAAACCAGCGTCGCCTGGCTGCTGGCCGCGATCTTCGAACAAGCCGGCATCCGCGCCGGGCTCTTGAGCAGCCTAGGATACTGCGACACCGAACAAACCGCGCCGGCGACTCGGCCGACCCCTTCGGCCACCACCCTGGCCACTTGGCTTGCCCGCATGGAGGCCAACGGCTGCACGCACGCAGTCGTCGAAGTGTCGAGCCATGCCCTGGCGCAGCGGCGGATGGCCGGCGTCGAGTTCGACGTGGCCTGCCTAACGAACGTCCGCCGCGAGCAGATCGGCTATCACGGCTCGCTGGCCAACTACCGCCGCGTCATGGGCCGGTTGCTGGAGCAACTTCGCGGCGAAGGCCTGGTGGCTCTGAACACCGACGATCCCGGCGCCCGCGGCTTTCTCGACGGCCTCCCCGGCCCGGCCCTCACCGTGGGGCTCGAGAGCGCGGCCGAAATCACGGCCTCGATCGTCGAGCGCTCTCCCAGCGAACAAACCTTCTTGCTCAGCGCCGGCGCCGACACGATTCCCGTCCGCACACCGATCTTGGGCGATCACCACGTGCTCAACTGCCTGCTGGCGACCGCCGTGGGCCTGGGCTACGGGCTGCCGCTGCCGACGATCGTTCGCGGGCTCGAGGCGGTCAACCGCCTGCCGGGCCGGCTCGAGCGGCTGGAATGCGGGCAGCCGTTCGCCACCTATGTCGATGAAGCTCATTCGCCGGGCGACTTGGCCACCAGCCTGCGGGCGGTGCGCGAAGCAGCGCCAGGCCGCGTGATCTGTCTGCTCGGGGCCGATGACCGCTTGCCGGCTGAAGTCCGCCGGCAACAGGTGGCCGCGATCGAGCGCGAGGCCGACATCGCCATCGTCACGCAGCAGCGCCACGGCAACGCCGAGCTATCGAATGCCCTGCGGCAAATGCTGGGGTCCTTCGAAGGCCTCTGCCAGGTGAAAGAATTGCCCGATCGCACCGAGGCCTTTGCTTGGGCCTTGGGCCTCGCGCGGCCGGGCGACGCCGTGGTGGTGGCGGGCGCCAACTTGGCGGGGCTCGAACCGCGGCCGGGCGCCCTGGTGGGGCTCGACGATCGCGAGGTCGCCTGCCGGCTGCTCTATGCAGCGGGCCAAGAGCGGGCCCCCGCGGAACTTCAACCGGCCACGCGCCTGCCCCGATAAGCCGATGACGCAAACCCTCGAACAACTCGCGCTCGTGACCGGCGGCCGCCTGGTGCTGGGCGCTGGCTGCCCGGCTTCACGCGAAGTCGCCGGCCGCGTGGCGCTGCCGGGCGAACAGAGCAACGAAGCCGCGGTGTACTGGTCGCTCAACAAGTCAGACGCGAAGCAGACCGAACAACAGGCCTGGGCGACCGGAAAGGGGCTCGTGACCGAGACGCCGCCGCGGAATGTGCCGGCCGGGTGCTGGGCGCTCGTGGTGGGTGATGCCCGCCGTGCCTTGCACGCCTGGGCGCGCCATCAGCGCGACCTACATGGCCGCAAGGTGCTGGCGGTCGTCGGCGAGCATGACGCGGGGCTGGCTCAATCGTTGCTGGCTGCTGCCCTTGGTCTCGAGTGTGCGGCAAGCGGCGGCGATGCCGACGCGCGGCTGTGCGCCGATCTGACATCGCTCACGCCCGTGCAGCATACGGCGATCGCGGCGATCCCTGCGATCGACGCCGAGCGGCTCGCGATCCTGGCGCGTCCCACGATCGCGCTCTGCCTGACCGGCGGGGCCGTAGGCGGGTCGACCGGCGGCGCGTGGACGGAGGCCGCCACTCGCTGGCGGACGTTGTTGTCGTCGTTGCCGTCGCAGACTCTGCCGATCCTGCCGGGAGACGATCTGGCCTGCCGTCGCGCCGCGAGCGAACGTTCGGAGCGTGTCTTGTTCGTTGGCCGCGGCGGAGACTGCGACCTGGTCGCCAACCGCGTGGCCTGCCGCGACGGCAAGCTGACGTTCCAAGTAGAAAACCAAACCTTCGGGCTCGCGACCTGGGGACGGCATCGGCTGGCCCCCGCCCTGGCGGCGATCGCCGTGGCCCGCGAGCTTGGGCAATCGCTCTCCGAAACCGCCGACGCGCTGGCAGCCTGGGTCGATCCGGCCGGACCGGCCGTGCTCGAGCCGACGGGCGTGCTGACGATCGGTCCGGTGCGCACGCCGGAGTATCGCGCGGCCCTGGCCATGCTGCGGGAGGTTTCCGCAGTGGGCCGCCGGGTGGTCGTGTGCGGCCAGGATGAGGAACACGCGGCCCCGCGCATGCGGCGGCGGATGGGGCAGCTCGCCGTGCTCGATTGCGGGGCCGACCTGGTGGTGGCCTACGGAGAACACAGCGACGAAGTGGCCCGCGGCGCCCGCAAGGCAGGCTTGCCTGCCGACCGCGCCGTCGTGTGCCAAGACGTCGAAGAAGCCCGCCGCTTCGCGCTGCGGGCACTGCGCCCCGGCGACACGGTGTTGCTGCACGGGCCGGAAAACGCCTGGCGAGATGAACAACCAGCGCGGCAGGTGTCCGCCAGCCGGGCCGCTTGAGCCAGACACGAACCGAACAACACGCCCCAGACATAAGGAACCATTGTAGAGCTCCATCGAACGCGGCGCTTTTGCGGGAAAGCGCCGCTACCCTCCCTCCTGGGTAGGAGCATCAGCTTGCCGACGCTGGCGATATCTGGGTCGATCGCCACGGCAAGTGCTTCGCGATGGAGCTCATTACTGAGCACCGGGGCGGCCTTTGGCCGCTCCGGTGTCTCAGGGACCACGCAGCCCGCGGACCAGCGATTCGAGCCGGTCCGCGGGCTGTTTCTTTTTGCTGCCGAGCGGGCGAGAGCAGGTTCGACTCCGGAGTTCTATTGCAACTTGCTGATGTCGACTACCTCGCCGCCGGCAAGTCATGATCGCCGATAGAACCTCCGGCGAGGTACCTGGCGAACCACGTGACGCACCATCGCACATGAGGATGTGAGCCAGCCCTGGATGGTCCGAGTACAATTGCCAGTAGTTGAGCCGATTGATCCATTCCTATGGAAGGAACCGATGTCGCAAGTCAACCAAGCCCCGACAACGGCTCCGCAAGATCGCGAAGGCCGTCGACGATATTGAGCGGCTTGGCGGCTTGCTCATAGATGGCGAGTGTGTTCGACAGTCCGTCCTCAATGCTAGCCAGCCGTGGTGGAGCGACAAACTCCCGCATGAACTCTTCGCTCTTGGTGTCGAACATCGAGCCGGTTTCGACATTGATCGCCACACTCCCGACCAACCCCATCCGCCGCCCAGGCTGCCCGCGTAATCGACCGCGGCGGCAGGCGGCCTGGGACGGCGGCCGGCCCCAAACCGTCGATCGTCCGCGGACAGCCCTCCGTCGAAGGGCACTGATGGATTGACACGATATGGGCCAAAACGAGCTGGTTCTGTCGGTGGCGCCCGCAGATCGAGCCGGTCGTACAGCGATTGCTCCTGTGAAACGGCAACAGCGTGCTGCGCCAGGAGTACTGCTGCAGAGGTCGGTTGTGGGGGCAGCGCGCCCGGCCGCGTCGAACGATGCCGGAATCCATGCGGGCAAATCGCGATGCTGGTTCGCGTAATTGTGCAGGGCCAGTCCGACCGCTTGAGGTTGTTGCCACGACCTTGCGGCCGCCTCGCGGGCTGCCTGCACCGCGGGCAATAAGAGCGCCACCAGCACGCCGATGACCGCGACCACGACGAGCAATTCCACGAGCGTCAGGGCCGCTCGTGCCTGTTTCGCTTCGCGTTCCTGAGGTCGAACAGCCATGGGCATCGCTCCGCACGATCGAGCGGCGATGGAACTTCCGCGGCGGACCACCGCCCACCGGCATTCTACCGCAGCTAGTCCCCACGACCTCGACACCGAGCGGGACTTGATGGCCATCAGAACTTGCGGCGACGTGCCCTCGCGGACCGACACGCACCACGCCCATCGCAGAGACACTTGTACTAGCCCGATGCAGAAACAATTGCGGATTTGCTGTGATGCCGTTCCATGAGTCGAGAATCCGATCTCGCCAGTCAGCCAGGCGCCATGTTGGGGATGACTTCCCCTTCGCATCGCAATAAGCGGCTTGGCCGCTTGCTCGAAGACCAGGAGCGTGTTCGACAGCCCGTCTTCGATGTTCGTCAGCCGCGATGGGCGTAAAGGTCTCGAAATCTCACTTGTCGGCAGTGTCGAGGTCCCAGTTAGACTCGAAATTGGCACGGCGCCCAGGCCCCATCCGCTACTCGGGAGTGCCAATCTCCGAGGCTGGCCGAGTAGTCGACGCAGCGGGGCGGCGCGCGCGTGCTGGGACAAAGCCCTCGATCTGCCGCGGGCAGCCATCGGCCGAGGGGCACTGATGGATTGCAGCAGATGAGCCAACACCGGCTGATTCGGAGGGTCCGTGGGCGCCCGCGCGAAATCAAGCCGATCGTGTATTGCTTGCTGCTCATGAAACGGCAGCAGCGCGCTTCGCCAGGAGTACTGCTGCCAGTGGAGGAAGCCGCCGCCGAAACCATAGTAACGCTTGCCAGCGGCGTCGAAGGCGGCGGGAATCCAGGCCGGCAAGTGGTCGCGGTGCTGGTTCGCGTAGTTGTGGAGCGCGAGTCCGATCTGCTTGAGGTTGTTTCCGCACTGGATCTTGCGGGCCGCTTCGCGGGCGGACTGGACGGCAGGGAGCAGCAGGGCCACCAGCACGCCGATGACGGCGATGACAACGAGCAGCTCAATAAGCGTCAGGCCGCATGAGGGTTTGCGCTTCACCCTGCGCACCATGCTGGCCTCCGCTGGCAGCGAGACAATCGTTCGTTTGCGCCGGGCCCTCCACGCCCAGACGTTCAACCCGCCCAGGGCCAGCGTTGGAAGCCAGCTTAACGCGGTCTTCACGATTTCGCTATCGTGTAGACCTTTTTCATTGATACTGCGAACGTTCGCCTGCGAACAGTTTTCAGATCCCAGAACCAGTGAAGCTCGTCTGCCAGCGGCCCGCTGGCGTGCTGCCCGTTTCGAGCTCGCGATGAAAGGTAGCCATGCCCATCCTTACCCTCGTACTGCACGAGGTCCAAGTGTGCGGGCTTGCATGCAGATCGAGAGAGCGCGTGGCGCTCTCAGGCAGCGTGCTGGCCGACCTGCCAGAACCGAGGTCGCGCCGATAGATCGCCGCCTCGGACGGGAAGAGTCGTCCTAACCCTGCCGCTGCGAGAACCGCACCGCCAGGAGATCGAGCTGGCCTTTGAGATCGGCTAGCAGCAGGTTGGGGCTCGCCCCCTCGGCCAGGTGCGAATAGAAGGCTTGCGAGGCGGAGCTGCGCGTGGTGGTGAGGAGCTGAGTCGAGTGGTGCAGATCGCGGAGGCGATGATCCAGGTGGGTCAAGCGCTCGACCGCTTCGCGGCTGCGGGCGCCGACTTGGCCCAGCCAGAGCAGCAGGCCAATGAGCAGGGCCAGGTGCCCTACGGCCAAGGTCAACAACCCGGGGCGCCAAAGGCCGGCCTGGCCGAACATCGACGAGGCGACGAGCAGCCCACCGCCGACACCCAGCGTCGCGAGCCCCACCACGCCGGCCAGGCGGCTGAGCCAAACCATGGGGCGCAAGCGCGTGGGCGCGGGGCGCAGGGAAGGCTGTGCGGCAGGGGGCCAAGACATCTGCAAGAGCGACGCTCCGCCCAGCCCCGCAAGCTCGTCACCCAGGGGCGCGGAAGACTGCATCGGCGTGGGGGGCGCGGGGGCGGGAAAGTGTGCCCGCAGGCGGCGCACTTCCTGGCCCAGGTCCCAAGTTTCGTCGGCCGGGAAAACGTCGCCCGACATGGGGGCGGCGGCGCCTTCCCAGCGGACGTCGCGCTGGCTGGGGGCGGACAGGTCGATGCCGTGGAGCGCCGCGGCGGCCAACTTCTTGGTCGCCTTGTGGGGCTGATGGGCCGCGTTGCCGCAGCGAGCGCAGGCCAGGCCTCCGCCTTCCCCTGAGGGCAGGCTCGGAACGTCTTGTCCGCAGTGTCGACACCACATTGGCCGAACCCCAATTCGCAGCGCCAGAATCCCCCTGGGACCGCACGATGGCCCTACGGTTATCGGACATCGGCGGTGGCAAAATGTAGCGATTCGCAAGGCTTCACAGGATTTGCGGCCACCGACGCCCCTAATCAGGTTGTCCAGGGAAAGAGCGCAAAAGTTTTGCGTGAGGCGGAGTCAGTTGGTAGCATCGATTTCAGCGGGCCAGGTACACGCAGTCGATCTCCTTCTGATGGTGGCGCCCGGGGCTTCAGGGATGCAAATGGTTCGCACGGCGGTGTTTGTGCTGTTGGTTGGAGCGACGCTGGCAGCGTCGGCCGCCGAAATTTCGTGGAACAACCCGGCCGGCGGCAGCGCCGCGGTGGGGGGCAACTGGCTAGGCGGCAAAGTGCCAGGAATCGCCGACAGCGCCCTGTTTGGCCTACCGGGGACTTACACGGTACAAGTGCCGCAGACCACGACCACCGTTGGGCTTACGGCCAATGCGGGCGACGTATCGCTGGCTCTGCCGGCAGGGGGCTGGACCCTCACCCAACCGGCTATTAATGCCCCTGGCCTTCAGGTTGGCAGCGCGGCCGGCAATACCTTGCGGATCTCGGGTGGGCTGCTGCAGGCAAACAGTGCTTCTTTGGGCAGCGCCGCCAACACCACCGGCCGCCTCAAGCTCGAAAACTCGGGTCAACTTCAGGACCTGGGGTTGCTCTCGGTCGGCGGCGCCGGCACAGGAGAAATCGAGGTAGGACCGGGCGCCACGCTGATCTCCATCGGTGCATTGCTGGGCCAGTCCGCCGGGGGCGAAGGCTCGGTCTCGCTGGCGGGCGCGCAGTCTTCTTGGACCAACAGTGCGTTTCGCGTGGACATCGGGAGCTTCGGGACCGGCGCCTTGTCGCTGACCGCGGGCGCTCAATTCTTCAACTCGTTGGAAACCACGCTTGGGTATGTCGAAGGGAGTTCCGGCGGAGTGACGGCGGCGGGCGCAGGCGCCAACTTCCGCAGCGCAGGGCGGCTGACCGTGGGACGGCTCGGCACGGGCAAACTTCAGATGTCGGACGGCGCTGTGGGCACCGCGTTCGATGGTATCGCGATCGGCAGCGCGACAACGGGTGAAATGACTTTGAGCAACGGTCAGTTCAGCGCCCAGGGCTCGGCGATTCCCAACGCAGGCGTGTCTGTTGTGCTGGGTGAGGTGCCGGGGGGCGCCGGAAGACTCGAATTGCTCGCGGGCGCTGCTTTCACAAGCGCCAATCAGGCGCAAATCGGCCGAGAAGGCGCCGGCGTGTTGTCGATTTCCGCGGGCGCGCACTTCTCGAGCAGCAAAGCATCCTCGAGCACAGGCACCAGCGGCATCATCGGCCGCGGACGAGATAATTCAGCGGCCAAGGGCGAGGTCTTCATCGACGGCGCCGGCAGTTCCTGGCAGCAGGACGGCGACCTTTCGGTCGGCCTGCAGGGGAGCGGCTATCTAACGATCACCGGCGGCGGGAGCGCGCAAGGGCAGAACGCCTATCTCGGCCGCGAAACCGGCGGTCTGGGCGTGGTGTCGCTGAGCGGCGACGGAACCACTTGGAACCTGGCCGGCGGCCTCTTCGTGGGGGGCGACGCCTCGAAGGGCGTGGGCACCGGGCAAGTTACCGTGTCCGACGGCGCTAAGCTCGAACTCGGCGGTCCGCTGTCGTTGTGGGCCAACGGCTCCCTCCTGCTCGACGATGGAACCGTGAACGCCAAGGGGGGGCTGCAACTCGCCCCCGGGGCCGAACTCGCCGGGGCCGGCGTCTTCGGCGGGTCGGTGCTCAACCTGGGCCTCATCAGCCCCGGCCAATCCCCAGGCACGCTCACCTTCGCAGGCGCGTTCGAGCAGCGCGACAGCGGCGCGCTCAAGATCCAGCTTGGGGGCGAAACCGCCTACGACAAGCTCGTGCTCGACGCTGCGGCCGTGTTGGGCGGCAGCCTGCAACTGGAGTTGATCGACGGCTTCACCCCCACGGCCGACGAGCAGTTCACGATCCTCACCGCCGGCAGCTTATCGGGGCGCTTCGACAACGCGATCGACAAGCTCACGTTTGGCGCGGGCACGTTCGACGTGGTCTATTCCACCCACGGCGTGATGCTCACCGGCTTCGTGCCCAACGCGCTGCAGGGAGACGCCAACGCCGACGGGAAGGTAGACCTCACCGACTTCGGCATCCTGAAGTCGAACTTCGGTCAGCCTGGCGGCTTGCCCCAGGGCGACTTCGACGGCAACGGCAAGGTGGACCTCACCGACTTCGGCATTCTCAAGACCAACTTTGGCCATACGCAGGGGGCGGCCGTGCCAGAGCCCGCGGGCCTGACCCTGGCTGCGCTGGCGCTGGGGTTTCTGGCGCTGCGACTGCGTCGGCGGGCTGGCTAGAGCGTCGTTAGTCGACTTCCGGCAAGTCTTCCTCGAAATCGTCGGCCGGCGCGTTCTTCATCGCTTCCTCGTGCTCGGCGAGGATTTGACGCGCGGCTGCCTCTGCGTGAGCCGGCACAAAGATGCGGATATCGAAAATGCCGGTCAGCCCCGCCTGGTTTTCATTTTCGATCGCGGCCTGAATGCCGGCGGCGTGCAGGGCATTCTTGACGATCTCGGCCTCGATCGGCTCCTTGACCGAATAGACGTGCACCAATTCGTCGAAGGGCATGCAGCGAACTCCCAAGGGGCAAGGGGTGGCGGGGCGTACTGGTAGTCTAACATACCCTATTCACGGCAACGCGCGTTCCAATTCGGGCCCTGGTGAGAGCGGCGGATCGTTGTTAGAACCGTCGTGGGGTCCGAATCGAGGCGCGGGGCAAGCGGAAAGCGGACGTGAGCAGCGAAGTTTTGAGCGCCGGCATTCTGGTGGCCGATCACCTGTGCACGCCCATTCCACGCGTGCCGCGGGCGGGAGAATTGATTCTAGCCGACGCACTGCCGCTCTCGATCGGCGGCTGCGCCGCCAACGTGGCCATGGACCTGACCCGGCTGGGCGTGGGCGTGTCGATCTCCGGGTGTGTGGGCGAAGACGCCTTTGGCGACTTCGTTCGCGACACGCTCGAAGCGCGCGGCGTCGACACACGGTCGCTCCGGCGGCTGAGCGGCGTCGGCACATCGGGCACGCTGATCATCAACGTGGCCGGCGAGGACCGGCGATTCATCCATTCGCTCGGGGCGAACGCCCGCTTCACCGCCGAGCACGTTCCGGACGAGCTGTTCGAGCAGGTCCGGGTCTTTTATCTGGGCGGCTACCTGCTGACTCCGGCGCTCGAGCCGCGGGCCCTGGCGGCGCTGTTTCGGCAAGCTCGCCGGTCGGGTGCGAAGACGGTGCTCGACGTGGTGCTGCCCGGGCCGGGCGACCATTGGGCGTTGCTCGAACCTGTGTTGGCCGAGACCGACGTGTTTTTGCCCAACGGCGATGAAGCCCAGGCGATCACGGGCTTGGTTGATCCCGTGCGGCAGGCCGAGCGTTTTCTGGAGGCCGGCGCCGGCGCCGCGGTGATCACGCGCGGCGAGGAGGGGTGTCTGTTGATGTCCCGCGGCGGCGTGCATCTACGGTCACGGGCGCACCAGGTCGAATACGTCGGGGGGACCGGCGCCGGCGACGCCTTTGACGCCGGGTACATCGCGGGGCTGCTAGCAGACGCGGATCCCCAAACGTGCCTGGCGTGGGGGAGCGCGGTGGGGGCAAGTTGCGTGCGAAGCATCAGCGCCACCGAGAGCGTGTTCAGCCGGGCAGAGGCCGAGGCGTTTCTTCGCCAGCATCCGCTGCAAGTGCAAGCATTCTGAACCGCGGCTGAGCGCCACAAGTCTCGAGACGTTAGCCTGCTAAATCTAGGCAGCGCCGGCAGACTGGCGACTTATCTTGCCGCCGTCGCGGGCTCCCAGTATCATTCGCCCCCCGAGTTCTTGGGCCGCAGGGGTTTGCGCGCCCGTAGTTTGCCGCCAAGGGATCTGCCGGGCGATGCCGACGGAATCTGGCCCAAGCCTGTCGCAAATGCGCGGGAAGCGCTTAGCGCTTGCCGCGCTTGCGCTGGCAGCCAGTTTGCTTGGCGGCTGCCAGTTCAGCCGGATGAGCGGCGCCCGCGCCGAGTCTTCGCGGCAGTGGTCGCAACAGGCGGCCGCGGCCATGGAGAATGGACACTGGCAACAGGCCGAGTCGCTCCTCCAGCAAGCGGTGCAATCCAACCCGGAAGACTCGGTGGCCCGCGGTCGCTTGGCGCAGGCGTTGTGGCAGCGCGGGGAAAGGCAAGCGGCAATCGCCCAGCTCGAAGGCGCTCGTCAGCTCGCTCCCCACGATTCCGAGCTCACGCTGCAGGCAGCCGGACTCTACCTGGAAGTGAACGACTTCGAACGCGCGCGGCGCGCGGCGGAGCAGGTCATCGACCGGGAGCCGCGCTCGGCGCGCGGCTGGATTTTGCGCGGACAAGCCTGGCAGGCCTCCGGCGATCCGAATCGCGCCCTGGCAGACTTCCAGCGCGGCCTGCAATATGCGCCCAATGACCGCTTCGCGCTTGAGCAAATCTCCGGCCTCTATCGCACGCTCCACCAACCGCAGCGCAGCCTTTCGAGCCTGCAGGCGCTGGCGGCCACCTATCCGCCGCGCGAGGAGCCGGCCGAACTCTTCTTCGCCCAGGGCTTGGCGTATCAGGCCTTGGGCCGGCACGAAGACGCGGCCGACCGGCTGCGGCTGGCGGCGGAGCGCGGGCCGCCGAACGCCGACGTTTGGTGTGCGCTGGGCGAAGCGGAGTTGGCGGCCGGATATCCCGACCGCGCGCACGAGGTGGCGTTGCGGGCCCTGGCGCTCGTGCCCGACCATGCCGAGGCCCGGCGCCTGGTCGATCGGGTCGTAGCGGCTGCGCCGGCGACGGCGAACTTGCGGCGCTAGCGGCCTGGGTTGGCTGGCGCGTCTGCCGTGGCCCTCGCGCTTTGACCCGCGCGCGGCCGCGACCTAGGGTTGCCACGGGGGACGGTCTGCGCTCGTTGCGGCCGTCGGCTCCCTGACCAATCCACGAAGGAGTCTGTCATGAGCCAGACGGCAGAAGCGGCGATCGCCAGCGATCCGACGGAACGTTTCATCGAGCGCCGCCGCGAGTCGACCGACGCCGGCTACCTGGGCCGAGAGCGCCGCCAGTTCACCAACTCGCACGCAGAGTTGTCGGCGGGCGCTCGGGAGTTGGCCGAAGCGGTCGACGCCTACAAGCTGCGGCACCGCCGCCGCTTCATCAACTACGAAGAGCTCTATTCGGTGCTCGAGTCGCTGGGCTACCACAAGTAGGTAGACCTCCGCTTGTCCGAACCTCCCAGATGGGCAGACTTCAGTTGGGGAAGAGGTTCGCCGTATTAATCCATCGCTCAGACACTGGCCCCGCTATCACAAGGTGATCGCGGAAATCATCGGCCGTCTGAGCTTGCAGGATTCGCTGGAGAACGGCCACCAGCCGGCCTGTTTCCGGCGGATGGACTTTGAGGCGAATCACCCCGGCGTGCTTGGAAAGGGGCAAAACGGCCCAATCGCCAAAATGGCGATCCAAGGTGATGAGGACGCACCCCTCTTGCACGGCGAACTCGAGTACCGAGCGGTCATCTGCGACGCTGTGGCCGGTATCACGTGTCGAGAGCACGTCGTGACCCAGCACACGCAATTTGTCGGCTATTTCGCTGCGCAGCATTTGGTCTAGATAGATCCTCATGACTCGGCGCAGTGCCCCATGCGCCGCTTCGCCGAACACTCATCGCACACGTCTTCGTTCGTTGGCCTGAGTGGGCTCTCGACAAAGTCCACTGTGGGCCAAGCCGAACAATTGGGGCAAAAGTGCCAAATCGAGGCGCCGTTGCGTCGTCGGAAGTTCAACCGAAGAACACGAACGACCGAATCTGATGTTCCCAGACGATCCGGCCGCGGCGCTTCGCCTGCCATTCCGTTCTCAAACTGAAGGGCGGCGTCCAAGTCTTCTCGGGTGAGCTCAGGATACCCTCGAAGCAAGCTCTCCTCAGGCTCTCCAGCCGCCAAGAGTTCGAGGATAACCTCGACTGGGATGCGCGTGCCGACGAAAACCGGACTGCCTCCTGCGCGGCGGGGATCGATCTCGATTCGGCTCGTCATGGAGAGACTCCTGCGTTGAATACCTCGTAATTATATACTGGCCGCGATGGGAAATGCTGGTCAATCGAGTCAATGGGGCCCGGTCTGCGCCAACACCGCCGCCCGCGCCAAGATCTTCGCCCCGATCGCCAGCGCCCGTTCGTCGACCCCCATCGTCGGCGTGTGCAGCGCCGAGTTGCCCACTTCGGGCGATGAGCAACCGAGGCGGAACATCGCCCCGGGCACGTGCTCCAGATAGCCCGAAAAGTCCTCGGCCCCCATGCTGGGGCGCGGGATCTTGTCGAGGTTGGCCTCGCCTAGCACTTCGCCGCCGCACTTCCAGAGCAGATCGGAGCAAGCGTCGTTGTTTTGCACGGAGAGCACCGTGCCGCCGATGGCGACGCTGATTTGCGTGCCCGTCGTTTCCGCAATGCCGCGGCTAAGCTGGTGAATGCGGGCGATCGTTTGCTCACGCACGGTGCGGTCGAGCGTGCGTAGCGTACCGTGCAGCTCGACGTGCGCGGGAATGACGTTGCGGTTGGCGCCGGCCACGATATGCCCGACTGAAGCCACCACCGATTCCTGGCTGTCGGCGCCGCGCGGCACCTGGATGAAGAAGGCGTTGAGCCACAGCGCGGCCGCCGCCACGGGATCGAGCGTTTCGTGGGGCCGCGCGGCGTGCCCTCCGCGGCCGACGATTTTCACGTCGATGTCGTCGCAGCTCGCGGTGAACACTCCCCAGCGCACGCCGATGCGGCCGACCGCCCGCGTGGGGTCGACGTGCGCGGCGAAGGCGGTCGTTACTCCGTCAACCGCGCCGGCCGCCACCATTTCGATCGCCCCTTGCCCCGTTTCTTCCGCCGGTTGAAAGATGCCCCGCCAGGCGATCGGCGCTGGAAGCGCGCCTGCCGCCTCGAGCGCTTGCAGGCCGAGCACCGCGCCGAACACGGTGGCCGTGTGGGCATCGTGACCGCAGGCGTGCATCAGCCCGGGCCGCTTGCTGCAAAACGGCGCCTGGTTCTGCTCGTGGATCTTCAGGCAGTCGATGTCTGCCCGCAGCGCCACGCGCGGACCGGGCGCCGCGCCGCCGTCGACCAGCACGCCACGGCCATCGGACGTCGCCAGCCGCGGCGACAATCCGAGCCGCGTGAGCTGCGCGGCAATGAATTGGCTCGTCTCGCGTTCCTCGCCGCTGGGCTCGGGGTGGGCGTGCAGATGGCGCCGCACGGCCACGACTTCCGCGAAGCGATTGTCGATCGCCGCGTCCAACACCTTCCGCCAATCACTGACCGCCATGGCTGTTCAGCCGCTCGAGCGGCCGCCGGAAAAGAATGGGACTAGGCGGGCCAAGATAAGGCTCGCCCAGGGATCAATCTTCAAAGTCTTTGGGGTCGGCGCTCTGGCGAATGCTGTTGCTCAGCCACCAACCCCACACCACGTAGTGAAAGGCCGCCAATCCGAAGATGCCCGCCACCACGATCACCGGCCCCAGGTAGCCGACCGCCGCCAGAAGGAGCACGACGCCCGCCGGCACGCCCAGCAGCACCATCAACATGAGCGACAGGAACGTTTTTGGCCGCTGCGGCGCCGCGGGCTCAGGCATGGCTGCGCTACTCCGCCGGCAGTTCGACGAACTCCGGCTCGATCAGCTTCGGCAACACGCCGGCTTTGTACCCGCGAGCCAGCAGCTCACGCACCGCTTCGCGCCCGCGGGGGCCGAAATCGAGGGTCCAATCGTTTACGTACATGCCTACGAAACGATCGGCCTGGTCGTTGTCGAGGTCGCGGCCGTAGCGCAACGCATGATCGAGCGCTTCCTGGCGATGCTCGAGCCCATAGGCGATGCTGGCGTAGAGCAGCCGCGTGACATCGGCAATTGCCTGCGGGCCGAGATCCTTGCGGATGCCGTTGGCGCCCAGGGGGAGCGGAAGCCCCGTCTCCTGGAGCCACCACGCGCCGAGGTCGACCACGAGCGACAGCCCCTGGTTGGCGTAGGTGAGCTGACCTTCATGGATGAGCAACCCCGCGTCGACGGCTTGCCCTTCAAACTCGCCGGCTTGCACGACGGCCGGGATCTCGTCGAACGGAACGACCACGTGTTGGAAGTCGCTCCCCAGGCAGAGCCGCAACGCCAGAAAGGCTGTGGTCAGCGTGCCGGGCACGGCGATGACCGCGGTTCGCAACTCGTCGAGCGTGCGCGGCCGGCGGACTACGACCATCGGGCCATAGCCGTCGCCCATGCTCGCCCCGCAGGGGCAGAGCAAGTACTTGTCGGTCAAGTAGGCGTAGGCGTGCAGGCTGAGGGCCGTCAGTTCGAGCTCGCCGGCGAAGGCCCGCCGGTTGAGGGTTTCGATGTCGACCAACTCGTGCTCGAACTGGTAACCCCCGGTGTCGAGCTTATCGTTGGCCAGGGCGTGGAACATGAAGGCGTCGTCGGGATCGGGGCTGTGACCCACCCGAATCAACTGCCGGACGGTCGTGGCGGTCATGCGGTCCTAGGCGATTTGCGGATGCGGAACGTGGTTCTTCTTGACCGCCGGTATGATAGGGCTCCGAGCGCCCCGCGGTCAAACTCTCCGCTGGCAACCGCAGATCCTGGCAGGCCTTAACGGAACCCCAGCCAGTGTATCCGGCGAGCGGCCCAGCGTACGCGGCCGATCCGCACGACTAGCATGGTCTACGCCTGAAACGAGATGCCGGCTTCTGCCGATTCCGAAGCAGTGTTGGCGGTCCAGCCGCTCCAGTGGGGGGCGGCGGGCGGCGCCGGTGGGGCCGCGGCGGGTAGGGCGGCCGGCCTCACGGACTCGGAGCCCAGTTGCTCACAGACCATGCGCCAGGTCTCGCGCTCTTCCGCCAAGATCCGCAGTGCGTCGGCGAGCGGCTGCCCGCCACGGTGTTCGCCGCTGGCAACGAGCCGCTGGAAGACGAAGAGATACTCGAGGGCGGACCGGCGTCCCAACTCAGCGCCGCTTTGCTGAGAAGTAGCCAGCAGCTCGGCCACGATCTCTTGGCTGCGAATCAGCGCGTCAAAGGCCTCGGCGTCGCGGCCTTCGGCCCAGAGCGCGCGGGCCTGCAAGCCGAACCGAATTCCCCCTTCGATCAGCATGAGCTGCAGCTTCTGAGGCGGCGCCGTGAGCACCTGGTCGTTCAAATACTTCTCGCGGGCGGCGTTCATCGTGGTGAGATGTTTGGAGGGGAAGGCGTTGGGACGTGGCGACGTTCGTCAACCACTATTTGCTCGAACTGCTGCTCTGACCGACCGACAGCGGGGCAATCGCTTGAATCGCACCCGAATTGTTCTGGATTTTTCCGATCGCCAGCTCCATGCGGTAGAACTGGGTGAGCAAGCGCTGACGAGTGGTGTCGAGGCGGGTGTTCCACTCGCTGATGCGATCGTTGTTGAGCTTGATCTTGTCGGCCAGGGATCCTGCGCGGCTCACGAGCATCGACTTATTCTGGCCGGCCATCGTTTCGATCAGCGAATCGAGGCGGTTGGCGGCCCCAATCTTGTCTTTCGTGAAGAACTCGGTCACGGCATCAGGGTCTTCGCCGAACTTCTTCTGCAGCGCCGACTGATCCAGCGTGAGTTTGCCGTCTTTCCCGATGTCCAGGCCGACCTGGGCGAAGCTTTGGATGCGGCCGACTCCGAAGAACCGCCGCGAAAACAGCTCGGAAAGTTCGCTGTCGATGCGCGTGGTCTCGTTCGAGCCGAACAAGACTCCGGTCGTGTTGTCATCCGGGTTGAAGGACGTGTATTCGCCCAACTTGTCGCGAAGCGTGTTGTAGGCGTCGACCGTGGCTTGCACCGTGCTCACCAGGCTCGTGCTGGTGTTGGCCACGGTCACCTGCGCCGAGGCGCCGCTGACCCCCGTAAGGTCGAGCCGCACGCCGTCGAGTACGTTTTCGAAGCGGTTCGACGTCGACGAAACGAGCGCGCCGCCCGTGCCGGAGGCGTTGCTCGCCGCGCCGAGGAGCAAGAGCGCGTCCTGAGCCTTGGCCGTCGTTTCGAAGTTCAGGCCGGTCCGCGAGCCATCGAGCATCACTCGGCCCGCGGCGCCGGTTTGAGTGCTCACGAGCGCCAGGCGGAAGGGCGCCGCGCCGCTGCCGTCTTGCACCACGCTCGCGCGCACGCCGGCGTTGAGGTTGTTGATCTTGAGGACCAACCCGTCGAGCGAGGTGTTGTCGTCGAGCGAAATCTTGTAGCGATAGGAACCGTCGAGCGCCTTGGCCGGGTTCTTCTCGAACGTCACGTCGACGGCTGACCCTGTCAGCCGCAGATCGGACGCCGTCTTGCCGGCGCCGATGTCCACCGCCTTGATCGTGCCGCCCCCGCCCGCGGTATCGACGATCAGCAGACCGTCTCCCGCGTCGTTGAGCTGTGCATGAACGCCAATGCCCGCGGCGTTGATCTCGTGAATCACCTCTCCCACAGTGTCGATCGCCGGATTCGTCAGGTCGATCAAGGCGGCCTTGCCCGCGCTGTCGTAGAGGGTGAATTTGCCCTTCGTCACGCCGGCGCCGTTGTTCAGGGCGTCGAGGCGGGTCGCCTCGCTCACGGCTTGCAAATGGAGATCGCCGCCATCGACGCGGTCGGTCTCGGCGTCAACGGCCAGCCCCAGCTTGTCCGCCGTGTAGGTTGCGCCGTCGCCGTTGGCGACCGTCAGTTTGCCTGTGCCCAAATTGCTCGTATCGCGGAGCAGGAGGCCGCCCCCCGAGGCGTTCACATCGGCTTCCACCGCCAGTCCGGAACCGTTGATCGCGCTGATGACGTCTTCGAGCGTCTTGGCGCTCGAGAGATCCACGTCGGCGTGCGCTCCGCTGCGGTCGGTGATCGACAGCACGCCCAACGGACCCAGGCCGCGTCCTCCATTCAGACTCGTCAACGACACCGACCCCAATCCGGAGTGCAGCCGACCTGAAGTAAGCGTGCCGTCGCTCGCGGAGGCCAAGCCCAAGTCCTCGGCCAAATGCGAGTCGTTGAGACTGCGGACTTTGAAATCTCCGCTGCCGGTGGTTAGGTCGGTCAGCACGATTCGGTCGCCATCGCCGCTCAGCGTGGCCTTGAGCTTGTCGGGCGCCGCGGCGTTGATGGTGCGCAAGAGATCGCCGATGGTGGCCTCGTTCGAGCCCGGGTCGGCGGCCCCGCCGCTGGTGATGGCCGTATCGGCCGTGCTCACGACGCCCGCCGCCCCCCCGCTCAAGGTCGCCGTATCGGCGACGTTCACCACGGGCAGGGCCCCGCCCGACAGCGTCGCGCGGTCGGCAGTGTCGATCACCCCCACGCCCGTACTGCCTGCTGGCAGCTCGACGCTAAAAGTCTTGGCGACCGTTTGATTGCGGCCAACGGCGGCCACGATGTCGGCGGCCGTCGTCTGGCCCGCGGCGATGCGAAACGTAAGCGTCTTGGCTTGCGGATTGCTCTCGTCGTAGGTGACCGTTTCCTTGCCGCGCGCCAAGCCAGGCGTGTCGACGAAGCGCACCTGCACGCCGTCGAAGGCGTCGCCCGGCTTCCGCGCCTGCACGACGACTCGGCCTTCGAAGCCATCCCCGGCGTCGGTCGTGCCCGTGCTGTATTTGGGATTCACCAGCTCGGCCGAGAGCTTGGCGGCAGCATCGGTGTTGCGATTGAACGCGGCGAGCACGTCGTCGGCGGTGGTCTGGCCCGCGTGAATCGAAAACGTGAGCGTTTTGTTGGTCAAGTCGAGCGTGGCCTTCTCGGCCCCCGCCGCGATCGTGCTGTCGTCGACGAACTTGACCTTGAGCCCGTCGAGCGCCGGTCCGGTCGCCTTGGCGGTGAACTTGATTTCGCCCCCCGGCGTGGTCGTCGTGGCGCTGGCGAATCGCTGGTCCACGGTCTGGGCGCTGAACAGCTTGCTGACGTTGGAATCGCGGGCCAGGGCGGCCACCACATCGTCGGCCGTCGACTTGCCCTCGGCGATATAGAACACCAACTCCTTGTTGTCTGCTTGAGCGGAATAGGAGACGGTCTCTTGCCCGCGAGCCAACTTCGCGTCGGCCACGAACCGGACGTGAACGTCGTCGTAGTCGCCGCCCGTCTTGAGGGCCTTGATCTGAAGCGCGGCGTTCGGATCGAGCGTGGAGACCGTGGCCGCGGCGTTGCCGTCGGCGCCGGCGCGCGTTTGGAAGTCGATTTGCACAGGGTCGCTGCCGTCCCGCAATGAAACCGACAGATCGGCCAGCGCCCCATCGAACCGCAGGCCGCGGCCGTCGTTGAGTTGCGCGAGCGCCAGGCCGTTGTAGAGGCGGAAAACGTCGCGGCCGACAAAGGTCGAGCCGGCTGCGCCCGCTTGGGCCAGACCCAGATCGGCGGCGGTGCGGCCCCCTCCCACCTCTTGAACGCGGAGGTTGGCCGTATCGTCGCCGCTGGTGTCGACCAGGCGAATCGCGTCCCCCTGTAACTTGGCCTTCACCTGAATGTCGCTGTTGCCGTTGATGGCGTCGAGCACGTCACCCACGGTGCGGGCAAACCGCAGGTCGATTTGGGCCGTGGCCCCGGTGCGGTCGGTGATGCGGATTTGGCCGCGTTGCACGCCGGCGCCGCCGTTGAGCTGATCGAGTCCAACGGCGTCGTCGATGGCGCGCCCGTAGCGGAGCGTCAGCTCGCCGGCGCCGACGGCGGCCGTGCGGTCGGCGACGCCGCCGCTCAACAATTGCTGGGCCTGGGCGAGCCGCAGTGGAGTGTAATTAAAGGTTCCGGTCTGCGGCTTGCCCGTAATCGTGGCGGTGATCAGGCCGTCGTTGGAGCTGGTGACCTTCTTGGATTCGAAGAGGTCGGGCTTGACGAGCTTCTTGGCGTTGAGCTGGACGTTGAGCAGCCGGGCCATCATGTCGGTGACGGCCACTTGCTGCTTGCCGAGCGCGTCGTTCTGCGTCTTGATCAGGTCGCGACGCTGTCCTTCGAGCGCTACGAGCTTGTCGACGGTGTCGGTGATGTTCAGTCCGGTGATCAGCCCGACTGAAGAATTGATGCGACCCATGTCCTGCCGTCCGCCAGGTGCGGTTTGCGATCACGATCGTGCGACGGTCTACGCGCAGACCGCCGCCTCTCCTCTTATCGGCAGGGATCGCAGGTCGAGCGGAAGACCTTGCAGGAAATTCGGATTGCGCCAATTGGCGCAATCGCAGGGGCTTTGCACTCTCCCTGCCCTTGGCCCCGAGTTAGCCCCCGGCGAGTCGCCGGGGGGGAGCGCCCAACCTGGCCCACTCCTCTTCGTTTTGGCGAGGCCGCTCTTGCCGCCGCGCCTACTCCACGATCAGCGCGTGATGCACGAGCGTTTGCAGCGTGCCGTCAAGAATGCGGTACAGCGTCGGCTCGTCGATGGTCGCCACGCGCTGATCCTTGTGCTTCACCTCGAGCTCGCCCGTGGTCATGGCCTGGCGGATCGAATGGACCAGCTCGACCCGGTCGTGGTTGCCGTCGAGGCGGGTAATCACGTGCCGTGCGAAGCCTTCCAGGGTCACCGGCTCGTGCCGCAGATTGGTCACGCGGCCACTGGCGGTGGCTTGCAGCCGCGCAAGGGGGCTGGCCACCGGCCGCTCGCTCACGCGATCGGAAAACTTGGGCGGCACGATCCAGGCCTGCAGCAAGCCGCCGGCGAAGATCGTCGTCAAGTCGTTCGATAGATCGCGCGCCAGCGCCTCGCGCTGCGCCTCGTCGATTTGCGTGAGGCCGGCGAGGTCCAGCGCCGCCGCGAACAACTCGTCGAACGTCAGGCTGCGCGGGTAGACCTGCGTTAGGTGCATGAGAGCCGCCTTGCTGATCGGCAACCGCACCGTGGCCGTGCCGCGCGGGCTCTTGAACTCGACCGCCGATTGCTGCTCGAGCTGCGGATTCGTCACCTCCAGCTTCGAGGTCACCGCTAGATGGAAAGCGCGGACGCGGGTGACTGGAATGTTGCGCGTAAGCTGCACGTCCTTGTGCACCAGCAGCGTGCGGCGAAACATGCGGTTGCGCAAGAAGTCCATGTACTGCTCTTGCCGCAGCATGGGCACGGCCTGCAGGATCTCGAAGGTCTCGGCCTTGAAGTTCCGCGCCAGCATGCTGGGGAACTCGGCCTCGCCCAAGTACTGCAGGTTGTGCGCGCCGGCCCGATCCACGAACTCGTGGAAATAGCAGGGCTCGTTGTTCTCTTCCAAGTGCTCGTGGAAGAGATACGTGTCGCTATGTTTGCGAACGATGGCCGCCTCGTCGGCCAGCACCTTGCCATAGGCCTCGCTGCCGGTGGCCGCCGACTTCACGAGGAAATCGAGCAGCGAGCGAGCCTGGCGGATCTTGGTGGCCGGGTCGTCGAACTGCGCCACGTGGTAGCGCATCATATCGCGGACCACGCCCCGCATGTGCCAGCCGGGGTAGGTGTTGTAGCTCACGTAGGCGATGCCGCCGGGGCGCAGGTTGCGACTGCTGATCTCGAGGATCTTGTCCTGCACCTCGCGCGGCACCCAGCTATACACGCCGTGGCAGACGATGTAGTCGAACAGGCCGTCGTCGGCCGAGATGTCGGTGATGCTGGCGTGCCGCAGCTCGATGTTCGCGAGGCCCAAGGCCGTGATCGACTTCTGCTCCATCCTCCACCTGGCGGGCCGACAGATCGACGCCCACGAACTGCGCCAGGCAGGTTTTATGCCATCGGCACCAGGTTGCCGCCCGAGGGCGCAGCCCAACTCGAGCATCCGGCAGGTCTCCACCTCCGGTGGCGTCATGCCGAACAGGAGCTCAATCGCCGCCAGATGGCTGGGGTGCGTGTGCGGAAAGGGATCGCTGTGGTAGGGAACCTGGTCGTAGGTGGCGTGAGAAACGGGAGCGGCAGTGGCCATCGGCGACAAACTCGCAAGCGGAGCAATGATTCGGTGAGCAATCCCAACCCGATGCGTCAGCGAGGGCGATCTGCCGATCCGCTAACGAGGCACGGCGGCCCGCGCCGGGGTTTCCTTAGCCTAAGGCAATGCCTGCCCTCGTTCCAAGTACTTCTGGGCGCGTGGTCGCGCGGTGAGGGCCGACTTTGCGGTCTCTCTCTGGCCAAGATCGGCCTTCGGGAGGTCGGCGGTGCAGCGATTCGCAAGCTGCCGACGGAATGACGCTGAGAAGCCAGGGCTGAGGAACGAGAAAGCCGCAAGAGCGGCTCGGCCTTGCGGCTGCGAGTTTGCCGGCCCACGCGGAGATGACGCGTAAAGCTCTGGTAGGCCACGGTCCGGGAGTGGGCGCGGTCAACAGAGGTGTGTCGGCGGGGATCGCGGGCCCTGTAGAGTTCCATTCCCTTCTCGCGCGTGGTGACCAGCAGGCCGTAGTCGCGAACGATGGCAAGCAGAGGTCGGGGAAGAGGTCGGTCATCAAAAGGAACATGTCTTTGAGTTTCAGCCCCGACGCGTCGGTGATGGGCTGATCGCGAGCCACTCCTGGGCCAATCTGCATCTCGATGCCGTGCTGGTTTTTCAGCAGAATCACTACGTCGGTAAGTGGGGAGTCGGTGAGGTCCGTGCCGTCAGCTTCTCGAGTTCGTCCCGCAAATGCTTCTGACTCTCCGATCGATGGGGCGCGGGCAGGCGGCTGCGGTGTTTCCACCCATGCCGCCCATCAGCGGGCATGCCCCCGCCCCCCCCACCGCCAGGCATCCCGCCGAAGCCCGCGCCGAAGTACCGCCCCGTGGCGGCGCCGGCCTGCGCGTGGCGCGCCACCGCCGGCTGATCCGCCGCCTGCCGCATCCCCGCACCGCTCAGCCCCTCCGGTGCTCTTTCCGCCCTCACCAGACGCCGAGCCTCGCTGATGCTGGACGCCGCCGCCCCCGCCTCCTGCCGGCCCTCCGCTTCCTTCACCTGTCCCGCCCGAAATTCCTCCCCCCGCGCCGACCGGCCCGCCCCCGCCACCGGCTGCTCCTCCGCCGCGCGTCAGCGCCTCCGCATGCTCGCCCCCGCCCATGCCGGCGATGACGCTTCCCGTGCCTGGCCTGCATCGTTCCTGGGCCGCCAACAATCCGAAGCGGCCGCGGTGGCGTCCGGGCAAGATGATCCGACTCGGCCCCATGAGCAGCATCAGTTGCGGGGTATCCAGGCTCGCCAGCTTCGGCGGTGTCCCAGCACGACGCTGATGATCGAGTTCCAATCGCCCGAGCCTCGTCGAGCCGCTTGTTGCAGAGCCTGTTCCGGCAGCGCCGGTCGCCCGCAGTTTCTCGTTCTGTTGGGCCGTCTCTATTGACCGAACCTTCGCGGCCGCTTTCCGGACTCCGCTGCTGGCCTGCTGGAGTGCCTCGCTGACGATAGATCTGCGTCAATTCGGCCACGGTCCGCAGCCGCGTTTGGTTAAAGCGGGCGCGGGCCTCATCAACCTTCGCCCGCGCAAGTTGCACCCTCGGGATTGGCACGCATCGCAAGCCCGATCGCTTCCTCGAGCGAACGGCATGCCCGACCCGGCTGCGACGGTTCCCGCCGCCTTCCCTTTCCGCCAAACAGCCGCCACGGTTCCAGTGACGCCACTGCTCGATCCCAGGCCCCGCCAAACGCCGGCTGACCGCCGCCGCCTCGCCTCCCCCTGCCGCCGAATCCACTGCCCTCACCTGGCTCGGCCGACGGCCTCGCTTCTCCGCCGCCGCCAAAACCGCTCGGGCCGACTGACAATCCGCCTCCCACTGCAGCGTCCGACGATGCAGCCCCTGGAGTCGGCGCTGCCGGCGGTTGCCGTGCCGCTCCCCGCGCTCGAAGAGCCAACCTCAGCTGGCTGATCCATCAGCCGCGGGCGCGCCCGTCGCTTGACCTTCGTCAGCCCAGTTGCCTCGCCAGGCGCCAGGCCTACGAGCCTGGCCGCCAACAGCCTCTTCCAGTTCGCTCCTCATCGTGTGGTCCTCCAGGAAAGGGTGGATCCTCGATCCTAGTCCGGCGAGCCGCCGGCTTCATGCCGGCGGTTCCGCCCCACCGGGGCCCGGCGGGCGTAAAGCCCGCCGCTCGCTCGGGGACGGGGCTCGCCCTTGGGCGTGCTTCAGGCGGTGATTGCGGGCGGGCTTGCATTACGCGCGAGCATTCCCAGTTCCGCCAGCAGCCAGCTATCGTCGGAATCGAAGGGACGCCGCGCGTTGGGCGGGTCGAGTTCGAGCACCTGTCGGTAGCAGTGGAGCGCCATCACCACGTCCTCGTAGTCGTACAGGTATGATCCCGCCAGCCGCAGCAGGGCGAATTTGCTCTGCTCGCGCGCCGGCCACGCGGGGCCTCAGTTGCCTGGCGAGAGCCGCCGCTCGTCAAGGGCGGTGGAGTTTGGTTCCTTCTTGTATGCAGCGGCCAACTCGGGCGGCGTCGTTTTCGCGGCCGCTGGCGAAGGGGCGGCGGCCACCTGTTCGCTCTGCTTTACGCCGCGGCCGTCGTCGAGTTCCACCAGGAAGGCGAGCACCGTGAGCACGCCTGCGGCATAGGTCAGGCGAACTGCGCCGCGGCCCCAGCGGCGGCGGGCGGACGGCGGGGCGTGCATCGAGTGCTGTCTCGGTGGAGAAGGCCGCGCAGAACTCGGGTCGCGCAACCGGCACCGCAAGTCCTGCGGATCGAGCTCGTGATCGGGCAGCAGCGGCTCGTCGGCATCGTGCAAAGTCATGGCTCTTCATCTTCCACTCAAGCGGCCACCGCCTGGCGGAAGGCCGCCTTGGCCCGCATCAACAGCGATCCCAATGGCTCGCGGCGTTTGGCCTCGGCGGTCGGCAATCGCGCGAGCGTAAGTTGGTCGGCGTATTTGTCGGTCAGCACGTCGCGGTAGTGGCCCGGCAGACCGCCTGCTGCCAGGCCCAGAGCCTCGCTCGTCTCCAGGCTGCGCTCGGCTGCCCATCGGCGGCCTCGGTGCCGCCGCGTCGCCGCCGCCGAGCCGTGCCCGCTGGCGCCGCTGGTCGCGCAGCACGTTGTCGGCGATCCCCTCAGCCAGGCCTCGAAACGGCCCGGCGCTCGGGGCGAACTCGGCGATCCGCTGCACGGCAATCAGCCAGCACCGCACCGCGTCTTCCGTCCAGGCGGTGTCGCGCTCGGTGCGGAAATAGACGTAGGCGTAGAGCCTGTCGAACGCGTCGGCGTAGAGAGCTCCTCCAGCGTACTCGTCCCCAGCGCAACACGGCGTCGCGCAGCGTCGCTTCGGAAAGACCGGGTTCCGCGCCTTCCATCCGTCCGCCTGGCCATGCTCGGGCTTGCCCATCTCGGTTCGCGGCGTTACCCCAAGATTGTCGGGGGACGGCGATTTCCTTCGCAACAGGCGGAGAATTTTTTCTGGAGGTCGCCCACACGAGCCTGCGCCAGTTTGAAGCTGGCTTTGGCATCTGCGAAGCGTGAGTCGCGGCATGCAGCCCCGGCAGGACCTGAGGTCAGCCCCGGGCAAGGCCGGCCGGGCTGGACGCCGCCCGGGGTTACGCCCCACGGAAACAAAGAGCCCCGGAGGGGCGACCGATATGCTTGAGTCCTGCGCTGGCAAGCAGTTCTTGTGTCGCCCCTGCGGGGCTTTGTTCCCTACTTCTAACGGACCCCGGGCTGCGGTCAGCTCACGCTGCCCTGGCCCGGGGCTATTATCGGGTCGCCCCTGCCGGGGCTGCACGTAGCCTTGCTCGCTCCAAGAGCAAAACGCTTGGTCCATGCCCCCACTTCCAACCAAAAGCGCAACTTCAAAAAGCGCCAACAAGGGAAAACCACGTCGCCACTTTCAGCCCCCTCCCGAACCCTTCGCCAACCGGGCAGCATCAACGCTTGCCGCGCCCAAACTCGCCCAAGCTCCTTGCTGGCGCTGCGGGCTAGTGTGGCACCAGGGGTGTTTCAGTGCTTTCGGCCCATTGCGGGGCGGGGGAGGGGATGCACAGAATGAAGGCGGTCCGCCCGGTCTCCCTCGCCTTGTGATATGACTCACCCCTCCCCTACCGATCGAGAGCTGATGCGGCTGGTCCGGCAGGGCCGGCGCGACGCTTTCGAGGAGTTGGGGCGTCGCTACCGCGGGGCCCTGCTGCGCGTGGCTGAAGGCAAACTGGGGCGAGCCGACTGGGCCGAAGACGCGGTGCAAGAGTCGCTGCTGGCGGCTTTTCGCTTCAGCCACACCTACGACGAGACCTACGAGTTTCGCACCTGGCTGTGGACCATCCTGCTCAACCAGTGCAAGGCCCAGCAGCAGCGGCTGGGGCGTCGGGCCCAGTTCGAGGTGCAGCCCGGCGTCGATGGACAAGACGCCGCCCCGCCGGAGGCCGCTTGCGAGCAGCCAGGTCCGCTGGCCCAACTGCTCGTCCGCGAGCGCCGCGAACGGCTCGAGGCCTTGCTCGGCCAAATTAGCGCCGCTCAAGCCGATGCCTTGCGGCTGCGGTTCTTCGGCGGGCTCAAGTTCGAGGAGATCGCCGGCGCGATGGGCTGCAGCCTGTCGACCGCCAAGAACCGCGTGCGTTGGGGGCTGCTGCGGCTCTCGTCACTGCTGGCGGGCGAAGAGACGCCCGCGGCCGGCGGCCAAGGAACGGCGGACGAGTTTTACGAGTCAGACCACGTTTCCGATTCCGAGCGAGGGCGTGTGCCGTGAACTGCGACGGCGTATTCGACATCCTGACCCGCGGCCCCTTTCCCTCGGGGCACGACACCGACGAAGCGGTCGAGGCCCACCTGGCCCGCTGCCGCGACTGCCAGCGGCTGGCCGAAGCGCTGCGCCCGGCGGTGTCGCTGTTCCAAGAGTCGATCAGCGCGGAGGAAGGGCGCGATCTGCCGGGCTATTGGGGCGAAACTTGCTTCGACGAACGCCGGCACGAGCCGGCCTGGAGCGCCGCCGCCCATTCAGCCGTCGCGACTTTGAAACGGGCAACCGCCCCGCTGCGGCAGCGGTTCGCCTCGAACGGCTGGCCCCTGGTGGCTGCGGCCTTGGCCGGCGTCGCGTTGGCGGTGGGGCTGCGCGACCCTGGGAGCGGCGGGCCCGATCGGGCGGCGATTCCTGCGGGGCCCCCGGCGGCAAACATTTCGGCCGCCACGCTCACGAGCCCGCTGGCCGAGTGCTCCCGGCGTCTGCTCGAAGTGCTCAAAGGCGAAACGCCCGACCAGCGGCTCGCCCTGGCGCACGGAGCTTGCTGTTCCGATTGCCACTCCGGCAAGCGCAGCGAGGAATTGAAGTTGAGCAAGCCCGTGGCCGCGCTCGTGGCTCAGAACTGCGGCCAGTGCCACAACTGATGGACAGCGCGGCCCTTGACGAAATCGAACAAGCGTTTGCCGCGCACGGCGTGCCGGCCGGACTCTCCGCGGTCGAGCGGCGGCTGCGCGAGGCCGGGCAGTGGCACGAGCTGTTCGATCTGCGGCTCATGCAAGCCCGCTACGAGCTGGGACTGCCGGTCCTCTCGGCGGCGTCGCTCGACGATCTGCCGGCGGAGCAGCGCGATCCGCTCGAGGCCCGCTATCTCGAGGCCTGCCGCGAAGTAGGCTTGGCCTTGTTGGCCGAGCGCCGCTGGCGCGACGCTTGGGTCTACCTGCGGCCGCTCGGCGAGCCGCGGTTGATGGCCGAGGCCCTGGCCGACGTGAGCCCGCGCGACGAGGAGTTCGGCGAGCTGGTGGAAGTGGCCCTGCACGAAGGGGTCGATCCGGTCCGCGGCTACGGCTGGGTGCTCGAACACTACGGCACCTGCAACGCGATCAGCGTGTTCGAATCGGACCTGCGGGCACGGAGCCGCGCGGTGCAGCAGCAGGCCGCGGCGCTCTTGGTGCGCAAGGTGCATGGCGAGTTGCTCGAGCGCGTGCGGGCCGACCTCGAGCGCCGCGACGGCGCCGCGCCTGCCCCGAGTAAATCGCTGAGCGCGCTCGTGGCGGAGCGGCCCGAGCTGTTCGCCGGCATGAACTACCACCTCGACACCACGCACTTGGCGTCCACCGTGCGCTGCGCGCGGCTGATCGAGGACCGGGGCGTGCTCGCGCTCGCCCTCGAGCTGACGGACTACGGGCTGCGGCTCGACCCGCAGTATCACTTCACCGGCGAAGAGCCCTTCGCCGACATCTATCCCGCGCACGGCCGCTTCTTCGCCGCGCAGCTTGGGCACGAAGTCGACGAGGCGCTCGCCTTCTTTCGCGCGCGGGCCGACGAGCTTTTGCCGGAGGAGCACGGCGTGCTGCCGATGGAGGCCTACGTTGCGCTCCTCGACCGCGTGGGGCGCACGACCGAGGCGGCTGCGGTGGCCGCGGAAAGGTTGCCGCCGGGGGCGCGAACGATGGGGCTCGCGCCCACGCTGTGGGAGTTGTCGCGCAAGGCGGCCGACTATCGGCCGCTGATCGAGTCGTCGCGGCGGCGGGGGGAAGTGCTGGGGCTGGCGGCGGCCTTGGCTGCCCAGCGGCAGGACGCCCAGTCGCACGCGAGCGGCGCGGATTCGCGATAGTTTGGCGGGGGAAGTTACCGATACGATAGCGGTGCAAGGGGCGCGGCACGGTTTCTCGAGACGGAGACCGGTCCTCGCTCTTTTCTTATGCGCAGTGGTGTGCGGGCCACGTTCGCTCGCTTCCTGCCCCGGCGACGGCGTGGCTCGCCACCCTGCCTTCTGGTCTCCCGTTGGTTGCTAGCCTGCTACGCCGCTGCCCCAGCCACGCGCCGCGCGTTTGCTAGAATGCGCTCATGAAGCCGCAACGCATCATCGTGGTGGGGGCCGGGTTCGCCGGGCTATGGGCTGCCTTGGGGGCCGCGCGCAAGCGCGACGAGCTAGGCCTTGCGCCCGGCGACTGCGAGATCCTGATCGTCAATCGAGACGCCTACCATGGCCTGCGGGTGCGCTGCTACGAGGCCGACCTGGCGCCGACGCGCGTGCCGCTGGCCGATCTGCTCGAGCCGGTCGACGTGCGCTGGGTCGTGGGCGACGTGCAGTCGCTCGGTCTGAGCGATCGCACGCTGCGCGTGCCGACGCCAGAGGGAGAGCGGGCACTCGCCTGGGATCGCCTGGTGCTGGCGGCCGGCGGGCCGCTCGTGCGTCCGCCGCTGCCGGGTTTGGCGGAGCACGCGTTCGATGTGGACACCTATGGCGGGGCCGCCCGACTGCAGGCGCATCTCAAGACGCTTGCCGCGCGCACGGCTCGCGGGCGAGGGACGGCGCTCGTGGTGGGGGCCGGGCTCGTGGGCATCGAGATCGCTTGCGAGTTGCCTGAGCGGCTGCGTGCGGCGGGTTTGCCGGCAGGCGAAGTGCGGGTGATCCTGGCCGACCACGCCGATCACATTGGCTCGACGATGGGCCCGCACGCGATTCCGGTGATCGCCGAGGCGCTTTCCGCGCTGGGCATCGAAACGCGAACCGGCGTCGCGGTGACGGCGGTCGATGCGACGGGCGCGACGCTCGCCAGCGGTGAACGCATCGAGGCCGGCACGATCGTGTGGTGCGCCGGCATGCGGGCGAACCCGCTGGCGGCCGAGCTGCCTGGGGAGCACGACCGCGTTGGCCGCGTCGTCGTCGACGAGTTTCTCCGTTCGCCAGGCGCGGCGGGCGTGTTCGCCGCGGGAGATGCCGCGGCGCTACGAATCGATGGCGAGCACTGGTCGGTCATGTCGTGCCAACATGGCCGCCCGATGGGGCGGTTCGCCGGGCACAACGTGCTGGCCGATCTTGTGGGGGCGCCGCTGTTGCCGCTGGCCATCGACTGGTACGTAACCGTGCTCGACCTCGGCCCCTGGGGCGCTCTCTACACCGAAGGGTGGGACCGCCGCGTGGTGGCGACCGGCGCCGAGGCCAAACGCACGAAGCAAATCATCAACGGCCAGCGGATTGTGCCCCCCTTGAACCGCGACCGCGGGGCCCTGCTGGCGGCCGCGGCCCCGGTAGTGCAAAGCCCGCCAGAATCCTACGCAGCGCACACCAAGTGATTGAACCCTCTCCCTGTGGGAGAAGCACGCGGCCCGAGCGAAATCGCAGCGCTGCCTAAGGTGACCCCATGGAGACGGAAACGTCAGGTTCGAGACCGTACTTACGCAGACGATTCAGGAGATGCCGCTGGAGACTTACCCGCGCTTCGTCGAGGGTCTTGTGCGTGAGCAAAATGGCGCCGTAGGCCGTCCCCAGGTCCACGGTTCCCTCCGGCTGAACCTTAAAAGTGTTCGCGATCGGCTGATCGGGCAAGACTCCGGTCGCCATGATCGTCACGAGGTCACCGGCTTCGAGAGAGACACGAGCTTTCTCCCCCTGGGCCTGCTCCCCCTTCTTTTCCGGCTTGTCCCCCTTCTCCTTGGCGTCGCGCTCCTTGAGCTTCTCTTGGAACTTCTTTTCTGCCCGCTGCTCCGCGTCGCGGAGCCTCTCGCGCAGCTCCCGCTCCCGCGCCTCGAGGGCTTTGACCTTTTCGTCGAGGTCGTTCTTGAGCTGCTGCTCACGCTTCGAGCGTTCGTCGCGCTCCGCGGCCCGTTGCTGATCGAGCAAGCGCTTGTTCTGCTCTTGGAGGTCTTGAATCCGCTGCTCGAAATGCTTGCTGGCCCGCTCCAGGGAATCATGGTCAGCGGCGTCGCCGTCTTGCCGGCCGACGAGCTCCATGAGCCGGTCGAGAGCACCCTGGTTGTCCTCACCTTCGAAGGCGTGCAACTGCTTGATCAGTTGCTGCATGCGATCGCGACGAGCGGATTTGCGGTCCTGGTCCCGCCGCGCTTTCAGCTCCTTGCGAACGATCCGCGGCTCGGGGCCCTTGCCAACCTTTGCGGCCTTGTCCTGATCGTCCTGGGAGATCTTCTCTTTGAGCTTCGCCTCCTTGGCCTTGGCTTCCTTATCATCGTGCTTAGCCTTGTCCTCCTTGGCGCGATCCTCCTTGACCTTCGCATCCTTCTCGGCGCGGTCCTTGTCAGCCTTGGCCCGCCGCTCCTGCTCCCGGGCTAGCTTGGCCTGCTCGCGGGCTTCGTCGGCGGCCTTACGGGCCTGGTTGCGGGCCTCTTCGATGGCAGCCTGGGCTTCGTGGCGGGCGGCGTCGATGGCCTGCTTGGCCTGGGCCCGAGCGGCAGCGGCGGCTTTTTCGGCTTCGGCGCGAGCCTGATCGGCGACCGCTTGGAGCTTGGCGTTGACCTCGTCGACTTCGCCTTTGGCGCTGACCTTCGCTTGCTCGGCTGCTTTGGCAGCTTCCGCCTTGGCCACGGCAACCTGCTTCTCTGCCTCGGCGATCGCTTGGGCCGCCTGTTGCTTGGCGACGATCGTCGCTTCCTCGGCCTCACGGTGCGCACGGGCGATCGTCTCAGCGAGGTGCTTCTTGACATCGATAAGCTGCTCATCGCGCTCCTTGAGCTGCTTGTCCTTGACGCGGGCTTCCTTCCCTTTGTCCCCCTTCTCGCGCTTCGCGCGGTCTGCGTCTCCCTCGGCCTTGCGCTGCTGCCGCTCGGCGTCGCGCTTCGTGCGTTCGACGTTGTTGCGCTTTAGGCCTTCGAAGCGGTCGGCGGCCCGCTTGGCGTTCTCGGCGTCGCCGCGGCCGCGCTTCGTGTCATCCAAGGCCGCGCGGGTGGCCCGTTCGGCCTCGTGCGTCGCACGATCGAGCTCGCGCTGCACCTGTTCGAGGGCTTTGACGACTTGAGCCTGGGCCTGCGCGTTGCCGGCGCCCGCGTGCTTCTGGGCTTCGGCGAGCGCGTCGGCCGCGGCCCGTTTGGCCGTATTTAGCCCTTCCTGAGCGTGCTTCTGGGCATCGGTCAGAGCGTCTTGGGCGACGCGCTGGGCGTGCTCGAGCTCGGCTTGCCATTTGGGATCGATCTGACCGGCGACATCGTGGGCAACGACGGCGGCTTCGCCCACGAGCTCGGCCAGGCGCTCTAGGCGGCCTTCCTCGGCGTCGGGGTTGGCCGAGCCGGCGCGGCGGAAGAGGCGGCCAAGATGTTTGATCTCCGAGAGGACCGGCACGTCGCGCTTTAGCTCATCGAGGTCGGCGTCGGGGATGTCGATCTTGATGTCGATCGCGGCCTCATCGTCGCTCGACTCGGCGTTGGCCTCTTCCTTTGCTTCCGCGGCTTCTTCCTCGGCCTCTTGCTTAGCTTCTTCGGCTGCGGCCTTGGCTTCCTCCTGCGCTTCAGCGGCTTCCGCCTTGGCTTCCTGTTCTGCTTCGGCTGCCTCGCGCTTGGCTTCCTCTTGCGACTGAGCGGCTTCACGCTTGGCTTCTTCTTCTGCCTCGGCAGCTTCGCGGGCGGCGTCTTCCTGCTCGGCGGCGGCCTCACGCTGCTGCTCGGCGGCCTCTTCCTGGGCCTCGCGAGCCGACTGCTCGGCTTCTTCGGCGGCTTCGCGTTGCTCCTGAGCCGCTTGCTCGGCAGCCTCTTGGGCCTCGCGCTCCGTCTCTTCCGCGGCCTGGCGGGCTTCCTCAGCGGCTTCGCGCTGCTGTTCAGCCTGCTCCTCGGCCGCCTCGCGAGCGTTCTGCTCGGACTCTTCGGCAGCTTCACGCTCCGATTGGGCCAATTCCTCAGCGGCCTCACGCTCGGCAGAAGCGTGCTCTTCCGCAGCTTCGCGTTCCGCCGCGGCGACTTCTTCAGCAGCCTGGCGGGCTTCGTCCTCCGCCTCACGCCGCTCCTCGGCCTCCTCATGGGCCCGCTGCTCGGCTTCCTCAGCCGCTTCGCGTTCGGCGTTCGCCAGCTCTTCCGCGGCTTCCCGCTCAGCCGCCGCGATCTCCTCGTGGGCCTCACGCTCGGCTGCGGCCGCTTCTTCCGCGGCTTCGCGCTCCGCGTCTGCGGCCTCGGAGGAGGCTTCTTCTGCGTTCCGTGCTTCGTCACCCTCGTGATCGTCGGCCGCGTCGTTCGACTCGCTGTCGCGACCGGCCCTCAGTTGCTCAATCTCCGCCCGCAACGCCTCGAGCTCTTGTTGATGGGCAGCCCGCAGCGCTTCGAGCTCTGCCCGGAGCGCTGCGCGCTCGGCCTCGAGTTCCTCGCGGGCGGCGCGAAGCTCGGCGGCGACGTCGTCGGCCGGTTCATCATCGTCGTCCGAGTCATCGGCCAGAGCCACGGCGTCGTCCGCAGCTGCCGCCTTGGCGGATTCTTCGGCGGCCTTAGCCTCCTGCGAATCAGTCGACAAGCTCGCGAGCGCCGCGCCCGCCAGCACCACCAGCGACACCAGTCCCGCCAGCCAGGCCCGCGAGGCGCGTTTGGCGCCGACTAGCCCTAGCACGTTCCGCACTCGCTCCAACAGAGCCATTTGATCGTCTCCAATTCCGGCGGCGAAGGCAGGCCGGGGGCCTGAGCATTTTTGCCGCGCCACGAGTTCCAGAGCTTCCGCGTATTCACGCCGCCGGCCGGTGACCGCCACCGCCAGCTCGTCGCAACACATTTCGCGTTCCACACGAATCCGCCGCGACACCCACCACACGGCCGGATGAAAGAACAACAGGGTCTCCACGATCCGCTGCCCCAGGTTCACCCACAGATCCCAGCGGCGCAGATGGGCGAGCTCGTGGGCGAGCACCGCCTCGACCGCATCGCAGGGGAGCTCGGTGAGCCAGACCGCCGGCAGCAGGACCAGCGGCCGCAAGAAGCCCAGCACCGTGGCTTCGCTCACGCGGCTCGACACGCACAGCCGCGGCAGCCGCCGCAGCCCCAACTTTTGCCCCAGCGCCGCCAGCCGCGCTTCCCACTCAGGTTCCACCGGCTCGCCGCTGGCCGCCAGCCGCAGCATGCCAAGCAGCCCGGCCGCCAGCCGAAGACTCAACAGCCCAGCCCCGCCCAGCCACACCACAAGCAGCCAAGGCTGAGCGACGTGCAACAACTCCCGCCCGGTGAGCTTGTCCCAATGGGCGAGCTCGAGGGCCGAGGCCTTGAGCAGCTCACGCAGTTCGGCAAGCCGGCCCGATTCCTGGGCGGTGTGCTCCGTAGTCGCTGCACCGCGCCCTGGCGAGAAAGGCGCGGCGGACACTGCGGCCGCAGGCAGGAGGCCTGAGACCGCGCCCGCAGGCGATGCGGCACGCGGCAACAACCCAAGCGTCGCCAGCGGGCAGAGCGCCATCAGCACGAGCGCTGCGACCGACGCTAGGTAACGGCCGCGCGAAGACCAGCGCACGAGCGTGAGCGCGACGAGGAGCAGCGTGGCCACGGCCGCTCCTTGCCAAAGAAAGTGCAGCAGCACTAGCGTCCAGCGCTCGGCCAGCGGACCGGTAAGCCAGAGGTCGGCGTTCATCGCGCGCCCCCTTCCTCTTGGCGGTAGCCCTCGAGCGTGCGGCGGATCTCCTCGAGTTCGCGCTCGCTCGGCTTGCCTTGGGCCAGTACATGGCCCACGAGCAGGCTCGCAGAACCTTCGAAGGCGCGGCCAAGCAGATCGCGCACCAGACGCCCAAGCGTTTTCTCGCGGTCGGCGCGGGCATTGTAGATGAACGCCCGGCCGTGCGGCGCCCGCGTGAGCAGCCCTTTGTCGGCCATCACGTTGAGCAGGCTCATGACGCTGGTGTATGCCCGCGAGCGTTCGGCGGGGAGGGCATCCAGCACGTCGCGAACCGTGGAGGGTCCGCGTTCCCAGATGATCTTGAGCACCTCGAGCTCAGCCGGCGTCGGGTGCTCGTGCTTCGGTCGGGCCATCTTCGTTCGCTCTCGCCTCAGGGCCAGCAGTGACTGCTCGTGGCATTCTCGGCGTGATTGTACGGGTTATGCCGTAGCTGTCAACGGGTTAACCCGTAGATTTTTTGGAGGGGCTTTTTTTGAACCGCCGAGGCGCGGAGGACGCGGAGAGGTTTCGTGACGCACGCTGTTCGATCATCCGCGCGTGCCTTGGGCGTTCTCCGCAATCGAGCTACGAGAGCGGCAGAGTGGTCAGCTCGCGCGACGGCAGGTCGAGCACGGCCACCGATCTAGGATTGGCGCGGAAGACGGCGCCGGGGTTGATGGCGAGCGTGTCGCGGACCCAGCTCTGCTTGGCCACGTGCGTGTGGCCGCTGCAGACGACGTGGTACTGCCCTCCGGCGATGGTCTGTTCGAGCCGCCGCTCGTCGTCGCCGTGCAGCCAGGCGATGCGCAGGCTGTCGAGTTCGAGCTCGCCGAATCGCTCGTGGCAGGTATGCCCTGCGCGTTCGATGGCGCCGCGGAGGCTGTT
The DNA here is from genome assembly GCA_046349955.1 of Pirellulales bacterium. GTDB lineage: Bacteria > Planctomycetota > Planctomycetia > Pirellulales > JBGAPH01 > JBGAPH01. The sequence goes on along the minus strand of JAXMBI010000018.1, from coordinate 110,291 downwards.
TTCCAAACCGCGGTCGCAGTTGCCGAAGACGTAGTGCGTGGGCCATTCGGCGAGCGCCTCGACCACGGCCCCCGTGCCGATGTCGCCGCAATGCAGGAGCAGCGCCACGTCGAACTCGCGCAACATCCGCACGGCCTCGAGCGTAAAGGCCACGTGGCCGTGGGTGTCGCTGATCAGGCCGAGCAACATCGCGAAGCATCCTCGATCGTTAGGCGGCGGAACGTGCGCAACATTCTAGCCAAGACCTAGCCGGCGGCGCAGCCCGTGCGTCTGGCGGCGCAACGCCTGCTTGACTTCCTTGAGCGTGGCCGCGTGCGCAAAGACCGTTGCGATCGGTCCGCCCGCGGGAATCGCAGCGCCATCGACCGGCACGTCGCCAAAGGCAGGCCAACCGAAAGCCGCTTGCCGCTCGCGCAAGTCTCGAGAGAGTCCGGCAGGCGCGGTCAGTGCGCGGGGAGCGAAGACGTACAGCTTGCCGAAGTATCCCGTGGCGGGCGTGGGCCGGACCGTGGGCCATTCGCCCAGGCAGGCCGACACATGCCAGCCGACCAGCGATTCGCCCCAGGCCCAATCGAAGAGCTCCATGGAGGCGGTGTAGCGCGGGTTGACCTCGATCGGCCAGAAGCCGCGGAAGTCGCGCACGAGGTCGACGCCGAACAGCCCGCAAAGTCCGAACACTTCGGTGAACGCTTGCCCGATGCGGCGCAGCGTTTGGCGCGAGCGAGGTGAGATCGTAAGCGGGCCGATCGATCCGCAGTATTCGAAGCGTCCGGCGGCGCCCCACGCTCTACCAACCAGTTGCCGCGTAACCCCCAGGAGCCGGCAGCGCACGCCGTCGGCCAGAAACGCGGCCGAGCAGGGCCGTCCTTCCACCAGCGTCTGCCAATAGCCGCGCTGGCCGCAGTCGAGCGCTGCCCAGGCTTCGTCGGAGGGCCAGGGATGGATGTCGCGTCCCCCCCCGGAGGCCAGCGGCTTGAATAGCCAGCGGTCGCGTCCCAATCGCTCGGGCATCTGCTCGAGCACGCGCGGCCCGATCTCGTGAATCGCCCGGAGCAAAACCGCAAGGTGAACGGGATTTCGCACGCACTGCAGGGAGTCGGCGTTGCAACCGAGCAAGCGACGGCCGTGCGAGAGCGAAGCGACCAGATCCAGGTGGTTCTCGAGCGATCCCGTATAAATCCAATGTTCGGCGGAAAGGGATTGGGCGGCGTCTGCCACGCCGGCGGGAAAGGGCGTCGCCACGGAAACGGGGCCGCACGCCCGTAGGTCGGCGTCGCCGAAGGCGTCGATGGCCGTGGGCAGCAGCCCGCCGCGCAGCGCCGATTGCGCGGCTGCCCGCGCGCTGATGCCCACGATCAACAAGGACCGGCCGGGCTCGCGCTTGCTCGCGCCAGCCGTTGCAGCCGGACCGCGCGCGGGCGGAACTGGGGAATCATCCGGGGTGAAATGCAAGGTGTTCGGGGCGCTCGCCGGAAAATGAGCTACGGTTCAGATTGCCTGAGCTTATCTTTCCACTTTTCGTTTTGACAACCGGGCACGTGCTGAGCCCGGCGACCACCTTTCCTGCTTCCACCTGGAGGGGGGCATCATGCGCTCACCGAGCCATTCTCATACGCGTTCGCAACAACAATCCGATCTAGACCGCCGTCCCCGCCGGGGCACGGTGGTCGTGTTGGCGGCCTTGTTCATGGTCGCCTTGCTGGGCATGGTCGCCTTTGCCGTCGACTTGGGGTACATCCTCAAGGTGCAAACCGATCTCGATCGCTCGGTCGACGCGGCGGTGTTGGCCGGCGCCGGCGAGCTGATTCGCGGCCAGCAATACGCCGAAGACCGCATGCTCGAATACCTGGCGCGCAATCCGATCGGCCCCCAAGTGGTCGTGTCGGACAGCAATCTGACACAGCTCAAGGACGAGTTCAAGCAACTGCAGGGCAAGACCGGCGACGACGGTCACCCGCTCCTGCAGCTCAACGTGGGACGCTGGGACAACACCACGAATTCGGTCGTGCCCGTGAGCGGCGGCCAAAAGGCATCGGCGGTGGGCTTGTCGTTGACCCACTCGAACCACCCGTACTTCTTCGGCCGCGTGTTCGGCAAGTCGACGTTCGCCGTGCAGTCGGCGGCGGCGGCCACCTACCAGCCGCGCGACATCGTCTTGGTGCTCGACTACTCGGCGTCGATGAACGACGACAGCGAGCTGGGTTCGATCAGCACGCTGGGCCGCAGCGTGGTCGAAGGCAACTTGCTCCAGATCTACCAGGATCTGGGGTCGCCCAGCTACGGCAAGATGGCCTTTACGCCGGTGTCGATCTCGTCGACCAATGCGACGACGATCAAGAATACGCTCGGGCTGACGAACGTGCCCTACCCGTATCCGGCGGGAAGTTGGACCGACTACTTCAGCTACGTGCAGACGAGCTCGGTACTGAGTTCGGCGGGCTACAACAAGAAGTACGGCTACCTGACGCTGATCAACTACTGGCTCGAAAAGTACCCGGGCAGCACGCAAGTTCCCACCCTGTGGCAGACGCGCGAGCAGCCGATCGGGGCGCTGAAGGACTCGGTCACGGTGTTTCTCGACTACTTGCAAGCAGGCCAAACCGACGACCACCTGGGCCTGGCCGTTTACGACGCCGTCGACGGCAACGCGAAGCTGGAGAAGACGCTTGGCACCGATTTCGCCGGCGTCGACTACATCTCTAAGCACCGTCAGGCGGGGCACTACCACGAGTACACCAACATTGGCGCCGGCCTGTGGAAGGCGCTCACGGAACTGAAGCAGCCGGCGCAAGGGGGGCATGCGCGGCCCAATAGCTTTCGCTTGGTGGTGCTGATGACCGACGGCAAATGCAACTGGTACAACGGGAGCTACAACGAGGCTGCCGCGCGCCAAGACTTGCTCAATGCCGCCAACGCCTGCGCCGCCGAGGGGATTCCGGTGGTGACCATCTCGCTCGGCTCCAAGGCCGACCCAGCCATCATGCAGCAGGTGGCCGACATCACGGACGGACGGGCGTTCGTGATCCCGGGCGGCAAGACCGCGTCGCAATACACGGCGGAGTTGACCGACGTGTTCAAGGCCATCGCCGACAGCCATCCGCTGAAGCTGGTGCAATAGCGGCTCTGGTTCGAATGTGAACGTCTCCTCCTCGGGGTTGGGGCGGAGCGGCGAGCCTGGCTCGTCCGCTCCGCCCTCTTTTTTTTGCGCACAGGCGTGAAACTGCCCCGCCGCACTGGCATCGCGGCCTTGCCCAGTTTGCGCGGCCGCCGGGCACGATGGCGGAAAAGAAATTCTCTCCGAAATTGGAATAGCCGATACAACCCCTAGCGTCCGCTTCGCAGCGATGGCGGTTCGGGACGCGCTTCACATAGCCACGATTGGGGAAGGCAACGATGCGCCGGGCGGACGTGGCAAGCATGATCGGCGCTCTGTGCGTTGCGCTTCCAGCTAACGCGTGGGCGCAAGCGCCCCCGACAGGGGCTTCCCCGCCCATGTTCGCAGGGGCTCTTTGGGCGCCGCAGACGCTGAACGCGCCGGCACAGGCCGCGCCGTCCGATCGCCCCACGCTGCACGATCCGAGCCCGGTGCCGCCGCTCGCCGCTAGCACGCCCCCGCTCCCGGAGACACTGCCCGCCCCCGCCGGCGCACCCCAGCCTGGGGAAGGCCCGCTGAGCCTCAACCAGGTGATCGAGGGCTGCTTGCTCAACGATCCGGTGTTGCGGGCCGGGATCGAGGCGGTGCGTCAGGCGAGCGCCAACGCCGTCACGGCGTCGCTGGCCCCGAACCCCGTGCTCGTCACCGACCAGATTCTGAACCCGCTGGGCCAGGCCTTCACGCCGACGCAGCAGGGTGGCCCGCCGCAGTTTGATCTTGGCTTTCAGTACCCTGTCGATTGGTTTCTTTTTGGTAAGCGAGCCGCCGCGATGCAGTCGGCGGGCGCCGGCGTGCGGGTCAGCGAAGCGGACTACGCCGACCTCGTGCGGCTGCGCGTGCTGCAGGCCGCGGAAGCGTATTACACGGTTCTCGAAGCCAAGGGCCTGGTCGCCTTGGCCCAACAGGACGTCGATAATCTCCGGCAAATCGAGGCCGTCACGCTCCGGGCGGTCGAAGGGGGCGGACGGCCGCAGGTGGAACTGAACCGCGTGCGCCTGGACCGCTTGCGGAGCGAGCAAACCTTACGAAATAGCGAGTATACGCGGATCGCGGCGCTCGCTTCGTTGCGAGCCCTGTTGGGCCAGGCCGACGGACAGTCCGTAATGGATGTAGCGGGCACGCTCGACTTCGCTGTACAACCGAGCGTCGTAACTGCTGACGAGGCTTTCACCGTAGCGGGTGAGAACCGGCCTGACGTGTCGGCCCGACGCTGGGCTGTCGACGAAGCCCGCAGGATGGTGGTTTTGGAAACGCGGCGGGCGTATCCTGAGATCACTCCCATGGTTGGCTACACCCGCCAGTTCCAGCATCAATTCATCGGCTATCCGGATGCGAACAGTTGGGGAGTTGGCTTCAACGCTTCGCTGCCGCTGTTGGACCGCAACCAAGGCAATCGCATGCGAGCCGCCTCGGTGGTGATCCAGCGGGAGCAAGAATTGCAAGCTCGACTGGTGGCTGTTCGGGCCGAAGTGGAGCAGGCGGTATTTGGCCTGCGCACGGCGGTCGCCAACAGCCAGGCGGTGGCGGGCGAGCAACTGACCTTGGCGCGCGACGTGCGGGAAGCTTTGAACCGGGCCTACGAGGCCGGCGGGCGGCCGCTGATCGACGTACTGGACGCGCAGCGCAACTATCGTGACACTTACCGACTCTACATCAGCAGCCGCGCCGACTACGGCCGCGCCGTCGTGCGGCTCGACGCGGTTTTGGGTAAACGATTTGCACCATGAGCAGCGAAGCCCTTACCTCGCCTGAAGAACAGGCGGCGCCGGTCCGGCGCCCAGCGGCGCCGGCCAAGCACGGCCCGGTGGGCGGGATCTGGTCGAAACTGCAATTCTTGGTGGCCTTTTCGGCGGCTCTGGCCTTCTTGGGTTGGTTGCTCTTCGCTCCCAACCACAAGCCCTCGGGCAGCGGCGCGCCCAAGCAGGCGGCGCCCGAGGCGGTCAAGGTCGTCGCCCCTGGGCTGATCCAGGTTCGCGCCGGCGGCCCCTTCACCCAGAAGTTGACGCTCGTGCAAATCCATGAGCGCGAACTTACGGACGCCGTGCTCACCGTCACCGGCCGGGTGGCCGCCAGCCTGCGCCCCGGCTCCGGCAAAGGCACCGACTTCTGGCAGTTCGACGCTCCCGAGGCCCTGGTCGCCTACACCGATTGGCAGAAGGCCCGCGCCGATATTTCGTATTCCGACACGCAGCTCACCCAGGTGCGGCAACTAGCCGCCACGCGCGTCGACGCCCAGCGGCAACTCGTAGCGCGGCTCGAGAAGCTGGTGGCTGCTGGCACCGATACGCCACGCGAGCTGGCCGCCGAACGAGCCACCCTCATCCAGTCGGAAATCGTCAGCAACAAAGAGGTGTACGAGGCCGAGACGGCCGCCCGAGTGGCCCGTCGGAGCGAGGCGGCCACCGCCCGGCAGTTGCTGCAACTGGGGCTCGACCCCGAGATGCTGCAGTCGGCCAGTTCCGATCTCGACGTCGTATTGGCCGACGTGCCGGAGGGCCGGCTGAACCAGGTTCAGGTGGGGCAGCGCTGCGAAGCGAGCTTCTATGGCTTGCCCCACGAGCGGTTCGTGGGACGCGTACGCAGCATCGCGCCGGTGCTCTCGCGCGAGCGCCGTTCGCTCCGCGTGCTGTTCGTGATCAACGACCCCAAGGACTTGCTCCGCCCCGGCATGTTCGCCGAAATCGGCCTGGGCACCGATCCCCGCAAAGCTCTGTTGGCGCCGACCGAAGGAGTGCTGCACCTCGGGCGCAAGGACTACTTGCTGGCCGAAGAGCAACCGAACCTGTGGCGGGTCACTGAAGTCAACGTGGGCGAGCCGCACAATGGGGAGGTCGAGATCCTCGAAGGGGTGCGGGCCGGCCAGACGGTGATCGGCAAAGGCGCCATCCTCCTCAAACCCATGGTCGCCCGCGCGCTGGCTGCGCCCAAGGACGGCGCCGTTAAATGATCGCGTTGCTGATCGAGGCCTGTTTGCGGCGCCGCTGGGTGGTGTTGTCGCTGGCGGGCGCAGCCTGCCTGGCGGGGTTCTACGCCTTTAGCCACCAGCCGATCGACGCCTACCCCGATATTTCGGCCCAGGTGGTGCAGATCATCACCACCTATCCGGGCCGCGCGCCCGAGGAAGTGGAGCGGCAGGTCACGGTGCCCATCGAAATTGCGATGCGGAACGTGCCTAAGGTCGACACGATTCGCTCGCGCACCATCTTTGGCCTGTCGGTGGTGCAGCTCGTGTTCGACGAAGGGACCGAAAAGTATTGGGCGCGGCAGCGCGTGCAAGAGCGGCTGTCGGCCGTGACCCTGCCCGCCGGGGCCGAGGCCGAACTGGGCCCGCTGGCCACCGCCTACGGCGAGGTCTATCGCTACGAACTGGCGACCGACGGCACGCACGACTTGATGGAGCTGCGCACGCTCAACGACTGGGTGGTCATTCCCCGGCTGCTGCGCGCGGGCGGCGTCGCCGAGGTGATCAACTTCGGCGGCTACGAAAAGCAATACGCCATCACCTTTCGCCCGGCCGATCTCGACCGCTTCGGCCTGACGCTGAACGACGTCGTGGAGGCGATCCGCACGAACAACGCCTCGGCCGGCGGCAGCGTGCTCTCGCGGGGCAGCATGTCGTTCGTCATTCGCGGCAGCGGCGCCATGCAGGATCTCGGCCAGATCGAAAAAACCTTCGTCAAATCCGTGGGCGGCACGCCTGTCTACCTGCGCGACGTGGCGAGCATCGACCTGGCCTACCGCAATCCCTCAGGCATTTACAGCAAGGACCTGAACGACGCGGCTGTGGAGGGGATCGTGCTCATGCGGCGCGGCGAAAACCCCTCGCACGTGCTGGAAGCGGTCAAGGCGGTCGCCGCCGAACTAAATGACGAGGAGTTGCCCGCCGGCGTGCGCATCGCGCCGTTCTACGATCGCCAGTACCTGGTCGACAGCACTCTGCATTCGGTCGCCCACAGCGTTACGCTGGGCATCACGCTGGTGATGCTGGTCCTGCTGTTCTTCCTCGGCCGCCCGGCGATGGCCCTGCTCGTGGCGATGACGATCCCATTCTCGCTCTTGTTCGCCCTCACGCTCATGTACCTGACGGGTGTGCCAATCGGCCTGCTCTCGATCGGCGCCATCGACTTTGGCATCATCGTCGACGGCGCGATCATCCTTTCGGAAAACGTGGCGCGCCGACTAGGCGCCGCCACGCACGCCGGCGGCGGGCGGCCGAACGTGTTGGCGGTCGTGTTGCGGGCGGCCTGCGAGGTCGAGCGGTCGGTGTTCTTCTCGATCGTAATGATCATCGTGGCCTATTTGCCGCTCTTGTCGCTAACGAGCATCGAGGGGCTGCTGTTTCGCCCGATGGCGCTGACGATGGTCTATGCGCTCATTGGCGCGCTCCTCTTTGCGCTGTTCGTCCTGCCCGTGCTGACGACGCTGCTGTTTCGCAATGGCTACGATGAATGGCACAACCCCCTGATCGAGCGCGTGCGGCCCCTCTACGGCTGGACCCTCGAGCGGATGATGCAGGCCCGCTGGCTGGTGCTGGCCGGCGTCTTCTGCATCGTGGCCGTCGTGTCGGTCAGAGTGCTGCCGCGGCTCGGCGTCGAGTTCTTGCCCTACATGGACGAAGGCGTCGTGTGGGTGCGGGCCAGCTTTCCCGAAGGCACCTCGCTGCAGCAGACGAGCGACTACGGCCGCCGCATCCGCGAGATGGTGCTCGACTTCCCCGACGTGCGGTTCATCTCGGCGCAGGCCGGACGCAACGACTCCGGCACCGATCCGTTCCCCAGCAGCCGCTTGGAGATCATGATCGGGCCCAAGCCGCGGAACGAATGGACGCAGTTCCGCACCAAACAGCAATTGCTCGCGGCGCTTGGCTCAAAACTGCGCGAGGAGTTTCCCACCACGCGTTTCAATTTCACCCAGCCGATCATCGACAGCGTTACGGAAGACACCAACGGCACTTCGGCCAACCTGGCCGTCGAACTCTCGGGCCCCAATCCGGCCGTACTGCTCGACCTGGCGGAGCGCACGGTCACCGTGCTCAAGAGCATCCCCGGCGCGCAGGACGTGAACATCGAGCAGGAAGGGCCGCAGCCGCAGCTCGTGGTCACGCCCGATCGGGCTTGGTGTGCGCGGCAGAACGTGCATATCGACGCCGTTTCCCAGCTGATCGACACCGCGCTCGGCGGCCAGGCGGTGGGCGCGCTCTATGAAGACGAGCGACGGATCGACATCACGGCCCGGGTCGACCGCGACGTGGCCAACTCGCCGATGGCCCTGTCTCGACTGCCGGTCTCCAACGAAGAAGGGGCGCCCGTGCCGCTGGGGCAGGTCGCCCGCGTCGACCTGGTCGACGGCCAGACGATCATCGCCCGCGAAAACGGCCGGCGGCGGCTCACCGTCCGCTGCGACATCGTCGGCCGGGATCAAGGAAGTTTCGTGGCCGAGGCGCAGCAGCGGTTCGACGCCGAGGTGCGGCCGCTGGTCAAAAAGGGATACCGGGTGGCTTGGCTCGGCATGTTCGAGAATCTCGAACGGGCCAAGCATCACCTGGCGGTGGTGATTCCGATCACCATCGGCCTGATCTTCGTGCTGCTCATCATCACGTTCGGTTCGCTGAACGCGGCGATCCTGCTGCTCATGTCGATGCCGTTCGCCTTCGTGGGGGGCGTGCTGGCGCTGTGGGTGCGGGGAATGAACCTGAACGTGTCGACAGGCGTCGGTTTTGCCGCGCTGTTCGGCGTATCGATCATGAACGGCGTGTTGCTCGTCCGTTCGATCGGCGACCTCCGCGTGCTCGGTCATCCGCTCCGCGAGTCGATTCTGCAGGGGGCGCAGGACTGCCTACGGCCCATCCTGCTAGCATCGCTGGTCGCGATTCTCGGCCTGTTGCCAGCATCCTTGGCCACCGGACTCGGATCGGACGTGCAGCGGCCGCTGGCCACCGTGATCGTGTGGGGCCTGTTCAGCTCGACGCTGCTCACCCTGTTCGTCGTGCCGGTGCTCTACTCCGTCATGTGCGCGCGCCCGATGCACGGCCATCAGGGTCCGCTGGTGGAACTGCCGCTCTAAGCCGCATGGTCCGTGCGGGCGAACACGCCCATCCTGGCCCGCCCTCTCTCCTTTTCGCGAGCCTTACAAGGCGGCAAGCGAGCACCCCCACCCAACAGCAGACTCCGTAGAACGAAGGAGTAGGCATTCTGCCTGCGGGGAAGGAATGGCTGGCCGCCATGCTTCGCAACTCCAAAGTCATTGGCTCGCTGATCGCCATCGTGCTCACCTGCGCGATGCTGGCTGCCCGGTTGGCGCTCGAGGGGGCGCTGGCCGAGCAAGCGCGGCTCATGCCGTTTGTGCTGGCCGTGATTGCGGCAGCCTGGTGGGGGGGGCTGTGGCCCGGCCTGCTGGCTACCGGGCTGGGGCTCGTCCTCGGCATCCTTTTCATCGTTCCGCCCGACGCAGGGCTGCAGATCGTCACGCTGGCGGACGGATTGAACGCGGTCATCTTCGTGATCGTCGGCGTCACGGTCAGCGCCCTCTTCGAGGCGTTGCACACGGCCCAGCGGCGCGATACCGAAAAGCAGTTCCGCGATCTGGCCGATTCGATGCCGCAGATGGCTTGGATGGCCCGCCCCGACGGCTACCGCTTTTGGTTCAATCGGCGGTGGCAGCATTACACGGCCGCCACCTCGGCGGATCTGCAGGGGAATGGCTGGCAGGCATTCTGCGATCCCAAGGAGCGGATGCGCGTGGCCGCGAGTTGGGCCGCGGCGCTCTCGGAAGGCCGCCCCTGGGAAGCAACCTACCCCATCCGCCGCGCCGACGGCGAGTTCCGCTGGCATTTGGCGCGCGCCGTGCCCGTGAAGAACACCGCCGGCGAGATCGTCCGCTGGTTCGGCACCAGCACCGACATTCAAGACCGCATGGCGGCCGAGCAGGCGCTGCGCGAAGCCGACGTGCGGAAGGACCACTTCCTGGCCACGCTCGCGCACGAACTCCGCAATCCGCTGGCGCCGATCAGCAATGCGCTGCAACTTTGGCCGCACGTGTCGCACGAGCCGCAAGAAATGGAGCAACTGCGGCTGGTGATCGACCGGCAGATGCGGCAACTCGTGCGGCTGATTGACGACCTGCTCGACCTCTCGCGGATCAATGAAGGCAAGATTGCCCTGCAGCGGCAGCCGCTGGAATTGGGCGGCGTCTTGGCGGGGGCGCTCGAATCCGTACGGCCCTTGATTACCGCGGCAAACCATCAGGTGCGGATGCGGCTGTCGTCCGGTCCCGTGTGGGTCGATGGCGACGCCGCCCGGCTCATTCAGGTGTTCGCCAACATCCTGACCAACGCCGCCAAGTTCACTCCGCGGGGCGGCCGCATCGAGATCGAGGTGGAGCGCCAAGGAGAACGCTCGCAGGTCGTCATTCGCGACAACGGCCCCGGCATCCCCGCCGACATGCTGCGAACGATCTTCGACGCCTTCCGCCAGGTCGACGACACCGTCGGCAGATCGCAGGGAGGGCTCGGCATCGGACTTTGGTTGGTCAAACAACTCGTCGAACTGCACGGCGGAACCGTCGAGGCGCGGAGCAAGGGCCCCGGAGAAGGCAGCGAGTTCGTGGTGCAGCTTCCCACCGTCAATCCCCCCGCCACCACGATCGGGGAACCTCGCCGCGACGCGCCGGCAGGTGAGTCAGCCTGTCCGCGCCGCCGGATTCTCGTGGTCGACGATCTGCGCGCCTCGGCCGACACGCTCGTGAAGGTCCTGGAGTGCCTGGGGCAAGAGGCGTTCCAAGCGTACGACGGTCCCTCGGCGATCAAGGCCGCTCACGCGCTGCATCCCGACCTGATCCTGCTCGACATCGCCATGCCGGCGCTCGATGGCTACGAGGTCGCGCGGCGGCTGCGGGCCAGCCCCGACCTGGAGGGCACGACGCTGGTCGCCCTTACAGGCTACGGCCAGCCCGACGACAAGCGGCAGGCCGCGGCAGCCGGATTCGACCTTCACCTGACCAAGCCGGCGGACCTGCGTTCGCTGCGGGAGTTGCTCGCCGCGGGGCCGGCGCGCCGGCGCTCGGCCGGCCCGCTCGTGTCGTCCTAGCGCCAATGCATGACTGCTCGGGGCCCTCTTTTCGCTCGAATTCAACTCACTTCTCGACGGCCCGAGGCCGTCGCTCATCTTTTTTCAAAGAGGCATGCGTACCATGAGACCTTCTGTGCTGCTCGTTGACGACAACCCCGACGCTTGCGCGACCGCCGCCAAATTGCTGTGGGCGCTCGGCTACCAGGCCGACGTGGCGCACGACGGCCCCTCGGCTCTGAAACTGGTCGAGGACTTTCCCTACGCCCTGGCGATCATCGACTTCCAGATGCCCGGCATGAACGGCGTCGAGCTCTTCCGCCGGATGCGGGTTTTGCGGCCGGGAATCGCCGGCATCTTCCTGACGGGCTACACGACGCTCGACGTCGTCTACCCGGCCATCGAAGCCGGCATCCTACGGGTGTTGCCGAAGCCGGTCGACTTCCAGGAGCTGATGCCGCTGCTCGAGGAATACGTGGGGGCGCCGGTTTAAGGAGCAGACGAGAACATCGCCCGGCGATCAGGATGCGGCGACATAACACGCTTTTACGGCAGGAGTTACGGCCGCGAAGCCGTACTCGCCGGGGAGCGGAATTCGCTTGTCGAGACTCGGTACTTCGCCGTATCCTTAGGAAAGATGGTTTGCGCTCGATTTCCCCGGCGAGACAAGCGATGCTTGCGCTGCGTAGTTCACACTGGTTCGCGCTTCTGGGCGTTGCCCTACTTCTCTCTTCGAGCCCCGGGCAGGCAGCCGAATCGAAGGGAACTGGCAAGCCGCTCGACCCGGTGTCGCGCTGGATCGAGGAACTGGGGCATCCTTCGTTCGCCGTCCGCGAGCGCGCCGAAGCAGAGCTTGCGGCGCTGGGATTCGCCGCGTTCGACGCGCTCTCGGTAGCAGAAGACAGCAACGACCTGGAGATCGCGCAGCGAGCGCGGTTCCTGCTCCGCTCGATGACGGCGAACTGGATTCGTGAGACCGATCCGCCGGCGGTGCAGAAACTGCTCGAGGGCTACGAACAAAAATCGGATCAGCAGCGCGCGGAGACGATGGAGCGGCTGGCGCTAATGCCCGACGACGTGGGCGTGAGCGCGCTGTGCCGGCTCGCGCGGTACGAGAAGTCGCCGCTGCTCTCCAAGCGCGCCGCGCTCGAGGTGTTGTTCCTGCCGGTTTCCGGCGGGCCGCGCGATCTGCAACGGGCGGAAGTCATCGAGCGCGAACTCGGCGAAAGCCCGCGCACCGCGGCCACCTGGCTGCGGGCTTATCTTCAGGCCGGCAAGGGAGACCGCAAGGCGCTCGACGCCTGGGCCGAGTTGGCCGAAGAGGAGAACCGGCAATTCGAACTCGCGCCCGACGAAACCGACACTCAGACGGCCAGCCTGCTGTTCTACGCCTATGCCCAGGCGTGCGCCGCGTTGGGGGACCGAGAGCGGGCCAACCAGGTGGCCGAGCGCGCCTGGGCCCTGCAGCCCGACGACGCGAACGCCCACTATCAGATCGCCGGGCAGCTCTCGCGGCGGGGATTGTTCGATTGGTCGGAGCGCGAATACCGCCGCATCATGGATCAACCGCTGAACGCGGAAGACCCTATGCTCCAGGCTTACGCCCTCTCGGCCCGCTTGCGGCTGGCGGAAACGATGCATGACCAAGGGCGCGAGTTGCCGGCCGCCGAAACGCTCGACGGGCTGGTTGCGATGATGGACGCCAAGGAAGGGGGAACGGAAGTCAAGAAGCGGCTCATCGAAACGCTGGTCCGCGACCCCGAAGGCATTCGTTCGCGGGCGCAGTATTTCCATGCCCTGCATTTGCTGGGCGAAGGAAATCGCGAGCAAGCGATCGCGCGGCTCGAGCAGGGCCTCAAAGAGGACTTCGCCGACGCCGACGTGCTGATCTCGCTCTACGACTTGAGCGCCGCCGAACCCGATCGCCGCAGCCGCGTGTTGCCGCTGGTGGCCAAGGCGGTGGCCGAATACCGGCTCGACATCGAGCGGATGCCGCAAGACCACCAGGGATACAACCAACTCGCCTGGCTGCTGGCCAACACGGGGGGTGACGCGCAGGAAGCGATCACCCTCTCGCACCGTTCCCTCGAACTCTCGCCCGACACGGCCAGCTATCTCGACACGCTCGCCCATTGCTATGCGGCCCACCATGAGTTCGACAACGCGGTGAAGTATCAGTCCCGCGCGGCTGAGCTCGACCCGCACTCGGGCCTGATCCGCAAAAAGCTCGAAGTCTTCCGCCAACAAGCCGCCAAGCAGCCGGCCAAAAGCTAAGTAGGTTGTGCTTCAGCACAACTACACGGGGTGGCGTCGAGAGAGCTTTATGCCTTCTCCGCCTGGCGAGCAAGCGCCACCGCGCCATGCACCACGACCTCCTCGCCCAGCGCCGCCGGCGCCAGGCGGATCTCGTCGGCAAAGGGAGGAAAGGCGTACTCCTTCACCCGCGCCCGCAGCGGCGTCCACCAGAGCGCTTCCGACGCCTGCGACACTCCGCCGCCGATGACCACGACGCCGGGGTTCATCAACGTCACAGCCTGGGCGATGGCCCAGCCCAGCGCGCGGGTCGCCTGGTCGATGACGCGCGCAGCCAGCGGATCGCCGCGCTCGGCCGCCGCCGCGATCGCCTTGGCCGAGAGCATTGCCAAGTCACCGCCGCAAGCCGCGCGTAGCACGGTGGCCTCGGCCTGAGTCGCCTGGCTTACGGCCCGCCGTCCCTGGTCCTCGATTCCCCAGCCGGCAGAAAGCGCTTCGACGATCGCCTCGGGCTGCCTGGCGTCAAGCCCCGGGCGTAAGTGGCCGATCTCGGCGGCCCCGCTGCCGCGGCCGGCGTAGATCTGCCCGTCGATCACCAGCCCGCCGCCGATGCCGGTGCCGACCGTCACGTACAGCACCACCCGCTCGCCGCGCCCCGCGCCGAAGTGGGCCTCGGCCAGGCAGGCCACGTCGCAGTCGTTGCCCACCCGCGCCGGCAGCCCGAGCGTCTCGCGGCACCAATCGGCCAAGGGAAAGCGGTCCCAGCCGTCCACGTGGTGGCTCTTCACGGCCTGGCCGCGCAGCGCGTCGACCGGCCCCCCAAAGCCGAAGCCGACGGCCCGAATCGCGTGCTTCTCTCGAAGCAGCCGAGCAGCGGCCTCGATTTCTCGAAGAATGCCCTGCGCCCCGGCCGCGCGATCGACCGTGCGGCGCTCGAGCGCCACGAGCGGCGGCCCCTCTCCCGTGCCTACGCCGAGCTGGAGCTTGGTTCCGCCGATTTCAATGCCGAGATACATGCGCGCTCATGATGAGTAGTAGTTGTCGCTAAGATTTGCGCCAGCCGTCGAACAGGGCTCGGCACTCATCCGCCAGCAAGCCGCCGGCAATGCGCACCTTGCTGCCGCCTTGTGCCAACAGTTCGGCCGACCCCACCTTGAGCTGCCACAGGCCGGCCTGCTCAGCGTCGTCGATCGAGGCGCCGAAGTGGACCACCTCTACGCCAGCCCAGTGCAATGCGCCGGTGCACATCGGGCACGGCTCGCAGGTCGTGGCGACCACGGCGCCTGGCAAGCGGTAGCTGCCGGCGGCCCGGCAGGCTGCCCGCAGGGCGTTCACTTCGGCGTGGGCCGTGCAGTCGATGGTCGCCGCCACCGTGTTATGTTCCACGGCCAAGATCTCGTCGCCGCGCGCGATCGCGCAGCCGAACGGCATCTGCCCGGCGGCTAAGCCGGCGCGGGCTTTGTCGATGGCCAAACGCATCAGCGTTTCGAGGGGGATCATGGCGGAGGTGCCTGGGCGGGCTCAAATGATCTGAGCGAACAGTCCGTACATCGCGTCGAGATAATCGCCGGCCTCTTCGAGCGGCATGACCAGCGGCGGGCTGACGCGCATGACCTTGCCGGCCAGCGGCCCGAGCAAGTGGATCGCGCGGCCACGCTCGTCTCCCAGGTAGCAACGCCGCACGCATTCGACAGCCACCTCCTCGGCCGTCCGCCCGCCGACCGCCACGCACTCGAGTCCCCACACCAGCCCTTCGCCGCGCACCGCGGCTACGGCCGGCAGTTCGGCGAGCCGCAACAGCCCGCGCTCGATCACGGCGGCCAACTCGCGGGCATGCGCGAGCACATCTTCGGCGGCGAACTCGTCGAGCGTCGCCAGCACTGCGGCGCACGAAAGGGGGTTCGCGCTCCAGGTGTCGGACCCTTCGCCGTAGCGCATGACGGCGAACAGGTCGGCTCGGCCGACCGCCGCGGCGACCGGCACGCCATTCCCCAGTCCCTTGCCCAGCACCACCAGGTCGGGCTCGAGGCCGTATGTGGTGTAAGCGAACAGGTTGCCCGTGCGGCCGAAATTCGATTGAATCTCGTCGAGCAGGAACACGATGTCGTGCTCCTTGCAGAAGCGATCGAGCAACTGCAGGTACTCGGGCTGCGGGTGATAAGAGCCGCCGCCTCCCAAGTACGGCTCCGTCGCCAGACAGCAAATTCGCGGACCGAATTCCTGCCAGAGCGCCTCGAGCTCGCGCGCATAGGGCGCCAAGTCGAGCGGTTGGCGACGGCGTTCGACGCTGCCGCACTCCTCGAGCGGAAAGCTGAGGAACCGCACGCGCGGGTCGCGGTCGGCGTCGCGCTCGCTGCCGGTGATCGCGCCGGCCAAGCCCTTTTTGCCGTGGAAGCCGCGCCGGGTGGCGAGAATCACGTCGCTGCCGGGACGGCGATCGAGCGCCGCCCAGAGGGCCTTCTGAATCGCCTCGCTGCCGCTGGCCGCCCACAGCACCTGCTCCATCCGCCCGCCGCCGGGTTGACTGCGCAGGCAAGCGAGCAGGCGCTCCGACGCCTGCGTTTCCAACTCGGTGATCGCGTTATAGGCGGTGAGGGGCGCGGCCTCCGTGAACTTCGCTCCCTGAACCGGCGCCGACCAGCCCATGTAGCTGCCCACGCGCTGCCACCAGCGCGTGGGATTGTGGCCCAAGTTGGCCACGAGCACGCCCGACGTGAAGTCGGCCAGCTTGCGCCCTTCGGGCGTCCAGTGGTAGCTGCCGGCGCTCTTGGCCAACACCGCGAGGCTCGGCGTGTAGGTGCGCAGACAGGCGGGCTCGATGGCGGCCGTGCGGCTGCGAATCGCGTTGGACTGGGGCTCGCCAGGGTGGGTGATCGTTGCGCGGTCAGACATGCTGTGCAAGAGCGTGGAAAGGGGTGTGCAGTCCGAGAGTATACGCGGCGGCCCGCGGGGCGGTACAGCTTATGGCCCAGCCGCCGGTATTATCGGTGCCCCAGGCCGGTCCCGTCCGGCTGCTTTCGCGCAGCCGTCGCACGAACCCCTTCCATTCCGCCGCCTGCTAGGATGAAGAGAATGGAAAGAGCTATTATCAACGCGGCGCGCTTCTTGGCCCTATTGGGAGCGGTCTACATAGCGTCCGAAAGGCAACACGTTTTGGCGGCCGCCATTGGGGTTCTCTACTTCGTGTTGGTCGCAGAGTGGATCGCAGCGTCCCCGGCCGGCTGGAAGGGGCTAAGCACCCGCGAGCGGGCCCTTTACTGCCTGCTGATCGCCATAGTTGGCGTGGTGGCCATGATCCTTGCTGAGGTATTTCTCAACTTCGTCGCCCCCGCTTAAGCATCCGTCCAGTACCCGTCTTTCTCTTGGCGACCGTACCAGGATCGGCCGCCGGGATCGGGGCGGACAGGCGAGCAGCAGCTACCCGAGATCGGGGCCCGCAACAGCGAACAAAGTGTCGCTTGCCAACTCGGGGGCGCGCGGCGAGCGGACCATGCGCATGATGGTGCGCTGGGGAGCGAAGCCGCGGGTGGCCAGCCAGCGGCCGAATTCCCGTTGTGCGTCGGGAACGTCGAGGTTCGTCGGCCCGGGCTGGCGACCTAAAGCATGCTCGAGGAGTTCCGCCGCAACCTTTAGGCTAGGCGCAAAGAGGGGGCCCAGGTGGGTAAACACGCGCCCCTCGCGCCCCAAGAGAAATCCCTCAACGGCGCCCTCCGCGATCGCCACGCAAGCAGCGTCCCGCGAGCGAGCCATCAGCCTTTCGAGCAGGCGGCGTCGCCCGCCTTCGAAGATCGGCAGGTCGAGCTTAACGACCGCCTCGATATCGTCGTTCGCGAGGGCACGCACCCCGCCAGTAGTCGCTTTCCCCGCGGCCGGCGATTGCGCGGCCCATCGCGTCAGCGGCAGCACGTCGCGAAAGCCCATTTGCAAGTACACTTCGCGGCCGACGGGCGTGGCGTCGAGCGCCGGCGTGAGCCCGGCGCCTTCGAGCGTGTCGATGCAGGCGGTCATGAGCCGCGTGGCCAACCCCCGCCGCCGCCAGCCTTCGTCGACCAGCATCAGGCTGATCCAGCCCACCTGGCGATACGGCATGGTGGCGGCCGTGGCGACGATCCGCCCCTGCTCGTCCTTACAGCCGAAGATCCGCCCGTCCTCGAGAAACATCTCCCAATCGGCCACTACCTGGTTCCAGCCCGCCGCCGCCACGAGCCGCTGGGCGGCCTCGAGATCGTGGCGGGCAAGGACGACGACTTTGGGCGTTTCGGACAATGGCATGGGCGTTTCCTCGAGCTCCACGACCGCTCAGGCAACAGCGGATCGGCGTGCCGCTACTTGCCGAGGTTCTTCACGAAGAGCGTCGCCTTGTGGCCGCCGAGGTCAGCCTCGAGCGGCGCCACGCCGGCGAGCGGCTCGAAAACCAGCCGTTTGGCTAGTGTTTCGCCGGCGATGTAGTCGGCGAACTTCTTGGCCGCGGCGCGCAGCTCGGCCGAATCGGCTACCACGCCGATTTCGATGCGGTCGGTGTACTCGCACTCGGTGTCCTTGCGGGCACTCTGCACCGCGTGAACGATTTCGCGCGCCAGTCCTTCGGCCGCCAACTCTGGCGTGATCTCGGTCGAGAGCACCACCACGCAGCCATGTCCTTGAGCCGCAGTCCAACCTTCCTTGGCCGCTAGCCGTACCTGCAGGTCGTCGGAGTCGAATTCGACCGCGCCGTCGGGCAGAACGATCGTGGCCCGCTGCGTGCGGCGCATCTCGTCCAAGAGCGCGGCCGCATCGGCTTCGGCCAGGGCCTTCTTAAGGGCCGGAAGCTGCTTGCCTAGGCGAGGGCCGAGCCGCTTGAGATCCGGCAGCACGGTGTAAGTGATGTACTGATCCGCGGTCGCGGGGAACTCGACCTGCTTGACGTTCAGTTCCTCGGCCACGAGGCCAGCATGGGCTTCGAGCCAGGGGCGATGCGTGGCGTCGGCGAGCACGACCTCGACCTTGGCCAGCGGCTGCCGGACCTTGAGCTTGGCGCTCATCCGCGCCGCGCGGCCGAGCGACACGATTTCGCGCGCAAGGCTCATGCGGGCGGACAGTGCTTCGTCGACCGCGGCCGCGTCGCCGGCGGGGAAATCAGTCAGATGCACGCTCTCGGTCGCCCGCTCGCCGAACTCCGTGCGGGCCAGATTCTGCCACAGCGCCTCGGCCACGAACGGCGTGAAGGGCGCGATCAGCCGCGCCGTCGTCAGCAGGCATTCGTAAAGCGTCCAGTAAGCGTCTTGCTTGTCGGCGTTTTGCTCGCCGGACCAAAAGCGGTCGCGGCTGCGGCGGACATACCAGTTGCTGAGCGCATCGACGAACTCCGTGATCCGCGCGCAGGCCGCGTAGCTATCGTAGGCGTCCATCCGCTCGACGACCGCCGCGCAGGCGCCATTCAGCTCGCTGGCGATCCAGCGGTCGAGCTCCGAGCGCTCGGCGAGCGGTCGATAGCCCTTGGCTTTCGCGAGCGTACGCGCGTCGAGCTGGCCGACCTTGCCAGAGAGCGCCGCGCCGGGGGCGAAGCCGTCGATGTTGGCGTAGATCACAAAGAAGCTGTAGACGTTCCACAGCCGCAGCAGGAACTCGGGCACGCTCTCCTTGATCGCCCGCTCGTTGTAGCGGATGGCGGTCCAAGGGGGCTGATTGGCGAAGAAGTACCAGCGCAGGGCATCGGCCCCATAGCGATCGAAGATCTCGTTCGGCTCGCGGTAGTTCCGCTTGCTCTTCGACATCTTCTGCCCATCTTCGCCCAGCATCAGCCCGAGCACGATGCAGTTCTTGAACGGATGCGGATACTCGGGCGCCGGCGGATTGTCGAGGCCGCTCGCCGTAGGATCGGAGAACAGGAGAGTGCTGATCGCGAGTTGGCTATAGAACCAACCGCGGGTTTGATCGATCGCCTCGCTGATGAAGTCGGCGGGGAACTGCTCGCGGAACTGCTGACGCCCCTGGTGCGGGAATCCCCATTGAGCAAACGGCATCGCGCCCGAGTCGAACCAGCAGTCGATGACCTCGGGCACGCGGCGCATGCGAGCGCCGGGCGCCTTCGGCGAGTCGTAAGTCACCGCGTCGATGTACGGCTTGTGGACCATCAAGTGGTCGGAGAGCTCGGGGTTGGCCCGCTTGGCCGCGGCCCAGACCTCGGTTCCGCTCACGCCCGGCTTGTTGAGCAGCTCGTCGTAGCTCGAAATCGCCTCGGCGTGGCCGGTCTGCTCGCAAACCCAGATCGGCAGCGGAGTGCCCCAGTAGCGCTCGCGCGAGAGGGCCCAGTCGACGTTCGACTCGAGGAAATTGCCGAAGCGGCCTTCCTTGATGTGCTCCGGCAGCCAGTTGATCTGGGCATTGTTGGCCAGCATCGCCTGCTTGAACTGCGAGGTGCGCACGAACCAGCTCTTCCGCGGATACTGGATGAGCGGATCTTCGTCTGCCCGCCAACAGAACGGGTAGTCGTGTAGGTACTGCTCTTGGTGATAGAGCACTCCTTCGTGCTTCAGGCGGCGGCTGATTTCCTTGTCGCAGTCCTTCACCCAGCGACCCACGTAGTCGGGGGCTTCGGCGGTGAACTTGCCGTCGGGGGCGACCGCGCAGATCAGCTCGGGGCCTTGCCCCGGCTCGAAGCGGGCTTGCTCGGCCTTGAGTACGTCGAAGTCGACTTCGCCAAACGCGGGCGCTTGATGCACCACGCCGGAACCGCTGTCGATGGTGACGAACTCGGCCGATACGATGCGCCAGGCCAAGTGTTCTTGGCCACCGGCGGCGAGCTTGCCTTGCTGGTTGCCTTGCTGCGCGTAGTAGTAGTCGAAGGGAGGCTGGTAGCGCCGCCCGACCAGCTCCTTGCCCGGCAGCAGCCGCTCGACCTCGAGCTTGCGGCCAACCTTCGCGGCGATCGTTTCGACGAGCGCTGCGGCGATCACCAGCTTGTCGGCCGACTCGGGGTCGCGGACCACTGCGTACTCGAGGCTCGGATGGACCGCGGCGAACTGGTTGCTCGGCAGCGTCCAAGGAGTCGTCGTCCACACAAGCAGGCTCGTGTCGCTCTTCTGGCCGGCGTCGTCGAGCAGCGGAAAGCGCACGTAGACGCTCGGATCGGCCACTTCGCGGTAGCCTTGGCCCACTTCGCCGGAGCTGAGCGCGGTGCCGCCTTGGGCCCACCACCAAACGATCTTATATCCTTGGTAGAGAAGCCCGCGGTCAAACAAGTTCTTGAGCGCCCACCACACGCTTTCGATGTAGCTCTGGTGGTAGGTGACGTAGGCCTCGTCGAGGCGAATCCAAAAGCCGAGCCGCTCGGTGAGCTTCTCCCACTGCTGCGTGTAGCGGAACACACTCTCCAAACAGCGGTGGATGAACGGCTCGACGCCAAACGCTTCGATCTCTTCCTTCGAGTGGATGCCGAGTTCCTTGCAGACCTCGACCTCGACGGGCAGACCGTGCGTGTCCCAGCCGGCCTTCCGCTCACACAGGTAGCCGCGCATGGTGCGGTAGCGCGGAAACAGATCCTTGATCGCGCGCGTCAGGCAGTGCCCTGGGTGCGGCAGGCCGTTAGCCGTCGGCGGGCCTTCGTAGAAGACGAAGCGGTCGCCCTCGGCGCGCTGCTCGAGCGACTTCTCGTAAATCCCCTGCTCGCGCCAAAACTGCCCAACCTGGGCCTCGAGCTCGGGAAAGCGAACGTTGCTGGGAACGGGTTGGAATGTCATGAGTGAGCTAAATCTTGCTCCTGCCGTTGAGACAACCACGGAGACACGGAGACACGGAGAGGATCTCTCGCATTTCTCAGTGTCTCCGTGCCTCCGTGGTGAGTATTTGCTTCGGCCGAACTAAGGGGTTTCTTCCGCCAGGACGCCGCGGACGAGCTTCCGCATTCGCGGTTCGGCGGCGGCCGCCGTGGCCAGAATCTTCTTGATGTCCGCCGGCTCCAGGGCATCGGGAAAGCAGAGGTCGGTGACGATCGACAGGCCGAGCACCCGCAGGCCGGAGTGGACCGCCACGATCACTTCCGGAACGGTCGACATGCCGACGACATCGGCCCCGATCGTCCTCAGAAAACGATACTCGGCGCGGGTCTCGAGGTTCGGCCCCGTGACAGCCACATACACCCCCCGGTGGGCCGCAATGTCCTCGCGGCGGGCAACAGCCAGGGCACGGTCGATGAGGGCCGGATCGTAGGGCCGGCACATGTCGGGGAAGCGCGGGCCGAGGGCGTCGTCGTTGACGCCGAACAGCGGGTTGCCCCCCATCAAGTTGATATGGTCGTCGATGATCACCAGGTCGCCCAGGCCGTAGTGCGGGTTCATGCCGCCGGCGGCGTTCGAGACGACAAGCAACTTGGCGCCCAGGGCCTTCATCACGCGAACGGGAAAGGTCACCTGCTCGTAGGTGTAGCCTTCGTACACGTGCATGCGGCCTTCCATGGCGACGACCGGCAGCCCATGCAGCCGACCGCAGACGAGCTGCCCGGTGTGCCCCACCGAGGTGCTGTGCGGAAAGTGGGGCAGGTCCCGATAGCCAAAGGTGGCCTCAGCCTCGATCTCGGCCGCCAGCCCGCCGAGGCCGGTGCCTAAGATGATGCCAGCATGGGGTTTGCCAGGCCAGGTTTGCCGTATGCGGTCGACCGCGGCCGAAATCTGCGAAGCCAGATGGAGCATGAGCGCGGGGCAAAACCCAGGGCGGAGCGGAGCGAAACTGGTGTTTCGCCAAGCCGACCATGGTATCGCGCTCAGGGTGCGGAGGGGAGTGCCGCGATTAGCCCCCGGTGAGTCACGGGGGAGAAGAATCGATCCGCGACGATCGCCCTGTTGGGCCGCTCACGCTTCCGGCGAGCGGCCCAGCGTAAAATGGCCGACCCGAGGGTGGATGTGCGTTCTACCGTGTGGTCAGCCGGCTTACGCCGGCCGCTCGCCAGTGCGGTGGGTGGCAGCGCTGTACGTCTGCGCGCGAGGTTTGGGGCGAGCCAGGGATACGCGGCGCGCAACGCCCCCGGCGAGCGGCACAGCGTAAGCTGGCCGACTTCACGCGTTGGGGCGTGGACAACGGTTGGGTCAGCCGGCTGACGCCGGCCGCTCGCCGGGGCGGTGCGTGAAGGGCCGAGCGATTACAGCCGCTCCAGCCGCCCGCTCGAGTCGCCGAAGCGCTCGAGATCGCCCAAGCCCATCCGGTCGGCCAGGGAGAGGAACAGGTTGCAGGCGGGCTGCGCGCCGTAATCGACGTAGCGGCCGCCGGCCAGCGTGCCGCCTCCGCCGCCGGCCAGCAAGATCGGCAGGTTGGCGTGCGTGTGGCGATTGGCGTCGGCGTTGCCCGAGGCGAACACGATCATCGAGTTGTCGAGCAGCGAGCTGCCGTCGGCCTCTTTCGTGGCGTGCATCTTCTCCAGGAACTTGGCGAACTGGCGGGCGTACCAGAGGTCGATCTCGGTGACCTTTTGGATCCAGTCGGCCCGGTTCTGATGGTGCGTGAGGTCGTGGTGCCCTTCGACGATCCCGATGTCTTCGAACGGCCGGTTGCTGCCGTCGTGGGCCAAGAGGAGCGTGGCCACGCGGGTCGAGTCGGTTTGGAAGGCCAGGAGGAGCATGTCGTACATGAGCTGCACGTGCTCGGCGAAGTCGCCCGGCACGCCCAGCGGCGTCGCCACGCCGGGGTCCTTCACGTCCTTGAAGCGTTCGGCCTTTTCGATCCGCTGCTCGAGCTCGCGAACTCCCGTGAGATACTGGTCGAGTTTGTGCGCGTCTTTGGCCGCCAGCCGGTTCCGCATGGCGCGGGCATCTTCGAGCACGAAGTCCAACAGCGACCGCTGCTCGTGTTGCCGTCGTTCGAGATTCGCCTGCCGCTCGCCGGGAGCCCCGGCGCCGAACAGCCGCTCGAACGCCAGCCGCGGGTTCGGCTCGGGCGTCATCGGCGTCGTCGGGGAGCTCCAGGAGATGTTGTATTGATAGGCGCAGGCGTAGCCGGAATCGCACGAGCCCGACTTGCGGATCGAGTCGCAGGTGAGCTCGAGCGAGGGGAACCGCGTGAGATGCCCAATGCGGCCGGCCAGCACCTGATCGATGGAGACGCCTGCCCGCACGTCGGTGGCGCTTTTCTTGAGCCGTACGCCCGTGAGCAATGTGCCGCCGCCGCGGGCATGGTCGCCGGCGCCATCGGGGCCGGGCTCGGCCGCCTCGTGGTCGAGGCCGCGGAGCACCTGCACGTGGCTGCGGAGAGATTCGAGAGGCTGGAGCGTGCGACTGAGTTGGTATTCGGTCTCACCGCCGGTCGGCCACCAAGCAGAAGGAATCGCGCCGTTGGGGAATGCGACGAAGGCCGCGCGAAGCGGCATGCCGGAGGCCGTGGTCGCGAGCGCGCCGGCCTCGGCCGCCAACGCGCGACCCGCGGGCAAGAACGACTCGAAGGCCGGCAGCGCGATCGCCGCGCCGACTCCGCGCAGAAAGCGCCGGCGACTGAAGCCTGACCGCTGCTCGTTCATACGCTGGCTCATCGCTTCCTCCGTCGTCTGTCTCCCTCTCCCCGTGGGAGAGGGCCGGGGTGAGGGCCGCACCTCAACTTCTCAGCCACCCGTCTCGCTCGCCGGTGGCGAAGCGCTCTCCGCCCGCCGCCGCTGAAACGGCGCGGACTCGATCACGCCGACCACCAAATCCTTGAGCCGCCCGTCGGTCTGGTTGGCCCGTTCCACCAGAAGGTCCACCGTGCCGACATCGGTGTGCTCGAGGCCGCGGCCCAGGGCGTAGGTTAACAGCTTTTCGGTCAAACAGCGATAAAAATCTTGCCGCCGCTCGTTGGCCAGCAGCCGCTTGAGCTCGCGGACATTGCTGAACGCTTCGCCGGTGATCAGCTCGCCCGTCGAGTCGATCGGCTGGCCGCGGTCGAGGTCGCGGTGCATGCCGAGGGCGTTAAAGTTCTCCAGAGCCAGGCCCAGCGGGTCCATGCGGTTGTGGCAGGAACTGCACAGGGCGTCGCTGCGATGGCGGGCCAGGGTTTCCCGCAAGGTGGGCGTGTGGTCGGTGATTGCCCGCCCGGCTTCTTCCAGCGCGGGAATGTCGGGAGGCGGGGGCGCGGGGGGCGTGCCTAACAAGTTATCGAGAATGAACAACCCGCGCTTCACCGGGGAGGTTCGGTCGGGATTCGAGGTGATCGCCAGCATCGTGCCCTGCGTGAGAATGCCGCCGCGTACGCTCTCGGCCGGCAGCTCGACGCGCCGGTGCTCGTTTCCTTGAACCCCGTCGATTCGATAGTGTTTCGCCAACCGCTCGTTGAGGAACGTGTAGTTGGCGTCCACCAATTCCAGGACGCTGCGGTTCTCGCGGAGCACGTGGTTGAACGTCAGCTCGGTCTCGCGCCGCATCGCCCGCCGCAGATCGCCGTTGAGTTCGAACTGCCGGAACCGCCCGAAGCGGCCGAACACCAGCTTCCGCAGTTCCTCGATCTCGGCCTTCTCCTCGGCGGTCAGCTCCTCGGTCGATTTGCGGCGCAGCTCGCGGAAACGCTCGCGGCGTTTGTCGGCCTCGGGGTCCGGCGGCTCATCCCGCGAGAGCACCGCCCCAAAGTTGATGTTCACCGCGTCGATGTCGCGGGCCTGCAGCCACTGCCCCACGAAGTTGTTCACGAACTGCTCCGAGCGCTCGTCGGCCAGCATCCGCTCGAGCTGCTGGGGAAGCTGCTCGCGCAGCCGATGCTCGCCTGCGAGTCGGAACAGCTCTTCATCGGGCATCGTCGACCAGAGGAAGTACGAGAGCCGCGTGGCCAGGCTGTATTCGTCGACCAACGGATGCTTCGCGCCAGCGGGGGCCTCGATCTCTTCCTCGCGGAACAGGAATCGCGGCGAAGCGAGCACGGCGGTCATCGCCTGGGCCACGCCCTGCTCGAAGGTCTGCCCCGGCTGGGCGGAGATGTTCGTGGCAAAGTCAGCGAGCCGCTCGACCGTGGCGTCGTCGACCGGGCGGCGGAACGCGCGGGTCGCGAATTTGCGGAGCAGCTTGGCCGCATGCGCGCGGCGTTCGACCGGATCGGTCGGCGGCTCGTGCTCAAAGAATTGCTCATAGCGAGGAGGCCGTGCCCAATCCCGCTCGGCTTTCGGTCCGCGGAGCGTCACCTCGTGGAGCCGCAGTTCGAGGGAGCGGACCTGTTTTTCTTGGGTCAGCGGCTGCACGTCGACCGTCAGCTCGTGGTCTCCGGCGGACCAGTGGCGGGGAAACTCAAAGCGGAACTCGCGGCCCCCTTGCCAAATGAAGTCGCGCTCGAGCAGCGTTTCGCCGTCGGCCTTGAAGGTGAACCGGCATTTGTTGAGGTCCGACTCGCCGTCGACGAAACGGTCGTTCGCCGTCATTCGCAGAGCCAACTCATAGTCGCCGTCGTGCTCGAGCGAGACCTTGGCCGCTGCGGTCGCCGGCGCATAGTACGAGAGGGCCAAGTAGTCGTTCTTCGACTCCTCTGACTCGACGCCGGCCACCTGAAACTGCCGCCCCTCGATCTCACGCTCCGGCATTACGCGGGCAGCCGTCGGCACGGCCTGGGCAACGACGGTGCGAGCCGCCTCGAGATACTTCTCCAGAAGCAGCGGCGAGATGTTGAGCGCTTCGCCCAGGTTGTCGAAGCCGTGCCCTGTGTCGTCGGGCGGGAACTCTCCTTGCGTGTCGTACTCGATGCCCAACAGGTCGCGGATCGTGTTGCGGTATTCCGTGCGGTTCAACCGCCGCACGGTCACGCGCCCCGGATCGAGGTTCGCCGGATCGATGCGAAACACGTCGGCCTTGATCCAGCTCGCCAGACGGGCTTGCTCTTCGGCCGGCAGTGGCTCGGCTTCGGCCGGCGGCATGAGCCCGGCGCGAACTTGCCGCAGGGCCCGCTGCCAAAGGTCGGCGTCGGCCAGCAGGGCTTCGTCGGAAGCGAAGCCGTCGAAGGCGACGCCGCCGTTCTTCTCGCCGCCGGCATGGCAGTCGTAGCAGTAGTTCTGCAGCAGCGGCGCGATCTGTTCGCGA
Source organism: Pirellulales bacterium (assembly GCA_046349955.1). Taxonomy (GTDB): domain Bacteria; phylum Planctomycetota; class Planctomycetia; order Pirellulales; family JBGAPH01; genus JBGAPH01. The sequence goes on along the minus strand of JAXMBI010000018.1, from coordinate 83,832 downwards.
TAGCGCGACGCCTCGTCGGCCCGCACACCGCTCGCGAGGCATAGCAGCACGGCTGCGAACGTGGCTCCGTTTACTAGGCGCGATCGGCTCATGGACCTGCCTCCGCTTTGCCTGCCTCGGGTTTACCAGCCTTGGTTTTGTCTTCGGCCGCGTCCACGAGTTGATAGCTTACGAACGCCAGGTGGCGGCTATCCGGAGACCAGGAGGGCACGTTCATCGTCCCCTGCCCGCCAAACAGCTTGGCGAGCACCCGCGCTTCGCCGCCGGCGGCCGGCATGATTCGCAGCAGCACGTCTTGATTGGCCGGATGCCCTTCGACCTCGGGGCCGTACGACACGAAGGCCAGCCAGCGGCCGTCGGGGGAGGGGTGGGGAAACCAGTCGTTGTAGCCGTCGCTGGTGAGTTGCGTAGGCTCGCCGCCGTCGGCCGTGATCCGCCAGATCTTCATCCGCCCCGAGCGGACCGAGTTGAAGTAGATGTGCCGGCCGTCGGGCGAGTAGTCGGGCCCGTCGTCGAGCCCCGGCGAGCGCGTCAGGCGACGTTCCGAGCCGCCGTCGACCGGAATCGTGTAGAGGTCGAACTCGCCATCGCGCTCGGCGCAGTAGGCCAGCGTTTTTCCGTCGGGGGACCAACCGTGCCAGTAGGACGGCGCAAGCGGCGTCACCAGCCGCGGCGTTCCGCCGCCCCCTCCGCTGGGCAGGATGTAGATTCGCGATCCGCCGGGGCGCGTTTGATCGCTGATCGCCAGCAGCTTGCCGTCGGGGGAGTAGCCGTGGTCGTTGTTGATCCGTCGCGCGAAGCCCGTCTCGATCGGCGCCGGCTTGCCCCCGGCGGCGGCAATCCGCTTGAGGTGCCCCGCTTGGTTGTAGAGCAGGTGCTGTCCATCGCGCGACCAATTCGGCGCTTCGAAGTGTGCCCGCTCGTGATGCACCACGCGGCGGTCGGTCGAGGCGATGTCGATCCGCTCGAGCGTGCTCTCGAGCACCGTGCGGCCGGAGGGCGGAGGAGCGGGAGCCAGCGAGACATTCGAGAAGACCGCCGACTCGCTCAAGGAGTTGTCGTGCGCGCAGACTCCGAGCCCAACCAAAAAACGCTCGCCGAGGTCGATGCGAAACATCCCGCCGGCGGAGCGGAGCTCTCCGTCGGCGCCGGCGAGCGACATCGTCACGTACTCGCCACGCTTCTCGAGCCGCAGCCGCCGCGGCCCGCGAATGTTCGCCTGCACCTCGCGGGTCGGGCCACCGGGCGTTTCGCGATACTGGAGCGAAGTGAGGCCATCGCCGTGCAGGGCGACGTCGGCATAGGCGGCGCCCGGCTCGAGCCCCTGCCGGACGATCAGGCACGCCTTGCGGTGGGGGTCCTTGCCGGCGCCGAGCCACGCGACGTCGGCCGTGAAGAGCAGATCGCCTTCCCACTCTTTCCACGCGAAGTGCAGGGCGTCGGCCGCGCCCCACATGTTGGCCCCTCCGCCGGTGAGGCGATAGGTCTGGGCCTGGGAGTCGAACTCGAGCCCGCCGGCCAACCCAACGTCGCCGATGTCGGCCTGCCGCTCGAAGAGCCCAAGCGCCGCGGGGTCGGCCGCCGAGGCAGAACGATGGGCGAGCAAAAGTGGCAGGGCCGCAGCAAGCAAAGCGAAGCGTCGGCCCATGAACCGTTCACCTTCCGCCGCGGCAGGGGGAGCGGCGTCTTCGGGCCAGGACGGAACTGGGAGCGGCCAGCCAAGCCACGGGCATTGAGCCCACGCTTGCCAAACCGGGCCCGAGAGGGCCTTCCGCCGTAAGGCCAGTGCCAGGAGTGCTGTATTGCTTCGGGTTATAGCACGGGCGGTTTTGGAACGTCAACGAAATTTGGATTCTGAGCTGACATACGAAAAAAAAGTCCGTCTGGCGAGCGGCCCAGCGTAAGCTGGCCGACCCCACGCTCGGCGAGCAGAAACCGTTTTGGTCAGCCGGCTGACGCCGGCCGCTCGCCATTGCGGTACTCACGCACGAGGGAGTCGCACGAAACGTCCTCCGGCGAGCGGCCCAGCGTAAGCTGGCCGACCAAGTCCGTCCACCGCGCGCCCAGGCGGGTCCGTAAGCCCTTTCCCGGCAACGGAATGCTTGGCGCTCGGGGTACGCGTCTTTTTTTCTTGGCGGACTTCCGGCGCGGTCTGCGCATTTCTCCCTGAAGCCTCATCGCGGCGTCCTAGCTGCGGTGTTTGTGGGGCGCTCATCGCACGGCAGCGTTTGCCGCGCTAGCCCCGGCTTCACGAGGAGTTATTCCGATGAAAGCCGACGCTCGCCCTCATCGTTCGCCGATCCGCCGCATCGATGCACTCAAGCCGACAGCCGCTCCTGGCGGCAAGCCGCTGCACCGTCTCGAGGCGGCGCGGCTCGAGCAGCACGTCACGCGGCGCTCGCTTGCTCGGCGGATGGGCGTGACCGTGGCCGTGGTCAAAGAAGAGGAGCAGTCTGACGCCGACGTGGCCGTGAGCACCCTGCGCCGCTGGGAGCAGGCCTTACAAGTGCCGGTCGTCGAGCTGCTCGATAGTCCGCTCGACACGCTCGCGCCGGACGTAGCCGCCCGGGCCCGCCTGGTGCGGGCCTTGGGGCTGGCCAAAGCCCTGATGGCCCACTCCAGCGGCCGCTCCCGCGAAACCGCGGCCGAGATCGTCGACCATCTCTCGCAACTCGTCCCCGATGCGCGGCACGTGCGGGCCCTGCTCTCCGGCAATGGCCGGCAGCCGGTGCGCTATGGGCGGGCGGCGGAGCGTCCGGTGTCGACCACGATGTTCGGCTTCCACCCCGAGGATTGAGCGTCTGCCCGCCCTCATCCGAGACCAGGCGGGTCCGCGTAGAAAGAAATGGAGGAGGAGATGGCCGCTCGAGTAATCCTATTGGCCAATGAGCCCGCAGTGCGCGATCGGCTGGCCCAGCGCGTTCGCGCCAGCGGGGGCCTGGTCGTGGCCCGCTACAGCCTGAGTGGCTGGACGGTGCATGAGATGCAGCGTTTGCGTCCGCAGGTGGCGTTGCTCGTTCGCGGTGAGGCCGGCGAGCGGGCCGCCCTGCGTCCCTTGGCGATGGCGGCGTCGCTCGCCCCGACGATCGTGTGCGACGACTGCCGCCGCGCCGAATGGCTCGCCCAATTGCTCCTCTGCGGCGCTTGGGGAGTCGCGCCGGCTGAGCCGGACGAGGCGCTGCTGGAAGATTCGCTGGCCGCCGTCGCCGCTGGCGAATTGGCGTGGAGGGAAGGCGCCGCTGCCCGCGCGGCCCGCGCGATCTTGCAGGCGCATCAGCAGGGGCAACTTGCCCGCCTGAAGCCGACCGCGGAATCGACGTTGACCGACGAACCGACGTGCGCCCCAGCCGCGCGAAAGCTGCTTCTCGCGCAGCTTTCGTCCTTGCCCGACCGTCCGGCGCTCGTCGAGTTGTCTTTGGCGCTGGGGCTGTCGCTCACCGATCTGGAGGAGCGGCTGGATTGGGTGGAGCAGGCCGCGCCGCAGCCAGCCGCTGGCCCCCACAAGACCTCGGAAGCGCCGCCGGCCGCCGCGGCCCGGCCCGCCTTGCAGTGCAGCCTCCGCTACCTGGTCAGTTCGCTGCGCGCTTTGCGGCACGAATCGTAGCGCAGGACGCTGCGTTTCAACCCCCTACTTCAACCGTAGGTTGTCGTCCGTCCGCCAGACGATGTAGACGATCGCGATCAGGCAGAACACGATCTGCAGCGCTCCGCGCGTAATGGGCGAGCGCCCCCAATCGAGGGCGCGGAGCAACCCGAGGCCGAACGCCAACGTGGTCAGGGCGACCAGGGCTTCTATTAGGGTAAAGCGGCCAAGACGGAACATGGGGCGGTTCTCTTTGCGCGCGTGACCCGTTCTTCGTGGGCCACCGGGGTTCGCTGAGCGTACACTTAGCTAGCGAGTATTTCGCGGAGGCGGCGCGCGGCTTGCCGATGTTGCCCGAATCGCTCATGGTTGATGGCTCGGCCGCTTCGGCGTCAGAGGACCGGGGCAACACCGCTCCGCCTTGACTTCCCAAATCGATCGGCACTTAGCCTAAGCCTATACCTCAAAAGAACATCCCGCTCCACCCGAGGAACGCTCGTCATGCGATTTTCGCGTCGTCTGCTGTGCCGCCTGCTGGTCCTGTCGCTAGCCGCTGCAGCGCTGCCGATTTCGGCCTCGAGGGCCGCCGAAGCCAAGTCGTATGACGAAATGGTCGCCAAGGCCGTCGAATTTTTGTCCACCAAGGGGCAGGCCGACGACGGTTCCTTCAGCCAACAGGCGAGCCCGGCGGTGACGGCGATCGTGGTCGAATCACTGCTCAAGCAGGGCCGCTCGCCCGACGACCCCGTAGTGGCCAAGGGCCTCAAGTACCTCGAAGGCCTGGCCCAGCCCGACGGCGGGATCTACCGCCCCGGCACGTTTCACCAGAACTACGAAACTTGCATCTCGGTGATGGCGTTCCAAAGCGCTAACAAGGACGGCCGCTACGCCGACCTGATCAAAAGGGCTGACGCCTACCTCCGCGACATCCAAAACGACGAAGGCGAAGGGCACGGCAAGGAAAGCCTGAGCTATGGCGGCGCCGGCTATGGCCGCAGCAAGCGCCCCGATCTCTCGAACACCTCGTTTTTGCTCGACGCCCTCAAGGCGACCGGCGCGGGGCCCGATGATCCGGCCGTGCAAAAAGCCCTGGTCTTCGTCAGCCAGTGCCAGAACCTCGAGAGCCCGTACAACACCGGCCCCTGGGCCGCCAAGAACCCCGACGGCGGCTTCTACTACACCGCGGCCGCCGGAGGACAAAGCCAGGCCGGCCAAATCCCCGATGGGGGCCTGCGCAGCTACGGCTCGATGACCTACGCCGGCCTCAAGAGCATGATCTACGCCGGCGTCGGCCCCGACGATCCCCGCGTCAAGGCCGCCCTCGCCTGGCTCAAGAAGCACTACTCGCTCACGGAAAACCCCGGCATGGGCGATAGCAGCCCGGACCCGACCATGAAGCAGGCCGGGTTGTATTACTATTACAACACTTTCGCCAAGGCGCTTGCCGCTTTGGGAGAGGATAAGTTCGTCGACGACACCGGAACTGCCCACGATTGGCGGTCCGAGCTGATCGCCGAGCTCGCGAAGCGGCAGCAGCCCGACGGCTCGTGGATCAACGAACAGGCCAAGTGGATGGAAGGGGACCCGAACCTGGTGACCGCCTACGCCCTGCTCGCCCTCCACAGCGCCCGCGCCAAGTAACGTCTGCACCCTCTCCCCGTGGGCCCCGTGGGAGAGGGCAGGGTGAGGGTCGCCGCAAAAATCGGATCGCATCGGACCAATCGAGAGCCGGCCCCGCGCTTGACATGCGCGGGGCCGGCCGCGGATAACCCTCTGCGGGCATTCCTTCGTCCGCAGGCGCGCACCGTGGTTCCTCGTTCGGCACTCTACTGGCTGCTCGTCGGCCTGCTTGCGCTGCCAGTCATTTTGTGCATCGTGCTGGGCGTTGGCCGCCTGTTGGCCGGACTCGAAGATGCGGCGGGCGCACTCATTCTCGATCGAGTGGCGCTGCTGCTGGCTCTGATCTGGGCCGTCGACCTGGTAGGGCTCGTGGCCGCTCTGGGGCTCGATGCGCTCGCTCGCCGCGACTAAAGCCGCACTCGCACCGCTTCAAGGGGCGATCAGCCCTGCGTCGTCGGCGGCAGCAATTCGGGGCAGGGCCAGCCGGCGAATTCAACTTCGTCGGCGCCGTCGCGCGGCAGCACGGTGGCCGGGGGCAGCGGGGCGTGCAGATAGCGCGACCAACTCAGCAGGTCGAGCAGCATGTCTTGCATCCGCGAAGCGGCGCCGACCACGGGGCTCGTGAGGTCGGCCGACTCCTGGCTCAGCGCGCGTTCCATGATCGCCGCATGGTGCGAGATCGCCTGCACGAGCTGCGCCGCGCTCTCTCTCGCGAGCTCCTGCCGCTGTTCGCGAACATCGTAGAAAGCCTCAGGCGCGAGCTCGGCCTCGGCCAGCCGCAGCCGGTTGCCGAACCAGCGGAGAAAGGTGCCCCGCGAGATCACGCCGACCGGCTGCCCCTCGTCGATCACCACGACCGCCCGAATCGTCACGCGGCAGAGGAACTGGTAGATGATCGTGATGGGCGTGTCGGCGGCGTAGCAGACGACGTTGGTCTTCATCACGTCCGACACGGGCTGGGCCCAGCCGCCGAGCGTCGGCTCGACCTGCATCAGGTCGCGCTCGGAGACGATGCCTACCATGCGGCCCTCTTCGTCGACGACCGGGGCTGAGCTGATCCGGTAATTGATGAAGTAGTCGGCCGCCCGGCGAATCGACTCGCTCACCAGGAGCGGCGCGACGAGCGAGGTCATCACGTCCTGGGCCTGCACTTCGTGAAACAGGGCGTCGTAGCAGGGAGAGATGAGTCGGCCGCGGAGCGTGCGATCGTCGAGCGTGGAATAGCAGACCACGCGGTCGCGCCCCGTTTGCTTGGCCACGAGCAGCGCCTGATCGGCCCGGTCAACCAGCTCGGCGGCGCCCAAATTCGGCAAAGCGAGCGCCGCCACGCCAAAGCTGGCCGTCACGCGCACCGGCTGATGATCGAAGGCGAACTCTTCCGCGCTCAGGGCTCGGCGCACCCGGTCTGCCCAGAGGGCGGCGTCATGCTCGTTGGTTTCCGGCAGCAGCACGCAAAACTCCTCGCCGCCGTAGCGGCAGAGGGAGTCGGTGACGCGGCAGCTCTCCGCCAGCAGCCGGGCCACGCGGCGCAGCGTCTGGTCGCCCACCGGATGGCCGTAGGTGTCGTTGATCCGCTTGAAGAAGTCGACGTCGAGCATCACGCAGCTCAGCGGCAGCCGGTAGCGGCGCACCCGTTCGACTTCCTTCTCGGCCGCCTCGTAGAACACCCGCTGGGTGGGCACGCCGGTGAGCGGATCGGTGCGGGCGAGCTCAGCCAAGCGGCTCTCGAGCTCGAGCAGCCGACCGCCGGCCCGCACGCGGGCCAGCAGCTCCACGCGATGCACGGGCTTGACGAGGTAATCGTCGGCCCCTGCCTCGAGGCCTTGCACGATCTCCTCGGGCCGCGATTTTCCGGTGACGAGCACCGTGTACACGTAATGCGGCAGCTTCTGCTGCCGCAAGCGTTGGCACAGCTCAAGGCCGTCCATCCGCGGCATGTCCCAGTCGGTGATCACGAAGTGCGGGCAGTCGCCATTCAGCAAGGCCAGGGCGGCCTCGCCGTCGCCGGCGCACTGCACGCTATAGCCGGCCTCCCCCAGCCAGAGCGACATCAGGCGCAGCATCGCCGCGTCGTCGTCGATCAGCAGAATGCGATGCTTCGCGGTCATGGAGAAAGGTCGTTGCGGCCCGCGCGATCTCGAATCGCCATTCAAGGTTGCGGCGCGCGCACGACGCGCCGCACAAGCATAACTTAGGCAATCACCCAGACTCAGGATTTGCGCCTTGGGAGCGCGCAGAAATTGCGGTTAACCTCAGCGATGGCGCAGGCAGCCCCAGACACGACGACTTGCAATCCTTATAATCGCCCGGTCCGCTGCCACGCGCTCGAGGACGGATGCGCCGTTCGCGCCGGTGACAGCGCTTAGCCCGTAGGAAGGAAACGCGCCCCTCGTGAATCCGCTGCTTGCCGCCCGGCTGCAGATGACCGTGTCGCTGGCCTTTCACATGGTCTTCGCCGCCGTGGGCATCGGCTTGCCGCTGCTTCTGTTGATCGTGGAGGGGCTGTGGCTGCGCACGGGCAAGCCCCACTATCGCGAGCTGGCCCGCACCTGGGCCAAGGCCACCGGCCTGCTGTTCGCCGTAGGAGCGGTCTCCGGTACGGCGCTCTCCTTGGAGCTGGGGCTGCTCTGGCCCAGGTACATGGAGCTGACCGGCGCGGTGGTGGGGCATATCTTCGGGCTCGAAGGCTTTGCCTTCTTCATCGAGGCGATCTTCATCGGCCTATATCTCTATGGCCGCGATCGCCTGAGTCCGCGGGCCCACTGGCTGTGCGCCTGGGTGATCGCCATCTCCGGCATGGTGTCGGGCGTGCTCGTATTGGGGGTGAACGCCTGGATGCAGTTGCCGGTGGGGTTCGAAATCGATCCGGCCACCGGGCGCGTGAACGTCACTGATCCAATCGCCATCTTCAAGCAGCCCGTGTGGGCCTATATGGCGCTTCACTCCACCTTGGCCTGCTACATGGCCGTGTCGTTCGCCGTGGCCGGCATCTACTCGGGCGCCTGGCTGCGCGGCCGGCGCGACGACTATGTCCGCTCGGCGATTACGATCGCCTTGGGGGTGGGCATCGTCATCGCCGTGTTGCAGCCGATCAGCGGCGACTCGCTGGCCAAGTTCGCCTATCGCACGCAACCGGTGAAGTTCGCCTCGATGGAGGCGCAGTTCAAGACGCAGCGCTACGCCCCGCTGCGGATCGGCGGAGTTCCCGACGAAGCGGCCGGAGAAACGCGCTGGGCCCTCGAAATCCCCGGCGGACTCAGCTTCTTGGCGACCCACGACTTCGCGGCCGAGGTGCAAGGACTCGAGGCTTTTCCCCGCCGCGATTGGCCCAACGTGGCCTTGGTGCACATGGCCTTCGATCTAATGGTCGGCTCCGGCACGGTCCTGCTGCTCGTGTCCGGCTGGTTTTGGCTGCTGCGCTGGAAACGCGGCGAGCGAGTGTTCGAGAGCCGGCCGCTCGTCTGGGCGCTGGCGCTGTCGGGGCCGCTTGGATTCCTGGGACTCGAGGCCGGGTGGACGGTGACCGAAGCCGGCCGCCAGCCCTGGATCATTCACCGCGTGATGCGCACCTCGGAGGCCGTGACCCCCGCGGCCGGCGTGCCCGAAATGTTCTTCCTCTTCTCGGCGCTCTACGTGCTGCTGGCCGTGACGGTGGCGGTGCTGCTGCTCCGGCTGCGATCGAAGCCGGCGCAGGTTTGAGCGCCAAATCGTAGGCAAGAACGACAACGCCCTGCGCCGCGAGGGCGCAGGGCGTTGTGTTCAAGATCTTTGGCGAAGCCGATCAGTTAGCTCGCTCGGCGGCGACGCCAGGCGCACAGTCCGAGGCCGGCGGCGCCGAGCAGCGCCAGGCCGGCGGTCGTCGGCTCCGGCACGCACTTGATGTTGGTCTCGACCGAGAAGGTCGAGGCCACCGTATGCCGCTCGGCGAAGAAGATGTCGAGGTCGTAGGTCTGACCGGCGACCAGGCCCAGCGTGTCGAGGTTGATCGACCCGCCGGCAGTCGAATGGACGCCGCCGACGTCCAGCGCGAGTTGGCCGTTGATGAACACCCACAGGTCGTCGTCGGCTGCGGCGTTCAGGTACTGACCCGCCTGATACACGAACGGCTTGTGCAGATCGACGGTGAAGTGATAGTTGTGCGAGTACCCTTCGTTGCCGAAGAGCAGGCCGTCGATGGGAAAGAAGTCGCCGTTCGAGTAGGAGAAGACGCCGGGCGCTCCCTCGGTGAGCGAAATGCTGAACGGTGCGCTCGAGTTCACGCCCACCACGTTGTGGTACCAATCGGCGAAATCGGCGGCGTTGGTCACCGACTTCGCGGTCGTGGCGGCGTTGAAGTCCGGGGTGCCGTCGGCGCCCAGGCCCGGCAGCACAATGCCGGTTTCAACCCCATTGATTACGTACTCCATGTTGGGGTGGGTGCTGTGGAAGTCGCGAATCGTGCCCGACAGATCGAGCGTGGCGGCCGAAGCGGGGACCGCGGCGAACGAAGCCAGCAGCGCGAAAGCGAACGACCAGCGCAAAGCCTTCATGAGAATTGCCCTCTTAGAGAAATGCGAAGGAGAGTCGATGAGGAGAAGCAAGCGGGAGGGTGCGCTCGCGGCGTAGAACACGCTGCTTGCGGCGCCCCTCAGGCGGCCCTGCCGACCGCCTATGTTCGACTCTGTTCGGCGGCCCTCGGCCCCTCAATCGCAAGTCGCGCTCAGTCTGGGGTATTCACCCGTCGCGGGCGTAAGGCGGCGCGGGACCTAGCGATTTTCAGCCGTCGCGCTCGCCGGCACGTTGACAAAGTTCAACACGCCGGCCGCGCTACTAGCCCAGGCCGCGTGGGCTGCTTAAGGTAAGAGGCGTGCTGGCCCGAGCGGACGCGGGCTTCTCCCGATCTTTTGGCCCCGATGACTCGAGCTTCCATGCTGCCCGATCTCCCCCTGGGTTCGCGCCGTCAGTTCCTCACCGCAGCCGCCGCGGCAGCGGCCCTGCCCGCCGTGCGCGCAGCAGCCCAGCCGACGAAAGCTGCGGTCACGGGCGTGGTGAAGGCGATTTCGTCCGACAACGGTCAGCCGGCCACGAGCCGCGCCTACGAGTTCATGCTGGCCGGCCAGGACCCGCTCGACGCCGTGATTGCTGGCGTGAACATCGTCGAAGACGATCCCAACGACATGACGGTCGGCTACGGCGGCTTGCCGAACGAAGAAGGGGTCGTGGAGCTCGACGCCGCCGTGATGCACGGCCCCACGCACCAAGCCGGCGCCGTCGCCGCGATTCAAGGGATCAAGAACCCCTCGAAGGTGGCGCGGCTGGTGATGCAGCAGACCGACCACATTCTGCTCGTAGGCGAGGGGGCTCAGCGATTCGCCGTGGCCCACGGTTTCCCGATCGAAAACCTGCTCACCGAGAAGGCCCGCCTCGCCTGGCTCGAATGGAAGCAGAATCTATCGCCCGACGACGATTGGCTGCCGCCGCCAAAGAAGGGCGAGAAGCAGGCCGCCTATCGCTTCGAGCGACCCACCGGCACCATCCACTGCGCGGGGCTCAACGCGGCGGGCGATGTGGCTTGCACCACCACCACGAGCGGCCTTGCTTTCAAGATCCCGGGCCGAGTAGGGGATTCGCCGATCATTGGCGCCGGGCTCTATTGCGACAACGACGTCGGCTCCTGCGGCAGCACGGGACGCGGCGAAGAGGTGATCCGCAATTCTTGCAGCGTGGCCGCGGTGGAACTGATGCGCACCGGCATGGAGCCCGCCGCCGCGGGAATCGAAGTGCTGAAACGGCTCGCCAAGCACACCGCCCCGCGGCTCCGCGACGCCCAGGGCCGCCCCACGTTCAACGTGAACCTCTATCTGCTGCGTAAAGACGGAGTTCATGCCGGCGTGTCGCTCTTTCCGAGCAAGTTCGCCGTCACCGATGCCCAAGGCACACGGCTCGAAGACTGCCAGGCGCTCTATCCCAAGCAAGGCTGAGATTCTGGCCCTTCACACGCCAGAGCGAAACGACTGCTACTGAGAAGCCTTCCAGTTCAGCCCCGTGCCGCTCCCCGCGCTCGTGGAGGAGCTGGCCGGCTGTGAGGGCGGAGGCGCAGACGCCGGCGGCAACGAGGCGACGCGGGCCGCCGCGGGGTCACTGGGAGTGCTGGGATTGCTGACGATCCGCGTGCCGCCCGGCGGCGTGGTCGTCGGCAGCGTGGTCGAACGGAGCGAAGCCAACCGCTGGGCAACTTCTGGCTGGTTCCGGTTCATCACCAGCGAGCGGCTGTAGTTGGCGATCGCCTGCTCGCGCTCGCCCGACTCTTCACGCAAGTGGCCCAAGGCCGTCAAGGCCCGCGGATTGTCGGGCTCGAGCGCCAGGGCCTCGATCAGCATGTCGCGGGCAGCCGAGTCCTCGCCCGCCTCTTCGTAGATGCGAGCAAGCTCGACCTTGGCAGTGGCCGAAGTGGGATTGCGCTGCACCCAGCCGGCGAGCAGCTTTTGGGCGTCATCCCGGCGGCCTTGCTCGGCGAGCAGCACGGCGAGGCCGCGATAGGCGTCGCGGTGGTTGGGGTCGCGGTCAATCGCCTGGTGGTAATACGCCTCGGCTTGCTGCAAATCGGCCGGCCGGTTGTTGATCTTGGCGGTGCGGGCGTAGAGGGCGGCCATGTTGTAGTAGCCGTCCGGGTTCGTCGGATCCGACTGGATCGCGCGCTGGAAACGGGCCGTGGCCTGCGGGAAGTCCCCCTTCTGGAAGTAATGGACGCCGCCGACGTTTTGGGCCCGCGAGGCCATCGTGCAGCCGCTGGCGGCCAAAAGGGGAACGAGCGCCACCAGCGCAGGCCAGGCAGCCGCCGGCAGTCGCCGGGCTGGTGGGCCGAGTCGCGGGAGGGGGCCGTCGTTCACAGTAGGGCTCGCGAAAAGCGATTGCGGATCTTTTCGGGCGGGAAGGATACCGCCGGCCTAGCGGGCCAGCAAGGTCAGCCGGCCGCCCATTTCGACCGAGTGTCCAACGCGCTTTCCGGGACCGCAGCGGCCCCCCGCCATTTAGCCGGCCGGGCGCTCGGCGAGCCGGTCACTGGGGAGCGCGCCCTAGTTGAAGTCCGTTCGACTCTCGGATAGAATTCGGGAGTCTGAGAATGAGTCTCAATCATTGTGGCTGGGTTTCGTTCGTCATGATCAACCTCATCCCTCTTGCTTACCTGCATGCCGGCGAGTCTGCGCGGGTTGGGCAGTTGCTGGGCCCGGCCGAAGAAGTGCGCCGCCTGCAGGAATTGGGCTTCCACGGCGGCGCCACGGTCGAAATGGTGACCCCGGGGGCCCCGTGCATCGTCCGCTTGGGCGGAAACAAGCTCTGCTTTCGCCCCTGCGACGGCCTCCACGTGCTCGTGCAGCCAGGGCTTACGCTGTGACCAGCTTGGCCGATTTGGCCATCGGCCAGCGGGCAGGGGTTCGCGAGGTCGACGCGGCTGGGGCCGTTGGCGTCCGGCTGTTGGAAATGGGTCTCACCCCTGGCATCGAGGTGCAATTGCTGGGGAAGGCGCCCTTGGGTGACCCGCTCGAAATCGAACTCCGCGGCTACCGGCTAAGTTTGCGGCGCAGCGAAGCCCAGCGCGTGACCGTCGATCTGCTTCCCGCCTAAGGCCTGCTCCCCGCCATGGCCTCTGCTCTTTCCACCTCGGTCCGCACCGTTGCCCTGATCGGCAACCCCAACACGGGAAAGAGCACGCTCTTTTCGGCCTTGGCCGGCGTGAGGCAACGGGTAGGCAACTACCCGGGCGTCACCGTCGAGAAGAAAGTCGGCCACTTCAACCACGCCGGCGTGAAGTTCGCCCTGATTGATCTGCCAGGGACGTATAGCCTGGCCCCCCGCTCGCCCGACGAGATGGTGGCCGTGGACGTGCTGCTCGGCCGCCGCGACGACACGCCCCCGCCCGATGCGGTGATCTGCATCGTCGACGCCAGCAACCTCGAGCGGAACCTGTACCTGGTCAGCCAAGCGCTCGAACTGGGCCTGCCCACGATCTTGGCGCTCAACATGCTCGACGTGGCTGCCGAACGCGGCATTCGCATCGACACGGCGGAGCTCGAACGGCGGTTGGGCGTGCCCGTGGTCGGGCTCGAGGCGCACCGGCGCCGGGGGCTGGAACAACTCCGCGAAGCCCTCGGCCGGCTGGGCGAGCACAAGCCCCGCGCCGACGCCAGTCCTTTTCCCGACGCATTTCGCGCCGAGGTCGCGCGGCTGCAAAGCTTCGCCGGCGGGCTGCCCAGGTCCAACGGCCATGCCGCCCAACCGCTGCCGCGATATTTGGCCGAGCGGCTGCTGCTCGACACGAGCGGCTACCTGGAGCAGGCGCTCTTCGGCGCCGCGCCTCCTGGCGAACTGAAGACCGAACTCGCCGAGGCCCGCGCGCGTTTAGTCGTGGCAGGCGCTCCGGCGCCCGCCGTCGAGGCGATGTCGCGCTACGCCTGGGTGGCCCGCATGCTCGAGGGCGTGGTGGCAAAACCAGCCGAGCGGCCACGGACGTTCACCGATCGCATCGATCGCGTCCTCACCCACAAGTGGTGGGGTTCGCTCGCCTTCGTGTTGGCGATGGGGGTCGTCTTTTCGTCGATCTTTTGGGCGGCCGATCCGCTCATGGGTTGGATCGACGAAGGGATCGGCGCCCTCGGCGAATTCGTAGCCGCCCGCGTGCCGGAGGGGCCCGTGCAGTCGCTGCTCGTTTCCGGGGTCATCGGCGGCGTCGGGGGCGTGGTGATCTTTTTGCCGCAGATCCTGATCCTGTTCTTCTTCATCGGGCTGCTCGAGGATTGCGGCTACATGGCTCGTGCCGCGTACCTCATGGACAAGGTGATGGTCCGCGTGGGCCTGAGCGGCAAATCGTTCATTCCGCTCCTCTCGTCGTTCGCCTGCGCCGTGCCAGGCATCATGGCGACGCGGGTGATCGAGGACCGCCGCGACCGCCTGACGACGATCCTGATCGCGCCCCTGATGAGCTGCGCGGCGCGCCTGCCGGTCTACACGATCTTGATCGGCGCCTTCGTCCCCTTGAACACCGCGCTCGGTCCGCTGCTGCCGGGGCTCGTGATGCTGGCGATGTACCTGGTGGGTGTGGTGACGGCGGTGGTCGTTGCTTGGACACTCAAAAAGACGGTGCTCCGGGGCGAAACGCCGCCGTTCGTCTTGGAACTCCCCAGCTACAAGTGGCCCTCGGCCGCGCTCGTGCTCCACCGCATGGCCGAGCGGGGTTGGGCCTTCGTCTACCGCGCCGGCACCGTTGTGCTGGCGGCCAGCGTGGTCATTTGGGCCCTCGGCTACTATCCGCACGACGAGGCCGCCGCCCAGCAAGCCCTCGAACTTCAGCGCGCCGAGCTGACCGCACGCGCCGCCGCCGCCCCCGCCGGGTCCGCGGAGCGCCGCGCGCTCAACCAAGAGCTGGCCGAATTCGCGGAGCCGGCGAACTTGGAGAATCGGCTGGCGGGCGCCATGCAGGCCAACAGCTATTTGGGCCGCATGGGTCGGGCGATCGAGCCGGTCGTGCGCCCGCTCGGCTGGGATTGGCGGATCGGCTGCGCGGCGATCGCCTCGTTCCCTGCCCGCGAGGTCGTGATGGGCGTGCTCGGCGTGATCTATAATCTGGGCGAAGTCGACGTCGGAGACGAAGAAGGTCAAGGAGCGCTGAAGAGCCGGCTGCGCGCCGCCACCTGGGACGGCACGAACGAGCCGGTGTACAATCTGCCGGTGGCCCTGTCGATCATGGTGTTCTTCGCGCTCTGTGCGCAGTGCGTGTCGACGCTCGCGATCATCCGCCGCGAAACCAATGGTTGGGCGTGGCCCGTGTTCACGTTCACTTACATGACGGTGCTCGCCTACTTTGGCGCACTCGTCACTTATCAGGTGGGAAGGCTCTGGCTGTGAACGAACTCTGGCAAAACGCAGTGGCACTCTCCGCCGTGGCGCTGGCCGGGACGTGGATCGCGCGCCGCAGTTGGTTGTCCTGGCGATCGGCCGTAGGCGGGAAATGCGGCGGCTGTAGCTCGTGCGCCGCCAATAACGCGGCCAGCGTTTCGCTCGAATCGCTGGCCGCCAGCGCAGACCGGCTGCAGGCGCGGCGCTAGCGCCATGCATGCCCTCCTCGTCTCGCTGGGCACCGACGGCGACATCTACCCCTACCTCGGCCTGGGGGAAGTGCTGCGCCAGCGAGGACATCGCGTGACGCTCGTGGCCAATGAGCCGTTCGCGCAGCGGGCCGCAGACCGCGGGCTTGAGTTCCACACGCTGGTTACGTCCGCCGAACTCGACCTCCTGTACGCGAATCCCGATTTCTGGCATCCGCTGCGGTCCGGCCCTCTGATGGCCCAGTGGGGCACGCGGCAATTGCGTCAGCAGTTTGAACTTTTGCACGGCTTGATCGACGATGACACCCTGCTCGTCGCCAATCCAGGCGCGCTCGCAGGCCGACTCCTGCACGAAACGCGCGGAACGCCGCTCGTGAGCTTGGTGCTGCAACCGGGCGTGATTCCCAGTTCGGTCGCCCCGCCGGTGATGCCGGGCGGACTGACGCTGCCGCGGTGGGCGCCGCAGCCAGTGGGTTGGCTCTATTGGCGGGGGCTCGATGTCGTCGGCAATTGGCTGGTGGGCCGCGAGTTGAACCAGTTTCGCGCCGACCTAGGACTGCCCCCGGTGCGGCGATTCTTCCAGTGGTGGAACTCGCCGCAGAAGATCATCGGCATGTTCCCCGCCTGGTATGGACCGCCGCAGGCCGACTGGCCGCCGCAACTCGAGACCACGGCCTTTCCACGCCCCGGGCTGGGCGAGTTGCCGTGCGCAGTGCAGGCCTTTTGCGCCGCCGGCGAGCCGCCGATCGCCTTTACCTTTGGCACCGGCATGAAGCATGCGCGGGCCAAGTTCGCCGCTGCCGTCGAGGCCTGCCAGGCACTCGGCCGCCGGGGCATTCTGCTCACCAACTATTCAGAGCAGTTGCTCCCTTCGTTGCCGGCCAGCGTGATCCACGTACCCTTCGCGCCGTTCGCCGCGCTGTTTCCGCGCTGCGCCGCAGTGGTCCATCACGGAGGCGTCGGCACGACGGCCGCGGCGCTCGCGGCCGGCGTTCCGCAAATTGCGCTGCCGTTTGCCTTCGACCAGGAAGACAATGGGGCGCGGATCACGCGGCTGGGGGTTGGGGAGTTCATCAAGCCCCGCCGGCTCTCGGCAACCAGCCTTGCCGAATCCTTGCGACGCGTGCTTGCGCACGAGGTTGTTTCGCGCTGCCGTGAGGCTGCTGCGCTCTGCTCCGAGGATGGGCTCGAGTTGGCTGCCGACATTGTCCAGCGAATCAGTTCCAAGCAGGCCGGAGGGGAAAGTGATGACCTGCAACCCCCTCGCGTGCAATGAGTTCACGCTGAATTCGCGCCGTGCGCGCACGGCCTCACTGAATTGGCATGATCGGGCAGCCCGAACTTCCCACGGTGACAAGCCACTATCCAAAGCTCGCCGGCTGCCCCGTCGCGCTTAGCACGGCGGCCCAGGTCGGGCTCTCCACGTCGACCCGCTTCTTCTCGGCCACCGCCCGGCCGATCGGCACGTGGACGAAGTGCGAGTTGAGGTAGCCAATCATTAGGCCCGTTCGCCCCGCCATCGCCGCGTGAACCGCGCTGCGGGCCAGTTGATCGCAGAGCAGGCTGTCGTCGCAGTTGGCCGGCACGCTGCGGATCAGATAGCTGGGGTCGATGTACTTTACGTCCACCGGCTCGCCGCGCGCCGCGAAGTGTTCGGTGATCTTCTGCTTGAGGAACGGGCCAATGTCGTGCAATTTGGGATTGCCCGAGGCGTCGCGGGCCTGGCCGTCGCTGTCGAACAGGTATTGCCCGGCGCCTTCGGCCACCACAACTACGGCATGATCGCGCTGGGAAACGCGCTGCCCGAGCGCCTCGAGCAGACCGTTGGGCCCTTCGAGTTGGAACGGCGCCTCGGGGATCAAGCAAAAATTGACGTCCTGGCTGACGAGCGTCGCCCGGCAGGCGATGAAGCCCGCCTCGCGCCCCATCAGCTTCACCAGGCCCACGCCCCGCCGCGTGCAGCGGGCTTCGGTGTGGGCCGAATGGATCGCCGCGCGGGCCTGTTCGACGGCCGTGGAGAAGCCGAAGGTGCGGTCGCAGAATGCAATGTCGGCGTCGATCGTCTTGGGAATGCCGACCACGGCCACGCTCATCCCCCGGCGGCGAGTTTCCTCGGCAATCGCCATGGCGCCGCGATGGGTGCCGTCGCCGCCGACGCAAAACAAGAGATCGATCCCCTGGCCGGCCAAGAAGTCGGCCATTTTCGCCGGCTCCTGGGGGCCTCGTGAACTTCCCAGCAGCGTGCCCCCTTCGTGGTGAATGTCTTCGACCAGTTCGCAAGTGAGCGGGAGCGGCGCGCGGCCCAGCCGGGGAGTGAGCCCCTGGTAGCCATCGCGAATGCCCAGCACGTGCCGGACGCCATAGCGGTGATGCAGCTCGAGGAACAACGAGCGCAGCACGTTGTTGAGCCCGGGGCACAGGCCGCCGCAGGTGACGACGGCCGCCCGAGTTTCACGCGGGTCGAAGAAGAGCTTCGCGCGCGGCCCTGCCCGTTCGAACAGGACGCCGGACGGCCCCTCTTCCGCGTTGGTCACCTCGATGCGGCTGCGGATCCAGCAGGGGTCGGCCACGAACGTGGCCCGGCCCTGTCCTGAATGTTCGGCCAGCGGCAGTGGAGACGGAAAACGACACTCCCCGAGCGCATCGGACGGCGCAAAATCGAAGCCCATGAGTTTCTCTACGGAAGCCTACGAACCGAGGTAGTTCCCCGGATTCTTGCGGAAGTCCTCGAGCGAGCGCTCGCTGAGGAAGTAGTAGGTGGTTCCGCCATGTTCCACGCTTCCCTTGGCGAACGCCTGCGGAAAGCGGACTTCGGCCACCGGATCGGTGACCATGTTCCCGCGCTGGTACTCCTCCGAGAACTGCAGCGAGAGGACCGTTTCGACGAACGCCACGAGCCGGTCGTCGAACCACTGGGCGATCGCCGCCCGGTCTGCCTGGGCCAAGGGAAACTCGTACCGCGCGTGCTTTTCGTACTTGACGAAGATGGGCAGGATTTCGAGGTCGTAATCCAGCAGGCCGCGAAGAATCTCCGGATCGTGGCTCACGGTCAACTTCAGCGTGATCGAAGCCAGACTCCCGGGGCCCCGCGGCAACTGCAGCACGATATTGCCGCTGTGGCGGTTGCGGTGGGGCTGCTCCTGCAGGCCGGGGAAGAACTCCTTGAGCTTGCCCACCCGCGGTCCCACGATGTTCGTGGCCAGCCATTTGCCGAAGTCCACGAACTCGAGATAGCGGTGCTGCAGGTCTTCGTAGGTCTTGCCGGCCTCCTGCTGCATGCCGGCCACGCGCTCTTTCGCCTGTGCGAACGCCGCCTGCAAGCGGTTTCCGAGTTGATCGACGTCGGACATGAGCGTGCTCCCTGGGAAAAACCGGGGCGATTGGGTCCCCCCACGAGCACTATAACCGATCGCATGGGGGCTACAAGCGCCGGCGACAAGCGCGGCGCAACCGTCAGGGGCTGCGTGGCCGGCAAACTCCACCGCAGCCCGGAGTCGCCCCGTTTCTCGGGTCGATGACGACGGAAGTGAAGCTCCGCGCCGCTCCCCTTAGCCGCTCACGCCCATGACCGTTCAAGCCGTCCATTGGCACGAAGGAATGTTCCTTCGGCCCCACCACTTTCAGCTCGATGAGCGATTCTGGACCGAGCAGGCCAACCGCTGCGTGGCCTGGGACCATCACTACTGCTGGGGGCTACGGTCGATCGACCTCGATACGGCGGCCCTCTCCAACTATCGCCTCGTCGTCCGCGCACTCCAGGCCCGCATGGCCGATGGAACCCTCGTGGCGGCGCCGGGGGACGTCACGCTGCCGGTCCGCGATCTTCGCGCCGCGCTCGCCCGCGAGAGCAGCCTCACGGTCTACTTGGCGCTGCCGCTGATGCAGGCGGCGCGCGCGAATGTGGCCAATGGGGGCGACGCTGCCGCCCGGTTTCTGATCGACCGCCGCCAGGTGGAAGACGAGAATACGGGGCTCGACAGCCAGGAGATCGAGGTCCGGCTGCTCAACGTGCGGTTGCTCTTCTCGCACGAGGACCACAGCGGCTATGAGGTGCTGCCGATCGCCCGGATCCGCCGCGCCGACCGGGCAGAATCGCTCCCGCAACTCGACGAAACCTACATCCCGCCGCTCTTGGCCTGCGACGCCTGGACCCCGCTGCAAACCGGCAACCTGCAGGCGATCTACGACCGCCTCGGCCGCAAGATGGAGCTGCTGGCCTCGCAGGCCACGTCGCGCGGCATCACCTTCGACAGCCAAGGCCAGGGCGACCGCCTGCTTTTCGAGCAACTCAAGGTGATGAACGAAGGGTACACGACGTTGGCTTCGTTGCTCTTCGCCCAGGGCGTGCCCCCCTTGCCGATGTACCGCGATTTGTGCCAACTTGTCGGCCGGCTGGCCATTTTCGGCCCCGAGCGGCGGGCGCCCAAGCTGCCGCAGTATGACCACGACGACCTGGGGGGCTGCTTCTGGCGGGCCAAGCAATACATCGATCAATTGCTCGACGTGGTGGTTGAGCCCGACTATCGCGAGCGGGCCCTCGTGGGGGCCGGGCTGCGGATGCAGGTGGCCCTCGAACCCGCCTGGCTCGAGTCGTCTTGGCAGCTCTTCGTAGGGGTGCAGAGCTCGCTGCCGCCAGAGCAGACCGTGCGGCTGCTCACCAGCGGTCTCGACATGAAGATCGGCAGCTCCGAGCGCGTCGACGACATCTTCCGCCTGGGCCAAGCCGGACTGCGGTTCAACTTTGCGCCGCACCCGCCCCGGGCGCTGCCGGCCAATCCGGGCTTGGTCTATTTTGCGGTCGACCGAGGTTCGCAGGCCGACGAATGGAGCCGCGTGGAGCAGTCGCTGAGCCTGGCGGTGCGGCTCAACGAGAACTTGATCGTGAGCAACATCCAGGGACAGCGGGCGCTGTCGATCCGGGTCGACGGGCAGACGGTGTCGATGACGTTTACGCTTTACGTGACCCCGCGGCAGGCCGCTGGGTAGCGCTCAAAACCCGCCGGAAAACCATGCATGGGCGGCTGGGCACATGGTTGCTACGCTTTGAGTTGCGCTCAATCGATCTTGACCTTACCCCTCGCCCGGCGTTAGTTTGCGTAATTCCCGCTGACCCTGCGGCCCAGTCGCCGCGATTCGTTGACCCCAAGCGGCGCACTCGTTGGAATCTTCGCTCCAAGTCGACATTCTGCCGCAGCCCGACGACACGACCTGCGGGCCGACCTGCTTGCACGCGCTCTACCGCTACTACGGCGACGACGTGCCGCTCGAGCAGGTGATTTCCGAGGTCACCCGGCTCGAAGAGGGAGGGACCGTGGCGGCCATGCTGGCCTGCCACGCGCTGCGGCGGGGCTACCAAGCCACGATCTACACGTATAATCTGCAGGTCTTCGACCCGACCTGGTTCAACAACCCGGCGGTCGACCTGTCGGAACGGCTGCGATTGCAGGGCGAGCTCAAGCACGACGCCAAGCTGCGCATCACCACCGCAGCCTACCTAGAATTGCTTAGTCGAGGAGGCCGGATTCGCTTCGAGGATCTGACGACCTCGCTGATTCGCAAGTACCTGACCCGCGGCGTGCCGATTCTCACGGGCCTGAGCGCGACCTTCTTGTTTCGCACGATGCGGGAGTTCGGGCCCAACGACGACGACGACGACTTGAACGGCCTGCCGCAAGGGCACTTCGTGGTGCTGTGCGGATACGACCGCAATGCCCGCGAGGTGTGGGTGGCCGACCCGCTGGCCACGAATCCTTTGTCGGGCACGAACCAATACTGCATCAGCGTGGATCGTGTGATTTGTGCGATTCTGCTGGGCATCGTCACCTATGACGCAAATCTGCTGATCATCGAGCCGCCGAAGGAGGGCGCTCCGAAACCCAATGCCGACGCTCATCGTCGTGGACAACAAGGACGAATGGCCCTTTGAGATACCTGGGGTCGACGTCGTCGAGGCCCGCTCCTACCTGAATGGGGCAGGCTGGAACCGGTTGCGCGGCGCCAAGCTGTTCAACCTCTGCCGGTCTTACCGGTATCAGTCGCTCGGCTACTATGTGACGCTGTCGGCCACGGCCCGCGGCCACTTACCGTTGCCGAATCTGACCTCGATTCAGGACATGAAATCGCAGACCGTCGTGCGGTTCGTCTCCGACGACCTCGACGAGCTGATCCAGCATTCGCTGGCCCCCATTCAATCCGACCGCTTCACGCTCTCGATCTACTTCGGCCGCAATCTGGCCCGCCGCTACGATCGCCTGAGCCGGCACCTGTTCAACTTGTTTCAGGCGCCGCTGCTCCGCGCCCAGTTCACCCGCAACGGCAAGTGGCAGCTCCGTCAGATCGGCCCGATCCCGGTGGGGGAAATCCCCGACCGGCATCGCTCGTTCGTGTTGCACGTGTCGACCGAGCACTTCGCGGGCCGGCACCAGCGGCTGCGCAAGCGGACGCCGACCAAGTACGACATGGCGATGCTGGTCGATCCCAACGAGGAATCGTCTCCCAGCGACGCCCTGGCGCTCAAGCGGTTCATCCGCGCGGGAGAATCGCTCGGCATCGGCGTGGAAACGATCACCCGCGACGACTACGGCCGCGTGGCGGAGTTCGACGCTCTGTTCATCCGCGAAACCACGGCGGTCAACCACCACACCTACCGCTTCGCCCGCCGCGCCGCCATGGAGGGGCTGGTGGTGATCGATGATCCCGAGTCGATCCTCAAGTGCTCGAACAAGGTCTACCTGGCCGAACTGCTCGAGCGGCACGAAGTGCCCGTGCCGCGGACGATCATCGTCCATCGCGACAACGTGGAGTCGATCGGCCGCGACCTGGGTTTCCCCTGCGTGCTCAAGCAGCCCGACGCCGCGTTCTCGCAGGGCGTCGTCAAGGTGGCCAACCAGGAAGAACTGCTCGAGAAGGCTGAGGAGTTCCTCGGCAAGTCGGAGCTCGTGGTGGCGCAGGAGTTCTTGCCCACCGGCTTCGACTGGCGGGTCGGCATGCTCGACCGGCAGCCGCTCTTCGTCTGCAAATACCACATGGCCCACAAGCACTGGCAGATCATCAAGCGTGAAGGAGACGGCGAAAAGCGGTACGGCAAGAGCGAAACCGTGCCGCTCGACGAGGTCCCCCGCCGCGTGCTGCAGGCGGCCACCCGCGCGGCGAACCTGATCGGCGACGGGCTCTACGGCGTGGACGTGAAGGAAGTGAACGGCCGCCCCTACGTGATCGAAGTCAACGACAATCCCAACATCGACTCCGGCGTCGAGGATCGGCTGCTCAAGAACGATCTCTACCGCCGGGTGATGCAGGTCTTTTTGGATCGCTTGGAGCGCTAGCGCGATGGATCGAACGGCGGAACAGGCACAAGCAAACTCTGGCGCGGCGGCGCTGGCAAGCGGGGCGCCTTTGCGGCTCTTCGGCGGACACGGCGTTGAACTCGAGTACATGATTGTCGACCAGCGCAAGCTCGACGTGCTGCCCGTCGCCGACAAGCTGCTTGCGGCCGCCGCCGGCGAGATTACGGGCGAATTCGAAGCTGGCGACGCCGGCTGGTCGAACGAACTGGTCGCCCACCTCGTGGAGCTGAAAACGAGCGGCCCCGTCGCCCGGCTCGACGACGTGCCCGCGCTGATGCAGCGGCAGGTCACCCGGATCAACGCGTTGCTCGATCCGCTGGGCGCCCGGCTGCTGCCGACTGCCATGCACCCCTGGATGGACCCCGCACGCGAAACAACCCTCTGGCCGCACGACTACCACGAGGTGTACGCCCACTTCGACCGCATCTTCAACTGCCGGCGCCACGGTTGGGCGAACTTGCAGAGCGTCCACTTAAACCTGCCGTTCGCCGGGGACGCAGAGTTCGCCCGGCTGCACGCCGCGGTGCGCCTGGTGCTGCCGATCCTGCCCGCGCTGGCGGCCAGCAGTCCGCTGCGCGAAGGACGCACCACGGGTCAACTCGACACCCGGCTCGACTCCTACCGCTGGCACACTTGGCAGGCGCCGTCCCTGGTGGCTCAAGTGATTCCCGAGCAAGTCTGGTCGGAAGCGCAATACGAGCGCGAGATCTACGCCCGGCTCTACACCGACATCGCCCCGTTCGATCCCGACGAACAACTCCGCAAGCCCTGGCTCAATGCCCGCGGCGCGATTGCCCGCTTCGACCGCGGGGCGATTGAGATCCGCGTGATCGACGTGCAGGAATGCCCCGCAGCCGATACGGCCATTTGCCTGCTGGCCACGGCGGTGGTGCGGGCCTTGGTCGAGGAGCGGTGGGCAAGCTTGCCGCAGCAACAGGCGTGGCCCGTTCAGCCGCTCTTCGAACTGCTGCTCGATGCTGGGCGCCGCGGAGACCAGGCGATCATCGAAAACCGCGGCTATCTCGACCTGTTCGGCTTTCCTCGCAGCGGTTCCGCAACGATGGGGCGACTTTGGCGGCATCTCTCTGACACGCTAGTCGCTTCCGACCCGGCGACGCCCGCTTGGGCGGGCCAGTCGCTCGACGCCATTCTCGAGCAAGGCCCTCTCGCGCGGCGAATTCTCGCGGCGCTCGACGAACGGGTCTCGCGCGAGCGAATCGCGAGCATCTACCGCGAGTTGGCGGACTGCTTGGCGCAAGGGCGGATGTTCGCCGGCTAATTCGCGGCTGCTGCATCCTCGCGCGATCGAGCGCTCGTTACCCACACGTCAGTCTACAAGCCAAAGCCACCCTACTCCGCAGAGAAGTTGGACAACGTGCCTGAGGCAAGACGTGCCAGCCCCGGCCTTGGTCTGTCGCAGATGTCGTCGGAACGATGGCTGGCGGCAATTTCATCTCCGGCGCCCAGATTTTTTTGGGGGCCCGTAACATCGGGCGGCTGTTTTCGCTCTACTAGGTGAAGACGGCAACAACCCGTCGCGTCGGCCGGGGCCGCCCGCGGCAAAGGAATTAGCGAGTGTGAAGCCATGCAAAGCCTTGGGACCAAGTTTCTGACCGGGATTGCCGTCGTCGGGATGCTGATCGCGAATGCCGCTCCCGTTTCGGCCCAAAAGAGATTTGGCTTCGGCGGCGGAGGTGGTGGCGGCAGGGGCATCGGTCGCGCTCTAGGCGGCGGCAACAAGAAGGGACTCATGGGGGGCAACCGACCCCATCTGGGCGCAAAACTGTTGGGCAAGAACCACGTCAAGGGAATGCGCGGCCAGAACAAGGGCTACAGCCAAATGTTCCACGACGCCCAGGTGTTCCAGGGCCACAAGAGTTTCAACCACGCCAAGTACAATGGCCTAAACGAGCAACCGACTCTCACCAGCCTGGGCACTCCCACCAGTAGCTCGAACACGTCGAACTTCTTTGGCAACCAGCAGCCAAGTTCGGGCAGCGATCCGTCTTACAGTGGCTCGATGGCCTCTGCTACGCCGGTTGCCTCGTCGACGGTCCCCGTGGCCACGGGGGCAGTTCCGCTCCTGCCGCTGGCAGATCTCGTGCTCACCGATCTGCGGGCAATGGCGCCGGGGAATGGTTCCGACCTTGGCCCGCTGTTCCAGATGACGATTGCGAATCAGGGCCCCTCGGCCTCGCCCGCGTTCCAAGCGACGATCGTAGCCGCCGCCAGCAAGGAACAGCTTGATTCCGCGGCCACTGCGACTGCTCAGGTCAGCACGATCGAGCCTGGTCGATCGACGCAGGTCGAAGTTCGCCTGCCGGTTGAAGCCCTGGCCCTGCCAGACGCGAGCGGCCCGACGATGTTCAAAGTTCTTGGGGTGGCCCTCGACGACCTGAACCAGGTGGACGAGCTGGACGAACAGAACAACCGTGGACTGGTATATGCTGAGGACATCCGCGGCATCGATGGCGCCCCGGTACCACAAACCGAGGGCGCCCCGTCCATCGCTTCGAATTGGGCGGGCGTTCCACGCATGCTGAGCCTGCCGCGCAGTAAGTAACGGTATCCGCCAAAGCGACCATGATTCCGCAGCGGCCCCGGAGTTCAGACCCTGCGGGCGGCCGGGCCTTTTTTTGCGCCCCGTCGTCTGACCAAGTTCGTTATGTCCAAGTGCCGGCAGCGACGGCGGGCTGCCGATCGGAGCTGGTTTGCGCTTCGCCCTAATTCACGCGTTGGGTTGCAAAACCAAGCTGCCCGCGATCCGTTGAGGCGACAGGTGCTTTGCCGGACGAGCAGCAGATCGCCGCTACGTGCCGCAACCTTCGCGCGAGCGGAAGCGTATGCCCTAGTGGCAACAAGGGGAACCGGTCTCACGGTATGGCCCAGCGAGCCTAAGCGTTCTTCTTTGCGCTGCCCTGTGATTGCACGTCCGCGGTCCGCGTACGCCTTGCACCGCGTTCGGCATCATCAAGCTGCCGGCATAAGTCGGCGACAATCTCCGCCAGCTTGCGAACGTCTTCGGACTGCGACGTCCGTCGTAGTGAGTCAGCGGCTCTGAGCATGAGGGTCAGATCGGCCACGGGCTATCTCCCACCAGAAGGCACGCCCCATCTTCACAGCGCAAATGTAAGCGGGAGCACTCGAGCGAGAAAGTCCACCCCTCCGTTACGGGCTTGCAATTTTGAGAGGCGGCCGGCCCGCTCCAGCGTTGGGCAGATTCCGCCGCGGCTTCGCCGCCGCGCCAGAACTTCGGCCCTATAAGCCCCATTCACAAGCGGCCCATCGCCCAGGTTCTTGTTTGCCCTGCGGATGTCGCAGAGAGTCAGCCGCGGAGATCAGGCGGCCGGGCCGCGAAAGCGTTGCCAATCGATGTCGAGTCGGCGCATCCGCGCTCGCAGGGTGTGGGGATTGATGCCGAGCAATTCGGCGGCGCCCCTCGTGCCCTCGATCCGCCCCCGGCTGCGCTCGAGCGCAGCTTCGATGTGTCGGGCCATCGCTTGATCCAACGTGGAGAAGCCGCTCTCGCCCTCCTCCTCCTCCTCGGCCGGCAGGCGCCGTACCCGAGAACGCAACCGCGGCTCAACGGCGCCGAGTGCGGCCGCGACCGCTAAGCCTTTCCCCTCCCCGAGCAAAGCTGCCCGCTCGATCACGGAGATCAACTCGCGGACGTTGCCCGGCCAGTCATAGGCCTGCAGGAGTGCAAGATCCTCGTCCATGACCTGGCTGGCCGGCAAGCCAAAGCGTTTGGCGGCGGCGCGGGCGAAGTGCGCAGCCAGCGCAGGAATGTCGTCGGTCCGTTCGCGCAAGGGTGGGAGCCTCACCGGGAACACGGCCAGGCGATACCAGAGGTCTTCGCGAAAACGCCCCTCGGCGACCATCGACTCGAGATCGCGGTGCGTCGCCGCGATCACCCGCACGTCGACGTGGATCTGCCGTTCTCCCCCTACTCGCTGCAGCGAGCCATCTTGCAACACGCGGAGCAGCCGCACCTGGGCCGGAAGCGAGAGCTCGCCGCACTCGTCGAGGAATAGGGTTCCGTTGTGTGCCCGCTCGAACCAGCCCTGCCGCAGCGCCAAGGCGCCCGTGAAGCTGCCGCGCTCGTGGCCGAACAATTCGGAATCGACGAGTTCGGGCGCGATCGCGCCGCAATTGACTCGCAAGAACGGGCCCGAGGCGCGCTTCGACCGCGAATGGACGGCGCGCGCGATCACCTCCTTGCCGGCGCCCGTTTCCCCCAGCAGGAGGACCGGCACGTTGGTGCGGGCCACCAAGGCCACTCGGTGCATCACCGCGCGCAGGCCCCGAGAGGCGCCGATGATCGTTTCGGATAGATCGGCCCGGCCCAGGCTCGCCAACAACGTTTGGTTGTCGGCCTCCGTACGGGCTTGCTGCTGAGCGAGGCCGCGGGCCCGCCGATCGTTGTCGACCGCGGCGGCGACAACGGCCGACAGATCACCCAGGGCAGGCTCGAGAGCATCCCACCACGCGGCCGCGCGAGGTCCCTGGATCGACCATTCGCCGACGCCCTCGGCGTGAATGGAGAGCGGGCCCGACCAGTGACGGACCGATCCGGCGGGAAGCGGCGCGGCGTCAAACGCTCCCCTCGCCGGGTCTTGAGCGGTTGGCGAGCGCAGGGCGTTCGACCCAGGCGCCGCGTCGGGCGAAGTGTCTTCGTCGCGCCAAGGAACCACTTGGCCGTCGCGAAGTTCGAGCACGGCGACCGTGCCCTGCGACGGATCTCGCCAGCGCACCGCAATCCTGGCGTCGCACACGCTCGCCAGGCGGGTGAGAAGCAGCTCGGTCGCGTCGCCATGTTGAGCCCGGACACAGGCCTGGCGCCACAGGTCGAGCAGCAAATCAGCGGTCACTAATGATGGGCGGTCCATCAAGGGTCACGGACCCACGTTTTCTGTGGGGAGTTCTGGCACTGGCAACGAACGTTCGCAAGTGCTTTCTAAATAGCAACTTAGGAACACGAATGGCCGTTCCTGGCAGTTGGCATGAGGGTTGCTAACTGTTAATGTCGACTATGTTCAGCATAGTGATGAGGTATAATTGCCTTGTCAAGGCCTGCTCGTGTTTTCCGTTCGCTGTGCAAGGGGTCCGATGGCTATCCATTCGCAAGCAACCAACGGCCTGCTCGACTCGGAACCGGTGCTCGAATTCATCCGGCGGAGCCTGTCGGACCTGGGGCACGGCCACCTCGAGGTGGTGGTCCATGAGGGCCAGGTCGTGCAGATTCGGCGAACCGACCGCACCCGGTTTCGCGACGGCCAGATTCAGCCCAATCCCACGAACCAACGAACCCCGCAATGACGGCATTCCGTTTCGCCGCCCCGAAAAGACGTTGTTGTACCGGAGACCATTCCCCGGCCGGCGGCCGGCCAGATTCCACGTGCGTCTTCTGTCAGGGTTCGTTTCGGAGATTGTCAGCACCATGGTTCGGAGTTCAGCAACACACTCGAGTCTGGAGAACGCGGTCGTCGCACAACTGAAGAATGCGCTGTCGAGGATGCCGCTGTTGCAACTTCGTCGGTTGTCGGTGTCGATCATCGACGGAACGGTGACCTTAGGGGGCGAGCTGAACACGCCCTTCGAAAAGGAGGTGGCGCTGGCCTGTGCGCGCCACATCGCCCAAGGCCGAGAAGTGGTCGACGCAACGCGATTCGCCGGCGGGCTCGAGGGAGTGACGGCCAGCCGCACTCAGCCGGCGTTGGCTTGGCTCGAACGGCGAATCGGCGCGGGACCACGGCCGGCCCGGGTTCGGCGCCTGCCACGGGTCGCCATGGAGAGGGCCTCGGGCCGATCGTAGTGACTTTGCGCGGTCATCCATAACGCATGGTCGCGTGGCGAGCGCAGTCCCCTGTCCTGGCAGACTGCGAGAATGCTGCGTTGGCTGCTCGGCTGGCGTTTGTCGGCCGTCAAGGTCGGAGTGTCGCACCTCGTTGTCGGAACAGGACGAGGTGACCGACGTGTGGGAGGCTCGTGGCCAGCTCGCCAGGCAGTCCGCTTGCCTGGCCGAGCTGGCCACAGCCGCCGCACGTTCTTCTCAGGGAGCGCTCTCGCTCCAACTCAGACGTTGATCTTTTGCTGGCGCCGCGCGAGTCCTGTCGGCCTCGCTCCAGGGACGGCCGGGGCGACGCTGCTTAGGCAACGTCTGCTGTGCGGATCTCCCCGTCTTCGTGCGTGGTCAACGCTCGCATTCGTCGTCGCGCGGATCGATCGACCGGTGTGGCCCCGTTAGATACGCCGTCAAATGTGCTGGCGAACTCGTACGCGGGTCACGGATCGGCGCTTCGCCAAGGAAGTCGGCGAATTCGATCATCCCTGGCTCGGAACGAAGGAGTCACTGAGAAAACAAGGCGACAACTCGTTTGCACTGGAAGATTTGCGCTCGTCCGAGGATCTGGTGCGCGAGACCACGGGAGATCGAATAGGGGGCAGATTGCCTTTTGGCACGACAGTAGCACTATCAACTTAGTAGAGATTCGAGCTGGCTCTCCTCGAGATGCCCCAAGAGTCTTCACGTGCTCGACCCGCTCCGCGGACGAGCCTTTGTGATTTTGCCGCCGCTTTGCTGACTGACACGCCTCAGAGGCAAGCGATTGACTCTCCCCTTGTGGAGTCAACCGATGCCCCGCTTCGTTCTGATGGAACAGATCTCCAGGCTTTCTCCCTCGTGTCGTCGCTGCGCTCTGCACGAGCGCTGTCTTTACGAGCGCTGTTGTCACCGCGAATAGCGCGGTCGGCCGTCCCTAGGATCGGACCAAAGCGCTCCCGCTCAACGTCTGCATCGCGCGCCGATCGCGGCGCGTCGATCTCCCGAATATTTCCGCCCGCTGGGCTTTGTTGCTCGAGGAGTTCGAGCGGTGAGGCCCGCCTGAGAAGAGAGGAACCCCTTCTATGACGCTGAATCCTCGGTCCCGCTGCGTTCGCCGCGCCGTGGGCTTTACCCTCGTCGAACTGTTGGTGGTCATCGCCATCATCGGCATCTTGGTCGCGCTCTTGTTGCCGGCGGTGCAAGCGGCCCGCGAATCCGCACGACAGGTCCAATGCCGCAACAACCTCAAGAACATCACGCTTGGCGTGCAGCTCTATCACGACAGCCACAAGCGGTTTCCGCCCGGCTACCACTACAGCGCGATCGAAGCTCACGAGGAGTTCGGCTGGCAAGTGTTCATCATGCCTTACACGGAGATGCAGCCGCTCTACGATGCCCTGGGGGTTGGAAAGCGAACGCTGTACGACTTGCTCAAGGCGAAGACCGACATCCCGCTCTTGCAGCAGCGGTTGTCGCTTTACCGCTGCCCGAGCGACACCTCGCCTAACCTGGTGCCTGAGGAGCTTCGGACGTTCATTGGTCTGGGGGCCCCGCCGGGGTTCCTGCCGGCGACCGGCAACTACGTCGGAAATCGCGGTTTCAACGACGTACACGGTCCGAACATCGACCGCGAGGGCGTGCTCTACAACGACAGCACGCTTCGTTTTGGTGATGTTGAGGACGGCACCTCGAACACGTTCTGCGTCGGCGAGCGTGACGAGCGCTGCGCCGCGGCGAGTTGGATCGGATCGCGCAATCCGCTGGGCTCCGGCATGTTCGGCGCCTTCTGGATTCTCGGGCGCATCAGCATGAAGCTGAACTACCCCATCAATGGTGATCACGATACCTGCACCGAAGGGTTCAGCAGCGCTCATCCCGGCGGCGCCTACTTCTCGTTCGTCGATGGCTCGGTGCGGTTCATTCCCGACAGCATCGACTTCCGCAACGGAGGGCGCACGCAGGAGCAGATTTGGACCGATGGCGACTACGATCCCAGCAAGCTCGGGGTCTATCAGACGCTGGGCATCCGCAACGACGGCGTGGCCATTCGGGAGCAGTTCTAATGATCAGCGATTTCGATGAGTTCAGTATGGCGTCCGGCTCCAAGCCTTGGCGCTGGTTCGCCGGGCTCGGCCTGGCGGGCCTGCTCGCGGCCTCGCTTGGCTGCAGCGAGGACAAGTTCGGCCACGTCAGCGGTCAGGTCACCTTCGAAGGGAAGCCCGTCGAGGGCGCCGATCTCGAGTTCCAGCCGGAAGCGACCGGCGCCGCCCCTTCTTACGCGCGGGCAGATGCCGACGGCCACTACAAGCTTAAGTACTCGTCCACCCAGGACGGCGCTGAGGTCGGCACGCACTTGGTGAAGATCACGACGGCCCGCCGCGTCGACGACGGCGCCCGCAAGATCAAGGAAAAGCTGCCGGCCAAATACAACCGCGACAGCGACCTCGTTCGTGAGGTCAAGCCAGGAGACAACGTGATCGATTTCGAGCTGACCAAAAAGTAGCAGGCGCCCAGGCGGGGGTCGGAGCAGGACGGCGGGGCGGCACCTTTGAGCAGACAACTTCGTTCTACCATTCGGAGCAAGTGATGTTTTTGAATTCTCTCCGCACCGTCCCTTTCGCTTCCGCCAGCCGGAGGGCTGTCCGTCCGTCGCCGTGGCGACGGCGGGCAGTCCTTGGGCTGGCGGTGCTGCTCGCTGCGTCCGCTGGACCCAGCGTTTACGCCGGCAACTATCGTGAGAACGTGCTTTTTAACAAGCCCGTGTTCTACTGGACCTTCGACGATGCGGATCCGTCGAGCGTTCCGCAGAACCTGGGTTCGAAGGCCATCAGCGCCACCTATGAGGACGTGACCTTGGGGGTGAACGGCTTGGCCGATATCCCCGGCAACAAGGCGGCCGAATTCGACGGCTCGACCTCGCGTGTGCCGATCCCCAATGACGCGGCCCTCAACAGCGGTGGCCCCTACGTGGGGAGGACGATCGAACTCTGGTTCAACGCCGCCGACGTCAGCCCCACGGATGGACAAGTGCTCTGGGAGGAAGGCGGTCGGGCGCGCGGCCTGAACATCTACGTCCGCGATGGCGAGCTCTGGTTCGGCGGGTGGAACAACGCCAACGACGACGCGGGAGTCAGCACTCCCTGGATTAGCGAAGAGGGCGCCCCGCCCAATGGACACGTCTACATTGGAACCCCCATCCAGAGCAATCATACCTACCACGCCGCGTTGGTGCTGAAAGGCGATCCTACGGGGAAGACCGGAACCCTCAGCGGATACCTCGACGGCGAATTGGTTGGACAGAAGACGGGCGTCGGTCGGCTCTTTGGCCACGGCGACGCCGTGGCCGTTGGCGGCACCAACGCCAATACCTTCTTCGACGACTCAGGAGGCTCGGGCACTGCCAATCGCTTCACGGGCGTGATCGATGAGGTCTCGTTGTTCAATCGGGCGCTGAGCGGGGACAACATCAAGATCCACTTGGGAGCCACCTTCAATCCGGGCGACTTCAACGCCGACGGCAAGGTCGACCTTTCCGACTTCGGGATCCTGGCCAGCAACTTCAATAAGCCGGGGCAGTTTGCCCAAGGCGACAATAACCTGGACGGGCAAGTCGACTTGACCGACTTCGTCGGTTTCCGCAATGTGTTTGGCCAACCTGCCGGAGCCGCGGCCGTGCCAGAGCCGACCGGCCTGGCGTTGCTTGCCTTGGGTGCGGTGGGTCTGCTGGCGGTGCGCGTCCGGCGAGCGGGATGGCGGTTGTTGCCCGCGGCGCTGGCCGTGGCCTGGACTGCCGTGGCCGGCGTGACCAAGGCGGATAATGTCACCTGGGTCACCACGCCTTCGGGCAACTGGAGCGACGGCGCCAATTGGGACCTGGGCGTGCCCACGACCGACAACGACGACGTGGCCATCATCGGCAACGGCGGCACGGCGATCGTGGATACGAAAGTTCCCGACGTTCTCGAGTTGCGGGTCAATAGCGGACTCGTTCAGATCGGCGCCGGCAAGACGCTGGGCGTGGACGGCGCGGGAATCACTGCGGCGGCCGGTGAGATCCGACTGTTGGGCAACGGTCAGTTGAACATCGGCGGCAGTCTGTCGAACTCCGGCAAGTTGAATCTAAGTCCGACCGCCAAAGTGCAGACGACCGACAACTTGGGCTTGAGCGGCGCCTTGCAGGTGGCGACTTCGGGCGCTCAGGCTTCGCTGCTCACCTCGGCGGGCAACGCCAGCCTGGGCGGCAAGTTGGTTGTCGACCTTCCGGCGGCCGACGCGGTGGCCGGCAAGTCCTGGAACATCATCCAAGCCGATAGCTTCTCGGGCGCTTTCCAGTCGATCTCTCCGCTCGACACCAACGCGTTGGCCTATGGCCTCGAGTTGCGAACCTCGATCGCCGGCAACACGGCGAAGCTGGAGGTCGACAACCTGCCGGTTCTGACGATCAACCGCGCCACCGGCGCGGCGTCGATCAAGAACGTGATCGGCGACGCGATCGATTTCAAGGGATACCAGATCACCTCGCCCAGCGGCCTGCTCAAGCCCGACGCCTTCTCCGGCTTCGCGGCCAGCAATCCGCAATGGGTCGAGGCCAATCCGAACGCCAAGAGCTTGGCCGAGTTGAATCTGGCTGGTTCTTCGCAGTTGGCCGTGGGGAACTCCCTGCCGCTGGGTTCCATCTACGCGGCAGGCAACATCGCGCCCAAGAACGAGGACGTGGCGTTCACGTATGGCGGGTCCGACGGCGTGGTGCATCACGGGCTCGTGAAATACGAGGGGGCGCCCAACGACCTGACCTTGAACATCGACCCGCTGACCGGCGCCGGCGTGATCAGCAACCTCTCGCCTTTCTTTGGTCCGGCCGACATCACGGGCTACTCGATCCTCTCGACCGGCGGCAGCCTGAACCCGACCGGCTGGACCAGCTTCGCCGACACCGGCAAGGCGGGTACGGGTTGGACCGAGGTCCCCGGCCGCAGCGACGCCTTGGCTGAGTTGAACTTGCAGAACTCGTTCGCCTATAGCCAAGGGAAGCACGTGGAACTCGGCCAGATCTACACGCCGGGCGCCACGCATGACCTGAAGTTCGTCTACTCCACGACCGCCGGCAACGTGCTCGAGGGTACGGTCTTGTTCTCGCCCTTCGACCTCGGCAACCCCAGCCTGCCCGGCGACGCGAATGCCGACGGCAAGGTGGATCTCACCGATTTCGGCATCCTCAAGTCGAACTTTGGCTCCGGCACGACCCTGGGTCAGGGTGACTTCAACGGAGACGCGAAAGTGGACCTGACCGACTTTGGCATCTTGAAGAGCAACTTTGGCAAGTCGGGCGTCGCCGCCGTGCCAGAGCCGAGCACGGCAACTTTGCTGCTGCTCGGTCTGGCCGGCGGCGCCGTACGGTTCCGCCGCCGCGTGGTACGGGCGCTGAGCCTGCTGGCAGTCGCCGCGACCACCCTGGTCGGCAGTGCCCGCGCCGGTTGGTTGGATCAGGTGCAGTCGGACGGACCGTTCGCGTTCTTCCGGTTCGACGACAGCAAGGGGGCCACGAGCGTCGGCGACGCGTCGTCGGTGGCCGAGCTCGAGGCCACGTATACGGGAGGGATCACCCTCGAGACGAAAGGGCTCGTGCCCGGTGACAGCAACCAGGCGGCCGCGTTTGGCGGCGTCAACGGCGCGATTGCCATCGTCAACAGCCCGCTAGTCAACACCGCCGGCCCCTACCTGGGCCGAACGATCGAACTGTGGTTCCAAGCCACGGACGCGAGCACGGCCACGCCGCAAGTCCTCTATGAAGAGGGCGGAACGGGCCGCGGATTGAACCTGTACATCCAAGGCGGTCAGTTGTACGCCGGTGGTTGGAACAACGCCAACGACGACGGCGGACTCTCCACTCCGTGGCTCACCGCGGCCGGAGATCCGACGGCGAGTCTCTTCGTGAGCACACCGATCGAAAGCGGTAAGGCCTATCACGCGGCGATTACCTACCAGGGAGACGCTACGGGTAAGTCGGGAGTGCTGCGGGGCTACCTGGACGGAACCGTCTTTGGCGCGGAGACCGGCGCGGGCCGGCTGTTTGCTCATACGGGAGCGATCGGCATCGGCGCCAAACGCGGCGATACGCTGTTCCAAACCGGGGCGAGCGCCGGCGACGGAAACTATTTCAATGGCGTCCTCGACGATGTGGTGCTGTACGACGCCGCCTTGTCGCCGACCAGGATCGCCGCGCACCTCGGCCTCACCATCACTCCGGGGGACTTCAACTCGGACGGCAAAGTCGACCTGAGCGACTTCGGGATCCTGCGGGACAACTTCTCCACGGGCACGAAGTTCGCCCAGGGCGACGACACGCTCGACGGCAAGGTGGACCTGGCCGACTTCTTCGCCTTCGCGGCGGAGTTCGGCTCGCCCGGCGCCGCCGCCGTGCCAGAACCCTCTACCTGGCTGCTCGCCTTGGCAGCCGCGGGCGGTTTGGTGCTGGTGCGCCGAAAGCAAGTGCGTCGCCACGAAGGAAACCAATAGCCATGGGGAACGCGCGATTAGCGCCGCCGGCCGGACATGCCACTCCAACACGGCCGGCGGCGCTCGCGCAGCCTGTGCGACCCACACGTGGTCCAACAACAGACATCGAACAAGGGAGGCCTGAGATGAATCGACTGATCATCGGATTTACCGCGACTTGGATCACGCTCGGAGCGGCAGTCGTTGCACCCGCCGTGGAGCCGCCTGCGTCCGCGGACAAGCAGGACGGCGTCAAGAGGGTCCTCGGTGTCCCCTACGGCGACGACGAGCGGCAACGGCTCGATCTGTACCTCCCGGAAGGCGTCGAAGGCTACCCGACTCTCGTCTTTGTGCATGGCGGCGGCTACTCCAAAGGCGACCGGCGCGATGTGGCGGGGCTCGGTGAAACGCTTGCCCAGCGCGGCATCGGCGTGGTCGCGGTTGGCTACCGGCTCCATCCGCAGGTCAAGCATCCTGAGCAGATTCAGGACATCGCGCGGGCCTTCGCCGCAGTACGGGAACACGTCGGTCGTCATGGCGGCCGGGCGAACGCCCTGTTCGTGGGCGGACATTCGGCGGGCGCTCAATTGGCCGCGCTGCTGGGCGTCGACTCCCAATATCTTGGCCATGAAAAGCTGAAGCTCGACGACATTCGCGGCGTGGTCGCCCTCTCCGGCGGCTACCGCTTGGATGAGAACCGCGCCGATGTGTTCGGCGACGCGGAGAACCGCGCGGGCGCCTCGCCGATCAACCAGGTGCGGCGCGGGGCGCCGGCCTTCTTTCTGGGATACGCCGACAACGACTCGCCCGGCCGCGAGGATCTCACCCGCGAGTTCGCCGCAGCCCTCGAGGCGCAGGGCGTGCCTGTGCAAGTAGTGAAGGCCACTGGGCGTAACCACGGCACGCTGTTCACCGGACTCACCTCGGCCGATCCCACGCTGCTGGCGATCGCCGACTTCATTCGCCGCGAATCGATCCACGACCGAGACTGACCAAACACCGCTCCGCAGGCCGTCGTTTCCCGCCGGCGATCTGCCTGCATTCCCCCTGACCACTCAGACCTTCTTTCACGGAAGACCGACATGCTCGCCAAGCGTTCCTTGCTGGCTGCCCTGCTGGCGGTGAGCTCCGCCGCGGCCACGCTCGCTTCAGATCCCCCGGCCCCGCCGGCCGCGGCGCTCGCCCCTCCGCCCGCACCCGAGAACGCCACCGCGCCGCCGGCTGAGAAGACAGCAGCCCCTGCCCCTGGGGAACCCGCGGCGGCTCCGGCTCCGGCGCCCGCACCCGCGGCAACCTCGGCGGAACCAGCCGAGCCGGCCGAGGCCCCGGCGCCCGTCGTCGTGCCGGTGCTCGCGAATGAAGAGCAGGCGCTCGTGTTTTTCGAGAAGAAGGTCCGCCCGCTCTTGGTGCAGAACTGCTTTTCCTGCCACTCGGCCGAAACCAACTCGCAGGCGGGCCTGCGCGTCGACGACTTGCAGGGGCTGCTCGTGGGGGGCAACAGCGGGCCAGCGATCGTCCCCGGCAAGCCAGAGCAGAGCCTGGTGATCAAGGCGGTCCGGCACACCGACGACGAGTTGAAGATGCCCCCCAAGAACAAGATTACCGACCAGGAGATCGCCGACCTGACGGCCTGGATTCAGGCAGGCGCGCCGTGGACGAAGGTGGTCGTGCCGGCGGACCTCGGCAAGTACACCGCCGAGTACGACGAGCTCCGCAAAGAGCACTGGTCTTGGCAGCCATTGAAGAACACCAAGCCCCCTGCGGTTCGCAACGCCACTTGGCCGCGGGACGACATCGACCGCTACCTGCTGGCGGAACTCGAGAAGAAGGGCTTGCAGCCGGTGGCGGACGCCGAACGCGTGACGCTGCTGCGACGAGTGACGTTTGACGTCACGGGCTTGCCGCCGACGCTCGCCGAGGTCGAGGCCTTCCTGGTCGACGACTCGCCGCAGGCCTTCGAGAATGTCGTCGACCGGCTGCTGGCGACGCCGGCCTTCGGCGAGCGTTGGGGGCGGCATTGGCTCGACGTCGCTCGCTACGGCGAGTCGACAGGTTCTGCCCGCAATCTGCCGATGCCCCACGCCTGGCGCTACCGCGATTGGGTGATCGCGGCCTTCAACCAAGACAAGCCGTTCGATCAGTTCATCCGCGAACAGATCGCCGGCGACTTGCTCCCTTCGAAAAATCCGCAGGAGCGCGACCAACTGTTGATCGCCACGGGTTTCCTGGCCCTAGGCGTGAAGGACGTCAACCAGCGGTTCAAGGTCCGCTACATCATGGACAACGTGGATGAGCAGATCGACACGGTGAGCCGCTCGGTGCTGGGCCTCACCGCGAGCTGCGCGCGTTGCCACGATCACAAGTTCGATCCCATCCCGGCCACCGACTACTACGCTTTGGCCGGCATCTTTCGCTCGAGCGACCTGTGCGATGGGCTGAAGAACAAGATGGGAGGCGGCGGACTCGACTATTACGACACGGATAAGCTCTTGGTGCTGTCCTCTGACAAGCCGGCCGATCCGGCCTCGGAACAGCGCGTCGCTGAAGCCCAGGCGGCGGCTAAGGCCGCCCAGGAAGAACTGCAACGCTTGGTGAAGGAGCGCAACGCCAAGACTCCTGAGGGTACAAAACCCGACCCCGAGGTCGTTAAGGTCATCATGGGCGCCCGCCAGAAGTACAATCGGCTGCGGCGCGAAGCGCTCGCGCTCACCGATCCAGCGGTCGTCGGCAAGGTGGCCTTCGGCGTACGCGACTCCAAGGCTATCGCTGACACGGAGATTCGCGTCCGCGGCGAAGCCGAGAAGCTCGGCCCCACGGTGCCCCGCGGCTTCCTGAGCGTGCTCGCGTTCGCCGACCAGCCCCAGGTCAACCCGGCGCAAAGCGGCCGGCTCGAGCTGGCGCAGTGGCTCACGCACGCCAACAACCCGCTCACGCCGCGCGTGATCGCCAACCGCGTGTGGGCGCACTTGTTCGGCCGCGGCATCGTATCGACGGTCGACAACTTCGGCGTCACGGGAGACACCCCTTCGCATCCCGAACTGCTCGACCACTTGGCCCAGCGGCTCAAGCGCGACGGCTGGTCGATCAAGAAGCTGGTGCGGGCCATCGTCCTCAGCCATGCCTATCAGCTTAGTTCTGCGGCCACTCCTGCCGGCCAGGCCTTCGATCCGCAGAACCAACTCGTTTGGCGGCACACGCCGCGGCGGCTCGAAGCCGAGGAAATCCGCGATGCGACTCTGGCGATCACCGGCAGGCTGAATCGGGAGCCGATCGCCGGCTCGCCCGCCAAGGATTTGCCGGTCATCGAACTGCGCAACAACGGTCCCGAGGCCAAGAGCCTGCTGCAAACGGCCCGCGAAAGCACGCACCGCAGCGTCTATCTGCCGCTGCTCCGCACGCTCGCGCCGGAGTCGTTGCAGGTTTTTGACTTCGCCGAGCAGGGGCTGGTCACGGGCCAGCGCGACGTGACTACGGTCGCGCCGCAAGCGCTCTACCTGTTGAACGACCCGTTCGTGCGGCGGCAATCGTTGGCCCTGGCCGAGCGGTTGCTCGCCCGCTCCGATTTGGATGACGCGGGACGCGTCTATTGGGCCTATCGCACGACCGTCGGCCGCACGCCGACGCGGAGCGAAATCGAGCGGGCGTTGGCCTTCGTCGCCGATTTCGAGGTCGCCGCGCAGGAGGAGTTCAACAATCCAAACTCCCTCTTGGTCGCCCCGCCGGCGCCGCCGCAGCTTGCGATGGCGACCCCCGCGCCGCCGGCGAGTGCCACGAGCAACACCGCCGCGGGCGGAGCAACAAACGGCGCCGCCAAAAAGCCGGAGCCCGTGCCGGCTGTCGCTGTGAATCCCGATGACCCCGAACCCGAAGAACCCGTGGTCGAGGAGGTGGTGGCGCTGCCCGACGCCCGCACGGCAGCCTGGACCAGCCTGAACCAGGCCTTGCTCGGTTCGGCGGACTTCCTCTACCTGAAATAGCCCCCCGCTGCGCCTCCCGCGCGCAACATCGCCCCAGATACCCCTGAGTCTTGAAGGATCAAATCGATGTTCGGAACCGAATTCTTGCCGACGATCGGCCAATCGCTCTCCCGCCGCCAGGTGCTCAAGGGCGCGAGCGCCGGCTTCGGCTACCTGGCGCTGGCCGGCATGCTGGGAAAGAACACGCGTCGGCTGCCTGCCGATGAGGCCAAGCCGGGGCACCTTGCCCCCAAGTCCCCTCACTTTCCGGCCAAGGCCAAGCGCATCATCTTCCTGTTTCAGGAAGGCGCGATGTCTCAGATGGACACCTTCGAGTACAAGCAGAAGCTGCAGGACGACGGCGGCAAGCCCGGGCCCGGCGGCGGCGTGCTCACCGCCTCGAAGTTCAAGTTCGCGCAACATGGCCAGTCCGGCGCCTGGGTGTCGGAGCTCTATCCGAACGTCGCCCAGCACGTCGACAAGTTGTGCTTCATCCGTGGCTTGCACACCGACACGCCCGCTCACCCCCAGGCGGTGATCCAGCTTCACACCGGCGCCGCGATCGCCTCGCTGGCCCGCCCCTCCATGGGGGCCTGGCTGCTCTATGGCCTCGGCACGGAAAACCAGGACCTGCCCGGTTACGTGACGATCAACCCCTCGCCGAATTTTGGCGGCGCGATCAACTACGGCAGCGCCTTCTTGCCGGCCCACTACCAAGGCACGCGAATCAGCGACGTCGGCTACCTGCCGAACCTGAAGGCGAAGGCCCCCACCGGGCTGCAGCGCAAGCAGATCGACCTGATCCAAGCGATGAACGCCGACGCCGCCAAGGCCGCCGACAAGCCCGACGCCCTCGAGGGCTTGATCCAGTCGTACGAACTTGCGTTCACGATGCAGGGCAAGGTGCCCGAGTTGCTCGACATCTCCAAGGAGCCGCAGAGCGTGCTCGACGCCTACGGCGTGAAGCCGGGCCCCGAAGGAAGCTATGCCCGGCAATGCCTGATGGCCCGGCGGCTGAGCGAG
Source organism: Pirellulales bacterium (assembly GCA_046349955.1). Lineage (GTDB taxonomy): Bacteria > Planctomycetota > Planctomycetia > Pirellulales > JBGAPH01 > JBGAPH01. The sequence continues at coordinate 43,903 of JAXMBI010000018.1, read as the reverse complement.
GCGGGGGTGCGGTTCGTCGAGGTCACCCAGTCCGGCTGGGACCATCACACGAACCTGCACAACGGCCTGCTCCGCAACACGAAGATGACCGATCAGCCCACTGCGGCGCTGTTGGCCGATCTCGAGCAGCGCGGCTTGCTCGACGAGACGCTGGTCGTGTTTGGCAGCGAGTTCGGCCGCCAGCCCAACGCCCAAGGCCCGGACGGCCGCGATCACAACATCACCGGTTACCCGATGTGGTTGGCGGGCGCGGGCGTGAAGAAGGGCTTCTCGTATGGGGCGACCGACGAGTATGGCCAGCGCGCCGTCGAAGGTCGTATGCACATGAACGATCTGCATGCCACGCTGCTGGCGCTCATGGGCTTGGACCACGAGCAACTGACCTACGAATACGCGGGCCGCGAATTCCGCCTCACCGACGTGGCGGGCCAAGTGGTCCACGAGATCTTCGCGTGACGTGTGGGTGTGGCCGCCGCGCGTGTTTGCCTGCGGGCAGCGCGCGGCGGCCGCTGTTTTCCAATCGCCTTCGTTCAACTGGTTTCCCCGTGAAAGCATTTGCCTTCGTGCGAACGAGCGCCTGGGTGTGGTCGCTCGCGCTGGCTTTGGCCCCTGCAGCCCGAGCCGAGTCGCCGAGCGCTGGCAAGGTCGAGCGCAAGCCCAACATCGTGCTGATCATCAGCGATGATCTGGGCTACAACGACCTGGGCTTTCAGGGCAGTCCCGACGTCCGCACCCCGCATCTCGACGCCCTCGCGCGGCGCGGCACTCGCTTCACGAATGCGTACGTTACAGGTCCCATCTGCGGTCCCACGCGCGCAGGGCTGATCTCGGGCCGCTATCAGCAAAAGCACAGCTACGATGGCAATCCTCGTCCGGATCAAGGGCTGAACCTCGAGGAGGCCACTCTGGCCGATGTGCTCAAGGCGGGTGGCTATGCCACTTGTGCGATCGGCAAGTGGCACCTCGGACAGAAACCTGAGTACCTCCCGCCGGCGCGCGGCTTCGACGAATTTTTTGGCTTCTACGGCGCCATGCACAGCTATTTGCCCGGCTCCGTGGCGGACGACGCGAAGATGGTCTTCGAGGGAACTCGGCGCGGCAGGCCCGAGGACAACGCCAATCAGCCTCGTCGGCCGGGCGCCTTGGAGCGGCTAGGCGCCAACGGCAACAACCCGCCTGCCGGGGCCGCGCCGGGCCGCATCATTCGAGGGGACGCCGAGGTCGAAGAACCCGAGTATCTGACGAAGGCGTTTGCACGGGAGGCGGTCGATTTCATCGAGCGCCGGAAAGACCAACCGTTCTTCCTCTACCTGGCCTTCAACGCCAGCCATTCGCCGCTGCAGCCTCCGGCCGAGTATCTGGCGAGATTTCCCAATCTCGAAGGCAAGCGCAAGGCCTATGCGGCCACTACGGCGGCATTCGACGACGCGGTCGGTAAAGTCGCCGACAAGGTTCGCGAACTGGGACTCGAGCAGGATACGATCTTCTACTACACAAACGACAATGGCGGCCCGCCCAACGACATCGCCGCCAACAACGCTCCACTGAGCGGCACAAAGTTCTCGCTTTGGGAAGGGGGTATCCGTGTCCCCTCTTTCGTGACGTGGCCAGGGCATCTGCCGGCGGGAAGGGACTTCGAAACTCCCGTGATCAGCCTCGACATCTTTCCTACGCTGCTCGCCGCCGCCCGCGTCGACGCTCCGACCAGCAAGCAACTCGATGGCGTGAATCTCCTGCCGGCCCTGGAAGGAGGCTCGCTTTTTTGGCGGCTGAACCAAACCTGGGCCATTCGCGAAGGGCACTGGAAGCTCACGCTCCCGGAGCGAGGCGAGAGCATCCAATTGTTCGACCTCGCGGCGGATCCCGCGGAGGAGCATGATCTTGCGGCGCAGCAACCAGCTGTCGTCGAACGGCTCACCCAGGCTTGGACGCGGTGGAACGCCCAAAACCTCCCGGCGATTCCCGTCGCCCAGTGACGGGTCGATCCACCCCGAGTTCGCGCGGCCTGCCCGAGATCTGATCGCTGGCGAGCCGCTCACAGCGCGCGATGGGTTCGCTTGGGCGCCGTTGCTTCGACGCTTGCCTTGACCCTGTGCGCGACGGCGCGCCGAATCGCCGACCGCCCGAACTCCGGGGAATCTCCGTATTCGGGCACGTTTTCTCGCTCGTCTACGGCGCCTGCTTGCCTCCTCGCGACCGCATCGTTATACTGTACCCCTGTTCAGTTATCGTGGCGGTCTCACGAGGAGGACTTGAACATGGCGCAGAGCTTTCTCGATCGGCTCGAGAGGTCAAAATCCCAGGTCGCGGCCGCGGCCCGCAACCGAGAGCTTGCCCGCGCACGCTGGCAAGCCCAGGCTGATGCTGATCGGCGTGCTGCGCTCGAGTTCGTGCGACGTTTTCGCGAGGAGCTGGCCTTGCCTCGGCTGACGCAGCTCGCGCAGAAAATCGGCCACGGCGCCGAAGTGGCCGTCGATGATTTTTACACCTGCTCCGTTCAAACGGACCAAGAACCCATCGCGCACGACGAGGCGTTCTACCGCGAGTTCCTCGTGTTCGTGCATGCTGAGATCGGCGCGCACAATGACGTGAGCCTGGCGGTCAAGGCGGAGTGGCAAGATCAACAGGGCCCTCGCGAAAAGGTCGTTGCCCATCGCCGCCAGCACCCTCGCTCGAACGACCGCGAGTCGGAGCTTTGCGATTGGCTCGAGGATTCGCTGGAAAGGTGCTTCCGCGGGTCCCTGCAGCTCGGCTGGCGTTGACCTCTCTCGGCCTCATGCCGAATGGGTGACGGCCGCGTGCCCGTCGGACCGAGCCTTGGTAAAAGGAAGAACTAACCTTCGCCACGCGAAGCGCTGAGCGAGCCGCGATAATTCGGGCGATGCAGCCGGACGTGTTCCTCGAATTCGTGAGGCGAAACCCAGTGCAGCGTCACAGCAAGAAGTTCGGGTTGCCCTCCGCTTCTAGCCCGCAGCGCAAGTTTTGAGGTTGCGCCTTGCGATTGACGCAGCTGAGCACTTGTTCCGGGAGGAAACAGCACGCAGCCCCGTAGGGGCGACCGAAAATAGCCTAGGGCAAGGACGGCGCTAGCCGGACGCCGCCCTGGGTTGCGGTCAAGAGAGACAAAGAGCCCCGGAGGGGCGAAAGAAACCCATGGGGCAAGGGCCGGTCGGTTTGGGTGAGCATCATGCGCGGAGATCGTTTCCGTCGCCCTTTCAGGGCTCTGTTGCTCATTCCTGTTCGACCCAAACGCGATCTGGCCCCCTGGCCTTGGGCTAATGTCTCACGCCCCTCCGGGGCTGAAATTCGCGACCTCAGACGAGCACCCACCCCAAAGCGCAAGCGCAACAAGGAAGATCCACGTTTCCCTGGTCGAGCCTGCGGACCCCTGCGCGGGCCGGGCAGCATTTTCCGCCAGCGCGCCCCAACCAGCGCTGCGTCCTTTCATTGCGCTTGCGCCTAGAGTGGCGCGCCCCGCGCCTGGGCCGCGCGCTCAGCCCACTGCGCTCAAGTTTCCCTCGATCTGCACCCGCAGGGCCTCGATCTCGTGCTGCAGCCGCTCGAGTTCGACCAACTTGCCGGCGAGGCGGGCCTGGGGCGAAACGCGCGTGGGTTGGGCAAGTGCGGGAATGGTGGCGAGTTGGCTGGCGGCGAGCGACCAGCTCGCTTCGGCCGGCTGCGGCGGGGGCGGTTCCGAGGCGGGGGGCAGCTCGGTGGGCGTGCGCACCGGCTGAGCCCGCAACGACTCCTCGCCCCAGGCCAGCGACACGAAGCCCAGCACGAGCGCTGGCAGAGAGTTCTTCATCCGACGTGTACTCGAAATCAGCCTTCCCCCACGCGGCCGGAGGGTAGCCGGCCCGCTGCACTTGGCCAAGGGGGACCGGGCACCCTTACCATATTGTCGCCTGCGGCGAGCGGGCGGCTGCGCCTGGCGGGGGTGGATTACGGAGTTTTCACGCCGGGAGGAGCCGACGGGCCGCAACGGCCGGAGCGGTTCGCTCAACTACGGGTCGAGTCAAAGCTCCCTGACTCGCCAGACGTCCGCCATCGCTTCATCCAGACGCCAAGCCAGGTCGATTTGTCCGTCTGGAACATTTCTCATCGCCCATAGAAGGACTCGCCGAAGCACATCTTCCGCTGGACCGCATCAGCATTCAGCTTCTCGTCGCCTACATCTTTTCCTCGTTTTGCCTTCTTATTGCCGTGTACGACGGCGCTACGAAGGTCGTACAGCGTGACCCATCATGCTCAATCGTTCTCGAGCGTTCCCGAACTCGTCCGGGATATTGCCGCGCCGCGTAGTCGAGCTCGATTCGTTTCGAGGCTCCGCGAGTCGTGGCAAGCATGCTTTCCAGCGCGATCACGCAGTCGACCAAGTTGCCGACTGTGCGACGAGTTGCGGACGAAAGCAATCCGCAAGATAAAGGCTCTAAATCGATCATCGGCGTGGACCGCTTGCACCCACACCAGCCCTTCAAAAGCAATGTTGCAGAGCACGATATCATCCGGCGCGTCGAGTTCTATGCCGCCCCACGACGCACCCTGTTCAAGTCGGCGAATCGAATTGACAATCGGAAGCTGACACGGCCGCGCTGTTGAGCTCGTTGAGTGCGATTGCGACCATCTCGATCCGATTCTGCAATTCATTGAAGGCAGTGAGGTCGCTCTTCGCGATTTCGATACGCACAATCCGGCAACCGCGTGCTGGAATCCACCCAAATGGGTCGATCGTTCGGCCGAAACGGTCGATGTCGCCGCGGTCAATCGGACGAAAGCCGTACCCATGCGGTATCTCAAATGGTGCATCGGCCGAGAGTCCGTGGACAACATACGTGGCTCGGATCTCAGCAGTATCAGAACCGAGGTCACGTACGAATTCTTCGACTACGTTTCCGACCACGTTGGGGTCCAAGGCGAGCGAACGCACGCGCCGATAGTACTCGTTCAATACCGCGCCGCCGCCTAGGCGAGAGACGACCAACGGCGTCCAAATCGGCGGACACTGTGCCTTCTCTTCCACGAACTTCTCAACGCAATCGTGGAGCGACCGAACTGAATCGTCGTTCTCGAACGATTCTCGGAACTCTCGCCAAAGAGACCGAAATGAAGGCTCCGACTTTTCGGCCGTGCGCCCCTTCCAGTTGCCCGCGCTGACTGGCTCCATCCATTCGACTGTGTAGGACTGCTCAGGCAGCGATTCAGTTCCCAGATTGCGAGCGAGCGCCGCAATTGAGCGAACAGCCTCCGCTAGTTTGTCCCTGAGGTCCCGTGCGAAAGCAACAATCACTGAGCGGCCTCACACCTTCTTCCGCAACTCCAGCCACTCCGTGTGGAACGTCCCTTCCTTGTCGGTCCGCTGATAAGTGTGCGCGCCGAAGTAGTCGCGTTGGGCTTGCAGCAGGTTGGCTGGCAGGCGGTCGGCGCGGTAGCCGTCGTAGTAGGCCAAGGCCGCCGCGAAGGCAGGCGTGGGGATGCCGAGACGCACCGCTTGGCCCACCACCTCGCGCCAGGCGGGCTGCGCCGCCTGCACGGCGTCGCGGAAGTAGGGGGCGAGGAGCAGGTTCTCGAGCTTCGGGTCGGCGTCGAAGGCTTCCTTGATGCGGTCGAGGAACCGGGCGCGGATGATACAGCCGCCGCGCCACAGCATGGCGATGCTGCCGTAGTTGAGCGGCCACTTGTGTTCGGCGGCCGCCGCCTGAAGTTGCACGTAGCCCTGGGCGTAGCTGCAAATCTTCGAGGCGTAGAGCGCTTGCCGCACCGCCTCGACGAACTCGCTCCGCGGGCCGGTGTACTTGCCGTTCGGTCCCCGCAGCAGCTTGCTTGCCCGCACGCGCTCGTGCTTGAGCGCGCTCAAGCAGCGGGCATAAACGGCCTCGGTCACGAGCGTGCTGGGCACGCCCAGGTCGAGGGCGAGCTGGCTCATCCACTTGCCGGTCCCCTTCGCGCCGGCGGTGTCGAGAATGCGGTCGACCAGGTACTCGCCGGAGTCGGCGTCCTTGACGCTGAAGATGTCGCGCGTGATCTCGATCAGGTAGCTGTCGAGCTCGCCGGTGTTCCACTCGGAGAAGACCTCGTAGAGATCTTCGTTCGAGAGGCCGGCGGCCTGCTTGAGCATCCAATAGGCTTCGCAGATGAGCTGCATATCGCCGTATTCGATGCCGTTGTGGACCATCTTCACGTAATGCCCCGCGCCGCGGGGACCGACCCACTCGCAGCAGGGAATGTCGTTCTTCGGGCCGACTTTGGCGGCGATCGCCTGGAAGACAGGCTTCACAAGCGGCCAGCCGGCCTCGCTGCCGCCCGGCATCATGCTGGGGCCCTTGAGGGCGCCTTCTTCGCCGCCGGAGACGCCGGTGCCGATGTAGAGCAGCCCGGCTTCCTCGACGCGCTGCGTACGGCGCTCGGTGTCGGAGAAGAGGGTGTTGCCGCCGTCGATGATGACATCGCCCTTGGAGAGCAGCGGGATGAGCTGATCGATGAGCACATCCACCGCCGCGCCGGCCTTGACCATGAGCATGACTTTGCGGGGCGCGGCGAGCACCTTGACCAGCTCCTCGAGCGAGTGGCAACCGGCGAACTTCTTGCCGGCGGCGCGCCCTTTCATGAAGTCGTCGGTTACGCTCGTGGTGCGGTTGTAGACCGCCACCTTGTAGCCGCGGCTCTCGATGTTCAGGGCCAAGTTCTCGCCCATCACGGCGAGGCCAATCAAACCGAAATCACAAAGGTCAGGCATGGATCGTATTATCAACCACGGAGGCACGGAGACACGGAGAATAACATTCGAGTCGCACGAAGATCGGGAACGTACCGGGAAGGTCGATCCAAGACAAACAAACCTTGCACTTTCAGGCTCGCATCGTCTTGCCTAACTCTTCTCCGTGTCTCCGTGTCTCCGTGGTTCCGATCAGACAGAAATTCGGGAGCGGAATTCGGGGACGCCGGGAACACTGGCTTCCACGGCGTAGAGCGCGCCGGCGGTGGCGCCGTAGGCGGCGCGGTCTTGGCCGCCGGCGGTGGTGAAGTACATGGTCTTGAGCTCCGGCCCGCCGAAGGCGACCGAGCTCACGCGTTTGGTCGGGAAGTGCAGCCGCTCCTGTTCCACGCCGGCCGGCGAATACCGCACGCAGCACGAGCCGTCCCAGCGGGCAGACCAGATGTCCCCCTGGCTGTCGACCGTCATGCCATCGGGCTTGCCTTCGCCATCGCGGTCCGGCACTTTCACGAACGGGCGCTGGTTGGCGAGCGCGCCGGTCTTTTGGTCGTAGTCAAACTGCCAGATCGTCTTGATGCCGGTGTCGGTGTAGTAGAGCGTGCGGCGGTCGAGCGTGAAGCCGAGGCCGTTCGAGGTGCCGATGCCGTCGGCCAACTTGTCGATCGAGCCGTCGCGATCGAGGCGGTAGAAGCGGCCGTGTCGCAAGATTCGCCCTTCGGCGTCCTTGATCGACATGGTTCCGCCGTAGACCCGGCCCTCGGGGTCGGCGATCACGTCGTTGAAGCGGGTGTTCAACTCCTCCGGCAACTCCTCGATGATCGTCCGCACGATCTCCCCCTTGCGCCAGACCGCCACCGTGCCGCGGTCCATGAACAGGAGCAGCGAGCCGTCTGCCTGCAGGGTGAACCCGCCGACAACGCGCCCCTGGTAGACCTGCTCGTGCTTGCCGGTGGCCGGGAAGTAGCGGAACAGGCGGCCGCGCGGAATGTCGGTCCAGTACAGGCAGCCCTCATCGGGATGCCAGAGCGGGTTTTCCCCAATCTCGCACGGGTAATCGCAGACAACGCGCGGCGGCATCTGGGGCAACAGGGCAATTTAGAGAGGCATGGAGGCGGCTCGTTCGGCGGGTCGGAACCGAACTCGAACAAGCCGACCAGCCTAGCAGGCTGAGGGCGGAGCGGCAACTTGCCAAGGTGGGTAGTTGTGCCTTAGGAGCGACCCGCAGTGGGCGCTTTTTGTCGTGGAGGTCGTCGATCCCAATGGGTCTCGACTCGCGGGAGCAGAAGTGCAGCAAGGATGGCCGCAAAGAGAAGTGCCAGCAGAATCTTCGTTCGGCGCCGCATTGCCCTATTTTACCTGGGCTTGATATGCGAGGCGACGACGTTGCTGCCGCCGGCAGCCCCTTCTACAATCCGCCGCCCGCCGAGTCGCGGGCATCGAACAGGCATTGGCTCACGGAGGAACCTGTCATGCGCCCTTCATTGATTCTAGCCGCAGTTTGCCTTTTGCTGACGCTGGCCGCCAGTCAGGGAGACGGCAAGGAGACCAAGTGGGCCGCCTGGGGCAGTTCTGGCGGAGCGGCGCCCGGCGGAACGAAGTGGTGGGTCCGGGTGCAAGACGGCGCTACGAACTTTCTGGTCTCTACGGGCAACCTGTTCTTCGGCCGCGGCGCGGCAGCGCCGACGTCGCCAGCCGGCAACGCCTTCGCGATCCCACAGCCCAAGCGGAGCGGCGGCTTCGGACGGAGTGGCGCAGGGCATTGGTCGACCGGCGCGCAGCCGCGCTCCCGAGCCGAAGGGGGCAGCTCGCAGACGATCCAGGACTTCATCGGCAGCAAATCCCCGTAAGCCCCTCGCCGGTTGATCGTCGGTCCCCTCGTCGGGCATAATGCCGGAGCGTCGAGTCCCGCCCCTCGGTCTCCCCGGCCACTCGCTCGATGTTGCGCATCCTCGGTTCCCCCTTGAATCTCTGCGGCCGCGTTTCGCGCCGCGCGCTGCTCCAGGCAGGCGGCTTGGCGCTTGCGGGTTTGTCTTCCCAGCGAGGCGGCGCTCGGGCGGCGACGGCCAGCCCGGCGGGGCACGGCCGCTTTGGCCAGGCCAAGCGGGTGATCCTGCTTTATCTCTATGGCGCGGCGGCACAGCACGAACTGTGGGACCTCAAGCCAGCGGCGCCTGCTGAGATCCGCGGCGAGTTCCGGCCCATAGCCAGCGCCGTGCCAGGCTTGCAGCTCTGCGAGCACTTGCCGCGGCTGGCCAAGCTGGCCGACCGCTGTTGCTTCATCCGCTCGATGACGCACCCCTACAACATCCACTCGGCCGCCTACACGCTGACGGGCGTCGATCGGGTCGACATTCCCATGGAGCTGGGGCCCTACGACGCCCGGCACTGGCCGTTTTTCGGCAGCGTGCTCGAGTACCTGCACGAGCAGCGCGGCGGCGGAGCGGCGACCGGCGTGCCGTTCGACATCGCCCTGCCGTTTCCGTTTAGCAGCCGCGCGCCCGAGTTCCAGCGCGGCGGCCCCTATGGCGGATTCTTGGGGCGCGGGCTGAACCCGGTGTGGACCGAGTTCGCCGGGCAGGCGACGCAGAAGATCGACCGCTGGCGCGGCGAGCGCGACGTGCCGGTGCCCGATCCCTACGCCGGCATCGCGCGCGAAGGAAAGCTCAGTTTGGCGAGCGGGGCCGAACTGGGCCCCGAGATCACGCTCGACCGCCTGGCGCAGCGCCGCAGCCTGGTGGCCCAACTCGAGCAGGGCCGCCGGGCGCTCGACCAGACGTTGTCGGGCCAGGTGCTGACGCGCGCCCAAGAACAGGCCTACGCGCTGATCGGCTCGCCCACGGTCGAGCGGGCGTTGGACCTGGAGCAGGAACCGCTCGAGCGCCGCGAGCAGTATGGGATGACGCTGTTCGGCCAGGCGACGCTGGCCGGCCGGCGGCTGCTCGAAGCGGGGGCGACCGTGGTCTCGGTCTTCTGGGACGAGTATGAGACGGCGAACTCGGCCTGGGACACCCACTTCAGCCACTTCGAGCGGCTGAAGGATGAACTGCTGCCGGGGCTCGACCGGGCCCTCTCGGCGCTGCTGGCCGATCTGGAGCAGCGGGGCATGCTCGACGACACGCTCGTGATGTGCCTTACGGAGCACGGCCGCACGCCGCGGCTGAGCAGCACCGTGCGCGGTGCGGGGCGCGAGCATTGGTCGGGGGCCTACTGCAATCTGCTGGCCGGCGGCGGTTTCGCCCGCGGCAAGGCAGTGGGGCGGACCGACAAGCAAGGGGCCTTCGTCGACGAGGAGCCGATCAGCCCCAAGGACGTGCTCTGCACGATGTACCACTTGCTGGGAATCGATCCCGAGACGACGATTCTGGGACCGCAGGGGCGGCCCCTCAAACTGGTGTCGGAAGGCCAGGTGAAGTCGGTCCTGCTGGGGTAACGGGCCGCGGGCCCCCCAAAGCGGCGGGCGGGCCGCCGACGGCCGCGAGAATCTTGCCGAACTTCCGCAGCCCCTCTCGCGTACTTTGTGATGTAAAGTTACAATCACCGGGGCAGGGCTGCATTTTGGGCCCTGCGAACGAATCACCTGCGTACGGTTACTGGGAGCTCCAGGCCTTGTCCACCACAGCCCCCGCCTCTGCCGACGAGCTTGCCGACCTCTCCCGCGACCGTTGGCCGCGGCACATCGCCATCATCATGGACGGCAACGGCCGCTGGGCCCAGCGGCGCGGGCTGCCGCGCGTCGAAGGGCATCGCCGCGGTGTGGCCAGCGTGCGCTGCGTCACCGAGGAATGCGCCCGGCTCAAGATCGGCCAGCTCACGCTCTATTGCCTGTCGAGCGAGAACTGGAAACGCCCGCAGCCCGAGCTCGATTTCCTCATGCATCTTCTCGAGCAGTACATGATCGAGGAGCGGGCGACGATTCTCGATCAGAACATTCGGCTGAGCGTCATCGGCCGCCGCGACGACATTCCGGCCGCCACCCTCCGCGAGATCGACAAGACGATCGAGCTGAGCAGCGCCAACACCGGCACGCACCTGTGCCTCGCGGTGAACTACGGCGGCCGGGGCGAGTTGGTCGACGCTGTGCGCCGCGTGGCCGAACAGGTCCGGGCGGGTCAGCTCGACCCGAGTCAGATCAACGAACAAACCATCTCCGATTGCCTCTACACGGCCGGCATGCCTGACCCCGATTTGCTCGTGCGTACGGCGGGGGAACTGCGGCTGAGCAACTTCCTGCTGTGGCAAATCAGCTACGCCGAGCTATGGGTGACGCGGCTCTGCTGGCCCGACTTCGCCGAGGCCGAGTTGCATCAGGCGATCCGCGACTACGCGGCCCGCCGCCGCCGCTTCGGCGGGCTCGACGGCGGCGAGACGGTTGCTTCGTCGTAGCGGCGAGGATCGCGGATCAGCGAGGGAGCCGCGCTGGGCATTGCCCTTGTGCCTGTGAGCGCCAACGTGAGCGTCTCCGAGAGGGGCGCTGTCGCCGCTTCCGCGCACCTGCAGCGTCGCGACGATCCGCCAGCGCACTGACCAGATCGCCGAGCTTGGCTTCCGAACCCTCGCGGCGCGGATCGATCGGGGGTCACGAGCCGGTAGTGATCCGCGCTAAGACAAGGCCCTTCCGACCGAGGGAACCTCTTGCGCTGTCGCCGCTTGGCTTTCGACTGGCGCCCCGCTGGCCCGCAGCGCGAGCGCCAGGCCGATTCCGGCCGCGGCCGCAAGCGTGGCGATCTCCCCGCAACCAATCGCTTTCAGCAGCTCTTCCCGCGTAAGCAATTCGACGTTCAGCACCTCGGTATCGTCTTCCTGGACGGCGGCGGCGGGCTGCGCGTCGCTGGCAAGAAACAGGTGCATGGCCCCGCATTGCCGATTGCCATCGGCCACGAACCGGCCGAGTGATCGCCAATTCTTGGCCGCGTACCCCGTTTCCTCGAGCAGCTCCCGCGCTGCGGCAGCCTGCGGCGCTTCGCCGGGGCCAAGCAGACCGGCGGGCGGACTGAGCGCCACCTGCCGCGCGCCGTGCTTGTACCCGCGGACCATGACGAACAGCCCCTCGGGAGTCGTCGGCACCACGAGCGCAAACTCTGGCAGCACGACGCGATAAAAGTCGTTCACCACGCGCCCCGACGGCAACTGCACCTGCTCCTGATGCACGCTCAGCCAAGGCGCGCGGACAAAGAGCTCCTGGCTCGCGAGCACTTGCCAAGGGGCGAGCCGCGCCGGACGGCCCGCCGCATCATCGGCTGCTGCGCTCATCGGTCGCGCCTCCTGGGCGTCGCTGTTAAGTCAGCAGAGATCGCAACACAGCGATGCACGCGTCGCACTGGTCATCGGTGCCCACGGAGATCCGCAGGCCGTCTCCCCAAGCGGGATAGTTCATGTAGCGGACCAGAATCTGGCTCGCCTTGAGCCCTTCGTAGAGCGGCTTGACCGGCCGCGTGGGATGCGGCGCCCAGACGAAGTTGGCCTGCGACTCTACGGCCGCGAACCCGAGCGACCGCAGCGCCTGGGTCAGTTTCCCGCGTGAGGCGATCACCTTGGCGCGGTTCTCGGCCAGCCAACTCTGATCGTCGACAGCCGCGGTTGCCCCGGCGATCGATAGGGCGTCGCAGTTGTAGGAGTCTTTCACCTTCACGAGCTGCTCGATCACTTGCGGCTGCGCGACGAGGAAGCCGAACCGCAGCCCCGCCAGCGCATACGACTTGCTCAACGTCCGCGAAACCATGATCTTGGGGTTGCGAGCAACCAGCGACAGGCAGTTCTGCTCGGCGAAGTCGGCGTAGGCCTCGTCCACCAAGAGCGGACAGGGAAGCCTTTCGGCCAGTTCCAGAATCCGCTCCGGCGACAGGACTGTGCCGGAGGGGCTGTTGGGATTCGGCAGAAACGCCAGCTTGAGGCCCGGCGCGGCGGCGGCAAAGGCGTCGCCGAGCGACCAATCGGGCTCGAAGCGCACTTCTTCGGATTGGGCCCCCTGCAACTCGGCCAACGTGCGGTAGAGAACGTAGCTCGGCGTCGGCAGCCGGAGCAGTTCGCCGGCGCCGACGAACGCGCGGGTGGCGATCGTGAGAATGTCGTCGCTGCCGTTGCCGCAGAGGATCATATTCGGCTCGACGCCCAGCACGTCGGCGGCGCGGAGGCGGAACGCCGTGCCCAGCGGATCGGGGTAGCGGGCCAGCCCGCCGCGGAGCGTGGTCTCGATCGCCTGCACGACCTTGGGCGAGCAGGGATAGGGGTTCTCGTTGGTGTTGAGCTTGATGAACTTGCCGCCCTGGGGCTGCTCCCCAGGCACGTAGCCGCGCATCCGCTCGATCTCAGGCCGCACGTAGGTCATGAAGGAGTGGCCAGGGTTTCTAATTCTGTCTGCCGCAGGCCGCAGTAGCCGGCACAGTCCGTGTGCCGAATGCTGGGCTGGAGCAAACTCAATTTGGCGAGTCGCCGAGGTACGCCAAACTGCGCGAGCGCCGCAGCGTTCCGCACACGGAGTGTGCGGGCTACGGGGGCGGGCTACGAAGTGCGTGTGCGGGCTACTTTAGCAAAGGCGCGGTGGGTTGGCCCAGGGCGATGCACTCTGGTGGCCGCCGCCGCCGCCATGGCTTACCATGGTGTTCGCTCGAGGCGGGCCGGGCGGCCGCCGGTCGCCACACTTGGCGGCGGGAGGAAAGTCCGGGCTCCGCAGGACAGGGTGGTGGGTAACGCCCACCGGCCTTTACAGGCTAGGGAAAGTGCAACAGAAAGCAAACCGCCTGGGGCGGCGGGCTTCGGCCGGCCGCCCTCGGTAAGGGTGAAACGGTGAGGTAAGAGCTCACCAGCAGGCTGGGCGACCAGCTTGGCTAGGTAAACCCCACCCGGAGCAAGGCCAAATAAGGAAGGAACGCCCCGTCGGCTCCGCCGGCGGGAGCGGCGGGTCGGTCCGGCCCGCTCGCACTTCCGGGTAGGCTGCTCGAGGGGCCGGGCAACCGGCCTCCTAGATGAATGGCCGCCACCGCGAAACGTTCGCGCTTCGCGGCACAAAACCCGGCTTACAGGTCCGCTTCGAGCATTTTTTTCCGAACAAGCTGACTCTTTTCTCCTGCAACCGATGCTGCACCGCGCTCTCTTCACCGTGCTCGTGCTCTCGTTCCCAGCAGCTTCGCGCGGCGCCGAGCGGTTGATGCTCGTGGCCGGCGGCGGCTCGGGGACCGAGAACGTGCCCGCTACGCAGGCCAAGTTGAACGAGCCTTTCGCCACCGACTTCGACGCGCAAGGCAACTTGTACATTGCCGAACACTCCGGCGGCCGCATCCTCAAGGTCGATCCGCAGGGCAAGCTCACCCGCTTCGCCGGCGACGGCCAGGCCGGTGACGCGGGCGACGGCGGCCCGGCCACAGCCGCACGGTTCAACCACATCCATCACATCCTGGTAAACGACGGCAAGCTGCTGGTGGCCGACACCAACAACCACCGCATCCGCCAGATCGACCTCGCCACCGGCATCGTTACCCCGCTTTTCGGTACGGGTGAGCAGGGCTTCACGCCCGACGACGTGCCGGGGCCGCAGGCCAAGTTTGGCGGAGTCTACAGCCTCTCGCTCTCGCCGCGGCGCGACCATTTGGCGGTCGCCGACCTCGACAACCGCCGGGTCCGGACCATCGACTTCAAGACCGGCGCCGTGAAGACGATTGCCGGCAACGGCGAGCGGGGGGCGCCCAAGGATGGCGCCGTGGCGGCTTCGGTTCCTTTGATCGACCCGCGGGCGGTAGCGTACGACGCCCACGACAACGTCTACATCGTGGAGCGCGGCGGGCACTGCCTGCGGTTCGCCACTCCCAAGAACCGCATCTACACGGTCGCCGGCGATGGCCGTGCGGGCTATTCGCCCGACATCCAGCTTGCCAGGCACGCGCGCTTCAATGGCCCCAAACACGCCTGCCTCGACCGCGATGGCAACGTGCTCATCGCCGACACGGAGAACCATGTCATCTGGCGGTTCTTTCCCGCCACCAAGCGCATCGAGCGGATCGCTGGCATCGGAGCGCCAGGCGACGAGGGGCTCGGCGGCCCGCCCACCGAGGCGCGGCTCGCCCGGCCGCACGGAGTGGCGATCGGCCCCGACGGCTTCATCTACATCGCCGATAGCGACAACCACCGCGTGGTGAGGATCGAGCGGTGAGCGGTGTGCGACGACTGCGCCGCGCGCTTCTGTTGGCTGCGGGGATGTGGTGCGCTATCGCCGCGGCCGCTGCGGCGACCGAGCGGCCGAACATCGTGTTCCTCTTCGCCGACGATCTGCGGGCAGACGCCATCGCCGCGCTCGGCAACCCCGACGTCAAGACGCCGCATCTCGACAGCCTCGTCCGCGCAGGCCGTGTGTTCACCAATGCCTATTGCCTGGGCGCGAACATGCCGGCGGTCTGCACGCCGAGCCGCAACACGCTGCTCTCCGGGCAGAGCTATTTTCGTTGGCGAGGGCCGCTCGCGCCGGCCGACCGCTTCAATCTGCCGCGTGCGCTGAACGAGCGGGGCTACGCGACCTACCATCATGGCAAGCGGGGCAACACGGCTACCGCCATCCAGGCGTTGTTCGAGGTCAACAAGTACGTCGACGACGACCGCGACCGCAACTCCGGCGAGCCGGGGCGCGAGATCGTCGACCAGGCCATCGAAACCCTGCGCTCGCGCGACGAATCGCGGCCCTTCTGCATGTACTTGGCCTTCAGTAATCCGCACGACCCCCGTGTGGCGGCGCCCGCGTATCGCGAGCTCTATCGACCCGACGAGCTGTCGCTGCCGGCCAACTTCCTGCCGCTGCACCCGTTCGACAACGGCGAGCTCGAAATCCGCGACGAGCGGCTGGCCCCTTGGCCCCGCACGGCCGACGAGATTCGCCGCCAACTGCACGACTACTACGCCGTGATCAGCGGTCTCGACCACCATCTTGGCCGGCTGCTGGCGACGCTCGACGAGTTGGGCATGCGCGAAAACACCGTCATCGTCTTCTCGGCCGACCATGGCCTGGCCCTCGGCAGCCATGGGCTGATGGGCAAGCAGAGTCTGTACGACCACTCGATGAAGGCGCCGCTTGTGTTCGCGGGGCCCGGCATCGTAGCCGGCAAGTCAGACGCACTCGTCTACCTGCACGACATCTGCCCCACGCTCTGCGAACTGGCGGGGGCGGCTTTGCCCGAGCGGCTCGACGGCCAAAGCCTGGCGCCGCTGCTCCGCGGCGAGCAGGCGCCGACTCGGCCGACGCTCTTTCTCGCCTACCGCGATGTGCAGCGGGCGGTGCGCGACCAGCGGTTCAAGCTGATCCGCTACCCCCAGGTCGATGTCACGCAGCTCTTCGACCTCGCGAACGATCCGCACGAGCTCCACAATTTGGCCAGCGACCCCGCCTACGGCGGCCAGGTGCTCGAGCTGCGGCGGGCGTTGAGTTCCTGGCAGGAGTCGCTGGGGGACAACACTCCGTGGGTGGCGGAGAAGCTGCATTCGCCCGTCTGGACTCCGCCGAGCCGTTAGGGCCGGTCAAACGTCGATCGCGCCTTCGCCGATGTAGAATTGCAGGATTTGGCTCTGCACCTTGATCGCGCGGACGAGGGTCCAGATCTGCTCCGGCCCAAATTGGCGCGGGTCGGAGCGGGACAGCGACTCCAGTTCCTCGGTCATCGCGGCGTGTTGGTCGGCAGCCGCTTGCAGTCGCAGCCCCATTTCGTGCCAGGCCTTGGTGAGCCGCTCGTCGTCGGCCAGCGATTCGGTCTCGGCGCCGCTGTTGGCCAGCAGCAAACACAATCGCGCCACCTCCTGCGGCTCCGCCTCGGGCTGCAGCCGCTCGATGCGGGCAGCCAAGTCATGACAGGTCATCATTCCAAAGCCTTCGGGGTTGCGCCGGCCGCTGGCAAACGAAGTACGAGTTGCGCCTGTCGTGGCGTCGCGAACCACATGATCCAAGATGCAGAGGAGATCCGTCGGAAAAGCGGTGGGGCACGGCCGGACTCGGCCGAAAACCACGCACCTACCTTCACTTTAGGCCACAAGAAGCCAGAGACCGAGAAAATGGTCGATTTGCTGGGCAAATTCCGTACCCAAGTGGGGGAGAAACCACTACGGACAGGGGGGCTGCCGCGGAATCTGCCCGATTTTGGCCCGTCAGTTCCAGCGGAATAGCTTGAGCGCGAGCGTGAAGGTGCAGAGGGCCCAGCCGAGCAGCACGACCACGGCCAGCGATTGCGAAGCCAGGCTCGCTCCGTCGAGCATCACGGCCCGCAGGGCGTTGATCAGCACGGTCAGCGGCAAGGCCTGAATGAAGGGCTGCAGCGCCGCCGGAAAACGCTCCGACGAAAAGAAGACGCCAGAGAAGACCCACATCGGGAGCATCACCAGGTTCATGAGTCCCGACACCGCCTCGATCGTTTTGGCCCGGCTGGCGACCAACAGTCCCAAGCCGGCAAAGGCCGCTGCGCCCAGCAGAATGAGCGCCGCTACCGCCAGCCAGTTGCCATACACCTTCACGCCGAAGGCCAACCGTGAAAAGGCCAGCAGCACCAGCACCTCAGGCACGAGAAACGCCAAGCGGCTCAGCATCATGCCGGCCAGAAACTGGCGCTTTTTGAGCGGAGTGGCTAAGAATCTTTTCAGCAACTTGCGAATCCGCATGTCGACGATCAAGAAGCCCACCCCCCACAGCCCGCCCCCCATCAAGCTCATACCGAGCAACCCCGGCACGAGGAAATCGATGTAGCGGCCGCCTGGCTCTGCAAACTCCTCGTTTTTGACGATTGCCACGTCCTTGCGCCCCGCGATCCGTTGCAGCGCATCGTCGACGGCCGCTCGCGCGACCAGGCTTTCCGGTCGGCCGGGGTCGAAAAGGTACCGGTATGCTGGTCCGCTCGACGACACGGCGTCGCTTTCCGAGATCAGCACGACGAGCGCGACCTTGCCCGTCCGGAGATGTCGGCGGGCCGTCGCTTCGTCGAGCACGCTGGTTTCGAACCGCGAGCCGGCCTCGGTCTTGCCTGATTCTCCCAGCTCTCGCGCGGTCTGTTCCGCAGCCGGCGCACTGACGATCGCCACCTGCACCGTTTCGATCGGGCGGTTGCGAAAGGCGATGCCTAGCGCCAGCACCATGAGCACGGGGAAGCCGTAAACCCAAAACACGGCCTCCGGCTCGCGATAGAACTCGCGTACCCGCGCGAGCACCAATTGGCCGAGGGGCCAATAGCGCGGTTGATCGGTCGCTTCCGTCGCCGCTGGAATCATGCCGCTTCTGCCTCCTCCGCCAGCCGGCGCCCGGTCAGATGAACGAACACGTCTTCCAGGCTGGCGTGCCGCGTCGACAGGCTGGCCAACTCGCAGCCAAGCCCGTCGAGCCGGTCGAGCAGGGCCGGCAGCGCCACGTGCGGCTCGGCCACCGACAAACGGATCAGGCCGTCCTCGGCCGCAACTTCGCTGACGCTCGGCAGCCCGGCTAGTTGCCCGTTCGTCGCCAGTTCGACGGGCCGGCCGGCAGCCTCGGCGCGAAATTCGATGACGTGCTCGCCACCGAGGCTGGCAATCAGCTCACGCGGCGAACCGAGGGCGATCACCTTGCCATGGTCGACGACCGCCACGCGGTCGCAGAGCCGCTCGGCTTCATCCATGTAGTGGGTGGTGAGCAGCACGGTGCGCCCCCGGCTGCGAAAGTCACGAATGATTTCCCATAGTTCGCGGCGCGACTGCGGGTCGAGGCCGGTGGTGGGTTCGTCCAGGAAGAGCAGTTCGGGATCGCCCACCAGCGCGCAGGCGACCGCTAGCCGCTGCTTCTGGCCACCGGAAAGCTTGCCGACCCAGGCCGGTCCCTTTTCGACCAGCGACACGCGCTCGAGGGCCGCTTGCGGCGCGATGCCCCGCCGGTAGAAGCTGCGAAACAGCGTGACCGTTTCCAGGACCGACAGCTTCTCGCTCAGCCGTGTCTCTTGAAACGAGATGCCGATCCGCTGGCGGATTTCGTCGTCGTGCTTGTCCCAACTCCGTCCGAGCACCTGCACGTCGCCGGAGGTGGCCGGCAGCAGCCCTTCGAGGATTTCGATGGTGGTCGTCTTGCCGGCGCCGTTGGGCCCCAGCAAGCCGAAGCACTCCCCCTCGGCGATCTCCAGATCCAGTCCGCGCACGGCTTCGACCGGCGGCTTGCCGTCGTAACGCTTCACCAGGTTTTTGCAGCCGAGGGCGACCGGCATCAATTTATTGGTCCAAGGCACGAAGCGTAACTGCCGCGGCAGTTTTGGGCGGCCAGGCTGGGCCGCGCATTGTAACAGCCGGCGTGGGCAAATGCGCTGGGCGGCCATGACCAAACCCCTTCGTCTCCGGCGGCGTTCAGAGACACCGGCGCGCCGCTCCAGGTTCGGGAATCCGAACGCTCGGCCTGTCGCGACTTGGCATTTGGTTTGCTTCCGCTATCGTGGGGACACAGAACCGCTCCGGGGAGTTAGTCACAGCTGCCGCGAACGGCGCGCGCAACTTCGCCGGTCGCGCAGTTTAGAACAGCGGCGGGCCGGTGGGATCGTTCCGATTTCGCTTGCGAGTCCCGGCGGCTCGAGCGCGGCTGGGCTGCGGGGCTGACCTGTGTCGATGGAGCGCGGATGAACGCAACGGCGGTCGTTCGCAGTGTTGGCGGCGGATTCACGCACCGTAACTTCTTACTCAGCGATCTATGCCTCCGAAACCAGCCGTCCCTGCTCCGTCCGCCGTGCCGAGCCCCGTCGAGCCCACCCCCACCGCGCCCCCGGCGATCAAGATCGACGAGCTGTTGGTCCGCGTCGTGCAGGTGTTCACGCTCAACGACGGTCAGCAGATGACCAACGCCACCGGGTTCTTCTATCTGCAGGACGGCTATCTACACCTGATCACCAACCGGCACGTGGTGATCAACGAGCCAACGCAGCACCGGCCCGATGGGCTGGCGCTGCGGCTGCACGTCGACGCCAACGAACTGACCAAGACAAACGACATCCAGATTCCGCTCTACAACAATGGGGCGCCGGTTTGGAAAGAGCATCCCAAGCATGGCGCCGCCGCCGATGTGGTGGCCGTGCCGATCAACGATCCGCAGGTGATGGCCAATCACTTCGTCTCGGCCTTTCAGCCCGAAGACGTGCTGGCGAAGGACAAGGGACTGCCGATCGGCCAAGATGTGTTGATCCTTGGCTTTCCGCTCGGCTTCCACGACACGCTGCATAACCTGGCGATCGTGCGCAACGCCACGATCGCCAGCGTCTACCCCATGCCGTTCAAAGGGGAGCCGTACTTCCTCACCGACGCGCGGCTGCATCGGGGGACGAGCGGCTCGCCGGTGATCGCCAAGCTGCCCAAGCCGACGGGCGTAGTCGGCGAGTTCGTGCCGGCTTGGTACGTGCTCGGGGTCCACTCGGCGTCGCTCGACGTCTCGAATCGCGACCCCAGCCAAGACGAGCCGCTGGGGCTGAACTGCGCCTGGTATGCAGCGCTCTTGAACGACATCGTGAGCGCAGCGCCGGCTACCCTGCCGGCTGCCCAACCGGTGGCGCCCCCAGCGGTGGAAACGCCGGCGGTCGCCGAGCCTGCTCCCCCAGCGTCCCAGTCCCCGAGCGTCAGCACCGCCAAACGCGATTGGCGCCCCGAACCGCCGACGGACGGCGAAGCGGTAATCGTGAACCTACAGTAACGCCAACGGCGAGCATGGCGTTCAGAGCGAACGCCGCTCAGTGCGTGTCGCTCACGCGCCAGCGGGAGTTGAACAGCCAGATCACCGCCAAGAGCGCCACCAGGTTCAGCACCAGCGTGAAGCCGAAGTAGGAGAAGAGCATCGGCAAGTCCCCCTTGGGGGAGAACTCGCTCGGGCTCAGATCCAGATCCAGCGGCACGCTGAACGCCGCACGAATGGGGCTCGTGAGCCCAACGAGGTAGACCACCTCGGCCGCGGTCGAAAGCTGCGGCTTGGCGGCCGGGCTTGGGGCCGGAGGCTCGGCAGCGGCTGGCTGCATTGAGGCCGTGGCCGTCGGATCGTTGGCATCGTCGCCGGAGGTCTCAGGCGCCGGTGTTTGCGCGACCGCGGCCCTCGCAGTCCGCGGCGCGAAGAACCGCTGGGCGAAGAAGTTCGCTGCCAGCGGCCCAAAGAACAACATCGCAATCAGCAGGTACGTCGTCATCAAGCTGATCGACGTCTTGCGAAAGACCACCGAGCAGAAGAGCGCCAAGGTCGCCGTCGTCAGGCAGGTGAGCAGGATGATCGCCAGATAGGCGAGCATCGAGAGCAGATTCGACCAATAGGCGCTCACCATCACGCAGGCCAGCAGCACCGGCCACACCAGGAACAGCGTCAGCACGCTCGACACCCGCAGGCCCGAAACCAGCTTGCCCCACAGAATCTGCCACGGGGTGATGATCGTGGTCAGCAGCAGATCGAGCGTTTGCCGCTCGCGTTCCCCCGTCACGCGGTCGGCCGAAAAGACCGGGCCCACCAGCATGTTGAACAGAATTACGTAGCTGATGTACCAGGGGGCGTATTGCGGAAACATGTACAGGCAGAAGGCCATCAGCGGAATGGCCAGGAACATGCTCACCTGGATCACCACGCGCAGCATCAGCGTCCCCTGGCTGAAGAGCTCGCTGCGCATTTCCTTGTCGTAAACCGGATTCTGCCCGTCCTCCATCAGGTCGGTGCGCTTGGCGGGTGCGAACAGCCAGTCGGGAAACTGGTCGCTGCGAATCACCATGCCTACGGCCTGGTTCTGCTCGGTGTCGAGGTCGACGACCTCGTTCCCTTCGCTGCCGACGTCGGGCGGGTGAAGGAGCCGGCGGCTCGTGGCCGCCAGCAGCGTGCCGCAAATCACGAGCGTCCCCAGCGGCATGGCGGTCAATAGCAACATCAAGCGCAGCGCGCCCTGCGTGCTGAGCATCTGCCAGAAGAAAACGCCGATCATGGCCAGCGGCAGAATGATCAGATACGACACGACGAGCGAGGCCGCCGTGCGCTGAAAGTAGCTGCTGCACGCCAGGCTGATCATGCCGAACGTGGCCACCGAGAGAATCAACGCGAGATACGCCGCCAGCACCTCGAGTGTCGACACGCCCCCCAGTGGAATGCAGAGCATCACGATCGGCAGCGAGGCGAAGATGAGGAGGGCCACGTGCGCGAGCGACGCCAGCAGCTTCCCCAGCACGATCGCGCCGGGGCGCATCGGGCTGGCGAGCAGCATCTCATACGTCTTGCGTTCCTTCTCGCCCGTGATGGCCCCCGCGGCAAAGCTCGGGGCCATGAGCGACGCGAGCACGTACTGCCCGAGAAAGAACAGATTCACCAGGTCGCGGGAATCTTCGGGGCGCGACGTGAGATCGAGCTGCACGTTGCTCGGCCAGGCCAGGTAGACCACCAGCCCCAACAGCCCTACGTAGGCCGCCAACAGGGCGAAGGCCCGCCCCATCCGCAGATTCACCAGCAGCTCGCGCTGCAGGACCGTATTTTCCAGTAAGTACATGGATCCGCTTCGATTCCGGCGCCTGCGACAGAACGGGCAGCTCACACTGACCTCATCCTAAGGGAGCGGGCGGGCCGAATGCCAGTGGCGCCGATTTTTCCGGTCGCCGGGGCTGCGGACGTCGCCCGCGGTGACGATTTGCCACATGGTGGCCTTCGGGCTACGGTTGCCGGCCGGCAGGCGTGGCGTTTCGTCACGCGCTTGCGGGCGCCCGCCTTTCCAATCCTGCCAGTCACCGCGCACTTCTCGAGGAGAAGCGATGTCGGCCGAAGCGCCCGCTGCCGTGGTTGCCCCGCAAGCTGCGCGTCTCAAGAGAGCGCCGCGGCCAGGCGACCGGGCTTGGCAACACGCCCGCCGCCGCGCGCACGACCGTCGCCGGCGCATGGCCTTGGGAGGCGGCTGGCTGGCGCTCGTGGGCTTGGCGGGGCTGCTTGTCTGGACGAGCAGTTGGTGGCAACCCCCTGCGCCCGTCGGCATGTTGATCGTGGGCGCGGGCTACCAAGACAACTTGGCGCTGCCCCCCAACGTGCTCGGCATCCGCGGGGCGCGGCAAATGGCCGCCACGCTCGGCGACGAGCGCGCCCGCTCCCACCGTTATGAATCGTTGATTTCGCTGGCCGGCCCGGTGGTCGACCTGTGGAGCGATACGAGCTGGGAGAGTCAGATCGCGGTCCTCCGGCAGCCGACGGCCGCCGTCTACATGTGCCTGCACGGCGGGGCCGACGCCGCCGGTCCCTACGTGCTGCCGAACGACGTCGACGTGGAAAGGTTCGAACAGCAGGCGTTGCGCATCAGCGCGGTCTTGCACCAATTGGCGGAGCTTCCCACGAAGCGCCGCAAGCTGCTGGTGCTCGACTGCACGCAGTTGATCGACCAACCCTCGCTCGGGATGCTCGAAAACGACTTCGCCCGCCAATTGCTCGCCCTCAACGACCAGATCGCCGCGGTGCCGAACCTGGTGGTGATCTGTGCGAGCGGGCCCGCGCAGAACTCGTGGGCGTCGGCCGAGCTAGGCAACACGCTCTTCAATCACTATTGGTCGCAAGGGCTGCTGGGGGCTGCGACCGATCTGAACCAAGATGGCCGACTGGCGGTCAACGAGCTGTTCGAGTTCGTCCGCACGTCGACCGATCGCTGGGCTCAAGCCAATCGGGCCACACGGCAAACGCCGCTGCTGCTGCCTGAGGGGGAGGAAGGCGTGCGGCGCAGCGCGCGAATCGAGCTGGCGGTTGTCCGCAGCGAGGGCGCGGCCCCGGTTTCGGCGACTCTGGCGGAGACCGTGCGGCTGCCGGTCGGCGTCGAGCAAATCTGGCGCGCGGCCGAGGCCTTGGCCGCCGCCCAGCCGGCCCCGTGGACTTACACGCCCCACCGCTGGCGTCGCTATCAGGAGTTGGCTCTGCGGAGGGAGTCTCTCTTGCTGGTGAACGATTTGCCGGCGGCCGAGCGAATTGGCGAACGGCTGGTGGAACTCGCGCATGAGATCGAACGCGCCCGGATGCTGGAACTGGCTTCGGTGGGCAACAGCCTGGCGATGCCCTGGGTCGCGGCGAACGTGGGGGTTGAGCCGCCGGCGACGAGCGCCGACGTCGCGCGCTTGTGGAACGCCCCGGCCGGCCAGTTGGGCCCGCAGTGGCAGGCAATTTCCAGCGGCCTGGCCACGCCCCGGGACCGGCGGACGCTGCGCTACTTCGTGGTGCAAACGCTGGTGAACCGTGCCACCGAAGACCCGCGCGGCAGCCTGCCGCGCGCCGCCGAAATCCTGCGGGCCCTATCGAGTCCGCTCGAGCCATCGCCGAGCGAGGCCCAGTTGGCCCGCTTCATGGCCCGCGACCTTCCGCTCGCCGCCGCGCCGCAGGAACTCTGCATGCTGGCCACGCAGGCCCTGCAGGTGCGGGCGCTGGCCCAGCGAGCGGCGGCGGGCATGGCCGCCCCCGGTCCCACCGACGCCGGCGCGAACCTGGCCTGGGTGGCCGCCGCGGTCACCGCCGCCGACGTGCAGCGCCGAGCCGGCGAAGACCGCCTGTTTGCGGACGCCGCCCACTGGAACGACGCTCGGCAGGCCCTGAGCCAGGCCCAGGCGGGCTACGAGGCCGCACTCGCCGCCGCGGCGCGCGGTCAGGCGGCCCGCGAAGCCGTGGCCATTGCCATGGCGCGGCTGCCGCACTACGAGCGGTGGGTCGCCACCCGCGTGATGCTCGGTACCCGCCAGCGCGTTGGGGGGCATCGGCTGCTCGACGACATGGAGTCGCTCTGGCAGCAAACGCATCGGCTGGAAACCGCGCTACAGGCGGTGAACAAAGCGGACGAGCAGGGCCGCCCTCAGCCGATTGCGGCGGAGACCGTCGCTGACTTGGCACGGCAGGCGGATCAACTCAACGCCGCCCGCGGCGAATTCGAACAGCAAGTGCTGGGGCAATGGGAGGCGCTGGCGAACGCCGCCTCGCCGGATGGCTGGCGCGATCTGGAAAACTGCCTGGCGTCGCCGCTCATTCCCTGGGAACTGCGGGCTCGCCTGCTCGAGGCCCGCGCCCGCGTGGGCCGCGCGCTGTGGGTGCAGAGCGGGCTGTCGGCCCCCAGCTCCGCCGAGATCCCCTGGGAAGAGCAGCGCGACCGGACCCACGACGTAGCCGCCCGCCGCGGCCGGCTGGCGCTCGCGGCGCTGGGGCAGGCGTGGTTCGATCGCCCGGCCGCCGCGGGGGAAGCCCGGCGCGAAACCTACGAGCAAACGCTGCATCGGCTGAACACCTTCACCGTCGACGACGAAGGCTGGCAGTCACTGGCTGCCGCGGGCCGCCAAATCGGCCAGCGCTACCGCGCCTTGGCGCCGGCGATCCGCACGGCCGTTGGCGCGGCGACCTCGGCCACCTGGAGCGGCGCACTTGCCGACCTGACATCAGCCGACCGCTGGTTGCGTCAACTGCGTGCAGACACGGGGCGCGATGTTTGTCGGCCCAATCTGCTGCGGGCGTTGCTGCTACAGCGGTTCCTCCTGTGGCAAGCGGAGCGCACCTGGCTCGATCACTGGTGGTCGGAAGACGACGGCGAGCCTTACTATCGCGTGGCAGGGAACTTGTTTCTGGCCGATGCCGAACGGCTGGGCGCGCCGCTCCCCTCCCTGGCCGAGGCCCACGCTCAACTGCAAGCGCCCGGCGAACTGGCGTGGAGTGTGCCGGAAGGGCAGAGCCTGACGAGTGAGCCGCGGCTCGAAGTCGTCGGCCGTTTGACCGCCGCCCCTGGCGCTACGGTTCCCCCCGGAGCGCCCACCGTTTGGGCAGCCGTGCACGGTCCCCTGGCGCTCGTCGCGCCCGTCGCCGACGGCCGCATGCTGCGGCAACTGGCCGGGGCCGGCAGCGAGGCATTGCTGACCTGCACGATTGCGAGCCCGCTGCTGGCGGAAGCCGAGCAGCAATTGGTCGGCGAACCTCAGCGGGCCGACGCTGCGCTCGATCTATTCGCTCTATTCCGCGGCCAACGCGTGGAGGCCGCCGCGCCGATCACGGTGGCGCCCACGCCGCGGCTGACCGTGGCCGATCTGCCAACGCCCACCATGGCCAATCTGGCGGTTCGCGGCGGCGCGGCGCCTGCAGGCCCGTCGCAAGGGACGGGCCGCGTCGTCTTCGTGCTCGACTGCTCCGGCAGCATGGGGCCGCCGGCCAAGGCCTCGTTCACGCCGCAAACCAAATATGCCGAGGCCGTGCAGGCGCTCGAAGACGTGCTCCGCGACCTGCCCGCCGGGATCGAGGTGAGCATTTGGGTGTTCGGCCAAGCCCTGGGCATGGAGAAGACGACGCAAGATCCGGAGCGCACGATCCGCCGCGCCGTCGGGCCGCTCACCTGGCAGGGTCCACAGGGCAACCAGCTCGGCAGCGTGGCGTCGGCGCTCCGCTATCCCACCATCGAACCGTGGAACGAATCGCCGATCGTGGAGGCGATGCTGCGGGCCAAGCAGGACCTGTCGTCGACGCAGGGCTTCCGCGCCATGGTGGTGATCACCGACGGCATGGACAATCGCTGGGAGTCGCACGACGCCGGCAACGGCCCCACCTCGGTGGCCGCCGCGCTCCGCAGTGGCTTCCAGGGCTCCGGCATCACAGTCGACGTCGTCGGCTTCAAGGTCGTCGACGAAGAAGAAGCGGCTGCCCGCCAGCAGTTCCAAACGGTGGAAACTCTGTGGCCGGCCGGCCGGTACGTAACGGTCGACCGCGCCGAGGCACTGGCCAGCACGCTCTCGGCCGGGCTGCAGCGCCGACAGCACTACTGGATCGAAAGCGCCAGCGGCCGCCCGGCTCATGGCGCGCCGCCGCAGGGAATCGCCGTCGCCGCCCCCGGCGCGAACAATCGCTGGCTGCCCGAGGGACTTGCCCCCGGCAACTACCGGGTACGCACGCAGCGCGGCGCGACCAGCTCGCAAGACGTTTCCCTCGCCCCGGGCGATTTGTTGCTCCTGGAACTCGAGCAGCGGCAGGGGCGAACGTCGTTCAGCCGCGTGCCGCTGGCCGCACAAGATTACTCGTGGAAGCCGCGGCAAGAGGCCGCCGGTTGGACCTGGGCGGTGCTGCAGAACCAACGACTCCCGGCCGGGGCGGCACAATTGCTCGTGTCGGCCGAACTCGACCAGCAGAAGCAGCAGGCTTGGCTCCAGCAACAGAATCCTGCGGAAGTCTGGTTCGCGTTGACGGGCGATGGTCAGTCTCCGAGCAGTTGGCGCTGGCGGCGCATCTACGGCTATCCGGCCGCCTCCTTTAGCCTCGACGCGGCAGGGTGGCCCACCGACGATACGGGCGTCTGGCAGAAGACCGGACTCCAGCTCTGGTGGAGCTCCTACCAACCCACGCCGCCGGCGGTCGCGCTTGCGCGCGGCGCCGACTTCCAGCACGTTGCCGAGCTCGCGGGCCGCAAGGTCTACGCGTTCGACGACCAGGTGACGATCGAAGGCGTGGCCGTCGAGCGCCACGTGGTGGAAACGGCCCCCGGCCAGCTCCAGCCCTGTGACTGCCTGGTGGTGCGCTTGCAGCATGCTCCCGGCAAGCAATTCCGCGTGCGGGTGCAGGGAGTGCAGCCCTTGGGCGCCGAACACCGTTACTACGAGCCCGCGCTCGGGCGGACGGCCGCGCTGTTCTGGAACTTGGGGACCGGGGCCGAGGAGGCGCTCACCGGGCTGAGCATCGTGTCGGTCGACGCGCTCCAGCAGTCCGCTGCTTCGCGCGGCGAAGCGATCAACTTCAGCGGGTTGCCGGCGCCCCAAGCCGACGATGTTCGACCGACCGCCAGCTTTAGCTTCCCGTCGCCGTAGCCAGGAACGCCATGAGCTCGACCGACCAACTTCGCTGGCGGACTCCGCCCGAGTTCAGAGCCGCCCCCTGGCGCGTGCCCAAGCGGTTGCGGCGCCGGCTGGCGCTCGGCGCGACGCTGTTGGCCCTCGTTGGCGCCGTGGCGGGGCTAGCGTCGTGGTGGCGTGCCCGGCCTCATCCCTTGTTCATCCCACTCTGGATCACCGAATATCCCAGCCCACTGGGCGACAATTGGCCCGCTCGGCAAGACCGCCGCGCTCTGCTGGCCGGCCAGTATTTCACCCACCCGCTGCTCACCTCGCCAGGCATCGACCAGCGTTTGCTGCGGCGCACGCTCAGCGAGTTGCCGGGCCGGCGCCAGCATATCGTGGTCTACCTTTCGGCCTATGCCCTCACGAACGACGAGGGACGGGTCGAACTTCTCGCGGCCGGCGTGCGCCCCGAGGAGACCGGCGGTCGTCTGCCGCTGGCCGAAGTGCTCAAGGCGATCAAAGACTCGCCAGCCGACGGCAAGCTGCTGATTCTCGACATCTTCTGGTCGATCGCCTCGCCGGCCAGCGGCGTGATGACCAACGACGCCGCGGCCCGCGTGCAGGCCGAACTGGCCGCCGTGCCTGATCCGTCGCGGATCGTAATCACGAGCTGCGGGCCAGGCGAAGTTGCCGGCGCCTCGGCTGCCTTGGGGCGCAGCGTGTTCGGCTACTATATGGAGCTCGGGCTCCGAGGTTATGCAGACACTGCATCGCCCACGCGCGACGGCCGCGTGACGGCCCACGAACTGGGACGGTTCGTGCAGGCCCGCGTGGCGCGTTGGGCCCGCGAAAACTGCCTGCGGTCGCAAACGCCGCAGCTCTTGGGCGAAGGCCATGACTTCGATCTAACGCTCGTGCCGCACGGCGTTCCGGAACCGCTCGAGCCCATGGCGCCGGCGATCCAGTATCCGGCCGAACTTGCCGCGGCCTGGCGGCTGCGCGACGCTTGGGCGAGCGGCAATCTGCTCGAGTTGACCGAACTGACACATCGGCTCGAACGTTTGCTCCTGGCGGAAGAGGGCCGCCTGTCGTTTGGCGGAACGGCGTCGGACACGGCGGTCAATGTCACGGCGATCGTCAACTCACTTCAGGCAGCCCGCGCCAAGCTGACCGCAGGACTGAACGCGCCACCGCCGCGAACGCTCTTCGAGAGCGCCCAAATGGGCACGCCGCTCGACGCCGCGCTCTTCGCCCAGGTGCGACAAGCCGCGGCGCAATGGTCGCAGACCGCCCCGCAGCCCCCCGACAAGCGGGCCGCGGCCGAAACAGCGCTCTTGCAGAGCTTCGCCGCGCAACATGCCAAGACGCCGCCAGCGGCGCTCGCACTGGCAGTCTTCCTAGCGGCAGCCAACGACCCCGCGCTCTCTCCCGCGTCCTGCCGGTTCTATGACGGCCTGCTCAAAACGAGCGCTCCGCAGCCCAAGTTCTTCGAAACGCTGCTGCTGCGCCGCTTGGCGGAGCTGGCCACATCGGATCCTGCCCAAGTCGACCCAGCGCTGAGGCCGTTGCTGCAGGCGACGCTGTGGCTCGGCGCGTGCAGCGTGCGCCCCCGCACCTACTCTGCATGCCAGCCCCTGCTCGGCGCAGCGGCGCAGGCTCAATACGAAGGAACGTACCTGTACCTCGCCGCCGGCTTTGCGCCGCGGGCAGCCGCGGAAGAACAGTTGCATCGCGCAAGCGATCGGCTTGACGAAATCCGCGAGCTTCAGCAGATCATGGACGAAGCGTTCCAGTCGTCGGACCGGGCGCTGTATGCGTTGCCCGGCTGGACGCGGCTGCTCGCCCGCCGGCCGGAGTGGCTCGCCACGTGGCTCGGCACGGTGGAGGCCGCCGACGAAACGCTCTCCGCCCTCCATCCCCCGGCGGCCGGCGCCGGCGCGATGACGCGCAGCGCCGCCGGCGAGCGCGCGGCGCGGGCGACGATGGCCCTTTCCCTGCAGCGGCAACTCTTGAATCAGCCCCTTTCGCCGGAAGCGCTCGGCCAGCTCTCGGCCCGGTTGGCCGCCCCCGATCTGGTCCTCGACGACTTATCCCTGGCGGAAGAACTGCTCGAGTCGCCGCTGTTGTCCGCCGACGCTCGCGCGCAGCTTTGGCCAATCCAGCGGCAGGCCGCCCAGCGGCTGGCAGCCGTGACGCTCGCGGCCGACCGCGCCGACGAGCAGCAACTCATTGTCCCCACCGACGCTCCGGCCGGAGATTCGGGCGCCGCCCTGCACGCCGAGCAGGAGGCGGCCACGCGTCGTCGGCAAATGGCTCAGGCGCTGTTGCAGTTGGCCGGTCTGGCTTCAGGCAAGACGCCTGTGGGCCGCCCATCCGAGAGACCACAAACCATCGACGTGGCGCCGCAACTGCTGGCCGCGCTGGCGGCGGCCGCCCCCTCCGTTTCCGAGGAAACCGCCCGCGTCGCGGCGGTGCTGTCTGGAATCGAGCGTTCCCCCGACACCGCGCCGGAACAATACCCCGGTTATCGCTGGTGGCGCGCTGCCCTGCGGCGGCAATGGGCTTGGCGGGCTCGCCGCTTCTGGTACGCCGAGGCCGACCGGCAAGAGCCGGCGTTCTCGGGAGAGGCCGCCCGCGAATACGCCCGCGCCGCCGAGATTGCCCTCGAACCGGTGGGAATCGAGTTCATGGGGAACGACGAGGTGGCCGGCCTGACGCTCGAGAGCCCGAGCGTGCCCGTCGTGGTGCCCTGGCGCTTCGCCGCATCGGGCGATCAGCACGCGCCGCAATGCCAAGTGCTCGCTCCTTGCGCTGCCCTGGAGAGCTCGGCGCCGCGCGGCGGCTCGGGCGGATCGCCCTTTGCCTTCGATCTGCAACTCGCGCTGGGCCGCCTGTCGGACCTCTCGGACGTTCGCGGCGTGCTCGTGCAGGTCCGCAGCGGCGAGCAGACCTATCATCAGCCGCTCGTGATCGAGGGGCTCGAGCGGCTCGAACACTTCCACGTAGCGCTCAGCACCAATCCCCGTACGCCCGAGCCGGCGCTCGACGACGTGCGCGTGCGGCCTACGGGGCAGGATCAGGCGTTCTACTTCTTCGTCACCAATCCGCGCCACGTGCCACGCGACGTGCTTGTCGAGCTTCAGGCCGGCGCGCTCTACACCGGCAAGCTGACCCTGCCGCCGCGGACCACGCTTCCCGTGCAACTCGCGGGCTTACCCAAGCCTGAACAAAGTTTGCTTCCCGCCACGGAATTGCTGCTCACCGTTCGCGATCCGGAAACGCAGCGGCTCTTAGGACAACGCCGCGTGGCGATCGAGATCGCGCTGCCGCGGGAGTACGTGGCCGTCGATGGCGCGGTCTACCAACCGGGCCCGGTGGACGTGAATAAACTGAGCGTACGCGTGGCCGGTCTGCGGTCGCTGCTCCCGCCGGCCAAGGTCGACCTGTCGCTTCCCACAACGCGGATTCCCGGGTTCGCCGGCGCGAGCGGGGGGGCGTTTCGCGCCGTGGTAGCGGGAACCTCGCCGATCGAACTTACTGCGACCGGCCTGCGGCTCAAGCCTACAGTCGACGACAACGGCTACTTCTACATCAACGTCGATGAGTGCCCGCGGGCGTTTGTGTTCGCGGCCACGTTCGCCCCCCGCGGCCAGCCAACGACGCCGACCGAGGAACTGCGTCCGGCGGTCCGGATCGATGCGCCGTCCGCGGCGCTCGCCGCTTCGAACTTCAGCTTCGGCCTGGAGACCGACAATGCTCCCGGCGGCGCCACGCTCGACCTGGCGATCTGCCAGGGGCAAGGCTCACTGCTCGCCGTCGAGCGCAGTTTGGCGCTGCCTACGCCCCGTGATCGCCAATCGCTCGTCACTCCCAGCGGCCCGCAGGGCGCCGTGCTCGTGCGGGCGACCCTGCACGACTGGAAGCCCACCCTCGACGCCAGCGGCCTCGTGGGGCACCGCTATCTGCGGGCGCGCCTGCTGAGCGACCAAGGCCAGGAGTTGGCCAGCGCCATCCAGCCGATCACCTTCGACGATCAACCGCCGCAAGGCCTGCAGTTCGTACAGGCGGGGCCGTCAGCCACACCGGGCGCCAAGGTGACCGTCTCGGCGGCGTGCTGGCCGGGACTAACCGCCGTAACGGAGGCCAAGTTCTTCCTCGGGGCGCCGGTCGACGGCAAGCCGCCTGCGGGAGCGCCCCCCGTTGAGGGAAAACCCGTCGGCCCCGGCGGCACGCAATGGACGGCCCTCATCGCGTTGCCGGAGAAGCAAACGGGCCCGCAGCCGGTCACGGTGCAGTTCACCAACCAAGTGGGGCTCTCGAGCCTGGCCGCGGCGACGATCGAGGTCCGCGAGCCGCCCGATCTCTCGGTGGGGCGCATCGCCGGAATCGTCAACGAAGGACCGTTGCCCCAGGCCGGCCTGCAAGTGCAACTTACCGACCACGAAGGCAAGAACCCCCTGACCACGCAAACGAGCCCGCAGGGAACGTTCGTGTTCGACAAGCTCAAGCCGGGAGAATACAAGCTCTCCACGAGCAAATCGGCCAGCGACCGCAAGGCGAGCGCCACGGCCACGGTGGTGGGCGGTCAAACGGCTCAGGCAACGCTCGATCTGAGCTTGGAATAGAGCTGGGAATGGGGTGGCTGGGGTCGAGCGAAGCGAGCCCCCCGGCGCGTTTCCACGCGCTGCCCTATCCCGCCCGGCAGTCGGCCGTAGAATCGTGGATTCACTCCTCAATCCCGACTCTCGTCCACGAACATGCCTTTACTGCCTGCCGTTGTCACCACGGTTCAAGACGCCCGCGATTGGACGCGCGCCGCGCAGCGCGCCCGCCGCACCGTAGGCGTCGTTCCCACCATGGGCGCGCTCCACGCCGGGCACTTAAGCCTGGTCGAGGCGGCCAAGGCCGAGTGCGACCTGGCCGTGACGACTATCTTCGTGAACCCAACGCAGTTCGCCCCCGGCGAAGACTTCGAGCGCTATCCGCGCAACCTGCAGGCCGACTGCGAACTGCTGGCAAGTGTCGGCACAGATTTGGTCTTCGCGCCTGCCGTGGCCGACATGTATCCGCCGGGGCACAGCACGTTCGTCGAGGTCGAAGGGGTCAGCCGGCCGCTCGAGGGCGCACATCGGCCCACGCACTTCCGCGGCGTCGCCACGATCGTGCTCAAGCTGTTCCAAGCCCTGCCGGCCGACCGCGCCTACTTCGGCCAGAAGGACTTTCAGCAGACGCTCGTCATCAAACGCATGACGGCCGATCTCGATCTGCCGATCGAAATCCGCGTCCGCCCCATCGTTCGAGAACCCGACGGCTTGGCCATGAGCTCGCGGAACCGGTATCTCTCGGCCGACGAGCGGCGGCGGGCGCTCGTGCTCTCGCAAAGCCTGGCCGAAGCTCAGCAACTCGTCGCAGCGGGAGAGCGCGATGCGGCCACGATTCTGGCGAAGCTGCGGCCCATGTTCGCCGCGGTCAATGTGCCGCTCGATTACCTGGTGCTCGCCGACCCCGACACGCTGGCCGACAAGCCACGCATCGACGGTCCGACCGTGCTGGCCATCGCAGCTCGCGTTGGGGCCACTCGGCTCATCGACAACGCAGTGCTCGCGCCGGAACGCTGAACTGGAACGCCGCTACCGGGCGGCTTCGAGCAGCTTGGCGATTTCCTGCTCGCGCTCAGCCACCAAAGGATCGAACATGGGGATCTCCTTGGCGTTCTGCCCCTGTTCGTGCTTGCGGAACAGAAACAGGTAGGTGTTGTTGGCCGGCCGCCAGCGATGGAAGTAGAGCTCGTTCTTAGCCAGGATCGCGCCGCGCAATTGCTCGTAGGCCGCGCGCTGCGGGCCCGATTCTGGCGGCGAGACGGGCGTCCAACCCAACCCCTTGGCCAGTGCCTGCGCCGCAACTCGGTAGCCGCGCGCATTTAGGTGAATCCCGTTGTCAGTCAGCGTCTCCCTCTCCCCATGGGACAGGGCCGGGGTGAGGGACGCTGCGTTTCCGCGCGCCGCCGCCCCGCCGCTCGCGCTCATCGCCGGCCCCAGCAGAGCGAACAAGTCGACGAACCGCGCCCCGCGCTCCGCGGCGATCTCCCGGATCACGGCCGCATACTTCTGCCGCCGCGCGTTGTCGGCGGCCGGATCAGGCAGCGGCGGACCCAGCTTTTCGACAGGCAGGGGCGAGAGCAGCACGAACCGGGCCTTGGTTTCCGCCAAGGCGTCGAGCAAGGTTCGATAGCCGGCGGCGAACTGCGCGAGCCCCGCATCGTCCGCATACGACTCGGTCGCCCCGTAGGCGACGAAGATCACCGTGGGCCGCGTCTCCAGCACCTGCTCGCGCAGCTGCTTGAAGCCGTGCTCGGTTTGCGGGCTGGGGGGAATCCACTCGCTCGGATCGGTGGCCGGAGCGCCAAAGCCCGCTCGCGAGCGGCCGAAGACGTTGTCTCCGCTCCAGCCGAGGTTGCGGAACACCACTCGGCGGTCGGGCCAGCGCGTAGCTAGCGCCAGCTCAAGTTCGCCAAACGCCTGATCGCGCTCGATGAAGGCGTCGCCCAGCAGCACCACGCGGTCGCCGTCGTGCAATTCGAACGCCGGCTCGGCCGACCAGGCCGCCGGGGGAAAGAGCACGAGGGCAACGCAGCAAAGCGACAGGAGGGGAATCCGCATGGCGAAGATCTCAGGCGGGAAGGTCGGGTGCGGGTCCTAGTCTATTCGCAGGGACGGCGCCGTGCCACGGGTCGAGAGAAACGCCGGAGCGGCAAACCGCGTTCGACATGCTCATTAGCCCCCGGCGAGTCGCCGGGGGTAGAACTATCGCAACCCGGCCGATCGAGGCCGAACTTCGCGATTAGTGTGTCGCGATTCTCGTCCCCCCGTGACTCACGGGGGGCTAAATTCCGCTTTTACGCGCAGAACTTCCGCCCATCGCGGGCCATGTCGAGCAAGAGCTGCGTCGGCTGCATCCGCGGGCCGAGCGCCTCGAACGGCCCCAGCATCTCGAGAATCTTGGCCGCCCCGAGCGTGTCGGCCCAGAAGAGCAGGCCCCCTTTGAAGGGCGGAAAGCCCAGCCCGTAGATCAGCCCGAGGTCGACGTCGCGCGGGTCGCGGACCACGCCGTCTTCCAAAGCCCGCGTCGCCTCGAGCAGCATGGGTAGGAAGAGCCGTGCGGTCACCTGCTCCTGGGTGAGCTTGAGCGGGTCGCCACGCAAGTAAGTTTGCAGGATCGGCTCGAACGCCGGGTCAGGCACGCCCTTCTCCGGTTTCTTGCCGGGAGGATAGG
This sequence comes from Pirellulales bacterium, assembly GCA_046349955.1. Lineage (GTDB taxonomy): Bacteria > Planctomycetota > Planctomycetia > Pirellulales > JBGAPH01 > JBGAPH01. The sequence goes on along the minus strand of JAXMBI010000018.1, from coordinate 9,198 downwards.
CGAAGAAGCCGGCGCCTGCCTTTTGCCCCAAACGGCCGCGCTTGACAAGCGTCGCCAAGAGTTGCGACGGGATGATCCGGTCGGGAAACGCCTCCCACATCACGCGGCCGGCGTAGAAGGCGGTGTCGAGCCCCACTACGTCGTAGAGCGTGATCGGCCCCATCGGCATTCCGAAGTCCTTGGCCGCCCGCTCCACGAGCTTGACCGGCACGCCCTCGACCAGCAACTCGAGCGATTCCTGCATGTACGGAAAGAGCAGCCGATTGACCAAAAAGCCGGGCCCATCGTTCACCACGATCGGCGACTTGCCGATCTTCTTGGCGAAGGCCACCGCCGTAGCCACCGTTTCGTCGCTCGTCTTCGCGCCGCGGATCACCTCCACGAGCGGCATCTTCCGCACGGGGTTGAAGAAGTGGATGCCGCAGAACCGCTCGGGGCGAGCAAGGCCCTCGGCCAGCTTGCCGATCGGGATCGTCGAGGTGTTCGAGGCCAGGATCGCGTCGTCGCGCAACTTGGGCTCGAGCCGCTTGTAGACGCTGCGCTTGACCTCCATGTTCTCGACGATCGCCTCGATCAGCAGATCCACCCGCGCGAGTTCCTCGTCCGACGTGGTGGCGTTGAACAGGGCGGCCAGCCCGGGCATCTTTTGCACGTCGGGGCCCTTGAGCGCTTTGTTATAGGCGGCCTCGGTGAGCACGCTCTGGGAAGCGCCGGCCAGGGCCTCGGCCGCGGCGTCCGACATGTTGACCGGCAGGCCGCGTTTGATGCAGGCCACCGCGATTCCCTGCCCCATGATGCCGGCCCCGAGCACGCTCACGCTCTTCACGGGTCGCGGTTCAACGGGGCGTTCAACGCCGGTGTCCTTCTTGTTGCGGTCGCTCAAGAAAAACACGTTGAGCAGCGCCCGGTTCACCGGCGTGCCGAACAACTGCACGAAGGCCTCGGCCTCGCGCTGGCAGGCCGTTTCCAGATCGAGCCGCGCGGCCGAGAGCATCAGCTCGAGCGCGGCCAGCGGCGCGGGATAGTGCCCCTTCGTTTGCCCTTGGATGTAGGCCGCGGCGGTGGCGCCCAGGAACGTCAGTTCGGTTTCGCTCAGGTTCACCCCCTGGTGGGCGTGCCGACGATCGGTGAGATACTGGCTCGTGAGCTTGTCTTGGCGAATGACGTTCACGGCCGCGGCGAGCAGCTTTTCGGCCGGCACGACATCGATCGCCAAGCCCAGTGCTTGGGCGGCGTGCGGATCGATGTTCTCACCGCCGGTGACTAGCTCGACGGCGTTTCCCAGGCCGACCAGCCGCGTGCTGCGGGCGGTGCCCCCCCAGCCCGGCATCAACCCCAGCTTGACCTCGGGAAAGCCGAAGGCGGTCTTGGGGTTGTCCGAAAAGACGCGGCGATCGCACCACACGGCCAGTTCCGCGCCGCCGCCGACGCAAATGCCGTCGATCGCGGCCACGCTCACGCCGGGCAGTTTGGACAAGCGCTCGAACAGCTTGCGGCCGTGAGTGCAAAGCTCGATCACTTCATCGGGCGCAGCGTCGAGGTCCTTGGCGAACTCGCGCAGGTCGGCCCCAGCGATGAACGTGCCCGGCTTGCCGGAGCGCACGATCACGCCGGCCAGGTCGGCGCGCTTCTCGAGCACGTCGAGATGCGCGGCCAACTCGTTCAGCACCGAGCGCGAAAGGACGTTCGCGCCTTTACTGGGATCGTCGAACGTAAGCGTGGCGATATCGGGTTCGGGCCAATCCAGCGAGACGATAGGCATGGTGCAGTCCAGGTCGATGGGCACGGGGCGGGCAACTCGAGCGCTTCCTGCGTCGCAGGCTGCCGCGCTAGAACATACTGCGTTGGGGACAGCGCGACAAACCGTCGCCGCTGCTTTCATTCTACGCTGCACGCGAGCCGCTCGATCCCATGCATTGCCACGTGCAGGCCCCGCCGCGGCACGTCAGGTGGGTGCTTGACAAACGAGGTCGCATCCCTAGGCTAGACCCGTTTCCCCACAGCCCCTTGGCCCGCCGCCCGCGAGGATGACGATGCCGCGCTCCCCGCTTTCGCTCTCATCGCGTTGGGGGCTGGGCTTATCGCTCGGGTTGGCCATGATGGTCGCCGCTCGCGCATGGGCCGGTCAGGAAAAGCAGCCCGACCCGGCTGACAAGGCGCCGCCTCAAATCAAGCTGACCGTCGACTACGGCGACGGCGTCGAAAAGCGGTTCAAGGCCCTGGAATGGAAGCCGGGCCTGACCGCCCTTGAATCGCTCGAGCAGGCCGGGCGGCACAAACGGGGCGTCAAGGTCCAGCATCGCGGATCCGGCGCCACGGCGTTCGTCGAGGCGATCGACGATCTGGAGAACGAAGGGGGCGGCGGTCGAAACTGGCTGTATCAGATCAATGGGGAAAAGGCCAAGCGGGGGGCCGGCGTGTCCACGCTCGCGGCCGGGGACGAGGTCTTGTGGACCTTCGGCTCCATGCGGTAGAACCGAGATTGGCTCGGAGCCCCTCGCAGCGCATCGTAATGCGCGCTATCGGCTTGCGTCCTGACTTTGGCTGAGGAGACCACTGTGAAGAAGTCGGCTGCCCAAGAAGTGTTCGTGTTCGCCCTGCTGGTGGCCTGCGGAGTAGCCGGCCGCTTTGCCTTCTTGGAAACCCCCAACTTCACGCCCACGGGCGCAGTTGCCCTGTTCGCAGGCTTCTACTTCTCCCGCGCGTTGGTCGCCGCCCTGGCCCCCTTGGCCGTGCTCATCCTGAGCAACCTGTGGCTGCCGACCTATAACAACGCGGGCGAGATGGCCGCCGTGTACGGCGCGTTCCTGCTCGCGGCCGGGCTGGGCTGGATGCTGCGGTCGCGTGTGTCCCCCCTGCGCGTCGGGGCCTGCGTGCTGCTGCCATCGGTGGCCTTTTTCGTGGCCACGAACTTCGCCGTCTGGGCCTTCAACGACTGGTATGCCCACACCTGGGCGGGTCTCGCGGAGTGCTATCTGAACGCGGCCCCGTTCTACCGCTACATGCTGGCGGCCGATCTACTCTTCTCGGGGCTCTTCTTCGGCGTCTACGCCCTGGTCGGCGCACTGCCGCAACGCGGCCGGTTGGCCGAAGTGCGCGTGCCGCGCGAGCCGCAGCGCTAGCAGGGCGCGTCCGATTAGGCGCTGGGGCTGCGGCCGACGACGCCGCTAGGCCCAGTCGAGCCCCGTCTCGTGGTGCAGGCGGTGTTCGAACTCGCCGATTAGCCCGCCGATCACATCCCAACCTTCGCGGCGGCGGATTTCGATGTCCCCCTGCTGGTTGATGCGGATGATGCTCAGATCCTTCACTCCGGCGGCCGCCAGTTCCTTGGGATCGACCTCGCCGTCGTTGATGATCTTCAGCAGTTGCTTGCCCGACATCTCGATGAATTTCATGGCTCGGTGATTTCTGCGGGAAGCGCCCCGGACGGAGGGAGTTGGGATTCGCTGGTGCGATGATACCAAAGGAGGGGGCCGGTGGGGAATCGCCGTCGCGAGATTCCGACCTCGAACACCAGCGCGGCTTGCGGGCAACCGTTCGAGAGAGCCTGAGCAACCACAACAGCCGCGCGCCCCACCCTGAGATAGGCCAGCCAAGGTGACACCGATGCATGCCATGCGGTCAAACAGGAACAAACTTAGCCAAGCATGCTTGCGCCGAGAACACGGCTAGGAGGACGAGCGCCGTCAGAGCCAAGGAGCCGCTCGCCGGCTCTGGCGCCGTGCCGATGTACCCGCCGATCTCCCCGGCGGGGTACGCCGCTGTGCGGATGCTCACCGACCATGCCCCAACGGCCAGGCTTGCCACTTCAGGCGGTGCAAGGGCCCGGGTGACCCCGCCCTTGTAATGTCCCAACGGCAGCGGGAACAAAACGTCCGCCGCGGAATCGGGTGCGCGCAAGTCGGCTCCAATCTCCAGACCTGCCAGCAGTTGATCGGTGAACAGGATCTCGTAGGAAAGGACATTGGTGGTCGTGTCCAGTTCGAACACGCAGACGCCCTTAGCGGACGATGCCGTGATGATCGGCAGATCGTCTTGACGACCGGGGCCGCGTGGATCGACGACGCCGCTTGCATCGAGAAACGCTGACATATTGATGGTCGCCGCTGGCAAGGGTTTGCCGACGAGGAGGCAGGAGATCGCAATAATCAGCAATCGCGATGGGACCTTCGGCGCCTGATACCGAACAGCGGCGTCCCAAAGCGCGGCTTCCGAGAAAATCTGAAGATCGCCGGTAGCGGCGACGGGCAAATAGGGGTTTGACTCGGCGCCAGCAGGGCGCGCCAGCGAATCCCAGCGAGGTAGCTGGCCTAACTTCTTGGGTCGCATTCATCTCCTCGGCGATCTTTGGCGAAGCAAGTCGGGCCGGCCGCCCGGAAGGAATTGCCGGGTGCAGCTTCCGTGAAATTGTCTGGTACACTCACCGTGACGACCCGCAGTCGCGTTGAGGCTCCATCAATGATCTCCGTCTCCCCGCTCACCTTCAAAGTGATCGTGGTGTTCGCCTGCGTCCTTTGCGCACTCGGCGGCTACGTGGCAGGCCGGATGTCGCGGCGTTAGCATGTTCTCGCGGCCGGGGGGCGAGACGGGGGCGCAATTCAGGTCCGGCTCTGTTCTCGGGGGGCGACGGAGGAGTCGCGGCCGGCGCCTGGCGTCGCCGGGGTCTGGCGGGCGCGGGGATCGAACAACTGGTCGAACCCCAGCCACAGGCTGCGCGCGTAGCGGAAGAACCACAGCGGAAAGAGCACGCTGAAGGCCACGAGCGACCACGGCCGCTGCGGGTCGGTGAGCGTGTTCGTGAAGAAGAGGCCGAAGTACGCGGCCGTCACGAGCACGGCCGTCAGCCCGTAGTTTACGTAGATCGAGCCCAGGAAGAAGCCGGGTTCGCGCTCGAACCGCAGGCCGCAATGTTCGCACTCCGGACGCATGGTGAACCAGCCGGCGAACAGCTTGCCGCGGCCGCAGGCGGGACAGCGGAGGCGGAAACTGCGGCCGAGGATTTGCCAAAGACGCATGGCGTGGTGGATCGTTGTCGAGATGAGGCGCGGAATCGTTGCGGAGAGCAGGGGAACCAGACGCGCGAGCGGTGCTTGCCGCGCGGGGCTGCTCAGAGCATCATACTCGCTTTCCCCAACGCCCGCGCACCCACCGTCGCCATGATCCTGTTCGGCCGCGCCCTGCAAATGATCGGTCTTGCGCTCTTGCCGCTGGCCATTATCATGCAACTCACGGGGCTCGGCCTGCGGGAAATGCTGATGCTGGCCGTCGTGGGGGCGGTGATCTTCTGGATCGGCCGGCTCATGGAGGGGATGGGGCGGAGGTAGCCGCGAACCGCGAGCGGCAACACCACTCGGAACGCTACGGAGAGTTTCGAGGTTGCGAGTTCTCGTTGTTTGGGCTCGCTTTAGCCCCGCTAGGGGCGCGAGAGTTAGCCCAGGGCCAGGGCAGCGCCAGCTGACCGCAGCCCTGGGTTAGGTCAGAAGTAACCGACCGAGCCCGATAAGGGCGACAGAAACGATCTCCGGGCATGATGCCCGCCCAAACCGACCTGCCCATGCCCCATGGACTTCTTTCGCCCCTCCGGGGCTCTTCGTCTCCCTTGACCGTAACCCAGGGCGGCGGCCGGCTAGCGCCGTCCTTGCCCTGGGCTACCGTCGGTCGCCCCTAACGGGGCTGCGTGGAGTTTTCCCTCGAGCAACTGCTGATTGTGCTGCGAGTAGGTGGCAATGCGGTCGAGGAAGTGATTCGTCGTGGCCGAAAGCTGATCGAGCTCGTCGCCTGCGCCGCGCAGCGGAGCTCCGTCGAGGTGGCGTTGGCCAGCGACCGCTCGCTCGAAGAATACAAGGAGCTGCTCGAGCTGATTCTCAACGAGTGCGCCAAGCTTGGGCTGCTGGTCAATCAGTTGCTGCTGTTGGCCGAAACCGACGCCGAGCTGCGGCTGCCTACAAGCGCGTACAGCTCGATCGCGTGGCCGCCTGCCTGCTCGACATGTTCCAGGCCTGGCCGAGGAGCGCGGCATCGAGCTGCAGGCCGACCTTGCCCCCGATGTCTGGATCGAGGGCATCCCACGCGGCTCCGCCAGGTCGTCAACAACCTGATCGAAAACGCGCTCAAGTTCACGCCGGAGAAGGGCCGCGTGTCGGCGCGGCTGTCGACCGACCGCGAGGTGGCCCTGGCCGTACTGACCGTCGCCGACACCGGCACGGGCATTCAGCCCACCGACCTGCCGCACATCTTCGACCGCTTCTATCGCGGAGAAACCGCGCGGCCGCGTCGTCCGCGGCACGGGGCTGGGGCTCAGCATCTGCCAATCGATCGTCGAAGCCCACGGCGGACGAGTCACCGCCGAGAGCGCGCTGGGCCGGGGGACCACGATGACGGTGTATCTGCCGCGGGGCGAGGCGCGCTAGTCGGGGTTGATTAAGATTCGGCGCGGGCTTGGCCGGCGGCAGAGTGGCGGAGCTGAACGTCCGGGGGAAATGCGGTTTCACAGCCAAGCACCGCCAGTCTCCTATTTCTGGACGGTGGTTTTCATTCTAAAGCGTTGAACGTCGCCATCGACGGACGAGTCGTACACCCAGCCCAACACCGTTTTCGCCTCCGGTCGCAGTGTCACTTTGACAAGCACGATCTCGCGATAAGCCAGTCCGATTAAGCCGGCGGCGAGTCGTTCGTCGATTTGCTCCTCCCTTAGCTCACTGCCCGATAGAGTAAGGCGATCTCGTTCGACTCTGATGCGCCTCTGAAGGGCATATGAGACGGCTGCCCGGGATGGCTTGGGTCCCACCACAATAATTGTTGCAATACCCAGTCTCTCGCCATTTCCCGTTCGCGAGCCGCCCACCGTTCGTCAGCCAAGTGGCCTCGGTCAATCATCCAACCGAGCAGGACGGCCACAAGGGTTACGGCGGCAAAGAGCCACTTCAGGGAGAAGGAAGGTTTCATGGCTTCGCCTTTGGTTTCACTTCGGGGACTGACCAACGAAACGCATAGTAGCTTGCCGCAATCCCGCCCACTGAGGAGACCAGGAAGGTGAAGATGTGCTCCCCAATCATTCGTCTATGCACCTCATTGTCGTCTTCGATGTATGCATTCGCCGGGTTGATGAGCCAGACGGCGTCCCTCGGCAGATCGGCCGAGTAACAGAAAAGTGCTGTGATCGCAAACCCGAGCGAAAATGGGGCTCTCCACCCGTGTAGCAGTCCTCGAAACGCTGAAAACGAGCAAAGCCCCACCATGACCAAGCAGCTCGCAAATACGAACCACCTGTTGGAATGCAAAACAGCGGTGATCAGGAGGCCGACGGCGGCGGCGCCGACAAAGAGCCACTTTAGGGAGAAGGACGGTTTCATGGCCGCGCCGCCTTATTGGCCAAGTATTCGGCGTAGACTCCGCCGATCACGCCCGCCAGTAGCGACACGAGGGGAACACCAACGTCACGAAACTGATCTCGAAACGTGCTCGGCGCAGTTGCCCAAGCCGCCTGAGTTGAATAGGTTCCGATGACCGCGTCCGGTTTCTTAAACCACCATGAGACGTAATCAACCAAGTTGAGTGGGAACGCATACTGTGTGAGCATGGGAGCGACAATCGCCCAGAGCAACGAAGTAACCACAAATGCGCTCCAGAAGACCCGCTGCTTCGAGTTGGGAACGCATGCTCGGATCGCCCCATAGGTGAGCAACAGCAGCACCATCGTTTGCGAGGCGACCTTCCACCGATCGGAGGGATTGCACAGGGCTGCAAAGAAAAAGGCCGTAAGCCCAACGGACGCAAGCAAGCATTTCAGCGAAAACCTGGCCATCGACTGATCCTTGTGTTCGCCCCCGGCATGCCATTATCCCTCGCTTGAGATACCCTCCGCTAGATCGCCCCAGTCGACCGCGGGGTCGCCGACGCGCCCTCAGGGAGTGTAGACATCACCGATCGGCGCGTGCTCACTCGGCGTTTTGGGCCGCCTGGGCTCCCCCAGCCGTGCCCGAAGGTCGTTCGCCTCGTCCACGAGCCTGCTCCATGCCTCGCCCTGCAAGCGGAGCCTTGTTTCGTAGCTCTGCTCCCACCGCCGCTTCTGCCGCCACACCGCTTCCGTCCGGTCCTGCTCCACCTTAATTCGGACGGCGGCGACCAACAGGATGGCGAAGACCATGCCGCGACACGCCGAGCTTCAGTTCGTGCGGCCAGCAAGCACCAAGGTCGAACGAGCTATTTGGCCCACTCGGTGCTGTACACCAATCTGACGCCATACTGTTGAGCAAGCCTTTGCGCTGTAGCGGTCGTCACGTTCGTGTTATGGACGTCAATCCACAACCACCCGGATGAGCGGTGATGAAGAATCGCCTCGAGTCCGACATCGGAGATTGCAGTGCCATTCACCTCAAGCCTCGCAAGATTCGGAAGTTTCGTCACGCACTCAACGAGTAACGCCTCAGACAGCCGAACATCATTGAGGCTCAAGCGCCGCAAGTGCCTGAGGCTTGCAATCTCGCGCAAGCCGACATCGGATAGTGCGGTTGAATCAAGGATGAGGCCTTCGAGTTGCGAGAACGCGGAAAGCCCGGCCCCAGTCACTCTGGTTCTCGCCAGTTCCAGCCCGGCAATCGACGGCCGACGTTTTAACTCGGCGATCCCTCTGTCGCTCAGAGGGGCGTCGGTAATGGCTAGCACACGCAGAGCTGGCATGTCTACGATGAATGGAATCTGGCTATCTCGGATGCCCTCGCCACTAAGGCCGAGCACCTGGAGGGAGCTGATAGACTGCATGAGCCTCATGTCATGCTCGGTGACATGTGCGCCCGCAAGGCTTAGATGCGTGACGGAGTCATACTCGACCAATGCCTGCAAGGCGGTGTTCACATCAGAGCCTCCGTCGAGGCGGACGAGGTCTGCGTTAGCGGCCTGAAGCCCGGTAATCGACCGAAGCCAGTCCCAAGGCCACTGCGGCAATGACACCACTGCCCCGCCTGCATTCTTCACCGCTTCTGCAATCGCACGATGCCGATGGCATCGAACGGCTACGTAGGCTGCCAAGAGTAAACCCAAGGCGATCGAACAAAGCATCCAGCAAAGGATGCGACTCAACCGCCGCGAAAACCTAGCCATCGTCTGATCCTTGAGAGGCCCCCTGGCGGCCTATTATCTCACGCTCGGGATGCCGGCCGCTAGACGACGCCAGATCTGCCGGCCAGCTAAGCGCCCGGC
>JAXMBI010000017.1:0-149508 GCA_046349955.1 Pirellulales bacterium | reverse complement strand
GCTTGCCTCGTTCGCAGGCGTTTGCGGGCCGACGATAGCTACCCCCTGCGTGGCGCCCCAGCGGCTAAACACCCCCGTCGGCGCGGCGGCAAACGGCGGCAGCAGGAACTTGGCAAGCGCCACGAGCAGCAAGCCGTAGCGCACGGGCGCCGGCAGCCGCCGTCCCCAATGCACCGCGAGCAGCATGATCGCCGAGACCAAAGTTGCTTGCAGCGCTGCCGGAACGAGCAGCGTCCACCAGGAGTGAGCCCAGGGGTCGATCGTTTGCCACGCGGTCATGACGATTTCCTCCGCTGCGGTTTCTTGGGGGACGGACGAGACTGCGACGCCTTGAGCTCCGCGAGCAGGGCGCTGAGCTCGGCGAGCTCCGCAGGCGTAGGGGGCGCGGTTTCGAGCAGCGAGGCGACGAGCGCCACGCGATTGCCGGCGAACAACCGGTCGAGCAGCCCGGCCAGCAGCGTTCGCCGTGGGCCGGCGGCCGGCAGTGTGGGGCGATAGACGAACGCCTTGCCCACCGGGCCGCGCTCGCGTTCGACGAGCCCCTTGGCTTCGAGCCGGCCGAGGAGCGTGCAGACCGAAGAGTGGCTCAGCGGCCGCGTGTCGGCCAGCGCCGTGCGAACGTCGGCCGCCGTCGTTTGCCCGCGCCACAGGCAGCTCATCACGTCGAGCTCGGCCGGCGGCAGATCGAGATCGGTCATGCGTCGATGCTCCTTGCGCGCGTCACGGCAGCCGTTCCTCGCGGAACGCACTTCCGCACTATATCGACCTTTGTCGATATTGCAAGCAAGAAAATCGACGCAGGTCGATTTTTGAAAGAAAGGCCGCGAGGCCGTTGTCCAGCAGAGCCTCTAGACCGATCCGACGGCAGCCGGCGTCGCGAAGCGGGCGACGAGCGCCAGCAGTTCTTCCTTGTGGATCGGCTTGGCGGCGAACTCGTCGCAGCCGGCGGCGCGGCACTTGTCTTGTTCGGCGCGCATGGCATGCGCCGTCAGGGCCACGATCGGCAGTCGGTAGCCTCGGCTGCGGAGCAGTCGCGTGGCTTCGTAACCGTCGAGCTGCGGCATCTGCATGTCCATGAGGATCACTTGGAACGGCCGCCCGCCATGGAGCGCCGCCATGGCCGCGTCGACCGCTGCCCGGCCGTTCTCCACCACGGTCACGAGCGCCCCGGCCCGCCGCAGAATAAGGGAGAAGAGCCGCTGATTGTCGGGGCCGTCCTCGGCTAGCAACACGCGGCAACCCGCCGGCAGCGGTGAAGTAGCGGGTGCCGCGACGCCCACATCCGCCGGGGTGTCTTCAGCCTGAGCCGGAGAGTGGTGTGGGTTGAAGTCGGGCTCCAGCATCAGCTTTTCTCCCTCGAGCAACAAACGGAACTCACTGCCCACACCCGGCTGGCTCTCGACGGTCAGCGCGCCGCCCAGCAGCCTGGCCAGGCGTTGGCTAATTGTCAGGCCGAGCCCGGTGCCGCCGAAGTTGCGCGTCGTGCTGGCGTCGGCCTGGGTGAACGGCTTGAACAGTCCGGCGAGCTGTTCGTCGGTCAGGCCGATGCCGGTGTCCTTGACGCTGAACTCGAGCTCCGGCTGCTTGCCTGGCACGAGCCGCGCGGCGAGCACCACGCCGCCGCGGAATGTGAATTTGATCGCGTTGCTGGCCAGGTTCAGCAGGATTTGCCGCAACCGCGTGGGATCGGTGCGTACCTGCGGCGGCAGCGCCGGATCGAGCCGCACCTCGAACGTGAGCCCTTTCTCGCCGGCGCGGAGCTGGAGCAGCGAGTGGACCTCGTTCACCACGTCGGCCGGCGAGCACTCGATCTTTTCGACGAGCATCCGCCCCGATTCGATCTTGGAAAGATCCAGCACGTCGTTGATCACCTCGAGCAAGTGCTCGCCGTTTCTGCGGATCACGTCGAGCGACTGCATGGCCAGCGGCCGGTCGTGGCACTCGTCGCGCAGGAGATCGGCGAAGCCCAAGATGGCCGTCATCGGCGTGCGGATTTCGTGGCTCATGTTGGCCAAAAAGTGGCCCTTGGCCAAATTCGCGGCGTCGGCCCGCACCTGCGCTTCTTGCAGCGAGCGGTTCTGGAACTCGAGCGCGATCGCCTGCTCCTCGAGCTGCGCCTGGGCCACGGCGAGGTCGGAGATCAACTGTTGCTGCTGCGCTTCGACTCGCTCGCACTCCTCGACCTCGCGCTTCAGCACCTGGCTTTGCCGCGCGAGCCCCGGCATTTCCACCACCTGGGGCGCCGCGCGGAGCAAGGCGATCACGCTCGCCCACGAGACGACCGCCGTGACCAGCTTCCACGAGCCGGCGAAGCGGTAGGCGGGATACCAGAACAAGCTGGCTTCGATCAAATGGCCAATGCCGCAACAGAGGATGAAGGCCGCGAACAGCCAGAACGCAGGCGTCGCCGGCAAGCCGTCGCGGCGGCGGCGGATGAAGTAGATGAGCAGCGCCGGGATCGCGGCGTAAGCGGCGAAGATCGCCAGGTCCGACAGAATGTGCAGCCAGCCCACGCCGGCCGTCCAGCGTCCGCATTGCCAGCGGGCCGGATAGTCGGCGACGTCGAACAGCTTGCTGAAGAAGTCCGTCATGGATCGAGTCGTATCCGAACGCGCTCGCGATGTCGTTTCGCTCGGCACCGAATCTTAGGTTGCGTAAACTCAACGGCGTTCGGATTTCGCGGAGTTCAAGGGCTGACGATCGCGCTGGCCGTGTGTTGTATGTCGATTGTGACGGTGCTATCGTAGCTCTGGGGTCTTCGATCGCGGACAAACGTGTGGGGTGTGGGTTGATGGCGCGGGGTAACGTACGGAGGCTTTGTCGGGGTTTGTCCGCACTCGCGATCTCCATGGCGTCGTGCCTAGAGCTCCCGTCGCAAGAGGTCCGGCACTACTGGTGGATGTCGCCGACCGTCGACGGGCCGTGGGGCGACGTAGCGAGTTGGAATTGGAAGGACCGGCTGCCGGGGCCGCATGACATAGCGCATATCGAGTGGCCGATTCCGCCTACAGTTCATGCGGCTGTCGACTTAGGCGACTACACGGTCGGCAGCGTGGTGAGCAATCACGTTCTGGAGGTGACGAGGGGCAGCCTCACGGTGCTCGAGCAAGCGACTCTTGGCCCCGCGGCGGTCGTCCAGGTGCGAGAGGGCGGGCGGTTCAACGTCGAGGGGATCGCCGATTTCGGCGACGCACAGGTGTCCGCCACGGAGGGCGGGACCGTTTCCTTGCGCGGCGCCCTGCAGCCGTTCACGAAAGGCATCGTCGCCAGCGGGATCGGGTCGACCTTCGAGATCACGGGCGCAGGTTTCTTGACGGGCGTCGATTCCGATCCCTTTGATCCCGGATTGCCGTCGCTGACCGCACGCGACGGCGCGCACCTAGTTGCCCCAAGCGTAGGCGCCGTTCGCGATCTCGAGATCCGCGCGGAGGGTATTGGCAGCGAGGCTGATTTGCCGGGGTTGGGCCGACTCGGCGTTTTGGGCGGACGCAGCGTCGCTCGCCTGGTGGCCAAGGACGGCGGCGTGTTGAAGACGCCGCAACTCACGCAAGCGACGGGCGGCGAGATCCTCATCGATGGTCCGACGAGTCGGATCGACCTTACGCACTTGGAATCGATCGACTTCCTTTCGCTGCGAGTGCTGAACGGAGCCGTCGTCGAACTGCCGGCGGTCACTACCCATCAAAGCCCGTATTACTCGTCCGCGTTGGAGTCGACCGGCCCTGGCAGTCTCATCGATCTGCCGAACCTCGTGAAGATTGGTGTCGAGTCTCATCCGGCGCCTCTTCAGGCCTTGGCCGGCGGCGAGGTCCGGCTGTTGGGGCTGACCGCGATTGATGCTGCGGCCGCCTTCACGGCGCGGGGCGCCGGGAGCGTGGTGGATTTGAGCAACTTGGTGTCCTTCGAATTCGCGAACACGGTGATTCCCGGCGCCGAACTCAACGCCGTCGACGGCGGCAGAATCCGTACCGGCAGCCTGCGCAGCCTCGCGAACGTCGGCCTTGTGATCGATGGCCGGGAAAGCAGCATCGACCTCGACCAGGTGTCAGGCGTCGTCAGTGGGCTGTTCACGGCGCGGAACGGCGGTTCGATCGCGATGACGGCGCCGACTGCCATGGTGGGCCATCTTAGCGCGGAGGGCCCACTGAGCTTGGTGTCCCTGCCGAATGTCACGCAGGTAGGCAACTATCCCGGTGGGTTTCCTATGACGATCACTGCCCGCGTTGGGGGGCAGATTGATCTGACGAGCGTCGAATCCATGACTTCCGGCGCGGTACTGGCGGCGACCGGGCGCGATGCCCGCATCCAGTTGCCGCGACTCGCGGGACTGGAATCGCTGGACTTGACCGTCGAAGACGGCGCTGCGGTCGAACTCGACGCCCTCGGCTCCATCGGGCGCGGGAGAATCCGCGCCCAGGGCGCCACGGACGTGCCGTTGGGTCGGGTCACGCGCATTGGCAACCTTGACGCCTTGGTCACGGCGGGAGCAGCCTTGGGCTTGCCATCGCTGCAAACGATCCGGCTGGAGGGCGCGGGCGCGTACCTGCTGTTGGATGTGCGCGGGGCCGGCTCGCGCATCGATGCGCCGGCGCTCCGCGAAATCGCCCGAGCCGACACTTGGCCGTCGAGTGTCGACGTCGTCGCCAACGATGGTGGGACAATCGATCTGAGCGGGCTTGCCGAGTTGCCCACCAATTCCGTGCGCTTCCGGTCGGATGGCGCGGGCAGCCTAATTCGCCTAGATTCCTTGGTGACGACCGCAGGGAGCCTCGACAATGTCACCCTCGAGGCCGCAGATGGCGGCACGCTGCGGGCCGAGCGACTCACGCGCGTTGAAGGAGCCCTCCTGGGCATCGACGGCGCCGACAGCCGACTCGAGTTTCCGCTGCTTTCCACCTGGAGCAACTCGTCGCTCGGAGTCAGCTCCGGAGCGACCCTTTCCTTGCCGCGCATTTTCGAGATCGAACTGAATCGCTACCTGTCCGCAGCAGGCGTGGGGAGTCTGCTCGAGCTGAGAGCGGTGCAAGAAATCGTAGGGAGTGGCCAGGTCGCCGCTAGCGGCGGTGCGCGTATCGAGTTGCCGGCGCTCGAACAGCTTGGCGATGGTCGGCACGCCACCAATATTACCGTGACCGGGGCTGGCAGCATGATCTATGCTCCGGCGCTGCATACCTTCCTCACGCCCCCGCTCGGACTAACCCCGCCTGTGCAAATTGGCGTGGATGAGGGACAGTTCGTGGTGGGCTCGTTGGAGTTGTCGAATGCTGCGGTGCGATTGCAGCATGGCGGCGTGCTCGTGGGCGATTCGCTGATTCTTTCGAGCGACGCCAGCCTGACCGGCAGTGGAACGATTGCGGCCAATCTCGACAGTCGGGGCGAGATCAAGGTAATGCGCTCCGACCCCCTCCGAATCCAGGGCGGTTTCGTACAACGAGCGCAGGGCGCCATGAAGTTCGAATGGGGCTATGGCACTCCAACCAATCCTCTGGTTGTCGACGAGGTCGCTCGCTTGGATGGCGCTGCGGAGTTCCGGCTGTTGGGTCCCTTGCAGCTCGGCGATTCGCTTCGCCTGCTTGACGCGCAGGAGATTGTCGGGAACTTTCAGTCGGGTGAGCAACTGCTCGATACGGGCCGGCTACTCACCACTGCAGTTGTCGGGCAGAGCGTGTGGGCGGTCGTTGCCTTGCCGGGAGACGCCAATCTCGACGGCCGAGTCGACCTGAATGACTTTGGCGCCCTCAAGGTTCACTTTGGCTTCGGGCGGACGTTGGAGGAGGGAGACTTCAGCGGGGACAACGTAGCCAATCTCATGGACTTTGGCCTGATCAAGCTGAACTTCGGTCGGACCGATGGGCCCCGACGGGCGGACTTGCGTCGGCAGGCGCTGGCCATCCC
Source organism: Pirellulales bacterium (assembly GCA_046349955.1). Classification (GTDB taxonomy): domain Bacteria; phylum Planctomycetota; class Planctomycetia; order Pirellulales; family JBGAPH01; genus JBGAPH01. The sequence goes on along the minus strand of JAXMBI010000017.1, from coordinate 143,613 downwards.
GGAACCTCAGGCGGCTACGTTACTTCTTGTTGGACTCGCGGCCCTGGGAGTGCGTCTTGCATCGAGGCGATTCCAAGCCCAGAGGCCACAAGCGAACCGGTTTGGCGAAAGGCTCTAAGATCGTCTGCTGTTTGGTCTTGCGCGGTCCTACATATTGAAAGCCGCGCCGGCCTGTGTTAGGCTCGAACTCGGTTCGTCCCGCCTGTGCAGTCTGTACCGTCTTGCCTGACCTGTGGCGTCCGCATCACGGCTTCCCTTCGACTAACGCCTGGAGACCGATCATGCTCCATCTGACCGGCAAGGGTTCGGCTCATACTTGCGACGGCGTCACGCGGCGCGACTTCTTGCAAGTCGGTTCGCTCGGCGCGATCGGCCTGTCGCTGCCGAACCTCATGGCCCTGCGGGCCCAGGGCGCGGTCGATCCGGCCAAAGACGACCGGGCATGCATCATGATCTTCAACCTCGGCGCGCCGAGTCAGCTTGATACCTGGGACATGAAGCCCGACGCTCCGGTCGAGATCCGCGGGCCGTTCAAGCCGATCAGCACCAAGAGCCCGACGTTCCAGATCTCGGAGATCTTCCCCAAGCACGCCGAGATCGCCGACAAGTTCTCGCTGGTTCGCACTTGCTACCACACGGCCGCCGCGGTGCACGACACCGGGCATCAGATGCTGCAGACCGGCCGGCTCTTCACGGGTGGCGTGAACACGCCGCACGCCGGCTGCGCGCTCTCGTACCTGCGCGGCCGCAAGACCGATCTACCGGCCCACGTCGTGCTGCCTGAGCCGATGGGCCCCACGGGCGGCAACATGCCGCACGGCCAAGACGCCGGCTTCCTCGGCAAGGCCTATGACGCCTACAACCTGAACGCCGACCCCTCGAAGCCCGACTTCAAAGTGCCCGACTTGCTGCCGCCGCCGGAGATCGGCGAGGCGCGGTTGGCGCGCCGCCGCCGGCTGCGCGGCGTGGTGGAAGACACCGTGCGCAGCTTCGAGGCCAGCGAAAGCGCGCGACTCCTGGACAGCAACTTCGAGTCGGCCTTCCGCATGATGACCAGCCCGCAGGCACGCGCCGCCTTCGATCTGTCGAAGGAGCCGGCCGCGGTCCGCGAGCGCTACGGCAACAACCGCTTCGGCCAGTGCTGCCTGCTCTCGCGCCGCCTGATCGAGGCCGGCGTGCGGTTCGTGACCGTGAACACGTTCCTCACCGTCTTCGACGAGATCACCTGGGACATCCACGGCTCGAAGCCCTTCACGTCGATCGAAGGCATGAAGAACATCGTGGCCCCGATGTACGACCAGGCGTATAGCGCTCTGATCGAAGACCTGGAGCAGCGCGGTCTGCTGTCGAACACGCTCGTCTGCAACTTGGCCGAGTTCGGCCGCACGCCGCGGGTGAACCCCGCCGGCGGCCGCGACCACTGGCCGCAGTGCTGGACGGTGTACTTCGCCGGCGGCGGCGTGCAAGGAGGACGCGTCGTCGGCCGCAGCGATCCCATCGGCGGCGTGCCGGCCGAGCGGCCGGTGGAGCCGGCCGAAGTGGTGGCCACGATCTACCACAGCCTGGGCCTCGACCTGCATACCCAGTTGCCTGGCCCTGCGGGGCGTCCCTTCCCCCTGGTCGACACCGGCAAGCAGCCGATCCACGAATTGTTTTAGAGCGCGCCGCCAGCGAGCCGCGGGGCTTACCCCCGCCGTCTGGCCGGCGCCGCGCCGATCGCCCGGCCGCTGCGTCGGCCGCGGTTCGAGTTCGTCCCACCCCACACGACCTATCCCGATGCCCCGCCCTAAGCTCGCCCTCTGGGGACTGTTCGCGGCCGCGCTCACGTTCGCTGCTTCGGCGCGTGCCGAGAGCCCTGCGAGCGAACACGGCGCCTCGCTCGTCCTGTTGCCTACCAACCAGATCGTGCTCGACGGTCCCTCTGCCCGGCAGCGTCTATTGGTCGAAGGCCGCCGCGACGGCTACTTCGTCGGCCCGGCCGCCGGCGCGACGCTCCAGTCGAGCAACGAGAAGATCGTGACGATCGAAAACGGCGTCGCCGTGCCGGTGGCCAACGGCCAGGCCACGCTCACCGCGAAGCGCGGCGATCAAACCGCGACCGTGGCGGTCGAGGTTCGCAACTTCGAGCGGCCCTTCGAGCCCAAGTTCCGCAGCGACGTGCTCAGCGTCTTTTCGAAGGCCGGCTGCAACAGCGGCGCCTGCCATGGGGCCTTGGCCGGCAAGGCCGGGTTCCGGCTCTCGCTGCATGGCTACGATCCCGAGGGGGACCACACGAGCGTCACCAAGTTGGCGCGCGGACGCCGCATTGTGCCGAGCGATCCGGGCCGCAGCCTGCTGCTCACCAAGCCGACCGGCGCGATCCCGCACAAAGGGGGCTTTCGGTTCGATGTCGGCTCCGAAGACTATCGCGTGCTGGCCGCCTGGATCGCCGGTGGGGCGAAGCCGCCCGCGGCGGACGACGCCCGGCTCGAGCGGCTCGAGGTGCTGCCGGAGCAGGCGTTGCTCACACCCGGCGGCGAGCAGCCGCTCGTGGTGCTGGCCCACTTCTCCGACGGCCGCACGGCCGATGTGACTCGCTGGGCCAAGTTCACCTCCACGTCGGACAGCGTCGCCGGCGTGAATCAGCAAGGTGTCGTCAAGGTGGCTGGCCACGGTGAGTGCGCCGTGAACGCGTGGTACTCGAGCCAGAACGTCATCGCCACGATCAGCGTTCCCTTTGAGCAGAAGCCGGCGGCCGAAGTCGCGAAGGCAGCGCCGCGCAACTTCATTGACGAGCTGGTGCTCGAGAAGCTCACGAGCCTGAACATTCCTCCCTCGCCGCGCTCGAGCGACGAGGAGTTCCTCCGCCGCGTGTTCCTCGACACGATCGGCGTGCTTCCGACCGCCGACGAAGCCCGCGCGTTTCTGGCCGACGCCTCGCCCGACAAACGAGACAAGCTGATCGACAGCTTGCTCGCGCGGCCTGAGTTCGTTGATTACTGGGCGTACAAATGGTCGGACCTGTTGCTCGTGAACAGTCAGCGGCTGTCGGCGCCGGCCATGTGGTCGTACTACCACTGGATCCGCAATCAAGTGGCGGCCGACACGCCGTGGGACAAGCTGGCCCGTAGCGTGGTGACGGCCAAGGGGAGCAACCTCGAGAACGGGGCGGCTAACTTCTACTTGCTACACACCGATCCGGCCAACCTGGCCGAGACCGCGTCGATGGCGTTTCTCGGCATGTCGGTCGCCTGCGCGAAGTGCCACAACCATCCGCTCGAGAAGTGGACCAACGATCAATACTTCGGCCTGGCGAGCCTGTTCGCCCGCGTTCGCTTGAAAGAAGGGGAGCGGGGAGACGGCACGATCGTCTACGCCGTGCCGGAGGGAGAGCTCGTCCAGCCGCGGACCGGCAAGCCGCAGCCGCCGCGCCCGCTCGACGCCCCGCCGATCGCCCCGGACGACCCCGGTGACCGCCGCGAAGTCTTCGCCGACTGGCTCGTATCGCCAGAAAACCCGTACTTCAGCCGCGCAATCACCAACCGCATCTGGGCCAACTTCTTCGGCGTGGGCCTGGTGGAAGCGGTCGACGACCTCCGGCTGACGAACCCGGCGAGCAACCGCAAGCTGCTGGCCGCCGCGGCTAAGTACCTGGTCGACCACGGCTACGACACCAAGGCCCTGATGCGGGCCATCCTGCAGTCGGAGACCTACCAGCGTTCGAGCGTTCCGGTGGTCGGGAACGAAAACGACACGCGCTACTACTCGCGCTATTATCCGCGCCGGCTGATGGCCGAAGTCCTGCTCGACGGCATCTCGCAGGCGACGGGCGTGCCGACCGAGTTCTCCGGCTATCCATCCGGCACGCGAGCCGTGCAACTGCCGGACGCCAACGTCGACTCCTACTTCCTCACCTCCTTCGGCCGCGCCCAGCGCAACATCACCTGCGAGTGCGAGCGGAGCGAGGAGCCGAGCATGGCCCAGGTGCTGCACATCGCCAACGGCGACGGCGTGAACAAAAAGCTTGCCGCGGCGGACAACCGCATCGGCAAGCTGCTGGCGGAGAAGGCCAGCGACGAGCAGATCATCGAAGACGTCTTCCTGAGCGCCCTCTCGCGCCGCCCAACGGACGCGGAAAAGAAAGAACTGCTCGCCGGCCTGGCCGAAGCCACGCCCGACGACCGCCGCACCGCTCTCGAGGATTTGTACTGGGGCGTGCTGAGCACCAAGGAGTTCTTGTTTAACCACTAGGTCGAGAGCGCAGCTCTGTGTTTTTTTTCACCACGGAGACACGGAGGCACGGAGAGGAGAGAGAAAGGAGAGGGTACGACGATGTTACGCGATGGAGAGTTGACCGAAGCGATCATTGGGGCGGCGATTGAGGTGCATCGAGCCCTAGGGCCGGGGCTGCTCGAGTCGACGTATGAGCAGTGTCTGTGCCATGAACTTTCACTTCAGAATATAGAGTTCCGTAGGCAGGTGGAGCTGCTGGTGCGGTACAAGGCCGTGCAACTCGACTGCGGGTACCGGATCGATGTTTTGGTCGAAGATAGAGTGGTCGTAGAACTCAGTCGGTAGAGCGACTCCTGCCCATACACGAGGCACAGCTCATGACGTATCTCAAGTTGTCTGGCCGCTCGGTGGGCCTCCTGCTCAACTTCCAAGTCCCCGTCCTCAAAGACGGCCTAAAGCGGATCGTACTGTGAAGCTCAAGCACCGCTCTTCTTCCTCTCCGTGTCTCCGTGTCTCCGTGGTGATCCTGGCCTTCACCACTGCGATGCCCGCGTTCGCCGAAGCGCCGGACTATGCCGCGGCGTCGGCGGTGTTCAAGAAGTACTGCAACGGCTGCCATAACGCCGAGGATAGGGAAGGCGGCCTGGTGCTCGAATCGTTCGAGTCTTTGAACAAGGGGGGCGAGAACGGCGCGGTTGTTGCCCCCGGCAATGCCGAGGCGAGCTTGTTGCTTCGTGTGCTCACCGGCAAAGCCGAGCCGGCAATGCCGCCCGATGGCAATCCGGGGCCCACGGCCGACGAAATCGCGCTGCTCACCGCTTGGGTTACGGCCGGAGCGAAGGGGCCGAGCGGCGCTCCCCCCGATCCCACGATCCTCGTCACGCCCAAGATCGAGGTCACCGCTCCGGCCAAGCGCGAGATCACGGCTGCTGCCTGGTCGCCCGATGGCAAGCGGATCGCACTCGCCCGCTATGGCGAGGTCGAGCTGCTCGACGCCGGCGAGCGGACGAGCCTGGCCAAGCTCAGCGGCCATCGCGGCCAAGTGAACGCGCTCGCCTTCTCCGGCGATGGTTCCCTGCTCGTCGCCGCGGGCGGCGAGCCCGGCCTGTTCGGCGAACTGCGCGTCTGGAAAGTCGAAGACGGCTCGCTTGTCCGCACGCTGACGGGCCATCGCGACGCCATCTACGCCGTGGCCGTGCAGCCGCAGGGGAACCTGGCGGCCACCGGAGGCTACGACGAAGACATCAAGCTCTGGGACATTTCGACCGGCGCGGAAGTTCGTTCGATCGATGGGCACAGCGGCGCCGTGTTCGACCTCGCCTTCAACAAGGCCGGCAACCTGCTGGCGAGCGCGAGCGCCGACCGCACGGTCAAGCTCTGGGAGGTGGCCACCGGCAACCGGCTCGACACCTTTGGCCAGCCGCTCAAGGAGGTGAACGCCGTGGCGTTCAGCCCCGACGGCCGGCACGTGGCCGCCGGCGGCGCCGACAATCGCATTCGCCTGTGGCGGCTGAGCGACGACGCCAAGGAAGGGACGAATCCGCTCTTGATCTCGCGATTTGCCCACGAGGGGCCGATCGTGCGCCTGGCCTGGTCCCCTGACGGCAAGACGCTGGCCTCGGCCGCCGAAGACGGCACGCTCAAGTTCTGGGAAGCCGAAGGCTTGATCGAGCGCGCGGCCGCCGAGCGGCAGTCCGATTGGGCGCTCGGCCTGGCATTCAACCCCGACAGCAAGTCGGTGGCCGTTGGCCGCTTCGATGGCAGCGTGGCCGTGTATAACCCCGAGACGGCTCGGCCCGTGCCGCTCAAGCCGGAGCTGGCCAGCCTGTCGCGACGTGGCGTGCAGCGCGGGACCGCCACGCCGGTCTCCGTCCAAGGCAAGCATCTCGAGGGCGCGATCGCCGCGCACTCCGACAACCCCAAGCTGGCCGTGCGCTTCGTCGGCGCTGACAAAGCCGGCGCGGTCGCCAAACTCGAGGTGGCGCCGGCCGCCGATCTGCCGCGCGGCAAGTATCACGTCTGGCTTGCCCACGAGGGGCTCGAAACGCAGAAGCTGCCGATCTATGTCGATGATCTGCCGCAGGCCGAAGAGAGCGAGCCGAACTCGACGCTCGCGCAAGCGACCGAGCTGCCGGCGCTCCCAGTGAGCGCATGGGGAGCGCTCGGCATGCAGGGAGACGTCGACTACTTCCGCTTCAAAGGACGCGCCGGGCAGACGATCGTGTTCGACGTGTCGGCCGACGGCATTGGCTCGAGGGCCAATTGCGTGCTCACGATCTTCGCCCCCGACGGCCGCAGCGTGGCCGGCAACAACGATTTCGATGGCCAGGGCGATCCCCTCGTCGCCTACACCTTGCCCGCCAACGGCGAGTACCGCGTGCAAGTGACCGACCTGCAACGGGCCGGCGGCGGCGAGAACTTCTACCGGCTGTCGCTGGGCGAATTCCCTTACGTGACGAGCGTCTACCCGCTCGGTGTGCCGGCCGGGGCGGAGAGTGAAGTCGAGCTCGTGGGCTACAACCTGCCGGCGGGCGCCAAAGCGGCCGTGGCGGCGAGCAAGCCAGGCGAGGCCGCCGTGCCGCTCGACGCCGAGCGCTATCGCTTTCGCGCCGAGCCGAAGGTGGCCGTCAGCAGTGGACCGCGGTTCGTCGAAAGCGAGCCCAACGACGTGCCTGCCCAGGCGCAGGCGATCGCCGCTCCCTCGGTCGTCGAGGGGCGGATTTCGAGCCAGGCGGCCGGGGCCGAACGGTCCGACGCCGATCTGTTCCGCTTCACGTCCAAAGCCGGCGAGGTGTGGATCATCGAAGCCGAGGCCGCCCGCCGCGGCTCGCCGATCGACACGGTGATCGAGGTGCTCGACACCAGCGGCCATGCCGTGCCCCGCATGCTCTTGCAGGCGGTCCGCGACTCGACGACCACCTTCCGCGGTTCCACCTCGACCCAGTCGGGCTTCCGACTCACGAACTGGGAGGAGATGGATCTCAACCAGTACTTGTACCTCCGCGGCGAAGTGTGCCGGATCATCCGCCAGCCGCAGGGCCCCGATTCCGACACCATCTTCTATTCGCTCCGCGGCAAGCGCCGCGGCTACTTCGACACCACGCCGATGGCCCACGCCCTCGACGAGCCGGTTTATGTGGTCGAGCCGCACCCGCTGGGCACGCAACTCGCTCCTAACGGGCTGCCGATCTTCACGCTGCCGTTCGCCAACGACGACGACAGCTACCGCGAACACGGCAGCGACAGCCGCCTGACGTTCACCGCCCCCGCCGACGGCGAGTACTTGGTCCGCGTGGCCGACGTCCGCGGTTTTTCCGGGCCCCGGCACGCCTATCGCTTGGTGGTGCGGAAGCCGCAGCCGAACTTCGAGGTTCGCGTGGCCGCCGGCGAGTGGAACATCCCGGCTGGCTCCGGCAAGCGGTTCACCGTAGCGGCTGATCGGCTCGACGAGTTCGATGGCGACATCCAAGTGGAAATCACTGGCCTGCCGCCGGGGTTTGGCGTGTCATCGCCGCTCGTGATTCAGGCGGGGCATCTCGAGGCTGAAGGAGTGGTCTGGGCCGAGCCGGGCGCGAAGTCGCCGACCGACGAGCAACTCGCCGGCATCAAACTGAAGGCCACGGCCGACGTGGCCGGGCAGCAGCTTGCCAAAGACGTGCCTGGATTCGGCAAGCTCGCCCTGGCCGACGCGCCCAAGGTGACGGTGTCGCTCGAGCCGGCGGAGCTCGAGATCCTGCCCGGCACAACGATCACGGCCAAGCTGCGCGTTGCCCGCAACGGCTTCAACGACCGCATCAACTTCGACGTGGGCAATCTGCCGCACGGCGTGATCGTCGACAACATCGGCCTGAACGGCGTGCTGATCCCCGAAGGGGAGACCGAGCGGACGATCTATCTGACGGCCGCCAAGTGGGTTCCGCCCACGCGGCGGAGCTTCCAGGCGACGGCCGAGGTAGAAGGGAGCCAGACTTCACCGCCGGTGACGCTGGAGGTGGGGGCGATGTCTTCGGCGACTGTTGCAGTCGGGAAATGAGCCGGCGCTGTAACCTTGGGCCGTTCCCGTGCACCTAACGAACACGGCATAATTTTGGTCTGCTCTCGCGGACCATCTTCTGTGAGAAAACTTGTATGCGATTGTTCCCCGCCTTCGTGGCCTCAGCCGCCCTATTGGCCATTCCCTGCCCATCGCGCGCCGACGACTGGCCGCAATGGATGGGCCCGAACCGGGATGGCCGCTGGAACGAAACCGGCGTCGTCGAGACGTTGCCCGAAGGGGGGCCGAAGGTTCTGTGGCGGGCGGAGGTCGCGGGGGGCTACTCGGGGCCGGCCGTGGCGAAGGGGCGCGTCTATCTGACCGACTACGTGCGCACGGCCGGCGAACCGGTGAATGATCCGAGCGGCCGGCCCGAGCTCTCGGGGCAAGAGCGCGTCCTCTGTTTCGACGCCAAGACGGGCAAGCAACTCTGGAAGCACGAGTACGACTGCCCGTACAAAATCTCCTATCCCGCCGGCCCGCGGGCGACCCCGACCGTGGCCGACGGCAAGGTCTATACCCTGGGCGCCGAAGGCGACCTGCTGTGCCTCGACGCCGAGCAGGGCAACGTACTCTGGCAGAAGCAGCTCAAGCAGGACTTTGGCATCGAGGCCCCGATTTGGGGCTTCTGCGCTCATCCGCTCGTCGACGGCGACAAGCTGATCTGTCTGGTCGGCGGCGAGGGGAGCGTGGCCGTGGCGTTCGACAAGAACACCGGCCGCGAGCTGTGGCGAGCCCTCTCCGCCAAGGAGCCAGGCTACTGCCCGCCAAGCATCATCGAGCATGGCGGCGTGCGGCAGTTGCTCATCTGGCATCCCGAGTCGCTCAATAGCCTGAACCCCGAGACCGGCGAAGTCTACTGGTCGCAGCCGCTCGCCCCCGACTACGGCATGTCGATCATGGCCCCCCGGCTGGCGGGCGATCTGCTGTTCGCCTCCGGCATTGGCGCGGTGGCCGCCGTGTTTCAGCTCGACGCCGCCAAGCCGGCCGCCAAGGAGGTGTGGCGCGGCGACCGCAGCAACGCCGTTTACTGCGCCAATAGCACCCCCCTGATCGAAGACGGCGTCATCTACGGAACCGATTGCGACAAAGGCTCGCTGCGGGCAGTCAGCCTAGCCGACGGCAAGATCCTCTGGGAAACCTTCAAGCCGACCACGGGCGAACGCCGCGCCGGCCATGGCACGGCCTTCATCGTGAAGCAGGGAGACCGCTTTTTCCTGTTCAACGAAAAGGGCGAGCTGATCATCGCCAAGCTGTCTCCCGTGGACTACTACGAGGTGAGCCGCGCCAAGCTGCTCGAGCCGACGGGCGAGGCCTTCGGCCGCCAGGTTGTCTGGAGCCACCCGGCGTTCGCCGACCGCTGCATCTTCGCGCGCAACGATCGCGAACTGGTGTGCGTTTCTCTGGCCGCCGAATGACCTCGGGCCAGCCGGTGCAAATCCTCTACGAAGACAACCACCTGCTGGCCGTGGCCAAGCCGCCGGGGCTGATCACGCAGGGGGCAGCCGCTGGCGAGCCGAGCGTCGTCGAGTGGGCCCGGCAGTCGATCAAGGAACGCTACCAAAAGCCAGGCAACGTCTATGTCGGAGTCGTCAGCCGGCTCGACGCCGCGGCATCCGGCGTGGTGCTGCTCGCCCGCACGTCGCGGGCTGCGGCGCGGCTGGCTGAGCAGTTCCGCGAGCGGAGCGTGCAGAAAACCTACTGGGCGCTCGTTGCGGGAACCCCCCCAGACGCAGGCGAATGCGAGAGCTGGCTTCTCGAGGACGACGCCCAACGGCAGGTGCGATTCGTAGGACCCGGCGCTCCTGGCGGCAAGTTGGCCCGGCTGCGATTTCGCCGCCTTGGTGGCCAAGGGGGCGTCGCCTGGCTCGAGGTCGACCTGGAAACGGGTCGCAAGCACCAGATTCGCGTGCAGCTTGCCGAACGCGGCTGGCCCATTTTGGGGGATCCTAAGTACGGCGCCCGGCAGACCTTCCCTCAGGGAATTGCCTTGCATGCACGGCGCCTGGTGGTCGACCACCCGACCCGGCACGAGCCGCTCGAGCTTTCGGCGCCTCCGCCGCCGGCTTGGCGAAAGTGGATCGGCGCGGGGAACCTTTGATCCGCCGGCGTCGTCTGTAGGGACGTTAAGCTTCGTTCGCCAGAAAAAAACGTGTCAATCCGCCACATGCTGCTTGGCGCGGCCGTAGGGTCAGGATTAATCTAGGGGTCGGCTCACACAGCGAAAGAGGCGACGCTGTCCTTTGCCTATCCCGCCGCTCCTCGTTCCCGCCCATCGTTGGCGTTCGAACCGTGGATCTTTCGACTTCGTCTCAACTCTGCCGTAATGCTTTGGCCAGCGAGTTAGTCTCGCTCGAGCAGCTTCAGGAAGCCCAAGAACTCCTGCAGCGCCAGCGCCGCAACAGCGCTTCGTCCGGCGAGCCGACCGACGAACACCTGGCCGCGCAGCTTGTGGCCTTGGGGCGCATCAACCGTTGGCAGGCAGAGCAGCTTTTGGCCGGCCGCTCGAAGTTCCGCCTCGGTCCCTACCAGATCATCGATTCGATCGGCCAAGGCGGCATGGGCCAGGTCTTCAAGGCCGAGCACACCATGATGGGGCGCGTGGTGGCGGTGAAGGTGCTCCCTCGCAGCCGCGCCACCCCTGAAGCGATCCAAGGGTTTACCCGCGAGATCCGCGCCTCCGCCCAGCTCGACCACGAGAACTTGGTGCGGGCGTTCGACGCCGGCCACGACGGCAACGTCTATTTCTTGGTGTGCGAATACGTGCCGGGCGCCGATCTGCGGCGGCTGATCCGGCGCTACGGCCGGCTCACGCTGCAGCAGTCGGCCACCATCATCAGCCAGGTCGCGCGCGGCCTCGAGCATGCTCATCAGCGGGGCCTCGTCCATCGCGACGTCAAGCCGGGCAACGTGCTCGTCACGCCTGCCGGCAAGGCCAAGCTCTCCGACCTGGGCCTGGCTGGCTTCCACGAGGATCTGGGCTCGTCCGATCCGCGGGCTGGCAAGATCGTAGGCACGGCCGACTACCTGTCGCCGGAGCAGATTATTGCCCCGCGCACGGTCACGAGCGCAAGCGACATCTACTCCTTGGGCTGCACCCTGTACTACGCCGTCACCGGCAAGGTGCCCTTCCCCGGCGGGAATACGCGCGACAAGCTGCGCCGCCACTGCGAAGACACTCCGCTCAACCCACGGCGGTTCAACCCGGAGCTCGACGACGAGTATCTCGCCGTGCTCTGCGACATGATGGAAAAGCACCCCGCGCGGCGCATTCCCACGGCCGAGCAGGTGATCGAGCGGCTCGCGCCCTGGTATTCCGAAGACGCGGTCGCCGGCCTGCAAGGGAGCCCGCCGCGGAGCGACTGGAAGCCTTCGGCCATGGTCCGGCAGCGGCCGGCCAACGAGTTCGACCTGGCCGACACGGCGCCCGACGAGCACGAGTTCCCTGAGCTATCGCCGGCCTATCACAGCAGCCCCAGCCAGCTTTCGCAGCCCACGGTGCCGGTGGCCTCGGCGCTCGAGGAAACGCTGCCTGTTGAAGGGGGACCCACGCTGCTTCGTCGGCGCCGCCGCCTGAACTTCGACACCCGCACCCTGTACTGGTCACTCTTCGGCATCGCCTCGCTGGCCCTGGCCCTGCTGCTGGCGATCATGGCCGGCGTTTAGTTGGAAAACAGGCTGGAAGCCTGTTCCACGAAGAGCCAGTTTCCAAGAGCTTAGCCCTTCTCGTGGCACAGGCTTCCAGCCTGTGCAGTTCCGACCCCTTTCCGCAGCCGCCCCTGCTGGTTGCCGCCGACCGCGCGGTCGCGTAGAACAGGGCCATCGCCGCTCGCGTTGCCGAGTCCCTCGGCAGCCGCTGCGTTCCCGCCCGCCATCCTGCCTGGGAGCTTCTTCGATGTTGTTGCGCGTCCTTTCCTGCCTTGTGGTCTTGCTGCTGGCCTCTCCCACCCCGTTGTTCGCCGCGGATGAGAAACGGGCCGAACCCAAGCAGGACGAGAAGGGCTTCGTCGCCCTCTTCGACGGTAAGTCGCTGGCCGGGTGGATCGGCGGCGAAGACAGCTACAAGATCGAGGACGGCCGTCTGATCTCGCTGCCGGAGGGGCGCACCAACATCTATACCGAGAAGGAGTACGACAACTTCGTCCTCCGCTTCGAGTTCAAGCTCGAGCCCGGCGCCAACAACGGCGTCGGCCTGCGGGCGCCCCTGGGAGGCGACGCCGCCTACAAAGGCATGGAGAGCCAAATCCTGGACGACGGCCACGAGATGTACAAGGACATCAAGCCCTACCAGGCCCACGGCTCGATCTACGGCGTCATCCCCGCTAAGCGCGGCCACTTGAAGGCCACCGGCGAGTGGAACGAGGAAGAGATCACGCTCGACGGCCGCCACGTCACCGTGAAGCTCAACGGCCACGTGATCGTCGACGGCGACCTCGACGAAGCCAGCAAGAACGGCACGATCGACGGCAACGACCACCCCGGCCTGAAGCGGGACACAGGGCACATCGGCTTCCTCGGCCACGGGGCCCACATCGAGTTCCGCAAGATTCGGCTGAAGGAACTGAAGTAGGCGGCCGCGGGCTGGCTTCTTTGCGCGTTCTCTTCTTCGGACCGTAGGCGGTGCAGCATGATTCGTCGTTGGCCGTTGTTCGTTGCGCTAGGCGTTAGCTCCTTGGCGGCCGCGATCGTTGGGGCGCAAGTCGCCGTCGTTGCGCCCGCGCCGCTCGTTGCCCGCAACCAAGTGCGGCTCACGCTCTCGGGCGCCGAGGTCATTCTCCGGGCGGCGCAAGAGAAAGCCCGCGAGCTGAAGCTGAACGTCAACCTTGCCGTGGCCGACGACGGCGGGCACCTGATCGCGTTTCAGCGGATGGACGGCGCCCGTCCGGCCAGCGTCTATACGGCCATCACCAAGGCGACGGCCGCCGCGACGCTGCGCAAGCCCACCGGCCCAGCCTCGGCCGGCGACGATTCGGCCGTCTGGCTGAGCCTGAGCCTGGAGCACACGGCCGCGGCCTCCGGGGGCAAGCTGACGACGCTTTACGGCGGCGTGCCGGTGATCCTCGACGGCCAGGTCGCCGGCGCGGTCGGCGTGGGGGGCGGAACCGGCCAGCAGGACGCCGAAATCGCCCGCGCCGGCATCGAGCGGCTGTTGCAAGAGCTGAGCCGCTGACCGCCGCCTAGCAAACCCCTGCCGCTTCAGGTAATCTGCCTTTCACCCTTCGGCTGGCCAGGCACGCGGCCCCGTATTTCCCTGATGGGATACCGAGGGTACGGAATCAGAGCAACTCAAGCGCGCGAGCCGCTTTCTGCCTATGGCTGTGGTCGATCGAAGGCCGGGTCGGGTGACCCGGTGGCTCGAAACGGCGCCCGCCGGCGCCTTCACGCTCTACGCGATCACCGCTTCGTTTCTCACCTACTTCTGCATGTACGCGTTTCGCAAGCCGTTTTCGGCCGCGAAATTCGAAGACTTGCAGTTCTTCGGATCGGGCATCGGGCTCAAGACTGTGCTCGTCTCCAGCCAGATCATTGGCTACACCCTCTCCAAGTACCTAGGCATCAAGTTCTGCAGCGAACTCATGCCGCAGCGGCGGGCGATCGGCCTAGTGGGACTGATCGTGTGGGCCCAGGCGGCGCTCGTGCTCTTTGGGGCCTTGCCCGACGCTTACAAGTTCGTGGCGATCTTCTTGAACGGCCTGTCGCTGGGCATGGTGTGGGGGCTCGTGGTCGGCTACCTCGAAGGTCGGCGCACGAGCGAGCTCTTGCTGGCGGGGTTGAGCTGTTCGTTCATTCTCGCCAGCGGCGTGGTGAAGAACGTTGGCCAGAGCCTGATGGGGGACTACGGCATTAGCGAAGGCTGGATGCCGGCGGCGGTGGGCGGGCTATTCTTGCCCCTCTATCTGGCTTCGGTGTGGATGCTCGACCGCATTCCCCCGGCCACGCGCGAGGACCAGGAAGCCCGCACCGTGCGCGAGACGATGAATCACGTGCACCGGCTGGCCTTCGTGAAGCACTTTCTGCTGGGGCTGGTGCTCTTGATCGTGGCCTACTTCTTTCTCACCGCCTACCGCGACTTCCGCGACAACTTCACCGTCGAAATCTTCACCGAGCTGGGGTACGTCTACGAAAAGAACCGCACGATCATTACCCAGGCTGAAACGCTCGTGGCCTTCGGCGTGATGGCGGCGCTTGCGCTCTTGAACCTGATCAAGGACAACCGGCTCGGGCTGCTCGGCGCCTTCGTCATCATGACGGGCGGCCTGGTGCTCATGGGCTCGGCCACGTTTCTGCTCGACCGGGGGCTGATCTCGGGCTTCGCGTGGATGACGCTCGTGGGACTGGGCTCTTATCTGGCCTATGTGCCGTATGGCTCAGTGCTCTTCGACCGGCTGATCGCCTCGACGCGCGTGGTGGGCACGGCCGTGTTCGCCATCTACCTGGCCGACGCCATCGGCTACACCGGCTCGGTCGGCACCATGCTGTTCAAAGACGTTGGCCTGGGGGGCATGTCGCGGCTCGAGTTCTTCCGCCAGTTCACCTACGCCCTGTCGGCCGGCGGGGCCGTGCTGCTGGCGGCGAGTTGTTTGTACTTCCTGGTGTTCAAGGTGCCGCGGCGCGGGCGGCAAGAGCCAGGGTAAGGCAGGACCGTTGGGCGTCCCTCGGTCGAGCTGCGCGATCGCCTTATGCCGGCAGAAAGAAGCTTTGGTGCAACTCCGCGTGGCGGAGATTGAACCTGATCCAGTCTTCGTGCGACATCGGGCCGAAGATGGGGTTGGGCGTCGTCGGGCACTGGGCGGCGAGCCGCTCGAGCGCTCGGCGGTATTCGGCGAGCGCTACATCGGTCGGCAGTGGGTCCGTACCGAACGTGCCGTCCTTCGTGCCTGGAATCCGCGTGCCCGTAGGCAAGCCGCTGTTCAAGATCCAACCTTTGAAGAGCGGGATGAGCTTGCGCATCAGCCACGGCATCTGTGGCATATCGGGATAGCCGTCGAACGGGGCATTGGCGAAGAAGGCCACGTGCCCCAGGGCCTGGCCGAGCGTCCAGTTCCCCAGCGGGCGGAGCGTGCCGGCGCGATCGGCCGCGGCCAGCGTTTCTGCGTCTTGCAGCGCGTCGGCCACGGTCTCGAAGCGCACCTTGCGGCGGCCTGTCACTTTCCTAGTATCGATCATGGCGACGCCTGCGGTTGCAAAGGAACTCGGAGAGACGACGGAAATCTTACCGCGGAGGACACAGAGGACACAGAGACCGAGCTGCGAATGAGTTCCGCCCCTTTGCGGTCCTTGCGCCTTGCGAGCAATCGCTGGCATTCTTTCTGCATTCCTCTCTGCGTCCTCTGTGTCCTCCGCGGTAGAAAACAATCCGCCAAGCGGCCGCGAGCTTGATCGGCCCCAGGCCGCGGGCTACAACCAAGTGGCACGCCCCGCCCCGCGTTTCGGAACCCGCCATGACGCCTCGCTCCCCCGCGCCGCCGCGCGGTTTTACGCTCGTCGAGCTGCTTGTCGTCATCGCCATCATCGGCGTGCTCATCGCCCTGCTGCTGCCTGCGGTGCAGGCTGCCCGCGAATCGGCCCGCCGCACGCAGTGCAGCAACAATCTGCGGCAGATCGGCCTGGCGCTGCACACCTATGAAAACGCCGCCAAGGCCTTTCCCACCGGCGGGCTCTACGCTGCGGGAGGCTATGGCCACTCCTGGTGGGTGCGGATTCTGCCCAACGTCGAGCAGGGGAACGTCTACAACCAGTTCGATTTTCTGGGCGCTTCGACCGGTTGGCTCGGATCAGGGGGCAACGCCAAGAATCGAGAGCTGCTCCGCGGCAAGATCTTTCCCTGGATGTTTTGCCCCTCCAGCACCTTGGCCAAGCAGGGGCTCGACTTTCCCGAGCATGACTACGCCAAGATCATGAGCTCCACCTACGTCGGCATCGCCGGTTCGAGCGACCATCCCACGGCCAAGAACAAGAACCCGGTGCAAGGGGTCGATGGCCGGATCTCCTCGGGCGGCGTGCTCATGGTGCTCGAGACAGTGCGCGTGGGAGACATCAGCGACGGCACGTCGAACACGCTGGCCGTGGGGGAGCAGTCCGACTTCTGCATCAACGACAAGGGGGAACCGGAGGATTGCCGCAGCGACTGCTACCACGGCTTTCCGATGGGGCCCGGCAACGACGGCTGGCAGCGGATTTTCAACACCACCACCGTCATGCATCGCATCAACGAGAAGTCGATGAACGCCCTGGGAGTGCCTGGCAATTGCGGCCCCAATCGGGCCATCCAGTCGGTCCACTCAGGCGGCGCCCAGGTGCTGCTCTGCGACAGTTCGGTGCGATTCCTGGCCGAGACGATTCCTATCCAAACGCTCTACAACCTGGCCAACCGGGACGACGGCAATGTCATCGACGGCCTCTAATTGCCGCCTGCCCGCGCTGCTCGCCGGTCTGCTCGCATTGATGGTCTCCCTGGCCGGCTGCCAGCGTCGAGAGGAGCTGGGGCACGTCACCGGCAGGGTCACGTTCAAAGGCCAGCCCGTGACGCCGGGCAACGTAATCTTCGCCAACAAAGAGAAAGGGGTCTATATGACGGCCCCGCTCGATGCCCAGGGCGCCTTTGAGGTGATCATGGCCCAAGGCGTTGGCCTGCCGCTGGGCAACTACGCGCTCGGCGTCAGCCCGCCGCCGATGGACCATCCGCTCGGCCCGATCGAAGAGCCCCCCGAAGCGGACAAGCGCAAGGACATCCCCCGCCGCTACCGTGACCCGGCGACCAGCGGGCTCACGCACGAAGTGAAGAGCGGGGAGAATGTGATCGAGTTGGATTTGAAGCCGTAGGCGGTTGCGCAATGCTGATCTTCGACGCCCATCTCGACCTGAGCATGAACGCGCTCGAGTGGAACCGCGATTTGCGGTTGCCGGTCGCGCAAATCCGCCAGCGTGAGGTGGGCCAGGCCGACAAGCCTGATCGCGGCCATGGCACAGTCGCCTTCCCAGACATGCGGGCCGGCGGCGTGGGCTTGTGCGTGGCCACGCTCATTGCCCGCTACGTGAAGCCCAAGAACAAGCTTCCCGGCTGGCACAGCCCCGAGCAGGCTTGGGCGCAAACGCAGGGGCAGCTTGCCTGGTATCGGGCCATGGAGGAGGCCGGCGAGCTCGTGCAACTGCGGACCGCGGCCGAGGTCGCGGCGCATGCCGAACTCTGGCGAAACCATCCCTCCCCCAAAACGCCCATCGGCTACGTGCTGAGCCTCGAGGGGGCCGACTCGATCCTCACGCCGGCGCACTTGGAGCGGGCCTACGAACAAGGCCTGCGGGCGATCGGCCCCGCGCACTACGGCCCGGGCGTGTATGCCCAAGGGACGCACGCCACCGGCGGGCTGGGGCCGCGGGGGCGCGAGCTGCTGGGCGAGATCGCGCGGCTCGGCATGATCCTCGACGTCACGCATCTGTGCGACGACAGCCTGCGCGAGGCGCTCGATGTCTACTCCGGCCCGCTGTGGGCGAGCCACTCGAACTGCCGCGCGCTCGTGCCGCACGACCGGCAGTTCACCGACGAGCAGCTCCGCGAGCTGATCGGCCGCGGGGCCGTGATCGGGGCGGCCTTCGACGCCTGGATGCTCGCGCCGGGCTGGATTCGGGGGCAAACGACGCCGCAATCGGCCGGCGTGCGGCTGGCGAGCGTGGTCGACCACATCGACCACGTGTGCCAACTCGCCGGCAATGCCCGCCACGCCGGCATCGGCACCGACCTCGACGGCGGCTACGGCACGGAGCAAAGCCCTGCCGACCTCGACACGATGGCCGATCTACCGCGCGTCGCCGGGCTGCTGGCCGAACGCGGCTATTCGGCGGCCGACATCGAGCTGATCATGAGCGGGAATTGGCTGCGGTTCCTGGGGGAGAGGCTGTAGGGTCCGCTTTGCGGACCAACTCTCTACCGCTCAAAGAACGAAGCCTGCTGAAACCGCAGCCCTAACAACGAGTTTTGCCCCGGAGGGCGCTCGATGAATCATGCCGCCGTCATGAACAGCTGCGACGAGAAGGCTCAGCGCGTCGGGCTGGCGGGGCTGACCGAGGCTGAGCGCGTCGTGGTCTTGGTGTCACGGGCGAACTTCGAGGTCGAGTTGGGCGGTCTGTCGTCGTTCTTCTACAACTCGGCGGGTAACCACGCTGCCGAAACAGTCCCGGCGCTAGAGGCGGTCGGGGCCACGAAGGCCGCGGCGGCGCTGCGAACTGCGATGGACAAATTCCCAGGAGGGTGCCCGCCGGCCGACCGCGAACTGCGGTATCCTGGTTGGCAGCAGGTGTCAGACTCGCTCGAGTCACTGACCACAGCGTTTGGCCGAGACGAGCCTGATATCTTTTCCCGGCTGTGTCCTTTCATCGAGGCCCGCGCGGCGGAGCTACGAGAGCACATGTAAAAGTCCAAACCGTTCGCAGCCGCGTACCGCTCAAAAAACGAAGCCTGCTGAAACCGCAGCCCCGCCAAGATCTGCTCTACGCGCTCCTGCGACAGCCCGCCGATCCGCGCACCCAGTGCGCTCTTCTCCACGCTCGAAACCTGCGCCACCACCACGACGCTCCGCTTCGGTAAGCCCCCCTCGCCGGCGTCGAGCAGCACATTGCCTGGCTCGCTGGCCCGATGCAGGTTCGAGGTCAGGCCGCACACGACGACCGTCGCGATCCGCGACCGGTTGAAGACGTCGTCCTGCACCACCACGTAGGGATGGACCTCGCATTGCGCCCCGCCGGTGAGTTGGCTGGGCTCGATCCAGAATAGGTCGCCTCGGTGGATTGGCGCCGAGGGGTCTTCGGCTGGAGTGGGATTCGAGGGCATGATCGCTCCCAAAAGTCGGTTTGGAGCGCCTTGCCGACGCGAGAATCGCCTGGGAAAAACTGGGTTGGCCGGGCCATTGTTTCCGTCCGCAGGCCCTTCTGCTAGCCTGAAATAAAGGAGCGGTCCCCCAGGGAGGGAAAGTGCCCCGGAAGAGAAGCGTCTGATGTACTACCTCGACCCCCACATCCACATGGTCTCGCGCGTCACCGACGACTATGAGACCTTGGCCAAAATGGGCTGCGTCGCCGTCAGCGAGCCGGCGTTTTGGGCCGGGTTCGACCGCGGCAGCGTCGACGGCTTTCGCGACTACTTCCGCCAGCTCACCGAGTTCGAGCCCAAGCGGGCAAGCTGGTACGGCATTCAGCACTACACCTGGCTCTGCATCAACGCCAAGGAGGCCGAAAACGTTCGCCTCTCGCGCGAAGTGATCGCCATGATCCCCGAGTTCCTCGACCGCCCCGGCGTGCTGGGGATCGGCGAGATCGGGCTCAACAAGAACACCAAGAACGAAGCCACGATCTTCCTCGAGCACCTGGACCTGGCGGCCAAGACCGACGAGCTGATCCTGATCCACACGCCCCACCTGGAAGACAAGTACCAGGGAACGCGGATGATCCTCGACATGCTCACGGGCGACGCGCGGCTCACGCGGCAGCGCGTGCTCGTCGACCATGTGGAGGAGCACACGATCCGCCCCGTGCTCGAAGCCGGCTTCTGGGCCGGCATGACCCTCTACCCCGTGAGCAAGTGCACCCCCGAGCGGGCGGCCGACATGGTCGAGGTCTACGGCCCTGAGCGGCTCCTGGTGAACTCGGCCGGCGACTGGGGCCCCTCGAAACCGACCGCCGTGCCCGACTTCATTCTGGCGATGCGCAAGCGCGGCCACCCCGAAAGCCTGATCCGCCGCGTGGTCTACGAGAACCCGCTCGAGTTCTTCGCCCAGTCGCGGAACTTCCAGTTCACCCCGCCGGACGCGGTGGGGGCGACGCCGTAGGCTTGGCGCCGTTGCGAGGTCCCTCGCCGACAAAGCGGACCTTGCCTTCCCAAAAGTCGGCGACCTGTTGCCACCAGTAAGCGGACTCCGGGCGAAGGTAACAGGTAAGTTTCGCGAGATCAAAATCGCTGTGGGAAGCGTTATTCTGAATCCCCTCGAGCAGCCCAATCGTGGCTGCCTCACGAACATAGGGCGTGCCTTCGAGGTGCAGCCTCTCAATCACGGCGAAGACCGCAGGCAACTCCTCTACATTCCCCGACGAAGCCAGATCGATCAGGTGGCGAGAGAATTCTCCAAGTTCGCAATACAGCAGTCGCTCATCGCCTTTGCCGTAATTGTCGGAAGCGTAGGCCTCCAGCGGACCTTCGAACGAGGGACACGCGGCGACAAAAAGGGGCATGACCTGTTCTTGTTCGATCATTGGCGGGCTCCGATTAGAACCGGACAAGGCTAGGCCTTTGGCCGTGGACCGGGTTGACCGCGTAGCTGAAGACGCGGTTGGCCTGTCCAAAACGCACAACAGCCATCGTGGCCGCGTCGTCCTGAATTGGCCGTGACAATAGCTCGCCATCGACCAGCGTGTCGGTCATGCCTTTGATGAAAACGTCAGCAGTTTCTCGGTCCGTAAAGATGGGCAGGAAACGCTCGCCTTCCCAAGATCTGTAAATCGGATCTCGCTCCCTCTCATATGGGTCGTCGGTTGGGTCGATGCACACGATCCAAAAGGGAGGTGTTGGATTCATTGCTCACTCTGTTGCGGCGAGGATTCGTCTCGGTCGCGCGCCGCCCGACGCTTCATCAGCTCGCGTTCGAGCGGTTCGTCCACGTACAAATCGTCCTGGACAGGCAACGCCGGGTCGAACTGCGGCAGCGCCTGCACCAGACGCTCCAGTCCTTCGACCGTCACGCCGGTCTGCTGTAGCCTCAGCTCCGTCAAGTTTTTCAGCCGGCCAAGGGCATCGATCGACGCATCGCTGATCCGTCGATTGGTATACACGATGAGGTTCGTTAGCTTCGGCATCTGGGCGATGCTCGCCACGTCGACATCGGAGAGGTCCCCGCGCACGAGCATCAATTTGCCGACATTCTTGAGTTTGGGGAGCGCGTTCGCGGCCGCTTCATCCAGATGGTAGCCGTCGAACGTGAGGTCGTTTAGATTCGGCAACGATGCCAACGCCTCGATCGCGTCTGCCCGGATACCGATGTCCTTGCCTTCGGTCGGCCATCCTTGGGTTAACTCGACCTTAGTCTCCGTTACGTGATTCAGGCCGCGAATCTGGGCTATACCGCGCGACGTGACGCTCGTGTCCAGCAACCGGACTCGCGTGAGATCGGGCATATGCCGAAATGACGCCATCAGCTCATCGGTGATGCCATCACCACCCAAGGTGAGCCCTTTGACCTTCGTCCACTTGGCGATGATTCGTGCTTCTTCCTCTGTCGGGCCAACGGCCTTAGCGTCAGGGGGCCATCTCTTCGCGAGCGATGCGTATTCGACCTCGACCGCGTCTTCGCCGACGAGCGGCTTCCAGAACCACTGCGGCCAGGCGGGGATCGTCCTAACTCGGTAAAAGTCGCTCCCGAGACGCAGCTCCAGTCCCTTGAGCACCGTGGCCTGCTCGCGAAACCGCCGCATTTCCATCGCGACCCAGCCGGCAGCGAGGCAGCAAAGCGTCACGAAGACGAAGAGCGCCCTCAGGCTCAGCTTGGTGAAGCGACGCATCGGCGCCCTCGTTGAGTGAACACGCCAGCCTAAGCAGCGGAACGCTTACGATGCAACGGCGGACGCTTGGGGCTACTCTTTGTAACCTACGTGAATCGAAAAGAGCCCTCGGCAAATCTTGCCGAGGGCTCTTGAAGGTTCTATCGATCGATCAACCGGCGAGGCGCTTACGCGCTCTTGCTCTTCGCGTCCGGCAGCGGGAACAGGGGGCGGCGGCCTTCGATCACGTCTTTCGTGATGATGTAGCGGCTCCCGGCCCCCTTCTCAGGCAGCTCGAACATGATGTCGAGCATGATCTCTTCCACGATCGACCGCAGGCCGCGGGCGCCCGTGTCTTTTTGCATCGCCTTGTCGGCGATCGCCCGCAGGGCGTCGTCGGTGAAGGTGAGCTCGGCGTTCTCCATGGAGAACAGCTTCTGGTACTGCTTGACCAGAGCGTTCTTGGGTTCCTTGAGCACCCGGCACAACGAATCGACATCGAGCGGCGTGAGGGCCGAGACGACCGGCAAGCGGCCCACGAGCTCGGGGATCAGGCCGAACTCGAGAATGTCGTCGCTGGTGACCTGCGGGAGCAGCTCGCTGAGCTCGGCGTCTCCCTTGAGGCCCCCTTCTTGGCCGAAGCCGATCATGCGGCGGCCGAGCCGCTTGCTGATGATCTTCTCGATGCCGACGAACGTTCCGCCGCAGATGAACAGGATGTTCGAGGTGTCCATCTGAATGTACTGCTGCTCGGGGTGCTTGCGCCCCCCTTGCGGCGGCACGTTGGCCACGGTCCCTTCGAGCATCTTGAGCAAGGCCTGCTGCACCCCTTCGCCCGACACGTCGCGGGTGATGGAGACGTTGTGGCTGGTCTTGCCAATCTTGTCGATCTCGTCGATGTAGAGCACGCCGCGCTGGGCCGCTTCGAGATCGAAGTCGGCCGCATGCAGCAGCTTGAGCAACAGGTTCTCGACGTCTTCGCCCACGTAGCCAGCCTCGGTGAGCGTGGTGGCGTCGCCGATGGCGAATGGCACGTCGAGGATCCGGGCCAGAGTGCGCGCGAGCAGCGTCTTGCCGCAGCCGGTGGGGCCGATCAGCAGGATGTTCGACTTGTCGATCTCGACGTCGGAGCCTTCGGCGCCAAGCATCAGCCGCTTGTAGTGGCAATGCACGGCGACCGAGAGCACGCGCTTGGCGTGGTCCTGGCCGATCACGTACTCGTCGAGATGGTTGACGAGTTCGCGCGGCGAGGGAACCTTGCTGAAAAGCTGCTTGCCGGTGCCCCGGCGGCGCTTTTCCTGGTCGAGGATCGACTGGCACAGCTCGATGCACTCGCCGCAGATGTACACGTCGCCGGGGCCTTCCACGAGGGGCCCGACGTCGCGATAGCTCTTACGGCAAAACGAGCAGAAGGCGTTCTTTTTGGTGGTGCCACCGCCACGCCGGCCGCTGGTAATGTCCCTGCTAGAGGGCATGCCTACTCCTTTTTCGCCAAGCCCCCAGGCGGCGAATCCCGCCGGATCTCGAGGGCCATTTCCCAGGTGTCGTTCGCGAGACCGGCCCGGGGATCCTGTCGCTCCCCGGCCGCAAACGCCTCCGTGTCCGCGATACGTATCGAGCCAATAGCTAGTCTATCTTGCCACCGGCCCCCGCGCGGGCGGGCCTGGGGGCGATCGTAGGGGTCGGGGAAACTCGTTAGCCGCTCTAACGCGTTTCCTCGGCATCCTTTAACTCTTGCTGCAGCCGAGCGGTCAGTTGCGTTTTAATTGTTCGGAATTCCTCGTCGCTTAGCTTACCCTGGGCGTGCATTTCGCGGAAATTCGTGAGCAGATCGCTCGCGCCCCCCTCCTCCTCCGTCATACCCGCCCGAATCCGGCCGACCACGTAAACCAGGATCGTCACCAGAGTCACCGTAGCGGCGAACAGCAGCGTCGCCTGCACTGCCGGTTGTTCCAGCACGTTGAGCACGGGTTTGGGATCTGCGAGCGAGACGAGTTTTCGAGCGGGGAGCGGCGCTTGCGCATTATGCGCCTCCCAATCCGGCAAGTCCAGAATTTCCCCAAAAACGCCTGGAAAACGGGCCTGCCTGGGGGACAGTTGCCCCGCCGACCGCTGCCGCGAATCGGCCGTTGTGGGTCCCGGCCGTGTCTCGTATACTCGCCAGTTCACTGCCGACGAAGGCCATGCCTTCTTGACCCAGTTTGCCTCGTTTTCCAAGGGACCGCACGTTATGCCGGGCTTGATTCCTCCTCATGGCGGCCTCGCCGAGCCAGTTTGCTGCACGATTCCGAGTGAGGAGATCGCCTCGGTTCAGGCCGAAGCCGCCGGGCTGACCAAGATCCCCGTGTCCGACGCCGATCTCTCGACGGTGTATCGCTTTGGAGACGGCGCCCTGAGCCCGCTCCAAGGCCCCATGGACTCGGCCACGTACCACCGGGTGCTCGACGAGGCCTACGTCGAATCGCAGGGCAAGCGCTACGCCTGGACGATTCCGCTCGCCTTCCCCGTTACGAGCGAGCTGGCCGGCAAGCTCAAGGCGGGCCAAAAGGCCGCCCTGGTGAACACCAAGGGGGAGACGGTCGCGGTGCTCGACATCACCGACGTCTATCCCTGGGACAAGCCCCGCTATCTGAAGAGCGTCTACCTGACCGAGCGGACCGACCACCCCGGCGCCGACATGGTGCTCAAGGGGGACGCCGACAAGACCCACCTGGTGGGCGGCCGCATCCGCGTGTTCCCGCAGCCCAAGAACCCGGCGTTCGGCAAGTACGTCCTCTCGCCGCGCGAAGTGCGCAAGCTGTTGGCGGAGAAGGGCTGGAACCGCGTGGTGGCGTTCCAAACCCGCAACCCGCTCCACCGGGCGCACGAGTACGCTCTGGTTTACGGCCTCGAGGCTTTGCTCAAGCAGGGTCACAACGCGGGCGCCTGCCTGAATCCGTTGATCGGCGAGACCAAGGGGGACGACGTGAAGGCCGACGTGCGGATGAAGACGTACGAAGCCCTGATCGATCAGCGTGCTCTGGGCGAAGGGGACAGCGACCCCGAGCTGTGGAAGAAGCGTTCCGACAAGGTGCCTGACCGGGTGATCTTGCTGGGCCTCGACATCAAGATGTTCTACGGCGGTCCGAAGGAAGCGGTGATGCACGGCATCTATCGCCAGAACTTCGGCTTCACCGACATCGTGATCGGCCGCAAGCACGCCGACGCCCCCTATGCCGACGGCACGGCCATTTGGGGCGACTTCGACGCCCAAACAATCTTCCAGAACCTTGCCGGCGACCTGCAGATCAAGCCGGTCAACGTGGGCTTCGCCGCCTACTACGAGTCGGCGGGCCGCGTCGACCTGATGGAAAAGCACTCCGACGAAAAGCCGGTGTTCATCTCCGGCAAGGACGTGCGAAAGACGCTGCTGGAAGGCAAGTTGGTCGACCCGCGGATCATGCGCGAGAGCACCTCGCGGATCTTGGCCGATGCGATGAAGGGACAGAGCTAGGAGCCGCGAAGGCGGGTTTTGTAGGGCGCTTGTGGCTGCGTAGGGTGTGTCTAGCGAAGCGCAGACGCACCTTGCCCAACCACGGCAATGGTGCGTCCGCGCTTCGCTTGACGCACCCTACGATCAGCCCCGCGCCGTTGTGAGCCGCAGCCGTGTCTGCTTCGGTTTCATTCGTTGATTGTTGGTTCTTGACCGGTCCGACGGCGGCCGGCAAGACGGCGGTCGGCCTCGAGCTGGCTCGCCGGCTGGGCGCCGAAATCCTGTCGCTCGATTCGATGGCCGTTTACCGCGGCCTCGACATTGGCACGGCCAAGCCGAGCCCCGCGGAGTTGGCCGCGGTTCCGCACCACCTGATCGATCTCTGCGAGCCGTCGGAAGACTTCAGCATCGCACAGTACCTTGCTCAGGCCGGGCAGGCAGTGGCCGAAGTGCGCTCGCGTGGACGAGTGCCCCTGTTCGTCGGCGGAACCCCGTTCTACTTGAAAGCGCTGCTGCACGGGCTGACCTCGGGGCCCGAGCCCAACTGGGAACTGCGCGAGCGGCTGTTCGACGAGGCCGCCCAATCCGGCGGCCAGGCGTTGCATGCTCGACTGTGCGCCGTCGACCCGGCCGCCGCGGCCCGGCTTCATCCCAACGATCTCAAGCGTGTCGTACGAGCACTCGAGGTGTACGAAACTTCGGGCCAGCGGATCAGCGCTGGTCAGACGCATGGCGGGGCGGAGCCGGCTGCCCAGCGCGTGTTCGTGCTCGAATGGCCGCGCGAGGAACTCAACACGCGCATCGATACGCGCGTTTCCGCCATGTTCGCCGGCGGTTGGATCGACGAGGTGCAGCGACTGTTGGCGGTCCCCGGCGGTCTCGGCCGCACGGCGCGACAGGCGGTTGGCTATCGCGAGATCGCCGAGCAGTTGCAGGGCCTGCGGTCGCTGGCCGACACGATCAGGCTCGTGCAACTGCGCACCCGGCAGTTCGCCAAACGACAGCTCACCTGGTTCCGCAGTCTGGCGGAGTGCCGGGGCGTGACGGTTTCCGCGCCGTTCGACGCTCAGGCGGTCGCGGAGCAGATCGTGCGGTTGGAACGCGCCGGCTGAGGCGTTCCGGCTGTTGTCATTCTGATGACAGTGACCTACGATTGTGTGTCGCACTCCGGGAGCGGCCACTGCGGTTGCGCTGCGGAAGGTGGTGGAGGAGCTTCCCCATGCCGGCCGATCGATCGACCTGTCTCGAACGGTTGAATCTCGCCCCGCAGGCGACGGCGCTCTTGGCGCTGGTGTCCGACCAGCCGAGCGAGACTGCTTATCGCGTGGCGGCGTTGAGCGCCGCGCGAGAGCGCCTGGCCGCCGACTTCGTGGCCCTGGCCGAGGGAGAGGCCGGCAGGTGGACTCCGCTCGGGCAGAACGGCCCGCGGCAAGAACTTCCCTCCGATCTGTTGGCCGATGCGCTCGATCGCTTGGCCCCGGTTTCGTCGCCGGGTTGGCTGGCGGCGCCGCTTGCCTCAAGCCCCGACGATGCCCGAGTGCTCGTGGCCGCCCGCGCCGGCAAGCGCGGCGACGCCGCCGCACTGCAACTGCTCGACGCGCTTGCTGCCGCGTTGGCCCTGGGAAGCGCGCTCGCGGTCGAACGTAGCCAGAGCCAGCGGCGGATCAACCGCATGGAGGCGATCCTGCAAATCGTGGCTCACTGGAATCAGGCACAGGAGACCGCGCCGCTGCTCGAGCTTATGGCCGCCGCCGCCACGCGGCTGCTCGATTGCGAACGGGCGACGATCTTTCTTTGGGACCGCGCGGCGCGTCAGCTCGTGGGCCGCCCCGCCTTGGGCCTGCCGAGTGGGGAGCTGCGAATTGCCGACCACGTGGGACTGGTGGGGCGCGTGATCGCCTCGGGCAATGCCGAGCGCGTCGCTGCCGAACAGGGCGCGCAGCAGATCGACCACAGCGTCGACGCGCGAACGGGCTTCGTCACCCGCAACTTGTTGTGCGTGCCGCTGCGGGGCCGCGGCGGCGAACTGTTTGGCGCCTTCGAGGTGATCAATCGTCGCGAGGGGGACTTTACCGACGACGACGCGGCGGCGCTCGGCGAGCTGGCCGCCCACGCCGGAGTGGCGCTCGAAAACACGGGCGAGCGCGAGCGGCTGTTCCAAACTCAGCGGCAACACAGCGAAGACGCGATCGCCGCCGCCCAGTTGATCGGCAATTCGCCCGCGATCGAAGCGCTGCGGTCGACAGTGCAGCGCGTGGCCGCCACCGATCTGGCGGTGTTGATCCTTGGGGACAATGGCACAGGCAAGGAGGTCGTCAGCCGGCTGATCCATCTGCTTGGGCCGCGGCGCGACCGGCCGTTCATTGCGGTCAATTGCGCGGCGATCGCCGAGAGTCTGCTCGAGAGCGAGCTGTTCGGCCATGAACGCGGGGCTTTCACCGACGCCCGCGAGTCTCGGGCTGGCAAGTTCGAGTTGGCCAACGGCGGCACGTTGTTTCTCGACGAGATCGGCGACCTGAGCCTGGCGGGCCAGGCCAAGCTCTTGCGCGTGCTGGAAGAAAAGCTCGTGGTGCGGGTCGGCGGCTCTACGCCCATTCACACCGATGCCCGCGTGGTGGCGGCCACGAATCAAGATCTGGCCGAGCTCGTGCGCCGCAAACGATTTCGCGAAGATCTGTTCTTCCGGCTCAGCGTCGTCTCGCTGCAACTCCCGCCGTTGCGAGCCCGCGGAGACGACGCGCTAATCCTGGCCGAGCATTTCCTGCGTGACTTTGCCCGCAAGGCCCGGCGGCCGGCCTTGAAGCTGACCGCCGCCGCCCGCAAACGGCTGGTGGCGCACGACTGGCCGGGCAACGTGCGCGAGCTGCGGAATTTGATGGAGCGGCTGGCGTATCTGCAGGCGGGCGAAAAAATCGAAGCCGAGGATCTAACGTTCTTGCTCACCGGCGGGGGGCACGACGCGGCCGAGCACGTGCCGCTGGGGTTGCCGCTGGCCGAGGCGACCGACGCGTTTCAGACGAACTACATCCGCCAAACGATCGAGCAAGCCCGCAGCCACATGACCGATGCGGCGCAGCGGCTCGGGCTGCACCGCTCGAATCTGTACCGCAAGATGCGGCAGCTCGGCATGGTGTTGCCGGAGGACTGATCGCGCCATCGTGTTCGCGGCAACCGGTCAGCGAAGTCGGTCAGCCAGGGGCGCGTTTGACGGTCGGTTGATCGAAGCCGAGGCTGGCAAAGCTCCGCGGCTTCACCACGTCGACGATCTTGAGCGCGGCGATCTGGCGATAGGAGATGATCACCTTGCGGGCGCCGATCGTGTCGGGCGTGCGGCGATCGACGAGCAGCATTGATTCGCTGGTCATGAAGTTGTCGAACGGGATCTGCTCATTGAAGTGCGTGACGAGCACGCCGCGACGCTCCATGTCTTCCGGCCAGTGCCGGAAGTAGTCGCGCCAGGCCGGAGCCTCGTCGATCATCTCCAAAGTGGAAAGCCGCTCGTTCACGTCATGCACCGGCCGACTTTCGCCGGCCGCCTCCTGCCAGGTTCCTCGCGTGCGTCGCCCGAGCTAACTGCCGATCGCAGCAAGCAACTGGTCGTACAGCTTACGTTCGGGTTCCGAGAGTTGGTTCGGATCGAACTTCTTTTCCTTGGCTTGCTGCCAAGCCTCGTTGGCCTTCACCTTGTCGCCCGCCTTGCTGTAAGCCAGCGCCAGATGGAAGAGCTTCATGGGCTCGACGCTGCCGTTGAGCGCCAGGGTCAGATCGGCGATCGCGTTCTTCGAGTCTCCTCGCGCCAAGTGCGCCATCGCCCGCGTATCGAGGAGGTCCGAAGTGGGGCCGAGCGTCTTGATGGCGTCGTCCACCATCTTGAGCGCCCGATCGCCGTCGCCCGTCTTCACGGCCAACAGGAAGGACAGGTTGTTGAGGACGATGGCCTTGCGCTTGTCGTCGATGTCGCTGCGATTCAGCAGTTCCTCGTAGAGCTTCATCACCTCGTCGTACTGGCCTTGCAGGTCGCGGAGCTCGGCCTGACGCAGCTTGAGCACGAACTCGCCCGGATTCGGTTCGCCATTGGCCGAGGCGCCAGTCACCGTGAGGCCCTGGCGGATCCATTTGTCCACCGCGGTAAGCTGCGCCGGAGTGAGCTTGGCCTGGTTGGCCCGCAGGATCGCGATCGCCAATTCCGAAATCGGCAGCACGGTGTTCTTGCGGAGCACCTTCTGCAACAGCACGAATGACTCATCGACCTTGCCGCGTCGGCCGAGGTAGCCGGCCAGATAGAGCGTGCCTGCGGCCGGATTCTTTTGAGCGTACTCCTCGTACAACTGCTGCGCCTCGTCGAACTGCTCGAAGGCCTCGCAGAGGCCGGCCACTTCGCGCAGGTAGTGCGCGTTCTCGTCGGTGATCTTTTGCGGAATCATCCGCTTGAGCATCGCCACGGCCTGCGCTTTCTTGCCTTGCTTCGACAGCACCTCGGCCTTGAGCAAATAGACCTTCAGGTCCAGCGGCTTGAGTTCCTGCAGTTTGTCGACCCACTTGATCGCCTCGTCGGGGTCGTTCTGGTCGAGCAGAATCTTGACATAGGAGCCTAGATAGTCGACGTTGCCCGGGTCCTGCGCCAGCGCCTCGAGAAGCAGTTCGCGGGCTTTGGGCAAGTCGCCCGCTTTCTGCTCGAGCAGCGCCAACAGCCACTTTTCCTGGTGCAGGAGCGGCCGGTCTTTGGAGATTTCGTCGAACGCCGCCATGCCGGCCATCCAGCTCTGCGGCTCGGGCCGCTGGGCAAGCAGCATGGCTTTCAGCACCTTTTCCTGCGGGCCGAGCGGCGCTCCCTTGGCCGATTGTTCGAGCGAGTCGAGGGCGGCCAGGAACTCCGTGTAATCGCCGGTGGCGCCCACCTGCTGAGCCTTCACGCGGCGGGCCCAGGCCAAATCCTCGGCATGCTTCGGGTCTTTGGCCGCCGCCGCCAGCATCTGGTCGAGGTATTTCACCGCTTCCGCATTGCGTTTGGCCCGCACGGCGAACGACGCCGCGCCCCTTAGAGCCATTACATCGTCGGGCCGCTTAGCCAAGATTTGCTGGTACAGCTGATCGGCCTCGTTCAGCCTGCCGAGGGCTTCGTGCGCCATGGCTTGAAACAGCTCGTGCTGCTCGGGCGAAAGCTTGCTTTCAGACTGCTTCACGAGCGCGTCCACCTTCTTGGGCTGCTTGGTGAGCACGCAGAACTCGGCGAGCGACAGCCAAGGATCGAGGCGGTCGGGGGCTGCCTGCACGGCCCGCTTCAGCAACTTCTCGGCCTCGGCCTCCTTCTGCAAACGCTTCAAAAGGCCGGCGCGCCAGACCAGGTCTTCGTAGACCTGGGAATCGTCGGGCACGGCCGCGGCGGCGGCTTTTGCCGCCTCGTCCGGATGCGCAGTCGCCTCTTCGACTTCGGCGATCAGCTTGTTCATGATGGGCGAATGCGGTCCGGGGCCCAGCGCCGCAATGTGGCTGCGGGCTTCCTGAAACTTCCGCTGCGTCACCAGCAACCGGAACAATTGGCCCAGGGCCACGACGTTGCCTGGGTTGTTGCGCACGGCCTGCGTCAAGCTGTCCTGGGCCTGGTCCATGTTGTTCTGCAGCAACTCGACTTCGGCGGCCAGTCCCGCGAGTTTGTCCCAGTTTTCGCGACGGGACCGCAGCGTGGTGATCTTTTCCTGGGCGGGCGCGAGCGCGGTCGCGAGCGCCGCTTGGTCGAGTTTCTGCTTCTTCGCGCTCCAGAGAATTCGCGAGGCCTCGGCGAACAGGGCTTCGTCGCTCGCGGGCCCCGCCGTCTTCTTGATCTCGGCGATCGCGGCGTCCATCGCCGGTTCATCGCCCCGATCTCGCGCCAGCTCGAAGATGGCCAAGCGAATGGCCGGATCGCCTGCGCCAATGCCGGCGGCTTGCTGCCACAAGCGCAAGGTGTCGTCCACCTTCAGCAGTTGCAGGTATGCCCCTCCGAGAGCGAGCAGCAGGTTCTTCTGGTCTTCGCCCTTGAATTTGTCGAGCCCTTCCTCCTGCGCTTTCAAGCGAGCCGCGAGCGCGTCGCGTTCCGCGTCGTTGCTGCGCGGCGAGCGGTTGAGGATCGACAAGCGGCCCAAGCGCAGCGGCACTACGTCGCCGAGTTGCTGTTCCGCTTCCCCGAGCGCAGCCATCGCGGCGTCGGCGCCTTTGTCGCTGAACTCCAAATTGGCGACCGCCAACCAGGTCGCCAAATCCTTGGGCTCTTGCTGCTTTTGCACGTCGAGGATCTTGCGGGCCGCGGCAAACTGGCCCTTGCTAATCAACACTTGGGCTTCGAGCACCCCCTTTTGCTTGGGGTTGAGCAGCGGAATCAACTGGGCCATCACCTGGTCGACACGTTTCCAATCTCGCTGAGCCTCGGACCGCTCTGCCTGTTCCTCGAGCGCGGCGTCGAGTTGCCGACCGAGGATTTGGGCCTTGGCGCCGTCGGAGAGCTCCTGCTCGCCTTCGCCGTCGGGCCCTTTGCCGCCTTCAGGGAACAGCTTTTCGAGGTCCGGATTGAACCGCGCCCGGTTGCCGCCCCGCGCCTCCTCAACGCGGGCCCGGCCCAAGCGAGCGCTCACGGATTGTGGATCCTTGATTAGGACGCGGTCATACGCATCCAGCGCTTTGTCGAATTTCTTCTGACTCAGGTAGGCCTGACCGAGCAAGATGTCGACGTGCTCGCCCAAGTCTTGCCCGCTGCCCACCTGGGAGCGGACTCCTTCCAGAGCGATGCTGGCGGCCGCATAGTCGCCTTCGGCCAGCTTGAGATAGGCCTCGAGGTAGTTGCGCATCGAGGTCGGGGCCGTGCCCTGATCCTTGAGCGTGCGGATCACGCTGCGGGCGCCTTCGAGATCGCGAAGCTGCAGCAGCAGTTCGGCGCGATACATCAGCAACGTAGTGGGGTCGGTCACTTGCTTGATGCCGTCTTCCGAGAGCTTGAGGCCGTCTTGGACCTTGCCTTGGGCCATCGCCGACATGATGGCCGCGCGATAGACGCGCGTATCGCGCGGGTGGTCCTTGAGGGCCTTGGCCAGCAGTTGATCGGTTTGCTCGTAGTTCTTCTTGGCCAGAGCGGCGTCGACCTGATTGAGGATGACATCGAGGTCGTCGGGAGCGATCTTGGCGGCGGCGGCGAAGTCGGCCTCGGCCTTGTCGTTTTCTTTGTCCTGGCGATAGAACTGCCCGCGGCTCAAGTAGGCCTTGGGCTTGTCCTTGTTCTCGGCGACCATGCGGTCGAGGATGGCGGGCGCCTGCTCCTCGGTTTCGCGCTTTTCGCGCAGGGCCATCGCCAAGTAGGTGTAGGCGTCGACCTGGTCGCGCGCGGGCCCCGGCGTCTCGGCAAAGCGGCCCGCGACCGGATCGTAACCCAGCAACTCGGAGAGCAGTTGAACGCCCTCCTCCTTCTTATCGCTGAACAACAGACACTTGGCCCGGATCAGATCGAGTTCGGCCAGGTCCTTGCGATACTTGGCCTCGTCCTTATTCGTTCCGTTCTTATGGTCGGTCTCGACCTTCTCGATCAGCGGCTCCAGGCTGGTGAGCGCATCGCCGAATCGGCCGATGCTCATCTGAAAGTCGACCAATTGCCGCCGCACCTCGGTGTTTTCCGGGATTTCGGCGGCGGTCTGCTCGAGCAGTTGGTAGGCTTTGAACTTGGTCGTAATGGAAGCGTCGGGGGCGTCGGCCGCCTTGGTGGCGGCGCTGGCGAGCGCCTCCCAGCCGCGATCGTCGTCCTTCTTGTGCTGCACGAAGCGCAGATAAAGCTTCATCGCTTCGTCGTACTCGCCCTTCTCCTCCGCCTTCTGGGCGCGCGTGAACAGCGAATTGGCGTTCCGGCGAACCTGGAACTTGTGGAGGAAGTACACCCCGCCGAGGGCCACCACGGATCCCACCACGAGTCCCACGAGCAACTTGACGTTGAGCTTTCTCATGCACCGATCCAAAACGTTGGGAGTGAGGCGTTCGTGCAAAACGGGCTGCGCCAAGGGGTTTGTGACGTGACCCGACTTTGGCAAGCACCTAGGGTGGAATGATTTGCGACGGCAACCGCGGGTCCCGCAGGGCCCAGGCAAGCGGTCCCCTTCGAGTTCTGGAGCGTCCTGGTCCGGCAGCCTGCCAGGAACCAGCGGGCGGCAGTCGCCGCCCAAAGATCGACAAGAGCAGCGGCTAACCCCCAAATGACGAGCGTTTGCGATCCGTCAACCGACGAATCTGGACCCCGGGGAAGGTACCTCATTCAATCTACCGGCGAGACCCCGGGTGTCAACGAATCGCGAGAACTCCTTGTGGGCAAAGCGCAATCCTCGCGCGGACCCTGCTAGAGATTACGGAGTTGCCACGAGGAAGGATCGCCTAGGCAGCCAGATTGGGGGCGAAACTGGGGCCTCTGGGAGGCGTGGGGAGTTCGCCTCGATCTGCTAATCGGAAAATTTTGCTCGATCGCCCCAATTTCCGCTGAGGAACCTGCGGCCAGCGGCCGATCTTTAGGGCTGCATCGGTCGGGCAGGCTGCGCCGAGACGAGCGCCCTTTCGGGCGCCGCAGCCAGCCCAGGGGGACGGCCGATCGCCCGATCACGCCATGAGTTCCACATGATCGCGTTCTGCTCCCCTCAGCGGCGGCATTGCCGGCGTGCGGTGATTCTGCTGCTCGCGAGCGCACTGGGCTGCCAATCGCCCGTCGTGCGCACCCATCCCGGGCCGGCCGCCGGGCCTCGTACGCCAGTCGCCCGCGAGTTGGAGATGGTCACGCTGCCGGAGTACACCGTTGCGGCGCCTGATATCCTGCTGATCGACGCCGTGCGCTTGATCCCTAAGGCGCCCTATAAGATCGAGCCGCTCGACCTACTTACCATCAGCGCCTCGGGTACGCTGCCCGACCAGCCGATCGAATCGGAGTTCCAGGTCCAGCCAGACGGCACGGTGGCGCTGGGCCCGTCGTACGGATCGGTCAAGATCGTGGGTCTCACCACGGACGAAGCGGCTGCGGCGATTCGTCGCGAGCTTTCGCGGCTGGTGACCGACCCTGAGGTCTCCGTAAGCCTTTACCAATCGTTTGGTTTGCAGCAAATCGCCGGCGACAAGATCATCATGCCCGACGGCACCGTGAGCCTGGGCAGCTACGGCAGCGTGTACGTGAGCGGCCTGACAATTCCCGAGGTCAAGGCGGCGGTGGAGAAGCACCTCGAGGCGTACCTCGAGCGGCCGCTGATTTCGATCGATATGATGGCGTACAACAGCAAGGTCTACTACATCATCCTCGAGGGCGCCGGCAACGGCGACCAGGTGATCCGGCAGCCGATTACGGGCAACGAAAACGTGCTCGACGCGCTGGGACTGGCCCAGGGGCTGACGCGCTTCTCCAGCAAGCACGTCTGGATCGCCCGCCCCTCTCCGAGCGGTCAGGGTTGCGACCAGATCCTCCCCGTCGACTATACGGCGATCGTCCAGGGCGCTTCGACCGACACCAACTATCAGATCATGCCGGGAGATCGGGTGTTCGTGGCGGAGGACAAGCTGATTGCACTCGACATGGCCTTTGGACGATTCACTGCCCCGATCGAGCGGGTGTTTGGCGTAACCCTGCTGGGAGTGCAAACGTTGCAAACCATCAACCGCCTGCCGTTTGGCTTCAACAACAATGTCTTCTAGGCAGGAATCCCTGGCTCCGCGCTGGCGGGCAGCATTGCCTGCACCCGCCGGGCGACGTAGGATGCAAGGGTGCCGCCATAACGGAGAGCTGTCATGAAACGTGCGCTGCGGTTGCTGATTGCCGGTTTTCTTGGACTCGCGGCCAACACCGCCGTGGCCCAGCTCAATCCGGCCGGGTCGATCTATTACGACAACGTCTACAACCGGCCCACGGTTAGCCCGTACCTGAACCTGCTGAACCCCGGCGCCGCGTTCAATTCGGTGCCGAACTATTTCACGTTGGTGAAGCCGCAACTCGAGCAGCGGGCTGCCCTGAATCAGCAACAGTCGGAGATTTCGCGCCTGAACCGCCAAGTGTCGTCGGCGCCGCGCCGCGGTCAACGGCAGCAGTCGCAAGTGCGTAGCACGGGTCACGCCACGCAGTTCATGTTTTACGGACCGTACTATCGCCAAATGGGCCCGCGGCGGCAGTAGCTTCGTCGGGCCTTGCGGACCGCGGATGAACGTACGCGTGGTTGCAGGCGATCTGCTGGACCAAGACGTCGAGGTCTTGGTCAACGCTTGGAACCGCAATCTCTTCCCGTGGTGGTTGCTCGTGCCCCAGGGCGTGTCGCGGGCCATTCGTCGGCGCGCTGGAACGCAGCCCTTCCGCGAGCTGGCCCGCCTGCCGCTCATCCCTCTGGGGGGCGCCGTTTTGACTTCCGCAGGCCGCTTGCCGCACCGCGCGCTCATTCACGTGGCCGCGATCAACCTGCTATGGCGGGCCAGCGAAGGGTCCATCCGAGGGTCGGTCCGGTCCGCGATCGCCTTGGCTGGGCAGCAGGGCTTCCGTTCCCTGGCGTTTCCGGTGCTTGGCTCGGGCTCCGGCGGGTTCGAACGGCAACGAGCGCTCGAGGCGATGCGGACGGAATTCGCCCAGCTCGAGTCCGATCTCGAGTGCCGCGTCGTGGTGTTCGAGCCTTCCCTTTGAGGCAATCCCGCTCACCTCGTCCCCCGTTTGGACCAGCGTTGGCCTGCCGGTCGGTGGGCAAACTGGTATACTCGGGCCTTCTCGCACGGCAGATCGGTACGGCCTGGAGCGCCCAGCGTCGACGCTCTTCGCCGCAACCTGCAGCGCAAGGCTGTGACCTATGAAAACCGTGGGCTCGATCCTTGATCCGAGCACCATCGATTTTCAGCGGGTGGTCGCCGACCAGGAAGCCATCCGTCGGGCGGTTCCTCAGCGCTACGAAATGGAATTGCTCACGGCGGTCGTCTACTCCGACCCGGAACGTCGGATTTGCGCCGCCTACAAGGACCTCAGCACCGACGATTTTTGGGCTCGCGGCCACATGCCGGGCTTTCCCCTCCTGCCAGGCGTGCTGCAGTGCGAGGCGGCCGCTCAATTGAGCACGTATTTCGCCGTCAGCCAGCGGCTGACGGGCGGACAACCGATCGTCTTCGCGGCGCTCGACGAGGTGCGCTTTCGCGGACCCGTTCAACCGCCGGCCCGGCTCTTGATCGTGATGCAAGCCACCAAGGTCCGCGCTTCGGTCCTGATCAGCCGCTTCGAGTGCTTCGTCAACGGCCAGGTCGTCTCCGATGGGATTCTCAAGGGAGTGGCGATGCCGATCAGTGGAGAGAGCCTGGGCCGCTCGGCGGGTTGATCCGGGCCCTGTTCAATATCGAGGAGCAGCATGCCGCCGGCGGTGAAAAACGTGGTCGAGACGGCCCTCTATGCCGACGACCTCGAGGCGGCGGAGCGATTTTACGTCGACGTGCTGGGGCTGCGTCTGATCCGTCGCGAGTCGGGGCGGCACGTCTTCTTTGCCGCCGGTCCGGGCACCGTGCTGCTCGTGTTCGACGCGAGTTCGACCGCCGCCGGCGGCCCCTTGCCAACGCATG
This sequence comes from Pirellulales bacterium, assembly GCA_046349955.1. Taxonomy (GTDB): domain Bacteria; phylum Planctomycetota; class Planctomycetia; order Pirellulales; family JBGAPH01; genus JBGAPH01. The sequence goes on along the minus strand of JAXMBI010000017.1, from coordinate 106,813 downwards.
GCGCGCACGGACCAGGACACGCTGCCCTGGGCATCGGCGCCTCGGACCTCGACGCCTGGCGAACGCATCTGCAGGAGCGGCAGGTGGTAATCGAACAGGAGCACCTGTGGCCCCTGGGTGGTCGCTCGTTGTACTTCCGCGATCCGGCCGGCAACTTGCTCGAGCTCATCACGCCGGGCGTGTGGGGTTTGCCGAACGGCTGGTGACCACGGCGACCGCAAGGAGTTCCGGCACGCCGCTTGCTCTCCTTGAGTTCCGCCGTTTTCTTGCGGATCCAACCAAGAGTCGCTGGGCGCACCTGCCATGAACGTCTTAGTGGTCGACATTGGCGGCACGGGAATCAAGATTTGGCGCACGGGCGAATCCGACAAGGTGCGCATTCCCTCGGAGGGCGACTTGTCGCCCGAGCGGATGGTCCAGCAGATCCGCGAAAACCTCGACGACTGGAAGTATGACTGCGTGTCGCTGGGGTTTCCCGGTGAAGTCGTCAATGGCCGGCCGATTTCCGAGCCCTACAACCTGGGGGATGGCTGGGTGCATTTCGACTATCCACACGCCTTCGAAACGCCCGTGCGCTTGCTCAATGACGCCGCGATGCAAGCTCTCGGCAGCTACGAAGGGGGCCGCATGCTCTACATCGGCCTGGGCACCAGCATGGGCACGACGCTGATCGTCGACGGCAAGATTGTCACCCTGGCGCTCGGCCACTTGCGGTTCTGCAAAGGAGAATCGTTCGAGCATTACCTGAGCCGCAAGGGGCTCGAGCTGCACGGGCCCAAGCGCTGGCGGCGAGCTGTGTGCGACGCTGCAACCACGCTCAAGTCGGCTTTCTTGGCCGACTACGTGGTGCTGGGCGGCGGCAACGCTAAGAAGCTCGAGGAGTTGCCTGAGGGTTGCCGCCGTGGCGGCAACGAAAACGCCTACTTCGGCGGCCTCAAGATGTGGGAAGGAGAAGCCCCCGAAAGCGGGCTCAAGGTGGTGGGCCAGCCCGACACCGCAGACGCATCGCAGCCGCAAGCGGCGCAGGCTTAAGAGCCCGGCGATCGGACGCCTCAGGCGATTTGACGCCCCGGCGCCTTCCCGCTAGATTCACTCTCGTGCAATCAGCGTGCGCTGGTGGCCGGCGGCCTCGTTGGTTTGAGGCGCCGGCGAACAGGGAACTCCGGTTAAACTCCGGGACGGCCCCGCCGCTGTGACCGAGCAAATTCGACCTTCGCCATTTCTGTCGCCATTGCCCTGGGTGGGAGTTCTTTGGAACTTCCCGCTCGCGGCGAGAAGGCCCGGCGAGAGGGAAGCTCGGGAGTCAGAAGACCTACCAGCGCACGGATCGGCAACTTAGTCCGCGTGGGACGGACTCGCCGAGATAGTGTCGTTTCACTGAACTGAGTTTCGCGCTCGCGCTGGGCCTTGCGCCTTTCGTGAGCCGACCAGGGTCGCCATGCGCTTCGCCTCAACCACTGCCGTTCGCCGCTGCGCGCGACGCGCCTTGTCGCTGGTGGAGCTGCTCGTCGTGGTGGCGGTCGTTGGCGTGCTGCTCGCCCTCCTGCTGCCTGCGGTGCAAAGTGCGCGCGGGTCGGCCCGCGCCGCGGTTTGCCTGCAGCACCTGCGGCAGATCGGCCTCGGCCTGCAGACTTACCATGCCACATGGAAGAGCTTTCCACCCGGCGGAATCGAATGGCGCGCCGGCGGCAACGCCAAGCAGCGGCAGCTTGCCTGGAGCGCCTTCCTGCTGCCGTTCGTCGAACAGCAGGCGGTTTACTCGAGCCTGGACCTCTCGCAGGCGTACGACAGCCCGGCTAATGCGGCCGGCGCCGCGACGGTGCTCGAGGTCTATCTATGCCCCGGCGCCGAGCGCGCGGGCCCGCGCGTGGACGGCCGTGGCGCTTGCGACTACGGCGGCATCTATGGCGAGCGGATCACGTCGCCGAATCAGCCCCCCAAGGGCACGATGCTCTACGACCGAGCGATCCGACTCGAGCACATCAAGGACGGCGCCAGCCGCACGCTGATCGTGGCCGAAGACTCGGCTTGGCCCGATGGGCAGTGGATCAACGGCCGCAACATCTTCGATCAATCGTTTCCGATCAATCAAGCGCCGCCCTTCGAAAACGACATTCGCAGCCATCACCCCGGCGGCGCGCAAGCCGCCCTGGCCGACGGCTCCGCGCGCTTCCTGAACGAAACGATCGACCTGCGCGTGCTGGCCGCGCTGTGTACCCGCGCCGGCGGCGAGACGACGGGCGACTTTGAATAGTTAACCATCAACGCACTTAGCGACTCTCTCCCGAAGGACTCCCTGATGATCTCGTCGTTACGTTTGTTCGCCCTGCTCAGCTTGCTCGGCGTGTCGCTGGCCGTGCCCCGCTTTGCCTGCGCCGCCACGATCGGCTTTGAAGATCTGCCCCTCGCGGCCGACTCGTACAACAACGGCGCGGACGGCGCCGGCGGCTTCAAGAGCGGCGGCGGCAGCTTCAACAACTCGTTCACCGACTTCGGCGGCGGCTTCACCTCTTGGTCGGGTTGGAGCTACTCGAACCGCGGCGACACCGCGACCCCAGGCTACGACAACCAGTACAGCGCGTTCGCCGGCGGCGGAGTAGGAGGCGCGGGCAACTTTGGGGTGAGCTTCGCCTCGACCGAAGACCTGAGCGTGTCGCAGATCGAGTTGCCGGCCGGCGCGCGGCCCCTGTCGGTGCGGATCACGAACACGACGTACGCGGCGCTCTCGATGCTGCAAGGCGACGCGTTCGCCAAGAAGTTCGGGGGCCCCAGCGGGGCCGACCCCGACACCTTCAAGCTCACGATCACGGGCCGCCAGGCCGACAATGACCTGGTCGGCAACGTCGACTTCTATTTGGCCGACTTCCGCGCGTTGGAGGCGAGCGGCGACTACGTGGTGCGGGACTGGCGTCTCGTGGACCTGGCCGCGCTCGACGGGGCGGCGAAGCTGAGCTTCACGCTCGCCTCGACCGACGTGGGGCAATTCGGCATGAACACGCCGGCCTACTTCGCCCTCGACGATCTGTTGCTCTCCACCAGGCCCGGCGACGCCAACGGCGACGACCAGGTGAACCTCGACGACTTCGGCGTGCTCAAGGCGAACTTGGGCGCTGCCGGTACGATCGCCCAGGGAGACTTCTCGCCCGACGGCCGGATCGATCTCAACGACTTCGGGGTTTTGAAGGAGAACTTTGGCGTTCCGGCGGCCGTGCCGGAGCCTTCGTCGCTCGTGCTGCTGGCGCTGGCGTCTCTTGGTTGGACATGGATGGTGAGGAGGCCCTTGGCGGGGTAGCGGTAGATTGCCCCCGGCGACTCGCCGGGGGCTAATGGGCGGCTTACGGCGGTTCGCCGCTCCTTAGCCCCCGTGAGTCACGGGGGGAGAGGCCGCAGCCGCGCTGTCCCCGCCCGGCACTTCACCGCGCCTAATCCAGCCAATCGCCCTCGCGCAGCCGAGCCGGCACGTATTCCTCGGTCACGTAACTGATGTTCTTCGAGATCAGGGCTTCCACTTCGAGCTTGAAGCCGTTCGTCAGCATCTGCTGGATCTCCTTCTGCCATGGCTTCTTGTCGGAGAACCAAGGATAGGCGGCGATCTGCTTGGCGCGCTTGGTGTCGGTCTCGTTCAGGTTGATCCGCACGCTCGGGCTCAGTTCGCAGCGCTCGAAGTCGATCGAACGGAGCCCGATGTAGCGAGCATCGGGAATCGCCATCCGCTTCGACTCGAAAGCCAGGTTGATCGAACCTTGCTTGAGTACGCTGTAGATGTAGTACCCCCACGGGTCATTGTCCAAGAGACAGTAGACCGGCAGCTTGAGTTCGTTGTGCATGCGGTGGAGCAGCCGTCGCACTCCGCGCGGTGGCTGACCGCCGCCGTGCGTGAGGATGCACTTGTGCTTGACCCAAAACTTGTCTTCGTTGAACCGCCGCCAGACCGTGTCTTTTTCGACGTGGAGGATGAACTTGGCGTCGCACTTTTTGAACTGCACGACGTCGGGTTCGCAGATCGAGGGAATGCTGTACCCGCCCGACCCCATCCGCGAGCAGTCGATTTCGTCTCCCGTATCGATCAGCGTGAGCGGGCCGACCATCGTTCCCGCGTTCTTGGCGTAGACATGCAGCTCTTCACGCAGCGCATTGAGGGTGACCTCCACGTCCTCAATGATCGGGTCGCAGTCGGCCTGCTCGTCGAAGGTCTCTTCCTTCGTTCCCTCGATTGAGTGCTTGAGCAAATAGAAAAGGCCTCGGATGCTCGTGGTCTTCTGCTGCTCGATCAGCGACTTGCAGCCGCTAGCCACCAGCAGTGTCTGCATGTAGCTCTTGGCCTGCGAGAGGTTGAACAATTGCCGCTTGTTCGTTTGCTTGCCCATCTCGATGAACCGCTTCTGCTTGTTGAAGCGGACGTTCGAGAGGGAGCGGGCGGGGATGTCGAGAAACGGATCGCGGCGCTTGTCGACCGCCGCCACCACGCCGTCGGCCATGCCGGTCAGCTCGCGCAGGGTCTTGCGGTCGCGCTCCGGCAGCTTGGCCAGGGGGATTTTGGCGACTGGCTCTGCGGCGGCCGGTTTGCGGCGAGGTTTCTTGGCCATCAGCGTGGGGCATCCTGTTGGTGAACGATTCTCCGCGGCGAAGCGCAGGCCAGTTTACCTGATCGGCCTAATCCTGCGGATCCCAGTGCTGGCACAGCGGAAACCGCGGATGCCAGCAGGCTCGCGGTCTGATCGGCAGCTTGCCACGGCATCCAAAACCACCAGCCCCGTGCAGTTTCCCTCTTGCGCTCGTCTTGCGCAACAATCCACTTCCGCCTGCGCCCTAAAGTCCGGACTTCCGGCAACCCGACTCTGTTGGTGGGAGATTCTTGCGCGAAGAAATAGACCCTAGCCCTGCTTGCCGGCAAACTGATGACGAGCACGCTGCCCACGCCGCCTGACTCCGCGAAGACCGCCTATGTTGGCGAGGCCTCGGCGCGTTCCAGTGACCGCTGCTTCGGCGCGCGGCTGCATGCCTTGCTAGCGGCCGGCCTGGCCACGTTGCTCCTGAGCCTGGCCGTGGCCGTGCGTCCCGAACGCACCTACACGGCCCTGGTCGCGATCGGACTTCCGCAGCAGGGCGCGAACGGAGCCGAGGCCGACGCCGATGGCCTGGCCCTCGATTCGGCCGCTCTCTCGACCCAGCTGGCCGCGGCTTTGCAAGACGACGCTGTTCTCGTCCGGGCGGCGGAAGCGGCCCACCTTCGTGCCTCTCCTGCGGGGGCCGCGGCGCTCCTGAAAGAGCTACGAGCCGCGACCTTGGCGGCTCCCAACGCGGCGACTGCCGACGCAGGAGCGCAAATCACCGTTGAATCGAAAAACGCCGCCGAGGCGCAAGCCTTGGCCCTGGCGCTGGCCGAGGGTTTTGCTGCTGACTACCGTCAACGAGCCCTCGCGCGAGGTCAGCAAGCCGTGACCGAGGCGCGCCAGGCGGTGACCGACAGCGCCGCGGCGGCCCAGGCCAGCCGGCACGCGTTCGACGAGTTCTTGGCCAGTCACTTCGCCCAAGCCGCTGCGCCGGCTGCCGCACCGCCGGCCGCTCCTCCGGCGCCTGCGCCCTCGGCGCCAACGCCCAAACCAGCGGCCGAATCGCCCGCCGCCGTCGCCGAGGCGCAGAGCGAACCTGCCGGTGAGCCCGCCACGGAGGCTGCCTTGCCGGAGGAAACGGAACTGCAACGGCTCAAGCAGGAGCGGCGGCAGTTGCTGGTCCGCTACACCAAGTACCACTACAAGGTGCAAGTCGTCGACATGCACATCGCTCGGCTCGAAAAGGAACTCGCGATCCTGGCGCCGAAGCGGGCAGACGCCTTGCCGGCGCCCAAACCGGCGGAGGCCGCGCCGGAGCCATTGCCCGATGCGGCCGCGCTCAGCCTCGAAGCCGCGGCCCAAGAAGCCGCCGCTGTCGCAGCGGCCGAGGCGCAAGCCCAGCGCGAACAACTCACCCAAGCATTCGCGACCCTCCGCGCGCAGGTCGACTCCGCGCGCGCCGCCGCCGAGCAGGCCGTGCTCCACGAGCGGGCTGCCCTCGAACATCAAGCGACCTTGGCCAGCCAGGCGGAGCTGCGCGTGGCGCCGCCGGTGGTGACCTATCGCACCGCCGAGGGGCTCGATCGCCGGGGCGTCGCCTGGTCGGTGCTGTTGGCCGCCACCGTGGGCGGCCTGGCGTTTTGCATGACGGGCCCCCAACGGCATGTCTATCGCACGCCGGCTGAAGTGGAAGACGACCTCGAGCTGCCGCTCGTGGCCGCGCTCGCCAGCCGCAGCGCGGCGCTCCCTCGTCGGCCGAAGCTGCTGCCGGCCATCGCCGCCCGGCTCACCGCCTGCGGTGAACTAGTGCTGGTGGCCATTGTTTGTGGGCTAGCGGTGCTGGCGTACCTGGAGCCTGACTTCCGCAGCCAGTTGATCGAAAGCCCGCTGGCGGCTTACACCGACGCCGCCAGCCGCCTGTTCGGTCGTTAACGGCGACCGACCCGCGACAGCGCACATTCAACCCTCAACCGCAACCCGATCTTTGCTTCGCAACTTTGTAGACCCGTGAACACGGCCGGCCGCTCCCGCAGACGCCGGTCCTGACTGAGACTCTTCGACAGCAGAGGAAGTACGCAGCAATGTACGAGGCTTTCTTTGGCCTGAACTCGCCCCCCTTCGCGGCCGCCCCGCAGGCAGCTCGCTACGTGCCCACCACCGCGCTCGAAGACGCCCGCCAGAGCCTGTCGCGCTGTTTGCAGCGCGGGTCGGGGGCAGGGCTCGTGATTGGCCCGGCCGGCACGGGAAAGTCGCTGCTGCTCGAGGTCCTGGCCGCCGGGTTGCGCGCCGACTACCGCGTAGCCCTGATCGAAGGGGGCCGGCTGTCGACGCGCCGCGCGCTGCTGCAGTCGGTGCTGTTCGAATTGGGACAGCCCTTTCGTGAACTCGACGAAGGAGAGCTGCGGCTTGCGCTGATCGACTACCTGACGAGTCACCCCGGCTGCCCCAACGGCATGGCGCTCTTGGTGGACGAGGCCCACGTGTTGCCGCTGCGGCTGCTCGAAGAGATTCGCCTGATCTCCAACCTGGCCCGCGGCGGCGAGCCGCGAGTGCGCGTGGCGCTGGCCGGCACCGCTGCGCTCGAAGAGCGTTTCGCCAGCGGCCGGCTCGAGCTGTTCAGCCAGCGGTTGGCCGCCCGTTGCTACCTGACTCCGCTCAATCGCCAGGAAACCGAGCACTACGTGCGCCGCCGCATCGAACTGGCGGGCGGGAGCAGCGAACACATCTTCGCCCCTGGCGCCGTGCAGAGCGTGTATCAGGCCTCCGACGGCGTGCCGCGGCTCGTGAACCAAGTGTGCGATCATGCCCTGCTGCTGGCCTGCGTTTCTGGCAGCCGGCTGGTCGACGCGGGGACCATTGAAGAAGCGTGGGCCGACTTGCAGCAGCTTCCTTCTCCCTGGTCGCGGCAGCGCGGCGCCGACGGCGAAGAGCGCTCGGGCGTCGTCGAGTTTGGCCAGCTCGAAGACTTTTCGAGCGAGCCCTCGTCGGTCCCCTTCCGCCTCCCGTCGCACAACGCCGAGAGCGCGGCGGCAAGCCGCGAAGACGATTTCGAACCGGCGGGTTCGATCGGCCCCGAGGTCGAGCTCGTGATCGACCCGGCCTCCGATCCCTTCCGCGAGCCCTTTGCCGAGGAAGAGCTGATCATCGACCGCTGCGCGCGCTTGCAGGCCGAAAGCCTGCGGCGCATGCAGGCGGTGCCAGGCGAGTGGACGGTCACACGGCCGCAGCCCAACGCGCCGGGACTGCCGCTGGCTGGCCCGGCGGCGCAGCTCGAACCCGAGGGGGCCGCCGAACACCTGGCGGCCAGCATCGTGGTGTCTGAAGACATTTCGGATCCCGTGCTGCCGCTCGACCTCATCCAGTCGCGGATTCGCGAGTTGATTGCCGAGCACGATCGACAACACGGCGCAGGCCTTTCGGGAGGGTATGCCGCGAAGGAGCCGGCCGACGAGGACCTGATCGTCGTTGACGACGCCAGCACGATTCCGCTCGCGCCGCCGCTCCCGAAAGCGCAGCCGGTGCGCAGAAACCAATTCGGACAGCTCTTTGCCCGCCTGCGCCACGGCTAGGCCGGGGTCGCGCCTTTGCCGCGGAAACCAGGGAGGAACATCGCCATGGGCAGGATGCTCGACGCGTTCAAGCAGATCGACCAGAAGCGCGGAAAGACGGAAGCGGACTCGGCGCGGATGACCCAGCCGATGCCGACGCCCGAGGAGATCGCCGACGCGCAAGCGGTCGATCCAGCCGCTCCGCCGGCCGAGGCAGCTCCTTCGAGCTGGCTTACGGGCGAGGAGATCGCGGCCCTGGGGGGCGATCAGCCGGCTCCCCGCACCGTCGACGATCTCGAGCAGGAGATGCGCGAGCTCGAGAACTTGCTTTCAGCCGAGCGGGCAACCGAACTGCCCGTGCGGCTCGACGCCGACCCGCTCGGTCTGCGTCAAGCTCCGACCTATCCGACCGAGGCTTACCAACCTCCCGCCGGAGATGGCCTGGCGCACGATCCCGCGGAACGCGCCGGCGAATCGCCCCACACCACGGCCTGGCCCCTGAGCGATGGGTTGCCGGAGGAGCCGCTGCTCAAGCTCGACGACGCGGAAACCGACTGGATGCACGCTGCATTGCTCGAGCAAGCGTCGCAGCGCGGCGAAGCGGAAGAGCCGTCGTCGTTCGTGATGTTTCCAGGGGAGCCCGCGGAAGAGCCGCCTGCCCCGATAACGCACCAAGAGTCCACCCCGTCTGTGGATTCTGAACCGAGCATGCCAGCGGTCACCCCAATTCAAGTCAGCATCCCTCCGGCGGCGGCGCCGGCTGTGCCCTCCGAGGTGCATTGGCCGTTTGTGGAAACTCCGCTCCAGCGGGAAGATCACGATCGATTGGCGCGCCACGTGGTCGATCAACTGCCGCGCAGCCTGCCGGCCAGCCTGATGATGATCGGCGCTGGGCGCAACGGCGTGCGGCTTCCCGCCGTGTTAGGATTGGCTCGCGCACTTGCCGAACGAGACGAAGGCAAGGTGTTGATCGTCGACGCCGACGCCGCCCAGCGTGAGATCACGCGCCGCCTGGGGCTCACCCGCGCCCCCGGCTTGTTCGACCTCCTAGGCCAAGCGCGCGGCACGCGGCTGACGATTCCGACCGACTTCGAGGGCCTCGATTTCCTGCCCGCCGGCGGGCGGAAAACGCGCACGACGTGTGAATCACTCCGTTCGCTGCTGGCGGAACTCAAGCGCACCTATCGATTCGTGATTGTCGAGACCGGAGCGGCCGCGCCCCTGGACGACATGCTGTCGCAGGTCGCCGACGCCGTGTATCTGATGATCGAGTTGGGGGTCACCGGCCGCGAAGACGCCCGCAAGGCCGCCCGCCGCCTGCGGCAGGGAGGCGCGTGCCTGCGGGGCTGCGTGCTCGCGGGAATGTCACCCAGCGAGGCTTCGGTCTTCCGTCCCTCGACGCTCGTGGCCCACGGCTAACGGGGGGTCGCCGGCAGGCTGTGCTTTTCTTCGTAACACGGCCGGGCACTCTTTTTGCAACCTTCTCTTGCCGCGAGAATGCGGCAGGGGCTACGTAGAACGCTTCGCCCGGCCGCGTAACCGCAGCGCCGTTGTTCGCGGCGCTTTCGTCCTTTGCTCGCCGGTCGATTTGACGATTGGCCGGCGAGACTCCTACAAATTCCGTTGGGGAAACGCGCGGGCCGCGATGCTCTGCCGCGTCCCCAATGCGGTAGTTCGTGCCGAGGAGGCGCATTATGCGACGCGGTGTATTCGGATTGCTGGTGTTGTTGCTGGTGTTGGCCGTTGCTTGGCCCGACCTCGCGAACGCCCGCGGCGGAGGCGGGGGTGGTCGAGGAGGAGGAGGTGGCGGCGGTCGTGGGGGCTTCGGGGGCGGCGGTGGCCGGAGTTTTGGGGGTGGGGGCCGCAGCTTTGGGGGTGGACGAAGCTTCGGCGGCGGCCGTAGCTTCAGTGGCGGCGCTCGCAGTTTCGGCGGCGTTCGGGCGATGCCGCGCATGAGCGCTCCGCGGGCGCCCGTCGCACGGAGCTTTTCCGCGCCACGCGGCTACGGCGGTTTCTCGGGCCCGCGAGTTGGCGGGTTCGGCGGCGCCGCTCGCTCGCAGCCACGCTTGGCGATGCCTGGCGCTCAAGGCGGCATTCGTGGATTTAATCCCGGTAACACCGCAAATCGTGCGGGCATCGCTGCCCGCGGCGGTGGACCGCGGCTGTCTCAACCGAGCGCCATTTCCCGGGCGACGCAGGCCGCCGCGGGCGGCCGACTCGCCGCAGGAGCGGCCGGACGCAACGGATTCGGTCCGCGCATTGGCGGCGGGGCTAATCCTGGCTTGGGCGCGCGCAACAACTTCGGCCTGGGACGCGGCGGTCTTAACTCCGCGGTCGGACGCAATGCACTGGGCGTGCGAGGACCTTCTGCGATTCGCACCGCTCGGCTGGGCGCTGCGACCTCGGCACGCTTCGCCAACGTTAATCGCCTCGGGTTGGCCGGCAACCGCTTCGGCCTGAACGGCTGGAACAATCCCGGCTTCCGCGGTCGCCCCGGCGCGTGGGGTGGCGTGGGCCGCAACTCGTTCTGGAACCGCTACGGCGGCGTTTGGAACCGGGCCGGCTTCCGCTTCTGGCGGCCTTACTACCGTCCGTTCGCCTACGGCTGGAACCGCTGGGGCTGGGGCTGGAATCGTTGGTGGCCGTGGTGGCGGCTGTGGATCCCCGGCCTGCGTTACTGGCCCTACTATGGGTACGGCTACGGCGGGTATGGGTACGGCGGCGGCTACTACGGCTATCCGACCTACTCCTACCAGACCGCGTGTCCAGACCCGCTTTACTACAACCAGTACGCGGATACGTACGCTCCGACCTACGACCAGACGCAGGTTGCGGCCGATCAGGCTGCGGCGCCGACCGACGCCAATGCTTCGGCCAGCGGGAACCAGTTCGCCGATCAGGGCGAAACCCAGTTCCGGGCGGGTCAATTTGGTGACGCAGCGCAGTCATTTCGACACGCTTTGGTCGAGGACCCCCAGAATGGCGTGCTGGTGCAGTTGCTCGCCCAGTCGCTGTTCGCCAGCGGCAACTACGAGGAAGCCGCCGGCGCCGTGCAGCAGTCGCTCATGATGCTGCCGCAGGAGCAGTGGGGCGTTGTGCCGTCGAACGTGCAGGAGCTCTACTCCTCGCAGACGACCTACGACGACCAGATCGCGGCCCTCGAAAAGGCCGTGAGCGGCAGCGAGGCCAAGCCGGCTGAGCGGTTCCTGCTGGCCTACCAACTGGGCTTCCGCGGCCAACGCCAGGCGGCGCTCGCCCAATTGGCCCAGGTGCAGAAGGCCGCGCCGGACGATCAGGCAGCCCAGCGGCTGACGGAGCTGTTCTCGAAGGCCGCCGCGCCATCGGCTCCTGCCAACAGCGGCACGCTCCCGCCGCCCCGGCCGCGGTTGGGCGCGCCGTCGACCGGCAGGTTGTAGGCCCCAGTTAGTCCACTCAACTCGAAGTGTGGCCCGCACAGTGAATCTGTGCGGGCCACTTTTGTTGCTAGCTCAGGCCGAGTTCGTGATAGAAGCGGGCGCCTGGCAGGAGCTCGCTTGGTTCGAGGGCGAGTTGCATGACCAGCAGAGTCTTCAGTTGCTCCCAGGCCTTGTCGGGATAGGTTGGATCGACGAAGCGTTCAGGCCGCTGCGCTCGCGCTGCCCGCAGCACGGCCTCGTACAGGTCGCCCACGCTGACGTCCGCCGCCCAATCGGCCCGCTCGAGACGAATCTCGAACTCCTCTTCGACTTACGACTTCGTAGAAATCGAGGCTCATCGCGGGAGACTCATGGACCCAAGAGGGAGGACGAACTAGCGGCTATCAGCTTCGGCATCCTGGAGAACGGCCGAGCAGGCTCCAACGACAATCACGGGCGCGAATAGCGCGACGAACGAAGCCAGCAGCAAGAAGATCCCGCCACGATTCCCTAACGCCGTGTTCCATCCACCGATGAAGGCCAGTGCAAACGGGAAGATCGACCAGGTCAGCCACGAGCGAATCGGGCAGCGCAGCACCCTCCGCCAAGCCAAGGTAAACACCAAGGGGGAAGCCAGCGCCACCCAGATCAAGGCGACCGCCATCGCTGGTCGCTGGGCCGGCGCGGCCTGCCAATAGGTACAGAGCACGGCGGCTGCGGCGCCGATCACGTCCGTGAGAACGAAAATGTAGGCCGGGCCGAACTGGGATTCCCGCGAGGCCTCAGGATCTTTCACGGTGGCGGGCTGCGAACTTGCGACCACAGTTTTGCATGGCCGGCGAGATGCGCTTCTCGTTCAACGACGGAGATGTTGGAATCATTCACGGCTCCACCCAAAAACAAAGGCGTCGTCCAATGTAGGTGTGACTCTCTTGCCACAGGCCCGAACCGCCGCGCGACTGCCAGTGAGCCATCGCCATACAAGTCAATCCAGCCGATTCCGTCTTGCAAAGCCGTTGTCAGAAGACCCACGGGATCGGAATAGAGGTCCGTGCATTCGCCGTTCTCGTGGTTCCACAAGAACACATCAACTTCTCCTGGCACGACGATCAATTGGTTCCCGAACACGTCCTCGCCAAATGCGAACGCGCGTTGAGGAAGGAAAGCCTCCCACTGTTGCTTCCAGCGACTGTCCGTATTCCAGTGTCGAGTGCCGCCAGACGGCCATGAGTCAGAATAGAATCGCCAAAGGCCGTGGCAAGCCTCCGTGCCACCGATCGCTTTTTGCAAAGCCTCCGAGACCGGACTGCCATGTTCAAGGGCTTCCTTCAAGCGAGCGACATGCGTTGGCTCAAGTTGCATTGTCCCTCCGCCGGTTCCTCTAAGCCTCCGGCCGGAACAGCGGGAACAGCACCACGTCGCGGATCGAAGCGCTCCCGGTCAGCAGCATCACCAGCCGGTCGATGCCGATGCCGAGGCCGCCCGCCGGCGGCATGCCGTGCCGCAGTGCGCGGATGAAGTCGTGGTCCATCTTGGCCATCGAGTCTTCTTCCTTCTGACCGGCAAGCTGCGTGCGGAAGAGCTGCTCTTGCAGATCGGGGTCGTTGAGCTCGGTGTAGGCGTTGGCCAGCTCCATGCCGTGGATGAACAGCTCGAACCGCTCGGCCACCGCCGGGTTGCTCGCCTTGCGCTTGGTCAGCGGGCAAATGCTGGCCGGATAGTCGAGGACGAAGATCGGGCCCACCAGAGCGTCCTCGACCTTCTCTTCGAAGACCTCGCTCTTCACCACGTCGGGGTGCTTGCCAGCGGTGTCGAAGCCGATCTGCTCGGCCAGCTTGCGGATGCCCTCCACGTCGTCCGCCGCCACGCCCGCGTGCTCGGAGAACAGTTCATCGTACGTGCGGCGCTGGAAGGGGGGAGTGAAGTCGATCGGCCGGCCGTTCCACTCGACCTGCGGGCTCAGCCCGGCGGCGGCGATGGCGTCGCAGATCACCTTTTCGGTCAGGTCCATCATCGACCGGTAGTCGCCGTAGGCCTGATAGGCCTCGAGCATGGTGAACTCAGGATTGTGCCGGGGGCTGATGCCTTCGTTCCGGTAGACGCGGCCGAGCTCGTAGACCCGTTCGATTCCGCCTACCAGCAGCCGCTTGAGGTGCAACTCCAGCGCGATCCGCAGCGTGAGCTGCATATCAAGCGTGTTGTGGTGGGTAATGAAGGGGCGGGCCGCGGCGCCGCCGGCGATGGTGTGCAGCGTCGGGCCCTCGATCTCCACGAAGCCCTCGCCGGCCAACGTCTGCCGGATCGACTGCACGATCTTGGTGCGGGCCAGGAACCGCGGCAGCGACCCCTCGCCGTAGGCCAGGTCGAGGTAGCGCATCCGCTGCCGCTGCTCGAGATCCGAGAGGCCGTGGTACTTATCCGGCGGCGGCTCGACGCTCTTGGTCAGGATGTGCAGTTTGCTGGCGAAGATCGTCAGCTCGCCCGTCTTCGTTCGCTTCAGCTCCCCGTCGACGCCGATGATATCTCCCAGGTCGAAGCACTGGGCGAGCGCCCAGTTGTCGTCACCCACCTGAGCGCGGCCCACGAAAACCTGGACCTGCCCGGTCCAGTCGCGGATGTCCATGAAGATCAGCTTGCCCTTGTCGCGTGAGAGGACGATGCGGCCGGCGGCGCGGACCTTGGGCCCGTGCTGCTCGGGCGTCTTGCCGTCTGCGGGGGCCGGATCGACGACGATCTCCCCTTCGCGGGCACGGATCTGGCCGATCGATTGGTGGCCATCGAACCGGGCGCCCCAGGGATCGTGTCCCAGCTCTTGGATGCGGCGGAGCTTGTCGCGACGGGCAGCCTCGAGGACGCCGATCTCAGAATCTGAAGAAGAATTTGGGGTGCTGGCTTGAGACATGTAGCGCGAGACGCCGATTTTACGCTCTGAGCAGGAGAGGAGCTGACGGAGGGGCAACCACCACCCCAACGCGGCCGAAACTGGACTCGTCGACCCTAGCCCCGGTTGGGTATAACTTGAAGAACCGCAACATTTTAGTAAAGAAGTCCTGGCGGTCAATGTCTGCCCTGCGGGCGCTCGGGGCGTTGCGGTCTACGGAGCGCACGCCGGACGACGCCGCTCGTGAATGCACAACTTGGGAGAACTCTGTGGCCTCGCAACGGTTCGCGCCTTCGGCAGACCGCCTGGGCCTGTACTGCGTGGAGATCCGCACCGCCGATTGGGAGAAGAGCGTGCGCTGGTATCGCGAAACGCTCGGCCTCAAGGTGCTGGTCCGCGTCACCGACGACGGCTATGCCCTGCTCGAGATGGGCACGGCGCGGCTCGCGCTGATTGCCCGCGACGCCCCCGGCGCGGCCAGCCCACGGTTCAGCCTGGGCCTCGAGGTCGAGAACCTCGATGCGGTGTTCGAGCGCCTGCTCGCCGCCGGCGGCGACGTGACTCCCCCCAAGGGGCACGAAGAAGGCTTCCGCGAAATCCTGACCACCGACCCCGACGGCAACCAGATCCGCCTGTTTACCTGGCCCAGCCGGGCAGGGTAGGACGCGGCCGGAAGGTCGTGCCGGTTTTGTCAGCCGGCTTACGCCGGCCGCTCGCCGTGGCGGTGGATAGGAGTGTCGAGCTGAGCGAGCCACCGTGGGGGCGAGCGGCCCAGCGTAAGCTGGCCGATTCAAGCGGTGGCGGCGCGATTGGTCAGCCGGCTTACGCCGGCCGCTCGCCTGTACGGTTATTTGGGCGGCGCCGTAACTGCGTGGTAACGGTCGATCTGGGGCCGGTCGAGCGTGACCTTCGTGCCGTCGGGCCAGGTGAGTTCGGCGCTCTGGACCTCGGTTTCCTTGCCGAGGCCAAAGTGAATCGTGTTGGCGTGCTGCGCCCACACCGAGTGGCCGGCCAGGTTGCGGGCCACCCGCTTGCCTTCGGGCAGGGTCAGCACCGCCTCGACGCCGAAGGCGGACCGAAACGGCCCCTGCTCGTGCAGCTTGAAGCCGATCCAGTGATTCGGCTCGCCAAAGCGGTTGCGGAGCACGTGCAAGATCGACTTCCCCTCGCGAATCCGGTACTCCTCGACCAGCAGATCGACGCGGCCGTCGCCGTCGACGTCGTCCGAGAGGACGCAGCGGGTATCGAACTCGAAGCCGACGTCCATGAGGAAGCCGATGTCAAGGAAACCCGTGCCGCCGCGGTTCATGAACAGGGCGTCGTGCTCGTAGCCGTTCCACGACCAGTCGCTGCCGTCGAGTTGCGGGGCGACGCTCGTGAAGAGCTGCTTCACCGCCGGATCGTTCTGCCGGTTGCCCACGTAGATGTCGTGGCACCAGAAGTGAGTGCAGTAGTCCTTGGTCGACTTGCCGGAGAGCTGGCCGTTGCCCACGAAGATGTCGGGGTCGCCGTCGTTGTCGAAGTCGAGCGTGGTGCTGCCCCACGACCAGCCGGTGCGGGCGACGTCGGCGTTGAAGGGGGCCTGCTCGTAGCCCATGTCGCTGGCCAGCAGCATGCGGTTGCCGTAGCCCATGTGGCGGCGGTAGCCGGCGTATTCCTGGCGGTCTTCGCGACGGAGCTTCATGTGGTCGAGCCGCCGCGCGGTGGTCGAGCTCATGCCGATCATGTAGAAGTCGAGGCGGCCGTCGAGGTTGTAGTCGCCGAAGGTGTGCGACATGCCGAACGCCCGCCGCTGCGGCGCCACCTGATCGGTGACGTCGGTGAATTGCCCTTGGCCGTCGTTGTAGTAGACGTCGAGCCCGCAGAAGTCGCTCACGACCATCAAATCCTGATCGCCATCGGCGTCGAGATCGGTGAACGTGCTGCTGAACGTGCGGCGGAAGCGGTGCTTGGTCAGGCCCGCCAGGTCGGTCGCGTCGCTGAAGTTGCCTTGGCCGTCGTTCAGCAGCAAATAGGCGGGAAAGCCGTCGTTGGCGTCGTAGAAGGGGACGGGGACCTTGCCCTTGAGATAGGGGGGCCGCAACTGCCCCACGAACACCTCGAGGTCGCCATCGCCGTCGATGTCGCCGCAGGAAAGCGACGTGGGCACGAGCAGCTTGCCCGCGGCCGTCACGGGGCGCGGCGGCGTGGGAAACTTGCCCCCCTCGGCGCCGACGAACAAGAGCAGCGGCCCCGACTTGACGCCGCACAGGTAGTCGGAGACGCCGTCGCCGGTGAAGTCGGCGATCAAGCCGCTGTTGGCGTGCTTGGCGCCGTGTTCGCAAAACTTTTCTTGTTTGAACCGCCCTCCCCCTTGGTTCCAGTAGACGAGGTTGTAGCCCCCCACGATGATTTCGGAGAGGCCGTCGCCGTTGAGGTCGTAGCAGAGGATCGGGTGGATCGTGGTCGGCGCTTTGCGTCCCGTGACGTCGACGTCGAACGGCGCTTGCTGCAGGGGCTCGAAGCAGGGCTCGCCTTGCCGCTGGGCGATGCGAAAGTCGGTGGCCGTGAGCCGCGCCGGCTTGAAGTTGCCGCGGGCGTCGCGCTCGGCCGCCCACTCGACGCCCAAACTGCCGCGCACGATGTAGCGGGTGTTCGTGCGGTCGTTCTTCACGTGCAGCACCGTGGCCACCGCGCTCTTGGCGGGCGAATGCTCGGTGGGCGGATCGAACTTCGAATGATGCCACTCGGTTTCCACGATCTGAAAGCCGGCCTCCTCGAGCCGCGCGAGCCAAGCAGGCCAGTCGGCTGCCTTGATCGTGGTGGGCGCGGCGCTGAGTTGCGTCAGCCGGATGCCCCAATCGAGCTCCATGGACTTGCCGAGGCCGCCGATCCGCAACTCGTCGAAGGGGAAGGCGCGGAGCACCGTGTAGGGGTCCTTGGTCGCCAGCAGATCATCCCAAAGCGATACGAACGCGCGCTCGTGCTCTTGGGCGAGCCGCTCCCCTTTCCAGACCGTGTCGTCGAGCTTCTGCCGCTCGGCGAGCAGTTCCTGGTACGTGGCGGGCGTTTGGGGACGCGGGGCCTGCGGATCATCGGCCAACGTGTAGTCGTCGACCGCGGCGTCGGCCGCCCGAGGCAGGTAGCTGCCCAGCAGATCGGCGGCCGGCGCGGCACCATCAGCCGACGGAGGCTCGACCGACTTGGCCGGCGGCGAGGGCTTGGCCGCTTGATCGTCGGCGAACGGGTCGGCGACGGGCGGTTCGACCGCCAGAACAACGCTCAGGAAGCTGGCCGTTGGCCGAACGAGAGCCAGCAGCGTTCCCAAAGCACCCGCAATCAACAGCCCCTTCAGCCCCGCGAACGACGCAGCGCGGCATCGCATGAAGGATCATCCTATGGCAGGCAAGAACACGGACGGCGCGGGGCGCATCGGGGTGGCATTCGGCGCCCTTGCCGGGCAGGAGCAAGGCCGCAACGTGTTCAGGCCGAGAGAAAAGAAATAGAGGCAACGAATAACAAAATATATAGCCGCAAAATGCTTTACAAGAGGCGCGCCGATTATCTTCGCAAAGTGCTTCGGGCGCGAATTGATAGGCTGCGAAGCGCGGCGTGGAAATAGAACCGGCGTCCCGCCAAGAAAAGAGCGCGGCGGGGTCCCCTCTCGCTTCCTAGCGTTCCCCGCCGCGCTGCAAGAATGCGCCGCGGCCTCTCCCCAAAGGCGCGGCGCTCCACCACAACCCTAGGTCAGAACCTTGGCCGCTGCGCCCGCCTCCCTCTCCCCGTGGGAGAGGGCCGGGGTGAGGGACGCCTCGTCGCCAAAAGACGCAAGGAGGATGGCGAGACCGGCTGGAGTACCGGAGCGTTTCCGCCCCCCTACCGCCAATCCAGCCCCACATCCAGCCAGACCGCCGAATGCGTGATGGCGCCCGCGCTGATCCGGTCTACGCCGGTGGCAGCGATCGCAGCGACAGTGTCGAGCCGGACACCGCCCGAGGCCTCGAGCTCCACCCTCGGCGCTGCCGCGTCCCGCCGCGCAACCGCCTGGGCCAGCAGCTCGGGCGGCATGTTGTCGAGCAGCACCAGGTCGGGCTCCGCGGGCAGCACCTGGTCGAGCTGGTCGAGCGTGTCGACCTCGATCTCGATCAGCATTTGGCTGCGATGGTCGTGCGGACCGAACTGCCCCCGCAATGCCTTTGCCTTCGCCACCGCCTCGGCTGGAGAAAATCGCTCGCCCGCCGAGGCGCCGAACGCCAGGTGGTTGTCCTTGATCAAGATTGCGTCGCAGAGCCCCAAACGGTGGTTGTGCCCGCCGCCGCACGCCACCGCGTACTTCTCGAGCCGCCGCCAGCCCGGCGTCGTCTTCCGCGTATCATAGATGCGGGCGTTCGAACCGGCCGCCGCGTCGACGAACTTCCGCGTGCGCGTGGCGATGCCAGAGAGCCGGCCGATGAAGTTGAGCAACGTCCGCTCGGCGGCCAGCAAAGTGCGGGCACTGCCGGCGATCTCGCCCAGCGATTGGCCTGGCGAGAGCCCCTCGCCGTCCGTCGCATGCGGCAGCCACTCGGCCTGGAGGTCCATCTCGTGCAGCACGATTTCGGCCGCCCGCAGCCCGCAGGCGACGCCAGATTGGCGCGAAACGACGGCTGCCCTGCCCGTCGTTCCGGAGGGCACGAGCGCCAGCGTGGTCCAATCGTGCTGGTCCCCTAAGTCTTCGGCGATCGCCAGCCGCACCAGCCGGCGACACTCCTCGGCCACCGCGGCGTCCCAACGAACCTGGGGAAAGTCGCGCTCCATGTCGGTCTTACTCAGCGTTCGCTATGAGAGCACGCGTGGGGTGCCTGGGGTCGAGCAAAGCGAGCCCCCAGGTCGGGGCCGTTCCACTGGGGGCCTCGCCAGAGGGCTCGACCCCAGGCGCCCCGCTCCAAGCCAAACGGCTGTTAGCCCAGCTTCGCCATCGCGGCCACCAATTCCTTCACCGCGTCCACGCTCTTCTGGAAATCGGCCTTCTCCTGGGCATCCAACTCGAGCTCGATGATCCGCTCGACGCCGCCGGTGCCTAGGATGGCGGGAACCCCCACGTAGTAGCCGCCGACGCCGTATTCCTTGTCGCAGTAGGCGGCCACGGGGATCAACCGCTTCTTGTCGCGGACGACCGCTTCGACCATTTGCGCCGTGGCGGCGGCGGGGGCGTAGTAGGCGCTGCCGGTCTTCAGCAGCCCCACGATTTCGGCGCCCCCCTTGCGCGTGCGATCGACGATCGCATCGAGCTTGTCGCGGGCAATCAGCCGCGTGATGGGGATGCCGCCGACCGTGGTGCAACTCGGCAGCGGCACCATGGTGTCGCCATGGCCGCCCATCAGCAGGGCCGAAATGTCTTCGACGCTCACGCCCAACTCCTGGGCTAGGAACGTGCGATACCGCGCGGTGTCGAGCACGCCCGCCTGGCCAAACACGCGGGCCGGTGGAAAGCCGCTCACCTGAAAGGCCTTTTGCACCATCGCGTCGAGCGGGTTGCTGACGACGATGATCACCGCCTGCGGGCTCGTCTGCTTGATTTGCTCGGCCACCGAGCCGACGATCTTGGCGTTCGTGCCGAGCAGGTCGTCGCGGCTCATGCCAGGCTTGCGGGCGATGCCGGCGGTGATCACCACCACGTCGCTGCCGGCCGTTTCATCGTAGCCGGTCGTGCCTACGATGTTCGAGTCGAAGCCCATCACGGGGCTGGCCTGCATCAGGTCGAGCGCCTTGCCCTTGGGCATGTTCTCGGTCTGGGGCACGTCGAGGAGGACGATGTCTCCCAACTCGGCGGCGGCGCACCAGTGGGCGGTGGTGGCGCCCACGTTGCCGGCGCCAACGATCGTGATCTTCGCGCGACGCATGTCTGCAAACTCCCGGGGGGCGGTGTGCTTTTGGGGAAGGGCCGACCGCCTTGCGGCTTCGCCCGATCTGGGCAAAAACACGGCCAAGACTTGTGAGTATCCGGCCCCGGCGATGGGCGTCAAGGGCCGCTTACATTACCAACTTTCTTGCATGCCGCAGGTCCCGGGGGTAGCATTCAGTCATGTGCTCCTGAGAGGATTCGGCCTTAGCCGACTCCTACCCGCGATAGCGCAAGCCATGCATGACAGGCTCCGATTGACGGCAAGACTTTCCTGCTGCATCGCCGCGGTGATGCTCGTGGTCCCGCCATGTTCTTCGAAGTGCGGCTGCCGAATCGAAGCTCGTGCCGCGGATTGCGGGGCCTGGCCGCTTAAGGTGTGCTGCCAATGAGCGGCTCACTCGACTACCCGGGCAGGCTGTTGCCGGAGCGGCGGTCATCAATCACCGATCTCTTTGGCCCCTCGCTGTTGCCAATGCGGTCCAACGGCTCCCTTGGCGTTGCTGGCTGCTCAGGATCCGCTGCAGCGTCAGTTTGACGCGGGCCGTCTCGAAGGCCTGCCCAAAGTCCTCGTGATCGAGCCCAGGCTTTCGACTCAAGCCTTTCGGCACGCTGATACGGGCGCCGAAACGCTGTCTGATGTGCGCGATCTCTGCGTCGCGCTATGCCGCTTGGCTATTTGACGTGCCTGACTAGCTAGGCCAACTTCCTCGCTCACGCGATTTGGAGCGTCGCGGTTTCTGCACTGCCGTTTCCGGCCGTCCGTGCGTTTCGGCTTCTTCCCGTTGCGGAGAACCTATACATGAGTTCGTTTCTCGCTCGAGTGGTGGGAACGGTGATGGTTGTGGCCCTGTTGCTCGCCGCTTTCGGTGGCATCGCTTGGTGGCAACGGACTGCGCCCCAGGCCGGAGTCGCCGGTGGTGGCGTGTGGGCCTGCTCCATGCATCCCCAAATTCGCATGGGCCACCCTGGCAAGTGACCGCTCTGCGGCATGGATCTCACGCCACTCGAAACGAATTCAAATGCAGTCGACGACCCTCAGCACCTTTCCTTGTCGGAACATGCGCGGCGGATGGCCACACTCGAAACGGTCGTGATCGAATTGAGGCCGCTCGTCAAGATGATCCGCACGGTCGGCCGCGTGGCGTTCGATGAGACGCGACTGGCGCAGATCGCCGCCCGCGTTTCGGGCCGAATCGATGAAGTCTGTGCCAACTTCACCGGCACGATGGTCAAGTCAGGGGACCACCTCGTGAAGATTTACAGTCCAGAGCTGCTCACCGCGCAGGAGGAGCTATTGATCGCCGCGCGCGGCGACGCAACTTCCGGCCGAGCGGGGATCGGTCGCTCCCTGACGGCCAACGCGCGGCGACGCCGCCCGTCGTTCCTCGTCGGTGATCTCGTGTTGCTCCTTCAGCGCCTTCCCCGCAGCGTGCAGCTTGAGCCACCGGGCCCTGCGCACCCAGTAGAAACGCACCGGCAGAAAGATGTCCACAACCTCGTCCGAGATGAGAAGACCTCCGAGCACCGGCAGCGCCATCGGGGCCAGGATTTCGCCCCCCACCCCCTTGGCAAACACCATCGGGAAGATCGCGATGATGGCCACGCCTTCGGTGAGGAGCTTCGGCCGCAGACGATGCACGGCGCCCTCGATCACGGCTTGGCGCAGCTCGGCCAATGAATCGATGTTCTCGAGGCCGCCGCGCTTCTCGATCGCCTCGCGCAGGTACACGAGCATGATGATGCCCGTCTCGGTGGCCATGCCAAAGCAGGCGATAAAGCCCACCCACACGGCAACGCTAAAGTCCATGGGCGGAGCATGCCACCCCTGCAGAATTTTGGGAAAGAGGTACATGAAAAATGCCCCGCCAGCGAGGGCCTCTGGCACAGCAAGCATCATCAGTACGGCGTCGGCCAGGTCGTTGTAGGTGAGGTAGAGGATGACGAAGATAAGCACGATGACCGCAGGGAACACAAAACGCAGCGTCTTCGCGGCACGCACCTGGTGTTCGAATTCGCCGCTCCACTCAATATGGACGCCCTCGGGGAGCTTCACCTTCTGAGCCACGACGCGCTGAGCTTCGTCCACGAAGCCTACGATGTCTCGACCGCGGACGTTGAGCGTCACATAATTGAGCAAGCGGCCGTTCTCGCTCTTGATCATCGCTGGACCTTCGACGATGCGAACGTCCGCCACGGCACTCAGCGGAATGAGCGGCGTGCCCCCCGCAGCGTGCGCGGGGGAGGCCGCATGGGCATTCGGTTCGACCGCCGCCGGCTTCTGTCCCATGCCCTTCGACGAGCCCATTTGGCCAGTTCCTTGGGCCGCCGCTTGCATGCCCTGGCCGCCCCCTCCGCTCACCAGGAGGCGGCGGATGCCTTCCTCATCGGTGCGGTTGGCGCGAGCATAGCGCACGCGCACGGGAAAGCGGTCGCGTTTTTCGACCGTAAAGGTCACGGCCCGTCCGGCGAGCGCGACTTCGATCTCGTTCTGAATGTCCTCAACGGAAATGCCGTAGCGGGCGGCCCGCTCGCGATCGATGTCGATTTGCACGTAGCCCTTGCCCATAATCGGGGCGGCGATCGTGTCGCGCGCTCCGGGCACGGGCTTGAGCGCCGTTTCGATCTGCTTGCAGACGCGGTCGATGGTTTCGAGGTCCGGCCCAAACACCTTGACGCCGATGTCGGTGCGGACGCCTGTCGAAAGCATTTCGATGCGGTTGATGATCGGTTGCGTGAAGATGTTGCTCCAGCCGGGGACCTGCAGTACGCGGCCCATCTCGTCGTCGACGAGGTCTCCCTTGGGGCCGGTTTTCCGCGGCCAAAAAAAGACGGACTCCTTGAACGGCTTTTCCATTTCCTCGCGCAGCGCCACAAAGGGTTTTACCGTCTCTGAGTCGACGGCTCGACCCAATTGCGCTTGGACCGCCGCCTCGGCAAAACGCTCGGTCTCCTTACCTCGCTTGGCGCCCGAAAGAAGCGCCACGGGCCCCGCGGCCTTCGCGAGTTCCTCGAGAGCGTACCAGGTGAAGTACTCCGTTCCGCGGTCGAAGAGCTCCCAGTTGATCTCATGCACCTGCTTCGTCCACCGCTCGTTGCGACTTGTTTCGACCGCGCGCTGAATCTCTCCGAAAAGCGTCTTTTTCGAGGCGCCGACCAACTCCCGGAAGCCGCTCAGAATGGCCCGCGGCGGACTTTCGACAAGCTCGAGGGCCGCAACACGATCCTGTAGGCGGCCTTGTTCGAAGAGCGAATCTGTCACGTCTTCGCTCAGCTTCGTGATGTCCTCGAGAGACGGCCCCGCCGAGAGCCAGGCGGCGTAGCGAGGGGCAAACTTCGCGGCGAGCGTAACGACCTCTGTTTCCCGTTCCGCATCCGTGGCAAACTTCAGATGGCCGGCTGATTCCATGCGGCCCACCAGCTCTCGCACCGCGTCCTCGACAAGAAGTTCGCCAAGCGTGTCTTCGAACTCCACGTAACGGCGAAGCGACAGCTCGCGCATGGTTTCATCGAACCGCTCGAGCGCCTTCTGGCTCGAGTCGACCATCAGCGAGTCTCGGTCCTCCTCGTTAGGAGCTTCGAGCACGAACTCTTCCTCTTCCAGCTTTTTGAGGATGAGGCCTGTCTGGGCGGCCGCGTCGCTGTAGCGAAGCACTCGCTTGGGCCAATGCTCTTTGGGCCGGAAGTTGACGAACGTTTCCACCATGTCGAGCGGCGCCGGATCGGTCGGGGTGTCGGCGCGGCCGACTTTGCCGATAACGGACGCCACCTCGGGAAATCCCCGCAGGAGCGCGTCTCGGGCCTTGATGTCATCCGCGGCCTGCGTGACGCTCGCTCTGGGGACCGTGACCGGCATATCCAGCGTCGTGCCCTCGTCAAGGGCCGGCATGAAGGCCACGCCGATCTTGGGGAACTGATAGGCCCAGAGCGCGATGACCAATAAGCTTGCGAAGGAAACGCATTGCCAGAGGAAGCCGCGCGTCGCAATCACCGTGAGGGACGTGACCAAGAAGAACACGAAAAGAAACGCAGTTTGCCAGGCCGTCTCCGAGGCTCCTTGCCCCACAATCGCCTGCAGGGGAAACATTCCCGCCGCCAAGATGAGGAGCACTGCAAAGCTCCACATGACGAGGTTCCGTCGGGGGAGCGCCCAGGTGAGAAGCGGTTTGTAGATGTTGATGAAGCTGCGGACGATCCAGTTCTCGTCCTCGCTGCGCAGATGTCCTTTGAGGAACGTCGGAATGAGCGCGGGCACCAAAGTCACTGAAATGATCGCCACCCCGAGCATGGCAAAGCTCTTCGTGAAGGCGAGCGGGTGAAACAGCTTCCCTTCGCGGCCGCTCAACATGAAGACCGGCACGAACGACAAGAGCATGATGAGGACGGAAAAGAAGATGGGGCGTCCGACCGTGCGGCACGGCCCGATCACCAGCTCGCGGATGTCTCCCGTGACCTTGCGATCGCCAAAATGCTCCTTCAAGGTGTGGGTGGCGTTCTCGGTCATCACGATCGCCTGGTCGACCAGAATCCCGATCGAGATCGTGATGCCGGCGAGCGACATGATGTTGGCCTGAATGTCGATGATCCCCGTTTCCCGCAGCACCCACATCAAGAGGAACGAAAACAGCACGGACAACGGGAGGGTCACGCAGATTACGAAGACGCTGCGGACGTGCATCAGGATGAGCAGGATCGCTGCCGAGGCGATCGCCATCTCGTGCCACATGACCTCGGTCAGCGTATGCACGGCGCCATGGATGAGCCGTGTGCGATCGTAGGCCGGAACGATATGCACGCCTTGGGGAAGCCCAGGCTGGAGCTCCTGAATCTTCTCCTTCACGAGGTCGGTGACAGCCAGAGGGTTTTCGCCGTGCCGCATGAGCACGACGCCGCCTGTAACTTCGTTTCCGTTCTTCTCGAAGACGCTCCGCCGAAACTGCGTGCCGAGCTGCACCGTTGCTACCGTCTTGACGTAGATCGGGGTGCCGCGGACTTCCTTGACGACGGTGTCTTCAATGTCCTTCTTGTCGCCGATCCAGCCGACCCCGCGAACGATGTATTCAGCGAAGTTCTTCTGCAACACGCCGCCGCCCGAGGGCATGTTGCTTTTCGCGATCGCTGCGTAGAGGTCGCCCAAAGTCACGCCATAAGCTCGGAGGTCTTCAGGCCGCACGTCGATCTGGTACTCGAGCGGCATGCCGCCCACGATCGCCACGTCGGCGACCCCAGGGGCGGCGTTGAGCTGCGGGCCGATGTAGAACTTGTTGAGCGCCCACAACCTCCCTGGCTCGATGGGGTTCTCCGGGCTCGTCTCCACGGTGTACCAGAAGACCTGGCCGAGCGCCGTAGCGTCGGGCGCGAGGTACGGAACGACCCCAGGAGGCAGGAACGTATTGGCCTGAGCCAGCTTCTCGGTGACGCGTTGCCGGGCAAAGTAGAAGTCGATGCCCTCCTCGAAGATGATCGTGATCATCGAGAAGTTGAACTCCGACGAGGACCGAACTGCCCGCACTCCCGCCAACCCTTGCAGCTTTCGTGACAGCGGGTAGGTCACCTGGTCTTCGATCTCACGCGGGCTCCGGCCCATCCAGTCGGTGAAGACGATGACCTGGTTCTCACTGAGGTCGGGAATGGCGTCGACCGGCGTGTTGAGCGTGGCGTAGATTCCGGCAACCGTCAGGGCCCCCGCAATGACGAGCACCAGAAAGCGGTTTCGAATCGAGAGTTCGATGATGCGCTCAATCATGGGTCAGCATGCCTGCGTATGGTGACGTCCCGGTCTGCTCCGGCCTTACTGCTTGTCGAGTTCCGAGAGTCCCTTTCACGGCATCGCCAGGCGCGACGCTCGATAGGACCTCGGGCGCCGCCTTGAACTCCATCTGCATCGCCCGCATCATGCCCGGAATGTCCTCGTGGTCGAGCGTCACCGTTCCCTTGGACGAATCGACCGTGACGACTTTCGCAGTCACGGGGTACCGCTTGCCGGAAGACTCAGGGCTCCGGCCCTGGCACCCGGCAATCGCGAGAAGCATGAACAAGGCAGGGAGCGTCTGAAGGAAGCGTTTCATGGCATTTACCTTAGGTTTGCGTTCGCGTTCGTTTCGTGAAGTTTCCGAGCGCGGTTGAGGGTCGCAGCAGGCGCAGCCTTCGCTTGCCCTTCGCACGCTTTGCAGCAAAGAAAGACGGGCTCTCCGCCAACCTCGATGCGCACAGGTCTTCCCATCGAGCCCAAGCGACTGACGCCAAGCACGGCGCAGTACCGCTGTGCCTCTGCGGCCGCCCTGTCTGCAGGGGAGAGGAGGCCTAGGGTTGCGCGAATCTCGAGTTCCTCCTGCGGCGCGTCCCCTGCCGGTTCGACTCTGGGCGCGTTTTTCTGTGCATCTAGCTTCTGCAACGTCGCTTGGGGATTGTCGAGTGCCTTGGGCGCGCACGTTTCGCAGCAGACAAAGACCGTTCTCCCTTCGAGCGTGAGCTTCACGGGCTTTCCCATGGAGCCGAGACGGCTGCCCGCGAGGACCGGGCAAAGGCGTTGTTCTTCAGCGAGCTTCCGGTCCTCTGGCGAGAGGAGCGCCAGACCAGCGGCAACATTCGCGTCCGGGTCATCCGGGGTCGACGGCCTCACAGAAGTCACGCTCGAGCGCCCCGCTGCCGCTCCGCCGCTTCCGCCGAAGTAGATGGAGCCAGCGGCAGGGTTGAGGCGCGTTTCGGCATCCACAAGAAATGAGCCGCTGGTAACCACCTTCTCCCCTTCCCTGAGCCCAGATAGGACGGGATAGAAGTTGGCGCCGTCGCCTCGCGCCATCCGCGGTCCGAGCACTACCTCGACCCCCTCGTAAACGCCGGGGGATGCCTCGCGGTAGACGATCTTCTGCGCCCCCGTATCGATCACGGAACTCTCTGGGATCGAAAGCACCTTGCCCTCAAAAAGCCTCGCCTTGGCCAGTTCTGTCAGCTCGCGACCGCCGAGGAGTTGCACCTCCTTTGGCTGGACGTGTAAGGTCACCGTCGCGGTGCTGCCCGGCCGAAGTTTGTGTTCGGGGTTTTCGAGCTCGAAACGCACGGTGACGGTGCGGGTGTCTTGGTCTGCATGCGGATAGATGAAGGCGAGCTTCCCGCGAAACACCTCGTCGGGCAAAGCCCGCGTCGAGGCCTGCACCTCGAGGGCCTGATCCGGCGGCACGTTCAATTGGCCGTGTCCGTAGCCGAGCGGCAGGAACGAAAGATCATCTTCGTAAACCTGGGCTTGGATCCAGACCGTTGAGAGGTCGGCGAGGTCATACAGCGGAGTCCCTTCGTCGACGTATTGGCCTTCGCGAACGTACTTCGTAATCACGTGCCCGCTGATGGGCGAGCGGATGCGAAGGTGCGTGGCTGCCTTCCCGGCGGCGAGGATCTCGTTCACCTGGTCCGGGTCGATGCCCAAGAGATCGAGCCTCGTCTTGGCGCTCTGCAGCAGACCCTGGTTGCCCGAACGCTGCGCGTCCAGAAGGTTTTGCTCGGTGACCAAAAGCTCGGGACTGTAGAGCAAGGCCAGGTCGTCCCCGGCGTCCACCATTTGCCCGGTCTCGTTCACGAAAAGCTTGTCGATTCGACCTTTCACTCTCGCCGACACGGTCCGTTGCCCCCGCTCGTTGAACTCCACGTAGCCCACGGCGGTGATCTCCTTCGAGAGCGGCTCATAGGCGACGGGCCAGGTTTGGATGCCTGCGAGCACGACTCGGTAGGGCGACAGTTGCACGCGGTTGACGACGCCGGCCGCCAGGGCCTCCGCTTTTCCCGAGCCCTTCTTGCGTTTGGAAAGCGGCATGAAGCAAATTGGGCATTTCTCTTTCCCGTTGTCCCGCACGATCGTCGGGTGCATCGGGCAGAAATACTCGATGTCGGCCGCCGCCGATTTGGCCTCGGTCTTGGGCCGTGTCCACCGCTCGTAGTGAGCCACCAGAGAGTCCCACTGCGTGATCACCAGGCCGATGACGACTAGAATGCCAATGAAGCGGAGCCGCGCGAGCTTCACGAGCACGATGAAGTCGAACCACCACCAGGCCTTTCGCCAGCCGTGCAGATGGGGCGGTGCGCGCAGTCCGCCTTCATCGTCCGCGCGGGCCTCGTAGGACTCGGGGAGCCCGTTGCCATCGTTGTTTCCGACCATGACGTCTGGTTCCTTCGGTACTTTGCACAGAGCGAGGGGAGGGCAGCCGCGACCTCGGCTAGCAATCACATGGTGCTAACCCGCCAGCTGTATCGCGACTGCCCTCGCCTCGTTCTGCGCCCCCAAGGGGCCTGACCTGCGATTTCCACAGGTCAGGCGCCCTTGGGCGATTGGGTTTGGCCTAGTTAGCCGCCGTAACGCCTTGGATCCGTCTTTGGCAACAAGGTACGTGGGGACACGTGACGAGCGCCGCTGACGTGGCGCCGAGTAGTACCGCGGCGCCGGCTCGTCGTAGCGGGTCAGCGGAGCCGCGACCGCGGGGGCGGGCGACGCCGTCTCCGGTGCAAAGGAGAAGGCACGCCGGGCCGTTGCGTCGGGTGTCGCCGAGGGCGCCTGCCGTTCCGTGTAGACCGGGCCGGAGTATCGGTAGCTCCTGCCTGAAGTGCGGGCGCGGCTCGAGAAACCGGTCCCATATTCGCCGCGAATCTTAGCGCCGGCATCCCGTTGAGCCCACGCTTCCGACGCACCAACAACGGCGACCAGCATTACGGCCGCCGTCAGCAATTTGGAGAGAGACATGCAAACACCTCCGCCTAAATGAGGTTGAGAACAGAGGATCGAGCAGCCAACGAGCTCCGCCGGAGCTCACAGCGCCCGTTCCATGGAACATGCGCAACCACGAGTCGCACATATCAGCACACCAGCGTCTCTGCCGAGTCACCCCGTTCGGTGCTCAGGAGACGGCGCCGCAAAGAACTGCGGCTAAAGAGTGCCGGATGCTCAAATGAGCAAACGGCAAAGCACGACTACTCGATCCGCCGATTCGTCGGCCGCGACAACCCCCGCCACCGCGTTTGCCCTGAAGGCCGGCGCATGGGGAATGTCGGTGACGACGACATAGGCATCCGCGAGCCCCGCGTCGAACTGCTGAGCGTCGCCGCTTACGACAGGAGCAGGAGCCTCGACGAATCGCACGCAGCAGGGCCGTGCGCTTGCAGCAGGCTCAGCCCCATCCCTTAAACGCTCACTTTTCCCATTGCAGCAATTGCCGCAGCGAGCGTACGCAGCGCCCTTCTCCGAGCAGCTTGGGCATCCCGATGCGCCCATCCGAGGCCGCGCGACTTCGCCCTTGCTGCAAACGCACGCCGCCACGGGCCGCGCAGCGAAACACACGAGGGGCACTAGGGCCCACGCGATTGCTCTTCGGGCAGCGGTTGGAGGAGGGTGCATCACAGACGTGAACGCATTAGGCACGTGGGAAAGACTAGCGATCAATCGTATGCCAGAGGCCGTTAGCGAGCAAATAGCAGTTTGCAATTCTTCCCACCAGCACTCTGCTCGGATCTTGAGTTTCGGAAAAGACCGATCGTCCGGGCCAGTGAAAGCAGATTCTGTCGGCCACGAAATGGAAAGACCGCAAAGGCTTGCGGGTGGAAGCTATGCGGAATCCAGCCGAGCTGCCGGGCACGGCGGACCTTATCGCCGTGCCCGGCATTTTCGGCAAAACTCTGAGGTTTACTTGACCTCGTCCAGCTTCGGAACTTGCAGCTTGTGCATCAACTCATCGTGAGCCTTGTCCGCCGCGGTCAGTTCCTTGTGGATGCCCGCGCAGCACTCACAAAGCTTGACGTGGTCGGCGTGGGCCTCGCCAGTCGTCTTGTCGAGCATGTCGCAGAGCATGGCAACCTTCGCGTAGTGGTCTTCCACCTGCTTCGCGAGCCGCTGAACGTCCTTGTCTTGCGGATGGGCTGCCTTCACCTTTGCCACCTGCTTCCCAGCAGATTGCACGTTTTGCCGGATGGCGGCAACGTGCTCCTCGGCCAACTCACGGGGAATCTCCTGCATCCCGCGCCCGTAGCCGTAGAGCACCCGAGCGCTGTCGCGTGCGCTACGCGTGTAGCTCTGCGACGAATGCAAGCGGTAGGCCTCACCCGTGATCTTCGAGTCGGCGCGACGCTGCGCCGCGGCGGTGCCCGCCACCATCAGAGAACCCGCCACGAGCGCCAGCACCAAATCTTTCGAACGAGACATCGGTCTGTCTCCCAACAACGACATTTCGTCCCACCAGGCGGGTTAGTGGCGGGTTGGCTGCCGCGAAACCACAATGGCCGCGAGATTCAACCGCTGTTAGTCTTCGCAACGCACGTGCCACGGGCAGTCGAGCGAGAGCCGGCAGCTCGCAAGACTCTAACAGCAGGCCAGTTGTCGCATCCTAACGAGGGATGAGTCTCGCGGCGAGTTCCGTGCCCAAACGCACGCCTAAGGTGTCAACCGAGTGCCATTGCGCCACACTCGGCTGCAAGCTGGCGAGATGAGCGCGTTCCGACATTACGCACAATTATTTGCTTTCCCCAAGCTTTTGGTCGAAGTATCTCACTGGACGCTCCCTGGCAGGGAGCTTTCGTCAGTGCTAACCCGCCAGCCGAAAAGCTCGCCAACTGCCGCACGGAGGCGTCATGTCGCTGTTCCGCATCGCGCAGCGGAGCGCCGTTTTTTCGGTACTTCTTGTTGGCTGCCGCTCAACGCCGACTCCTCAAGAACTGGGCTCGCTCTTCGCGCCGACGCCTTCGGCGGCCAGAGCGCCGCAGGAGACCATCCGGCCGTCTCCGCACCGGGTCGAGCAGGCATCTTTTCAAGAGACACTCCCAGCCGCGGCGCTCCCGACCCCGGAACCGGGCGCTCCGGCCGGACCGTTCCTCCAGCAGTCTGAGCTCTTCCTTCCTCAGCTCATCGCCGAGGTCGAGGCTCGGAATCCCTCGCTTCAGGCGATGACCGCCGCCTGGCAAGCGGCGGCCGAGCGCTATCCGCAGGAAGTGTCGCTTGACGACCCCATGTTCATGACGATGCTCGCGCCCGCGAGCTGGGGGGCTGCCGGCGTGCAACCGAGCTACATGCTCCAAGGAAGTCAAAAGCTTCCTTGGTTTGGAAAACGGGCTCTTCGAGGCCAGGCGGCGCGGGCCGAGGCCGAGGCTGCGCAGGGAGAACTCCAAGACGAGCGCGTCCGGCTGGTCGAGATGGTTCAGATGGCGTTTCTCGACTACTACCTGGTGCGGCGCCAACAGGAGCTGAACGTCCGCAACATCGAAGTGGTCCGAAGTTTCCGCGAGGCCGCCGAGGCCAAGTACCGAACGAACCAGGTCACGCAGCAAGATCTCCTGCAGGCCGACGTGGAGCTTGCCGAGCTCGAGCGCCGTCGGATTGAGCTTGGCCGCATGGACCGAGTCGCGAGAGCTCGGATCAACACTCTGCTACGGGTTGATCCGTTGGGGCCGCTTCCTCCGCCTCCCCGTGCGCTCGCTCCTCCGACCGAGTTGGTGGACCTGACGGTGCTTCAAGAAGTCGCCGCGCGCCAACGCCCCGACCTCCTGGCCGCCTCGGGAAGGGTGGCTCAGGAAGAGGCCGCCGTGTCTCTTGCCGCCAAGGCCTACTACCCCGACGTGGAGGTCATCGGCCGCTACGACAACTTCTGGGAACAGAGCGAGGTCCGGCCGGCCGTCGGCCTCAACATGAACGTGCCGCTGTACAAGGGGCGCCTCGACGCTGCAGTCCGAGAGGGCATGAACCGGCTCGCCCAGCGGAAAGCAGAACTCGAACAGCGTTCGCTCGACGCCCAGTACGAGGTCGCCGTGGCGTACGAGGACGCCGAGGAGAGCCGACGGACCGTCGAGCTCTATGCGGCACAACTCCTTCCCATCGCTACTCAGAATGTTGCCGTTGCTCGAGCCAACTACGACACCAACCGAGCCGACTTTCTCGACCTCGCAACCGCGCAACAAAAGCTTATCGAGCTCAGCGAGAAAGCCGAGGAGTCGCTGGCTCTCTACCACCGACGCCTCGCGGGACTGAGCCGCGCAATTGGCGGACAGCCCACCGCGTCTCACTGAGGCGCCAAGTCGGGGCCACAGCCCCGGTGGACGGCGGTCGCCCTACCGCGGCCCGAGGAACAGCGAACTCACGAGAAAGCCGGCCAACAGCGCGGCGAGCAGAGCCGGCACGAAGAGCGCAAACACCGTCAACAGAGCCTCTCCAACGCCAATCTGAAACGTCAGGCAAACGCCCAGGATGAGGCAAGCGAAGAACCACGCAATCGCCAGGCCAGGGTCGATGCTCACCGTAGCGGCCGCGGAGACTCCCGCTGCGAGCGTCGCCAGGGCACACGCGCCAACCCGCATCCACAGAGCTCGTCGCCAAGCCGCGCGATGCGAAATCACGAGTCCGAGCGAGCCATAGAGCGCAACCGTGGCGACGAGCCAAACAACCGTAAGCGCTGCATTCCAGCGCAGCATCCCGAACACGCCCGCCACGGCCGTGAGCAAGGTTAGCAGGCCCAAGAGCGTGTACCTTGGGCGCCAATCCGAGCCGAAAGAGGTCGAAGAGGACAGGCCGTGCGAACGGGGGAGCGACGACAGGTCGGAATCCGGGCTCATGGAGCGCCTCAGCAGACGGCGGCGAAGCTTTGTGCCACAAAGTACGCTGGCGCGACGGCTTCGGTTCACCAAGTCCTCGGGGTTCACCCTGTGCGGCTGGTTCGCTCTCAGCGGCCTTTCGCTCTCGCTTGACGCTAAACGCCAGCGCGACCTAGGATTGCGGCGACTCCTCTCCCTCTCGTTCTGGGCTTCGGCGAACTCGCAACTGCTATGGAAAAAACCAAGGTCGCGCTCGTTGGGCTGGGCACCGTCGGCGCCGGCGTGGCCAAGCTCCTCTTGGACTACGGCGACCGCACGGCCCGCCACGCCGGCCGCACGCTCTGGCTCGAGAAGGTGGTCGTCCGCGATCTCGAGAAAGCCCGCGGCCTCAAGCTGCCCGCCGGCGTCCTCTCGAACGACCTGAAGTCGATCACCAGCGACCCCGAAATTCACACCGTGGCCGAGCTGATCGGCGGGCTCGAGCCGGCGCGCACGATCATCTTGGAGTTGCTCGCCAGCGGCAAGAACATCGTCACGGCCAACAAGGCGCTGCTCGCCGAGCACGGCGCGGAACTCTTCGACCGTGCCCGCGAGCTGGGCCGCTCGATCGCCTTCGAGGCGGCGGTGGCCGGCGGCATTCCGATCATCGCCAACATCAGCACCTGCCTCTCGGCCAATCAAATCGAGTCGCTGCAAGGCATCTTGAACGGCACGAGCAACTACATCCTCACGCAGATGGAAGCCCGCGGCGTCGACTACGCCGAGGCGCTGGCCGAAGCACAGCGGCTGGGCTATGCCGAGGCCGATCCGGCCATGGACGTCGACGGCAGCGACGCCGCCCAGAAGCTGGCGATCCTCGCGCACCTGGCCTTCGGCGCACGCGTTCACTGGCGCGACATCCCGCGCCGCGGCATCGACAAGCTCGACGCGGCCGACATTCGCTATGCCCGCGAACTGGGCTACCGCGTGCGGCTGCTGGCGGTGGCCAAGCTCGTCGACGACGAGCTCGAGCTGCACGTCTCGCCCACGCTCGTGAAGATGGGCACGCCGCTCGCCGAAGTCACCGGCGCTTACAACGCGGTGAGCGTCGTCGGCGACGCGGTGGGCACGGTGTTCTTTCACGGCCTGGGCGCGGGGCAGATGCCCACGGCCAGCGCGGTGGTCGCCGATTTGATCGACACGGTCGTGGGCCGCACGGCCATCACCTTCCGCACACTCGAGCTCTGGTCGAAGCGGGCAGCCCGCGTCACGGCCCGCGACTACGACAACGTCCGCAGCCGCTACTACCTGCGGTTCGACGTCGACGATCAGCCCAGCGTGCTCTCAGAAATCGCCGGCGTGCTAGGGCGGCACCAGATTTCGATCGCCTCGGTGATCCAGCACGAAGCGAAGGCCAAGGACCAGAGCGTGGTCCCGCTGGTGATCATGACGCATCAGACGACCGAAGGGGCGACGCGGAGCGCCCTGGCGGCGATCGACAAGCTCAGTTGCCTGCGGAGCCGCTGCGTGCGGATGCGGGTGCGGGAGTAGCGACTCGCAAGGCGGCCGGGCGTACAATCAGCATTTCGCGATCGCCCACGAACTAAACCCGCCATGCCCGCCGCGCCCACCTTCCTCCGCATCACCGACGTCTCCAAACGCTACGGCGACCGCGTGGTGCTGCGCGACGTTGATCTCGAGGTGGCGCAGGGGCAAACGGTGGCGCTCCTCGGGCCCAGCGGCGGCGGCAAGTCGAGCTTGCTCCGCTGCATCAACGGCCTGCAGCCCTTCGACGGCGGCGAGATTCGCGTCGGGCCGCATGTGCTGAACGCCGTCAGCCAGGGCGCCGGCAACGGCCGCGCCGAGCAGCTTCGCCAGGTGCGGCGGCTCGTCGGCATGGTGTTCCAGGACTTTCAGCTCTTTCCCCACCTCTCGGTGCTCGACAACGTGACCGAAGCGCCTCGGCGCGTGCTCGGCGCTGTGCCGGCCGAGTGCGAGCGGCGGGCCCGCGACCTCTTGGCCCGCGTGGGGCTGGCCGAATTCGCGGCCGCCTGGCCCGAGCGGCTCTCCGGCGGTCAGAAGCAGCGAGTGGCGATCGCCCGCGCCTTGGCGATGCAGCCGCAGTGTCTGCTCTGCGACGAGATCACGAGTGCGCTGGATCCCGAGCTCAAGCACGAAGTGCTCGAGGTGCTGACTGACCTGCGCCGCGACGGGCTGACGATCCTTATGGTGACCCACGAGATCGGCTTCGCGCGGAAGGCGGCCGACGTGGTGGTGCTGCTCGCCGACGGCGTGATCGTCGAACAGGGCTCGCCCGAGCAGGTGCTCGACCGCCCGCAACACCACCGCACGCGGCAGTTCTTGGAGCGGGTGATGGGGTAGGAGGAAACGCCGTGCGATCTCTTCGCCGGTCTGCCAGTCGGTTCCCGCCATGTTGCTCTTCAAGAAGAAGTTCCTGCCGGCGATCCGCGCCGGCGAAAAGACGCAAACGATTCGGCTTTGGAAACACCGCCGGATGCGGGCAGGTCAACGGAGTTATGTACCGGGTGTGGGGCACATTGTGGTTGAGACGGTAGAGCGCGTCGCACTGGCCGATCTGACCGACGAGGACGCCCGCCGCGACGGCTTTGCGACTGCCGGCGAGTTGCAACTGGAGCTCGCCCATCTCTACGCGGCCGAGTTGGCCGCGGGGCGCCAGGCCTACCGGGTGCGTTTCCGGCTTGCGCCAAGGGAAACCGCCGGTTAACTAGCCGCCGACCGCTTGCGTTGACAGCGCGTGCGTGGCCGTGAAGACTAGAGTCCGGGCCGGAGCCCGCCGCTAGACTTTGCCCACCTTGTCGCGCTGCTCGAGAGTCATGCCGCTTATCCCCCGCCGCCGCTCGTTCGCGCTCGTTCTGCTTTTGGCCGCCTTCACGCGCGCTGACGCCGCCGACGTCGAAACGCGGCCCCCCGAAGGCTTGCGGAGCAACAACCCCACGCTGCACGCCCTGGTCGGCGCGAAGATCGTAACGGCCCCTGGCCAAGTGATCGAGCGCGGCACGCTGGTGATCGACCAAGGGCGGATCGTCGCGGTGGGGGCCGACGTCTCCGTGCCGGCGGGCGCGCGCGTCTGGAACCTCGAAGGCCGCACGATCTACCCCGGCTTGATCGACGCTTATGGCGAGTTGTCCGGCGGCGACGAGGCGGCCAGCGCCGTTCGCGACCGCGGCGCTCCCTACTGGAATTCCGAAGTTACGCCGCAACTCGACGCGGCCGCGCACTACAAGTCCGATGAAGGCCGCAACAAGCAGCTTCGCGGGCAGGGCATCACCGTGCGGCTGGTGGCCCCGCCGGCCGGCATCGTGCGCGGCGCGAGCGCCGTCGTCACCACGGCCGACGACGCCAGCGCGCAGACGATCCTCCGCGAACGCGCCGGGCAGCATGT
Source organism: Pirellulales bacterium (assembly GCA_046349955.1). Lineage (GTDB taxonomy): Bacteria > Planctomycetota > Planctomycetia > Pirellulales > JBGAPH01 > JBGAPH01. Next base: position 70,618 of record JAXMBI010000017.1, on the reverse strand, counting down.
GGTGTTGACGCTGTCGCGCGGCGGACGCGACCACTATCCCAACTCACCGATGGGCGCTCTGACGCTCGCCCGCCAGTCGTTCTACGACGCCGCCTGGTACGACGAAGCCTGGCGGGCCTTCGACGCCTCGACCACTGTCCCCCGCCCCGAGCGCAACGACGCCTTGGCGGCGCTCGGCCCAAGCGTTCGCGGGCAAATGCCCGTGATCTTCGAAACGAGCGACGAGCTGTACTTCCTGCGGGCCGATCGCGTCGCCCGCGAATTCGGGCTGCAGGCGATCATCCATGGGTCGGGGCATGAGTACCGGCAGCTCGAGGCGGTGAAGCAAGCGGGGCGGCCGGTGATCGTGCCGGTGCGGTTTCCCAAGCCGCCGCACGTAGCCACGCTCGAGACCGCGCATGCGGCGGCGCTCGAAGATTTGCTTCACTGGGACCTGGCGCCCGAGAATCCGGGCCGCCTGGCCAAGGCCGGCGTCAAGATCGCGCTCACCAGTCACGGCCTGCCGGAGGCCGGCGACTTCCTCAAGAGCGTGCGCCAAGCGGTGCGCCGCGGCCTGAGCCGCGACGACGCGCTCCGTGCGCTCACGACCACGCCCGCCGAACTGCTCGGCATTGCTGATCGCGTCGGCACGCTCGCCGCCGGGCGGTCCGCCAACCTGGTAATCGTGCGCGGCGAACTCTTCGACGAGGGCGCCCCGGTGGTCGAAACCTGGATCGACGGCCGCCGCTACGTGCTCGAGCCTTCTTCGAAGCTCGACCTCCGCGGAACCTGGCGGTTGGTCGTGGCCCCCGATGCGCCGGAACAAGTGGTCGCCACGCTCGAGCTTTCCGGCAAGCCGAACGAGCTCAGCGGCAAGCTCGAGCGCGACGGCAAGACGCTCGAGCTCAAGAGCCCGGCCTTCGACCATGGCCGCTTTAGCGCCTCGTTCGCCGGCCAGTCCATTGGCCGCGAAGGGACGGTGCGAATCAGCGGCGCGGTGCGCAACGAAACGGCCGATTCGCTCGAACTGGCTGGCGAAGGCCTGTGGGCCGACGGCACGAGCTTCCGCTGGTCCGCCACGCGCTCGGCGCCCGCGAAAGAGGAGACGAAAGACAAGCCGAAGCCGGCCAGCGACGCCGCGGCCAAGTTCGCCGTGAACTACCCGCTGGGGGCCTTCGGCCGGATGAATCCGCCCGATCAGCCCCAGGTCGTGGCCTTTACGGGCGCCACGGTGTGGACGAGCGGTCCGGCCGGCACGCTCGACAAGGCCACGGTGCTCGTCGAGCGGGGCAAGATCGTGGCGGTGGGCCCCGACGTGGCTGTGCCCGCCGGCGCGAAGGTGATCGACTGCACGGGCAAACATCTTTCTCCCGGCATCATCGACTGCCACTCGCACATCGCCACCGACGGCGGCGTGAACGAATCGGGGCAGGCGATCACGGCCGAGGTGCGGATCGGCGACTTCATCGACTCGAGCGACATCGACATCTATCGCCAGCTTGCCGGCGGCGTCACCGCGGCAAACATCCTGCACGGCTCCGCCAACCCGATCGGCGGCCAGAATCAGGTGATCAAGTTCCGCTGGGGCGCCCTGGCCGACGAGCTCAAGTTCGCCGGCGCTCCGCCGGGCATCAAGTTCGCACTCGGCGAGAACGTGAAGCAGAGCAACTGGGGCGAACGCTTCGCCAGCCGCTACCCGCAAACGCGGATGGGCGTGGAGCAGATCGTGCGCGACGCCTTTTTGGCCGCCCGCCAGTATCGGGCCAAGCAGCATGCCTGGCGCGAGCGGCGCGAAGGGCTGCCTCCGCGAGTCGACCTGGAGCTCGAGGCGATCGCCGAGATCCTCGAAGGGAAGCGGCTGATCCACTGCCATTCCTACCGGCAGGACGAAATCCTGGCGCTGCTCCGCACCTGCCAGGAGTTCGGCGTGCAGATCGCCACGCTGCAGCACATTCTGGAAGGCTACAAAGTGGCCGACGAGATGGCCCGGCTGGGCGTGATGGGCTCGAGCTTTTCCGACTGGTGGGCCTATAAGTTCGAGGTCTTCGACGCCATTCCCTATAACGGAGCGCTGATGCGCTCGGCCGGCGTGGTCGTGTCGTTCAACTCCGACGACGCCGAACTGGCCCGCCGCTTGAACCTCGAGGCGGCCAAGGCGGTGAAGTACGGCGACGTGCCGCCGGCCGACGCCCTGCAGTTCGTCACGCTCAATCCGGCCAAGCAGCTCCGCATCGACGACCGCGTGGGCTCGCTCGAGCCGGGCAAGGACGCCGATCTCGTCGTCTGGAGCGGCTCGCCGCTCTCGGGCTACTCTCGCTGCGAGCAGACCTGGATCGACGGCCGCCGCTACTTCGACCTGGAGGAAGACCGCACGCGCCGCGAGGAAGCCCGCCGGATGCACGCGGCGCTCGTGCAGAAGGTGCTGGGCTCAGGCGACACGATGCGGGCCCCCGGCGAGGACGATGGCTCCGGCAAGGTCCTCTGGCCGCGGACCGACATCTTCTGCCACGCCCACGACCACGTTCACTAGGGCCGCATGGCACGCATTCGACTGCTCGCGCTCGACATCGACGGCACGCTCGTGGATCTGGAGGACCGCGTGTCGGCGGGGGTGCGGCGGGCGCTGCAGCAGGCGCGCGAGGCCGGGATCGAAATCGTGCTCGCCACGGGACGGCGTTACAGCCGCGTGCTCCCGCTGGTCGACGTGCTCGGTATCTCGACGCCCCTGGTGACGGCCAGCGGCGCTCTCGTCAAGGACCCGGCCACGCATCGCACGCTCTACCGCGCCGATTTTGCCCGCGAGCTGTTGCTCGAGTCGCTCGCGGTGATCGATCGCGCTGGGCACGAGGCGCTGCTCTACGCCGACACGTTCCACGAGGGGTTCGACTTCTACTGCCGGACGCACGAAACCGCGAGCCCGGAGCTGGGCGAGTTCTTGGCCAAGAACCATCCGTCGTCGCAACTCTGGCCGCAGATCATCGCGGCGCCGCCGCCTGAGGTCTTCGGCGCGTTCGCCATGGGGACGCGGGACCAAATGGTCGAGCTCGAGCGGCAGCTCGCAGCGCGACTGCCGGAGCAGCTCTACGTTCACGTGATCCGCAGCCCCAAGTACCGTGGCTTCATGTGTGAGATCGCGCCGCTGGGGGCCACCAAGTGGTTCGGCATCCAACACCTCGCGGCCCTCCACGGCATCGCAGCCGACGAAATCTGCGCCGTCGGCGACGACGTGAACGACATCCCCATGCTCGAGGGGAGCGGCCTGGGAGTGGCGATGGGCAATGCCCAGGCCGAGGTGCAGGCGGCGGCGGACCGAGTGGCGCCTACGCTGGCGGAGGATGGCATGGTGCAGGCGGTGGCTTGGGCGCTCGAGCGGGATTAGGTAGTGATACCGATCCCCGCTCTTTCTCGCGGGCGGCACAGTCAACCTGTCCATGGCGTACTACAATCCCTGCTGGCGGCGGGCAAGACGCGAGTCACGTGGGCGATGGCTGCCGGGGCCACGCGGACCCTCTGGCGGTTCGACGATCTGATGGAGGGAGACTGGGAATAGCGATGGGATACCGCAAGAGCGGAAAGGCGGTCGAATGGACAAAGTGGGTCTCCCAAAACCGGGACGGCTTGACTGAGGCTGGGGTTCCCGACTTCGTGCTCGCCGACCAGTTTCGCTGGTGGCGATTCCTAGAGCACGGCTACGACGGCGAAACCGGCTGGAGCGCCGCGATGCTACGTCCAAGTCAACTTGCCGGGCTGAGGGCGCTGGTTGAGCGAGCGTTCGGCTCAGATGCCACCAAGCACTTGCCGCCGTTGGCCGGAAAAACCTCCTGAACCGGTTTCACTACCCTGATCTAGGCCCGGTAGACCTCTTGCCGCCGCTCGCGGTAAATTGGTCAGTTTGCCCGCCAGCGAGCCGCGATCGGAATGCGCTCTCGCGGGCCCTGCGGTCTCGACCTGTCTCCACGGAAAAAGCCCCCACATGGACATGGATAAGTTGGTCTCGCTGTGCAAGCGGCGGGGATTCTTGTTTCAGTCGAGCGAGATCTACGGCGGCCTCAACGGCTTCTGGGACTACGGGCCGCTGGGCGTGGAGCTCAAGCGCAACGTGAAGGAGGCCTGGTGGCGCGACATGGTGAGCGGCCACGACGATCTGGCCACGCCGGCCGGCGCGCCTGAGCCCTACGAGATGGTCGGCCTCGACTGCACGATCATCATGCACCCGCAGGTCTGGAAGTGCTCGGGGCACTACGACCTGTTCCACGACTTCATGGTCGACTGCCGCGAGAGCAAGAAGCGCTATCGCCACGATCAGGTCCGCGGCCGCTGGGTGGAATACAACGGCCGCAAGATCTTCGTCGCCACCCAATCCGGCGGCGAAGAGGGGCTCGCCGAGACGGAGGCCAAGGCGCTCAAGTTCTTCGGCTTGCGGGCGAAGAACGCCGTGCAGCTCGAATGGAAGAGCCCGCTCGAACCGCTCACGTCGGTCGAAGAGTTCTCGCAGGTGCTCGGGCCCGATGCCAAGGAGCTCGGCACGCTCACGCCGCCGCGCGAGTTCAACCTGATGTTCAAGACGTATGTAGGCGCCTTGAGCGGCGAAGAGGGCGCCGCCTTCCTCCGCCCCGAAACCGCCCAAGGCATCTTCGTGAACTTCAAGAACGTGTGCGACAGCTCGCGGGTGCGCATTCCCTTCGGCATCGCGCAGGCCGGCAAGAGCTTTCGCAACGAGATCACGCCGCGGAACTTCACCTTCCGCTCGCGCGAGTTCGAGCAGATGGAGATCGAGTTCTTCTGCCGGCCCGACTCGTCGCCCGAGTGGTACAAATACTGGCGCGACCGCCGCTACCAGTGGTATCTCGATCTGGGGTTGGCCGGCGACCGACTCCGCCTGCGCGACCACCACCAGGAAGAACTGAGCCACTACTCGGTCGGCACGGCCGACATCGAATACGCCTTCCCGTTCCTTCCGCCCGGCGAGTTCGGCGAACTCGAAGGCATCGCCCATCGCGGCGACTTCGACCTCCGCAGCCACATGGAAGGCAAGCTGGTGCGCGAGGGAGACAAGCTCGTGGTCGAGCTCGGCGCCGACGGCAAGCCCCGGCATCGTGGGAGCGGCAAGGACCTGAGCTACTTCGACGACGAGCGCAAGGAACGCTACGTGCCGCACGTGATCGAGCCTTCGGCCGGCGCCGACCGCGCGACGTTGGCCTTCCTCTGCGAGGCCTATCGCGAAGACAACGTGCCGGATGAAAACGGCAAGCCGCGCGAGCGCGTGTATCTCAAGCTGCATCCGCGGATCGCACCGCTCAAGGCGGCCGTGTTCCCGCTGGTGAACAAAGACGGCATGCCGGAGATCGCCGAGAAGATCTACCGCGATCTGAAGCGGCACTTCAACGTGTTCTACGACGCCAAGGGCTCGGTCGGCCGCCGCTATGCCCGCCAGGACGAGGCCGGCACGCCCTACTGCATTACGGTCGACGGCCAGACGCTGCAAGACGGCACCGTGACGATCCGCGACCGCGATACGCTCGAGCAGACGCGCGTCAAAGTCGAAGGGTGCGCGGAAGAGATTCGACAGCGACTTCAGTAGCGAGCCCCACGAACCCATGTCCTCAGACTTCACCCATCTCCGGCCCGAAGGGGGCAGCCGCATGGTCGACGTCGGCCTGAAGCCCGTCACCGCGCGGGCCGCGCGGGCCTCGGGGCGCGTGGTGATGGCCCCGGCCACGCTCGAGGCCCTGCGCAACCGCACGCTGGCCAAGGGAGACGTGCTCGAGGTCGCCCGGCTGGCCGGCATTCAGGCGGCCAAGCGGACCTGGGAGCTGATTCCGCTGTGCCATGTGCTGGCGCTCGACGGCGTGGAGCTGGCGTTTGCGTTTCTCGACGCCCAGACCCTGGAAATCCAGGCCGAGGCGCGGGCCACGGCCCGCACGGGCGTGGAAATGGAAGCCCTCACAGCGGTTGCGGTCGCCGCCCTCACGGTCTATGACATGTGTAAGGCGCTCGACCGTGTTATGGTGATCGATCAGGTGCGGTTAGAGGAGAAGTCGGGTGGCCGGAGCGGCCATTTCGTGCGGTCCTGATCGGGCCGCCTTGCGGGGCGGCCGATATCCTTAGCCAGTTGGGTCTCGAGCGGAGTATGTCGCAAGTCGTTGGCAAGACACGCCCTTCGGCCCCTCCGGCCTGGCAGTTTCTCTACGAGCCCATTCAGGAAGAACTGGCGGCGGCCGAAGAACTGCTGCGGCGCGAGCTGCGCAACGAAGACGCCTTCGTCGACCGCCTGGCCAAACACGCCTTTCGCCTGGGGGGCAAGCGTCTGCGTCCCGCTTTGCTGCTGCTAGCAGGCAAGGCCAGCGGCCGGCTGCTGCCGGCCCACCAGGTGCTGGCGGCCGTGGTGGAAATGATCCATACGGCCACGCTCGTCCACGACGACGTGCTCGACGAGGCCGAAATCCGCCGCCACACCGACACGATCAACGCTCGCTACGGCAACGAAGCCAGCGTGCTGGTGGGGGACTACCTGTTCACCCACGCCTTCTACCTGGCGAGCACGCTCGAGAGCACGTATGCCTGCCGAATGATCGGCGAGGCGACGAACACCGTGTGCGGCGGCGAGTTGCGGCAGTTGGCTACCCGCGGCGACTTTTCGCTCGGCGAAGCGGAGCACCTGGCGATCCTGGAGGCCAAAACGGCCGAGCTCTGCGCCTGCTGCTGCCGGCTGGGCGCCCACTACGCCGAGGCGGCCCCCGAAATCTGCGACGAGCTGGCCGCCTATGGCCGCGAGGTGGGCCTGGCCTTCCAGATCACCGACGATTTGCTCGACCTCGTGGGAGACGAGCAGGTGGCCGGCAAGAGCCTTGGCACCGACCTTGCCAAGCATCGGCCGACGCTGCCGCTCATTCGCTGCCTCGAGTTGGCAAGCGAGGCGGAGCGCCGCGAGCTGCTTGCGCTGCTCGACCGTCCCGCGGCCGAAGGCCGGGCGGCGCTTGCCCCCTGGTTCCAGCGGTTCGACGCCCTGGGGTATGCACGCCAACTGGCCCAAGACTACGCCCACCGCGCCGCCGAGCGGTTGCAGGCGTTGCCCGCCAGCCCGGCGCGCGAGGCGTTGCATCGGGTGGCGGTGTTGCTGGTCGACCGGGCGCAGTAGGCTAGGCAGCCACCCGCTCGATTGCACCCCTAAACGGCGCGAGGCGGTAGACTGCACGTCTGCTCCTCGCACGATCTTCTCTGGGATGCTCCTATGGCCAGGCGTTTCTTGTCTCGTCGCGCGCTGCGGCAATCGCTCGAATCGCTCGAGCAGCGGCTGGCGCTGACCACGTTTTATGTCGCCCCAGGAGGGAGCGACGCGGCCAGCGGCGCCACCGACGCCCCCTGGCAAACGCTGCAGCACGCGGCCGATCTCGTTGTGCCGGGGGATGTGGTCATCGCCCGGACAGGGCACTACGCCGGCTTCGACCTCGACCGCGATGGCACGGCCGCTGCCCGCATCACGTTCCGCGGCGAGGGACAGCCGGTGATCGACCGGCCCAATGCTCGCACCCCAGACGGAATCAATCTCGAGGGGGCCGACTACATCACGATCGAGGGCTTCAAGGTGGTGGGCCAGCCGCGGGCGGGCATCCGTTCGGTGGTGAACGAAAACGTAGAGATCCTCAATAACGTGACGGACCAGAACGGCCGCTGGGGGATCTTCACCGGCTTTAGCGACGACCTGCTGATCGAAGGCAATGTATGCACCAATAGCTTTCTCGAACACGGCATCTATGTTTCCAACAGCGGCGACCGCCCCGTGATCCGCGGCAACACCGTGTACGGGAACCACGCCAATGGCATTCACATGAACGGAGACGAAAGCCAGGGGGGCGACGGCGTGATCAGCGGGGCCCTGGTGGAGAACAACCTGATTTATGACAACGGCTCAGGCGGCGGTTCCGCCATCAACGCCGACGGCGTGCAGAACTCGCGGATTCAAAACAATCTGATTTACGACAACCACGCCTCGGGCATTTCACTCTATCGCATCGACGGCGGCGGTCCGTCGACCGGCAACGTGGTGGCCAACAACACGGTGGTCCAGGCGGACGATGCCCGTTGGGCGCTCAATATCCGCGACGGGAGCGCCGACAACACGGTGATCAACAACATCTTCCTGAGCTACCACAGCTACCGGGGGGCGATGAGCGTGGCCGCCGACAGCTTGCCGGGTCTCGAGAGTGACTACAACGCCGTGATCGACCGCTTCACCACCGACGACGGCGACTCGCGGCTGACGCTGGCCGAGTGGCGAGCCGCCACCGGGCAGGATGCGCACTCCTTCGTGGCGCCGCCCGAGGAGTTGTTCGTCAACGTGAACGACGACTTCAGCTTGAAGTACAACGCGCCGGCCGTCGACGCCGGCACGGCCAACCAGGCGCCGCCCACGGATTATCGAGGCGCTGCGCGCCCTCGAGGGGCGGCCAACGACATCGGCGCCTTCGAGTATGTGCCCCCCGGTCCCTCCCTCGGCGACGCGAATGAAGACGGCCGGATCGATCTAACCGATTTCGGCATCCTCAAGGCCAACTTTGGCCAAAGCGGCGGCTGGACTCGAGGCGATTTCAACGGCAACGGCCGCGTCGACCTGACCGACTTCGGCCTGCTCAAGAATGCCTTCGGTCTTGCTGGCGCGCTAAATCAAGACGTGCTGCTCGGACTGGCGATGGACCAGGCGCGGCGAGGCCGATAGTTCGTGCCCTACGCGCTCTGCAGCGCCGCTTGCCCGCCGGCGTTCGCCGCCGGGCAGGTGTTGCCCGTGAATTCGCAGATCACTTCGTAGCGCGGCAGCTCGGCCGGGCCGATGCAGGACATGCGGACGACCTTGGCCACGCGGGGCGTCTCGGCTTCGGCGCGGCCCCGGGAGACGGCCAACAGTTCGGCCGTGGGGCGCTGAAAGACGACGAACGTGAAGCCGCGGTCGTCGAGTTCGCGGCAGCGGATGCGGCGGCGTTCGTTGTTGACCGGCGTGAGCTGCTCGGTAATCGCTTGCAACACCACGGTCCGCTCGAGCGCCTCGCGAAACGCCTCGAGGTCGGGTTCGATCCGCGCGCAGCCGCCGCCGTTGGCCGCGAACGCGCAGTCGCGCCCCGCTTCCTTCGCCGCGTAGAGCGCGGTGTCGGCCCGCCGCACCAGGGCGGGCACGTCGTCGCCTTCGGCCGCCGCCGCCAACCCCAGGCTCACGCGCACCGTGAGCCGCTCGGTTCCGTAGACGAACTCGTGCGCCACGATCGCCGCCCGCAACCGCTCGGCCACCCGCGAGGCGTCGGCCAGTCGGGTTTCAGGCATGACCACGGCGAACTCCTCGCCGCCGTAACGGGCTGGAATGTCCATCTCGCGGACGTTGGCCGCCAGCACGTGCCCTAGCTCGCGGAGCACGGCGTCGCCTGCCTCGTGGCCGTGTTCGTCGTTGAACTTCTTGAAGTGGTCGATGTCGAGGAGCAGCAGCGAGAGCGGCGTGTCGAACCGCCGCGCCTGATCGAGCCGCCGGCCCAGGTCTTCTTCGACGCCGCGGCGATTGAGCAGCCGCGTGAGTGAGTCGGTGCGGGCCACCGACACCAGGTCGGCGATCTGCTGGCGATAGTCGTTGAGCTCGCCGCGCGCGGCCGAGAGCTCGCTGACCAAGCGATGATTGATCTCGAGGATCTCGGCCACGGCCGAGACGACGCGCTGGCGGTCGCCGCCGGCGCCGCGGAGGCGATCGTTGATCTCCGTCACCTTCGAGGTGTGAGAGCCAACGTTCTGGTCCATCCGCGCAGTCAGCGTATGCAACAGCGCCAGCATCTCGCCAAGCCCCTCGGCGGGCGGCGGAGGCGCTTGCGAAGTGATTTGTTGTCCCAGCGTCTTCCAGGCCACCATCACGGCCGCCACGACAAGCAGCGTAAGGCCGACGTTGACGCCGGAAAGCAGTAAGATCCAGCCGACACTCATTCCCTACCCCCCGTGAGAGAGATTTAATCAACGGTAGCACGGGGGCGCGCGCGGGCCGCCCTAATCTGGGGGGAAACCTTGCCACTGCTCGCAGCCTGAATGGTCTGCAAGCAAATGGTTTGCACGCAAAGACCTCGTGGAATTGTCGGGCCTGCTGTGTTCGCGGTCGTTGCAGCGGTGGGGAAAGGACTTGTGTCGCGAGACAACTGGCACGACATGCGTCCCTGACGGGGAAACGGCCACGCCGGTTCGGCTCAAGATGCGGGCTCTTCCGGCCGACGGCCTTGACCCCCTGGGCGGGTCTTGATATTCACTCGCCGCAGAATCCGTTGAACCGTCACCTTTGCTCTTCTCCGACTCGCTCGAGGGCTCACTGCTTGGCCGGTTGGGTCGCCCACCGCTGGCTGTTTGGGGCAAGCCTTGCGCTGCTGGCGCTCGCTCCGCGCGCCGCCTTTGCCCAGCGGGAGCGGTTCCCCACGATGCTGGCGCAGGAGAGCCCGTATGTGGGCACGCCGGCCACGCCCTACATGGGCGCGCCCGCAACCACCGCCCCTTTCGGCACAACCACCACGGCCCCCGGCGGTCTCTGGGACCCCTACGCCGATCCGATCGGCGCGCCCGCGAGCACGACCCCTCCCACGCTCGTGGAGCCAGCGCCCGGCGCGCTGCCTCCCGGAACGCCCGCTCAGCCTCAGCGATTCTTCCACGAAATCGGTCTACGCGCCGACTGGATGCCTGGCAGCGGCGCCGACGAACTGGGAATCACCGACGTCAGCACGTTCGCCACCACGAGTTGGCCATTCTGGAACAATCACCCGCCGCTGCTGATTACGCCCGGCTTCGCCTTCCATTTCTGGCAAGGCCCGATCAGCCAAGGCCCGAACTCGGCCGACATGCCGCCCCAGACCTACGACGCCTATCTCGACTTCGGCTGGAAGCCGGTGATCTCTCCCTGCTTCAGCATGGATCTGGGCGCGCGGGTCGGCGTCTACAGCGATTTCGACTACGTCACGACCGACAGCATTCGCATCATGGGGCGTGGGCTAGGCATCTTCACCTGCAGCCCGCAATGGAAGATCGTGGGCGGAGCCGTCTACATCGACCGCATTCCCATCAAGCTGCTGCCGGCCGGCGGTGTGATCTGGACCCCCAACGCCGACATGCGGTTCGAGGTGATCTTTCCCACGCCCAAGCTGGCGATGCGCTGCCGCACGATCGGCACCAATGAGCTTTGGTTCTATGTCCGCGGCGATTACGGCGGCGGCGCCTGGACGATCACCCGAGCCGACGGCTCCGGCGATCAGGTGGGCTACAACGACATGCGGGTGCTCGCAGGCATGGACGTCGAGTCGATGTACGGCTGGAAAGGTTTCTTCGAGGTGGGCTACGTGTTCAATCGCGAACTGGTCTACGTGAGCGGCACGCCCACCTTCAACCCGAACGACTGCGTGATGCTGAGCGGCGGATTTTCGTTCTAACACACGTCTTTGCGAGAACGCCGCGGATGCGGACGCGGTCACGGCAAACGCTCTGGTTGATCCCCGCGATCGTCGCATGGGCGGTTGCGCCGGAGCTCGCGGCCGCGCAGAAACTCGAGTCGTTGCCCCCCGTGATGCCGGCGACCGACCCCTTGGCCCCGGCGCCCGGTTTTGGCCTGCTGGGGGGCGAGGACAGCAGCCAACCCGCCCGCGTGGCCCAGGCTTACGAAACCGAGCGGGCCATTCCGATGGCGGAGCCGCCTCCCACGGGCTATGGTCCGCCGGCCTCGGTCTTCTTGCCCGATGGCGCGGAGACCGTTCTGCCCGAACTTGCGGCCCCCGAGATGATCGTGCCCGAAGGCCAAACTCCCGTCGCTTCGCCGCTGGTGATTGGCGCCAAAGCGTCGGGACCGCCGGGCGCGAAGCCTGGCGTGTTGCAGGCGGCGGTGTTCAACGCCACTTGGATGCCGGCGCTCCAGGCCAACGGCTTTGCGCAGACCGATCTCGAGACGTATGTCACGCTGGGCTTCCCCTGCCCCACCCGCGATTCCCCGCTAATCATCACGCCCGGCTTCGAGACGCACTTTCTCTCAGGCTTCAGTTCGCCTGCGCTGCCGTCGCAACTCTACGACGCCTACGTGCAAATCCGTTGGCTCACCAAGCTGAGCGACGCCTGGGGAATCGACATGGCGGTGGCCCCCGGCTGGCACAGCGACTTCGAGCAATCGAGCGACCAGGCGCTGCGCATCACGGGGCGCGTGATCTTGAGCTACGACTGGACGCCGACCGTGAAGGTGATCGGCGGCCTGGTGTACCTCGACCGCACCGACGTGAACTTCCTGCCGGCAGGCGGCATTATTTGGACCCCCACGCCCGACTGGCGATTCGAACTGATCGCACCGCGGCCGCGGATCGCCTACCGCGTCAAGGAGCAGGGGGAGGTGCAGAACTGGCTCTACGTGGCGGGCGAGTTCGGCGGCGGAAGCTGGGCGATCGCGGGGCCCACTGGCCCCACCGTGCTCAACGCCAAGGACTATCGCGTGCTCCTCGGCTACGAGCGCCGTCACGACGGCTACATGACGGGCCGGCTGGAATTGGGGTACGTGTTCGGCCGCTCCTACCAGTTCACCAACGGCCTGCCTGACTTCGATCCCTCCAGTACCCTGCTGGTGCGCGGCGGTTTGAGCTACTAAGCGCTCGACGCGTTTAGCTTGGTCCGCACAGCGGACCCTGCCCGTAGGGTCCGCTGTGCGGACCAATGAGCGCGGTCGCCAGCTTATCCCGCCTCTCCCTCGTTCCCTCCACGTAGTAAGCTTGAGGAACGCCGCGCCCGTCCACCCTGAGCCCACCGCCATGTTGTCTCCGCCCGATCTCGACGCTGAATGGCTCGAAGCCGACGGGCTGGGGGGATACGCCTCGGGCACGGTCGGCCTCGTGCGCACGCGCCGGTATCACGGGCTGCTCTTGGCGGCGGCTCATCCGCCGGCCGACCGGTTCCTGCTCGTGGGCGGGCTCGAGGTGAAGCTGGAGACGCCCGACGCCGAGTTTTGGCTCTCCGCCGAGCGCTACCGCCCCGACGTCGTGGCGCCCGACGGCCAGCAGTGGCTCACCGATTTCGCTGCCGAGCCTTGGCCGCGGTGGACCTTTTCGCTGCCGGGCGGGCTCTCGCTCGCTCAAGAGATCTTCAGCGTTCGCGGTCAGTCGGCCACCGTGGTGGCTTGGCGACTGCTCGAGCCGGGGACCGGCGCGGCGCTCTTGGTGCGGCCGTTCTTCGCGGGACGCGGCTACCACGATCTGCATCACGAGAACCCGGCGTTCCGCTTCGCGCCCGACGCCGCCGGAGCGAGCTTGGTGTGGAGACCCTATGAGGGCGTGCCGGCGATCGCGGTGGCTTCGACCGGCCTCTATCGCCACCAGCCGCTGTGGTATCGAAACTTCTTGTACCTCGCCGAGCGCGAGCGCGGCATGGAAGACACTGAAGACCTGGCCGCGCCGGGCGTGTTCCGACTGCCGCTCGGCGAGACGCCGGCCGTCATGGTGTTTCGCGCGGTTCCGCCAGGCGACGCGCTTGGGAACGAGCGCTCGGCGGCAGAACTGTACGAGGAGTTCGCCGCGAGCGAACGCTCACGCCGATCGCGCTTTGCCCGGCCGCTCGAGCGCGCGGCCGACGCTTATCTCGTGCGCCGCGGCGCGGGGCAAACGATCATCGCCGGTTATCCCTGGTTCACCGATTGGGGCCGCGACACCTTTGTCGCGCTCCGCGGGCTCTGTCTGGCGACCGGCCGGCTCGCCGATGCGCAGGCGATCTTGCTGTCCTGGGCCGGCGCCGTCTCGCAGGGGATGCTGCCCAACCGCTTTCCGGATCATGGGGAGACGCCTGAGTACAACTCGGTCGACGCCTCGCTCTGGTACATCATCGCGGTGCATGAGTACCTCGATGCGGCAGCCGCCGCGGGGGCAGCCCCGAGCGCCGACGACAGGGCAGCCCTCGAGCAGGCCTGCGAGGCGATCCTCACAGGGTACGCCGCCGGCACGCGGTTCGGCATCCGCGCCGACGTCGATGGCCTGCTCGCCGCCGGCCAGCCGGGCCTGCAACTCACCTGGATGGACGCCAAGGTAGGCGATTGGGTGGTCACGCCGCGGATTGGCAAGCCGGTCGAGGTGCAGGCGCTGTGGCTCAACGCCCTCGCGCTGTGCGCAGCCTGGAACGACCGCTGGCGGACCCTCTATGAGCAGGGGCGAGCGTCGTTCGCCGCTCGCTTTTGGAACGAGTCGGCCGGCGGACTCTATGACGTGGTTGACGTCGACCACCAGCCCGGCGCGCATGACGACACGTGCCGCCCCAACCAGATCCTGGCGGTTGGCGGGCTGCCGCTGGCCATGCTCAGCGGCGAAGCGGCGCGGCGCGTGGTCGACTGGGTCGAGCGTGAGCTATGGACGCCGCTGGGGCTGCGGACGCTATCGCCGCGCGATCCGTGCTATCGCGGAGTCTATGCCGGAGACCAGCGTGAGCGCGACGGCGCTTACCACCAAGGAACCGCCTGGCCTTGGTTGCTGGGCCCCTTCATCGAAGGCTGGCTGCGGGTGCGCGGTGGGACCGCCGCGGCCAAGACCGAAGCCCGCGCGCGTTTCCTGCAACCGCTCCTGGAGCATCTGGAGACGGCGGGCCTGGGGCACGTCTCGGAGATCGCCGATGGCGACGCGCCGCATACGCCAAGAGGTTGCCCCTTTCAGGCCTGGAGCCTGGGGGAGCTGCTGCGTGTGGAGCGGCTGCTGGCTTGACCTTGGCCAGGGTCGGCCGGGGGAACTTTCGGCGGCTGACAGCGTCGAAAGCGTATACTTGCGCGGCCTGGGCCGAATTCCTGACACGGCCTGCGTCCCTCCACTCCCAAGGTTTCGTCATGCTGCTGCGCCACGGATTGCTCGTCGCCGGATGTTTGTTGGCTTTGGGCCTGGTACGCAGCGCCGCCGCGCAGTCTGCCGCGCCGGGGGCGGAGCAGAGTCCGGTGCCGCTCGAGAAGATTGTGCTCTTCAACTCAGGCGTCGGCTTCTTCGAGCGCGGGGGGAAGGTGACCGGAGACGCCCGGCTCGAGCTCAAGTTCAAGACCGAGGACATCAATGATTTGCTCAAGAGCATGGTCCTGCAGGATCTGGGGGGCGGCAAGATTTCGACCGTTACCTACCAGTCGCGCGATCCGGTGACTCGGACGCTCAAGACGTTTGCCATCGATCTGACGGCGAACCCGACGCTCGCGCAACTCCTGGGGCAGATTCGCGGCGAGCGGGTCGAACTCGAAGCGGCGAATCCGATGACCGGCGTGATCGTCGGGATCGAAACGCGGAAGGAGGCGGTCGGCAAGGATCAGGTGGTCGACAAGGAGTATCTCAACCTGCTCACCGACGATGGGCTGCGGAGCGTGGCGCTCGAGAGCGTGGGGCGCATTCGGCTGGCCGATCCGAAGCTCGACGCTGAGCTCCGACAGGCGCTCGCTGTGCTCGCGCTGGGCCACGCGACCGACAAGAAAACCGTGACGCTCAACTTCACGGGCGACGGCGAGCGCGAGGTCCGCGTGGGGTATATCCAGGAGTCGCCGATCTGGAAGACGAGCTACCGCTTGGTGCTCGACGAGAAGGAAAAGCCGTTCCTGCAAGGCTGGGCGATCGTCGAAAACACGACTGAGGAGGACTGGAACGACGTGGGACTCACGCTCGTGAGCGGGCGGCCGATTTCGTTCCTGATGGACCTCTACCAGCCTCTCTATGTGCAGCGGCCGCTGGTGAAGCCGGAGCTGTATGCCTCGCTGGGGCCGGTGGTGTATGGGCAGGATATGTCGCGAATGAACGAGGAGTTTCGCAAGCGCATTTCGGATCTGCAGGGGCAGGGTCAACTCATCGACAAAATCACCACGACGATTGCTCCGGACTCGTGGGACGAGGCGGGCGGCCCGGGATCCGTCAGCCCGTTTCCCACAAACCTGAAACTCCAAATCTCGCAGACGCAAGACGTTCAAGAACAGGCGGGCGCCGCCGGATTCGGCTTTGGCGATCGCGCGGCCGCCCCTTCGGTGGCCCAGGCGGACAACGTCGGCGAGCTCTTCCAGTACGCCATCGCCACGCCGGTCGACCTGCCGCGCCAGCAATCGGCCATGCTGCCGATCGTAAACGAATCGGTCGAGGCCGAGAAACTCTCGATCTACAACCAGTCGGTCCAGGCCAAGCACCCGCTCAACGGCCTGCGGCTCAAGAACACGACCGACCTGCATCTGATGCAAGGCCCGATCACCGTGTTCGACGGCGGCGCCTACGCCGGCGACGCCAAGATCGAGGACCTCCAGCCCGGCACCGAGCGGCTCGTAAGTTATGCCCTCGATCTCGATGTCGAAGTAGCGCCTGAGAGCAAGACCGAGCCCGAGAACCTGCGGACCGCGAGCATCTACAAAGGGACGCTCCGCACGCAGCACGATCAGACGCGGCAGCAGAAGTACGTCGTGAAGAACTCGGCCAAGACGCCGCGCGAGTTGTTGATCGAATACCCCTACGACGCCAACTGGACTCTGGTTGCGCCCAAGGATCCGAAGGAGAAGACCCGCGATCAATATCGCTTTGCGGTGAAGGCCGAGCCTGGCAAACCGGCCGAGCTCGTGATCGACGAGAAGCGAACGATCCATCAGGAGTTCGCGATCACCAACTTCGACGATCCCACGCTCTTCTTCTACATCAACGCCCCGCAGGTCAGCCCCAAGGTCAAGGCCGCCCTGCAGGAGGTTGTCCGCCGCAAAGCGGAGATCCAGCAGATCGCTAACCACCGCGGCCAGCTCGAGCAGCAGATCCAGGTCATCAGCCAAGAGCAGGAACGCATCCGCCAGAACATGGCTCAACTCGGCCGCGACACCGACCTCTACCGCCGCTACGTGAAAAAGTTCGGCGAGCAAGAAGACCAGGTCGAAAAGCTCCGCAGCGAAATCGCCAAGCTGCAAGCCGATGAGACGGCGAAACGGCAAGCCTTGGATCAGCACCTGATCGGGCTGGAAGTCGAGTAGCCAAGCCGCGCATCTAGCGCCCCTCCGGGGCTGAATCGCCGCAATGCGGGCCCCAGAAGCGACTCGCCCCAGGCCGCCCGGCGGCTTAGAATGGGTGGGCCGCGGCGATCCCTCGCCGCGGCCCCTCGATTCTCGGTCGTTGGACCCCGCCTATGCTCGCTGTCCTGATTTCGCAATTGCGGCTGCCGGCCCTCGGTCTGACGCTCGCTCTAGCGATCCGGGCCGTCACCTGGGCAGACGAGTCGACGCCGGAACCGGCCCGCCCGTCCGCCGCCCCGGTCGTGGCGACGCCCGAAACTTGGCCCCTCTTCCGCGGCAATCCCCAGGCCACCGGTATCTCCCCTGCCTCCCTGCCTGACGATCCGCAACTCGTTTGGAAGCGCTCCTGGGACAACGCCTCGTTCGACTGCACGGCCGCCATCGACCACGACCGGCTGTTCGTGGGCGACATGGACGGCAATTTCTTCGCCCTCTCGCTCGCCGACGGATCTGACCTCTGGAAGGTGAAGACCGAAAACAGCTTCACCGGCGCGGTCGCGGTGCGTGATGGGCTGGTTTACGCGGGCGACGCCGACGGCAAGTTTCATTGCTGGAAGGCCGCCGATGGTTCGCCGGTCTGGAGCTTCGAGAGCAAGGCCGAGATCAACTCGGGCGCCAACTTCTACAAAGATTGGGTGCTCGTCGGCTCGCAAGACGCCACGCTCTATTGCCGCAACGCCAAGACAGGCGAGCCGGTGTGGGAGCACACGATCGAGAACCAGATCCAGTGCTCCCCCACCATCGCTGAGAACCGCGTGTTCCTGGCCGGCTGCGATGGGCAACTGCACATCATCGACCTCGACCAAGGCAAGTCGATTGGCCAGGTGCAAATCGGCGCCGAAACGCGGGCCACGCCGGCCGTGCTGGGCGATCTCTTGTTCTTCGGCACCTACCGCGAGACGTTCTACTGCGTGAACTGGCGGAAGGCCGAAGTCGCCTGGACCTATCGCAACGACAAACGGAGCTTCCCGTTTCACTCGTCGGCGGCGGTGACGAACGACATTCTCGTGGTCGGCGGCAACGACAAGCTGGTCCATGCGCTCAAGCCGCAAGACGGCGAGCGGTTGTGGCAGTTCGCCACGAAGGGGCGCGTTGATTCGTCTCCCGTCGTGGTGGGCGAGCGGGTCTACGTCGGCTCGGCCGACGGCCGGCTGTACGGGTTGGAACTGGCGACCGGCAAGAAGCTGTGGGAGTACGAAGCAGGGGGCTCATTCGTGGCTTCGCCAGCGGTCGCCTCCGGCAAGCTGGTGATCGCCAACCAAGACGGCACGGTGTATTGCTTCGGCAAGAAGTAGTTTTTGAACCACGAAGACACGGAGACACAGAGAAGACAACACAGAGATTGAACCACAAAGACACCAAGGCTCGAAGGAAGACCGCTTCCTTGTGTCTTCGTGCCTTCGTGGTGAAACAAATCCTCTCCGTGTCTCCGTGCCTCCGTGGTAAGAGAATCCGGTAACCGACAGAGCAGCATGGCCACTGAAACGATCAAGACCGAAGTCGGCAGCTACTTCATCGCCAACTATCCGCCCTTTTCGCAGTGGTCGGTCGAGGCGCTGCCGGAGATCAAGACGGCGCTCGAGAGCCCTCCGGCCGAGACGCCGCTGGGGCTCTACCTGCACATTCCGTTCTGCCGGAAGCGCTGCAAGTTCTGCTACTTCCGCGTTTACACCGACAAGAACTCGAAAGAGGTGGAAGACTACGTCGCCGCCCTCTCGCGCGAGATCGAGCTGGTGAGCAAACTGCCGGTCATGGGGGGCCGGCCGTTCCGCTTCGTCTACTTCGGCGGCGGCACCCCGTCGTTCTTGAGCGCGAAGCAGCTCACTTCGCTCGTCGACCGGCTGCGGGCCAACATCAACTGGGACCATGCCGAAGAGGTCACCTTCGAGTGCGAGCCTGGCACGCTCAGCAAGCCCAAGCTCGAAACGCTGCGCGAGCTGGGGATTACTCGCCTAAGCCTCGGCGTGGAGAACTTCAGCGATCAGGTGCTCGAAGAAAACGGCCGCGCGCATCTTTCAGCCGAGGTGTATCGCGCCTGGGAATGGATCGCCGCGCTCCAGTTTCCCAACGTCAACATCGACCTGATCTCTGGCATGGTCGGCGAATCGTGGGACAACTGGCGCGACAACATTGCCCGCACGATCGCCCTCTCGCCCGACAGCGTGACGATCTACCAGATGGAGCTCCCGTTCAACACGGTCTACTCGAAGGACATCCTCGGCAACCAGATCGAGACGCCCGTGGCCGATTGGCCGACCAAGCGGGCCTGGGTGAGCTACGCCTACGACGAATTCGCCAAGGCAGGCTACGCGGTGTCGAGCGCCTATACGCTCGTGAAGGACAAGAACAAGGTGAACTTCAGTTACCGCGACAACCTGTGGCGCGGTTCCGATCTGCTGGCCACCGGCGTGGCCAGCTTCGGGCACGCCAGCGGCGTTCACTACCAAAACCTGCCGGAGTGGGGCAGCTACGTCGGCGCGCTCGACCGCGGCGAGCTGCCGCTGTATCGGGCGATGCGACCTTCGCGGCATCAGTTGCTCGTGCGCGAGTTGATTCTGCAGCTCAAGAAGGGCCATCTTGACGCCAGCTACTTCCGCAAGAAGTTCGGCGCCGAAATCGTCGACGAATGGCGCGACGTCTGGCAGCACTACCAGGAAGAAGGCTACGCCACGGTCGACGGCGACCGGATCGAGCTCACCCGCGCGGGGCTGCTGCGGGTAGACGCCTTGCTGCCGGCGTTCTTCGAGCCGGAGCACCAGGGCGTGCGGTATACGTAGGTCTGCACTGCGCCCAGCAGAGCGGCTCGCGAATCTCAACGTCCGTCGTCGCGCACGAGCAGCGCGGCCAGCGTCCGCGCGTCGGTGGCGTCGGCCAGAAAATGGACCGAGCCGTCGCAGTGGGCCGTGTTGACGCCCCCTGCGTGGTAGCCGTAGATCGCGCCGCAGTTGCTGTCGTTCACCGCTTGGACGAGCGGGCCGCCGAAGGCCTGCGTGGCGGCCACCGTGAACTGCAGATCCGCCTCGATCCACATGCCGGTGCAGTTGCAGAAGCGCTCGGTTGGATTGCCTGGCGGCAAGACGCCGCCCAAGAAGATGCTTGGCATTCTCAAAATTCCGGCGGCCTCAGGCAGGCCCGCCTGTTCGGCGAGCAGAATCGTGTTCGAGAGGCCGTCGTCGACGTCGGCCAACCGCGCCGGCCGCCGCATGCCGGCCTGCAATTGCTCGAGGGTCAGCTCGCTGGCGAGCGCCGTGCCCCACCAAACGCCCGGCCGCATGACCGGCACGCGCGGGTCGTCGCCTGGCACGATCGCCCGCAACACCGCCGTCTGATCGCGCGGGTAGCCGAGGGGGAGCGGATTGCCGTTCTCGTCGACAAAACTCAGGGGCCCTGCTTCGAGGCGGCCCGGATACCCGGGGGCGGCGGGACAGCGGTAGGCCGGCGCCGTCAAATCGCCGGCACGGCGCAGCCAGTCGGCCAGTCCTTGATCGCCTTCGCCGGAAGTGAAGTACGCCTGCAGCACGTTCTCTCCTTCGAGAAACGGCAGCAGCGCGATGCGCCAGGGGAACTGGGCATCGCCGTCGTTTGCCCGCAGAGGGCCGGCAAAGGGGGGCAGCCGGTCGCGGTGGGCCTCGGCATGCCCAAGGCAGGCCAGCGCCACTTGCTTGAAGTTATTGGCGCATGACGTGCGCCGCGCTGCGGCTCGGGCCCCCAGAACCGCCGGCAGCAGGAGCGCGACGAGGAGGCCGACGATGAACAGCACGACCAACAACTCGACGAGCGTCAATCCGCGGCGCAACATGGACTCGCCTTCCGGCTTCGCAAAGGGCCAGCACTTCCCCTGGGGCCGGCAGAACTCAGACCGGGATTATAGCCGCGGCGCTGCTGTACCGACGATCCTGATCCGACCCACTCAGGCTGAAGGCGGCGCCGGCGTGGCGCCGCATTGATCCGAATCCGCCGCCAACCCCCGCTCCAAAATCGCCACCGCCTGGCGCAGATACTCGGCATCGTTGATCTCCGGCCCGAAGCGGTGGGCGAAGTGATTGCGGTTGTCGAGCCAGAAGAAGACCAGGCCGAGCAGGACGATCGTGAGGTAACGCGGGTCGAGATCGTCGCGGATCAGTTTCTCCCGCTGCGACACTTCGATCCGGCGGCGGATTGTTTCGAAGACGTCGGGCTCTCCCGGCCAGACCTGCTGATCCCCCTCGAGGCGGGTCCAGGCGCAGAGGCGCAGCAGCACCGGGTTGTCGCCAATGAAGGCCACGAGCCGGCGCATTTCGTCCCCCAGGTCGAGCGGCTGGTCGGTCGCCCGCGCCGCCTCGGGGAACTTACGGGCATAGCTCTCCACGAGCCGGCGCTTCACCTCCTGGCAGAGCCCCTCCTTGCTGCCAAAGTGATGGTGGATGAGGGGATGCGACACGCCCGAGGCGCTTGAGATGTCGCGCAGCGAAGTGTTGGCGAAGCCGCACTCGGCGAACAGCCGCTCGGCGGCCTCTAGAACGGCGGCCCGGGTGCCTTCGGGGTCTCGAACTCGGGGAGCTTCGTCGGCCATGGAAGTCGGGAAAAGCGCGAACCTATTGAACGGCTGGTCAGCTCAAGCATAGGCGGCAACGGATTGTCCGGTCAAACGGCGAGAAAATTCGCGCACAAACGGATTGCCTCGATTCCGCGGCCTGTCTAATATGCTTACCAGTCGTTCAATAGTCCCGAGGGCTGCCGAGGCGCACATGACCGATCTTTTGCGTGGTCGCCCGCTCTTTTGGCTGCCGATTGGTCTGATCGGGATTCTTGGTTGTGGCCAGCGGAACCAGTATTTCGAGCCGCCGCCGCCTGAGGTGACCGTCGCCACCCCGCGGCAGCAGGACGTTACCCAGTATCTCGAGATCACCGGCATGACCCAGCCGGTCGTGTCGGTCGACGTGCGGGCCCGCGTCCGCGGGTTCTTGCAGGAGCGGCACTTCGAGGAGGGGTCGCTCGTCGAGAAAGGGCAGTTGCTGCTCGTTATCGATGAAGAGCCGTTTCGCCTAAGGTCGGAGCAAGCTGCGGCCAACCTGGCCGAGGCGCAGTCGACGCTGCGCAAGGCCGAGCAATCGCGGTCGCGAGAGCTCGCCAAAGCCAAGCTGGCCCTCGACGAGGCGGCGTTACTCCAGGCGAAGAGCAATGAGGACCGGCTCCGCAAGCTGCTGTCTGGGCGGACGGTGACGGAAGACGAGTTCGAGCGCGGCGAGGCGCTCCGCAAACAAGCTTCGGCCCAGGTCGAGTCGTCGCGGGTTGCCCTGGTGCAGGCCGAGGCCGACTTCGAAACCGACATCCTCACCGCGCGGGCCGCCGCGGCCGCCGCGCAAACGGCCGCCCGCAACGCCAAGATCGAGCTCGACTATTGCCGCATGACGGCGCCGATCAGCGGCCGGATCACCGAGACCTACCACGACGTCGGCAATCTGGTCGGCGATGGGCAGGCCTCGCTGTTGGCCACGATTGTGCAAATCGATCCGATCCACGTCTACATGACGCTGAGCGAGCGCGACTTTCTGGCGTTCCAGCAGTCGGGAGGCGAGTCGAGCAAAGCCGCCCGCGTCGAGATGGGGCTCGACGGCGATCAATACCCCCACCAGGGGACGATCGACTATCGTGATCCAGCAATCGACTCAGGCACAGGCACGATTCGCATGCGCGGCCTGTTTGCGAACCCTCGAGGAGAGATCTTGCCGGGCACGTTCGCCCGCTTGCGGCTCGCGCTCGATCAGCAGCACAACGCCCTGCTCGTGCCGGAACGGGCGCTCGGAACCGATCAATCGGGGCAGTATCTGCTCGTGGCCGGCAAAGACGACGTCGTGGAGTATCGCGCGGTCAAGGTCGGCAGCCGGGTAGGCGACCTGCGCGTGGTCGAAGGACCGATCGGCCCGCAGGACCGCGTGATCGTGGAAGGTTTGCTGCGGGCGCGGCCGAACATGAAGGTCGTGCCGAAGCCGGCCGCGGCCGCGGTGAATAACGTGGCTGGGGGCGGCTCGGCCGCGCACAAATAAAGACTCCCTTTCCCCCGCCGGGGACCAACGGCCGCGCGTGCGCGGCGCTCGGATTTCGCACTCCGTATGTTCTCGAAATTCTTCATCGAGCGGCCGATCTTCGCCAACGTCATCGCCATCGTGACGATGCTGGTGGGGGCCGTGGCGCTCGTGAACCTGCCAATCGAGCGCTATCCCGAGATCACGCCTCCCACGGTGATGGTGATGGCGTCGTATCCCGGCGCGGAAGCTCAGACGCTCGCCGACACCGTGGCCGCGCCGATCGAGCAAGAAGTCAACGGCGTAGAGAACATGCTCTACATGTCGTCGACCTGCTCGAGCGACGGCAGCTACAAGATGACGGTCACCTTCGAGGTCGGCACCGATCTCGACGAAGCCCAAGTGCTCGTGCAGAACCGCTTGGCGGTGGCCATGCCCCGGTTACCTGAAGAAGTGCAGCGGTTGGGCGTCACGGCGAAGAAGCAATCGACGAACATCGTGCTCGCGGTCTCGCTCTTCTCCGACGACAACCGTTACAGCGATCTCTACCTGGCCAACTACGCCACGCTGCGGGTGAAGGACCAGCTCAGCCGCGTGCAAGGTGTGGGCGACGTGCTCGTGATCGGCGCCGGCAACTACGGCATGCGGGTGTGGGTCGACCCCGAGAAGCTCAAGTCGCGCAACCTCACGATGCAAGACGTGCTCCTCTCGATCCGCGAGCAGAACACCCAGGTCGCGGCGGGGCAGGTGGGCTCGTTCCCGGCCCCCGACTCACACGCCTTCCAGTTCAACGTGACCACACGGGGCCGCTTGGGCGATCCCGAGCAGTTCGGCAACATCATCATCAAGGCCGACGACGAAGGGGCCGAGCGGTTGCCGGAGGCCATGGGCCAGGCCGCGGCGGCCCATCGCGGCGGCGCCGCCCGGCTCACGCGGCTCAAAGACGTGGCCCGGATCGAACTGGGTTCCCAGGTCTACGACCAGTGGTGCGAAATCAGCGGCCAGCCGGCCGCCACGCTGGCCGTGTTCCAGTTGCCGGGGGCCAACGCGCTCGACGTAGCCGAGGCCACGCGCCAGGCGATGGAGCAGATCGCGCCCTCCTTTCCCGCCGGCATGAAGCACATCATTCCGTTCGACACCACGATCTTCGTCGAAGAGTCGGTGCGCGAGGTCTACAAGACCCTCTTCGAGGCGGGCGTGCTCGTGCTGATCGTGATCCTGGTCTTCCTGCAGGACTGGCGGGCCGTGATGATCCCGGCCACGACCGTGCCGGTGACGATCATCGGGGCCTTCGCGGCAATGTATGCCCTGGGCTTTTCGGTGAACATGCTCACGCTGTTCGGCCTGGTGCTGGCGATCGGCATCGTGGTGGACGACGCGATTGTGATCGTGGAGAACGCCGCGCACCACATCGACCACGACAAGCTGCCTGCCAAGGAAGCCACGATCAAGGCGATGGGCGAGGTGCTCGGTCCGGTGATCGGCATCACGCTCGTGCTGCTGGCCGTGTTCCTGCCGACTGCGTTCCTAGGAGGCATCACCGGCCAACTCTACCGCCAATTTGCGCTCACGATCGCGGCCACCGCGCTGATCAGCGCGATCAACGCCGTGACGCTCAAGCCGGCCCAGTGCGCGGTCTACTTGCGGCCGACGAAAGCCCGCAAGAATTTTTTCTACCGGGCGTTCAACCGCGTCTACGACCGCTT
This sequence comes from Pirellulales bacterium, assembly GCA_046349955.1. GTDB lineage: Bacteria > Planctomycetota > Planctomycetia > Pirellulales > JBGAPH01 > JBGAPH01. The sequence goes on along the minus strand of JAXMBI010000017.1, from coordinate 45,917 downwards.
CGAAGGCATCTACACGGCGATCGTGAAGCGGCTGGTGCGGCACACGGCGCTCGTGATGCTCGCGTTCGTGCTCTTGAGCGCGTTCACCGCCTGGTGGTTCGTGCGGATTCCCACCGGCTTTCTGCCGACCGAGGACCAGGGCTATGCCATCGTGGCCATTCAGTTGCCTGACGCCGCCTCGCAAACTCGCACGCGGGCGGTGATCGGCCAGGTGAACGACATCCTGCGAAAGACGCCCGGCATCAAGGGCTGGTTCCTGCTCGGCGGCCAGTCGATTCTCGACCAGGCGGTCGCCTCGAACGCGGCGGCCATGTATCTCACGTTCACGCCGTGGGAGGATCGCATCGGCGATCCCGCGCTCTCGCAGGAAGCGATTCTGGGCAACCTGATGGGGCAGTTCCAGCAGGTCCGCGAGGCGATGATCTTCTGCTTCCCGCCGCCGGCCATCATGGGCCTGGGCGTGGCGGGGGGCTTCGAAATGCAGTTGCAGGACCGCGGCGGCGTGGGGCTGCCGGAATTGCAGCAGATGGTGCAAGAGATGGTGGCCGCCGGCAACTCGCAGTCGGGGCTCGTTGGGCTGCGCAGCACGTTTCGCTCGGGCGTGCCGATGCTCTATGCCGATGTCGACCGCGAAAAGGCCAAGAGCCTGGGCGTGTCGCTCGACACCGTGTTCTCGACGCTGCAAACCGCGCTGGGGTCGGCCTACGTCAACGACTTCAACAAGTTCGGCCGCACCTATCAGGTACGCGTGCAGGCGGATCAAAAGTTCCGCCTCGACCCCGAAGACATCGGCCGGCTCGAGGTCCGCGATCGCCAAGGGAACATGATCCCGCTGAGCACGATCTGCGCCATCCAGAGCAAGCTCGGGCCGCAGGTCATTCCGCGATTCAATCTGTATCCGGCGGCCGCCATCACCGGCAGCGCCGCGCCGGGCTACAGCTCGGGGCAGGCGCTCGCGCTGCTCGAGCAGATGGCGGCCCAGAAGCTCCCGTCGTCGATGGGCTACGAATGGTCCGGCATGAGCTACCAGGAGAAGCGGGTCGGCTCGCAGGCGATTTACGTGTTCGGCATGGCCGTGCTGATGGTCTACCTGGTGCTCGCCGCCCAGTACGAAAGCTGGCTGCTGCCCGCGGCCGTAATCTTGGTCGTGCCGCTCGCGCTCCTGGGCACCGTGGCCGCGGTGGCGGCGCGGGGGATGGACAACAACATCTACACGCAGGTCGGCATCGTGCTGATCATTGCGCTCGCGAGCAAGAACGCGATCCTGATCGTGGAGTTCGCCCGCGATCTACGCAATCAGGGGCGCAGCGTTCTCGAAGCGGCGGTCGAGGCTTCGCGGCTGCGATTTCGGCCGATTTTGATGACGTCGTTCGCGTTCATCTTCGGCATCTTCCCGCTCGTGGGGGCCACCGGCGCAGGCGCCGCGGCCCGTCGGTCGCTAGGGACAGCCGTGTTCGGCGGCATGATTGCGGCCACAGTGTTGGCCGTCTTCTTCGTGCCGGTTTTCTATGTGGTGATGCAGCGGCTGAGCGAATGGCGCGCGAACCGCAAGCAAGTCCGCGAAGAAGCTGCGGGCCACACGGTTCCCTTCCAAGTGCATCTGCCGCCCGAGCACGCGGCGGCGAGGACGGGCGAGCGCTTGCCGCTGTGAGCTGTAGACTGGTCGCAGACGTCGCTACGTCACGAGTTCACCAGAGTTAACCTGCATCTGCCGCAGGTGCGGCCGATCCAGCACGGCAAACGGCTGGGCCACCGATTGCCAAGATTCTCCACGCTGCTCGATCGAGCGCTCGGCGAGCGGGCCCAGTGTGTTGCCCGCCAGGCTTAAATAGCGAATGCTCCCCGGGCGCAGCCCCATGATGCGGGCGCAGGTGGCGTCGACGGCCGTGGGATTCGTGCCGACGAGGACCAGGCCCATTTGCTTGGGGCTGCCCATGATCGGGCCGTCCCCTTCCATGCAGACGATGCCGTCGACGATGGCCAGCGTTTGCGGCAGCGAGGCGTTGATGTCGAACACCGTTTCCGGAATGCCGGCGTGGTGCAACACGTTCTTCGGCCAGCCGTATTTGATGCCGGGGATCACGCCGTACAGGTTCTTGAGCGAAGCCGTGAGCCCGACCCAATGATGGGTCTTCATCTTCGGCAGCGTCACGATCAGGTCGGCCTCGACCACGGCCTTGGGGAACCAAAAGCCCGGCAACTTGCTGGCGCGGCCGGCGTTCTGCACCCAGCCGAGGTCCTGATAGTTGAGGTCGGCGAACGGCAGTTGCGCAGAATCGAGCGCCGCTTGCAGCCCCGACTCGACGAGCGCCATGTCGGTGTCGCGGACGTGCCCCGGCCCTTCGCCGACGGTGACGCTCGCGCCCCAGCCGCGAAACGCCTCGGCCGCGGCCAGCACGATCGCCGGGTGCGTCGTCATGTGGGGTGCGGTGCGCGTCGGCTCGACGAGGTTCGGCTTGAGCAACACCTTGCGGCCGCGAAGCGACTCGGGCGTAAGCCCCGTGGCGAGCAGGCCGTCGCGGATCGTTTGCACGAGCGGCCCGTCGTAGCGCTGATTCTTGGCGATGAACACGCGGCTGGGCTGTGTGAGCATGTCGCGGATGCTGGCGTAGCCAAGCAGGCCGGCGAGCGCGGCGCCGCCGCCCACCAGCAGCGCGCGGCGGTCGATCAGCGCGGGCGAACGCTCGGGCAGCGAATTCACCTCAGGCATGGGCTTGGCCGTTTCGCAAGAGTTCCAAGAAAGCGCTGCGCGGACCAGCCGCAGCGAGCGTTAGCAAAGCGAGCTTCCAGAGGGAGCGATCGCGGACCAGCACTCGTTCGGCGGCGGCCGACAGCACGCGCTGGGCCTCGGGGCCGGGAAGCGCAGCGTCTTGCGCCGCGAGGCCGAGCAGCGCCGCGGAAAGCGAGAGGGCCGTGGTCTGCTGCGGCGCTTCGCGCCGCAAATAGCCGCACGTGCGCTCGAGCCGGCCGCTCGGGTCGGTTTCGCCGACGAGGGCCAGCGCTGCCCAACCCGAAGGCTCCACGTGCGGCCGCAGCAGTTGACCGAGCACTGTGGTGTTGCCGTAGTTGCAGCCGCCTTCAGGCAGCAGGCGGTCGATCAGCAGCCGCGCCGCCTCAGAGGCCCTCGGTGCAGCGCCTTGCCCGCTGACCTTGAAGGCGACGAGCGCGAGCGCCGTAGGATCGCTCCAAGAGTGAGTTCCTTCGGCCCACGGCCAGCCGACGAGCGTGCTGTCGTGCCCCAGATGGGCGATGCGGGGCATGCTGGTCCCGGCGATTTCGCCCAGCCGCGCCAGGCCCCGCGCGGCGGCCTGTTCGTAGGCGAGCTTTTCGGGCAGTCCTCGCGACGCCGCAGTTCGCCAGGCGGCCACGGCCAGCGAAGTCGGCCAGCGGGGATCGGTTTGTCCTGCGACCACGGGCAGCCCGCCGTCGGGCGCTTGCGCGGCGAGCAAGGCCTGCAGGGGCCGGGCCGCGGCTGGATGGTCGTGGCAGACGAGCGCGAGCGCCGCCCAGGCAGTCGGCTCGGCGGCAGCGGCCTGGCCGGGGTAATAACCCCAATCCGGCGCCGTGGCGACGGCATCGAGCGCTCGCGAGATCCAGCTCATCAGCGTGTCGGCCCAGGCCGCTGTATTAAGGACGAAATCCGCGGCAAGCGGCCGCGACGAAGATCTGTCGCAATCTTAGCTCGGGTTCGGTTAGGCGGGCAGCGACCACCTGCACGGGCCGTGCGTCCCTGTGAGCGTAGGGTCGCGCGGGCTGCGCCGGCAAGGACATGCCCCGGGCTGGCGAACTGGCAAGATTCTTCGCCGCCGCCCAAGAATTTCTCAACTTGCCGATTTGACATCGCGCCGAGTCGACCTAGGTTTTGAGTGACAGGGGGATGGACGCTTCGGCGTCAGCCCAATGTGAGCCGGGCCGCGTGGTCCGGCAGCGTCAGGTCGACCGTCGGGCTTGCTCGTCCAATTGATTCGAGCCCCTCGGAGGTCTGGCGTCGCAAGGGCCTGCACCCTCTTCATCCTCGACAAAGGCAAACCGGTCGCGAGGCCGGGGCGCAAAGCGCGGGGCCTCTCGAGTTCGCTCGGGAGGCGGCCTGGCTGCCGAAGGGATGGAGCCGCGATGAGCGACTCGCGATGATCTTCGGAACACTGTGGGGAGCGATCCTCGGAGTGTTGGTTGGAAGCCTGCGGCGCAGCGGTGCGACGTAGGCTTGGGCGATGAGGAGTGGCTACCTGTTGATAATTCGAGTCCTTGGCTTCGTGTTGTCTGCGCAGCAGGCCAACTTCGGCCGTTTGGCGGTCGGGGTCGCAGCGGCACGAAGCCCCGTTTCAACAACTCGGCGGCCGTTCGGTCTTTCGGGCCGGCGGACCGCCACGATTTGGGGGAAGATCCGATGAAGAATTTCGCTCTCAAGGTTCAGCGTTTTTTGGTTTCGGAAGACGGCCCCACCGCGGTGGAGTACGCCGTGATGCTGGCCCTGATCGTGATCGTCTGCTTGACGGCGATTAGCTCGATCGGAACCAACGCCAACCAGACGTTCAGCACGATCGCCAACTCGATCGCCGCTGGCAGCTAGTCGGCCTCGCCAGATGGTCCCGGCGGCCCCTCCCGGCCGCCGGGACCGCGCGCTGTTGCGACTGCCCGCTCGACGCCTCTCCCGAGGCGTCGAGCGGGCATTTTGTGTACTAGGCTTGCGGCGAAGCCACGTGCGCACCGGGGAGCCCCGAAAAGCGCCGTGGACATTCCCAATTCAACAAGCCGCGGCGCTCGTTTCGCGCCGTCCTACGTCGGAGGAGAAACGACGCAATGACCGAATCCTGGTCGCTCGGGGCAACCTTGCTCCAACACTGGCACGTCTGGTTCGTGACCATCGTCCTGATCGTGGCGGCGGTCATCGACGGCTACCAGCTCAAGGTGCCCAACTGGCTCACCTTTCCCTTCATCCTCAGCGGCTGGGCCTACAGCCTGGCCTGGTACGGCTGGGAAGGCTTGCTCTACAGCCTGATGGGAACCGTGGTGGGCTTGGCGCTGTTGCTGCCCGCCTACGCCATCGGCGGCATGGGCGCGGGCGACGTGAAGCTCCTGGCCGGCGTGGGCGCCTGGGTCTGGGGCACGGCCACGTTCTATGCCTTTTGTCTGTCGGCCATCGTGGGCGCGGTGATCGCGGTGGGCATGGTGCTCTACCGTCGGGCTTGGGGCAAGCACCGCCAGCAGTTTGGCCACATCCTGTCGGAAATCCTCACCATTCGCGATCCGAACGTCCTGGCGACGATCGCCGCGGGGCGGAAGAGCTCGATGCTCCTCCTCCCCTACGGCATTCCGATCGCCATCGGTTCGATCGCCTACTTCGCCTGGTCGGGAATGCTGCTATGAACGCCTGCAATCAACAACCTGTCCGCCGCTGGCTGCCGGATCGCCGGGGCACGGCCGTGGTCGAGTTCGCGCTCATCGCCCCGCTGTTTCTGCTGCTGCTGTTCGGCATCTTCGAGTTCGGCCGCTTGGTGATGGTGCAGCAACTCATCACCAACGCTGCCCGCGAAGGCGCCCGGATGGCGGTGATCGACGGGGCCAACGACGCCAACATCAAGACCGACATCCAGACTCGGCTCGCCGGCTCGCACGTGCCCAACGCGGTCTGCACCGTGTATCCCAAGATCGTGGATACCGTTAATGGCGATCGTAAGAGGGTTACCGTCAGTGTGCCTTTCAGTCAAGTTAGTTGGCTGCCCGTGCGGATGTTACCCATGACGCCCACGACCCTGCAGGCCGAATGCGTCATGCGCATGGAAACCGTGCAATAACATCCGGCAAGGCCGCCGCACCTCCCCGCAGAGAATTGTCGGAGAATTCGCCTCATGCGTCCCAAGTCGCTCATGTTGTTGGTCCTGGCGCTGGGCTGCGGACTGGTGGCCTCGGTGGGCATTAGCCAGGTCATGGACCGCAAGCCGGTCCAGGCGCCGGTCGGGGAGACGCAAGACGTACTGGTGACGGTGCAGGACGTAACGTACGGCACCCCCCTCACGGCGGAGGCCGTCAAACTCGAGAAGTGGCCCAAAGACAAGGTGCCCGCAGGCGCTCTGGCCGACGTGCAGAAGGTCACCGGCCGGCGGGCCCGCGGCAAGCTCTTCAAGGGCGAGCCGATTCTCGAGGCCAAGCTGCTCTCGGCCGAATCCGGCGCGGGCGCCTCGACCGAGATTCCCGCGGGCTTCCGTGTCGTCTCCGTCAAGGTCGATGCTAGCACCACCGGCGGCAGCCTGGTGCTGCCCGGCGACCGCGTGGATGTGCTGGTGAACGTCCGGGCCAACACCGGCGCGGGCATCATGGAGACGAGCACCAAGACCATTCTGCAAGACATTCGGGTCTTCGCCGTCGACCAGGTGTATAAGGTCGAAGCGATCGAGGACCAGGAGAGCGCGATCTCGGCCAAGACCGTGTCGCTGCTCGTCACTCCCTCCCAGGCGGAACGGATCGCGCTGGCCGAGGAGTTGGGCAAGATTCGCCTGGCCATCCGCAGCCCCGACGACGACGAGATGGGCGACGCTCCCGGAGCGAACGCTAGCCACCTGTTGTCGGGGAGCGAGAAGAGCGACCGCGACGACGAATCGGGGAAGAATACGGAAAATAAGACCGACTTTGTCGACTGGTTGACCTCCAAGCAGAAGCCGAACGCGGAGGAAACCCCTGCTCCGACTGGCGCAGTCAATCCAGGATGGACGATGATCCTGTTGGTCGGGAGCGAGCCGAAGGAGGTCCATTTCGATGGCCAAAGCGCGCTGCCGACCGTGAACTCAGCCGGCGGCGGCGCCTCGGGGCCTGCCGCTCCGCCGGCAAACCCGCTCGACGCCGCAGCCGCCGGCCTTCCGCCGGCTGCGCCCAGCGACGAGCCCGCGGCCGTGCCCGACGGCGGTGCGCCGAACGATGATGGAAGCGACGCCGCCGCTCCGGCTGCACCGGCCGACGGCGGCAGCATGAACGTCTGGTAAACGAAGATTCCAGTGCATGAACCAGGCCGCCGGGTTATCCGGCGGCCCGGTCCATAAAACCGGTCGGACACGGATGGTCCGCCGCAGGGATGACCCCCAAGCGCTAGTTCCAGCGAAGGGAAGAACACGGATGTGCCGCCAACGTCTTGGGCAAAGGATCGCCCTACGCTCGGTCATGTGCGCGCTCGCGCTGAGCGCCGCTGCGACCTCGGCCCGCGCCCAGAGCGCTGCGGCCCCCAGCGGGCCTTCGATCGTACACCGGATCGCCGGTCCCACCGAGAAGCTGGAGATGACGGCCAATTCCAGCCGCATTCTCACGCTTGATCAGCGCATCCCGCGCGCTCAGGTGAACAACCAGGAAATCCTCGAGCTCACCGCGCTCTCCCCCAACCAGATTCAGGTGTTCGCCAAGAAGCCCGGCGTCACCCAGGTCAACATCTGGGACGAGAACGACCAGGTGCACAGCGTCGACGTCGTGGTCTATGGCGACGTCCGCGAGCTCGAACTCTTGCTGCACACCATGTTTCCCGACGCCACACTCAATGTGCGGGCCACGCAGAGCAGCGTGATTCTGTCGGGCTTCGTGGATCGCCCGGATCACGTGTCGCGGATCATCGAGATGGCCCGCGACTACTACCCCAAAGTGATCAACATGATCTCCGTGGGGGGCGTCCAACAGATCTTGCTGCACGTCAAGGTGATGGAAGTCTCCCGCACCAAGCTGCGCCGGCTGAGCAGCGACTGGAACCTCTCGACCTCGGGCGGCTACGTGATGGGCAGCGTGAGCGGCTTGATTTCGGCCGCCGCCGCCTCGAGCGGCACGGTGCCCCTCGCCGGGGCCCAGGCCGCCGCCGCAACCGCCGGCAGCAGCAGCAATCCGTTCAATCTCGCCGACACGATGCGCTTCGGCATCATCGGCAACGACGCCGCGTTCTTCGGCCTGATCGACGCCATGCGGCGCAACGACCTGGCCAAGATCTTGGCGGAGCCGACCCTGGTGACCGTCAGCGGCCGTCCAGCCTTCTTCAACGACGGCGGTGAATTCCCCGTGCCGGTGCCGCAGAGCTTGGGCACGATTTCGATTCAGTGGAAAAAATACGGCACCCAGGTCGACTTCGTGCCCATCGTGCTGGGCAATGGCCGGATTCGCTTGGAAGTTCGTCCGCGGGTCAGCGAACTCGACCCTGCCCGCAGCATCTCGCTGGCCGGCACCACGATCCCAGCCCTGAAGGTGCGTGAAGTCGACACCGGCGTCGAAATGTCGGCCGGACAGACGTTGGCTCTGGCGGGCTTGGTGCAGACGCGGCTGCAGGCCGAAAACTCGGGCCTGCCTTACGTCAGCGAACTGCCCTACATTGGGGCGCCGTTTCGCCGGATTCGCGACGTGGCTGAAGACATCGAGTTGCTCATCCTCGTGACGCCGGAACTTGTCGACGCGCTCGACCCCGATCAAGTGCCTCCGTGCGGACCTGGCGAACGGACCACCCAGCCCAACAACCGCGAGTTCTACTGGCAGGGCTACACCGAAGTGCCGGCCTGCTGCACCGACGGCTCGTGCGAAAGCTGCCAAGGCGGAGCGGCGGCGGCGGGCGACCGCGGGGGCATGCTGCCGCCGGGCGCCGTGGAAATTCCCCCCGGCCAACCGGCGCCTGCCCAAACGCCGGCACAGGCTCCTGCCCAGGGAGCATCGCGCGGCTGGTCGCGGCCCCCGGCGACTGCCCGGGCGCCAGCGAACAACCGAGCCCCGGCCAATGCCCGGGTTCCTGTGAATACCCGCAGCGCCTCGCTGTCGACGGCCCCAAGCTGGGGCGGCGCGAAGGCCGACTTTGCCAATGCCGGCACGGTCGAATTGACCGACAGGGCCGTTGCAACCGGAGCGGGCCCGTCGTACCGCCGGAACGATACGGCCAATCCGCCGGCTTCGGCGCCCGCGGCCCTTGAGAGCGGCCCGGGGCTCATCGGTCCGCTCGGTTATGACGTAAAGAATTAAGGCAGCCTGTTGCTGGCAGTTCATTGCCGAATCGAAGTGGGGCTGCCCAGGGCAGCCCCACTTCCGTCATGTCCCTGTCCGTAGACGCACCGTCGAGCTCATGCAAAACGTACTCCGGCTGGCCATTGTCGATCCTCGCGACAGTTCGCGCGACACCCTGAAGAACATGCTTTTGGGGATGGATCGCGTTTGGCTCGAGGCGGAGTGCTCGCGCTATGAGTTCTTCGCCGACGTGGTAGCTCAGACTCAGCCCGAGCTGGGCATCGTGTCGATCGACGCGGATCTCGAAAAGGGCTTGCAGCTCGTCTCGCAGCTCCGCGAGACGGCGCCGAAGTGCAATATCCTGGTCGTCAGCTCCTCGACCGACGGCAATGTGATCTTGCGCGCCATGCGCGCCGGCGCCCGCGAGTTCCTCACGCAGCCCGTGCGCATCGAAGACTTGGTCGCGGCGCTCGAGCGCATCAGCCATCAGTTCCTGGGGCGCGGCGACGCCAAAACGAGCGGCAGCACCGTGATCGCGGTGGCGGGCGCCACCGGGGGCGTAGGCACCACGAGCCTGGCGGTGAATTTGGGGTGCTATCTGGCGCAAGAGCCCTCGCGCTCGGTGGCCTTGATCGACCTCGATCTGTGCCTGGGAGACGCCGACGTCTTTCTGGACACGATTCCCGACTACACGCTGCTCGACGTAGCGCAAAACGTCACGCGGCTCGACTTCACGTTGCTCAAGCGCTCGCTCACCAAGCACGCCTCGGGGCTGTTCCTCCTCCCGCGCCCCGTGCAGCTCGAGGATGTGAACCACATCACGCCCGAAGACCTGCACCGGGCGATGGGCCTGCTCAAGGCGACCTTCACGCACCTGATCGTGGATCTCTCCAAGAGCTACACGGCTATGGACCGCGTGGCCATGAACCTCTGCACGCATCTGTTGCTCGTCACCCAGCTCGACTTGCCGTGCCTGCGAAACGTGGTCCGCCTGATGACCTCGTTCAACGAGATCGACGGGCTGGCGGACAAGGTGAAGATCGTGGTCAACCGCGTGGGCCTCGACAACGGTCAGATCAGCCTGAAGAAGGCCCAGGACACGATCGGGCGCGAGATTTACTGGCAGGTGCCCAACGAGTACCAGGCCATGGTGCAGGCCCGCAACAACGGGGTGCCGTTGCTCGAGCACGCGCCGCGGTCGAACGTTGCCCAATCGATCCAGCTCCTAGCCGAGTCGCTCACGGGCGATTCGAAGCTCGATCCCGCAGCCAAGAGCACGCGGCTGGGCGGCCTCCTCTCGCTGTGGGGCGGCAAGAAGGCTCCCGCTAAGTAGCTGCGTCGCCGCTCGCGCCTTTGCGTCAGCCGGGCAAATCCCTGCAATCGCGCCGACGCGGGTAAGCGGCGCAGGCCGGGAATTCGTCCCGGGGCTTGCCGCCTTCTGGTCCCGCGCCCAGCGCCTGCCCGTCGGTGTGTTCTCCGCGGGCAACGTGTGGCTTGCGTGAGCTAAGCTTGCGCCGAACGCTTATCCGCTCCGAGGTCTTTCCGCGTCGCTCTCAGCGACATGCGAAGGCCGCGTCGAGCGGCAGGGCGCACGTTCCCTCGCGAGAGCCGCAACCCTTTGACCGATGGCAGGATCGCCGCATGAAGACCGCACCCTACGCCGGCCGAAGCGCCGAGCAATCCAAGGAACAAGAGTTCGAAACGCTCAAGCGGCGAATTCATAGCAAGCTCGTCGACAAGCTCGACATGTCGCGCGTCGGCGACCTCGAAGGCGAAATCCTTCGCCGCGAGATTCGCCTGGTCGTCGAGCACCTGTGCGATTCGGAAGACACGCTGCTCAACCGCAACGAGCGCGAGCGGTTGATCGACGAAGTGCTGGACGAAACGTTCGGCCTCGGTCCGCTCGAGATGCTGCTCAAAGACCCTTCGATCAGCGACATTCTGATCAACGGCCCCAAGAGCGTGTACGTGGAGCGCCGCGGCAAGCTCGAGAAGACGACTTGCACGTTCCGCGACAACAACCACTTGATGCAGATCATCGACCGCATCGTGTCGAAGGTCGGCCGCCGCGTCGACGAAATCTGTCCGATGGTCGACGCTCGTCTGACCGACGGTTCCCGCGTGAATGCGATCATTCCGCCTCTGGCCCTCGACGGCGCCGCGGTTTCGATTCGCCGCTTCGGCGCCAATCCGCTCAAGCTCGAGGACCTGCTGAATTACAAGGCCTTCACGCCGGAAATGGTGATGCTGCTCGAAGGCGCCATCAAGGCCCGGCTGAACATCATCATCTCAGGCGGCACGGGCTCCGGCAAAACGACGCTGCTCAACACGCTCTCGAGCTTCATTCCCAGCCACGAACGGATCGTGACGATCGAGGACGCGGCGGAACTGCAGCTCCAGCAGGAACACATCGTGCGGCTCGAGACGCGCCCCCCCAACATCGAAGGCAAGGGCGCGATCACGGCCACCGACCTCGTGCGCAACGCCCTGCGTATGCGGCCCGAACGGATCATCATCGGCGAATGCCGCGGCCCGGAAACGCTCGACATGTTGCAGGCCATGAACACGGGTCACGAAGGCTCGTTGACCACGATCCACTCGAATAGCCCGCGCGACGGCATCGCCCGCATCGAAACCATGATCACGATGGCCGGCTTCGAACTGCCGCTCAAGGCTATGCGGCAGCAAATCGCCAGCGCCGTGGACCTGATCATCCAGGCCAATCGCCTGCAGGGCGGTTGCCGCAAGATCACCCACATCACCGAGATCCTGGGCATGGAGCAGGACACGATCGTGATGCAGGACATCTACCACTACGTGCAGGACGGCATCGACGAGAACGGCCGCGCGGTGGGCAAATTCGAGGCCACCGGCATCCGGCCCACGTTCATGGATCGGCTCGAGTCGGCGGGCGTGCGGCTGCCGTCGAGCGCCTTCCGGCAACGCGTGATGATGGTGGACTAAACGATTTTGGGCCGCGGCGGCGCGAGCGCCGCCGCGTTCCCTTGGCTCGAGAGGTTGTGCAACCATGAGTCCGATCATCATTTTGGTCGCTGCGTTCGTCGGCGTCGCCGCGCTGGTGTTCGCGGTCGCCACGTTTCTGCGCGGCGGCGAGGACACCGCGGCCGAAGAGCGGCTCGACGTGTTCACCGGGGCGAAAGCCAGTTCTCAGTCCCGCGAGTCGCTCAGCCGAGACGTGCTCTCGCAGCCGCTCAACGACAAGGAGAGCGGGCTCGAGCAATTCCTGGCCCGCTTCGCCAATTGGAAATTGCTCTTCGAGCAGGCCGACACGCAACTGACGCCCTCGAAGTTCTTCGCCATTTCGGGCGGGTTGGCTCTGTTGGGCGCCGTGATCCCCGTCGCCGCCCGCTTGCATCCGGGATTCATCCCGCTCACGGCCTGCACGTTCGGCGCGATGCCTTTGGTGTGGCTCATCCTCCGCCGTCGGAGGCGGCTGCGCGCGTTCGCGGTGCAGTTGCCCGACGCTCTGGAACTGATGGCTCGCGCGCTGCGCGCCGGGCACAGCTTGGCCGCCGGCTTCAACCTGGTGGCCGACGAGATGAGCTTGCCGATCAGCAAGGAATTTGGCCGCGTGTTCGAAGAACAGAACTTGGGCGTGACGCTCGAAGACGCTCTGAACGAAATGAGCAACCGCATTCCCAACCTGGACCTGCGGTTCTTCGCCACGGCCGTGATTCTGCAACGGCAGACGGGCGGCGATTTGGCGGAGATTCTCGACAAGATCGGCTACCTGGTCCGGGAGCGGTTCAAAATCTGGGGGCAGATCCAGGCGCTCACGGGCGAAGGCCGCCTTTCGGGCATCGTGCTCTTGGCGTTGCCCCCCTTGCTGTTCCTGGCCGTCTACCGGCTGAATCCCGACTACGTGATGGTGCTGTTCACCGACCCGATGGGCCAGAAGATGCTGGCCGGCGGCGCCGTGCTGCAGCTCATGGGCGCCCTCGCCATCCGCAAGATCATCAACATCAAGGTCTAAGGCCCCGCCATGCATTCGGCCCTGGTCAGCTTCGAACAACTGCTTCCCTACGCCTTCTTCGGCCTGGTGGCCGTGTTGGTGTGGTGGGTGCTCGACCGCGTCGCGGCGGGCAAGCCCCGCGCCGAGGAGCGGCTCGACGAATACAAGAACCCCGGCCTTCGCCGACAGAAGGGCGACGGCAAAAAGTCGGACGCCGTGGCGCGCGTGCTCGAGAAGGCCACGCCGGCCCTTTCGAAACCGCTGCAGCCCAAGAACGAGCTCGAAGTCAGCAAGCTGAAAATGAAGCTGGCTCACGCCGGCTTCCGCAGCCAAATCGCCCCGGGCTTGTTCTTGAGCCTCAAGTTCGCCGGCCTCATCGCGGGCCTCCTGATCGGCGGCGGCTCCTTCGCCGCCCTGCAGGGGATGTCTCAGAAAACCTTGGCCTACACGGTGATCACCGCCGGCGGGCTGTTCTATCTGCCCGACGCCCTTGTGTGGTTGATCGCTCGCAAGCGCAAGCAGGCCATCTTCCTGGGCTTGCCCGACGCGCTCGATCTGATGGTGGTGTGCGTTGAGGCCGGCTTGGGTCTCGACCAGGCCATGCGCAAGGTGGCCGAGGAAATGCGGAAATCGTATCGCGTCATCGCCGACGAGTTCGCTCTGGCCAATTTCCAGTTGCAAATGGGCAAGACCAAGAGCGAAGTGCTGCACGAACTCGGCGCCCGCACCGGCGTCGATGATGTCCGCAGCTTGGCGGCCATTTTGATTCAAGCCGACAAGTTCGGCTCCAGCATCGCCCAGGCGCTGCGGGTGCAGAGCGATTCGATGCGAACCCGCCGCCGCCAGTTGGCCGAAGAAAAGGCCGCCAAAACGGCCGTAAAGCTGATTTTCCCGCTGGTGATTTTCATCTTCCCGGGCATTTTCGTGGTGCTGGTGGGCCCGGCCGCGATCACGATGGTCAACGAAATGTTCCCCAAGATGAGCGGAAGCTAGTTGGAATAGGCGGGTTGCGCCTTTTCCTCACTTCCCTCTCAGCCTGTCCCCGCGACTGCCGATAAGCAGTTAGGAAGGCTCATAGCCGCCGATCCGCGGCTACGCGCTCCGGACGTCTGGACGCGCCGGTCCAGGGATGGCAAACGGAGGGGGATGTCGTCATGCCGTGGTTTCGTTCGACGATCGTGGCCGGTCTTTTGGCCGCTGGGGCCGCAGGCGAGGTCCGGGCCGACTGGCTGAGCGTGTGGTCAGAGAGCTGTAAGCGAGTCTACCGCCGCAACACCTGCTGGCCCAAGCCCTTCATTCGGCCGGACAAGGAAGCGGTCAAGCAGCCGATCTGGTGCATGATCGACAATGGTTGGCAACGCCAGAATCTGCTGGGCGACCATTACTTCACCGAGGATTCGGTGGCCTTGAACGAAGCCGGAGTGCTCAAGGTCCGCTGGATCATGACGCAGGCCCCGGCCGCCCGCCGCACGATCTTCGTCGAGCGCGGGATGGACGCCGAGCAGACGGCCGCTCGGGTCGATGCCGTGCAACAGACCGCCGCGAAGGTCGCCCCGGGCGAACTGCCTGAGGTCATCGAGACGGGCATGGCCGCCTATGGCTGGCCGGCCGACTACATTGAATCGGTGGATCAGAAATTCCGCGCCACCGCCCCGCCGCCGCGGATTCCGCAGGTCGACCGGGATGGCGGTGGTCAGAACTAGCCGCGATCAGGGCTTCAGGCTGAGCAAGCACGCCCAGGCGCGCTTCAGCCGGCCCCGGGATGCAGCGCGGGGATTCGCGCTGTCCGCCAAGGTCCTGCGACACAAGGAGGTGTCGGGTGCAGACATCAAAATGCAATTGGCGTCGGCTGTCGGTTGCCCTGTCCGTGGCGTCGGCCGTGGGGTGCGCGGGCGCCGGCGATGCTACGGCGTCGAAGGGGTCGTGGCTGTCGTGGAAGAAATCCACGGCCTCTGCCACGGCAGCCAGCGCCGTGCCCAGCGACAGTGTGCCCAAAGCAAGCAGCTTTGCTTCGTTCTGGCGCAAGGACAAGTCGAAAGCTGACCTGGCGTCGGCCAAGACCGAATTGCCGGTGAGCAAACCGATTCCGCCGGGCGCGGGTCCGGATTTGCTGGTGGCCACGGCCGCCATTCACGAGGCGGCTGGCCGCGCTGACGAAGCAGAGACCTACTACCACAAGGCGCTCGACCTCGACGCCAAGCACTACAAGGCGTTGCTTGGGACGGCCCACTTGCTGGACCGCCAGAATCGTTTTCCCGAGGCGACCACGTTCTACGAGCGGGCCTCGACGGCTTATCCCGACGACCCGGCCCCGCTCAACGACCTAGGCCTCTGTCTGGCGCGCCGGCGGATGTACGACAAGTCCGTCGAGACGTTGCGCCAGGCCGTCGCCCTGGCGCCGACGAACAAGCTCTATCGCAACAACCTGGCGACCGTGTTGCTCGAGATCGGCGACCAGCCGGGCGCCCTGGCCGAGCTCTCGGCCGCCCACGGGGAGGCGATCGCGCACTACAACCTTGGCTGCCTGCTGCAGCGTAAGGGGAAGACCCAGGAAGCGGTCGCTCAATTCCGCTCCGCCGTGGCCGTGGACCCCGGCATGAAGCAGGCCCACGAGTGGCTGGCAAAACTCGAGCGGCCGGGCGGGATGCCCGCTCCCACGGCGGTAGCCACGCGGCAGTCGACCGTTTCCGGGACGCGAAATTCCGCGCTCCAAGTGAAGACGGCCGCGCCGACGACCCAACCTGCCCGGCGCTGGGGGCAAGCATCGAGCGTGCCGGCCGGACCGGCGCCGACGCCCGACGCCGCCCCGAGCTATCTGGCGGGGAATGCTGCGGCCGGTCCTGCCGGCTCGGGCGCCGACGGACTGAGTCAGCCCGGCAATCCTTGGGGCAACAGCGGCTCATCCCCCGCCGCCCCCACGCCGGAGCAGCTTGATCGGGCCGATGGCCGCGGGCTGAGCGCCCTGCCGCCGGTGGGCACCGAGTACTATCCGCCGAGCCGCTACTAGCCACTGGCGATCGCGCCGGGATGACTTTCGCCGACAGGCGGTGAGCTGACCCAACTGCGCGGCTATCTGCCCTCGTCAGATTTGAACGGAGGCCCCAGTAGCTGCTCGTATTTCGCCCGCTGCTCGGGGGTTAGCAGCTCGCGGACGGAGCGCTCGGCGTCGGTCCCGAGGTTTAGAATCTGTTGGATCTTGTCGATGTCGGCAAATGCACCGTTCAGAATCTGTTGAATCTCGCCGCCGTCGCGATGCGAAAGGTTTGCCCTGAAATTCTGAACTGCGGCCTCGAAATAGTGCTTGCGGGTAAGATCCATCTCGATGAATTGATCGTCCGTTAACTCGAGTGCTTTCATGAGCGGATCATCGTCGATGATGCTGAGAGGCCCGGAATGCTGCCGGTCGATTTGCTGAGCTCGCAATAGCTGCTTTTCGTTCAGAAGCGAGCGCGCAAACTTTTCGAGAGCAACAAGGTCCCGGTCGGCCCAAGCATCGATCTCAGCTTCGTCGGCCTTACTCAGGGTTGGCTTGTCGCCTTGAGCCGCCTGCAGCTTGGCTTCGTGCTGCTCACTCCGGCGTATACGTCTCTCCTGGATCTGCTGCAGCACCGCGCTGCTCAGGCCGAGATCGGCCTGCACGGCGGGGTTACGCAGCATCGCCTGGAAATCCCCGCGCTTGAAGAACATTTGCCCGCTGGTCTTCGCCGGCCGTTCGGCCAGGGCTGAGGTCGCGATCGCCAGAAAAAGCAGCAGGTAAAGACTGCGCATGAGCACGAACTCGCTACAAACGGAAGGCAGGCTACTGAACCCAAGTACCCTCGACCGGACGGGCTCAGGGAACACCCCTGAGCTGCGACTGCGTTTCAGCGCGCTCTCCGCTTTGGCTTCGGCGGCGCTGGCCGATGCTCGTAGTCGCTCACCGCACTGGGATCGAGCTGCTCCGTCGCCTGGTCACCCGGCAGCAGCCAGATTTCGCCAAACAGCTCCCCCTGCTCCGCCCGCACGCGGTGGTGCCTCACGAGTTCGAGCACCGCGAGAAAAATGCCCACGAGCGCCGACTTGATCAGACCTGGCTCAAAGAGTTGTGTGAAAGCAACTTGCGGCTGTTGCTGCAGCCGCGACTGAATCTGATCCATGTAGACATGGATGGGCGTCTCGTCGTAGACGATGTTCGACGGGGCTTGTGCCCGGTGCTCGCGCATCAGCCGGCCAAAAGCGCTCACGAGGTCCCAGAGTTCAACCTCGTGAATCGGCTCCGTCGCTGGATCCCGCGGCACGCCGGGGGCCGAATCGCGGGCTTGCCGGGGGAACCTTTCCTGCCAGGCCCGGCCTTGCTCTTCGAGTTGGCTCGCGGCGTCGCGGTACTTTTTGTACTCGAGCAGCCGTCGCACCAGGTCCTGTCGAGGATCGTCGTCGGCGTCCTCCGCCTCGGTTTCGTGCGGCAGCACCATCCGCGACTTGATCTCGACCAGCGTGCTGGCCATTTCCAAGAAATCCCCGACTGCGTTGACATCGAGGTGTTCGAGCACCGCGACGTAGGCCAAATACTGCTCGGTAACGGCGGCAATCGGGATGTCGAGGATGTCGACTTCGTGCTTCCGGACGAGGAACAGGAGCAGGTCCAGCGGGCCTCGGAACACCCCCAGCGAGACCTGGAAGCGGTTGGGAACGCTCGGAGTCGGCAAGCGGCTTTCCAAGATCAGCCTCGCGGGGGCGAAAAACTGGCGCCAGGGGCGGCAGTTGCCAACACCGGCTAAATTTTGTCGAGAGCGGCGCAGGCAGCGGCCTGGGCCCCTCGCTATAATGACGTTCGGCGTGCCGCGCTCGAAAGCGCCGCTCCGCCTCATTCAAACAAGAAATCCCCCGGCCCACAACGGCCGGCCCGACGCGCATACCCGGCAGAGAAGGGGGCGGCGTCGAACGGATCGCGCCCGCGAATGCCACTAGGCTTGCGGGGGCGGCGCATCCCGTCTTGCCACGGTTAGATTGCGCCACTCCAGGAAGTGCCCGCTTGCCTCGTATCCTGCACGCGAGGTTCTCTGCGCCAGCGTCCTCCCAACGGCCGCCGCGCAGGTCCGAGGTACGGCCATGTTCGAGATCAAGCATCGCGAGACGGGCGAGGTGCTGCTGGCGCTCGACGTCGACTCATTGGCGGGGCAACGGTTGACCGGCGCGCGCTTGCGCGGCGCGCTGCTGGCCGGCATGGACCTGTCGGGCGCGGATCTCTCCAACAGTGATCTCCGTGCGACGGATCTGACGGGAGCGCAGCTCGTTGGCACGCAGATGAACGCCTGTTGCCTGAATGGTTCGGCGGCCGACGGCGCAAACTTCCACAAGGCCAACCTGACCGACGCCAAGCTCATTAACGTGAGCTTGGTCCGAGCCGATCTCACTTGCTCGATCCTCCGCTACGCCGAGCTCACCGGCGGCAAACTCACCGGCGCGAACTTCACCGACGCCGATCTCTCGATGACTGGGCTGCGCGCCAATCTGGGAGACGCCGTGCTGGCCCGCGCCGATCTGCGCGGCGCCGACCTGACCGACGCCAACCTCCGCGGCGCGAACCTCACCGGCGCGAACATGAAGGGGGCCACGCTCACCCGCGCCGATCTGGTGGGCGCCAAGGTCGGCGGCGCCATCGATGCGCACGGCCACAAGTTGGCTGCCTTTTCTGCCAAGCCGGCCCCCAAGCCCCAGAAGCGCTGGTGGCAGATTTGGCCCACGGCTTAGCGGCAGCGGCAGCGTGGGCTACCTGCGCGCGACGGGGAGCGACATAATAGCTGGCCGTCGCCGCTCTCCGCCCCGACTCCCTTCATGCGCCTGATGCCCTCTGAATCCCCAGCCGAGCCGATCTGCTCGCTTCGCGGCCGCCGCGTCTGGGTTGCGGGCTACCGTGGGCTCGTCGGTCAGGCCCTGATGCGGCGCTTGCAGCGCGAGGATTGTGAGTTGATCACGGTCGACCGCACTCAGGTCGACCTGCGCCGGCAGGAGTCCACCGAAGCGTGGGTCGCCGAGCACCGCCCCGAGGTGATCTTCTTAGCCGCCGCGAAGGTGGGCGGAATCGCCGCGAATCAGCGCTCCCCCGGCGACTTTCTCTACGACAACCTGGCGATCCAGGCCAACGTGTTCGAGGCTGCTCGCCGCGCCGGCGTCGCGAAGATCGTCGCCCTCGGATCGTCGTGCATCTACCCTCGGCTGGCCGCGCAGCCCATGAGCGAATCGGAACTGCTCACCGGCCCGCTCGAGCCGACCAACCAGTGGTATGCGGTTGCCAAGATCGCGGGGCTCAAGCTCGGCCAGGCCTTCCGCCAGCAGCATGGGCTCGACATCATCACCGTGCTTCCCACAAATCTCTACGGCCCCGGCGATCACTTCGATCTGGAAACAAGCCACGTCGTGCCGGCGATGATCCGCAAGGTTCACGAAGCCAAGCTGCGCGGCGCCGCCGAAGTTCCGCTGTGGGGAACGGGCACGCCGCGCCGGGAGTTTCTGTATGTCGACGACTGTGCCGATGGACTCGTCTTCCTCGCTCAGCACTATTCGGCCGAGGAGCACATCAACCTCGGCGTCGGCAGCGACGTGAGCATTCGCGAGCTTGCCGAGTTGGTCGCGCAAGCCGTTGGCTACGAAGGCCGTTTCGCGTTCGATACGTCGCGGCCCGATGGCCCGCCCCGCAAACTGCTGGATGTCGCCCGCCTCTCGACCCTCGGCTGGCGGCCTCAGACGGAACTGGCCGACGGGCTACGCACTACGTACCAGTGGTTCGTGCAACACGCCGCTGCTGACCCAGCCCTCCCTTGACGCCGATTAAGCGAGCTTGCCATGTCGTCTCCTGAATTCAACCGACGCAGCCTGCTTCGCGGCGCGGCGGCCCTGCCGTTTACCGGGCTGTTGGCTCGCACCGCTTGCGCGGACGGGTCGGCCGAGGTCGAGTCGATCCACACGATCAGCCTCGACGACGCTTATCACGGTTGGCCGACTTTGACGCGGCGCAAGAACGGCGAGTTGCTGCTGGTCTACTCCGGCGGACGCGAGGGGCACGTCTGCCCCTTCGGCCGCGTCGAGCTGATGCGCTCGCACGACGACGGACGCACCTGGACTTGGCCGCAGGTGATCTTCGACGGGCCGCTCGACGACCGCGACGCCGGCATCCTGGAAACCGCCCAGGGTGCGCTGTTGGCGTCGACGTTCACCTCGCTCGCCTACGAGCCCTTGCTGAACGACGCAGGCGGCTGGCCTGCCGAGCGTCGCCAGCGGTGGCTGGCGGCCCGCGATCGCCTGAGCGCGGCGGAGCGCAAGGCCGGCCTTGGCTGCTGGATTCTCCGTTCCACCGATGGCGGCCAGACCTGGTCGCCGCCGGTCCCTTCGCTGGTCAACAGCCCGCACGGGCCGACGCAACTTACCGATGGCCGGTTGCTCTACGTCGGCAAGACGCTGTGGAGCGCCACGCAGGAGAAGATCGGCGCGAGCGAATCGACCGACGATGGCCGCACCTGGCGCTGGCTGGCCGAGATTCCCACGCGCCCTGGTGATTCCGCGGAGGAGTACCACGAGCTGCACGCCGTGGAGGCCGCCGACGGGCGGATCGTGGCGACAATCCGCAATCACAACGCGGCCAACCGCGACGAAACCCTGCTTACCGAATCGGCCGACGGCGGGCGCACTTGGAGCGTGCCCCGCTCGTCCGGAGTGTGGGGATATCCCGCGCACTTACTGCGGCTGCGCGACGGGCGGCTCGTGATGTCCGTGGGGCATCGCCGGGCGCCGCTGGGGAATCAGGCGGCCATCAGCGCCGACCACGGCCGAACCTGGTCGACGCCCGTCGTCGTGTCAGGGGATGGAGCGGGCGGCGATTTGGGTTACCCTTCGACGGTTGAGTTGGCCGACGGGACGCTGCTCACCGCCTGGTATGAGCAGCTCGCAGGTCAGCCGAACGCCGTGTTGCGCTTGGCCAAGTGGCGGGAATCGAAGTAGCTTGCGAGATCACCGACCCTCACTCCGGCCCTCTCCCACGGGGAGAGGGAGGCATTGGCTCCGTGGATTAGACAATCGGTACGCATGAAGAAGAGCAGCGAGCGCATCGTGGTCGTGGGCGGCGGCGTGATTGGGTTGGCCTGCGCCTACTATCTCCTGCTGGCCGGTCGCCGCGTGACGCTCCTCGACCGCGGCCGCATCGGCGGCGCTTGCTCACACGGCAATTGCGGCTTCGTCTGTCCCAGCCATGTCTTGCCGCTGGCAGAGCCCGGCGCCGTGAGCAAAGGGATCAAGGCGCTGTTTGAGCCGAATTCGCCGCTGGCGATTCGGCCGCGGCTCGATTGGCGGCTCTGGAGCTGGCTGTCGAACTTTGCTCGCCGCGCGAACGAGCAGGACATGCTCGAGGCCGCCCGCGGCTGTCAGGCGTTGCTCGATCCATCGTTTCGGCTCTACGAAGAACTCATCGCCGCCGAATCGCTCGATTGCCAATGGCAAACAAAGGGACTGTTGTTCGCCTTTCGCACGGCCGAGGCGTTCGCTGCGTATGCCGCCACCGACCGCCTCTTGGCCGAACGATTCAAGCTCGGCGCCCGCAAGCTGACTGCGGCCGAACTCACCGCGTTCGAGCCGGCCCTGCGTTCCGGCCTCGCCGGCGGTTACTTCTACGAGCACGACGCTCACTTGCGCCCCGACCGCCTAATGTCGGCCTGGAAGGGGGCGTTCGAGCGCCGCGGCGGCCAGGTCATCGAAGGCTGCGAATTCCGCGGCTTTCGCTCGGCAGGGGGCCAAGCAGTGGGCGTTCAAACCGACCAAGGCGAGCTGCCGGCCGATGCGTGCGTCGTTGCACTCGGGGCCTGGATGCCCCAGGTCGAGCAGCAACTCGGAATTCGGCTCCCCATCGAGCCAGGCAAAGGCTATTCGCTCACAATGCCGCGTCCCGGGCGCTGCCTGCGCGTCCCGGTGATCCTGATGGAAGACCGCGTGGCGGTGACGCCGTTTGCCGACGGCTACCGGCTAGGATCGACGATGGAGTTCGCCGGCTACGACGAGTCGCTCCGCCCCGAGCGGCTCGCGCTCTTGACCACGGGGGCTGCCCGCTTCCTCGACGAGCCGACCGCCGAACCGGTGCAAGAAGCCTGGTACGGCTGGCGGCCGATGACCTACGACGGCCTGCCGGTGATCGACTGGAGCCCGCGCTTCTCGAACGTGCTGCTCGCCGCGGGGCACAACATGCTGGGGCTCTCGATGGCGCCGGCTACGGGGCAACTCGCCACGGCGCTTGTTACGGGCAATGCCCCGGCGATCGATCCGGCGCCGTATCGCGTCTCGCGATTCTGAGCTTTGGCGAAGCGCTATGCCGACTTTACTTCGTTCACCAGGCTCGTGAGCGAGGCCTTGGCGTCGCCGAACAGGATCGCGCACTTCGGGTCGTAGAACAGCTCGTTCTCGACGCCGGAGAACCCGGGGTTCATGCTCCGCTTGAGTACGATCACGCTCTTGGCCTGATCCACGTTGAGGATCGGCATGCCGTAGATGGGGCTCGAGCGGTCGTTGCGGGCAGCAGGGTTCACCACATCGTTCGCACCGATCACGAGCGCCACGTCTGCCCGGGCGAACTGGTCGTTGATCTCGTCCATTTCGCAAAGCCGATCGTAAGGCACGTCGGCCTCGGCCAAGAGCACGTTCATATGCCCTGGCATGCGGCCGGCCACCGGGTGAATGGCATATTTCACTTCGCCGCCGCGATTCTCGATCATCTCCGCCAGTTCGCGCACCTGATGCTGGGCCTGCGAAACCGCGAGCCCATAGCCCGGCACCACGATTACATAGCGGGCGTAGGCCAACTGAATGGCCGCATCTTCGACCGACACGCTGCGAATCGAGCCCTTGGCGCTCGTTTCTTGAACGGGTCCCGCGTCGCCGCCGCCGAAGGCGCCGAACAGCACGTTGCTGAACGACCGGTTCATGGCCTTGCTCATCAGGATCGAGAGCAAGAAGCCGCTCGCGCCATCGAGCGCGCCGGCAATGATCAGCACGTTGTTGTGCAGCACGAAGCCCATCGCCGAGCAGGCCAGGCCGGCGTAGGAGTTGAGCAGCGAGATCACCACCGGCATGTCGGCCCCGCCGATCGGCATCACGAGCAACACGCCTACCGCCAACCCGATCAGCACCATGCCGTAGAACAGCACCGCGTGCAGACCTGTTGCCGGCGAACTGAACACGAGCGCCAGGAACACAAGCAAACCCACGCCGAACAGGCCGATGTTCGACTGGTTCTGGAACTTGTAGGTCATCGGCGCGCTGCGCACGAGCCCCTGCAACTTGGCAAAGGCCATGAAGCTGCCGGTGATCGTGAGGGCGCCGAAGAGGACTTCGAAGCCGAGAGCGGCCAACTCAAAACGCCCCATGCTGTGCCCACCGACGCGCGTGGCATGGCTGTAGTGAGAAATGCCCACGAGCGTGGCCGCCAGCGCGCCGAAGGCGTGCGAGATGGCGGTCCGCTGGGGAATGGCGGTCATCGGCATCCAAATGGCCATCGCCGCGCCCACGCCGGAGCCAATGATCAGGCCGAGCACGATCCACACGTAGCTCACGATGTCGTGGTGCAAGAGCGTGCCGATCACGGCCAGCAGCATTCCGCCCGCGGCGTACTGCATGCCGCGCCGCGCGCGATCGGGATGCGTCAGCCCGCGCAGCCCCAGGATGAACAGCACCGAGGCCGCTAGGTAGGTCAACTGGATAAACCAGGTGCGGCCGTCGATCGTGGCGGCTGGGTCGGCAGCGGCAAGCAAAGCGGCTTGAAACACGGGGCTTGGCTCCACTCGGGCAGTTCGCGGCTTACGGCTTGCGCTTGAACATCTTCAGCATGCGGTCGGTAATCATGAACCCGCCCACCACGTTGATCGTGGCCGCGATCACCGCAATGAAGCCCAGCACCGTGCTAAACCCGCTGTAGTGGGCCCCGGCCGCCACGATCGAGCCGACCAGCGAAATGCCTGAGATGGCGTTGGTGGCCGACATGAGCGGCGTGTGCAAGAGCGCCGGCACCTTGGTGATCAACTGAAAGCCGACAAAGCCGGCCAAGATGAACACGTAGAGCTGTAGGATTTCGACGGGCACAGGAACGGGCATGGATGCGAACCTCTCGCGTGTGCGATCAAACGATGGCCTCGAGCGGCCCGGTCCTTGTTACGATGCGCTCTGCGGCGTCATGCGCGGATGAACGATCGCCCCGTCGCGGCAGACCAGCGTGTCGCGGGTGATCTCGTCGCTGGTGTCGATCTCCAGCTTGCCCTGCTTCACCAGGTGCTGCAGGAAGGTCGCCACGTTGCGGGCATACATCTGACTGGCATGGTAGGGAACTTCGCCTGGCAAGTTCGTCGGCCCCATGATCGTGACGCCGTGAGTGACGATCGTTTGATCGGCCACGGTCAGCTCGCAGTTGCCGCCGCGCTCGGCCGCCAGGTCGACAATCACCGAGCCTGGCTGCATCCCCTTCACCGCGTCGGCCGTAATCAGCACCGGCGAGCGCTTGCCGGGAATGGCGGCCGTGGTGATCACCACGTCGCTCTCGGCCACCACGCGGGCCATCAGCTCGCGCTGCCGTTGGTAAAATGCCTCGTCCATCTGCTTGGCGTAGCCGCCGGTCCCCTCGGCGCCTTCGAGCGGCATCTCGACGAACTTGGCCCCCAGGCTGTTGATCTGCTCCTTCACCGCGGGTCGCACGTCATACGCCTGCACCACGCCCCCCAGCCGCCGCGCGGTGGCGATCGCCTGCAGGCCAGCCACGCCAGCGCCGATCACGAACACCTTGGCCGCGGCGAGCGTGCCGGCGGCAGTCATCAGCATGGGGAACATCTTCGGCAGCGCGAGCGCCCCCAGCAG
This sequence comes from Pirellulales bacterium, assembly GCA_046349955.1. Classification (GTDB taxonomy): domain Bacteria; phylum Planctomycetota; class Planctomycetia; order Pirellulales; family JBGAPH01; genus JBGAPH01. The sequence goes on along the minus strand of JAXMBI010000017.1, from coordinate 21,136 downwards.
CACGGCGCGGTAGCCGGCCACCGTGGCCATCGACGAAAGCACGTCCATGCTCTGAGCGCGCGTGATCCGCGGGATCAGCTCGAGAGCGAAGAGCGTGACGCCGCGCTGGGCCAGGGTTTGGGCAGCTTCGACCGCTGAGAGCGGATCGGCCAAACCGATCAACACTTGCCCAGGCCGCAGAAGTTTGAGGTCGTCCGGACCTTCAACAGGGTTGGCCCCGAGCGTGCGCACCTGACACACGATGTCGGCTGCACCAAAGGTGTCGGCCCGGTTGGCGGCCAGCTTGGCCCCTTTGGCCAGGTAGGCCTCGTCGGTGTAGCCGGCCGCGAGACCGGCCCCCGGTTCGATGATCGTTTCGAGTCCGGCCTTGGCGAGCAGCGGCACAACGGCCGGCGCCAAGGCCACGCGCCGCTCGCCGGGAAAGGTCTCTCGAACGGCGGCGACTTTCATCGATGCATGCGCCCGGCGGTGCGGTGGCCAACCTTCTCAACGGCTGAGCTTCGCGCGAGGCGGGGGCTAGGGCGAATCGCTCAGGCAGGCCCGATTGTGCCAAAAACGTGGGTTAGCCGAAAGCCCCCGAAAACGCCCCCGCTGCCCACCTTTCAAAGGAGACAACTTGGCCGTCAGTCGCTGGCCTCGCGGCACGCGAGCGCGTAATCTGAACGTGGCGGTCGGGCCGGGTTGGCCGGGCTGCGCTTCCCCGTCTTGCTGGAGCCCCTGGCCATGCCGTCGCGCATGTATTGCTCGAACCGTCGCGAGTTTCTCGGGGCTTCGCTCGCGACCGCGGCCGGCGGCGCCGCCATCGCTTCGGCCCAACCGGCGCTTGCCGCCGATTGGCGGGCGGCCGGCGACCATGTGAAGCAGTCGGTCGTCCACTGGTGCTTCAAGCCGCTCTCGGTCGAAGAGCTCGCCCGCGCGGCGGCCGGCATGGGGCTCAAGTCGGTGGAACTCGTCGCGCCCGAGGAATGGTCCACGCTCAAGAAACACGGCCTCGTCTGCGCCATCACTCCGAGCCACGGCTTCGTCCGCGGGCTCAACGACAAGGCACATCACCCGGAATGCCTCGACGCCTTGCGCAAGGCGATTGCCGCCTCGGGGGACGCGGGCTTCCCCAACGTGATCACCTTCTCCGGCATGCGCGGCGACATTTCCGATGCGCAGGGGATCGCCAACATGGTCGAGGGGCTCAAGCAGGTCGTCGGCCTGGCGGAACAGCGACAGGTGACGATCTGCATCGAGATGCTCAACTCGCGCGTTGCGGAAGAGATGAAAGGGCACCCCGGCTATCAGTGCGACAAGCTCGAGTGGGCGGCCGAGGTCTGCGACCGCGTCGGCTCGCCGCGAGTCAAGATCCTGTTCGACATCTACCACGTGCAGATCATGCAGGGGGACGTGATCGCCCGCATTCGCCAGTTCAAGGACTACCTGGGGCACATCCACACGGCGGGCGTGCCGGGGCGCAACGAACTGGACGATACGCAGGAACTGAACTACCGGCCGATCATTGAGGCGCTCGTGGAGGTCGGTTACAACGGCTACGTCGGCCAGGAGTTCATTCCCAAGAATCCCGACGCGCTCGCCTCGCTCCGCGCGGCGGCGCAGCTCTGCGACGTCTGAGCCGAGGCCACCAGCGCTCTATCAGTGCCAAGATTGCTGGTCCGCTCGACCGTGAGCAAACGACCCAGCGAGCCGCCTGCTTCACGCCGGCGGTCCCGGGTTGGCGCGCCTTTCGTCGTCGATGCTTGGTCGCCCTTGGCGGCTTGCGGCCGGGACGGCGGGCGTAAAGCCCGCCGCTCGCCAAACCGAGTTTTTTGCGGTGACAGAGCAATGATATGCAGCCAATAAAAAGGGCCCAACAGCAGGGTGTCGGGCCCTTGGGTGGTTTACCTCTTCGTGCCGGCGCGTGCTATTTGCTCTGCACGGCGATCTTGCGCGGCTTGGCGGCCGCGGCCTTCGGCAAGTTTAGCGTCAGCACGCCATCTCGATAGTCGGCCGTGATCTGGCTGGGGTCGATCTGCTCGCTCACCCGAAAAGTGCGGTAGAAATCGCCGACGCCGAACTCGGCGTGCGCGCTGCGCACCTTGTCGGGCTGGCGCGGCTTCACCTTGCCGTGAATGGTCAACAGGCCGTCTTCGAAGTTGACCTCGAGCTCGTCCGACTTCACCCCCGGCATGTCGGCCAACACAACCAACTTCTCCGATTCCTCATAGATGTCGACGTTCGGTCGGAAGTAACTTCCGCGCGTGTCCTCTTGTCCGCGGCCCTGACCGTTGCCGCGGGCCACCGCCACCGTGCTTTCAGCAGCCATTGTTCGTTCGCCTCCGCTACCTTGGATATGTTCGAAAAGTTCGGCTCGCACCGCGGTTTGCCCGCGGTCAGCCCTGCCGGGCCGAGATCGAGATCTTCCGCGGCCGCACTGCCTCGGCCTTCGGCAGCCGAACCAACAGCACGCCGTTTTCGAGCGTCGCCTCCACGGCGTCGGCGTTGACGTCGACCGGCAATTTCACGACGCGGGCAAACTCCCCTTCGCCGCGCTCCCGGCGGTGATAAGCCTGAGTGCTCTCGCGGGCCGAAACCCGCTTCCCCTTGAGGAGCAACTCGTCGCCGGAAACCGAGAGATCGAGGTCGCCGCCGTGAACTCCGGGCAACTCGGCCTCGACGAACACGGCGTCGTCCTGCTCCCAAAGATTGACCGCCGGAAACACCTGCGGCTGCACGAACCGGCGCATCACGTCTCCCGGCGTCGAGCCGGCAAAAGTATCGAAGAGTCGGTCAACTTCGTCGCGCAGTACCCGCACCGTTTGCGGGCCAAAAGGCTGGAAATGCACCATGATGATCCCTTTACCTAAATTACCCTGGCGACCACTGCGGCCCCCAAGCCTCCCCGGCGGCCTCGGCGGTCGCATTTGATTTCGGCTGACTCAGAATGCAAGGTCCGTGCCGAGACCAAAAAAGAAGACACAACGTAATGCCGCAGAACGCCTTGCGCCGCGCCGGCCGCGGCCACGGCTTTCTTGCGGGCTGTCAAGTTGGCACGAGCGCAGACTTGGCGCCTGAGAACGGCTCGCACAGCGAGAACAAATCTGCCGAGTCGGACAGTCGGGCAGACCCGGTTGCCGGACGAATGGCCGTTGAGTCGACTTTGAGGCCCCGCTATACTCCGTGGCTTACGTTCAAGGAGCGACTATACCCCCTGAATGGCGTCGCGCAAGGGGGGTGCCCGTATTCGCCGCGCCCATGCGTTTTACTCTCATCGATCGGATCGTCGAGCTCGAGCCCGGCGCTCGGATCAAGGCCATCAAAGCTCTCTCGATGGCCGAAGAGTATCTGGGCGACCACTTTCCCTTGTTCCCGGTGCTGCCGGGGGTCCTCATGCTCGAGGCCCTTACGCAGGCGGGCGCCTGGCTGGTGCGTTCGTCGGAAGATTTCGCGCACAGCGTGGTGGTGCTGAAGGAGGCCCGCAACGTCAAGTACGCCGACTTCGTCGAACCCGGCCGGATACTTACGGTCTCGGTCGAGATCACGAAGTGGGAGCCGCGGCTCGTGCATCTCAAGGCCCAAGGCATGCTCGACGGCGTGGTAGCGCTCAGCGCGGCCCGCCTGGTGATCGAGCGCTATAACTTGGGCGAGGAGCGAGGCGATGGCGCCAACGTAGACGAATACACGAAGCGTTATCTGCGCAAGCTGTTCGCTTTGCTCTACCACCCGGACCTCCCGGCCGCCCACGGCGTCGAGAGCCCGGCAGCCGCGGCGCCCTAGTTTGGGCCCCGGCGGATATTCGCGGACGAGAACCAAGTCCGCCCTAACGTTTTCAAGCAAACACGCTAACCCCTAGTCAAAGGTCCGTGCCCGATGCCCACGAAAGAAGAGGTCTTCACCAAGGTTCAGAGCATTCTGGTCGATGCGTTGGGCGTCGATGAGGAGGAGGTCACCCCCACGGCCACGCTGATGGGCGACCTGGGCGCGGAGTCGATCGACTTTCTCGACATCGTGTTCCGCTTGGAGAAGGCCTTCGACATCAAGATCCCCCGCGGCGAGCTCTTCCCGGAAGACATCCTCACGAACGCCGAGTACGTGCAGGACGGCAAGCTCAACGCCGCTGGCCTGGCCGAATTGCGGAAACGGATGCCGTTCTTCGACTTCACGGCGCTCGAGAAGAATCCGCTCGTCAAGAACTTCGGCGATCTGCTCACGGTGCAGGACATGTGCCGGTACGTGGAGACGAAGCTCGGCATGCCCGCCTAGTTGGGCTTCGTCCCCCCGAGGAAAGCCCCATGCGCTGGTTCTGGATCGATCGCTTCACGGAGTTCGAAAGCGGGCGCCGCGCCACGGCCGTGAAAAACGTGTCGCTGGCCGAGGAGCACCTGCACGACCACTTCGCCGGTCAGGCGGTGATGCCCAACACGCTGATCATCGAAGGACTGGCCCAAACGGGCGGGCTGCTGGTGGGTGAGAAGAATCAGTTTCTCGAGCGCGTGGTGCTGGCCAAGCTGTCGAGCGCCAAGTTCAGCCGCCCGGCTTTCCCCGGCGACCAGCTTGTCTATCGGGCGGTGATCGAAGACATCCGCGAAGACGGCGCGCTCGTCCACTGCACGAGCCACGTGGGCGACGAGCTGCAGGCCGAGGTGGAGATGTTCTTCGCCCACCTCGATCACCGCCAGGATCAGGACCTGTTCGAGCCAGACGACTTCTTGGCCATGCTCAAGATGCTGCGGCTCTACGAGGTGGGCAAATTGCCCGACGGCCAACCGCTGCCGGTGCCACCGCATCTGGCGGCCGCCGAGTCGGCCAACGCATCCCAGCCCTGGCCGCGCGGCCCCGCTTTGCCAGCCCCCTACGCTCCCTCGAGGACCACATCATGAGACGCCGTGCCGTGATCACCGGCGCCGGTTGGGTCACCCCCATGGGCGTCGAACTGGAGTCCGTCTGGAAGCGCTTGCTCAACGGCGAATCGGGCGTGAGCTGGACGACGATCTTCGACGCCAGCCAGTTCCCCACCAAGATCTCGGCCGAAGTGCGCAACTGGGACATCGCCGACTCCGGCGAGGACCCCGAGGTCTGGAAATACCGCGGCCGGCACACCAAGTTCGCCGCCGGCGCCGCCAAGGCCGCCTGGCGTGATTCCGGGCTCACCGCCGAGGGAGTCGATCCCGTGCGGATGGGCGTCTATCTAGGCGCCGGCGAAGGGCAGCAAGACTTCAACTGCTTCACCGAAATGATGGCCGATGCTCTGCAGGGCGAAACCCTCGACGTCGCCAAGTTCTGCCGCAGCGGGCTCGAGCGCTTGCATCCGCTGGCGGAGCTCGAGCAGGAGCCCAACATGCCGGCCGGCCACTTGGCCAGCCTGTTCAACGCCCAGGGCCCGAACTTCAACTGCCTCACCGCCTGCGCCGCCAGCAGCCAAGCGGTGGGCGAAGCCGTCGAAATCATCCGCCGCGGCGACGCCGATGTGATGCTGGCCGGCGGCGCCCACTCCATGATCCATCCGTTCGGCGTGACGGGCTTCAACCTGCTCACGGCTTTGAGCGTGAGCAATGATCCGCCGGAAAAGGCCTCGCGGCCATTCGACCTCGAGCGCGACGGTTTCGTGCTTGGCGAAGGGGCGGCGATGGTCATTGTCGAAGAGCTCGAACATGCCTTGGCTCGCGGCGCCAAGATCTATGGCGAGCTCAGCGGCTATGGCTCAACGGCCGACGCCTACCGGATCACCGACACGCATCCCGAGGGACGCGGCGCGATTAGCTGCATCCGCATGGCGCTCGACGATGCCCGAATCAACCCCGAGCAGATCGGCTACATCAACGCCCACGGCACGAGCACCACGGTGAACGACAAGGTCGAGAGCCTGGCCGTGAAGCAGGTCTTCGGCCCGCGGGCGTACCAGACGCCGATGTCGAGCACTAAGAGCATGATGGGGCATCTGATCGCGGCGGCCGGCGCCACGGAGCTCATCATCTGTCTGCTCGCGCTGCGCGATCAGGCTTTGCCCCCGACGATCAACTACGAACATCCCGATCCCGAGTGCGATCTCGACTACGTGCCCAACGAGGCGCGGCCAGGCAAGGTCGACCACGCCCTGACCAACAGCTTCGGCTTCGGCGGGCAGAACATCGCGCTCGTGGTCAGCCGCTATGCGGGGTAAGCGTGCGGCGTGCGGCGGTCTTACGCCGCGAGAATGGCTGATTTACACTACGTAGCTTTCCCCTGCCGTAAGCGCCCCACGACTGCGGCGCGGGCCGAAGCGCGAAGGAGTCCCGCGTGACCCAAGCCATTCTCTCGCACACGTTTGCCAACGGGTTGGTGCTCGTGGCCGAACCGATGCGCAACGTCGAATCGGCCGCTTTCACCTGCCTCGTGCCATCCGGATCGTGCTACGACCCGGCGGGCCGCAAGGGCCTGGCCACGCTCACCTGCGAGCTTCTTCTGCGCGGCGCGGGAGAGCGCGACAGCCGCGCGCTGATGCAAGATCTCGATTCCCTCGGCGTGGAGCGCGGCGAGTCGGTGTCGGGCGCCCACATCAGCTTCGGCGGCGCGACGTTGGCCGAGAACCTGACCAAGGCGCTGCCGATCTACGCCGACATTCTGCTCCGGCCTCACCTGCCGGCCGACCAACTCGAACCCTCGCGAATGTCTGCCCTGCAAGAGCTGCGGGCACTCGAAGATGAACCCGCGCAAAAGCTGATGATCGAACTGCGGCGGCGGCAGTATCCCGATCCCTGGGGCCGCTCGAGCCTGGGCGAGGCTGCGGATCTCGAAGCCACGACGATCAAGGACGTTCAGCAATTCCACGCCCAGCGGTTCCGCCCCAACGGCGCGATCCTGGGGGTCGCCGGCCGCATCGACTGGCCGGCGCTCGTCGATCAGGTGGGCGCTTTGTTCGCCGACTGGAAGCCGCAGGATGCCCAGATCGCCGAAACGCCGCGGGCCGCTACGCGCTACGAACACCTGAACCACGAGTCGAATCAAACGCAGGTGGGCATCTCCTACGAGAGCGTCCCCTATCGCCATCCCGACTACTTTCAGGCCTGGGGCGCGGTGGGCGTGTTGTCAGGCGGGATGAGCTCGCGGCTGTTCACCGAGGTCCGCGAGAAGCGGGGCCTGTGCTATAGCGTGTACGCCAGCTACCACACGCTCCGCGAGCTCGGCAGCGTGCTCTGTTACGCCGGCACCACCTCTGAGCGGGCTCAAGAAACGCTCGACGTTACGCTCGGCGAGCTCCGCCGCCTGGCCGAAGGCATCGAGGATCGCGAGCTCGACCGGCTCAAGGCCCGCATCAAGAGCTCGCTGATCATGCAGCAGGAGTCGAGTTCGGCGCGCAGCTCGGCCATTGCCCGCGATTGGTACCACTTGCAAAGCGTCCGCACGCTCGACGAAGTGAGCCACATCATCGACGAATTGAGCCGCGAGAGCATCAACGCCTATCTGCGGCGGCGTCCGCCGGCCGACTTTACGGTCGTCACGCTTGGCTCCGCCCCCTTGGAGGTTCGCTGATGGAGTTCCGCAAGCGCACGCTCGACAACGGCCTGACGATCGTGGCCGAGTGCAACGAAGAGGCGCATAGCGCGGCGCTCGGCTTCTTCGTGAACACCGGCTCCCGCGACGAGCACGACGCCATCTCCGGCGTCAGCCATTTCCTCGAGCACATGGTCTTCAAAGGCACGGGCAGCCGCTCGGCCGAAGACGTGAACCGCGAGTTCGACGAGATGGGGGCGCATTACAATGCCTTCACCAGCGAGGAGAACACCGTCTACTACGCGGCCGTGCTGCCGGAGTGCCAGGAGCGGGCGGTCTCGCTGTTGGCCGACCTGATTCGCCCCGCGCTGCGCAAGGAAGACTTCGACACTGAGAAGCAGGTGATCATCGAAGAGATCAAGATGTACGAAGATCAGCCTCCCTTTGGCGCCGACGAAAAGGCCAAGGCGGCGTTCTTCGGCCCGCATCCGCTCTCGCGCAGCGTGCTCGGCACGGCCGAAAGCATCACGGCGCTCGAGGTCGAGCAGATGCGGGAGTACCTAGAACGCCGCTACAGCCCCGGCAACATCACGCTGGCGGCCGCCGGGCGAATCGATTTCGACCGCCTCACCGCCGACGCCGAGCGTCTTTCGCGCTCCTGGAAGCCGGCGCCCGCCAAGCGCGAGGAGCCGGCCTTCAAGCCGGTGGAATCGTTCTTGGTGCTCCCCCGCCCCTCGGCCACGCAGGAATACGTCCTCCAGTTCGCCCCCGGGCCCAAGGCCACCGACGCCGATCGCTACGCCGCCAAGCTGCTGGGCGTGATCGTCGGCGACGAGCAGGGGAGCCGGCTCTTCTGGGAGCTGGTCGATCCCGGCCATGCCGAGCAGGTGAGCCTGGGGCATCACGACTACCAAGGCGCGGGCATCTTCAGCGCCTACATGAGCTGCGAACCCGAGCAAACGGCCGACAACCTACAGCGGATGCTCGACGTCTACCGCAAGGTCGAGGCCGAAGGGGTGACCGAGCCGGAACTCGAGCGGGCCAAGAGCAAGGTCAACTCGCGGGTCGTGCTCTCCAGCGAGCGGCCCCGAAGCCGGCTGTTCGCCGTGGGCGCCAACTGGATGCAGCGGGGGGAGTACCGCTCGGTGAGCGACGACCTGAAGGCCGTGGCCAAGCTCACCGTGCCAGAGCTGAACGCGGTGCTCAAGCGGTATCCGCTGTCGGTGAACACCACGGTGGCGGTGGGGCCGCTGACCGAGGTGGGGCGGCCAAAGTAGTGGGGTGGCCAAGCCGTGGCCGCGCTGGCTCCCGCGCGACTCGGCTGTTGATGACGGGTAGTGGCACAGTTTGCCGAAGGCTAGCTGGGCTTCCTACTGCCACCGGCTGCTCGTACTCGCCGCGCATCCCCAGCGTGGTCTGTCCCGCGAGTCGCGAGGAACAGTTCCGCGCCGAACAGGAGGGCGAAGAGAATCCACAACAGGACTGTCAGGCGGCGGCTCATGCCCACCATCCTAGCAGCCGGCGGGGCGGAAGGGGCTACGCAGCCGAATTGACCGGCGGGTTCGGGAAATCTGTACCGAATCCCTAATGACGCATCAACTTGCCCCCCATCTCCCGCCCGACTAAATTAACGTGTTTGCCTGCCTGGAATTAGGCTCTCTTTGCGCGCCTGCCAGGCGGCCGTCTGACCGCTTCGTGATCGAGGAATTTGCTGGTGCCTGGGACCTGTGTGATCGGCTTGCAGTGGGGCGATGAGGCCAAGGGCAAGCTGGTCGATCTGTTGACCGAGCGGCACGATGTCGTCGTCCGCTACCAAGGAGGCGCGAACGCCGGACACACGGTCGTCGCCGGCGATCAAACCTACAAGCTGTCGCTCATCCCCAGCGGCATCCTCTCGCCGCGCGTGAAGTGCGTGGTCACGGGCGGCGTGGTGCTCAACCCCGGCTCGTTCCTCGACGAGATCGACGGGCTGGCGAGCCGCGGCGTGCGCGTGGCCGACAACCTGCTGCTCAGCGACCGGGCCCACGTGATCTTTCCCTGGCACTTCGCCGAAGACAAACTGCTCGACGAAAGCTGCTCAGGCGGCGAAAAGATCGGCACCACGGGGCGCGGCATCGGCCCCTGCTATCGCGACAAGGTGGGCCGCGCCCATGCGCTGCGGCTGGCCGATCTTTATCGGCCCGATTTCCGGCAGAAGCTCGAGTTCGTGGTCGCGCAGAAGAACCGCATGCTGGGTGCGCTCAGCGGAGGGGCGTTGCCGCCGCTCGAGGCCGGGCAGATCTACGCCGACTACACGCAGTTCGCCGAACGCCTGAAGCCCTTCGCCGCCGACACTACGGCCTATTTGCTCGACGCGCTCGAAGCGGGCAAGAAGGTGCTGTTCGAGGGCGCCCAGGGCGCGCTGCTCGACATCGACCACGGCACCTTCCCCTACGTCACGAGCAGCAACAGCTCGGGCCTTGGCGTGACCACGGGCTCCGGCGTGCCGGGGCGGTGGATCGAGCGGGTGATTGGCGTACTCAAGGCCTATTCGACGCGCGTCGGCGGCGGCCCTTTCCCGACCGAGCAAGACAACGACACCGGACAGAAATTGCGCGACCGCGGCAACGAATATGGCACCGTCACCCGCCGGCCGCGGCGCTGCGGCTGGTTCGACTCGGTGGCCGCCCGCTACACCGCGCGGCTCAGCGGCGTCGACTGCCTGGCGGTGATGCTGCTCGACGTGCTCGACGGCTTCGACGAGCTCAAGGTCTGCACCGCCTACGAGCTCGACGGCCGGCGAATTACCGACTTCCCCAGCCACGTCGACGACCTGCGCCGCGTGCAGCCGGTGTTCGAAACGCTGCCGGGCTGGCTCTCCGACACGACCAAGGTGCGCCACATGGGCGATCTGCCGGCCAAGGCCCAGGCCTACTTGGCGCGTCTCTCGCAGTTGGTCGGCCGGCCGGTGGGATACGTCTCCGTCGGCCCGGAGCGGACACAGACGATCTTTGCGGACTAGCGCGCTCGGGGGTTTCCAAGGGCGCCGCAGAGCGTTTGCGATCGAGTGCGCCATGAAGCTCGACCAAGTCGTTCCCTGGGGCCGTACCGGCAACGAGTACGAGCGGATGTTCGCCCTGGACGCTGGCGACTTACCGAGGGCAATCCTGGGCGTGGCCGATGGGCCGGCCAGCTTCAACGCCGAGTGGTCGGCGCGCGGCGGGCGGGTCGTGTCGGTCGACCCGCTCTACGTGTTCGATGCCGGGCAGATCGAAGCGCGGTTCGAGGCTGTATTGCCGCGAGTGATGGAAGCGACGCTGGCAACGGTTGATGCTTTCGTTTGGGATGAGATGTCGTCGGTAGAAGAACTCGAGCGCCGGCGGCGGAAGGCATTGTCGACGTTCCTGGCCGACTATGAAGCTGGGCGATGGGACGGGCGCTATTTGGCAGCCGGACTGCCGCACCTGCCGCTGGCGAGCAACCGGTTCGACCTGGCTCTCTGCTCCCACTACCTCTTCACCTACAGCGATCTGCTGGACGCCGACGCGCACTTGGCGGCGATCGTGGAGATGGCCCGCGTGGCGCGGGAAGTCCGCGTCTTTCCACTCGTCGACATGTTCGCCGGCGGCCCCTCTCGGCATTTGACCACGGTGCTCGAGCGATTGCCAGCCGCCGGGCTGACCGCGCGCATCGAGCGCGTGCCTTATGAATTCCAGCGCGGCGCGAACGAGATGCTCGTAGTCAATCGTCTGGTCGCTGCGGCGGACTAAGCGGCAGCAAGCGGGGCGGTCGCTAGAGAGCGAACACTTCGGCCACGCTGCAAGAGAAGCCGGGCAGCAGCTCTGGCGACTCGAGGGTGTCCGCCTCGGCCGCAACGACAACATCGGCGTGCGGCCGGTGGATCGCGATGGTCTTGTGTCTTGGACTTACGACCCAAACTTCCCGGCAGCCGGCCCGTAGCCAGTCTTGGACCTTTTCTTGAACGGCATCGGCGCGGTCATGCGGCGAGACGATCTCGACCGCCAAATCGAGAGCGCCGGGATAGTAGCCTGGCGGCAGCAGCGCCTTTCCACGCTCTCCACCGAGGAAAGCAACGTCCGGCGAACGAACGGTGTCAGGCTGACGGGCAATCAGAAAGCCTGTGTCTGCGTTGAACAGCCGGCCGAGTTTCTGCCGATGCACGCAGTTCGCCAACAACCCCAGCAGAAATGCACCGATCGCCCCATGTTCAGACCCCGCCGCTGTAATCGTACGCAGCTCCCCTCGCACGAGTTCGTGGCGCAGGCCGTCGTCCGGGCGGACAAACAGTTCCTCGGCGGTTACGAGTGGTGGGGCGGTGGCGGTCATGAAGTTGTCGGACGATCGAATTGCGTTTGAGGAAAACGGATCACGGCTAGGCGCCGAAGACTTCTGACACCTGACAGGTAAAGCCCGGCAAGAGCTCTGGAGACTCGAGCGTCTCTTCAAGAGACAAGACACGGACATCCGCATTCGAGCGGTGAATCGCGACCGTCTTGAGCCGCGGACTCACGACCCAAACCTCGCGACAGCCGGCTCGCAGCCAGTCCTGCACTTTTTCATCGACATCCCTCGCGCGGTCGTTGGGAGACAGGACCTCAATGGCCAGGTCTGGCGCCCCTGGAAAGTAACCCGCCGGCACTGCGTTGATCGCGCGGTCACGGCAAATGAACGCCAGGTCGGGCGCTCGAACCGTATCAGGCCCGCGAAAGATGACAAACCCCGTCTCTGCGCCGAAAAGATGGCCGAGCTGCCGCTGCTTGATATGAGGGCCGAGAAGCGTGTGCAGGTAGCCAATGGTCAGCCCATGTTGCGATCCCGCCGGCGTCATCGTACGCAGCTCACCTCGCACGAGTTCATGGCGCAGTCCGTCGTCCGGGCGAAGCCACAGTTCTTCCGCGGTAACTAGCGGTGGGGCGGTGGCGCTCATGGCGATCTCCAAGCAAGTCCCAATCCGTCTCGACGTTATTCTACCTCGCTGGGCGGGGCCAAGCAGCACGACAGCAACGAAGGTCCAACGCAGCCGCGCGACTTTAGCGCCCCGCCACCGCCGCCGGTCGCCCCGCACTGCCCGCGGCATCGCCGACCGCGGCCCATTGCTCGTCGAGTCGCTTGGCCGAGATCTTGAGCGACGTGCCAAGCGGCTGCGCGAAGAGCGAAACTCGCAATTCCTCGAGCAACCAGCGGCAGCGCTCGAACGCGGCCTGGTCGAGCGCGCCCGCTTCCGGCAGCGCCGTCGCTTCCAGATAGCGCTGCCAGCGGGGCCCGATCTCCTGCAGGCCCACGCGGTCGCGGGCGGCCCCGCCAGCACGAAGCTTATCGAGCCGGTAGACGATCGCCTTCAAATACCTTGGATAGTGCCGCAGCCACTCCCAAGGAGTGGCCGTCCAAAACCCAGGCGTCACCAAATGCTCGAGTTGGCTCCGCATGTCGTCGAGGGCGGCTTGGGCTTGCGCGAGCTTGGCTTTCTCGAGCGCGAGCCGCGCTTCGTGATACGCCGACAAGAGGGGCGCCGCCACCTCGGCCACGTCCTGCACCGCCACGCTGATTCGCTGCTTCGCGACCTTCAAGCAGGCCTCGAACTCCTCCTTCGTCCGCGGCGCTCCGTCGTCGAGCGGCAACGCACGGGCGAGCAGCAATTCGGTGAGTTGGTCGATGAGCGGCCCGCCCGGCAGCCCCACACCCCACAGGAAGAGCTTCTGCTTATCCGGCAACCACTCCATTTGTGCCCGCAGCTTTGAGTGGAGCGCGATTTGGGCCAGCCGGCGCACCCCACGGCGGGTGTCGGCCTCGGCCCGCTCCCGGCTTTCGCGGAGCGCGAGCGCCGCCGTTTTGCCTTCGTCGACCAGCGCCGGAAACGCCGGCACCACCACGCCGCGATGGCGCACCTGAATCTCCCGCGGCAACTCGCCGAAGTCCCAAGCCGTGAGCCCGCTGCGCGAGAACCGCGGATCCTCGACGGCCGCTACCACCGCGGCGTGCTCGGCCCCCAGTTCGCGCCGCAGCTCGCGCACATCGCGCCCAGCGGCCAGCTCTTGCCCTCGCTCATCGACCACGCGCACCGTGGGCCGCAGGTAGTCGGGCAGCGCCTGTTCCTGCAATACGCCGCCGGGGAGTTGCACGCCATACACTCGGCTGATCGCGTCGGCAACTTGCTGGTTGAAGGCCCCCTCGCCCCAGCGGATTTCGCCGCGCAGCCGGCGCGCCGTATCCGGCACCGGCACGAACTGTCGCCGTAGGTCCTTGGGCAGCGCTTTCAGCATGCCGGCGATCCGCTGCTCGAGCAGCCCCGGCACGAGCCAGCCGAGCGCCGCGTCGTCGAGCCGCGTGAGTTGCCCACGTGGCACGGTGACCGTCACGCCGTCGCGCTCACCCCCCGGTTCGAAGCGATACTCGAGCGGCAGCTTCTCGCCCGCCACCTGAGCCTGGTCGGGAAAGTCCTGCGCCGACACATCGGCCGCGAGCGTTACGTCGGCCAGCGTCATGTTGAGAAACGCCGGCTGGCTCCGGCGGATGTTGCGCCACCAACCTTCGAACGAACGCGCATCGAACACGTCGGCCGGCACGCGAGCGTCGTAGAATTCGTAGTGGGCGTCGCTGCCGAACAGCAGATCGCCGCGGCGAAGTTTGGCCTGCGTCGCCTCGGCCTCGTCGACCACGCCTGCGTTGTACGCCAGGAACTCGGCCTGCGTATCGAATTGACCTTCCACCAGCGCGTGCTGCAAGAAAAGCTCGCGCGACTTCGCCATGTCGATCGGCCCGAAGTTGACGCTCCGCCGCGCGACCACCGGCAGACCGAACAGTGACACCTTTTCGAAGGCCAGCACGGCGCCGCGCTCGCGGCTCCAATGGGGATCGCTGTAGCTGCGATTGACCAGGTGCTCGGCCAGCGGCTCGATCCAGTCGGGATTGATGCGCGCGGCGATCCGCAAGTAGCGGCGCGTCGTTTCGATCGCTTCCGAGGCAACGATCCACTTGGGCTTCTTGTCGCGCAGCCCGGAGCCAGGCCAGAGGTTTGCCCGGCCGCCGCCGGCGGTCGAGTAGTCGTTGTCGTCGGTGCGGAGGCCGACGCCCGAGAGGAGCCCGGAGAGAATCGACTGGTGGATCGCCGTATAGTCGCCGCGGCGCTGCCCGGGCTTGAGGCCTGCCTGCTCGACCATTTGCTTGAGCTGCAAATAAAGGTCGAGCCACTCGCGCAGCCGGTTGTACGAGAGAAAGTTCTGCCGGCAGGCCTTCTCGAGCTTGCTCCGCGACAGGTCTTCGCGCAGATGATGGTAGAAGTCCCACAGCTTCAAGTAGCTGAGGAAGTCGGACTCGGGGTCCTGAAACTGGGCATGCGCTTCGTCGGCCGCCTGCTGCTTGTCGTGCGGCCGTTCGCGCGGATCTTGGGCCTCGAGCGCCGCCGCGATGATCAATAGCTCCGCCAGGCAGCCAAACTGATCGGCGGCCAGCAGCATGCGGCCGATCCGCGGATCAACCGGAAATTGTGCGAGCCGCCGGCCCAGCTCGGTCAGCTTGCGGTCGTCGTCGATGGCCCCCAGCTCGAACAGCGTTTTGTAGCCATCGGAGATCGCCGGCGGCTTCGGCGGATCGAGAAACGGAAACTCCTCGATCGGCCCCAGCCGCAGCGCCAGCGTCTGCAGAATCACGCTCGCCAAGTTCGTGCGCTGAATCTCAGGCGGCGTATAGCGCTCGCGGCCGGCGTAGTCTTCTTCGGAGTAAAGGCGGATGCAGATGCCGGGGCCGATGCGCCCGCAGCGCCCCTTGCGCTGGTCGGCCGACGCCTGCGACACCGCCTCGATCGGCAGCCGCTGCGTGCGTGAACGGGCGGAGTAGCGGCTGATGCGGGCCGTGCCGGTGTCGATCACGTAGTGAATGCCTGGCACGGTGAGCGACGATTCGGCGACGTTGGTCGCGAGCACGATCCGCCGCTTGCTGGTCGGGCGGAACACGCGGTCTTGCTCGGGGCCGGTGAGCCGCGCATAAAGCGGCAGCACTTCGACGCCGTCGCCGACATGACCGCGGAGCGAGCGCGTGAGCTCGTGGATGTCGCGCTCGGTTGGCAAGAAGATGAGGGTGTGCCCGCGGCCGTCGTGGGCTAACTCGTCGACTGCAGCCAGCACGCCGCGCTTCCAGTCGACATCGCGCTCGGCCTCTTCGTCGACCGGCGGCCGATAGCGGACTTCGACCGGATAGGTGCGCCCCTCGACCATCAGGATCGGCGCGGGCCCGCGCGTGTCGCCGAAATGCTCGGCGAACCGCTGGGCGTCGATCGTGGCCGACGTGATCAGCAGCTTCAGGTCGCGTCGCTTCGGCAAAAGCTGCTTCAGGTAGCCGAGCAGGAAGTCGATGTTGAGCGACCGCTCGTGTGCCTCGTCGATGATGATCGTGTCGTACTGATCGAGGAAGCGGCTGTGCTGGGTCTCGGCCAGCAGCATGCCGTCGGTCAGAAGCTTCACATAGGTCTGCGGCCCCGTGGCGTCGGTGAAGCGGACCTTGAAGCCGACCTGCTGCCCTAGGGGGGCGCCCAACTCAGCCGCCACGCGGGCGGCGACGCTGCGGGCGGCGATCCGCCGGGGCTGGGTGTGGCCGATCAGGCCATCGACGCCCCGCCCCAACTCCAAGCAGATCTTGGGCAACTGCGTGCTCTTGCCGGAGCCGGTTTCGCCGCAGACAACGACCACCTGGTGGTCGCGGATGGCGTTGGCGATCTCCTGCCGGCGGGCCGAGACGGGCAGTTCGTCGTCGTAGGTGACGCGGGGAACATTTTGGCGGCGCGCCCCCCGCAGGGCGATCGACCGCTCGAGTTCGGTTTCCAGGCGGGCGAGCGAGCGGTCGGCCGGCTTGCCCCCCTTGGCCGCCTGTTCGGCCGACCGCAGCAGCCGGCGCAGCCCAAAGCTATCCGGGGGCCAGGCTTCATCGATTCGGCGGGCGAGGTCGGCAAATGGCTGCATTTCAAGTAGTTATCGCATCCAAGAGGCCAACGGTGAAGCCGCGGCGTAGGGTGACGCGAGGCTTTGCGAGCCCCACCGGGGTAAACGTGGCTCGTGGCTCGGTGGGGCTCACTTCTTTCGCCCCACCCTACGGCGTTTCGTTCGGCCCACGCTACGCGCCGCGGCAGCCCTCGACTTCCAGCACTAATCTCCTAAGATCGTTCGATGCCCCCAGACCCACGCCCCCGTCGACCCAAATTCCCTCAGCGCGGCGAACGCGTCCCCGAAGGTCGCCGGCCTCCGGATCGTCGCGACGACCGCGAGCCGCGGCGGCCGCCGAACTTTCGCCCCGAGCCACGCACCCTCTCGGCAGACGAGCCTGGCTGCCTGCCCGAGGTTCGCCTGCGGTCGGTGTCGTTCAGCCCGTTCCTCTATCGCAAGATGATCGACCAGGCTGATCGGGCGGCCGAACCGGGGGGGCTGGTGCGCGTCGTCGACCCGCGTGGCGAGACGTTCGGTTTTGGGCTCTACAACCCGCGCTCCGAGATCGTCGTGCGAATGCTGGCGCACGGCCCCGAGCTGCCGCCCGCCGATTTCTGGCAGCGGCGGTTGAACGACGCGGCTTCGCTCCGACAAGATCTGCTCCGGCTCGACGACGTGACCGACGCGTATCGACTGGTCCATGCCGAGGCCGATGGACTCTCCGGCCTGGTCGTCGATCGGTTGGCGGGCGTGCTTTCAGCCGAGGCCTTTAGCCTGGGCATTTATCAACGCGGCCGCGAGCTGCTCGAGACACTGGCTGCCCGCGTCGGCGTGTCGCACTACCGGATGACGGTCGATCCGCTCGTGGAGCAGCAGGAAGGTTTTTTGGCGGAGCCGATCACGTCGGCCGACTTTCCCAAGCAGGTGACGATTCAGGAGCACGGCACGCGGTTCCGCATCCGCTTCGAGGTAGGGCACAAGACGGGCTTTTTCTGCGACCAGCGCGACAACCGGCTCGCGCTCGCCAAACACTGCAAGGGACGCAATCTGCTGGACCTGTGTTGCAACTTGGGCGGCTTTGCCGTGCAGGCGAAGCGGCTGGGCGAAGCGGCCGAAGTCACGGCTGTCGATCTCGACGAGGAGGCGCTGGCCGTCGCGAAAGAAAACGCAAATCTCAATCAGGCTCGCATCCAGTTCGTGCATGCCGACGCCTTCGCCTACATGCGCGACATGCTCCGCGGCGGGCGCGAATACGACGTCGTGGTGCTCGACCCGCCGAAGCTCATCCGCTCGCGCGACGAGATCGAGCTCGGGAGCCGCAAATACTTCGACATGAACCGCCTGGCGATGCAGCTCGTGCGACCCGGCGGCTTGCTGCTCACCTGCTCCTGCTCGGGGTTGCTGCCGGAGCACGAATTCTTGCGGCTCTTGGCCGCGGCGGGCCGGCAGGCGGGGGGCATCGGGCCCGACGGCGAGGCCATGCCCAAGCCGCGCACGCTGCAGGTGCTGGCCAAGACGGGGGCGGGGCCCGATCATCCGTTGTTGGCGAGCGGACGCGAGGCCGAGTATTTGAAGGCGATCTGGCTGCGGGTGCTGTAGTGGTGTTCGAACCGCAACCTTAGCCCCCCGTGAGTCACGGGGGAAACACCGCTACGACTCGGTGCATCGGTGATAGCCCGGGTGCGGCGAGTGGGCATCCTTGACCCCCGGCGACTCGCCGGGGGCTAATGGCTTCGCGACGGGAAGGCGCCGAAAACAAAAAAAGCCACCGTCGCGCGGGGGCTCGCGACGGTGGCTTTGCGGATCGCTGCGAATCAGTTGCTGCGGGCTAGCACTGGCTGCAGCAGACGGGGGCGCCCCCCAGGCAGACGTAGCAGCAGCAGCCCGAGCGCAGGCAGCAAGCCATGCACTCGCAGCAGGCCTGAATCATCTCGCAGCAGGCCTTGTCGCCGCTGGTGCAGGTGAGGCAGACTCCGTCTTCGGTCAGCTCGCACCTGCACATGCCGCAGCACAGGTTGCACTGGCACACGGTCATGCCGTTGAGCGTGCAGCAGAGGCTGCACATGCCGGTGGCCATCATCTTGCACAGGCTTTGCAGGGTGGCGCAAGCCGACGGCTCTTCGCAGGAGCAGTGGATCTTGCACCCGCCGGCGCACTTCTCGACCTTGATCTCGCAGCGGGGCAAGACGCACCAGGTCGGACCGGCGGAAACCGGGGTCGAGAAGCCTTGCGGCATTCCCGCGCCCTGCATGCCCAGCCCACTTCGTTCCATCAACATCGCACTGGTCATCTGACGAGTTCCTTTCCTCGTCCCCCGCCAGGCGCGCACGCTCTGGAATGCTAGCGGCGTAAGAGACTGGCCAGCCGGGGACGTCCTTTAGGGACCGAGCGTTCCTCTGGAATTCCCCAGTCAGAGCGCCATCCAAGCGCAGAAGGCCTCCCGAACTTCGGGTCGGCAAAGCTAGCGAAGTTATAGCACTGGCGGGGGAATTGCCGCAAGAGTCGGTCAGACTGGCCCTTAGCTGGCTTTTTTCTCGAATCTTAAATGCAGAGCCCTTGCTAGCGTGATGAATCACGAGTAGACTTACGATAACAATCATGATCAAGTAAGTGAACAATAGCTGCGAGGGCCTTCCCAATGCCTCACAATCGCATCGCCGCCGTCGCCACCTGGGACTCCCAGGTTTCCCAGTCGCCTTCCGTTCCGAACGGATTTGTGGTCATTCCGGCTGTGCTGGTTGTGCAGTCCTCCCAGCCTGCCGATTGGCAACTCGACCTCTACCGGCGTGCCCGCGAGCAGGCCGAGGCCGCGCTACGGCCCCGCAACGCCCGGCTGGCCGATTTGTTTGCCGTCATGAACTAGGGGCCCAGGTTCGGCCGGCAGAGCGCCGGCTGTCCTTTTGCCCAAGTATCTCTTGCGCTTCGCCCCGTCCGCCTGGGCGAGCATAATGCAAGGCAGGGCGTCGACCGGGCCAAGCGGGCCCCTGTCGTCGCCACAATCCTCTCAGGCGGAATAGCGCGTGCCCAGCCTCACGGTCGAGAACTACGTCAAGGCGATCTACCAGATCGTCGTCGATCAGCAAGGCCGCCCCGCGGCAACCGGCCAGATCGCCGCCGCGCTCGAGGTCTCTCCCGGCACCGTCACCAGCATGCTGAAAACGCTCAGCGAGAGCAGCCTGGTGCGCTACACCCGTTATGAGGGCGTAAGCCTAACTTCGGCCGGCGAGGCCCTAGCGCTGCGCGTGGTGCGGCGCCACCGGCTCATCGAACTCTTCCTGGCCAAAACGCTCGACCTCAACTGGGATGAAGTCCACGAAGAGGCCGAGCACATGGAGCATGCGGTCAGCGATCTGCTGATCGACCGCATCGACGCCTGGCTCGGCAACCCGCTGGTCGATCCGCACGGCGACCCGATCCCTCGGTCCGATGGTTCGCTGCTCGAGCGCGAAGGGCGATCCCTCAGCGAATGCGAGCCGGGCTACCGGTTTCGGCTGGCGCGGGTGCGCGATCAATCGCCCGAGTTCCTCCGCTACCTCACGGAGGCGGGCCTGGTGCTCGGGGCCGCGGGCGAGGTCCTCGCGCTGCGGCCGGCGGCCGGCACGATCACGATTCGCACGGGCGAGATCGAAAACACCCTGGGGCGCGAAGCGGCCGAGAAGCTCTTCGTGACGCCCGAAGACCGCAGCTCACCGGCCTAGGACGAACGCGCAGCCTCCTCATCGAACAATCGCGGACTGCCGATGCGTGCCCGGCCCCTAGTGGAAATCTGCTGCGACACGCTGACCTCGGCCCTGGCCGCCGCGGCGGGGGGCGCCGACCGCATCGAGCTTTGTGGTCCGCTCGACGCCGGCGGCACGACCCCTAGCTTCGGCCTGATCGACGCCGTTTGCCGTGAAGTGTCGATCCCGGTCCACGTCCTCGTGCGGCCGCGGTCGGGCGATTTCTCCTATTCGCCCGGCGAACTCCGGGTCATGGCCCTGGATGCTCGCTACGCACAAAAGCTCGGCGCTTCCGGCGTGGTGACCGGGGCCCTCACGTCGACGGGGATGGTTGACCGCCCCGCCATGCAAACGCTCATTGCGGCCGCCGACCCGTTGCGGATCACGTTTCACCGGGCGATCGACGTTGTGCCTGATCCGCTCGCGGCGCTCGACGAACTGGTCGAGCTGGGGATCGAGCGGGTGCTCACGTCCGGGGGGCGCCCCACGGCCATCGCGGGGGCCGTCACCATCGCTCAGCTCGTTGAACGGGCCCGCGGCCGCATCGTGATTCTGGCAGGCAGCGGCGTTTCTGCCGCCAATGCGGCCCAACTCGCGCGAGATACCGGCGTGCGAGAGTTGCACGTCGGCTCGGCCGTGCGACGGCCCGTGAGGCAAAACGACAACGCAGCCTGCGCGGGGCAATTTGGCACAGCCCCAGCCGAGGTCGCTGAGGAACTCGTGGCCGAGTTGATCCGCAACCTAGCCTAACAGCGCAAACGCCGTTAGGCCTTGCGCAAGGCGATGTCGCCGATCAGGGCGCAGACCGCCAGGAAGGTTACGGAGAGCAACGGATTGATGACTTCCAGAGGCATGGATTCCCGACTCGGGGGACAGCGGCTCGCAGCTCCATTGGGCGTCGATGAGGCCGTCCATGCCTAAAGTCGTTCATCGACGTCCCGGCCCGAGGAAAATCAGCCGGCGGCGACGCAACAGCAAGTTGCGTAGAAACCTTGAGCTTTGACTGACGCGTGCTGGTGGCGCGTCGAGCAGAGTCTCTGTCGTCGGCAGCCT
>JAXMBI010000016.1:0-157919 GCA_046349955.1 Pirellulales bacterium | reverse complement strand
AAAGATCCACGTCCGGCCCTACGGCAGCCGGAGATCCGCCTTGAAGACGGTGCCATCGACGTTGGTGACGGTCTCCTCGGCGTAGCCAACCTTGCTGTTGACCTGCACGAGCTCGACGCCCTGCGTGGGCGCGGCGACTTGCAGCTTGACCTTGCCGTTGGAGGCGCCGACAACCAGCACGTCCTTGAAGGCCAGCGTGCTCGCGCCGTCGCTGGTCAGTCGGCAGGGGCCCTCGACCGCCACCCAGCACACCGCGCCGTCGGCCACGCCGGCCGCGGGCAACTGGTGGTCGATCGCGCCGTCGGGGACCGTGCCCACGGCCGCGTAGCCCGCCATTTCCTTGGCGTAGCCGGTCGACTTCCAGGCGATGATCCGCGCGCCGAGCAGCGCGCCGCCCGAGCTGTTCTTGGCCAAGATCATCGAGACCAACCGCGCGTCGACGGGCGACGCATCGTCCTTGTTGGTCTTGTTGTGGAACGTGCCCGGCGTGCCGAGCAGATGCGGAAGCCGGGTGCCGTCGAAGGTCGTCCCCCGGGCGTTCATGTTCGTGTTCATTCGCCAGATCCTTTGAGACAGAAAGCGAGTCAGAGAGCCGCAACAACCGCCCAGTTGTTAGGCGTAGGGATAGAGCTTGGCGAAGTGCTTCGGACGGTAACGGGCGTTGCCCCAGAAGCCCACGTAGAACAGCCAGCCCTTGTGGCTCCAATCGAAGCCGGGGCCGCGGTAGCCGAAGAGCACGTTGTCGAGGCTCGCCAGCTCCATCTGGTTCATGTTCATGCCGTAGCCCGTCTGGGCCGGCACTTCGTAGTCGTAATGGATCGACACGCCTTCCTGGTTCACCGTGTCCTCGAAGCCGAGATCCTGCGACTCCTTGTGCGGGTAGATCACCCGCCCCTTGGCCGCCTGGTGGTTCAGGTAGCCGGAGTACAGCTCGTTCGAGAGCGCGTACATCGTGGGCCGGCCGTTCTTGCCGCCCGTGTTGGTGAGCCAGATCGTGGTCTGACGCAGGGCCCGCTCGCAGTTGCTCTCCCAATCGGTCTGACCGGTGCCCCAGCGGTTCGAGCTCCAATTGATCAGCTTGGGGCTGTTGAAGTCGTACTGCGTGGTGCCGCGGCCGTGGGGCCAGTCGGTGTCGTGCGACAGGTGCGGCCGCTTCGTGCTGCCCAGGTTGTTGCTCCACGAACCGCCCTCACTGGCCAGCGCGGTCGAGAGACCGGCGTAGCTGTCGGAGGGGAGCGCGATCAAGTCGCCGGCGACCGAGCCGGCAGCCGCGCCCAGGAACGACTCGAGCCCGTGGATCGAGTTGGGCCGCGCGGGATCGTTGCCGTCCAAGATGAGCTCCTGACCGAAGTTGTCGGTCATGGCTTCCATCAGGCCCGGCACGATCAGGCCGTAGCGATCGAGGATCTGCGTCGGTCCCTGATACATCAGGAACTCCTTCTCGGTCATCACGTCCGAGCCCGTGTAGCCGCGCCAGTTGAGCGCCGCCTGGCGATACAGGTCGGAGCGCGAGTACACCATCTCGCCGCCGTCGCCGTAGGCCGTGATCGGCTGCTGGGCAAACTTGATGTCCCACACGCACATGGGCGACTTGGCGCCCAGGCTGATCCGCCCTTTCTTGCGGAGCATGGCGAGCATGAGGCGATTGCGGATCGTCTCATCCGCGAAGCCACGGAAGAACGTGGGGGCGGCGTGGTTAAACGCGCCGACCCATTCGGTGTCGAACGTCGAAATCAGGGTCGACAGGGACATGGTTTACCTTTCCGAAAAGGAAACTAGGCCAGGCCCCGTTGTGCGGCGGCCTGTTGCAACAACTGCCGGAACGTCAGGTTCGGGTTCTGCGCAACGCCGTTGACGGCCTGCGAAACCTCGGTCCCGTTCTGGTTCGGTTGATGCCGCGCCCGCTGCAGCGCTTGCTGCACGGTGTTCTCGAGGGCGGCGGCGTTTTGATTGAAGGGCCCGTAGCCGCCCATCGGAGCCGGCTGGTAGGGCTGCGGAACGCTCCAAGGCTGCTGCGCGGGGAGCTGTTGGCCTTGTTGCGGGAAAAAGCCCTGGGGCTGTTGGCCTTGCGCGGCCCGCATGTAGTCCTCTTGGACCAACGCGAGCTGCACGCGCTCGAGCACGTCGCGGGGGTCCGGAGCGCGCCCGTAGCGGGCCTGAAACTCGGCGCCGTACCGCGCCGCGTGGGCCCGGAACGACTGACCGCGGGGCGTCAGGGCGGTTTCACCCGTGTACGGGTTGACGATCGGCTGCCCGTCCTGGCCGACCTGAAACAGCGTGCCCACGTTCTGCTGAATGAACGCGTCCATGGCCCGCGTCCCCTCGACCTGCGCTTGCTGCGCGATCCGCTGGGCTTCGGCAGCCTGCAACCGTCGATCGACTTCCTGCGCCACGCGATCGGCCAAGCCGCCGTCCCACACCGTCGCGGCGGGGTCGGTGGCCAGCGAGTCGATCTGCCGGCGGCGGTAGGCGGCCCATTCGTTGGCCCGCTCGACGATCAGCGGGTTCACGGCGAGCGGGTCGATCGCCTTGTATTGCCCCGTGGCCGCGTCGAAACGAACCAGTGATTCCC
Organism: Pirellulales bacterium; assembly: GCA_046349955.1. Taxonomy (GTDB): domain Bacteria; phylum Planctomycetota; class Planctomycetia; order Pirellulales; family JBGAPH01; genus JBGAPH01. The sequence continues at coordinate 155,347 of JAXMBI010000016.1, read as the reverse complement.
ACTCGGGCCGCCACTCGGGCGCCTGTGGCCTCTGCGGACGCTGCTGTTGCTGCGCCTGGCCGTTTTCCGGCGGGGCCTGCTGCTGTCCGGCGGCCGGCGGCTGTTGCTGCTGGCCCGGAGCGGGCAGTAGGCCGCGCTGCGCCTCGATGCCCATGCGGGCGAAGTGACGCAACTGCGTGATTTCGCTCGCCGCCGAACCGAGATCCGCGAGGAGCTGTTCGTCCGACTGGTAGTGGCCCACCGGCACACCGGAGGCCGCGAGTCGATCGCGGATGGGGGCCGGCACGAGCGTTTGCTGGCCCGGCGCCTGAAACTGTTGGCCGGGAAACTGCGGACCGGGCTGCTGCGGAACCTGCTGGCCACCCACGGGGCCGGCCAGGTTGAGCCCGTCGTTGAACTGGAACGGGCCGCCCTGCGGTTGCTGCTGCGCGGGGTCGGGGCCCATCGGCTGCGGAACCTGATACTGCGGGCGCGGCGCTTGCGGCGCCGGCTGCTGAGGCTGCATCGGGTTGAAGCCTTGCGGCGCGGGCGCGAAACCCGCGGCGTTCGGGTTCGGTTGAAACTGCGGCGCGGGCGCGAAGCCTTGCGGGGCGGCGAACTGTTGAGGCGCCGGCTGAGGCGGCAACATCGGCGCGGGCTGCTGCACGCGCTGGGCCATCGCGGCCGACGTGTCCCAGGTCGGATAACCCTGGCGCTGGCCGACGTTCGTGCTCATTTGCACTTCGCCGGGCTGCTGCGCGCGAGAGGCATCGCCAGCCGTCGGGGCGAGCTGTTGCTGGGGAACGAACTGCTGCTGCTGCGGAAAGCCGGTGCTCATGTGAGTCCTCGGGCGAGAGGAAAGTGCGTCGGGAAAAGACGCTGACTCACCGAAAGCTACAGGCGCAAACAGCTTTGCCGTTCCCGCTACCGCCTGCGTTGCCGAAACTTTCCTGCTGTTTCCAGCCTTTGCCAATAAAAACCGATCGGTTATAGTGCCGGAGTCATGGAAGCCACGTTTTCGGCCATGCTGAAATTCGATCCCACACTGGAAGCGCCGCTGCCCATCTCGTCGCCGCGGGCGATCGGCGCGAACGTCACGCGCCGCACGCTCTTCACCTACGTGAAGATCGGCCTCCGCAACAGGCACACGGGCAAGCGCGTCATCCTCGAGAGCGCGTACGTCTGCCACCAGCTCTGCACGTCACGCGAAGCGTGGGCTCGCTTCCTCCGCCGCCTGAACGAGACGGGGTGAGCCAATGCCCAGCGAATGGCGGGAGATTTTCGACCCGACCTTCTGCCGCCGCATCCGCGACGAAGTGTGGAAGCTCCTACCCGACCGCCTGCGCTGCGTGGTCGCGTTCGAGCCGGGCGATTCGTCGCTGCTGATTCAGATCCACGCGGCGGTCGGCGATCACAGGGTCCGCGGCTTTCACTTCCGCCTCCCCCCGCTCAAAAGCTGGGAGGCCCGCGAGTGGATGGACCAGGCCGAATCCAGACTGCCCTCGATCATCGGCGCGATCCAAGAGCACCTGCCCGCCATCATCGAGGAGCTGACCGGCGATGTACCAAGTCGCGCTGATGCACAGTAACCGCGACGTGTTCATGGCGGAGCTCAACGAGCACCTGAGCAAGGGCCTACGCGTCGTCCCCGGAAGTTTCTATTGCGGCAGCCAACAACTCGTCGGCCTGGACCGCACGCCCGAGTGGTTCAAGCTGCCCGACGGCTCCACGTTTTTCAAAGTCTTCTTCGTTGTCCTCGAGCTCGACGATGAACTGGTTTCTTAACTACCTCCGCCGCAGACTTTGGCCCCAACCGGCCCCGCCCATGATCACCCGCCAAGCCCGTACGATCACGCACAACAGCGTGAGCCGCTACTACGAAGTCGACGTTCCCGCCAAGCCGGTCAACGTGTTCGGAGGCGGCAGCCCGGTCATCGTCTGCTGCCACGGCGGCGGCAGTAATCCGGCCGCCGTACGCAACGAATCGCGGTTCGACGAGCTCCAAGCTCTCAACGGCGAATTCATCATGGTCTACCCGCGGGGAACCACGAACTCGTTCGGCTCGGGCTACTACTGGAACGACGGCCGCAACTTCAAAGACGGCTCGGCTCAGACCGCCGATGACGTGGGGTTCATCGAAACGATCGTCGCGCAGGTGGCCAGCGACTTCAACGGCGACCTGCTGCACACGTACATCGCGGGCTACTCCAACGGCGCCCAGATGACCCACCGCCTGATGCACCAGGCCTCCGATACCTTTGCGGCCGGTGGCACGATCTCCGGCCACCGCTACCCCGATGCCTTCTTCGGCGACTTGCCGCGGCCGTTCCCGCACATCCAGTTCAACGGCACGTCGGACCTCTACGGCAAATACAACGGCGGCACGGCGATCTTCGACCCGGTGTTCGAGACCTACACCTTCCCGTCCGCGCCAAACACGCGGGACGCCTGGGCGCTCGCCAACGGCACCGTCGCCACGGCCAAGATCACCACGATCAACGAAGCCATCGAGCAGCAATACGACCCGGGCGAGTCGGGCGCCGGCTACACGTTCTGGGTCTTGCTCAACGCCGGTCACAACTGGCCCGGCGGCAACACCGAAGACGTGCCGTCGCTGGGATCCACCAACACGGATATCTGGGCCGCCCAAGAAATGTGGCGGTTCTTCAAGCGCTACTCCCTCCCCGCGTGAGGCCCATGCTCAGCAACAAAGACGACATTGCGACCATCGCCGCCCAATGCCGCGACGGCGTCGTTGCCGCGCGAATCGTTCTCACGCGCTGGTGCGTCGTGCAGATCGGCGAGATGGACCGCGACACCCTGATCCGATCGTTCCGGGCCTACGCCCACGACGTCGCCGAGCTTGCCCGCTCGATGGGACTCGAGCGCATCGAGCAAAACGCCGCCCTCGAGAACTGCGCCCTTGCGGCTTCGAAGGGCGACGAGGTCGCGCACCTCCGCATGCTGCAATTCATGCTGAAAATGGCGACCGAGGCCACGCACGCGCTCTTCCTCACTCTCAAAGGCGCCCCGCACGTCACGATCGGCGGGCCCGGTAATGGCCCACCCGACAACCGCGTCCGCGTCGGCTTGGGCTAGTGGCGGCCGATCAGCTCACGGCTTGTTGCCAAGCCTTGGCGTCGACCACTTCGCCCCCCTCGCGCGACACGAGCGCCACGAACATCCGGTCTGGTGTGCTCTCGGACAAGAAGCGTACCGAGCCATCGCACATGGCCACGTGGGCGCCGCCGGGATGGAAGTTGTAGGCGGCAGAGCGGTTGGCGCCGTTCACAAAACGGAGCGGGATGCCCCCAAGAGTATACGAATGGGCATCCGTCCAACCCACGGACCGATCGGGCTAATATCTTCGAGATACAGCTCGCCGGGTAGTGGTACAGTTTGGCGGGCGTCAAATGAAATCAGCCCCGCGCATGGCCGGCGGTCAGGGGGGCTTCGTGCGATCCCAGTCTCGCAAGACGCGGTAGAGGCGCGGATTCCACCAGCGATATAACCCAGCGGGGATGTAGTCCCACCCGTTCTGGACCTCCTCCAAGCGGTGCCGAACTTCGTCCACTTCCTGCCGAGTAGCCCCCTTCTCCCCGCTCTCAGTAATCCAGTAGGCAGCTTCTCCCGGCTCCCAGAGGAGATACCGAAACGACTCGTGGTCGAGCTTGAACAAAGGCGCTGGACTTTCGCTCATGCCAATCATCCTAGCAGCCGGCGGGGCGGAAGGGGCTAGCGGGCCGCTGCCGCTCTGCCCCGCATCTTACCCACCCCGACCGCGCTTTTCACCAAGAAAAATCCTCAAAGCGTCCCGCGAATCGTTCGGCAGCGCGTTACCGCACGGCCGGCATAGAAATGGCCGGCGCGGGCGAAAGCTTCCCTACCGCGCCTTGACGCCGCCGCTGCAGTGAATAACCTATCGGTTGTTGCGGCCACAGAGACCACCAAAGCGATCCTCGCCCGCGCCTGCGGGACAACTGGGCCGCCCCATGGTCTCTGCTTGGCCGCAGAACAAACCGGGGCGGCCCTTTTTTGTGCGCGGCGGCATGAATGGCGTAAATCAGCCCCTCTGGACCGTGATTGAAGAGCCGCACCGCTCGGAAGCGGAGTTCTGGGCCTTCTTCGAAGCGGTTTGGGCCGAATTCAAGCGGAAAACCGGCCTTCGAGCCGTCGTCTACGGCGTCGATCCCGCCCGCGGCCCCTCGCAGAGCACCGTCACCGTGCTCATGCTCCCCGCCCCCGCCCACGACGACCTACAGGGAGCCCGCTCGGCGTGAATTCCGACCACAAGCTGCTCAGTTTCGTCCTTCCTGCCCGTGATTTCGGCCGTTTGGCCGAGAAAATGAACGTCCTCGAGAGCCACTGTGCCGGAATCAGCGACCAAGAGCTGCGGTGGATCGCCTGCTGGCACGTCTTCGACCCCTGCACGCTCGACTGCGTGCATTGCGGCTGCTCGCGGAAGTGGGATTTGCAGCGGAAACCGAGCGCCGCGGAGCGCGCGAACGCCGCATTGCTGCTCAGGTTGCGTGAATTCTTCCGCCGCATCGACGAGCCAGCGTGCCCCTACAACTTCAACGAAGTCGACGAGCCCGACGACGACGAGTCGGTGCCCATCCGCGTCATCCTGGCGCCCGTGGCTGCCCTGGCGACCACCGACGTCGCCACGTCCAAGCCGCGGCTGACCGACGAGCAGAAGGAAGTCGCCAAAAAGACCCTGCTCGGCGAGCTCGAAGCCAAGAAGCCGGGCACCGCCCGCCAGCTCACCTACGCCCAGCTTTTCGGCCCCATGAGCGGCCCCATGGCCCAGGCCCTCGACTGCACGTTCACCCCGGACCCCAACCCGCTGGTCGGCGACCTCGAGTCCGGCTGCATCTGCATCCAGGAGCGCCGCCGGGCCAAGACGGTCACGGAGCTCGCCCGCCTCGCGGGCAAGGTTCACCCGCTGTGCCCGGTCTGCAACAAGAAGCGAGCCATCGCCGATCACCTGATCGCCGACATGCGTGACAAGTTCGAGAGCGACGTGCTGGTTCCGCTCGAGGCCGAGGCCGCCAAACGGGCCGACCGCGTGTTGGCTCGGATCATCGACGAGCCCCGCGATTCGCTCGAGCACGTCATCGACCGCCTCTCCGGTGTCGATGCGCCCAACCCCGGAGACGTCTACTGCGGCGAAGGTTTCTGGGCGAGCACCGACGACGAGCCGCACGACCCCTACCCCGAGCTCGACGACCCCAAGCCCGTGTTCTGGCCGGCACCCGCTCCCGCCCCCGCGGTTGAGCTGTGCCCCTGTTGCGGGAAGGACGCCGATTGCCGCTGCGAGCATCCGCAGCCGCCCTCCCCCTGGGAGTAACCGACCAACGGTTCGCCTACATAGCCCCAGGTTGGGTAAAACCGTGCCGCCCGGTGGTTGAGTCCAAGCAGCGGAGCCCGAGAAGCAACCGGCTACCAGCAGAGCGCCGCCGGCCAGATCGATCGGGACTGTCGAGGCACGCGAACCGCCTCGAATCGTCGGCGAAGGAACCCCTGATGAAGGGTTGGGGTCGCAAGGAATCAGCGACCATTGGCTCCGACGTAAAACCAACTGCCGGGGAGGGAAGGGAACCGCTCTACACCGACGGGCGTATCCACCCCGTCAAGTGCCTCACTCGCCGCCGCGTTCGAGCCGACAAGCCGCTCAACGCTCTCTACCAGGCTTACCAGCGTTCCCAAAGTGATTTTGGGCTAAAAACTGGGGAAAAGGTACCCAGGCGTATTGGCCGGCCGGATGGGGCCTGGCCCCCCTCGACGCCCGCCAGGACGAATCGTCGTAAGTCTCTTTCAATAAAGATGTTAGCCAGTACGTTCCGAACCAAGCGAGCATTAGGCCTGCCAATACCTATCGATTCAACGAATCGACGCCGCAAATAGCAGGTAAACAGGCTGCAAACAGGCTGCGAACAACGCAGCAGCAGCAGCAGCAGGCGCACGGCCTGCCAGCGCCTCGAGCTGCCTGCCAGGCTGCCAGCCTACGCCCCTCGATACGTGGCCAGTGTGACAAGCATGGTGGGGGACCTGTTACCCTGTGCGGCAACAGGTTAGCGGGCTTGGCCAGTCACCATGCAACTAAGTGTCCAGCTCGATTCCGGCAAGGCCTGCAAAAGTTTCTCGGCGACTACAACCTATTGGTTGTTATCGCGTTACGTTGCTTCCGACAGTTGGCGCCGCGATTGGGCTTTGCGAGTGAGCTGCGAATAGTTCGGCATCGCGGCCAAAAGAGCGGCCGAACAGGGCTCAAACAGGGCCACCAACAAGGGAGCGTTGAGCGATGCAACTGCACGAAGAATATCGGCCGCAATCGTGGGCCGACGTTGTGGGCCAGGATAAGGCCCTGGCGAAAATCGAGCTGCTGCGGAAGCGCGGCCTGGCAGGCAGAGCCTTTTGGTTGTCCGGCCAATCGGGCACGGGCAAAACGACGATCGCGCGGCTGATCGCCGGCGACGTGGCCGACGAATTCTGCACCGAAGAAATCGACGCCACCGATCTTACCCCAGCTCGACTGCGCGAGATTGAGCGCAGCCAGCAGACTCGAGGATTCGGCAAAGGCGGCCGCGCTTTCATCGTGAACGAAGCCCACGGCCTGCGCCGCGACACAATTCGGCAACTGCTGGTCATGCTCGAGCGCCTGCCTGCCCACGTCACGTGGGTTTTCACGACAACCGTCGAGGGCGAAACCGTGCTGTTCGAGGACTGCGACGATAGCAGCCCCCTACTGTCCCGCTGCATTCGGCTGGACCTTGCCCGGCGCGACTTAGCCAAACCCTTCGCGGAGCGGGCCCGGTTCATCGCGCAGGCCGCCGGCCTCGATGGCAAGCCCATCGAAGCCTATGTCAAGCTGGCCCAACGCTGCCGCAACAATCTCCGCGCCATGCTGCAAGCCATCGAAGCGGGAGAGCTGATCGCATAGCCCAACAACAACCTATCAGTTATCTGCCTAGAACCGGCCGCCCTGCCAGCGCCTTGACGATCTGCCCACGTTGTTGGGCCATCACGCCGGCCAGCGCAGGGCGGCCCATTGTGGGCCGCTAAAGCCCTGTTCTCCCCGCTTTCCAGATTGGAGCTAATCGCCATGCACTTCGAGCATATCGAGCACTTTGTTGACCAGGCCGCCAAGCGCCTGCCCGCCGTCGAGGAAGCGCCCAACTGGCAGCCCCTCGAAGCGCTGATCGGCCCCGCGCTGATCGGCCAGTTTATGCACATGGGAACCGAGCGCCAGCAGCCCGACGGCACCGCTATCGAGCTGTACAAGCACGGCATGACCCGCCGCTATCTCAACATCAGCGCCGACCTGCGCACGTGGGTTTACCTGGCAGGCCAATACGTGCCGCGCCCCTTGGGCAGCGCGCTGGGCGAAGCCTTTGCCCAATGCGAAGAGCTGGGGGCCCTGCCGAACGTGGCCTATGACGCCGACTTCCGCAACAGGCGCGACGCCGCCTTGATTGCCGCCGGCTATCGATCGCTCACCGTAGCCCCTGGCCGTGGATTGACGCCCCCGACGCACCCCGCCGCCTAGTGCGGTCCCCGGTCGATCGGCCTGGCCCACGCGCCCGGCCGATCATCCGGCGGCCGACTTCCGGCAGCCCGACGCCCACGCCCGCCCCAGGGCGCGGCGCCGCCTATTCCCTGCGATTCAACGGAGTTTCGACCCATGACCAAGTTTCATGGCCGCGCCCAAGAAGCGGCCGAGCGCATTCTGTTGGCTTTCGAGCGCGGCAATCTGCCTAAGGCCCTGGCCCCCGTTTTCATCAAGCGCAAGGACGAAACGCCCTGCCGCCATTGGAGCTGGTCAAACCAACTCTTGACCGCGCTTTCCGGCTTCTCTGATGCCCGCGGCTTCCGCCAATGGCAGGCCGTGGGCCGTTGCGTGAAGAAGGGCGAGAAGGGCTTTGCGATCATGGTGCCTATGGTCGGCAAGCGCGAGACCACCGACGCCGAGACCGGCGAGAAGGGCGAGGCCAAATTCGTTCGCGGCTTCACCCATACCATCGTGTTCGGCTTCGAGCAGACCGAAGGGGCCGAGCTGCCCGGCGCGGCCGAGAGCCGGGCTTTCCTCGATGCCCTGCCGCTGGTCGACGTGGCCCGGAGCTGGGGCCTTTCGGTTGAGACCTACAACGGCAAAGACGGCCGGGCGCACGGCTACTATCGGCATGGCAGCGCGATCGCCCTTGGCGTCGAGAACCTTTCAACGTGGGCCCATGAGCTGATGCACGCGGCCGACGATCGGCTGGGCCAGCTCAAAGAGCAGGGCCAGCACTGGCGCAGCGAGACCGTCGCCGAGCTGGGGGGCGCCATCGTGCTCGAAATGCTGGGCATGGCCGACGACGCCGACCGTGGGGGCTGCTGGTCCTACGTGAAGGCCTACGCCGACGCCGCCGGCATTGAGCCCATCACGGCCTGCCAGCGCTGCTTGAAGCGCACCTGCGATGCCGTGGCGCTGATCCTCGACACGGCCGAGCAACTCGCGGCGCAGGCCATCGCAGCGTAGCCGAATAACAACCCACCAGTTTTTATGAGGAGTTGCCCCGTGCTGAACATCCAATACGAATGCCCGACGTGCGGCCACCAGTGGAGCGAAGTCTACGAGTGCGCCTGCGATAGCGAATGCCCCGAGTGCGGCGAAGGCGCAATCACCGCCAAGAGCTGGACCGAGGCCACGCCCGAGCAGGCTGCCGAGGCCACCAAGCCAAGGCAATGGCTGGTCACGCGCACCGTGCTCGAAAGCGTTTTCATCGAGGCCAAGAACGAACGCGAGGCCATTGAGGAGGCGATCGGCCTCGACGACGCCAAATGGGCCCGCTCGATCGACCGCGAGGCCTACGACGCCGGCCCGCCGCCCCCGACCGGCTTCATCTTGGGCCTGCCGATCGTGTGAGCCCAGCACGCCGGGCGCGTCACTTCGCCCGGCTGCTGGCTTCACCCGTTCCCCGGAGAACCCCCCGTGTACGTCTACATCGATTCGGAGCCCGGCCTTTACACGGTCGGCTTCTATGACCCCGCCGGCAAGTGGCAGCCTGAGAGCGACCACGCCGACCGCGAGGCGGCCGCGCGGCGCGTCGCCTGGCTCAACGGCAACAACGACCAGGAGCCCCAGCGATGAAACTTGCCACGCCCTGCTGCCCAGAGTGCGGAAATCCCGCCACTCGTTTGATCGAGCACATGCTGACCGAATGCGAAATCAAGTACGACGAGCCCACCGGCACGTTTGAGTACACCGGCGAATACGAGGACGACATTGAAACCGTCGAGCCCGTTGTTGCCGACGATGGAACGGTCGGCGTCGAGTGCGACGAGCTGCACACCTGGCGCACCGCCATTGAGTACGCCGGGCTGCCCGAACCCAAGGGCCTGGCCCTGCTCACCGCCCACAAAATGGCCGTGCGCTGGTCCTACCACAAGCAGGCATGGGTGGCGACCATGCTGCGCCCCGACAACGGCCGCGAAGTTCAATTCGTCGCCGTCACGCCCGCCGAGGCCATCGAGGGAGCCCACGCCAAGGCCACCAAGGCGAAGGAGGCCGCCAAGTGAGACCCCAAGGCCGCATGGCCGCCGGCTACTTCCCCTGCCCGCACGAAGCCCTCGATCGTGTGCTGCCCTACCTGCGCCCGCCCGCCGGCCAGTGGTCGATCCTCGATCCCTGCGCCGGCGGCGGCGAGGCCGTGGCGCATATCGCCCAATCGCTGGGCTGCGCCGAGGGGAACGTCTACGCCATCGAGCTCGAGGAGAACCGGGCCAACGCTGTCTGCGCGCTGATGCCCGCGGCGAACGTGCTGGGGCCCTGTTCGTTCTTCGGCTGCAAGGTCGGCGCCCACTCCGTTTCGCTGCTCTACTTAAATCCGCCTTTCGACGATGCCGGCGACGGCAGCGGGCGCGTCGAGCGCCAATTCATGGACCAGGCCAATAGCCTGCTGCCCCCCGGCGGCGTGCTGTTCCTGGTCGCACCGGAGCGCGTCGTGCGCCAGACCGTCACCAGTAAATCGCTTATGGCATGGTACGACCGGATCTGGGTCGAACCGTTCCCCGAGCACTGCCGCCGCTTCCAAGAGGTCGCCGTGCTGGCCGTCAAACGCAAGCAGGTCTGCAACCCCGACAAGCGCGCATTCCGCGAGGCCTACACCGTCGAGCCCAGCGTCTACGAGCTGCCCGTCACCAACGGGCCCGGCCAGCGGTTCACCAAGCTGGCGCTCACCGAGGAGGAGACAGCCCGGCTACTGGCGGCGTCCCCCTTGCGGCGCATGCTGGCCCCGCCGCCCGAGCTGCCGCTTCCCAGCCCGCCCTTGGAGCTGGGGACCGGCCACGTTGCCCTGCTGCTGGCCAGCGGACACCTCGACGGGCTTGTCTGCCCGCCCGATGAACCGCCCCACGTCGTGCGCGGCGTGGCCGTCAAAGTCGAGGAGACCACCGACGTCAGCATTGTCGAGGGGGACGACGAGACCATCACCAAGACGACGATCAGCGAACGCATTTCCATGTTCGTGCGGGCCGTGGGGCCCGACGGCGTGATTCACGACCTGACCCAAGAAGGAGCCCAACTTGGGCCCGAACCCGAACCCACCGAATGACCGCATCCCCGCGCAGCAGCAGCGGTGCAGTTTGCCCGGAGGTCAAGGGAAAAGCAGGTTAGGTAGTGTCCTGTTTGGAAAGATGCTCTGGCGGATCGGAGTCGGCGGCATGGTCCCCAAGGGCTCGCAGCCTGTTCCGCTGTTCGATCCATGCCTTCGGGACGCTCGCTAGTGCGGCCATGAAGGCAGCTAGAACGATCGCAGAGACCGAGACAAGGACATCGCGAGCCGGAGAAATGACCAGCGAAAAGATGTATCCGACGGCAAGGCCAAGCCACAGACCGCGCCAGAAGAAGGCGAGCCGGGTCCAACCTTCGGGCATCTTGGCATTGAACCGCGGATCGTAATGCATGCCGCCCATCCTAGCCCGGCGGCGCGGAAGGGGCTAGGCAGCCGGCCGAATCTGGGAACCAAGGAAGCATGACCTGGCACACACCGCCCGCCGGCCGACCTGGCCCGCGCATCAAATACCCGCCCGGCGGCCCCTTCGATCATGTTTGGCACTGGCGTTGCCGGCTGCCCGATCGCAAGGGGCAGCCCTGTCGCGTCACGCACCGGGGCGCGCTCAACTCGATCGGCGTCGAATTCCCCGACGGCTTCCGCGTCGTCACATCCCGCTATGCAGTCCGGAAACGCAAGCCATGACCTACACCCCCACCGGCCCGCGCGTGCGCTTTGTCGTGCCTGGCGCACGCGAGGCCCAGATTTACGAGCTGGCCCTCGACGCGATCGCCGTGCAGGATCAAAAGCAGTACGGCGCCTATACCATCCGCACGCTCTACGTGCTCAGCGCCTACGGCCCTGGCTCAACCGTCAAGGCGGTCGCGGCGACGCTCCAAGCCTCGAAGTCGCGGCCTAATATCACCGCCTGGGGCCTGGCCGGCTTGTTCCAAAAGGATACGATCTGGCCCGGCGACCAGGGCTTCAAGTGCTCTAGCCACCGCTTGGGCTACGACACCTGGCACCTGCTGGCGCTGTGCAAAGACCCTGGCCTCATGCCCAATTTCAGCCAGCGCGAGATTGCCCGCCAACTGATGAGCGATCGCTTCACGACGCCGATCCTGCCCCATTGGGTGCCGTACATCGGCGCGCAGTTGGTCCTGCGCAACAGGCTGACCCGTTTGAAGTGCTTTGGCGAGGTCGACGCCGGCTTGATCACCGCCTCGACGCCGCACGTCGACAAGATCGTGTCCGCCGGCATTCGCGGCGGCCAGCTCACCTTTACCCGCGAGGACTCCCGCGATGCTTAAACAGGTTGGGAACCTTGAGAACTACCTAGCCCGCTATGGCCTGCTCCTCGGCCAGCAGGCCCGCGAGAAGCTACGGCCGCTGCACATCCCCGCCCGCGACGAGGCCCGCGTTGCGGCCTTGCTGCGCGCGCCCTTCGATCCGCAGGCCCACGTCATCGCGGCCGGCGTCAAGCAGCTCCGCAGGGACGGCGCCTTGATCCTGGTCGGGGAATGCGGGACAGGGAAAACGCTGATGGGTCAGGCCGTGTGCCATACCCACGCCGCCGGCCGCCCCTATCGCGGCATCGTGTTCTGCCCGCCCCACCTAACCAAGAAGTGGAAGCGCGAGCTCGAGGAGACCTTGCCCGGCTGCAAGGGGATCATCGTCACCAGCTACCGCGATCTTGTGCCGCTCCGCAAGCGCCGGCCGCCCCGCGTGCCCGAATGGTGGATCATGTCGAACAGCGTGGCCAAGCTGGGGACACCCTGGCGGGCCGCCTACAAGACCAAGCGCCGCCCCTACGGCATCGCCCACTGCCCGGACTGTTGGGAACCCGTGATGGAGAAGGACAAAGAGACCGACCGGATGTTGCCGGTCCCCATCAAGGAGCTGGAGAAGAAGAAGCACGAGTGTAACCACTGCGGCGCACAGCTCTGGCAGTACACCCACAAGATGGACCGCTGGCCGGCTGCCAGCTACGTGCATCGCCACCTGCGCGGCGTGTTCACCTACTTGGTCCCCGACGAGGTTCACGAGGAGAAGGGCGACGACACGGCGCAGGCCAACGCCCTGGGCGCCCTGGCCGCCGGCATCCCCTACATCGCGGCGCTCACCGGCACGCTGATCGGCGGCTATGCCGACCACCTGCGCACGCTGCTGTTCCGCCTGGCCCCCCGGAGTCTCGTGCAAGAGGGTTTCGGTTGGTCCAGCTACATGCCGTTCAACGAACGCTACGGCCGCATCGAAACCAAGATCACCGAGAAGCAGAAGAGCGACGGCCCGAGTCTCAGAACCAGCCGCGGCAGCACGCGCACCAAGGCCAAGTATGTCCGGCCCGGCGTGATGCCGACGCTGTTCGGCCGCCACCTGATCGACAAGACGATCTTTCTCGCCCTCGAAGAAGTCGCCGACAACCTGCCCGAGCTGGAAGAGCGCGTGATTGGCGTCCCCCTCGACCCCGAGCAAGCCGGGGCCTACTACGTCGTCGAAGAAGAGCTGACGGCCGTGGTCAAGGATATGGTGGTAAAGGGCGACAAGCGGCTGCTGGGGGCCATGCTGCAAACGCTGCTCTGTTACCCCGACAAGCCTTACGGCTGGCCGATGATCGGCTACTACGAGAGCGACAATCAGGGCAACCGCGAGTGGGTCGACGTCGTGCAGCCCGAGGACTTGAACCCCGAGACCATCCGGCCGAAGGAGCAGGCCATCGTCGACGCCGTGCTGCAGGAGCACGCCGAGGGGCGCAAGAGCTGGATCTTTACCGTGATGACCGACAAGCGCGACGTCTGCACGCGGCTGCAAGCGCTGCTCGAGCGCCGCGGCCTGCGCGTGGCCATCTTGCGGGCCAGCGTCGAGACCAAGAAGCGCGAGGAGTGGATCGCCAAGCATGGCCCAGCGTTCGACGTCGTAATCAGCCATCCCCAGCTTGTGCAAACGGGCCTCGACCTGTTCGACAAGGGAGGCCGCTACAACTTCCCGACGCTGATGTTTTATCTCACCGGCTACAACACGTTCACGCTTCGCCAGGCCAGCCGCCGAGCCTGGCGCATCGGCCAGCATGAGCTTTGCCGCGTGCTCTACTTCTACTACCAGGGCACCATGCAGGAACGGGCCATGGAGCTGATGGGCAAGAAGCTGTCGGCGGCCGAGGCCATCGAGGGCAAGTTCTCGGCCGAGGGCCTGGCCGCTATGGCTGGCGAGGAGGGCAGCGCCGAAATGGCCCTGGCCCGTTCGCTGGTCAACCGCATCGGCAGCGAGGTCGACGCCACCCGCGCCTGGAAACGGATCAGCGCCCGCCCCACCGCACCCCGCGAGGCCAAGCCTATGGTCATGGCCCCAGCCGAGGCGGCGCCGGCCCCCGAGCCAGAACCGCAGATCGTTCGTCCCCGGCGGTTCACGCCCCGGCCGATGCCGGGCCCCCTGCCCGCCAAACAACTTTGCCTTTTTAGCGACGTCGCCTGAGAGATACGAACCGCAGAGGCGCGGAGAACGCAGAGGGGATGGGGCTCCGTCGCTTGCTCCGCGCCCTCCGCGTCTCCGCGGTTCCAAACATCTGAGAGTTCCCCCATGCCCCACATCTACGGCTACGCGCGCGTTTCCTTCCTCGACGACGAGAAGCAGCAGAGCAAGAACGCCATCTCGATCGACACCCAGCAGGCGCGCGTCAGTCACTACATCGACTACCAGCGGCAGATCGGCGGCGCCCTGGCCGGCGCGGAGCTGGCCAAAGTCGGCTGGCGGGGCGTGCGCCAGCAGGGCGAGGATACCAACGACGGCTTCTATGTCGACCAGGACGTGAGCGCCTACAAGCGCGCCTTTCTGGTTCGGCCCGCCGGCCGCCGGCTGTCGGCCGTGCTCGAGCCCGGCGACCACGTTATCTTTGCCCGCCTCGACCGCGCGTTCCGCAACGTCCGCGACGCGCTGACGACGCTCGAAATCTGGCAGCGCCGGGGCATCGGCATCCACTTCCTCGATCCCCAGGTAGACCTATCGACGGCCCACGGGCGAGCCTTTCTACAGATGAGCGCCGTCTGGGCCGAATTCAGCTCTGCGCTGCACAGCGAGCGGATGCGGGAAGTGAACGCCCAGGCCCGGCGCCAGGGGCGATCGCTCAACGGCCGCGGGCAATACGGCTGGAAGTGGACGAGCCCCACGGCCACTACACCCCAGCCAGACTACGAGGAGCGGGCCGTCATGGCTCACATTGTCTGGCTGCGAGACGAGCGCCGCCTGTCGTGGCGCAAGGTGGCCGATGCCGTCGAAAGCCGCCTGGCCGCCAAGGAAGGTCGCCGCCCCGTGCCGGCCTACGAGGGCAACTCGGCTCGACGCTTTGGGCACATGCGCTGCGCGCGTTGTTACAAGGCGGCGAAGGAACTGAACATCCAGCCGGCGAGGAGCCTTTAAGCTCCCAGCGGGGTCTAGGTCTGCGCAAACCGCCTCAACCGTCACGTTTCGAGCAAAAACCCTGCTTTCTCGGGCTCTCCAAATTGACCCAATCAGCCGATCCGGTATCGTTTTGGTAGAACTGAACGGCGAGAACCTCGGCTGCCGATACGTTCGCCCGATCACCGGGCAATAAGGGATACATGACTTGGAAAAAGCCCCGCCAACATTCTTGTCGATTTTTTCTGGAGCTGGAGGCCTAGACCTGGGGCTTGAATCTGCGGGCTTTAGCTGCCTTGGATGCATCGAGCACGATTCAGTGGCGAGGGAGTCGCTTGGAGCCAATCGCGCCGACTGGCCGCTGCTTCAACCCTCGGATGTGGTGGCGGCATCAAGAAACCTAGGCCCGGGCACCCTCGGTATTAAGAGACGTTCGCTCGGAATGCTCGTGGGGGCTCCACCGTGCCAACCATTTTCGAAATCAGCTCAGTGGAGCGAACTGGGCAGGCAGGGGCTAGCCGATCCTCGGTCAGACTGCCTCCAAGCATTCTTGCATCTGGCCGAAGCGTTCTTGCCCAAGGCAATCTTGATGGAGAACGTCCCGGGCTTCGTCTGTGGCCGCTCGAATGCACTAGGGCTGATTGAAAGGCGGCTCCGAAAGATCAACGAGCGACACGGAACGGCATATCGTCTTTCAGTTTGGTTGCTGGATGCCGCAGACTATGGTGTGCCCCAACGCCGGACGCGTGCGATTCTCGTCGCTACTCGGAACGGACGAATTCCGTCGGTGCCGGCCCCGACGCACCTGGGCCGCCCGCTAACGGCTTGGGATGCACTGCACAATGTCCCGGTGTCGGAGGACAGTTTGCCGTCCATGACGAAATGGTGCGAGTTATTGCCAACTATACCGGAGGGTTCCAACTACCAGTGGCACACGCGACGTGGCGGGGGCCTACCAATCTTCGGATACCGAACACGCTACTGGTCATTCCTGCTTAAGCTAGCCAAGAACCAGCCATCGTGGACCATCCAGGCGCAGCCGGGACCGTACACCGGTCCGTTCCATTGGGAAAATAGGGCCCTGACGGTTAGCGAGCTAAAGCGATTGCAGTCCTTTCCCGACTGCTGGTTGTTCAGCGGCTCACGTCGAGATCAGGTTCGGCAGATTGGAAATGCGACTCCGCCTCGACTAGCCGAGGCCCTTGGCAGGTCGCTCTTGCAGGACCTGTTCCGGATTCCCCCGGCGCCAGGATGGACGCACCAGATGGAGCCTTCGGTCGCGCCGATGCCGCCACCCAGCCCGATCATCGAACCCTCGCGTCAGTTCCATTGCATGGTGGGAACAAAGCCAGACCATCCCGGCGCTGGACTCGGCCCCAAACGTCGAATGAGTATTGGAGTCAACTGATATGGCTGCGCCGCGCAAAGGCTCCAGTGAGACTCGCCTCTTTGGGTCGCTCAAGAAGCACAAATGTGATCCGCTTACGCTTCTACTCGATTCAAATAACCCAAGGTTCCCTCCCGACAACCGTCGGCTGAGCCAATCCGCCATCCTAGAGCTGATGCTCAACAAGTTTGCGATCGACGAAATCGCACAGTCCATCTGCGCGGCGGGCTTTCTCCCTATAGACCCATTCATCGGACACCGCACTCCCAAGGGCTCGATCGAGATTCTCGAAGGGAATCGACGGCTCGCTACAATTAAGCTCCTCCTCGATCCTAAACTCGTTCCCGACCCGTTCGAGCAAGAATGGTCCAAGTATCGGTCCCTTCTCACGGAGCAAAGTCGAGACTTGATGCAAAGCATCGAGGTTTTGGTCTGTGAAAGCCGAGAAGACGCAAATGTTCTGGCATACATCGGATTTAGGCATGTAAACGGTGTTCTGAGTTGGGAGCCTGAAGAACGCGCGGCATTCGTCGCGCGACTTGTTGAAGACCCGAAAATCCGGTGGAGCTACGACCAGATCGCCCATAAACTGGGCTCGCGGCCTTCGCACATCGAACGCCTCTACGTGACTCATCGACTGATCGAGCAAACTCTCGATAATGAGGTTCCAGGTGCCGACCGAATGCGGAAGCAGTTTGGCGTGTTGACACGTGCTCTCCAGTCAACAGGTGTCGCAAGCTTCCTGGGCGTCGAATACCCTCGGAATCCACAACGCAGCAAGAACCCGGCTACCGTCCCTCGCGAACAGCTCGCCGAGTTCGTCCGATGGACGTTCGGGACGGATGACGAAAAGCCGGTTTTGACCGATAGTCGCGACTTGACCAAATGGGGCAAGATCCTGCAATCGGAGGATTCTCTTCGGTATTTGCGCAGCGTCCCGTCTCCCAAGCTTGAACGCGCATTTGCTAAGTCGGCCGGCCTGAAGGAAGGCCTGATTCAGGGGCTCTATTCAGCCGGTGAGCACCTTGAGGAGGCAGTGTCCCAGGTGCCCCAGTTTAGTCAGGACCCTGAGGTTCAAAGTGCGTTCGAGGGGTGCGCCTACTACTTCTTCCAGATCATCGTGAACTTCCCTCAGTTGTGCGAAAAGCACGGGGTCCGACCCAATGCTGGATCTTCCAAAAACCGATGACCCTGAGGCGTTCGCAACATGGGTCGAGCTCTCGGCGATCGCCGCGGAGAATGGCCGCGTAACGTGGGGAACCGTCAGCGAAGCCTTCAGAGACTCCGGGCTCTTTGATGCGGGATCGTCTGACGAGGACACTGCCGAAAATGCCACTGGCACAACGTGGAAAGTGCTTGATCAGCGCAACCAAATGCTCGGTACGACTTGGCCGTTCGAACTTACCGATGTCGCGCTCATAGTTCGCACGTCCAAGGCCACATTGGAGTCATGCGCAGCGTACACGGCCATGATGCTAATCGAAGCAGCAGGCGGAAAATGGTATTCCACTCTCAGGATCGAGCCGGGGGACCCGGTGCGTACATGGTTCGAGCACATAACAGAGGCTAGTTTGTCTCGCATCCTCTCCGGAACGACAATTCGATTCGGTGCGCCTTATCCGGCGGGATGTCCGGCCGAGTTCCCTGCCCGCGTGACCTTCCTGGCTGGGCGATTCGGGCTACATGCGCGCGAGGAAGAGATCGATGAGCACACCAGCGACCAGCAAAAGGATGACACTGTCGACGTTGTAGCGCGATGGAGGATCGGAAATGAGGAGCCGGGGAGTCTATTTCTTCTCGTTCAATGCGCAACTGGCGCGGGATGGCAGGCCGACAAGATCGGGGTCCCCCGAGGTGACCTGTGGACCGATTACGTCGCGTGGAACGGCCCACTTGTAACCGCGTTGGCCGTACCGTTTGTCGTTTCCGAAAAGCGCGTGTTACTGCGAGCGGGAAAGCGGAGGCTGTTTCTCGACCGACTCCGTCTTTCGGTAGGGTCGCCCGACGATCTCCTTGCATCTTCGATGCGAAAGCCGATCGCTGACTGGTGTCGCAACAAACTTGCACTCATCCCCAGGCTGTAAAAACCTGCTTTTCGATGATGTGATGGTGCGAAGGACGCCACGAGCATCCCGCATCAGGGACCCAACCACTGAGACGAGCTGCGCGGCCTAGTTTCCCACCTTGGCCGCCAGATCCTGAATCGCCTGCGCCAACGAGGTCATCGCCCGCTCGTCGCTCTCGCGATCCTTCTCGAGCGCCTGGCGGAGCAAGGCCAACTCTTCGTGCTGCCAGGATCGCCAGGCGTTGAGCTCCGTTTGGTTGGCCGCCCGCACTTGGGCGAGCTCTTGGCGGAACTCGCTGACGATCGACGGCAGCACCTTCGTCTGCGTGTGGTACACGAGCCAAATCACGGCGCCCACGGCGCCCAGGTTGCTCACCAGCGTCCCGACGGCGTCCGGGTCGACCTGGCCCAACATCCACGACGCCGCAATGCAGGAGCCGGCCATCGCTGCCTCTTTGGTCATGAGTAACGAACCTCCCCGGGCGATGGGGCTGCATCTATTAAAAAAGCCCGCGGCGCGGCTCGAGTCAGGAGACGCGCTCGAGCCGGCCGCGGGCCCTAATCCGCGAAAAGGAATCCTACCGCCGCCGGCCGAACAGACCGCGGCCTCCGAACCAACCACGTCTCGGCTGCGAACTCACCGCACACTGGCCGTTGGCACAGGAGCCAGGCGCCACCGTGACCGTCTCGCCGAGGTCGAAGCCCGCCGTGCTGCGATAGCCGTGGGCGACGAAGAAGGCCTCGGCCTCGCGTTGGTACTCTTTGAGCTTCACGAGCTCGGCCGCACACTGGCAGTTGTCACCGCAGGCACACGAGGCGGGCCCCGCAGACTTCGAGAGGACTGCCGGCAAGATCAGCGTATCCGCCGCATCGTCCTTCACGACCCGCGCTGCCGCCGGGGCCGGGGCCGGGGCCGCCGCCTCGAGCGAGACCGCAGCAGCCTCAGCCGCCACCGCCGCGGTGTAATCCTCGGCGCCGGCGCGATTGGCCAGCCCAGCAGCGCAGCCGGAAAGCAGCAGGACGGTCGCTGCCACCAAGGCAAGCCCAAGAAAAGAACCTTTCATCGATCGATCTCCATGCAACGGGAAAAGGCAGGGGCGCCGGCGATCCGCACAGTGCGGCCGCGCGGCCCTTACCAGTAGTTGGTGCCGTAGTCGGGGAGCTTCCGCGCAGGGAAGCCGCGGACGTTGGAGAGCACGAAGCTCCCCTGCGACTTGAGAATCCCCAGGGCGTCGTTCGGCTTGATCCAGAACGAGCCGTCGGGCTGCTGGTTCACCTTGCGGCCGCTGATCCAGTTGTAGCCCCAGGAGTTTTGCACGAGGAACAGCGGGCCCCCGTGCTTCTGAATGGTCTCGTCGCGGGCGTCGACCGCGGTCCAGGCCATGCAGTGGGACCAGGCGCCTTGCCGCCGCGCGATGCCGTCGCTGTCCCGCGTGCTCGAGAAGCCATAGCCCGAGCAGCACGAGAGGCCGTAGCCGTTGGCCAGCGCGTCGCGGGCCTGCGATAGCGGATCGTTCGAGGGGTCGATGTAGGAGACGGTCTGGACCTGATGCTTTTGCATTTCGGCCAGCACGTTCTGCGGCGGCCCCGCCGAGCCGTTCTGCCCCTTGCGCGAGTCGTACTGCCGCAAGTCGAGCCCCAGGGCCTCGTAGTTGAGCCGCAGCAGAATCCCGCCGCGGCTCTGCACGAACTTGGCCAGCGTCGAACAGCTCGCCCCTTCGCCGCTGTAGCCGCGGCCCCAGTAGATCGTCTCGGTGGCCGCGTCCTCGACCCACTCTTCCGGAGCGCCCTTCACGTCGATCTGCACGGCCCGGCTCACGTCGAGCGCGTTGCGCGTGCCGAACGAAACGCAGTCGCCTCGGCGCTGGGCGACGGAGTACTTCTCCCGGCTGAACTTGAGCACCGAGAGGAAGGGCAGCGAGACCTTGCCTTCGCCCGTGCCGGCCAGGCCGTAGCTGTGCGCGGCGTCGGCAAAGTTGCCGTCGTTCTGGGCAACGATCTGGTCTCGATCTTCGTGGTTGGGGAAGGCGCCGGCGAAGCCCTGCGCGTAGATCCGAGCAATGTCGCCCGGCTCGAGCTCCACGGCGTCGTGCGGCCACGACTGAAAACCGGCTGGGAGATTAGGCATCGCTTCCCTCATGGGTCACGGGATCGAGGCGGGCCAACTGCCGGCAGCGGATCTCGGCGATCGAGAGCGACAGCCGCTCCTCGATCACCGTCACGGTCAGCCCATCGAGGCGGCAGACCTGAAAGCCAGCGCCGAGCGGCGTCTTACGAACGAAGTGCCGACCAATGCGAAACAGGGCGCCCAGCGTTCCGTCGTTGGGCTGCTCGCCCGGCTGCTGATTGACTTGTTCCTGCGTCATTTGGGCCTCCTTTCGGGTTCATTTGCCCCCACTTAGCGCCCAGGCCACCGCCCGCCAGGTCGCCGCGGCACGCTGCCGTAGCGCCGCGTCGAGCGTTTTGTTGTCGGTGCCCCCCATGGCCTGGGTGAACGCCGCTTCGATCGCGGGGTTCATTTCGGGGTGCTTGCCCTTCCAGCCCTGCGCGCTGAAGAGCAAGCCTCCGGAGCGCGTGTTGAGCTGCCGTAGGCCGTCGGTGGTCTTGAGCAGTTCGCGCCCTGTTGCAGCGGCGCTGTCGGCCTCGATCAGCTTGGCCTGCGCCAGGTACAGCGGAGCGGCCGCCGCGGCGTCGGCCGGAAAGCCCTTCGCCAGGCTGGCTACCTGCGATACGGCGGACTGCAGATCGGCCGGCGGCGCGGGAACGTCGGGGGCTGGCGCGGGCGCAGGGCCGGGCAGGGGGAACGGCAGGTGGCCGCCGGTCCCCTTGAAGATCCCGAACAGCACGAGGCCGATCGCCAACCAGCGAACCGTGTAGTTGGGTTCGTTGTTCATGCCTTCACCAGTTCCGCCCAGCCGTGGGTCGATGAGGGTGCGGAAGTCGGCCCTGAGAACAGCCTCGGATGGCTCATGTGGTAGAGGTCGCCTCCCGTTTCACCAGGCGCGGCAACACCTTGCCATCGAGCTCGCTGGCCAGGTCGGCAGAGCCGTTTGCCGCCAGCCAGCCGGCCAGGCAGTCGTAGCAGGCCCCGCGGCCCGGCACGGTCGCCATGTCGTGCTGGGGCGCGGCCGACTTGCCAAGATCCTCCACAACGCCGTCGAGCGCTGCGCGGGTCTTAGTGAGGCCTTCTGCCTCGCCGGCGACTTTGGCGGCGCCGGCCTCGAGGGCCTGCAACGTGGCGGGCGGAATGGGACCGCCGCCGCCGCCGAGCTTGTCGAGCCCCAAGAAGGAAAGCACCTGCTTGAGAATGTCTCCAAGCCGCCGCCCCCCTTCGACGCGAGCAGCAGCAGAATGCCGCCCACGATCCAAGGCCACATATTCGCCCAATCCACAGATCACCTCGATTCAGAGAACGCGGGACGGGTAAAACTGCGAGCGGTGGGGTAGTCGTCGCTACCTGCCACCGCTCGCCGCCGATACGCCGACTAGCAGGGCAGCGCTTCGATCGCCGCGTGGATGCCCGCCAGGTCGCCCGGCCCGAGCTGGCCGTTGTTGGCCTCGAGGGTGCCGGCCAGGCGATTGATGAGGTTCACGACGGCGTTCACCGCCAGGTCGTTCTCGCTTACCTTCTGCACGCCAAGAACCAGCGTGTCGTCGACCTTGGTGGGGGTGAGCGCGGCCACGGTGCCGGCGATCGACAGCGCGGGGGCGATCAGGTGGCGAAACTGCTCGGCAGTCATCTTGGGGAGCGGCATGATTTGCTTCCTTTCGTGCGAGACTTTGAAAAACAACGGGCGATCCGTTAGCCCAGCAGCATCCCGATTGCTTGCACTGCTTGGGCGTTCTGTTGCGGCCGGGACATGACGGTAAGCACCGTCCCCAGCAGCTCGAGATTCACCAGAAGATCGGTTGGCGGCCGCTGGCCATCGGGCGCAAGCGAGAGCAAAATGTCGCGCGACAGGCCCAGCAGCGACGTGAGGATCGGGGGATCCACGCGGCTCAGGATGCCCAGCAGCGCCGCTTCCGGCGCCGCCGCCCGGCCGAAGATCTGGCCGGCCAGCCGGATCTTCTCGGGGTTGAGCCGCGAGAGCACCGCCAACACCTGTTCCGGCGTGTTGATCGGGCTCAGGCCAGGGGCGGCGGCGCGGGCTGCGCCGCCCAGACGCAGCGGAACCATCGGCACCGGCGGGACGAGACCGGCGGGCAGGGGCATCCCCTGCGCCTGCGCGGCCTGGGCCGCCATCTCGAAGGCGTCGGGCACGTTCACGGGGCCATGCGCGGGAAAAGGCACGTCTTCCCGGTCGTTGGGATCGTCGAAAGAGCTCATGGGAAACCTCGGGCGCGAGGAAACATAACCTATGGGTTATTTTTGCGCCGCGGGCGCAGCGGCGTCAACTCTTCTGCAGGCAAGCCGGCGGCTGCGGCTCAATCCGACGGGCACGAATCGTTAGCCTCCGAACCATGCGGCAACCCTGCACGCCGGTAGCGAGACAGTTTGCTGCGAAGGATTCTAGGGGGCCGATATGGGATCTCAGTTCATTCTGATGGGCTTTTTACCGTAGGAGTCGTAGATCGAAACGCAATGGGCTCTTAAGAACTGCCGCTGCGCCTTGGGCAGCCTCCGAAACTCGCGAAACGGAAGTCGAACCATGACCGTCTGGCCACCTTGTTTGTCGCGGACAAAGAGAGAGTTCGCCATTGTGAACGCGGACGTGTTCGCGAGGATCGCTTCGATCTCTTCCTGCACCACCGAATAGGTCGGCTGGAGATAGAACAGCTCGACGTGGTGAATCACTCCGGTCAGCTTGCGAATCGCCAAGATGACGCCTAATGCCACGATTCCGCCTAAAAGCCCTGGCACCGCTCCCATTAGGAAGCCCGCTCCCAGAGGCCGGTTATAGCGCACAAGCCAGACGACGACTGCAACGAATGCGGTAAGTGCGAAAATGTGCTTCAAAGAGAACTTGGGCATTGCATCGCTTTCGAGGTCGAGACGGGTCGTCGATTATAAACGGCTGGTCAACGCTGAAACGGACAACTCGGAGGGCCACAAGGTTACGTCCCGAAGTGTTCGGCCCAAACGCAGCGGGCGCACACCGCCCCCCCTGACCCCCTAGGGCAATCAATTGGTGTTGGGCGAAAGCTGACGACAATCGCCCGGCCCGCAATGCCCGCCGAAGAACTGCCCTGCCCAGCGCGGCACCGGCCCCCCAAACCCCCGGAATGTTTCCGGCAGCCCGGAGAGCGTCGAACTGCCCCAACCCCAATTTTACCGGCTTCACGCGCGACGCAACTAGTTGCGGTTTCGACGCAGCGGGATCGGCCGAGCCCAGCCCATAGGCCCCTTGCCTCGAGCCCCCGGCAGAGCATCGCTGGGCCGGTCGGGGTGACCGGCCGCATGCCCTCGAGCCTGCCCAACCAGCGAGCTCTTTTGGTTTGCGTGCGGCCTACGCGTATCGGCTTTGCCCATCCGACGAGCCATCGGCCAAAAGAATCGCAAGGTCGCGGAAGGTTCGCAACTCTCCAAATTCGACCGACAGCGGCGTGCGCCGTGCCGCGAACCAGGTGAGGGCGAAGCCGACTGTGAACAGCAGCACGCCGGCGATCGTGAACACGTAGAGGCCAGCGAACCCAACAATCAAGCACGTCATTCCGAGAACGATTACGGTAACCCCCGCGTCGTAGACCGGCTTCTGAATCTTGACCGGTGGCAACACGCCGGGGGCAAGCCGGGACACACCGCCAAGGAACACGTCCAAGTGCTGCCGCGTGTACGGAGCCAGTTCCGTGGACGGCGCGATTGCATCAGCCGAAGCGCCCGCTTTGCCGAGCAATGAGCGGACTGTGAGAAACGCACCCGCAGCGGCGCACTTTTTCCCGAGCACCGTTGCAGGCTGAATCGCCGGTCGGACCGCTCGTCCGGCAATCAGGTTGCATACGTCCCGGACCGTCCGCTGGCGGGCCGGCTCAAGCACTGCACGCCACTCGGCGTCGGAACACCGAATGCCCCACATGTCGTTCAGCGCCCTGCCAAGGGACCGCCACGAAACTAGGTCGCAGACATACCGCCACTCCGAAACAGTCGTGTCATACGACAGGACTGCCCACGGGTCGGTCCCTGAATCGTACTCGCATGCTTGGCGGTGCCCATCTTGAATGACCGACAGGACGTAATCCGGCGTGGCTGGCAACGTAGCCATCGGATAGTTAGCTTCCATAGCTTCCGGCTCCAAATCGTCCGCCCCCCGAATCATCGCCATTTTCAAAGGGCAGAACAACGGCTTGACCGCCGCTCAGGAAACGCGGCGCGATCGCACGAAAGACCAGCCAAGCACAGCTCTAGCCCAACAAGGCCGACACCAATACCCCGACACTGGCGAAGCCCCAAATCACGACACAGGCGAAGACAATAAGCCGAGTCTTATTCGGAAGCTCGCTGATGCTCGGTGCCCCTGTCCTAAATGCGCCTAGATACCAAGGAATGACAATGAGGCCCAGACAGGCGGCAACCGCGACCCCGATCCGCAACAGAAGCCAGGTTCCGCTTCCTCTCTCGTGGCTAAACGACAAGTAGCTAAGCACAAAGGCCAGG
The DNA here is from genome assembly GCA_046349955.1 of Pirellulales bacterium. Lineage (GTDB taxonomy): Bacteria > Planctomycetota > Planctomycetia > Pirellulales > JBGAPH01 > JBGAPH01. The sequence goes on along the minus strand of JAXMBI010000016.1, from coordinate 130,397 downwards.
GCCAACACGGGCAATCCCGGCAGATGAAACTTTAGGATCCGTCTCATGCCGTCATTATCGCAAACCGACGGGAAAAGCCTAGCCACTCAAGGCTGCCGCGGCCGCGGTTGGCTTGTTGCTGACCGCGGCTTTTTGCTGCGTGCGCTACCCGGTTCGGTCAAAGTGAGTCAGTTATAGTGCGGGTCGCTAATCAGGATGCCCAGCACGAACCCTGCCGGAATTCCGGCCAGCGCTCCCAACCCTGTCTTGCCAAAGATTGCGCCTACCCCGGCCCCGAATGGAGCCCCGCGGATGAGCAAGACCCCGCAGTAGTAGATTCTGGCTTGGCCACCCAGCCCTGCCGGCGGCACATAGCCGATGAAGGGGTTCGGCGGGAGATGCCTTGCCAGGGCAAAGCAAACGCAAAACCAAAACATTGCGTGGAACAAGCGGCGACTCGTGGGACGTGATGCGAGCTTTGCAGTCATGAATACGTCCTATTATCTGCCCGGTAGCAAGCACGAAGCCAGAAGTCGCTCATGCTCTTATCTTAGCAGCGGAACAGGTGCCAGGCAGCCCTGCCCTCGGCTGCCGAGGCCCCGCGGTTGGCTTGTTGCCTGGCTCACGGCCCCTTCGGCGGCGGCATGGGTGGCCACGGGGTTCGATTTGGTTCATGCCTGTGGTCGCGCGCCCCTACTCTGAATCTACGGAGATCAGACGTACCGGCATTCCCCATGTAGGGTCCAACGCAACCTTTTCGATGAAGCACCAATCGAAGATATGCTTGGCCGCGTCGGCGGTTTCCAACGGAACCACCTCCCAAAAGCGGCCGAGAGCACGCCCCCTAATGAACCGCTCGGCACACTCCGCCGTGGTGAACAGCGAGATGTAACGCACGTTGCCGGCCTTCTCCATCAGTGGGTCGCCATCCAAGCTGACGTAGTACAGGGGTAAGTTGAGCTTCATCGCGGTCAACGCCTTCCCACCACGCATTATCGCTCATGCGGCCTAAAAGGCGATGCGTAGGTTGCGGCTCGCATTGCCGCTTTCATGGCCTCGGGCTCGCGTCTCCCTCGGCTCCGTTATAGCGGAAATGGTCACGCCCCCAACGGTAGCCCAAAAACGATAGGAAGATGCCACCGTATAACATGCCTCCTAAGGTTCGGTTGGTTGGATTGATGGAAAGAACCATTTGCGAAACAAGCAGGGTTCCCAGGACGAACCCCGTGAGTGACGTGAGCAACGCTACGACGTACCGAATTACAGCTTCATCCGAGTGGCATCTGCGTCGATAGGCTCGAAGGCCAATGAGAAAGCCCGCAGCAGCCCCCGATACGCCACCAAGCATCATGCCGACGCGGAAATCCGGTTTGTCGCCCAAGCGCGGGAACAGCGGGAGCGGTAGAAGCGTGCCTCCGACCGCCACACCGATCACGAGCCCAAGCAAGGCTGATAGCATTGCCACGAAAACGGCTTTGATGGCGTGGGAGGTGCGGGCCATTCCCCAATTCTAGCAGGCACCTTGCCGAGGTGGCCACTACGATTTAGCAACCCGCGACAGCGTCCGCCGAACGGCCTTAGAGACCTGCGAGGCAACGAACGCAAAGCCGAGCAAAACAATCGTGAATATCGGGTTCACGAGCATGGCGATTGCCGGCGGCGATTGGAGTCGGCTCTAGGGGGGGCCATCGCCGTCGCGCCGTTCCGGTTGCGCCGATCGAGTCGAATCCCTCCCCATCGGTTGCCGGCCGCCGACCCCGCCTCATGCGGGGACGATTGCGGCCGAAGGGAAAATAAACAACCGATCGGTTGGTTACACGTACTCAAAGCTGCCCGCGGGCAGCAGCACGAGCCGCCCGGCGTTCGACCGGACTTGGGCGATCCCGTTCGAGCCGGCTTCGGCCTCGAAGATCTTGCCCTTCGTCAGCCCGTCGTTGCCGTTGTCGTAGCCGGCCACGTTCCGCAGCAGGCGGACCTTGGTTCCGGCCAGCACGGGCTCGTGGGCGCCGTCGCCGCTGGCCGCCTTGTCCTCGAGCTCGTCGTCCTCCTCGTCTTCGTCCTCCTCCTCTTCCTCGAGCTCGGAGTCCTCGTCATCCTCCTCCTCGTCGTCCTCGTCGTCGCTCTCGGCCTTGGGCTCTTCCTTGCGGAGCGGGCTGCCCAACAGCGGCCGGGACACGTCGTCTTGGATGATCGCGGCGACCCGTTCCAAGTCCTTGGTCCAGATGCCGTGACGCGCGAGCACTTCGGAGAAGCCCACCATGTCGGGCTTCCGCTTCACGTAGACGATGCGGCCGTTCTCGTCGAGCCGCGGCTGCCCTTCTTCGTCGCGGCTGATATCCAGCCGGCACAGGCACTCGTCCATCAGCGCGCGGCGCTGCGCGTCCGTGAACGTCGAGTGGTTCCAGGTCGTGTCGTTGAGTAGAATGACCAGATCGACCTTGTGCAGTTGGCGGTCGATCTCGCTGGCCTTCTTGGCATCGCCGATCTTGAGCCGCCCGTCCTTGTCCTGCTTCCAGGTGTAGCACCAGGCGATGGCAATCGTCGCCTTGTCCAAGTGCTTGTGGTGCAGTTTGACCAGCTCCTCCATCAGTTTGTAGACGTCGAGGATGCGGCCGTTGGGCCCTTTCCTCTCGACGATCGCATAGGCGACCTTCTTCGTAGCGGTCATGCGTAAACCCTTTCAGGTTTCCAACAGGCCCCGGGCCCCTGTCTGATTCAGGCCCCGAGCACGCCAGGCGGCACGGCGCCGACTTCGTGCGCGCTGACGGTTTGTTTCTCCGCGACTTGCCCGGCCCCGTCCGCCGCCTGGTCGGCCGCGGCGGCCGCCTCCATCGGCTCGACCTTCACGACTTGCGGCTCGGGCTTGGGCTCGAGGGTCTGCGTGAGGTTGAACTTCTCGAAGCCCGGCGGCAGGCCCTCGGGCGCCGGGGCCGCTTCGCAGTGGGTCTCGTTGCGGGCGATGCCGGCGTTGGCCCACATCACCGCTTCCTCGAGCTTCGTGAGGGCCAGCGCGCGCTCGCGGCTGTCGGGCACGCAGCGGACGAGCATCAGGGCGTATTCGCGGGCGTAGCCGCGCATCGCCTGATACCGCTCGGTCTGGTCGCCGCCCGGCTTGTGGTAAGTGAAGCGGCGCTCCATGTCCTTTTGTTGCTCATCGGTCACGACGTACATGGCGATCCTTTCTCTCGGGTTGGAATGAAAGCCCCTTGTTGATCGGTCATTGGCGAGCCCGCTTGTTCTTCCGGTGGTTGAGCAGGGCCCGCAGGATTTGGTGGTCTTCGAGCGCGGCCCCCGATCGCTGGCGAAACTCATCGCAAAATTGCACTGCAACCTGGGGGTTCAGTAGCAGCTCGTCGACCGTGAGCTTGTCGTGTCGTGTGTCGAAGCAGTCGAAGGCCTTGGCGACCAGAGCCCGGAACTGTGGGAGCGTCAGGTCGAGGCCATAGTCACGAGGGTTGAACTTCGGTCGCTTCGCGCTCATGCGACCAGCTCCGAGTTGGCCTCGATCGTGTTGTGGCCGCTGATCAGCTCGAGCGTCCGCAGACGGCCTAGCGCGTTGCGGAAGCCGCCCCCCTCGACTTCGTAGCCGGCGCGCTCCGCAATCTCGGCTTTGGTCAGGAGCCTCGGTGCGTGGTCGACGACGACGCGCAGGATCGCCCGCTGGCACTTGTCGAGCCGTCCCATCCACCACTCGACCAAGGCGCGGCCAGTCGGCAGCGGCTCGTAAGAGCCCAGGGCCGCCTCGCCGCCGGTCGTGATGACGATGCGGTCTCCCTGATCGACTACATAGCCGGCCGTCCGCAGCGAACCGAGGGCATTGCGAAAGCCTCCCCCCTCAGCCGAGTAGCCGGCGAGCACGGCCACCTGCGTTTTGGTCCGCGCCCCGTGCTGGGCCAAGGCGGTGAGAATGAGCCGCTGGGCCTTGCCAAGCTCGGCGCGGAGTACGGCGCCCACGGGATCGGGCAGCGGCTTGCTCCGCGGCTCCGGATCGGGGATGCGCGGGATGATCCGCGGCTTCTCGGTAATGTCCTGCCTCGGCGACAGAAACGACTGTAGGGGGCCTGCCTGATACTCCTCGATCGTCCGCAGGCGCGATGCGATCAGGCTTTGCAGCTCATCGGCCCGTTCCCACAGCAGACACAGCGTCTCTCGGACGCCGCCGGAGAACGCCGCGAAGGCCCTGCCGGTCTCGGCATTCGGAGCGCTGGCGGCCTTCACTTGCTTTTCGAGCTCGGCGATCCGCTTCCGCAGTCGCACGGGATCATCGTTCTCCGCAGCCCGGATCTGCGCGGCCAGGCTTTCGCGCAGGGCGTCCAGGTCGACGGCGGCGAGCTGCTTGGGCGCCGTCTTCTTGGCGGCCCCCACCGTGGGCGTGGCGCTCGAGTCGAAGGTCTTGCACTTGTTGACCTTCACCCGCACGAAGGTCTTGAGGAAGCTGGGCGACCAGATCCACGCTTCGCCCTTCTGCAGCGACGGGACCGAGGCCAAGAACTGCTCGCGTTGCTCCTCTGTGCCGTTGAGCTTCACCCACTCGTCGACCGCCTTGAGGTCCAAGTGGTGGCTCATCTGCAGCGCGATTAGAATCTCGCATTGCGTGAGCACGTTCTTGTTGATGACGGCCGGCCGCTGGGTAATCAGCGTCAGGCCGATGCCACGGGCCCGGCCACGGCGGACCAGCGTCTCCATCGCCCCGAGCATCCGCTGCTCGCCCGGCATCGGCCGCTGCGGGGCAAAGGCGTCCGCTTCGTCAATAATCATGTGCAGCGCGTCGCGCTGAACGTGGTACAGCCGTTCGGCGAAGGCCGTGACGAAGCGGTTCATTTCCGCCTTGCCCATCCCCGACAGGTCCAGCACGCAGGAGAGCTTCTGGCCGTGAATAAGGTCGGCGACCAGGGCGCCGCTGTCGGGCGTGAGCGGGGCGTCCGCGTGCTCGCCGCCGAGAATGTAGATCGGCAGGCCGGGGTTCTTGCCGTCGGCGGCCGACCGCAGCCCCCAGCAAACGCCGATCGGGTCGACGATGACCGTCTGCACTTCCGCCAGCAGCAGGCCCTCGGCCAGCTTGCGGGCGGTGTAGGTCTTGCCGGCCCCGCGGCGGGCGACGATCGCAATGGTCTCGGTCGCCGTCTCGACGGGGAACGCGAAATTGTCGGCCAGGTTGAGCTTGGGAACGAATTTGAACTCGGGCATTAGAACGGGCTCCCTTCGATCGCATCTTGCTCGGCATCGAGCGTTGCATCGCCACGAGTGGGAGCGCCGTGCTGCCGCTTGAGCCACTCGGCCATCAGCAGGGCTTCCGCGCGGTTGTGATCCTTCTTGCGGCCCAGCCAGCCGCGGGCCTGCGGAAAGAGTTGGTTGGCCCGCATTCGGGCGGCCTCTTTCTCTTTGGGTAGCCCCTTCGTCATTGCCGGCTTCCAGGTGGCCGGACGCACCAGCTCGTAGGGCAGCCCGAGGGTCGCCAGGATGCCAACCCAGATCCCGTAGCCATAGCCGAGGGAGAAGGTTTGCAGGCTGCCTTGCTTGCCGAACTTCTCGTTGCTGGGCATTGGCTGCTGATGCTCGAGCCCAACGATCAACGGGCAGGTCTCTTCTGGGTTCCAAAACGTCGCCATGAGAGCGCGGAGGATATCGGTCATCCCCTGCGTGTCGTAAAGCGTCCGAATGCCGGCCTTTTTCTGGCCTTTCTTCTTCGGCCGCTCGACGGTGTAGGTCGGGCAGTCGAACAGATTCACCGCGCCCGAGGCGTGGATGACGGCGACCGCCCCGGTCAGGCCAGGATCGATGCCAATGTAGATGCGTTCCATGAAAAACCTACCAGTTGTTAGAGCGGCCCATTACGCTTGCGGCAACTGCGCGAGGCGCCAGAGCTGGTCGAGCGGCTTGGCCCACTCGGCTTCCGTCAGGCTGTAGCGGCCGTTCAGCAGTCCCTGCTTGGCCATCTGGTCGTAGGTCACGACCAGGGCCTTGGCGGTGCGGCGGCGCTCGGCGCGCAGCTCAATGCCTTTTTCCGTGACCGTGACCACCAGGCCGCCAACGCGGCGATGCAGCTCGCGGCGACCGTTCTTGCACTTCCTGAGCTCACGGACCATCGCCGCATTTTCCTTTCTTCGGGCGCGGGTGTCGTTTGCCGGTTGCGTCCAAGAACGGCGTCTTTTCGTCCTTGAACCGCTTGCCGATTCCCTTGATGCACGCCAGCAGCGGAGCAAGCTCCGTCTCCGCGCTGATCAGCATGTCATCGTCACAGGGCGAGCGCCGCGCCCTGGCAACCAGGGTCAGCACATAGCCCTCGGGGAAGTGGCGTTCGAGCGCCGACAAGACCTTGATGCAAACCAACTGCGTCCGTTGGATTTTGGCTTGGATCTCAGCTTGTTCGGCCGGCGTCAGTTTTTGGTGAGCTTGCTTGACCATCAGTAGTGTGTCTCCCGTGTCCGGCGCACGCGCGCCGGTTCCTCTGGTTTTGGTTCCTAAAAGAACGCGCCTTGTTCCCAGTCGTCGCGCTGGCTGGGATTCTCGAACCGCATGAACGGCCCGAACCACAGCAGCTTGACCGTGCCCGTCTGCCCGTTCCGTTGCTTGGCGACGATGATCTCCGCCTCCTGCCCCTCGGCGCTCGCCGTTTCCTGGCGGTAGTAGCCCGCCCGATGGACGAACAGCACCACGTCGGCGTCCTGTTCGACCGCCCCGCTTTCCCGCAGGTGGCTGAGTTTGGGCCTCTCTTCACCGGTGTCCGCCTGCCGATTGAGTTGGGCCAGGCAGAGCACCGGGACGCCGAGCTCCCGCGCCATGCCCTTCATCCGCCGGCTGACCGCAGCCACCTGTTCTTGCCGCGGCACCCGCCGATCCTCGGGCTCCACGAGCTGCAGGTAGTCCACCACGACGAGCCCCAGCCCCTCGCGGCGCTTGAGTCTCCGGGCGAGGGCGGCGATCTCGCGGGCGCTGCGCGTCGGCGCGTCGTCGACCACCAGGGGCGCGTCGTGCATCAACGAAGAGGCGGCCACGATCTCGCGCCGTTCTTCCGGCGTCAGCACGCCGGCCCGCAACCGGCGACTGTCGACGCGGGCCAACGAGCCGAGCAGGCGATCCGCCAGGCTCACGCGTGACATCTCGAGGCTCACGTACAGCACAGGCCGCCCTTCGCTGCGAGATACATGCTCGGCGATGTTCAGGGCGAGCGCGGTCTTGCCCATGCTGGTCCGCGCCGCCAGGACCACGAGCTCGCCGGGCCGCAGACCGCCCGTCACGTCGTCCAGCGGGCGATACCCGCTGCAGAGACCGGGAGCGACCCCCTCGCGCCGCGCGGTGAGTTCAGCCATCGCGGCGTCGATGGCCTCTCCGATCGGCCGCGCGTCCTGGGCGCGCATCTCGCGTTCCGAGATGGCGAAGATCCTCCGTTCGGCCTCCCCCACGGCGTCGCGCGCCGACTCCGGCCGCCTCGCCACGTCGCTCAAGGTGTCCGCGGCTGCCTTTTGCAACTGCCGCAACAGAGAGGCCTCGCGCACCAATCGCGCGTAGTAGGCCGCCCCGCTGGCCGTCGGCCGCAGCTCCAGCAGCGATGTCAGGTACTCCAGGCCGCCGGCCAGGTCGAGCGCGCTTTCGCCGCCGCCGCGCTCCTTCCGCAGGCTCGACACGAGCGTGGTCACGTCGAGCTTGCGGCCGGAGTTGTATAGTGCCAACATCCGCTCGTAGATCAGCCGGTGCGCCTCGTCGAACAGGTCGTCGCGGTCGATCTCGAGCTGCACGTCGTCGAGCACTTCCGCGGACAAGAGCACCGAGGCCAGCACCGCCCGTTCGGCCTCGAGCTCGCTCGGCAGGGCGAACAGCCCGTCGTTCAGGGGCGCCGCGGCCGGCTGCTCGCGTTTGGTTTTTCCGCTGCGCGGCGCGCTCATGCGTCCTCCCTGGGCAGCGCCGGCGCGCTGCGCAGCGTTCGTTCGAGCACGGCCGCCAGGTCGCCGTCGAGACCAGCCGTGGCGGCGCCGGGCAGCCGCACGCGGCGCATCAGCGAGTTCACGTCCACCTCGCCGGCGCGGGCCTTCACGCAGGCCCAAAAGTACGCCAGCCGGTTGCGCACCCGGCCGCCGCGCGAGGCCAGATCGTCGACGGCCAGCGCCGCCGCCGCTTCGGCCAGATGCCCCTCGCTGACCAGGCCGGCGAGCATGGCCAGCACGTCGCGCTCCTCGGGCTGCGGATCGACCGCGGCGACCAGCCGTTCACGGAGTGCCTGCCAGCGCCCGGAGTCCGTGATTCGGATCTCCGAAATCGACTTCGCCCTAGTCGACTTGATACTCTTCTCTTCTCTTCTCTTCTCTAGTCCCGTTTTTGTCACACGCGAGCGTGACAGACCGGCGCGTTGTTTTTGCTTCCGTAAGGCTGCCTGGAGCCTTGCTTTAGCTCCCTTCGTCAACCAGTGGTCGGCGCGCGGAATGCGCAAGAAGCCGTCGCCCTCCACAAGCCATCCTGCGCGCACCACTGCGCGCCAAAAGTCCTCTGTCGCGCCCACGACCGTGACCAGAGCGTGACAACTGAGGCCGGGCAGTTTGCCGTCGGCCGTCTCGCCGCTGGCCCACAGCCAGAAGCCAACCAAGAGTCCGACGACCTCTTCGCGCGAGCGATTCGTTGCCGCCGCGATCAGGTACACTTCGCGCTTCCTGGGTAGGTCCACAGTAATTGGAATCCAGTCCCCCGCCATTCCCGCCTCCTTGCTCTTAGCTCGCTTCGCTGCCGGCCTGCGGTTTGTCCTCGACGATCTGCCAGGGCTTCCCGGGCTCGGGCTGAAAGACGGCGCCACGTTCGCCGATCGCTAGCAGCCGCTCGCGCATCGTGCGCTTGGTGACGCCGAACGCCAGGCACAGCTCCGTGGAGGTTGCCCAGCGGCCGTGCTGGTGGCGGAAGGCCCGCATGACTTCGATCGTTTCCCGCTGCAGCTCCGTCAGCGGGAGTTGCGCCCTTGTGGTGTGGGTCATCGTTCTTGGCTCCCTTGGGGTCACGTTGGTTGAGCGAACTACAGAACCTCGACGCGCAGGGGGCCGTCGTCGCAGCGGGCGGTGAGGATGCACACTCCCCGCTCCTTGGCGAGCTCGGCGATGGGCTCGCGGTTGGCGGGGTTCAAGTCCTGCCAGGCCCGTTGCGGCAGCGGGAAGATCGGGGTGCCCTTTACGCCCTCGGCCTCGATCATTCGCTGAAACGTGTCGAGGCCGATTTCCATGGCCATCCGCCACCGCTGGCCATCGCTCAGATCCGCGAACAGCGTTTGCCCGCGGTCCGTCTCGGTGACAAGCCGGGGGCCCTTCTCGGTGCCGACGACGGTGAGCTTGCAGCCCGCCTTGGCGATCAGCTTCGAGAGCACGCTTTCGATCGCCTTGGCCGAGTCGCGCAGGCGAGTCGCCTTCACCAAATGCCCCTTGGCCTTCTCAGCGGCCGCCTCGGCCTCTTCGAGCAGGCTCTGGGCCTTTCGGGCCACTACCGAGTCCTCGATCGCCTGGCGGGCTTTACGGACCTCCTCGGCGGCCGAGGCCAGGGCTTCGTCGCTGGGCGCCGCCAGGGCGCTCGTGTCCGCGAGTTGCTTTTCCCAAGCGGCGACCAGACCGGCGTGGCGCTCTGCCTCGACGAGTTGGTCGTGTTTTCGGTCGCGCGCGACGCACGCGCTGCGATGGGCCTCGTTCGCCTTTCGAAATGCTTGCTCTGCATCCACGGCGGCAAATTGCGCCGCGGCGACCAGCCGTTCGGCTTCCGCGAGTTCTGCTCGAGCATCCCCGACTGCCGGCCCCTCGTACTGCTTGCGCGCAGCTTCCAACTTGTCCTGGGCCGTCTGCCGCTCGATCGCCGTCTGCTTGGCCTGCTCCGCGAGCGACTGCAAGCGGGCCTCAGTCGCCACGGCGCCGCGGAAGCCCTGCTGCAGGGCCGCTTCATCGACGGCGGGCAGGTTGTCGCCGAACTGCTTGGCCGACTCGAGCTTCGCCTTGGCGTGGCCGTCGGCGTGGTCGGCGTGTGACTGCTCGAGCCGCGCGGCTTCTTCCAGATCCTTCTTCACCCGGCGGGCCATTTCCACCGGATCGTCTAGGGCGATGCTGGTCTTCTTCACCAGCCGCTCGAACTCAGCCTGGCCGCCGACCAGCTCATGGAACATCGCCGAGTCGGCGGTCACGCCGGTCAGCCCGACCAGCGCCTTGATGCGGGCTGCGTCGTTCGCTTCGGGACTCTTGAGCCCCGGCTCGACGAGCGCCGCCACGTCGAGCTTTTCCCCCAGTGCCACGAACCGCGGGTCGCCGAAGCGGCGGTTCGAGTGCCCGACCGAAATCCGAATGCCGAACCCCTCGACTTCGCCCCCCAGGCTGCCGTCGCGCGGCTTGAGCTTCGTCTTGCCGGCGGTGAGGGCGTCGACCGCTTCGAGCGCCTTCGACTTGCCGGCCCCGTTCTCGCCGACGAGCACGGTGACGCCGGGCTTAGGATCGATCATCAGCTCCTTGATGGGGCCGACGTCCTTGATGCTGATGGCTTCGGGCATTACATCGGACTCCTAGTAGTAACAACCTATGGGTTATTTGTTGATCACGACATGCTTGGACCGATGACGCAAAGGCCATCGGCTAGTCGTCCCCTAAGCCGCCGACAGCCACTATCGAATCGATGGGCCGGCCCCGAAGAAGCGCGTTGCACGCGTATTCTCTTTCAGCATCCAGCCAGTGCTGAACATCGCGGCCGTTTGGGCAGCCTTCCTCAATCCAGCGGCAATAGGCGTTCTCGGCAATCCACTTCGTACGGGACGAGTCCCCGAGAGTCTGCCGGGGATCCAGTTGCTGGAGAACCTCCACGAGCGTGGAGTAGGTGCAAAAGGGCGGCCTGCTGGTGAGTGCATCGACCGCTTTCGCCATGAGTTCGACCGCTTGATCAACCACTCGCCGTTCAACGTCAGTCACACCGCCATGGACGCAAGCACTCCGCGCCCTGTAGAGTTCGTCCACCTGGGCTTCGATTTCCTGGATTTCGGCATCCGACTTTGCTGCCAGCGATGCCACTCGCCGCATCAGCTTTGATTTCTTGCCCATTGCTTCGCTTTCAGAGATAAGGAGAGCCTCGAGCGCCGTCACGACAGCAACGAGACGAACCGAGGCAGATGGCGCGCGGGCTGCTAACCCACACCACTCGAGAAACGTGGTCATTCTGATCTGGAGCTCTGTTCGCATCGACAAGTCCAGGCCGACCATCTGTTCAAATGCGCTCCACCCCGGCGCTCTGCTGCTCTGCGTGTGCAGGTTCCCTTCCGGTCCACCAATGCTCACATTCGTGGAGAACTTCGGTTGCTCGAGGCAAATGACAACGTTGTGATCATGCTGCCAGTGCCTATTCCAGTAGCCGACTTCGGGGACGTCGCCGGAAGGAAAACCGACAACGAGCTGGCCATACCGCAGGAGGTTGAGGGCCTCCTCAATACGCCTAAGGCCCTTCCGCGTCGCGTGTTGCCGATCTGCCGCGCGAACCCTCGCAGCGGCAACAAACTGCCCTTGCAGGGCAGCTTCCCCGTGAGTCCATTCGGGAAGAACAGGAGTGTTGGCCGGAGGATTGTACTTCCCAGATGACATGCGACGCCCCCACAACAAGAATTCGCTTGGCCCCATCAGGTAGAAGGTGCATGCGCCAACCGAAAAAGCATCCTGCGTGGGGTCGATGTGCCGGACTGCCTGGACCAATTCCCACTCCTTGGAGGCAGTAAGGCCTTGCAGGAACTGAAGGATGCTTTGCCGCAGACGATCGTGAACTTGCGGAAGGGATGTGCCTGCATCCTTTTCTTGGACGACGAACGCTGTGAGCGTGCGCTCACACTCTTCGACTGGATAGTGATCCAGCAGCGGCAGCAATCGCTGCACCGTCTGCTTGATAGAGGTCAGCGCCTGGGGAATCACCACGTAGCGCTTGCCAGAGTCAGCAGTAGCTACTCGGTAGGCTTGCGCAAAGACCTGTCGCGGCGGATCGTCGGGTACCGTGAGCTTGAAAGCTGACATCAAGACCGTAGCAGCTTCCTTAGCGGCTCGCTCTGGGCTAATGGCCATGTGACTGGACTCCGTCGTGGGTTGGTGCAGGTTGATACGGGAATAGACCTGCCCTCCTACCACAGTTTGTGGCAGTGGGCAACAAAAATAGACCATCAGCCCGATCGCGGTACCCTATGCGCCTTTGGCGGCGAGTTGCACGAGCCGCTGGTCGCGCGCGGCCGCGATCGCGTTGCTCTCTTCGACCGAGAACTCTTGGTCGCTGTCGGGGCCGAGGGCCTGGTCGTAGAGCTTGGCGACTTCGCCGGCCGTGGCGGCGCTCAGGATCTGTGCGGCGATGACCGAGCCGGCCGTTGCCCCGGCTTGCTCCGACCGATCGTCGGGCTTCCGCTCGGCGGACTCGGACGACTGGCGGGGCAGATCGTCGTCCGCCCTCTTGTCGGCCAAGCGGTTCACCAGCCGCTCCGTCTTCGTGGCTGGCGCCACACCGCCGGTCGGCACATTGGCGGGGTCGACGGTGGCCGGCTCGTAGTCGTCGTCGTCCATGTCCATCGCCCGCGTGATCGCCGGATCGTCGCAGTAGAGTTTGAGGATGCGGCGAATCACGGTCTTGATTCGCATTTGATCCGTGTCCGTGACCCAGGGCCCGTCGTCCTTGCTCTTGGAGCGGGCGCGAATCGCCTCGATTTCGCTCAGGTCCATAATCTCGTAGCGCCAGCTTCCATCGGGCAGGTCGACGATCGCCCAGGCGCCGCGAACGTCGCCCCGCTTGCCGACGTCGTAGGTGTGCTCGAGCACGCAGGTCGTGCCCGACCGCCCGTGCTTGAAGTTGTCGTGCTCGCAGATGATGTTGCCGTAGCAGTCCCGAATCTGCTTGGAGCGCTTGGCCACGGCGACCAGGCCGAGGTAGCTGGGCTGCGCTTTGGCCCGCTTCTCCCAGGACTCGCGACCGTCCTTCTTGACCTTTGTGTTGTAGGGCACCACGTAGCACAGCCGCCCATCGATCGGCAGTCCGACTTCGGCCGCCTCGAGCACGGCGTAGATGAACGATTCCGGCGTGCAGTCTTGGATGCCGCGGGGGTTCCGCTCGAAGGTCAACAGCGCCCGCTTGATGAGCCGCAGGGCTTGGTCCTTCATCGAGTCGGGCAGCAGCTCAGCCAACTTGTCGGCCCGCCGCGTGAGCGAGTCGTCGATCAGCCGCTTCTTCGTGCCGGCGGGCGCGTCGAGCATCTTGTTGAGGGCGAGCTGCGCAAAGCGCATCTCCTCTTCAACGGACATTTCGGGGAGCGTTTGGCCTTTAGCCACGAGGGATCTCCTTCTCAATCAAGCGCAGGGAAGTGGTCGGTTTGCGGACGTGGCCGGCGATCGGCACGATCGTCTTGGCGATGCCGCGTTTGCCGCCGGGGAAGTAGCCCATGCCGGCCTCGCCGATCGCGCCGAGGAGGCGGGCCTTGAGCTTGTCTCGCTCTTTGTCGTAGCGGCGAATCATGTCGCCGAGCTTCTGATACTCGAGCCAGGAATCGACGGCCGTGCGGCTCAACTCGACCAGGCCCGTGCCGGCCTGCCCGTACATCGACTTCATCAGCTCGAGCGTGTTGGCGTGGTCCCAGTTGGGCTCCGGGGGATCCAGCTCGACGATCCGCCGCCACAGCTCGCGCTCCTTCTCGATCAGCAGCGCGATCACCTTGTCGGAGCGCTCGACGAGGTAATGCCGGTAGGTATGCAGGTCGACCATCACGAACACGTCGCAGGTGTGCGCGTCCAAGACGGCCATCTGCTGGTGGGCCTGCATCGCCCAATCGTCGAACACTTCGTCGCTACCCTCGGGGCCGAGCTTCTGGGCCCGCCGCCAGTTGCAGCACTTGAGCTCGACCAAGTGCTTGGGGTCCGACTTCCACCAGCGATCAGGGGACGCCGCGATGAAGCGATGCTGCGGATGGAAGTAGGTCGGCAGGTTGGCTTCGAGCTCGACGCCGGTGCGCTCGGAGTACTCGAGCGCCAAAAATGGCTCAAAGCGATGCCCGCGCCGGGTGAACTCGTTGCCCTCGAAGGGCGGGCGCTGCCCCGTTTTTTCAAGGTAGATATCGAGCGGCTGGCGATCCTCAGAAACGCCGCACGCGGCCGCCGCCTCGGAGGCGCCGATCCGCAGCGTCAGTGAGTCGTACCACTCGGGCGTGTAGGGCCGCGGGCCTTCAACGGGCGTGTGCATCGCCGGTCTCCGGTCCATCGGATAAGGGACGTGCCTCGATCTCCCCGCGGCGAATGCGCATCTCGTCAGGGGCATCGATGCCAATGCGCGCCCGGCGTCCCTGCACCTTGAGCAGCACGACGCGAATCCTCTCGTCGATGATGATCTCTTCCATCAGGGCGCGGTCGAGAACCAGCAAGCCCATAACCATGAGTCCTTTCAAATGGCCGGCGGGAGCGCTCCCTGCGCTCCCCCGGCTCGCCTTGTGTCACCCGCATCCCGCGGGTTTGCGGGCTCACGCCCGCGTTCCTGTGCCAAAAACAACTTATGGGTTATTTATGTGGCGGCCAGCCGTGGTTCGGGCAGACTTGGGCCACCGTTCAAGCCTTGGAGTTGACGCAACCCCGTGGGGCCACGCTCGGCTACACCGTCACGTCTGCGCACTGACCGGATTCCCCCGGACCACGGCGGCCGTAGCACGGAGGCAGCTCGGGCCTCTTTCCGCCCGTGCCAGGGCGCTTCCTCATGCTTCGTCTTTTGCGCTGCGCTGCCAGTCATCGCCAGCGTCGTCTTCGTCGTCGAGCAAGTCGGACGGGTCGACGTCGGGTTCGAAGGCCCCGTGCAGGATCAGCACGGCCGAGTTGATCTTGAGCGCTTCGGCGATCGGCTCGAGCTCGTCGAGCGGCACGTCCTCGCCGGGCGCGAGTTCGTCGAGCGAGCGGCAGAACGCTTCGAACCTCGAGGCTGGCAGCCGCAGTTCGGTGCGGCGGTGGCGGATGTTGGCGGCGACACTGGCGGCGAAGGCATTTCCCACCTCAAGCAGCTCCTCTTCGCTCACTTGGGTCTGTAGGCCCCGCCGGCAGCGGGCGGCTAGGGCCACTTCATGCGGAGTGCCGAGCGGATCGCCGGCCCGCAGAATGGCCGCGATTTTGGCGGCCGCACGGATCGAGATCACGGCATCCCTCCTGGCGGGAAAGCCACCATCGGCTTCCCTGCTCGCTCTAGAATCCCTTTCGGGCGCCAGGCCGAGAGTGCCCAGACGCCATCGCAGATGCGACGGCGGAGAAATTAACGCGCACTTAATGTCGCGTCAACCAGTGCTCGAAAAGTTTTCGCAAACCTGCCGGAGCGAGTCCGTGGTGACGCCCAGCGCGTCGGCCAGCCCGTAGAGGAGCGGACCTTTCGGCGTGTGGTGGCCCTTTTCGAGCCTGTTCACGTGGACAAGGCTCACGCCAAGGCGTTCGGCCAGATCTTGCTGCGTCCAGCCGCGCAGCTTGCGGAGCCGCATCACGTTGGCGGCGATGATGGGGCGCAATTCTTTCTCGTCGATCACTTCGACCATTCCCAGATATTAGTGCGTGCGTTATATTCCGCAAAGCCCCTGGGGATCACTTCTTGCGGCGGCTCTTGGCCGAGACCTTGGCCTTCGCGGCCCCGTTGCGCGCGGGCTTCTTGGCGGCCTCCCCAGCACTGCCACGTCGCTTCTTGCGCGGGGTGCGTTCGCGAATCGGGCTGGGCTCGCCGAACCGGTTTTTCGTTCCCAATTCGAGGACCGTCGTGTTCAGGACGTGGGCGAACACGGCGACGGCGCCGTAGGAGAGGGTGGGTTTCTTGCCCAACTCGACGGCCGCTACGAAGGCCTGTTTCCAGCCGGCGGCGGTCGCCACATCCTGTTGCGTCAGAGCGAGTTTCTCTCGTCGCGCCCGGATGTTCTTGAGCACGACGCCGAGGGCTTCGTCACGGATCCAGGCGGACTTGGCGAGGGCCGCCGCCCGTTCCGGCGTGTTGGAGTCGGCCATAAAAATTTCGCTTTCCCAGCTCGCCCACTCTTCACAAACAACCGATCGGTAATTAGGGTGACACCTAGGAAGCCCAGCCGTCTGCGGCCGGGCCTTCTAGCATCAGCGAGGACGACGGGACTCGAACCCGCAACCACCGGATCGACAGTCCGGTACTCTAACCAATTGAGCTACGTCCCCAAACCGCCGCCATGGGCGGTAAGCCCCGTATTATATTCGGTCGACCAAGGTCAGCAAGGGCTTGAGTCTTTCCGGCTGCTGTCGGCGATCGAAAGCCCGCATCAGGAACGACTTAGGCCGGCTGTGCCTGCGCCCGACGGAGAACTATAGCTCACGTTCCCGGGCGACCGGCCGAAAGGCGACCTGCGGCGCCGCGCGCGAATCGTCATGCTGAAGCATGACCTACAAGAGGAGGGCTAGCGGGCGGCGGAGACTTGCCCCGCCGAGTTCGCCGGCAGTTCGATCCGGTACAGGTGCGTGTCGGTCCGCAGGAACAAGGCCTGCCCGGCCACGGCCGGCGAGGCCAGGAAGCGGCCTTCGAGTCGGCTCTCGGCCAGTTCCTTGAACTTCCTGCCCGGGGCCAGCACATGCGTCTTTCCTTCTTCGCTGCAGAAGTAGAGCCGTCCGTCGGCGTAGATCGGGGAGCCGCTGAAGTTGCCCCCCAGCCGCTTCGTGTACCGCTTCTCGCCTGTCTTGGCGTCGACGCAGGTCAGGAGCCCCGTGTCGCTGATCATGTAGAGTTCCTCCCCCACGATAATCGCCGAGGGGCGCGCCGGGGCCTGCTTGTCGACTTTCCAAACCACGTTCTCGGAAATGTCCCCCTGCCCGCCGGGGCGGAAGGCCCAGAACTCCGGCGTGTCGTAGCCGGTGCCGACGTACACGAGCCCGTGCTCGAACAGCGGCCGCGGCACGTTCGAGTAGCCGGGGTACTTCACGTTCCACAGTTCCTCGCCGGTGAGCGGGTCATAAGCGTGGACCCATTCGGCCCCCGGCATGATCGCCACGTCGCGGCCGTCGAGCTTGATCACGAGCGGCGTGACGAACGACTTGCGCGACGAAGGGGGCTTGTCGATTACTCCCGAGCGCGGCGTCTTCCACACCACGCGGCCATCGACCTTCGAAATCGCGGCCGCGTAGCGGGCGTCGGTCCCGTCGCACGTGACCAACAGCAGATCGCGATACAAACAGGGGGACGAGCCGGGGCCCACTTGGTGGTCGAGGTTCAACTCGCGGTTCGTCCAGAGAATGCGGCCATCGGCCGTGTCGAGACAGGCCGCGCCATAGGTGCCGAAGTACACGTACACCCGGCCCTCTTCAATCACCGGGCTGGGCGAGGCGTGGCTGTTCTGCGTGTGGATGGCGCCGGCCTTTTCGAGATGGAACACCTCGACGTCGTGCAGCAGCTTGCCCGTCGTGCGGTCGACGCAGAGTGCCCGCAGCGAGCGGCCCTCGTCGGTGGCCGTGGTCATCCAAAGCTGATTGCCCCAGATCACCGGGGTCGACCAGCCCTGCCCCGGCAGGGCCGTCTTCCAGGCGATGTTCTGGTCCTCGGACCATTCCAGCGGCAGGCCCACCGCGTCGCTGTGCCCCTGCTTGTCGGGACCCCGGTAGTCAGGCCACTGGTCGCTGCCGGTGGCCGAGGCCGCAAGGAAAATCGCAGAGGCAAGCGCGACGTGCATGGGGCCTAATCTCGCTCGGAGGACGTTGGGAACACAGGCAGGGACTGCAAGGCCGAACCCCTGAAGAATAGGCCACCGGCCAAAGCCAGGTCAACGGGCAGGGCTGGTGCTGCTGTGCCGCCGGGAACTTGCACAGGCAGGAAGCCTGTGCCACGAGTGGGACAGGCTTCCAGCCTGCCCGGCCCTTCCAGCCGCTTGCATGCTTGTGAACGGCGCCCGGTCCGCGCAGACTTGTCTTAGCCGCGCCCCTTCGCACCGCGTTCCTCTAGGACCCTTTGATGCCCCGCCTGACCTTTCACGGCGCCGCCCGCACGGTGACCGGCTCCAAGTATCTGCTCGAGGCCGGCAAGTCCAAGGTCCTTTTCGACTGCGGCCTGTTCCAGGGGCTCAAGGAACTGCGGCTCAAGAACTGGGGACCGCCGCCGTTTTCTGCGCGGCAGGTCGATTGCGTCGTCGTCACGCATGCCCACATCGACCACATTGGCTATCTGCCGCGGCTGGTGAACGCCGGCTTCCGCGGGCCGATCTTGGCCACGCCCGCCACCTGCGAACTGGCCGAGGTCATGCTGCTCGATTCGGCCGAAACTCAAGCCAACGACGCCGAGTACGCCAACCGTAAGAACTACTCCCGGCACCACCCTGCGTTGCCGCTCTATGACGCTCGCGACGTCGCCCGCACGCTGCCGCTGTTTCAGCCGGTTGAGCGCGAGGAGTGGCGCCGCGCATCGGGGCCCGTGTGGTTCCGCTATCACGACGCAGGGCATCTGCTCGGCTCGGCGATGATCGAGGTCGAGGTGCGTGAAGGGGAGCAGCCGCTGCGGATCGTCTTCTCAGGCGATGTGGGGCGCTACGGCGCCCCCTTGTATCACGACCCTGCGCCGCCCCCCGCCTGCGACTACCTGGTGTGCGAGAGCACCTACGGCGACCGCGACCACCCGCCCGAAACGGTGCTCGAGGCGGTGCGCGAGGCCGTCGAGCGGTCGATGCGCCGCGGCGGCGTGCTCTTGGTGGCGTCGTTCGCGGTGGGCCGCGCACAGCAGCTCATCTATCTGCTGCAAACGCTCATCCGCCACGGCAAGCTGCCGGAGCTGCCGATCTATCTCGACAGTCCGATGGCGGCCACGGCGACCGACATCTACCGCAGCTACGCCGGCGAACACGACCTGAGCGAGGCGCTGCTCGCGGAGCCGGCGAACATGCTCGACGGCCGCAACGTTCACCTTGCCCGCAGCACGGCCGAGTCGAAGCGGATCAACGCGGTGCAGGGGCCGGCGGTGATCATCGCCTCGAGCGGCATGATGACCGGCGGCCGCATTCTGCATCATCTCGAGCAGCGGCTGCCGAACCCCAGGAACACGGTTGGCCTCGGCGGCTTCATGGCCGCCGGCACCCGCGGCCGGGCTCTGCAGGAAGGGGCCCAGCAGCTCAAGATCCACGGCCGCCTGGTGCCTGTGCGGGCAGCCGTCGAATCGCTCTCGGCCCTCAGCGGCCATGCGGGGCGCAGCGAGCTCCTCCGCTGGCTCGCGCCGCTCGAAAAGCCCCGCCGCGTCTTCCTCACCCACGGCGAACCCCAAGCGGCCGACAGCCTGGCGGCCGAACTGCGCACCAGCCGCGGCTGGGAGGTGGCGCTGCCGACGTTGGGGGAGAGCGTGGAGTTGTAGGAGAGCGTTGCCCGCGTAAATGGCGAAGTGACGCCGCTGCGCTAAAGAACCATCGACCTCGGAGAGGAGCGGACCATCACGGCGGGACTGCCCAGGCGGCGGGAAATGGGTTGGGCGGATTTACCCGAACATCAAGCTCGGGCCGCGCGCGCCTGAGGCGTTCGATGCCCTGTTCCGAGACGCCCTGCCCGACCGTCACGGAGAGCTCTTCGAAGGCAGGCAAGCGGGCGAGGAGCAAGAGCCCCGTATCGGAGAGCTTTGTCCCCTCCAGGTAGAGTTTCTTCAGGGATCGCGAAGTACTCAGGATCGCCGCTCCCTGGTCATCGATCCGCGTGTGCGTGAGCCCAAGAACCTCGAGCTTGGGCAACGCCGCCAACGTCGGCAACGCGCGGTTGGTGACGTGGGAGAAGTTCAGATCGAGGGAGATTAGTTTGCGCAGATTGGACCACTCGGACACATGTTCGTCGTTGACGCGCACGCCTTGGAGATGGAAATACTCGGCCGCCGTGAATCGCCTGAGCAGGTGCAGCGATTCAGGCAGCACCTTGGGCGCCGCGCCATGAGGGCAAAACACCGACCGAACGCAGGGCGCGAAGTGCGAGCGCCAGTGCGAGGGCTTGCCCGAGGCGTCCTTCGCGTGGTACCCGACCATGACGCGTTGCGCCTCTAGTTGCTCGACCGCAGAGCGTTCGAGCACGCGTGCCCTGAATCGTAGGGACGCCGGCAGCAAGATCGCGCCGCAGACGCCGACCAGGAGAAGCAGGGTGCGGATGCCGAAACGCAGCGAAGGTCGGGCCGCGGCCTCACGGTCGGTGGCAATGGGAATCATGGCTACGGTCTCTGCCGCCAAAACGTAAAGCTGGGGTCGTCGCCAGCAGTCGCGGCGTGCTGCCATTCCACGCCTAGAATTGCGCGGATCTCCTCCGGCAACTCGCCCTTAATGCCCAGCGATCCGATTGCCCCTACGCCGCAAATTGCAATTGCCTTGGCCGTCGGCGCCGTCAGCCGCGTGGCGTCGACGGTCAACCACTCGCCTTTTTCGCCGCAGTTGCGAAACGAACCATCGGCCCTTGCGCGCGCCACGGCGGTATCGAAGTGCTCTTGGTCCCTGCGGTCGAGGAAGACCTCGCTTCCCCAGAATCCTACGGCCAGACCTGCAACCAGGACGACTGCCAAGAGCAACTTGCGTCTCAGGGAAAACTGAGCCATCGCTTGATCCTCGTGTTGCCCCAATTCAGTCTACGGCGCCTGACCGTCGCAGTCGGCATCGATGCCGATCCGTTTCGATTCGCTCTGCCTTCCTCAGGGGAACGGCGCCCAGAAGATGCCCACTTCCTTCCGCTGCCAGTCCTGCGTGCCGTCGCGGTGTCTGCCGGGTACTTTCAGCTCGTCCGCAAACTCCTCGCGGAACTTTTCGAATTCTTCTCCGTCTTCATATTTGAAGCGAGCTTCTTCCGAATCAACCTTGGCCGTGTTAGGCCGAAACGCTCTTTCGAGTTCCCTCCTCACCGCTGGATCGAGGTCGCACTTCGTCGACAGTTCCCTGATCCGCTTGGCGGCAACGATAGCCCGCGCCAGCTCGAGCGACATGGGCCTGCCCTCGTAGGAGAGGCTTCCAACGTCCATATCGTAGTCGTACCTGAGATGCGCGTGCCCTTGGCTTTTCGCGAGCGCGACGGCCTGTTCCAGCAGCGCCGGCTGACGGCGAAGCTTGGCAATCTGATCGCCGATGAAGGCGAAGAAGACCGCGAACACCGTGACCACGATGAGCAGCGTGCGAAGTCGGAAGCGTGCCTTGCGCGGCTGGTCCCGGTTCGGAGCAAGCGTCGGGTAGTTCATGGGCTGGAACCCTGCTTCACTTGGCGCTCAAGAAGAGTTTGCGGTCGAGGAATCGGCGCGTGCCCGCCAGCGCGAGCCCATAGATCAGGAGCGCAGCGGCGATCCCCAGCAGGAACAGGAGCCAAGACCAATTGGATCCCCGGGCGCTCGCCGCGATGGCCGAGTTCAAGATCAGCAGCAACAGGGCGGCCATGAGCACGCGCAGCCAGGTAAACGACACGCGGCAACGAATCGCCGCGGAATCGGCGCTTTTCTCGACCACGTCGAGCACGCCTTGGGAAACGCCGAAGGGGAGTTGAGGGACCAGGAAAGAAAGCGGCCCGTTGACTCGCCAGAAGGGAGCGGAAAACACTAAAGACTCCGGTGAGGCCCCAAGGACACTGCCCCGTCGCCGCTCGATCTCGCTTGCTGCCCGAGCAAGCACATCTTCGGCGGGCCAGGTCGCTACGGTCACCGTGTGGTCGATGTCGAAGTACATGACCTATGTGGTGTTGGAAGATGAACAGAGCGCAGCGAGACGAGCGCCCTACCCCGATTGTCGCCCGCCGCCATCCGTGCCGCCACTCTCGCCGACGGACGCACCGGCCGACGAAGGCTGACGAGGCGGGTGAAACCGACTCTGTCTCGAGAGTTCTGAGTGGTCAGTTGCTACGGAACTTCCGCACGAAGCAGCCAAGTCGATGCGCCAGGGTTGGCCGGTCGAGGACACTCTGACCGGCGATGCGGTCGCCAGCCGCAGCCACCAGCGAAGGCAACACCGCGAGCGCTCTTTCCTTGGTTGCTCCCAGCAGCGTCAGGACCTCGCCGACAACGCGGTCCGCCAGGTCGAACATGCCGAGCAGCAGGTGTTCGGCGCCTATAAAGGGCAATCGGTCCGTTCTTACCTGGTTCATCGCCAATTCGATCAGTCGCTTCGTGCGGGAAGCCAGCGGTAAACGTCCGCGACCGACTGGATCAGCGTAGCTCAGCATTCGTTTTTCGATCTCGAGCCGCAGTCGACGACCGTCGACACCCATCTCCTTCAGGCAATCGCACGCGACATTCGCACTTTGGTCGACTAAGGCCAGCAGGACGTGCTCAGGGCTAACTTGCGGATGGTTGAACCGCCGGGCTTGTTCGGTGGCCGAGTGCATCGCCTCTCGAGCACGATCCGAGAGTTTTTCGTACACGTTCGGCGACCTCCGAAAGGGACTCCAGAGAGCGGTAGACTCAGCCCCCTACTTCGGCACCACCAACTGCCGCGTCACGCCGTCGAAGTACGGCCAGTTGCCCGTGAACGTCACGTCGGCCGTCCGCCGTTCTTGGGCGGCGATGCGTTGGAAGAGGAGGAGCGCGGCGGCCTTGCGGAGGTCGTCGCGGTTGTCGGCGGCTGTCTTGCTGCCGGCGTCGACTTCGGTGCATTGGATCAGGTGGATGCCGAAGGGGGTGACCACCGGCGGGCTGATTTCTCCCTTGCCGAGCGCGAAGGCGGCCTTGGCGAAGGGCTCGACCATTTCGCCGTGGCGGGCGATCGACCCCAGGTCTCCCCCGGCGCTGCGGCTGGGCCCGTCGGAGTATTGCTTGGCCGCCTCGGCGAAGGTCAGCTCTTGCTTCTCGATCCGAGCGCGGATTTCGGCTGCCTGCTGCACGAGGCGCTTGATCTCAGCCTCGCCGCCGGGGCCGGCGGGACGGAGCAGGATGTGGCTGACGCGAATCTTGCGGCCGTCGTACTCGGCCTGCTGCGACTTGAACAGGTCGTCGAGCACTTCGTCGGTCAGCTCGCGGGCAGCGTAGCGGTTCCAGCTCATCTGCCAGCGAATCTGTTCGCGCATCGCCTCGTCGGTCGTCTTCTGCTTGGCCAGGAACTGCTCCCAGGTCAGCTTCTGCTCGCCGAGCTTCTGCTTGAGCTGCCCCACGGCGGCGTCGATCTCGGCCGGCTTCACCGTTTGCTCGCTCCGCTCGAGCAGATCGAGCACGATCCGCCGCTCGATCACCATGTCGAGCGCCTTGGCCTGCCAAAGGGGCAGCATCTTGTCGGGGATGGCGCCTTGGGCCTGGATGGGGGCGAGCTCACGTTCCACCTCGTCGCGCGTCACCGGCCGATCGCCGATGAGGGCCACGACGTTGGGGTCGGCCGGCGGCGGGGCAGCTTCCTTGGCTGGCGCATCTTCCGCGGCCGGGGCGGCCTTAGTGTCAGGAGCTTTCTTGTCGTCGGCAGGCGATTGCGGCGCGGCTTGAACCCCGGCCGCCATCGCCAGCAGCAACGCCAGAACGCCCCCTCGAGAAAATCGCAGCATCAATTGCTCCTCTTCCACGCCGGGGCCCTTGAGAGCCCGACCGCTCTACGGCAGCGGCAAATCCTTGAGTTCGAATTCCACCTCGTCGGCGATCACGGCCGTGGGGGTTTCATACACGAAGGTATACCCTTCGATCCCTCCCCCCGTGAAAAACAGGTAGGCGACGCCGACCTCGGTTTCGGTCTGCCCGGTAGTCTCCATGCCTCCCTCGATCTTCTGGCCATCGGGCCCGACGAGGTAGGCGGGGTTCTGATAGATCCAGCCCCGGTGCGACTCGAGGGCCTGCCCTGGGTCTTCGTAGCGCACGCGGATGACGGCCTGCCAGCTTCCCTCGCCGACATCGCGGACTTTTTCGAGCGTTACGGTCGCGCGCCCCTGTTGCTGCTGCACGTCTTGAGCGGCGGCCAGCTTTTCGAAGCGAAACACCCCCGGCGGACCGGGCAAGAGAACGGAAAGCTTCCCCTTGATCGACCCCAGCTTGGCTACGGTGCGCGGCGGGGCCTTGAAGGGCAGCTCGAGCTCCGAGCCGCTGCTCCCCGGCTGCACGTTGGCCTCGAGTTGCCCATGGCGGCCGTCGACTTCGAGCGGAGCGCCGTTCTCGTCAACGGCTGACAGACTTTCGAGCTTTTGCACGAGCGCGATCGGCGCCGACCGCGGCTCCCACCCGATCTCGACGGCGACCTTGAGGCCATCGGTCTGCGGATTGCGCAGGTCGCGGCGGGCCTCGAGCCGCAGCGGTTCGAGCCGGAAGGCGCCCCGGTACACGGCCCCCTTGGTGCGGTCAGGACCGCCGGCCCGCGCCACGATGGCCAGGCCCGGCTCGCCGCTATACGCGTAGACGCCGAGCCCCGCTTGGGCCAGCACCTGATCCATGGCTTGCCAGAAGGGCGTGTCGCTGAAGTTGACGCTGACCTTCTTGGCCTCGGTGTCTTGACCGAACTTCTCGCGGTAGTCGACCAGCTTGTTGCCGGTTTGTTTCTCGATGGCGGCCAGCACCTCGGCCAGCGGAAGATCGGCCCCCGACAGGGTGACTTTGGTGCCGGCGGCTGTGCTCTCAGCGGCCGCGGATTCAATGGCCAGGCGCACGGCCGCCACGCGCGTCCGCTGCTCGAGCGAAAGCCGCCCCGTTTCCTTGGGCAGCAGCGGCAGCGCCGACTGACCCAAGCCGGTGAGTTCGCGCTGGGCCTGTTCGCGGGCAGCAAGCGTGGGGGCATCGAGCTCGGCGACGAGCTTCCGCACCTGAAGCGCCAGCTTGGCGTCGTCCGCCGGTTCGGCGGCCGGCAGCAGCACCAGCAAGATCAGCATCGTCCCCACGGCGCGAGCTCCTGACGGCAGGTTCCCCGGGCGAGCGGCCCCAATAGCGTCATTCTAACCCTTTTCGCCGGAGCAAGGCAGCCGCGGGCGGACCCGAACCGCTACTACCCGCCCGACCCGGCGGGAGGGCGTGACTTAGACTTGCGACAGAGGAACATCACACTCCGGCCTCGAGACGGTGAAGACTGGCATGTGCTCCCTTCGCGCGGTTGTTCTGGGCGTAGCGATTCTGGGGCTGGCCGCCGAGGCCCAGGCGGCAAAACCGCGCTTCCTGATGCGGGCCAAAGTGCAGGGGCAGCGCCTCGAAGGGCAGCCGCTGGGAGTCGACGACGGCAACGTGCAATTCCTCACCCGCGATGGGCAACTCCACACGTTTCGCGCCTCGGCCGCCAAAGACTACGAACAGCTCAGCGGCAATTTCGAGAGCTACAGCCCTTCCGAAATGCGTGCGTTGCTCGAGGCCGAGTTCGGCCCGAAGTTCAACGTGACCGGCACCGGCCACTATCTAGTGGTCCATCCGGCCGGAGAGCGCGACCAGTGGGCCGGGCGATTCGAGGAGCTGTACCGCTCGTTCCAGCACTACTTCAACGTCCGCGGCGTCCGGCTCGAGAATCCCCAGTTCCCGCTGGTGGCCGTGGTGTTGCCGACGCAAGAGGACTTCATCCGCCAGGCGGCCCGCGAGGGGGTGAACGTCGGCACGAGCGTGCTCGGCTACTACTCGCCCTTCACGAACCGGATCATGCTGTTCGACATCACCCGCGGCCGCCCCAACTCGAAGGACTGGCGGCACAACGCGGAAACGATCATCCACGAAGCGACCCATCAGACGGCCTTCAACACCGGAATCCACAGCCGCTTTGGCGGCACGCCCAAGTGGGTGGTCGAGGGGCTGGGGACGCTCTTCGAGGCCCCCGGCGTGTCGGACTCGCGGCGTTCCGCCCAGCAGGCCGACCGCATCAACCGCGACCGGCTCGAGCAGTTCAGGAAGTACGCCAGTGGCCGCCGCCGACCAGGCAGCGCGGCGGAGCTGATCGCCAGCGATCAGATGTTCCAGACCGACGTCGACGCGGCCTACGCGGAATCGTGGGCGCTCACGTTCTTCCTCGTCGAGACCGAGCCCCGCAAGTATGCCCAGTACTTGCAGAAGACGGCCAAGCGCGCCCCGTTCACCGACTACACGCGGGCGGAGCGGCTGGCCGACTTCACGAGCGTGTACGGGCGCGATCTGAAGATGCTGGAGGCGCGGTTCCTGCGATTCATGCAGGAGGTCGACTGATGCCCAAAGTCCAAGTGTCTGATTCACTTTTCCGCGCGTCCCCGCTTGTGGCGGCATCGTGCGATGTCGTGCCGCGGCCTGCTGTCCGCGGAGAACTAGGCAGACTCCGCAGACGAGGAAAGGCAAATCGCGACCGATTCGTCTTGCCTGCTGATGGGACGGCAACGATACTACAAGGTGGCGGATGAAGAGTATGCCGGGCGAGGGACCGACGGCACCACGGCGCGACGGAACGTACCGCCATC
Source organism: Pirellulales bacterium (assembly GCA_046349955.1). Classification (GTDB taxonomy): domain Bacteria; phylum Planctomycetota; class Planctomycetia; order Pirellulales; family JBGAPH01; genus JBGAPH01. The sequence goes on along the minus strand of JAXMBI010000016.1, from coordinate 104,160 downwards.
GCCAGCCAGATCCAGACCAGAGCCCGCCTCCACTCTCAGCGCTCTTTTCCAAGTTCTCTCCGACCTCGGCGCATCTCCTTGCCGTTCGGGTCTGGGCGTTTCTCTAGGCAGGGAACCGGCAGTTTTCGTTTGTAGCCGGGTTTCTGCATGCTCCCCGACCCTGCCGGCCAGAGCGCCGGCAGCCGGCCCGACCCGAACCGGGGTCGTTGCTGCGCGGTCGGAAAGGCGAAGGGAAATGTCGTCAGAGGGAGAAGGTTCGCCCGAGGGAACGCGCGTTCTCGCGCAGCAGAGATTCGCCACTACCGCCGCTGCCGGCCCGGCCGCCGGCAGCGACGCTTGCCAAACACTACGGGGGAGAGTCGATCATGAACCGCGGCCACGAAATCATTAGCCTGGTCGGCGAGCAACAGGATCTGGAGCAGTTCCGTCGCAAGACGTGGATGGGTTCGTTCGAGGAATACCTCGACCTGGTGCGCGACCGCCCCGAAGTCACCCGCAACGCCTTCGAGCGGGTGTACGACATGATCATGTCATACGGCTCCGAAACGTACGAAGAGGGGCGGCAACAGAAGACGCGCTACCGCTTCTTCACCGATCCCGACGAGTCGGGCCGCGACGCCGTGTACGGCCTCGACGAAACGCTGCAAGCGCTCGTCAACGCCTTCAAGAGCGCGGCCAAGGGCTACGGCATCGAAAAACGAGTGCTGCTCCTCCACGGGCCCGTGGGAAGCAGCAAGAGCACGATCGCGCGGCTGCTCAAGCGGGGCCTCGAGCACTACACGGCCAGCGAACAGGGCGCGCTGTTCACCTTGGGCTGGGTCGACGTCGAAGACCCCAACCAGGTGCACTGGTGCCCGATGCACGAGGAGCCGTTGCACCTGATTCCTGAGCGATTCCGCGGCGAAGTGAGCGCGCGGCTGAACGCCGGCCGTGGGGCCGAGGACTATCCGGTGAAGATTCGCGGCGAGCTCTGCCCCTTCTGCCGGTACGTGTACGCCGAGCGGCTTAAGCTCTACGGCGGCGACTGGACCCGCGTGGTGCAGGACGTGCGCGTCAAGCGGCTGATCCTCAGCGAAAAGGACCGCATCGGCGTCGGCACCTTCCAGCCCAAGGACGAGAAGAACCAGGATTCGACCGAGCTGACGGGCGACATCAACTACCGCAAGATCGCCGAGTACGGCAGCGACAGCGACCCGCGGGCCTTCAACTTCGACGGCGAGTTCAACGTCGCCAACCGCGGGATCATCGAGTTCGTCGAAGTGCTCAAGCTCGACGTGGCCTTCCTCTACGACCTGCTCGGCGCGAGCCAGGAGCACAAGGTCAAGCCGAAGAAGTTCGCCCAGACCGACATCGACGAGGTGATCCTGGGGCACACGAATGAGCCCGAGTACCGCCGGCTACAGAACAACGAGTTCATGGAAGCGCTCCGCGACCGCACGGTGAAGATCGACGTCCCCTACGTCACGCGGCTCGCGCACGAGATCAAGATCTACGAGAAGGACTACAACCGGCAGACGGTGAAGGGGAAGCACATCGCCCCGCACACGATCGAGATGGCCGCCATGTGGGCCGTGCTCAGCCGGCTCGAGCAACCTAAGAACGCCAATCTCACCCTGCTGCAGAAGCTCAAGCTCTACAACGGCAAAACGCTGCCCGGCTTCACCGAGGAGAACATCAAGGAGCTCCGCGAGCAGGCCACGAGCGAAGGCATGCACGGCATTTCGCCCCGCTACGTGCAAGACAAGATCTCGAACGCGCTCGTGGCCCATCCCACGGCCACCTCGATCAATCCCTTCATGGTGATGAACGAGCTCGAGTCGGGGCTCAAGCACCATAGTCTGATCACGAGCGAGGAAACGCGCAACCACTACCGCGAGCTGCTGTCGGTCGTGAAGGAAGAGTACGACAACATCGTCAAGAACGAGGTGCAGCGGGCGATCGCCGCCGACGAAGATGCCCTCAAGCGGCTCAGCGCCAACTACATCGACAACGTGAAGGCCTACACCCAGCGCGAGAAGGTGCGCAACCGCTTCACGGGGCAATACGACGAGCCCGACGAGCGGCTGATGCGGTCGATCGAGGTGAAGATCGACATCCCCGAGAGCCGCAAGGACGACTTCCGCCGCGAGATCATGAACTACATCGGCGCCCTCTCGATCGACGGCCGCACGTTCGACTACAAGACGAACGAGCGGCTGCACCGGGCGCTCGAGCTCAAGCTGTTCGAGGATCAAAAGGACACGATCAAGCTTACGAGCCTGGTCTCGAACGTGATCGACGCCGACACCCAGGCCAAGATCGACGTGGTGAAAGGGCGGCTGATCCGCGACTACGGGTACGACGAGGAGAGCGCCACCGACGTGTTGAACTACGTGGCCAGCATCTTTGCCCGCGGAGACGCCAAGTCGAACTGATGAAAACGCATGCACCTATCCTCGCCGATCGCATGCTCGGCGAGCGGCCGGCGTCAGCCGGCTGACCCCGCGGTGAGGGAACCAGACCGGAATGACCAGTCGGCCAGCTTACGCTGGGCCGCTCGCCGGAATGGTGAATGGGGCAGGCAACCAGGAACGAGAAACGACGCATAGTGCCCGGCGCGAAGCGGGCCGCTTTAGGTGCGGCCCGGCCTTCGCAGGGGGCGGCGAGGGCCACATGGCGATGAACATCCAGGGCGATCGAACGCGGTTCAAACAGATCATCCGCGGCAAGATCCGGGAGAATCTGAAGAAGTACGTCACCCACGGCGAGATGATCGGCCGGCAGGGGGGCGACCTGATCAGCATTCCGATCCCCCAGCTCGACGTGCCCCACTTCCGCTACGGCAAGAACGGCGGCGGCGGAGTGGGCCAGGGAGATGGCGACCCCGGCACGCCCGTCGGCCCCGGCGACCAGAGCGGCCAAGGCCAGGCGGGGGGCGACCCCGGGCAGCACATCCTGGAAGTCGACGTATCGCTCGAGGAGCTGGCCCAAATCCTGGGAGACGAGTTGCAGCTCCCCCGCATCCAGCCCAAGGGCAAGGCCAACATCGCCGAGGAAAAGTACCGCTACAACAGCGTTCGCAAGAGCGGCCCCGAATCGCTGCGGCACTTCAAGCGCACCTACCTCGAGGCCCTGCGGCGGCAGATTTCGACGAACACCTACCGGCCCGCAGAGCCGCGGGTCGTGCCGATCAACGAGGACAAGCGTTACCGCTCCTGGAGCACGATCCAGCAGCCGCAGGCGGCCGCCGCGGTCATCTACCTGATGGACGTTTCGGGCTCGATGACCGACGAGCAAAAACAGATCGTGCGGACCGAGGCCTTCTGGATCGACACCTGGCTCAAGAGCCAGTACGACGGCGTCGACACCCGCTACATCATTCACGACGCGGTGGCCCGCGAGGTCGACGAGCACACCTTCTACCACACCCGCGAGAGCGGCGGCACGCGGATTTCGAGCGCCTATAAGGCCTGCGTCGAACTGATGCAGCGGGAGTTTCCGTCGTCGGAGTGGAACATTTATTGCTTCCAATTCTCCGACGGCGACAACTGGGGCGAAGACAACCAGCGGAGCCTCGAGCTGCTGCGCACGAGCATCCTGCCGCACGTGAACCTGTTTTGCTACGGCCAGGTCGAAAGCCCCTACGGCAGCGGCGAGTACCTCCGCACGCTGCAAGAGGCCTACGGTTCGGACCACGAAACGCTCGTCCTCTCGGAAATCGAAAACCGCGAAGGCATTCTCGACTCGATCAAGGCCTTCTTGGGCAAAGGAAAATAGCGGCCGCGCCGCCGGGGAAACGCATGATGGACGCCACGCACTATGCTCCGCTGCCTGAAGACATGCGGCTGGCTCAGCGCAAGATTGAAAGCTATGCCAGCGGCTACGGGCTCGACTTCTTTCCGACGATCTTCGAGCTGGTCGACGCCGACGAGCTCAACGCGATCGCCGCCTATGGAGGGTTCCCCACCCGCTATCCGCATTGGCGGTTCGGCATGGAATACGAGCAACTCAGCAAGGGTTACACCTACGGGCTGCAGAAGATCTACGAGCTGGTGATCAACAACAACCCGTGCTACGCCTATCTGATGCGGTCGAACGAGATGACCGATCAGAAGCTGGTGATGGCCCATGTATATGGCCACTGCGACTTCTTCAAGAACAACTATTGGTTCAGCCAGACCAGCCGCAAGATGATGGATGAGATGGCCAACCACGGCAATCGCATCCGCCGGCACATGGATCGGCAGGGGGTCGACGTCGTCGAAGACTTCATCGACGCCTGCACCAGCATCGAAGACCTGATCGACATCCACTCGCCGTTCATCCGCCGCCGCGAGACGGCCGACCGCTACGCGTTCCACGCCGAGGCGGACGATGAAGACGCGCCGGCCGCCCCGCGCTTTCAGGCCAAGCAGTACATGGACCGCTTCATCAATCCGCCGGGCGCGGTGGGGGCCGACGCCGAGCGGGCGCGGCAAGAGCGGGAACGCCAAGAACGCGCGGCGCGGGCGGCCACGGCCGGCCTGCCGAGCCGAGACGTGATGCTGTTCATCCTGGAGAATGCGCCGCTCAAACCCTGGCAGGCCGACGTGCTCTCGATCATGCGCGACGAGGCCTACTACTTCGCCCCCCAAGGGCAGACCAAGATCATGAACGAGGGCTGGGCCAGCTACTGGCACTCCACGATCATGACCCGCCAGGGGCTCGAGCCGCAGGACGTCATCAACTATTGCGACCACCACTCCGGCACGTTGGCCACTTCGGGCGGTCGGCTGAACCCCTACAAAGTGGGGATCGAGCTCTACCGAGACATCGAGCAGCGCTGGAACAAGGGGCGGTTCGGCAAGGACTATGACGAATGCGACGACGCCGAGCGCCGCCGCGTCTGGAACACGGAAACGAACCTGGGCCGGCAGAAGATTTTCGAGGTCCGCACGATCCACAACGACGTGACGTTCATCGACGAGTTCCTCACGCTCGAGTTCTGCCAGGAGAACAAGCTGTTTTCCTTCGGCTACAACAACAGCCGCGAGCAATACGAGATCGAGAGCCGCGAATTCCCTAAGATCAAGCAGCGATTGCTGTTCAGTCTGACGAATCTGGGGCGGCCGATCATCGCCGTGCGCGAGGGGAACTACAAGAACCGCGGCGAGCTGTTTCTCGAGCACCAGTACCACGGCGTGGAGCTGAAAACCAGCTACGCCCGCGACACCCTGGCCAACCTGCATCGGCTGTGGACGCGGCCGGTGCACATCGAAACCACGCTCGACGAGACGCGGACCATTCTCTCCTTCGACGGCTCGGAGCATACTTCGAAGAAGGTGGCTTAATTTTTCTGGGTTTCGGCAACGATGAAATCTTAAAGGGCACAGGAGATCTAGCCGCAGGGTCGGCGGCAGCCGGCGTTCGGAAACGACGGACGGCGGCCCGCGGCAGGCGGTCTCCAGGAAGAGGCGCTTCGCCATGAGCATGCGAGACGAATTGAAAGCCAAGCTGGCCGCGCTGGCCGGCGTCGTGGGGCCCCAGTCGCTCGAGATCACCGACGGCGGCAGCCGGCTGCTGGCCGAGCTTGATGAGTGCGACCGGCTGGCCTGCGCGGTCCGCCGCTTCACGCTCCATACGGACCGGCTGGCCAATGCCGATGTCGCGCGGCTGCGCAAGCTGAGCGAGGCGCTCACGAGCCGGCTCACCTACCTGCTCGAGCCGATCGGCGCAGTGGAAATCGACGCCGATAGCTGCACGCTGCAAATGCGTTCCACACAGCCACAGAAAGACGACGATGGCACGAGCTATTACGAGTTGCTCGTGCGCCGCGGCGGCGAGATCGGCCTCTTGCGCTATGCCAAGGCCCCAGGGCAGAGCCGCCGCGTCATCTCGGCGCACCTGACCCACGAAGTGCTGCTGCGGCTGGTGGCTGACTTCGCGGCCGTGGCGGTCGCTTAGGCTGTTCGCGGGGATGATCCAAGCTCGGTTGCAGACGGCGGGGGTGAACCCCGCCGCTCGCTCGGAGCGTGGCTCGCGAGACTACACGCCCAAGAATTCTTCCACGGCGTCGCGCATCAGGCCGGCGTTCGGCTCGCGCCCCGTCCAGAGGCGAAACGCCAGCACGGCCTGGTTCACCAGCATGCCCAGGCCGTCGAGCGTGGTGCAGCCGCGATCTTGGGCTTCGCGCAGGAACCGCGTTTGTGCCGGGTTGAAGACGACGTCGGCCACCACATGGTGCTTGAGTAGGCTCGCTGCCGCGACCGGCACGCGGGCTTGCGGCGCGTTGAGCCCCACGGAGGTGGCGTTCACGATCACATCGGCGGCTTCGGGCGCTTGGTATTCGCCCGTCCAAGGAGCGTAGAGGGCAGCGGCCTGCAGTTTGTCGCGGAGCACCGCGACCAGCGCCTCGCCCCGTTCGGCCGAGCGGTTGACGATCGTTAGCTCCGCGGCCCCAGCCAGCGCCAACTCCACCGCAATGGCCCGCGCTGCGCCGCCCGCCCCGAGCACGACGATCTTCTTGCCGGCCGGATCGGTGACGCCGCGCAGCGACTCGACGAAGCCCTTGCCGTCGGTGTTCTCGCCGAGCAGTTTCCCATCCTGGCGGTGAATCGTGTTCACCGCGCCCATCAGCTCGGCGGCCGGGCTCAGCCCATCGAGCAGCGGCAGCACGGCCACCTTGTGCGGCACGGTCAGATTGCCGCCGCGGAAGCCCATCGCCCGCATCCCCCGTACGGCGTCTGCCAGGTCGGCGGGCGCCACCTCGAGGGTGAGGTAGCGCCAGTCGAGCCCGGCGTCGACGAACGCCTTCTCCATCATGTACTGGGTGGGATTGCCGGCCACGGGCTGGCCGAACACACAAACGATTTCTTGGATCGAGGCGTGGGACACGGGCAAGCGGCGGCTGGGAGGGGAACGGGGCAAGACGCGCGTCCTGCCCGCGGCCAGTTTGACCCATGGGGGCGGGGCGTGCAATCGGGCTAGCTAGGCAGCCCGAGAATGAGGGTGCGAAATGCTCGGTCTACGTCACGGGCGCCGTGGGCGACAAGCAGTACTTCGATGCCGCCGTCGCACGGTCGATAGACCAGCAAGTAGTCGCGAACGGTAAACTGCCTGATCCGAGGCGCCAGGTCGCTCCGAGCTTGTCCCATCTCGGGAAATATCGCCAATCGCTCGCAGGTTGCATGAATGGCATCCACGAGACGATCGGCGGCGGACGCATTGTTCGCCGCCACGTGCGCCCAGGCTTCGAGTAGGGACGCTTCGGCGATCGCGACGAACAGCACGTTCGACATCAGCCGCCACTCAGTCGTCTTCGTCCCTCAGCCTTGATCCACTCGACGTCGAGCGGCCGAAGTTCACCTCGGTCGGCCTGCGCGACCGCTTCTTGGACTTGCGCGCGGAGTTGCTCGTATTGATCGCGGATCTCCCGATGCATGCGTACGGCCTCGACCACCACGTCGCTGGGGCTAGCATAGCGACCGCTCGCGACTTCCTGGTTAAGATATGCCGTCAGTTCAGAGGGAAGTGAAACACTGGTCATCGAACAAGCTCCCGCGAGAATCGATTGGGTCAACCCATTATGACGCAAGCAGATGGTGGAGGAACAGAGGCGCCCTTCTCGCCGCGGGGGGCGACCCCTTACCACGCTTTTTGAAACGCCAAACGAGATTCACCTCAATCGCCCGCTCCGACCGTTGAACTAGCAAGCTCCCCAGTTCGCCTGCCCAACCTCCCCGCCCGCCGGTATAATCGGGCTTCCCCTCCGGCCGGCGGCGTTGCCTCCGGCCGTTTTCGCTTTCGCGCTTCCGGAGCAGTCAGCCCCCATGGGCAAGCAGTACATCTATCAGATCGGCGCCCTCAACAAGAAGTTTGGCCAGCGCGAGGTGCTCAAGGACATCTGGCTGGCCTTCTACCCCGGCGCCAAGATCGGCGTCCTCGGCCGTAACGGCTCGGGCAAGAGCACGCTGCTCAAGATCATGGCCGGCCAAGACAAGGAGTTCGAAGGCGAGGCCCGCCTCACCGACGGCTTCACCGCGGGCTACGTGCCGCAGGAGCCGCAACTCAACCCCGATAAAGACGTGCTCGGCAACGTCGAAGAGGCGGTCGCCCCCATCCGCAAGCTGCTCACCGACTACGACGAGGTGAACAACAAACTCGGCGAGGTGACCGACCCCGACGAGATGGAAAAGCTGCTCGAGCGGCAGGCGAAGATCCAAGACCGCATCGAAGCGACCAACGCCTGGGAACTCGACCGGCAGATCGAGATCGCCATGGACGCCATGAACCTGCCGCCTGGCGACTCGAGCGTCGACACGCTCTCCGGCGGCGAGCGGCGGCGCGTGGCGCTCTGCAAGATGCTGCTCGAGAAACCCGATCTGCTGCTGCTCGACGAACCCACGAACCACTTGGACGCCGAGTCGGTGAACTGGCTCGAACGGCACTTGGCCGACTACCCCGGCACGGTGGTGGCCGTCACCCACGATCGCTACTTCCTCGACAACGTGGCCGGCTGGATCCTCGAGATCGACCGCGGCCGCGGCATCCCCTGGGAAGGCAACTACACCTCTTGGCTCGTGCAGAAGAAGGATCGTCTGGCCCGCGAAGAGAAGCAGGCCTCCGCCCGCCAGAAGACGCTCGACCGCGAGCTCGAGTGGGTGCGCATGTCCCCGCGCGCCCGGCAGGCCAAGAACAAGGCCCGCCTCAAGGCCTACGAGGAAATGTCGAACCAGCGCTTCGAGGAAAAGCTCGAAGAGTTCGAAATTCAGATTCCTCCCGGCAAACACCTGGGCGAACTCGTCATCGAAGCCAACAAGATCTCCAAGTCGTATGGAGACAAAGTCCTCTTCGAGAACTTGAGCTTCCGCCTGCCGGCGGGCGGCATCGTCGGCATCATTGGCCCCAACGGCGCCGGCAAGACCACGCTGTTCCGCATGATGGTGGGCCTGGAAAAGCCCGATGCGGGCGAGATGCGCATCGGGCCCACGGTGGAGTTGGGCTACGTCGACCAGAACCGAGACGCCCTCACGCCCGAGAACACGCTGTTCGAGGAGATCTCTGGCGGCCACGACACGATCGAGATGGGGGGCCGCAAGATCAATGCCCGCTCCTACGTGGCGCGGTTCAACTTTCAAGGGCCGGACCAGCAGAAGCTGGTGGGCAATCTCTCGGGCGGCGAACGCAACCGCGTTCACATGGCCAAGCTGCTGCGGCGCGGGTCTAACGTGCTGCTTTTGGACGAACCGACGAACGACCTCGACGTCGACACGCTGCGTGCGCTCGAAGAGGCGATCGTCAACTTCGCCGGCTGCGTGGTGGTGATCACCCACGACCGCTGGTTCCTCGACCGCCTGGCTACGCACATCCTGGCGTTCGAAGGGGACGGCTACGTCCACTGGTGCGAAGGCAACTTCCAGATCTACGAGGAACAGCGGAAGGAACGCCTCGGCATGGGCGCCGACGAACCACACCGCTTCCGTTACAAGAAGCTGCAGCATTAGGCAGGCGTCGCCCGCACTCCGCCGTAGCCGGCAAACTCCCTGCGCCGAATGCCAAGCCGCCCACGACGTTTTGAATTGCTGAAACTGTCATGCCCTCCGAGCCCGCCATTTTGCTCGAGACCGTCGTCTCGGCGCCTTTCGAGCAGAACACGTTCATCGCTTGGCGCCCAGGCCGCAGCGATTGTTTGGTGATCGATCCCGGCTTCGATACGCGGGCCATTCTCGAGGCGCTCGACGAGCGGGGTCTCGAGCCGGCCGCCCTGCTCATCACCCATGGGCACAGCGACCACATTGGCGGCAACCGCAGGCTCAAGGAACGCTGGCCGGCGGCGCCGATCATCATCGGCGCTGGAGACGCCGAGAAGCTGACCGATCCACAGAAAAACCTCTCCGCGGGTTTCGGAGTGCGGCTCGTAAGCCCTCCCGCGGATGAGGTCGTTCGCGAGGGAGACACGTTGCGGCTGGCCGGGTTCGAGCTCGATGTGGCCGAAACTCCGGGGCATTCGTCGGGGCACGTGGTGTTCATCGCACGCAAGGAACGGCCGATGGTCGTCTTTGGAGGCGACGTGCTGTTCGCCGGCAGCATTGGCCGCACCGACTTCTACGACGGCGACCACGAACAACTGCTGCGGAGCATCCGCGAGAAGCTCTTCGTGCTCCCGGACGACACGATCGTCCTGCCCGGCCACGGCCCCGCCACCACGGTGGGCGAGGAACGGCAATTCAATCCGTGGCTCACTTAGCGGCAAGAGACAGGGATAGCGGACGGTCGCCGCTGCACCAGCAACCAGCGGCGCTCGACCCACGCGCCGGCAAACCACTGTGACGGTCGAGCGTCCTCAGCCCTGCGCCGCTGTCTTTTCACCGCGCAAATAGTCGCGCAGCTTCTTGAGCCGCGGACGCCAGTTCTCGTAGGCGTAGACGAGCGAGCGGCCCAGGGGGCTTGGCCCGGCGGCCACGATGCGCCCCACAGCGTAGCTGTCGTTGCTCCAGCTCTCGGTCCAAGGCGCCAGTTCGCCCCAGAAGTCGAGCGTTTGCGGCTCGCCGGAAGCGAACAGCGCTTCGAGCCAGCGCATCACGAGCAACTGACCGGGTCCGAACTGCTTGTAGTTCTCATCGTACCCCACCTTCGGCAAGAAGTGAGTTTCCTTGGCGCGCCAGCCATAGGCAAAGGCGATCGGCTGCCCGGCGTGCCGCAAGAACGCCAGTTCCAAGCAGCCGGCGTCGACGGCCGTCAGCGCCGAGCGGGTGAAAAACTCGAGCATGCCTGACGAGCGCAGCACCGAGGAGCCGGCGGCGCCTTTCCAGCTCCGGTCCTCGACCTCGAACCCCTCGCGCACGAGCGCGGCTGCTTCGCTGGCCGTGAACTCGGTGCGCAGCTCGAACTGCCCGCCTCCGGCCTTGTCGAGCGTTTGTGCGTTGCGTTTGCGATTGCGGCGATGCTCGCGCCCCAGCGAGGCTTCGTAGTCGGCCCAGCTTCCTGCGATCCGCACGACTCCGGTGCGCCAGCGGGCCTGCTGATGCAGCGACCAGCCGGCCTGGCCTGCGGCCGCGGCGAAGGCCTGCCAGCGCGGCGTTTCGAGCGCGATGGGGTTGAAGTGAAACAGGGGCCAAGGCGTGTCGCGACCGACGGCGGTCACGAGCGCGTCGATCGCCTCGGGGCCGGCCGTCGGGTCGAGCAGCAGGTCGCCGTGCGAGGCCCAAGGATTGGTCGGCAGCCCGCCAGCCTGCACGAATCGGCTCCAGCGCTGTTCCACGAGCGGCAGCGCCGCCACGGCCCGCCCCTGGTGTTCGACGAGCACGGCCGCGGTCGGCTGGTCGGGCGCAAACCGTTCGAGCCACAGCGCCACGAATTCGGCCCGCGCCGTCGGCACAAGCACTTCGCTGCGTGCCCACAGAGCATCCCAGGCGGGGGCGGCCGCACGGATTTCGCCGGCAGTGCGTAAGACGCGGATTTGCATGGAAGCCTGGCTTTTCTGGCGGAGCGGCAAATGCGGATCGCCCGGCTGGGCTGGGACGCCCAGCCCGCGCGGGGAACCACCCCCCGGTGGCCCACTTAACCATAGGTCACGGCGTCTCTTGGGCCGTCGGGCAGCCCAGGCTGCGACGGGAGTTCCGCCGGCACGCGGCGTACCTTAGAATTGGAGCCTTCGGAGGGTAAGCGAATGGCTAGCGGCCACACTGGAAATGTGGTGGTCCGAAAGGACTTGCGGGTTCGAGTCCCGTGCCCTCCGCTCGCGTAACGCTGGGCCACGCAAACGGTTGCGTGGCCTTTTTCTTGCGCGGTCATCGACGCACGCAATCGCTTTGCGTCGCAAATGCAGCCAAAGTGTAGCCAAACTCGGTGGTGCGCCGGGGGACGCGGAGACACGCCGAGCGCCTGGTGAGTGGCAGAGAGAAGAGCGTTCCTGGAGTGAACAACGAACAGCGGCGGCGGTGTTGCCGTCGATGCATCAAATCGCGTGCGCAAAGGTCTGCTACGGGCTCGGTTCCTCTTCGTCGCTGGTTTGGTTTAGCTCGCGCGCCGGGACCGACTCGGCCGCAGCCTGAGAGCGATCAGCGTCACGACGGCTACCGTCAGCAACACGACGGAGCTCGGTTCTGGAACCGCACCTGTCGTGTGGCTGAAGTAGCCGCCGAACTCGCTCTGGCTGGCCACGCCCCAGGTCACGTCCCCCAGGGGGGCCTCGCTGGCGAAGCGGAAGCCGTCGATGGCTGATCCGGGCTGCAGCACGAGTTGCGTCAGTCCGTCGTAGCGAAAGGAGACCATGTTCTCATCGAGCCCCGCCAAAACCCATCCTTCCTGAGCTGCCAACCCCGACACCACGGGATCGTGAATTCCAGCGCCCGCGATGGAGAACACGTCTCCCGGATCGACCGTCGTTACGAGGCCGGTGAAGGGATCGTTGGGAACTCCGCTGCCGCTCAGCGCCTGAGCCAGAAGCGAGTATTGGAGAAGTCCCTGAGGTGAAACGGCATCATAGACCGCCGCCAAACCCTGGATCGCCTTGGTGTTGTCGATGTCGCCTAGGGTGATCTGCGTGCCGTTGAGCTTGAGATCCTTGAACTGCTCGGGCGCCTTGGTCGGGCCGTTCTTCTCGGTCTCTTTTACGGTGCTCTGGTAGATTCGCGGGAACGGAAAGACCGCCGAATTCACCCAAGTCCCTTCCGTGCGCGAGATGGCGAGCTTGTCCCCGGCGACGGTGTACTTGTACTCGTAGTCGACCTTCTTGTTGTTCTTGCCGTCGTCCGCCTGAAAGTTGTGCCAGCGGAACCCCTTGAACTCTTCGACGATGACCGTGGGCACTCCGTTCACCTTTGCGCCGACCAACTTGTCGTAGGAGAGCCAAAAGTGATTCTGCCCATCGACAAGCGAGCAGGCTCCGACCCACACGCTCTTCCCGCCCTTGGGGGTGTACAAGTAGCCCAGATCAGGCCCGCCGTGGTCGTTGTTGGCCTGCAGGCACCAGACCTCGATCATGTTGCCCTTGCTGTCGACGAGCTGCCCCTGCAAGTGTCCCTTTTCGCCCGCCTTGCCGGGGACGGCGACGAGCATCTTGTTCTTCTCGGCCTCTTTCAGCACTTCCTTCGTGCAGAGCACGTTGGTGGGGAACGGAACTTCGACCGCCCCACAAAGAAGGTGGCCCGTGGCCACCCAGGCCACAAACAATGCCGCGACGAACCGCATCGCGGCAAGGCCCGGAGAAAGTTGTCGGCAGCCGGAGTGATTTGCTCGAGCCGAGCCAACGCCCAAAACGCCCTTGTGCCTGTGAGAGACGTCCATGTGGCAACTCCACCGAAGTGTGGCTGCCAGCGGGCGAGGCTGCGGAAGGCGCTTCCGTCACGCGAGCGGCAGCAAGGATGCTTGCTGACCCTGGCGCGGATCATAGTCGGTGGCGAACCGCCTTTCCAGAGTTTGGGCCTCGTATTTATTGCAGAAACACAGTGGGCAAATGCTATGCGCGCAAATCGTGTGCTGGCGAGTGATCGATTTCGGTCTAACACAAGGCTGACCGCAAGTGCCCTGGAAAGGCGCGAAGTTCCGCGCTCGGCTGTGCCCAAACTCCAGGTTCGGGACTGCGTCTCTTGGGCCCTGCGCTCGCTGGTTCAATGGCCCACGTAAATAAATCGGCCTCTCTGCGGGTCGGAAGGGACCCGTGGCGAGGCCGTTGTAGCTTGGCGTTGCCTTGGGGAAGGCACAGCCGCTATCGTAGCGGCCCCCAACGACGAGACGCCTATGATTCCCCCCGAAGCCTACGAACGCTTGTCCGCACTCGACGCCTGCCTGGAACGCCTGCGCCGGGCAACTGGCCAGGGTGACCCGGAGTTAGTTGAAAAGGTCCGGCAGGTGCGAAAGCTGGCCGCCCAGCTTCGGACCGCAATGAGAGCCCTTGATCGGGCCGAGGGCGAAGACGCGGCCTAGTGCAGCCTCACAGCTAGAAGCTCGGGTGGCCCTCCGCTACTAGCCCGCAGCGCGAGCAAGGAAGAGCCACGTTTCCCTGGTCGAGCCTTGCGGAGCCCTGCACGGGCCGGACAGCATTTTCGGCCAGCGCGCCCGTCGGGCGCTCCCGTCCCTTGCTCGCGCTGCTAGTGTGGCACAACCCGAAAACAAACTGTGACGCAGCCTAGCCGGGAAACGAAAACAGACGCCGGGTCCCGGCGTCGGCTCAGCGGTCTGACAGCCGGTCCCGCTTGAACGGCCGATCAGCTCTGATACGCTGCCTCCTAGCCCTTCGGGGCGGAGTCGCGGTCGGAGAGTCTTGCCAAAGCCGCACGGCCGCGGCTCTTTTCCCTGGCTGCCATCGCCATGCTGCTCGCTCGCATGTACCCAGTGCCGCAAATGTATGTGGGCCCCGTGCTCGCCATCATCCTGGCCGCGCTCGTTGTCGGCTTGGGGGCCGCCGTGGCGGCCATGCTTCGTCGACGCTGACGGCGAGCCCCTTCCGCTCCACCAACTGTTCGGACGGGAGAAATGAGCAAGAATCGCATCAGCGTGCGGAGCGAGAACGAGCGGAGGCGGCGGGGGAGAGGCATCGACGGCAGCATACCACGGGGCAGCGGCCCGGCAGAGTGTGGGGCCTGCCAGATCGTTGCGGCCGTTGTCGTGGCGGCCGATAATCGGGCTGGGCATGGGGCTCATGCGGCAAGGGTGCAACGATGATTAGGCGAGCGTTGTTGGCGGCGGTTATCGCGATGAGCGCCCGGGGGACGGCGGCGGCGTCCGATTTACAGATTTGGGTCGACCCAGACGGCTCGGCGTATCTTCAGAACACAACGGGCGGACCTATTTCCTTCGATGGCTACCAGATTGCGTCCGAGACCAACCGGCTCGATCCCGTGGGTTGGAAGAGCATTGCCGACTACGTTGCCGGCGGAGAGATCGCCGAGGTAATCGCCGCTCTGGGGCCCGGCGGCCTTACCTTTGGTGAAGCTAATCCCGGTCCCGGCAACTTGGCCGAACTCAACCTTGGCGGCGCCGGCACGCTGCTGGGCGGCGCGAAGTTTTACATCGGCAAGCCCTTCCTGGATGGCCAAAGAGGAACGGTAGGAGCCGACGGGTTTTTTTACAAGCTCGGAGGTTCCTCCCAGTTCGGCGACATCGTCCCCGAGCCCTCCACCTTCGTGCTCGCCGCCCTGGCCGGGGCCGGACTGCTGGGAGTTCGGGCCATGCGGTACCGCCGGTGACCATTTCCTAGGTGATGCTCCGCAGCCGTGTTAGGCTGCGGGCAGCCGCGATGGCGCCGCGACCCCGTGGCCAGCCCGTTGACGCTTCCCACAGAGGCGGCCGGGCTTTTTTCATGCGCACTCAGGTACGGTGCTCGCAGTCACTTCTTAGGGCGGGGTAGGTTCCGATTGCCCGTTCCCCGCCGCGAATCTACGGCCCTGCCGGTTTCCCTGCCCGGTGGGGCCGCTTCGTTGGTGGGCACGCCGGCCCCACGGCGCGGCCTGCTTCTCCGGGGCTGCCAAACGACCCTGATGCCCTATCGGTGATATGAGCCTGCGAGGCATCGTTGCTTTTGTGGCCGATGCCCATCGCGACCCCGGGCTGCATTCGGAGCCCCTCCTTGTAGGGGTAAGAATAAAAGCCTAACATTTTCCTGTTTTCGCTGATTTGTGTCGGCGAAACAGCCCACCGCTTATGTGCCAAATTCGTGGTGAGCTTCTCGTAACCCGTCCGGCAGTCTTCGTGGCTGCCGGAC
This sequence comes from Pirellulales bacterium, assembly GCA_046349955.1. GTDB lineage: Bacteria > Planctomycetota > Planctomycetia > Pirellulales > JBGAPH01 > JBGAPH01. Next base: position 88,499 of record JAXMBI010000016.1, on the reverse strand, counting down.
GGGCTTTTTCATGCGCCGCAGGCGTGGGCCGGCTGGCGCCGCGGTTGCACTCGACAAGGGATCTGGAGTCAGTCCCGATTTTAGAGGCGCCCGCTGGCCCTAGGTCGGCGGGCCGCGGCCGCGTTCGAAAGAAATCTTTGCGGCCCGTTGTCGATTCGGCCAGGGATCGTTCGACGTATTCTCAGCGGACCCGCTTCCGCAATGGCCATTCGCGACCAAGTCACGTTTGAGAGGAGAGCGCTGTGAGGTTTGTCTGCCTTGGGTACATGGACGAGACGAAATGGGGGGCCCTGTCGCAGCAGGAGCAAGAAACGCTCATGGAAGAGTGCTTCGCCTACGATGACTTCCTGCGGCGGAACGGCCATTTCGCCGGGGGCGAGGCGCTGCAAAGCGCCGCCACGGCCGCCACTTTGCGCTGGCGCGACGGCCAGGTGCAGGTGACCGATGGTCCCTTCTCCGAAGCGAAGGAACTGCTGGGCGGCATTCTGTTTCTCGAAGCCAAGGACCTCCCGGAGGCGATCGCACTCATGTCGAAGCATCCCGGCGTTCGCATCGGACCCTTCGAGGTCCGCCCCGCGGACACCCAAATCCACGCCCTCGTCGAGGCGCGTGGACGTGCGGCAGAAGCCCGGTAGTCACAGTTTGCTACATCGCCCGTCCCGCAGCGCCGATCATTCATCTACTTCGCAGGAGCAGTCCCCATGTCCACCAACACCGTCCGCCTACACCGCGTGCTCAAGGCCACGCCGGAGCGCGTCTATCGCGCCTTCCTCAACGCCGACGCCATGGCCAAATGGCTCCCTCCCAACGGCTTCACCGGCAAGGTGCATCACCTGGATGCCCGCGTGGGGGGCACGTACAAGATGTCGTTCACGAACTTCAGCTCTGGCAAGAGCCATGCCTTCGGCGGAACCTATCGCGAGCTCGTGCCGAACGAGCGGCTGGTCTACACGGACCAGTTCGACGATCCGAACCTGCCGGGCGAAATGCTGACGACCGTTACGCTGAAGGGCGTGTTCTGTGGCACGGAGCTGAGCGTGGTGCAGGAAAACCTGCCGGCGGTGATTCCGGTCGAGGCCTGCTACCTGGGCTGGCAAGAGTCGCTGATCTTGCTGGCGAAGTTGGTCGAGGCGGAGATTCCGGATTGATCGGGCGGTCGGGCATCTGGTCTAGGCTTCAGCTCTTGCGAAGCGTGCACGTCTGCGGCATGCACTACGCCGCAGCGCTGCGGGGCTCAGACGCTCTGAGCCAGAGTCAAAGGACTCACGCCTTGCAATTCGCAGTTGCCGTTCGGGCTGATGTGAATTGTTGCGCTGCCGCTGCGTCCGTCGCCTAACCTAACGGTGACGGTCGCATCCGCAGGGAGTTCGCCGAAGACGCCGGCGGGAACAGTGCAGAACGCCGCCCACTCCGCGGCCACGTCGTTGAAGTAGACAACAACGTCGATCTCCGCGGCGATCAACCGGTCGCCGGCGCGAATCGCGGTCTTGTGCCGTTCTATGCGGAAGGTCGCTTGGGGTAGTCTCCGCCAGGCGGCAACGCCAGCTAGGGCCGCGGCCACCGTGAACGCGACGAGACTGGTTCGCCCGTAGGTGCTGAAATAAGGGTCGCGGCAAAGCACCAGCAACATCACGAAGCCAACACCGAAGAAGATCACTACAGACCAGGCCAACCATGGACGCACGGCCTGGGGCGGCGGGAGCATCATGACGGTGTCGCCCGACATCGCAACCTGCCCGCGGCGAAGCAAACTCTTAGCGAGCAGGAGCAAAAGAGAACCCGCAAAAAACCCGATCGCCGCTTTCCACGGGCGATTGTCCTGCCATGCGAGCCACGCCAAAGCAAGCTGAACGGTGGCGGCCATTGCGACGGCAAGGGCGACCATGTTCGTCTTCGCTGCTGTCGTCATGCTCGCATCCTACCACAGGCGGACGACGCGCCGTAACGCCGTCGCGGCCGCCTTGGAGCGGTTGGGAGTTCGGCCGTCGCGCGAACCTGGACAGCTTGTCGGTCGTCGGTGTAAGGTCGAGGACGCCCACTCAACCTGCTTGCACCTGCATGTTCGCATGTTTGTTCGATTCGCCGTTATCCGACCCTGCGACGAAGACTCGGGGCTGCCGCTTGGCCTATTTCAGTCCGGCTACACGGCATTGGAGGCCCCCTGCCTGAGCTTGGCCGACCAGGCGCAGCTCCGTTGCCTGTTGAGCTGGTTCGACAAGCACCTGAAAAAGCCGGACCGCTTTGCCAAGTCGCGGAAGCCAGCCGCCCAGTCGAAAGCAATCAGTTGGTTCAAGCCGACCGCGCGCGAGCACATCGCCCAGGCCCGCGAACTGGCGGAGCTGCTGCGTCAGGCGGACGTCGAAATCGTGATGTCGACGACGCGGACGCCGGGCTATATCGTGTATGAAGACGCCCACCAAGTGGTTGCCGAGCCGTTTCGGCGGGGGTGAGAATCTATAGGCGGTTTGGTTTGCAGGCGTGCAGCCTCGCTTGGTCAAGGCCGTTGCCGGCCCAGTTGTCGCCCCTCGCTTACGGAGCTGTTGGATGACGCCCGCATGCCCATCGCGAATTCAAGGGAATCTCGAAATCTCGAAGGGTCGTGGCTGTGTGTTGATTGGCGGCGATCCGAAGGGGCTTCGGTCGTTGGCGCGGCTCCTGCTTTGGTTGGCCGATGTCGATCAGGAATCACACCCAACGATGCCTTACGGCGAACGCGAGCACGTGCATCTTTATCCCCAGCGTACCGGGGCGCCCCATGAATCAATGACTCGCTTCTCCGTCGTTACCGAACTCTGCAGGCTCGACGCGAAAGGGACGGGCGAGTTTCCGGCGAAGTACCGTCTCGCCGAGAAGAAGAAACGCAAATGACCTCCACTGTGTGGCATTCCAAAATCGGCTCCATGAAGGTGTTTCAGCGCACGAAGCGGTAGAATGGGCTGACGGAAGAACTTCCGCGACGGGCAAGCGCGATGACCCTCTTTGCCAAGCTGAAAACCGCGTTTGAGTACGTCGACTGCATCCAGCAGACGTTAGGGACGATCCGCGTCGTCGGCCGGCGGCCGTTTGTGACCAAGTGCACGAAGGCGCTCGAGGCCATCGCCGACACGCCACATCGCGACGTGCTCGAGCAGTCCCTGACCATTCGTGACGACAGCTCCGATGCGGAGTTGCGCACGCTCTGGCGACCGCGGATCGTGATCTCCGGCTATTTGCTCGAGACGCCCTGCAACGACTTGGCCGCATATCTGGCCGGCGAACTGGTCCGCAAGCGCGGCGCTGCTGCGCGCACCGCCGCGGAGAAGCTGACCGTCGAGGAAGCCGCCGGCAAAGCGGACGGGGAAGTGGCGGCGCAACTATGGGATCGAGAAAACATCGAAGAGTCGGAGTTGCTGCGCTACCACGCCAACTGGCGGCAACGGTCGGGCCGTGCGACGTGCCAATCTGCCCTCGAAAAGGCAGCGCTGCGACGCGCCCTTCGGCGCCGCTTCGGTTGGCGGTCGTTGGTTATTCGACGGCGACGCGTTTTCAAGCGAACGGTGCATGGCATCCGACTGCGCGGCACCCGTCGCTTTCTGTGCGCAACCGAGAGCGCTCTCGCCCGGCTCTTCGCCTCCTCAGCCGCAAGCTTGATGGCGCGAAATGCGGATACCATCCAGGAACAGTTCTCGGGCAACATAGCGCACATCCGCTCTCGAGTCGGGCGCGGCGGGAACATCTCGATCATGTGGCGCGTCATGCGGCACGAGCACCCGGATCGCTTTCTCGCGATCCTCGTCCATGAAGCGACCCACAACGAGTTCAGGAATTCCGCCAGCCCGCGCTCGGAAACAAGCGCGGTTGAAGCCGAATTCGACGAAGAATTCGCCTGCCACCGGCGCGCCTACGACGTTCTGGTCGAGATCGGCGCGAACTCGGTGGTGGTCGCGGAGGAGGCCGCCCGCGTGGAGCAGTGGAGCTCCGCTACGCGGTCTACCAAGCAGCAAGTGCGCGAGGCTCGGGCGTACCTCGCCTACGACCGCGGCGAATACGAACGTGCTCTGGCTCTTTTCGCGGAGGCGATTGAGCTTGACAGCTACAATCGCGAGCTCAACCTTGGGTGGAAGGCGTTTTCCCTGCACATGCTGGAAAGGAGTGCCGAGGCTCTGTGCCTCTTGGAGCAGGCGCTCGAAGAGTTTCCCGATTGCGACGGGCTGTACTATACGCGGGCGCAGATTCGCGAGCATTTGGGCCCTCTCGACTTGGCCCTCGAGGACTGGGATAGGGCTACCGAGTTGCAGCCTTATCAACCGTGGATCGAACGCCGTGCCGCGTTGCTCGACAGACTGGGACGGGCCGAGGCTGCCCAGGCAAATCGCTCCGCGGCAGCGCGGGTGAACAATTGCACCAACGCCACGAGTTAGTTGGGCGCATCTTATGCTTTACCGTCAATTCGGCCTCCGCACCGCCTTGCTCGGCGCGGCCCTCGTGCCGCCGCTGGTGGTTGTGGTCGGGCCGGCGGTGGTGCGACTGTTGGGGTATCACTTGATTGCGCTGCTGGGCGCGGCGATTTGCGTTTGGTCGCTGTTTCTCTGCAAGCGGCCGCGGGAGCCCGACGACGCATGAGCCGCCCCAGCCCGCAACTGATCGCCGCGGCCGAAGCCTTTGCCGACTACTTGGGTTGGCCGAGGCTCGAGTTGTGCGAACATCAGATCCCGGCCGACGTCCAAGCCCGGATTGGGGGTCCTCCAGCGGTGTGGTGGTTCGAGGCGACTTGGATCCCCGGCGTGTGGCTGCAGCTCAATCAGCACCCGGTGTCGGCGGCCGTGTACGCCGTTCGATTTCGCTTGGTCTCCGGCTGGTATCCGCTCGAACTGGCCTCGCCGGACGAGGCGCGCCGGGAGGCCGAGACGCTGCACTCTCGCCTAGCCTGCGAGTGGTTCACGACGCCTGCAGGTCGGAAGCAGTTGAGGGCACGGCATCCCGAGTGCAAGGGGTACAGGTGGGCGCGTTTGCGCGAGGAAGGCCCGCCGTACCGGATCGTCGCGTCGGACGAACTCCAACCCAGCGCCGGTTGATGGCCATGGCGATCGTGCGCGTCTTTGCAGGTTTAGTAATGGCGGCCGCGTTCCTCGGCGGTGTCGTTTGTTTGACACGCTGTTCCTATTTCAGTTGGATCGCCAAACGCGGGGCTTATCCGAAGAGAGTGCGCGATCTGGTCTGTCGGCCAAGCTGGGATGACTATGACCCGCAACTGGTCTTTCAGGCATTTCGCAAGTCTTGCCTGAGCTTTCTTGGCTTCCTGGCGTGCATCGTTCTCATCGCGGTCGTCGGCAAACTGTTTTTTTCGTAGGGCCGGCAAATGAAGACTCCGCGGGAGCGGCATGGGCAACCCGAGCCCACGACCGATCCCAACCTCTGGCGATCGCTCAAGCCAGGCGACCGCGTGCGGCTCGTCCATCTTCGCGAGTTCCTGCAACCCGGCTACGTCATCTATCCCGAGACGATGCGCGTTTACAAGAAACTGCTCGCTCGCCGCAGGTCGCTGCGGATCGGCGGAATCGACGAATATGGCCATCCTTGGGCGCTGGTCCGCTTCCGCCGCAAGAAGGGCGACTTGGAAGAGCACTGGCTGAGCCTGAACCACGACGGGTTGGTGCGCGTTCGGCCACGAACTTCGCACTGAACGCGAGCTATCTTCCCTCCCCGACCCGCCCCGCCGGCCGCCGCCGCGTCCCCACGCGCTGCGTCAACTCATCCCCCAAATCGGCCCGGGCAGCCTCCACGTGCTGCATCAACTGGGCCACGACCTCAGGGTGCAAGTCAGCCACGTTGTACCGCTCGCCAACATCCTCGCGCAGATTGAAGAGCGCCAGCTCGGTCTTCGTCTGCTTGTACGGTCCAGGCGATCCGTTGCGGCCGGGGCGGCCGTCGAGCGTGCGGTATTCGTGCGGAAGGTGGAGCTTCCAGTCGCGGTTGCGCACCGCGTGCAGTTCGTTGCCCCAGTAGAAGTAGAACGACTCGTGCGGCGTCTTCGCGCCCGGCTCGCCCGCCATGAGGGGCCAGATGTCGCGGCCGTCGAGGACGCGGTCGTTGGGAAGCCCGCCGCCAGCGAGCGTCACGAGCGTCGGCAACAGATCGATCGTGGCCGCCAACTCGTTGCAGACCTGGCCGGCGGGAATCTGCCCCGGCCAGCGCATCAAACACGGCACCCGCTGCCCGCCGTCCCAGGCGGTTCCTTTGCCTTCGCGCAAGGGGCCGGCCGAGCCGGCGTGCGGGCCGTAGGAGAGCCAGGGCCCGTTGTCCGAGGTGAAGATCACAAGCGTCTTTTCATCGAGGCCTAGTTCCTCGAGCGTCGCCAGGACTTGCCCGACCGACCAATCGATCTCCATGAGCACGTCGCCGAACAGCCCCTGCTCCGACTTGCCGGCGAACTTGTCGCTGACGTGCAGCGGCACGTGCGGCATCGAATGAGGCAGGTAGACGAAGAAGGGCCCGTCCTTCTGCGCGCGGATGAACTTCACTGCCCGCTCGGTGTACCAGGTCGTCAGTTGCCGCTGATCGGCCGCGGTCACCTTGGGGTTCGCGATCGCGTTGCCTTCGAAGAGCGGCAAATCCGGATAGTCGGGGCCGGCCGAGGGATGCAGCGGCCACATGTCGTTCGAGTAGGGGAGGCCGAAGTACTCGTCGAAGCCGTGCTGCAAAGGGAGGAACGGTTCGCGCTGCCCCAGGTGCCACTTGCCGTAGATCGCGGTGGCGTAGCCTTGCCCGCGGAGCAACTCGGGGATCAGCAGCTCGTTCTCATGGATGGCGATCTGCGACTTCGGCCCGAGCGCGCCGAGAATGCCGACGCGGTTGGGATAGCACCCGGTGAGCAGCCCGGCCCGCGAGGCCGAGCAAACGGCCTGCGCGCAGTAGAAGTCGTTGAACTTGATGCCTTCAGCGGCCAGCCGGTCGAGATGGGGCGTTTTGTAGTTCGTCGCGCCGTAGACGCCGACATCGCCCCAGCCCAGGTCGTCGCAGAAGATGAGGACAACGTTGGGCTTGGGCGGCGGCGCGGCGACGGCTGGGGCAGCGACGGCGAGGAGAAGGCAACAAAAGGCCGCCAAGCGATCGACGCTGAGACGCATGAACTTGTTCCGGTTGCGATTCCTAGGGCGATTCTGACAGCAGCTTCTGCCAGTCTCGCCGCTTCTTGTACTCACGGAAGGGCGGAACGTCGGTGACCTCGAACACTGCGGCGAACTCAGCCGGCAGGGGGTCGTTTGTCGCGCCTTGGCTAATCTTGTAAGTGTAGATGAAATCCGCGCGGCACATGGCTCGCGCGCTCTCGGCAGACAATCTGCCGGGACCATCGGCCACGAGGACTTCGACATGCTCCCGGGTCACCTGAAAACCGTCGGCCTCGAGCGAAGTAATCGCGCGGCTGATGGACCTTTGGGACCGGATCACCGCGATGGCGAATTGGCCGGTGCAGCCCACCCAGACGAGCACCATGAGGGCCATGGTCGCCAGCCCGGCCCGGAATAGCCCTCGCTCGAACGCCGATTCGGCCGAAAGGCTGCCCGCGGTCGGACCCTCATCAGGGCAGACCGGAGATTCGGGACCATCCGACAGGCCGGCGAACGGCTCTCCCGGATAGCGCATGCCCTGAAGGATTGGATGGGGCCACATGAGGCTCATTCTAGCAGCGGGTCGAGGCGAGAGAGCGATCCTTCTGCGGCCACCGCCCGAACGCGCCAGCACTTTCTTGACGCCCCCGCTGCACCCCGGTTAGGTTGAGCGCTAAGTATTTGCCTGTTGCAAACTCCCGCGCACGACCTCCTCGCCCACGGCCCTGCCATGCCCCTCGATTTCCGCAGCGACACCGTCACCCGCCCCACCCCGGCAATGCGGGCGGCCATGGCCGCTGCCGAGGTCGGCGACGACGTCTTCGGCGACGATCCCTCGGTCCACCGGCTCGAACGCTGCGTGGCCGAGTTGCTCGGCAAGGAAACGGCCGTCTTCGTCCCCTCCGGCACGATGTCGAACTTGATCGGCGTGCTCGCCCACTGCGGCCGAGGGGACGAGTTCCTCTGCGACGCCGGCTGCCACATCTACAACTACGAGCAGTCAGGCTACGCCCAGGTGGGCGCGGTCGCTGCGCGGCCCGTGGAAGGGCGGTTCGGCGCTCCGACGCGTGAGCAACTCGACCCGCTCGTGCGCCCCGACAACGACCACCAGGTCCGCACGCGCCTCGTGTGCCTGGAGAATACGCACAATCGCGGCGGCGGCTCGATCTTTCCCTACGAGCAACTGGCCGACGTTTGCCGCTGGGCTCGCGGCCGTGGATTGGCCACGCATCTCGACGGCGCCCGCCTGTGGAACGCCGCCGCGGCCACGCGCATTCCGCTCGACCAATGGGCCGGGCACTTCGACACCGTGAGCGTCTGCTTTAGCAAAGGCCTGGGGGCGCCGGTGGGCTCGGCTCTGGCCGGCCCCAGCGACTTGATTCGCAAGGCCCGCCGCCTGCGCAAGGTCGTCGGCGGCGGCATGCGGCAGGCCGGCGTCTTGGCGGCCGCGGCGCTCCATGCCGTCGATCATCATCGCGACCGGCTGACCGAAGACCATGCGCACGCCCAGGCGCTCGCCGAGGCGGTCCGGAGTTGCCCCGGCCTCGCTCTGCGGCCCGAGCCTGAGACGAACATCGTGATCTTCGAAGTCGATCCCGCGCTCGGCACGGCCGCCCAACTCGTCGAGCGGCTGGCGGCCCAAGGCCTGTGGATGCTGGCGGTCGGGCCGCAGGCAGTGCGGGCGGTGACGCACCTCGATCTATCGGGCGACGATGTCGCCGAGGCCTGCCGCATCGTGTGCGAAGTGGCGGGCCGCACCGCTGAGCGTCCCCTGGCCGCGGCCCGTTGACGCCGGCATGGACCTCGCCTTCGATCACGTAACGAAGTTCTACGGGCCGGTCATCGGCGTCAACGAGATTGACTGCCGCATCGGCCCGGGCATCACCGCCCTGTTCGGCGCGAACGGCGCCGGCAAGTCGACCCTGATGCGCCTCGCCGCCGGGCAATTGCGCCCCAGCCTGGGCGAGGTGCGCGTGGGACCCCGCCGCTCCTGGTCTGCCCGCGCCAAGCGCGACCTGGGCTACAGTCCCGACCTCGACCGCTTCTACGCCGGCATGAGCGGGCGGGAATTCGTGTTCACGATGGCGCGGTTGAATGGCTTCGGCCGCCGCGAGGCCAAACGCCGCACCGAAGCGGTGCTCGGCCAGGTCGGCATGACCGACCGCGCGCACCGCCGCATCGATGGCTACAGCCGCGGCATGCGGCAGCGCATCAAGCTGGCCCAGGCCATGGTTCACGACCCCAGCGTCCTGCTGCTCGACGAGCCGCTCGACGGCATCGATCCCTCGGGCCGCCGTGAGCTGGGGCAGATCTTCACCGCGCTCGCGCAATCAGGCAAGACGGTGCTCGTGTCGACGCACATCCTGCACGAAGTGGAGCGGCTGGCGGGCCAGGTGCTAGTGATTGCCCGCGGCCGCGTGGTTGCGCAGGGGACGCTGGCCGAGATTCGCAGCCTGCTCGACGAGCGGGCCACGCTGGTGGAGATCGAGGCCGAGCCAGTGCGGCTGTTGGCGGCGCGCCTGGCCGAACGCCCCGAAGTGGAATCGCTCGAAGTGCGCAAAGAAACGCTGCGGATCGCCACGCGGCAGGCCAACAAGCTCTTCGACCACGTGCGCGACCTGGCGGCCGACGGCCTGGTGCGCGTCGAACGGCTCGAGATCATCGACGCCGGGGCCGACGCCGTATTCGACTACTTGCAGCAGGAGGTGTCGTGAGACTGCTGCGCGGCTGTGCCACGTTGTTCTGGCTGACCTTCGATCGGCTGCTGTGGTCGAGCGCCACGCTGGCCGTGTTGTTCCCGCTGTTGGTGTGCGTGCTCGTGCTCCGCCGCTGGCGGTTCGACGGACCTGGCGACGCCTTCGATCGCTTCAGCAGCGAGTTCGTGTTCACGCTGTTCGCCGGCTTCATCGTGCCGATCTGCACGCTGGCCTACGCCACGACGAGCATCGGCGGCGAACGCGAAGACGGCACGCTCGTGTTCTTGCTCTTGCGCCCCCTGCCGCGGCCTGTGCTGATCCTCGTCAAGTTCCTGGCCACGCTACCGCTGATCGTGGGGGCGATCGTCATCGGTTACTGGTTGGCCTGCTGGCAGGCGGGGGCGGTCGGCACGCTGGCGTTTCGCTTGTATCTTGCGCCCCTGGTGGGCATGTCGCTGGCGTATGCGGGGCTGTTCCATCTCTTTGCAGTCTGCTTCCGCCACGCCACGATTCTGGCCGTGGTGTACGCGCTGTTCGTCGAGTTCGTGCTGGGAAACATGCCAGGGATCGTGAAGCGCGTGGCCGTGAACTTCTACGGCCGCTCGATCATGGCCGCGATCGGCATGGAGCACGGCGTGAACCCGCCGCCGGAACGCTGGTTCGTACCGGTTTCGGCTGAGGACGGCGCCTGGATGCTGGCGGCGATTGCGATTGGCGGGCTAGCGCTCGCCGCGATCGTGTTCGAGCGGCGGGAATATCGCGAGGCAGGGGAGCGGTAGGGCGGCCTCGGAGGCAGTCGCTAGCACTCGACCGCAAAGAAAAATGCCTCTGCGACTTGCCGCTTTGTCGCGGCTTTGCAGTTCCCAGAGTGGATGCTGCGCGATGCGCAGGTCCCGGAGACGAGGCGGACTCTTACGGAACCGAGGTGAAGCATGTCGAAGTTGCAATGCTGCTTGGGGTTGCGCCGAGTCGGTGTCGGTTGCGAGACGCTCGAGACGCGGGCCATGCTGTCGGGCGAGCCGGCGGTGCTCGCCGATCTGAACACGAGCGCCGAGGGGGAAAATCCTCTGGCGGGGCCGAGCGTGCTCGGCTACGTGGGTGATGTGGCCCTGCTCAGCGCCAACGACGGCCTGCACGGTTGGGAACTCTGGCGCAGCGACGGCACGGACGCGGGCACCCAACTCGTGGCGGATTTGACGCCCGGCCCGGTCGGCAGCCTGCCGTTTCGGGGAGCTTCCCTGGCGGGGCACGTGCTCTTCTTGACCAATGAGTTCCACGCCAAGGCCTGGCAAACCGATGGCACGGCCGCAGGCACTGTGCCGCTCGAGACCGTGCTCTTCCCCGGCAACGCTCAGATCAAGGTCGTGTGGCTGGCCAAAGCCGGGGATTCGATCTACCTGTCGACCGCAATTGGTGACCAACCGGCCGGCATTTGGCGCACCGACGGCACCGCCGCCGGCACATCGCTGATCGTGCCTGACGCGCAGGGGGACAACTTCACGGCCGTGGGCAACCGGGTGTTCTTCACACGCTATTTGCCGGAAACCGGATTTGAGCTCTGGGTAACCGACGATACGCCGGCGGGGGCGCACCTGGTCAAGGAACTGGCCGACGGGCCGGCCTCGGCGGCGCTGAGTTCATTTCAGGTGCAGGGCGACCGGCTGTACTTCGTCAACGTGCAGGAGCTGTGGCAGTCCGACGGCACGGACGCCGGCACTCAGCCGGTGGCCGAGGCGCTGTTTCCTGGAGAAGACGTTAGGCTCGGCCGTGTCGTCGCTCCCTTGGGAGATTGGCTCTACTTCGGCGCGGTCACGAGCGACCGCGGGTTCCAGCTCTGGCGCGCCCATGCCGACGGGAGCGGCGGCGAATTGGCGGCCGATCTGCCGAATCTTCAGTCTGCTGCCCTGCTCGGCGCTTTTGGCGACCGGCTGTATCTGCAATTCGGCCAGCGCCTCGGCACGGGCGAAGTGGTGCAGCAGCTCTGGGCCTCCGACGGAACCGTCGCCGGCACGGTCAACGTGGCCACGGGCCTGCGCGCAGGACCGACGCGGATCGGCAATGCGACCTACTTCTCGGCGAGCAACGACGACGCCGGCGTCGAACTGTGGACCACCGACGGCTCGCTCGCCGGCACGCGCCGCCTGCTCGACCTGAACCCCGGCCCGGGCGACTCCGGACCCCGTGCCCTGGCGCCGCTTGGCGGCGGAGCCTTGTTCCATGCCGACGATGGGCAGCACGGCCGAGCGCTGTGGTTCTTCGATCCCGCGAGCGGCCAGGCGCGGCTCGTCAAGGACATCCGCGTCACCAATAACGGCTCGATCGCGTCGGCCAACCAGGCAGAGTTTGCCCGCGTGGGGGGCTTCGTCTATTTCAATTCCGACCGAGCCAACCAGCCGGGCCTGTGGCGCACCGACGGGACCGCCGCCGGCACGACCCTGGTCTACGCGACAACGCATCGGCTGACGGGCCTCACGGCGCTCGGAGACCGGCTGCTGTTCGCCAGCGACGAGACCAGCGGCAACGAGCTGTGGATCAGCGACGGGACATCCGCCGGCACGCATCTGCTCGACGACATTCAGCCGGGAAGCTCAGGCTCGAGCCCGACGAAGGGAATTGTGCTACAGGGGCAAATGTACTTCTTCGCCAATGATGGAAAAGCAGGTACTGAGCTCTGGACCTCCGACGGAACCGCCGAGGGAACGCACCTGGCGGTGAATTTGGTCACAGGGAAGCCCGATGCCAGTCCGTGGGGCCTACAGGTGGTTGACGGCAGGCTGTACTTTCAAGGTCTGTCGCCCGCCGGCGATGCTTACGTGCTCTGGACGAGCGATGGCACGCCTGCCGGCACGCACGTCGCTGCACAGCCGAAGGAAGGCGCCGTGGCGCTCGCGATTGGCGACGTTTTTGCACTGCACGGACAGGTCTATCTGGTCGCCTACCTCAACGACAGCGGCAGCCTTTGGAAGCTTGATGATTCTGAGCAGGGCGCCGCGCCGGTGTCCCTATTCCCCGACCCCGCGCCTTCGCTGCAGCGCGCCTGGGCAGTCGGGGATTCGATCTTTTTCGCGACCGGAGGCGGCGCCGGGGGCGAACCGCCGCTCGAACTCTGGAAGTCGGACGGCACGCCGGGCGGAACGCATTTTGTCTATCGTTTCGCGCCCGCCGCGTCGGGGAGCACGCGACAGATCGAAGGCGGAGTCGACCTGGGGGGAACGTTCTTCTTCAAGATCGATCCGACGGGGGACTTTCAGGAGATGGCACTCTGGCGCAGCGACGGCACGGAGGCCGGCACGAAGATCGTCGCCCGCTACGCCAAAGGCGACGGCGGGAGCGGCAACGGCCAAATGGGAGAGCTCTTCGCCCTGGGCGACCAGCTCTTCTACTACGCTGAGGCGCTCGGCCTAGGGCTCGAGCCCCATCTGCTGACCGCCACGCCCGGCGACACCAACTGGGACGGCCTGGTCGACCTCTCGGACTTCGCAACGCTCAAGGCCCACTTCGGCCAAAGCGGCGGCCTGGCCCAGGGCGATCTCGATGGCAACGGTCGGATCGACCTGAGCGACTTTGGGGCGCTCAAGGGAGCGTTGGGCGTGCAGGCTGCGCCCGCGAGCGCGCCGGCGCAGGCGTTAGCGGCTAGCGATTGGGTGTTTGCAGCTTGGCATGCGGCGGCGAACAGCGAGGCGGCGGACGATCCGTTTGAGCGCGCGGTGCTCGGATAGCCGCGCGGGAGCGGCCTTGCCGCGTCGGATTACTTGCCGCGTTGCTCAGCCGCCCCGCGCCCATCCACGATCGTCAACAGCAGCGGCAGCACCACCAGGTTCCCGGCCAAACCGCCCAGCATCGTCAGGCTCACGAGCACGCCGAAGTAGATCGTGGGGATGAACTCGCTCATCGCAAGCGCCGAGAAGCCCACGACGAGGGCGAGCGTCGAGAAGACCATTGCGCGGCCGGCGCTCTCGTGGGCTGCCTCCAGGGCGGCACGCACTGGCCGCTCCTTCCGCCGCAACTCGAGGTAGTCCTGCAAGTAGTGGATCGCTGAGTCGACCGACATGCCCATCGACACAGCGGCGATCATGGCGGCCCCCATATTGAGCTTGAGTCCCAGCCACCCCAAGAGCCCGGTGACCATCAGCGTGGGGAAGACGTTGGGCACGAGCGCGATCACCGTGAGGCGGAAACTCCGCAGGGCAATCAGCAGCATGATGCCGATGCCGGTCGTCGCCACCAGGAACGTCAGCCACTGGTCGCGCACCAGGCTGTCGATCAGGCTGGCCAACAGCACGAAGATGCCGGTCACCTGGGCCTGCGGGAACTCCTCGCGGGCGATCCGCGTCACGTCGGCGATCAACTGCTGCTTGTTCTCGGCCGTTTGCCGCTCGCGGGCACGCAGCATGATCCGCACGTAGTTCTGCCCATCGTCGGGGTCGCGGCCGCGGAGCGAGCGAACGACCTCGGGCAACTGCGCCTCGACCATCTTGACCTTGGGCTCGACAGGCAGCGCCGCCGCGAACACGCCCCCCGGCAAGGCCGGAATCACCGCCAGCACATCGGGCAAGCCCAGCACCTTGGTGAGCCCGGGCGACTTTTGGCCTGCGGCGTCGGTAAGCACCACGTCGCTGCGCAGCCGCTGCTCGAGCCTGGCCAGCTTGTCGAGAAACGCCTGATCGAGCTGCCTGGGGGCCGGCACGATGACGTCCCAAATGCCGGCGCCGCCCAAGCGCGTTTCCACGAAGTCGTAGGAGCGGACGATGGGGCTGCCGGCGCGAAAGTTCTTGGTGAAGTCGGTTTCGACGCCCAGCCACAGGATGCCGATGCTGAATAGCGCGGTCAGGCCAAGCGTGGTGAGGGCCACGGGCCAAGGATGGTGATGCACCCAGCCGACGAGCTTGCGCAAGCCGGCGTCGAGCCAATGCTCGCCCCAGGCGGGCTTGGGGTCGGCGTCGAGTTTGCCGGCCAGGCCCAAGCCTGGCACGAGCAGGATCACGGCCGGCATGACGAGCAGCGATCCGAGGGCCATCATCAGGCCGAAGTCCTGCACCGGGCCCACGCTCGTAACCAGCAGCGAGCCAAAGCCCATGGCGTCGGTGGCGATCGCCCAAAAGACCGGCGAGGCGAGTGAGGCGCCGACCATGCGCATGGCGCGCTCCGGCGGTTTGCCGCGCTCGCGGACCTCGCGATAGCGCACGATCACGTGCATCACCGTGGCGATGCCGACGACGGTGATCACGGCGTCGAGCATCGAGCTGACCATCGTCAACTGCGCGCCGCTGGCCGACAGGAGCGCTTCGTTCACCAGGATCGTCCATTGCACGAGCGCGAGCGGAATCAGCACCCAGCGGACGCTGCGGAAGCAGAACAGGATTGTGAGCGAGAGGAGGACCGTGGAGGTGGTGGCCAATATCTTGCCGTCGCGCTCGAGATAGCGGAAGCCGTCGGCGATCATTACCGGCTCGCCGGCCAGCACGCCCGAGTCGGGGGCATGGGCTTCGACCGTGCGGCGCAGGGCGTCGATCGTGCCGCGGCGC
The DNA here is from genome assembly GCA_046349955.1 of Pirellulales bacterium. Taxonomy (GTDB): domain Bacteria; phylum Planctomycetota; class Planctomycetia; order Pirellulales; family JBGAPH01; genus JBGAPH01. The sequence continues at coordinate 73,190 of JAXMBI010000016.1, read as the reverse complement.
GAGGTCTTGGCGACCTGCTTGGGCTGCAAGACGCAGAGCACAGCCGTGGTCTGCTTGTCGGGGCCAATCAAGTAGCCCTCGAACAAGTTCACCAGGGCCTGCGAGAGCGGCCCTGGCGTGACGATCGCGGCGCCCGCCGGCGTGCTCCCCAGGCTGAGGGCCGCCTGCACGCCCGGCGTCGCGGCCAGCTCCTTGCGGAGCTTTTCGACGCGCTCGAGCCCGGCAGGGGTCATGAGTTGCGGATCGGTGTAGGCGGCCAGCACCACTTCGTCGCCGCCGAAGGTGCGTTTGAGTTGGCGAAACGGCCCGAGCAGCGGGTCGTGGTGCGAGAACATCGTTTCGATGGTCTCGTCGAACTTGAGCCGCTCGGCCGGCAGCCAGGCGGCCGCAGCGATGAGCAGCCCGAGCCCCAGCAGGGGCCAACGGAAGCGGACGATGAGGTCGGCGAAGATTTGAACGAACGTCATTCGGCAGGCCGGCCCATCAAAGGCGGGGGTCAAAGTGCCCCAGCATAGCAAACGGGCGGCCCGCGCGCAGTTCCAGCGTGGACTGTCGGGTTTCCCCCCGTCATTGACGGGGGGGTAATGAAGCGGCATGCGCGTATTAGCCCCCGGCGAGTCGCCGGGGGGACGCCGATAGATCGGTGCTATTGCTCGTTCCGCAAAACCCGCTCGACGATGTACCGCGGGCGGGCGCGGACTTCGTCGTACACGCGGCCCAAGTACTCGCCGATCACACCGAGAAACAGGAGCTGCAGACCAGAGAACAAGGCCACCGCGGCGATGATCCAGGCGGCTTCGCTCGCCGGCAGCACGCGGAGGGCCGCCAGTATGCCGAGTCCGAGACCTGCGAGGACGCAGAGCGCCCCGCAGAAGCTCGCTGCCCGCACCGGGGCCAGCGAGAAGGAGAGCAGCCCATCGGTCGCCAGCCGCAGCAGCTTCCGCAGGCTGTACTTGGTGCTGCCGGCGTGGCGGGCTGCCCGCTCGACTTCGATGCCCTTCTGCTTGAAGCCGACCCAAGAGCGCAGGCCGCGGAGATAGCGATGCCGCTCGGGCGTGGCGCGGAGTTGGTCGACCACGCGGCGCGACATGAGGGCGAAGTCCCCCGCGTCGTTGGGCAACTCGATGTCGGACATCGCGCCAGCCAGGCGATAGAATCCGGCGTAGCAGGCCTTGAGCAGCCAGTGCTCCTTGCGCCCCACGCGCACCGCGTAAACGACGTCGTGCCCCGTGGCATAGTGATCGAGGAAGTCGGGAATCGACTCCGGCGTGTCCTGCAGGTCGCCGTCCATGACGACGACGACGTCGCCCGTCGTGTGATCGAGCGCGGCGTCGATGGCCGCCTGATGACCGAAGTTGCGCGAGAGGGCGACCGCGACGACCCGCGAGTCGACGCCGGAGAGCGTTTCCAGGAGTTCGAGCGTGCCGTCGCGGCTGCCGTCGTCGACGAACACCATCTCGTGCGGTCCGCCGGGCAACATGGAGAGCACCGCGTTCAGCCGGCGATAGAGCTCCGGCAGCCCAGCCTCTTCGTTGAACAGCGGGATCGCCACGGAAACGCGCGGCGCAACGGTTCGCACTGCCAGCGGGCGTCCGGTCTGTTGTTCGGGCTCGGCAAGCTTAGGCATGGACTGCTCTCAGTGTGGTGCGCGGCTGCTCGGCCACGGCCAACACGAACGTGAGAAAGACGAAGAACCCGACGAAGTAGTAGTAGTTGCAGAACGCCTGCTTCCCCAGCAGGAAGATGGCGCCATAGGCCAACGCACAGGCAGCGGCCCACAAGGCCAATCGTCCCTGTGATCGCCACACTAAGAGCCAGCAAGCCGCGCCGAGCACGCCGAAGTATGCGGCCAAGAGCGCCCAACCGGCCGGCTCGAAGCCGAGTTGGTTCTTGAACCATGCGACCCACGAGAGCGAATCGGCCCGCAGCGGCTGCTTCAAGTACACGGCGATGGTGCTGCGGTAGAAGCTCCCGGCGTCGAGCCACAGGTAGGGCGCGAGCAGGGCGCCCCAGGTCGCGGCGGCGGCGATGCCTGCGCGGAGCGCCGCGCGGCGATCGATGGAGGCGACGTAGGCCAGCGAGAGCACACCCACGAGTCCGCCGTATTGCTTGGTGGCGGCCAAGGCGCCGATCGCGAGTCCCGTCAACACCCAGCGGCGATATGCCAGCGCGAGCGCAAGTCCCACGCTGCCGAGCACGAGCACTGGATCGATCCAAGCCAACTCCACTACGAGCAGGCTGATTGGGCAGCTTAGCCAGCCGGCCGCGAGCAGGGCTGATGTCGAGCGCGGAAACTGCAGTCTCCGACCGAGCACGTAGAGGCCGACCGCCGTGAGCAGGTCGGCCGCGAGCACCGCATAGCGGATGTCCCCCACGAGCGCCCGAAACGGCAGCGCCCACAGCAGGTAGGCCGGCCAGTAGAAGAAGTGCTGCGTATAGGCGTACTTCCCGCCATAGATGTCGGGGTATTGGGCGGCGTAGGGATTCTCGCCGGCCAAGGCATGGTCGCAGGCGAGCGTGTTGGTGACGTAGACGTCGATCGCCGGCGCCGGGGCGGCCAGAATCGTGAGGGCCCGCGCCATGAGCAGTCCCGCACAGCAGATCACCGCGGCTCGCAGCTCTGTCCTCTCGAGCACCTCGACCTGTTGAAGCCGTCGGATCGCGTAAACGGCCGCCAGCAGCGCCACGAGCCCGCATTCGATGCGCAGGGCAAAGATCGCGTGGGCCGTGGCGGTGACGAGGCGAGGATCAACCGACAGCAGCGTGGCCCCAATGGCCACAACGACCCAGAGCAATCGATTGACCTCCGTTGTGCCGGAGGGCGCAGGCTTGCCTGCAGTCTCGCGTTTCGCGAGCGCAACGACCGCGAACACGGCCAGGGCGCTGGTGAGCGCCGCCAACCAGAGCGGGTGATACGTGCCATAGGTGAATCGCAGGACGATGGCGATCACCAGGTAGACCAGCAGCGCGGTGGTGGCCAACAAGTTCATGACGGCTCGTCGCGGCTGCCCTTGGGGGTGCGTCGGGAGAGTTGCGGAGAGGGGCGACCGGCCGTGGGAACCCGGTTGCCGGCAACGATCGCTCCGCTAGGGAGAGGCTAGCTTATGCCGTTGCGCCACGGGGCCGTCCTGCCCGCGCGACCGGTCCGCACCGCAGAATCGGCGAAACACGCCGACGCGGGGCGCCGGGGCCGTGCTGGATCTGCGTGATTCGCGCGCTTGCGGCTGAGCCGCGACGCGAATACAACAAGCGTTTCGGCGCTCCAAGCGCGAAAACCCCTGGCCGTCAGCCCCGTCGTCGCGGCGGCGGCTTCGGCTGAGTCGCCCGCGCCGCTCGAGCCAACGCCCACCTTCTCCCTTCGGAGCATCAGAAGATCATGTCCACCGCTTCCCGCCCCTCGTCTGGCAACCTCGGCCCCTTGCTCGACCGGGCCCTCGACGCGGGGGGCGGACTGTTGCGGCTGGCGCCGGCCTGGGTGCCGCGGAGCTTCTTGCACCCCGGCAAGCGGATCAAGCTGCACCCGGAAGATTGGTATGCCTACGGCGCGCACCGCGGCGGCATCGACGAGCGGTGGTTCGCCAGCACGACCGAGGCGGCCAACGAGGGGCGCGTGCCCGACGAAGGTCTCAGCTACGTGACCTTCGAGAAGCAGCGGTTCACGCTGCGTGACGCCGTGGCCGAGGGGGGCGCTCGCCTGATCGGCAAGCCGATGTTCGAGAAGTACAGCCGCTGGCCGGTGTACTCGAAGTTCTTCGACAACATGGGCCCGATCCCCCACCACATGCACCAGGGCTTCGCGCACGCCAAGCTCACGGGGCAGGAAGGCAAGCCGGAAAGCTACTATTTTCCGCCGCAATACAACAACGTCGACAACAACTTCGCCTACACCTTCATGGGCCTGGAGCCCGGCACCACCAAGAAGCAGCTCCGCAAGTGCCTGGAGGATTGGAGCAAGGGGGACAACGGCATTCTCGACCTCTCGCGCGCGTATCGGCTGAAGCGCGGCACGGGCTGGCTCATTCCGCCGGGCGTGTTGCACGCTCCGGGTTCGCTCTGCACCTATGAGCCGCAGTGGGGCTCCGACGTGTTCGGCATGTTCCAGTCGCTCGTGGAAGGGCGCGAGGTGCCCTGGTCGCTCTTGGTGAAGGACGTGCCGAAGGACAAGCACCAGGACCTCGACTTCATCATCGAGCAGCTCGACTGGGACAAGAACGTCGACACGCACTTCAAGGAGCACAACTACCTGGAGCCGATCGTCGACAAGTCGAACAGCGGCCAGGGCTACACCGACCTGTGGATCGTGTATGGCCTGGTCGACGGCGCGCAGCTCTTTAGCGCCAAGGAGCTCACCGTGGCCCCCGGCACGAAGTGCACCATCAAGGACCCGGGCGCCAGCGGCTGGATCACGGTGCAAGGCCGCGGCCGCATCGGCCGGCTGAACCTGCAAACGCCGGCGATGATTCGCTTTGGCCAGGAGACGGAGGACGAGGTGTTCATCACGGCCGCCGCCGCCGCGGCAGGCGTGGAAATCGAAAACACGGGCAGCGAACCGCTGGTGGGACTGCGATATTTTGGCCCCGACGTGCATGCGAAGCTGCCGAATGTGGGGGACTACCTGCGGTAGAATGGAAGTGGGGCAAACAACGTCGTCGAACTGGAGGACGGGCGACCATGTCGCGAACCGCCGACCAAGACGAGTACGTCGTCCTGTACGACGTGCCGCCGGGAATGTACGCCAAGCTTCTCGATGCGATCGGCAATGTGCGTGCGCGTCATAGCTACAGCGATCGCACCCTCGAGATTCGTCGCGTGTTGCACGGGATTGGTCCGGACCAGTACCGCGAGATCCTCGAAGCGCTCGGAGACCACTCGCTCAGGCACACGTATGACGGTTGGGATCTCGAAATGATGTCGCCTCGGCAGGAGCATGAGTGGATCAAGAGGTTGATCGGACGAATGGTCGAGGGCCACGTCAATTCCCAGTCGATTCCGATCAAGAGCATCAGCTCGACGACGCTTCGTGCTCCAGGTTACGCGCAGGGCGTGCAGCCCGACGAATGCTATTTCGTTCAGAACGAGTTGGCCGTGCGCGGCAACGATGGCTACGATCCGGTGACCGATCCTCCGCCCGACCTGGTGATCGAGGTCGATCTTACGAGCAATTGCATCGCGCGATTGCCTGTGTTTGCAGCGCTGGGTGTGCCAGAAATCTGGCGACACGATGAAGGCCGGATGCACATTTACAGGCTCGGACCACGGGATGAGTATATCGAGGTGGAGTCGAGCGCCGTGTTTCCTGCGATCACATCAGCTGATCTGACGCGATTTCTTTCACAGCGCAATGCGGTCGACGAGACATCCTTAGTTCAGGCGTTCGTTCGCCACGCCGGTCGCGAGTGACCGCATCGCCCGTTGAACCTGGCCTCCTCCCCACTTCAAGGACCAACCCCTCCATGTCGAAACGCATCTCCATCGGCACCTGGGCATTTCTCTTCAACCAGGACCGGCCGATTCCGTTCCCCGAGATCGTCACCGGACTGGCGAAGCTCGGCTTCGATGGACTCGAGCTGGGCGGCTTCGGCGATCATCCGAATCCCGATCTGCTCAAGACCAAGGAGGAGCGGACGGCGGTGCGTGAGAGTTGGGAGAAGGCTGGGCTCGGCTGCAGCGGCCTGGCGGCCGACCTGTGGGCCGAGAAGCTCATCACCGCGCCGGACGACAGCTCCTACCTGGCCACCTTCCGCAAGAACCTGCAGTTCGCGAACGACCTAGGCATCGACGTGATCCGCGTCGACACCACCGAAGACCCCTGGACCTTGGGTGATGTGGCCGGCGAAACACGTCCCGAGAAGGTGGCCAAGCAGGTCGACTACGACACGGCGCTCGCCACGCTGAGCAAGACCTGGAGGCGCTGCGCTCAGGAAGCGGCCGACAAGGGCGTGCGCGTTGTGTGGGAGTTCGAGCCAGGCTTCGCCTTCAACAAGCCGAGCGACATCTTCCGCGTGCTCGACGCGGTGAACCACCCGAACTTCATGGTGATGTTCGACACCTGCCATGCCGACAACGTGGCTCAGCAAGGCGCCCGCCAGCCTGGCAAGAAGGAGATCCTGCCCGGCGGCATTCGCGAGTTGGCGGAGCGGCTCAAGGGACGCATCGGTCGCGTCCATCTGATCGACTCCGACGGCTCGCTCAACGAGCATCAAACGAGCACCCACCCGCCGTTCGGCGAAGGGAACTTGAAGTTCGACGAGTTCATGCCGGCTCTGGCGGCCGCCGGCAGCCCCGACGACTGGTGGACGATCGATCTCTGCTTCTGGCCCAACGCCTGGGCCGCCACCGAGAAGTGTAAGAAGGCCATCGACTTGCTGGCGAAGAAGTACGGGTAGCCGTTAGGGTGCGTCAAGCGAAGCGCGGACGCACCACCGTGCAGGCGAAAGTCAGCCGTGTTGGAGCTGTCAGCGCTGGTGCGTCCGCGCTGCGCTTGGCGCACCCTACTGCGCGGTTTGCCAAAGAGCGGGACCGAACCTTCTGCCGGGCGGCGCCATGTCGGACTATCGCCGATATTTTGTGCCGGGCGCAACGTACTTCTTCACGGTTGTTGCTTGGAGGCGGCGCCCTATTCTGACGACTGCCCTCGGCCGGGAATGCCTGCGTTCGGCGTTCGAGAAGAACGTGAAACCCATCCCTTCGAGCAAATCGCGGTCGTCCTGTTGCCCGACCATTTGCATGCAGTGTGGTCGCTTCCGCGCGAGTCTTCGGACTATTCCTTGCGTTGGCGGCGAATCAAGGAAGAGTTCACTCGCGGCTACTTGGCGCAGGGAGGTCGCGAAGCGGCATTCGGCAATTCCCGCGCTCTTCGCAAGGAGCGCGGGGTTTGGCAGCGCCGTTTCTGGGAACACCTCTGCGACGACGAGGCCGATTTGGAACGCCACATCGACTACATCCACTAACAACCCCGTGAAGCACGGACTTGTGCGAAAGCCGGTTTGACTGGGCGTGGTCTTCGCTTCATCGATACGTCGGCCGCGGCGCGTATCCGCCTGACTGGGGACGTCTCGATGCCGGTGTGATGTCGTTCGACGATCTGAAGGATTCTGCCGGTGAATGAGCGCAGCAGCTCACGTTGTCGGCGTCGTGTAGGGTGTGTCCAGCGAAGCGCACACGCACCAACGTGCATGGTCAGTCAGCCGTGTAGGACCTGTCAGCGCTGGTGCGTCCGCGCTGCGCTTGACGCACCCTACACGTCGCCACCGATCAACGCCATCAGCTCCGCATGCAATTCCGACGTCGCCGCCGCGGCGAAGGCCGGCTGCGCCAGGCTCACCGGCGCCCCGGTCAAGCCGGTCACGACGCCGCCCGCTTCCTGCACGAGCAACAGTCCGGCGGCCACATCCCACACCTTGGTGTCGGCGGCCCAATAGGCGTCGAAGCGGCCGGCCGCCAGATACGCCAGATTGAGCGCCGCGGCTCCCATGCGGCGCAGCGATTGCGCCGCCAGCAAAGCCTCGACGAATTGCGTCACCGCGGGCGACGTCCGCTCGACCTTGGGCGAAAAGCTGGCCGCCAGCATGGCCTGCGAAAGGTCGTTCACGCGGCTTACGCGCAGCCGGTCGCCATCCAGGTAGGCGCCGCCGCCGGCTTCGGCGACGAAGCACTCACCCGTGCGCGGCTGAAACACGCAGCCGCAGACGACCTGGCCGTGGTGGGCGAGCGCGACGGAAACGCAGTAGTACGGCAGCCCGTGAACGTAGTTCGCCGTGCCGTCCAAGGGGTCGACAATCCAGCACCAGGCCGCCTGTTCAGGCAGATCGGCGACCGCCGCCTCCTCTCCCAAAAAGGCATGGTCGGGGAATTCGCGGGCAACGAGCGCCCGGATTGCCTCCTGAGAGGCAAGGTCGGCGTCGGTCACCAGATCGCGGGGGGCCTTTTCCCGCGTGCGAAACCGTCCCTCCCAGGCGAGCAGAACCTCTCCCCCCGCGCGGGCGGCTCGTTCGGCGAGAATCGCGTATGTGCCAAGCTTCATGAGAGTTGCGAAGGTATTGCGACGGGAGAGGTGGGGGACGGCTCGTTCGTCGTTGCAAAGCGCCTAACATAAACTCGTTGCCACGACAATCGCCGGAGGAACGGGTGGGGGGTGCGTGTCGCCGTAAATCGTTTGTAGCCTAACGGTTTTGGTTTCTGAAGAAGCTGCAAAAATTTTTGCCCAGGGTATGGACAACCCGAATTGAATTGTTAAGATCAGATTCAGCGGCGTGAAGATGCCTTGACGAAAGCCAAGGTCCTTGTCCGCCGAAGTTCCGACATCATTCTTCGATCATCCCGCGGAACGCTTCAGTCTATTCGGCCTCTTCTCTGTTCCGGCCCCGCCGTGTCGCTTGACCGCGCTCGGCGGGGTTTTTTTATTGGTTTCAGCATCGCAACGAAACCAACCGCGTTCGGAGGCCCCATGGATCCCGTTGTTTGGCGTTTGCAGAGAACGCACGCAACGCTCGACACCCCCGCAGGCCGCCAGGCCTCACTCGATCTGAGTCGGCCTTGGCTGGGAATGCGCATCGCCGGGCTTTCTGAAGCGTGCCGATTCCTGGGCGTGGCCGTTCCGTGTGTCGAACCAGTCATCGCGACGTACGACTCCTACGTGCGCGGCCGCGATTTGGTTGCCACTTACGAGCAAAACGCCGAGCGCCCTATTCGCACCACGCTCTACTGGCGGGCGCTCGACGAAGCGGACGCCGCTGGCGCGCGGCTCGCCATCGAGCTCGTCGTCTCCGTGCAAACCAGTCTGCTCGAAAGCCGCCCGACGCTCGAAGTCCAGAGCGACGCTCCCGCCGCCGCGGTCCCGCTGCCGCCCGAGCTCCGCGATTGTTCGCTGCTGCGTCTCGCGGGAAGCGACGAAAGCTATCTGGAGTTGCTCCATCCCACGGCCTTTGCGACGAGCGGTCAAGAGGTCGACGGCGCCTGGGTGCGGCTGCGTCATCGCTTGTTCTTTCCCGAGGATCTTGAGAAGGGGGTCATCCTGCGGGCACGTCTGCGGGCGATCATGCTGCCTACAGCAGGCGACAGCGAGGCCGCGGCCGGCTACCATCGAAGCTTTCTTGCCAGCCCGCCGCCGCTCACCACATAGCCCTCGCTCCCTAGCGCGTGGGTGGCGTTCTGGCCTCGGCCCTGGAGCGTGGAATTGAACGGCATGCAGCTCAACGAACGGGCCCAGCGGCTGGTTGGCCGCCTCGTGCAGCGCGCCGAGGAGCTGCGCATCGCCGCCTCGCGGCTCCCCGGTGGAACCAACCTGGTCGACTGCGGGGTCTCGCTCGTCGGCGGCCTCGAAGCCGGAGTCGAGCTTGCCGAGATTTGCCTGGCTGGGCTCGGCCGAGTGCGGCTCGAGAGCGGTCCGGCCGATGTTTGGCACGGGCCCTGGATCAGCGTTTACACCGACCATCCCGCGCTTGCCTGCCTGGCCGCGCAGTACGCCGGCTGGCCGCTCAGCCACGGCAAGTTCTTCGCCATGGGCTCGGGGCCGATGCGGGCTGCCCGCGGCCGCGAGCCGGTGTTCGAGGCGCTCGGCTACCGAGAGTCGCCGGCCCACGCGGTCGGCGTGCTCGAAACACGCAAGCTGCCTCCCAACGAGCTCTGTGAGCAGATGGCCCACGAGTGCGGCGTGCCTGCGGCTGAGTTGACGCTGCTGGTCGCCCCCACGGCCAGCCTTGCCGGCACGTTGCAGGTGGTCGCCCGCAGCGTGGAGACCTGCCTGCACAAGCTGCACGAGCTCGGCGGCCCGCTCGACCAGGTGGTGAGCGGCTGGGGCCGGGCGCCGCTGCCGCCGGTGGCCAAGGACGATTTGGCCGCAATTGGCCGCACCAATGACGCGATCCTCTACGGGGCCGAGGTCCTGCTCTGGGTGCGCGGAAGCGACGAAACGTGGGAGTCGCTGGGGCCTAAGATTCCCAGCTCGTCGTCGGCGGACCATGGCCGCCTCTTTGCCGAGCTCTTCGCGCACTACGGGCACGACTTCTACAAGATCGACAAGCTGCTGTTCAGCCCGGCCGCGGTGACGCTCTGCAACGTCGACTCCGGCACGACGCGGCGGTATGGAAAGCTTGCGCCGGAATTGGTGCAGGCGAGCTTTGGGCTGGGGTAGGCGGGAGCGTCAGGCGTGCGGTTCGCAGTCCTCGGCAACCCAGATGGTTGGTACTTTCGCGATCTCGCGCGGGCCGCCGGCGCGCGGCACGATGTTGTGCCGAGGGGCTTTGCCGAGTTGGCTTCGTCGCTCGGCCGCGGCCTAAGGGCGACCTCGGGCGGACTGGATCTGAAGACCTTCGACGCCGTGCTCGTCCGCACCATGCCGCCGGGTTCGCTTGAGCAGGTGGTGTTTCGCATGGACGTGCTCGGGCGGCTCGAGGCCGCCGGTGTGCCGGTGATCAACCCGCCGCGGGCGCTCGAGGCGGCGGTCGACAAATACCTGGCGCTCGCGCGGCTCGAGGCAGCGGGGTTGCGCGTGCCGCGAACGCTCGTTTGTCAGCGGGCCGACGAGGCGCTGGCGGCCTTCGAGGGTCTCGGGCGCGACGTCGTCGTCAAGCCGCTCTTCGGGGCCGAGGGGCGCGGCATCACGAGACTCACCGATCCCGAGCTGGCTCTGCGCGCTTTCCGCATGCTCGAACAGCTTCAGGCCGTGATCTACTTGCAGGAGTTCATCGCCCATGAAGGGTGCGATCTGCGGATCTTGGTGCTCGGCGAGCGCACGTTTGGCATGCGGCGGATCAACCGCGCCGACTGGCGCACCAACGTGAGCCGCGGCGCGGAGACCGCGCCGCTCGAGGTGACGAGCGAACTCGCAGCGTTAGCCCGGCGCGCGGCCGACGCGGTCGGGGCTCCGTTGGCCGGCGTCGATCTGCTGCCGGGGCGCGACGGCCAGCTCTATGCCATCGAAGTCAACGCCGTGCCAGGCTGGCGGGCACTCGCACGGACGCTCGAGCTCGACATTGCCCGGCTGGTGCTCGATTTTGCCGCCGAGCAAGCCGCGCGCGAGCGAGGTAGGGTGTGAGCATGGCGGCGGAGGTGTCGACGCAACCGAAGCTGGTGAACGTGACCGCGCGGCTCGCGCGGATGGCGCGAGAGCGGTCCGATCAATTGGCGATCGCGGCCCCGCAGCGTCGCCGCTCGGCGAAGTATCACACGCTGTCGTTCGCCGAACTCGAGGCCGACGTCGCGCACGTAGCCGCGGGACTCCTGACGCTCGGCTTCGAGCCTGGTCAGCGGGTTGCTCTGCTCGTGCGCCCCGGCCGCGAGTTCATCCTGCTCGTGTTCGCCCTGCTGCGGGCCGGGATCGTGCCCATCCTCATCGATCCTGGCATGGGCAAAAGGCATCTCGTGCGCTGCCTCGAAGAGGCCGAGCCGCGCGGGTTCATTGGCATTCCGCTCGCTCAGGCGATCCGTTGGTTCCTCAAACGGCGGTTCCCGCGCTCAACTCTGCACGTCACCGTCGGCGGACCCGCGCTGTTCGGCGGCTACACGCTCGACCAAGTGCGCAAGCGCGGCGCGGCTGCGGCCGTGACCCTGCCAGACACCCAGGCCGACGACCCTGCGGCCGTCATCTTCACGACCGGCAGCACCGGGCCGCCGAAGGGCGTCCTCTACACCCACCAGGTGTTCGACAGTCAGGTCGAGCAAATCCAACGGCAATACGGCATCCAGCCAGGCGAGATCGATCTGCCAGGCTTTCCGCTCTTCGGCTTGTTCAACGCCGCGATGGGCGTGTCGACGATCGTGCCCGACATGGACCCTACGCGCCCCGCGCAAGTCGACCCGCGGAAGATCGTCCGCGCCGTCGGCCAGTGGCAAGTGACGCAGGCGTTCGGCTCGCCGGCGATGTGGAACCGCGTCGGCCGCTGGTGCGAAGAGCAGGGCGCCCGGCTCCCCACGGTGCGGCGCGTGCTGTCGGCGGGGGCGGCCGTGCCGGCGCATGTGCTGCGGCGGATGCTGGCCTGCATTCATCCCGAAGGGCAGATGCATACTCCCTACGGCGCCACCGAAGCGCTGCCGGTGGCCACGATCTCGGCCGCCGAGGTGCTCGAAGAGACTCAGGCGAAGACCGATCGAGGCGCCGGCGTGTGCGTCGGCCGCCGGTTTCCCCAGGTGGAATGGCGCGTGATCGAGATCGACGATGGACCGCTCCCGGAGATTGAGCAGACGCGCGAGGTGCAGCGCGGCGTAGTCGGCGAGCTGATCGTCCGCGGCCCAGCCGTCACGCGCGCGTACGTCACCCGCCGCGAGGCGAACGCGACCGCCAAGATCGGCGACGGCGACGCCGTGTGGCATCGGATGGGGGATGTCGGCTGCCTCGACGAGCGAGACCGCTTCTGGTACTGCGGCCGCAAGGCGCAGCGCGTGGAGACGAGCGGCGGGCGAATGTTCACCGAGCCGTGCGAAGCGATCATCAACACGCACCCGGCCGTCTACCGCTCAGCGCTCGTGGGGATCGGCGAACCGGGGCGGCAGGAGCCGGCGATCGTCGCCGAGCCGTTGCCGGCCGCATGGCCGAAAAGTGCTTCCGCCCGCGAAAAGCTGTTGGCCGAGTTGCAAACGCTGGCCAGCGCCTACGACGCGACGGCCGCGATCGAGCGGTTCCTGCTTCACCACTCGCTGCCGGTCGACATCCGCCACAACTCCAAGATCTTCCGCGAACAAGTGGCCGAGTGGGCCGCCCGGCAATTCGAACCACGGAGACACGGAGACACGGAGAGGAGCGCATGATTGTTGGAATTGTAGCCCTGAGGTTGCCGCATCACGGCTGGCGGATTCAGAGACATCTCCGTGTCTCCGTGTCTCCGTGGTGACCCATGACGACTTTGGTTACCGGAGCGACGGGGTTTCTCGGCGGCGCCGTCGTGAGGGCATTGGCCGGGCGGGGGGAGCGCGTGCGGGCGTTTTGCCGGCGGGCCACGCCTGAGCTCGCTGCGCTCGGTGTGGAGCTGGCGCTCGGCGACATCCGCGACGCCGCGGCCGTGGCCGCAGCCTGCCAGGGGTGCGAGCTCGTCTACCACACGGCGGCCGTGGCGGGCATTTGGGGGCCGTGGAAGCTGTTCTACGAGACGAACACGCTCGGAACGCAGCACGTGTTGGCCGGCTGCCGAGCGGCGGGCGTCGAGCGACTCGTGTTCACGAGCAGCCCCAGTGTCACTTTCGACGGCCGGCCGCAGCAGAACATTGACGAGTCGGCCCCGTATGCCACCACCTGGCTCTGCCACTATCCGCACACGAAAGCCCTCGCCGAAAGGGCGGTGCTGGAAGCGAACGGCGGGGCTGGCCTGCTGACTTGCGCCTTGCGGCCCCACTTGATTTGGGGCCCCGGCGACCGGCAGTTGATCCCTCGAGTGATTGCGCGTGCCCGCGCGGGGCGTTTGCGGCGCGTCGGGGATGGCACGAACTTGATCGACACGATTTACATCGACAACGCGGTCGACGCCCACCTCGCGGCGGCGGCCGCGCTGCGACCCGGCTCGCCCCTCTGCGGCCAGGCCTACTTCCTCAGCCAAGGGGAGCCCGTGAACTGCTGGGGCTGGATCGACGAGCTGCTGGCCCAAGCAGGGCTGCCGCCGGTCGACAAGTCGATCTCGCTGCGGGCGGCCTGGCGCGTGGGACATGCGCTCGAGCTGGCTTATGGCGCGCTGCGTCTCAAGGGAGAGCCGCCCATGACAAGGTTCCTGGCGGCCCAGCTTGGGCTGCCGCACTGGTTCGACATTGGCCGAGCGCGGCGCGATTTTGGCTACGAGGCGAGAGTGAGCATGCGCGAAGGCATGGAGCGTCTGGCAAGCGACGGCCGCGCCTAACCGCCTTTTTGGCTCGAACTCGTGTGGCGCCCGTACGGTGCGCCGGCCGATTCAGGCCGATAGTCGGAGAGCTGCCGCGGCGGCCAAGCCGCGCGGAGCGCGTTGAGCACCGCCCACACGTCGATCAGCTCTTGGGTTACGGCCCCCGCCACAGGCGTCAGCCAGCCTCCGGCGGCGGCGATCATCCCCAGCACACTCAAGGCCATGCCCCCCACGGCGCTCTGCAGCGCGATCCGCCGCATCCGCCGGCCCAGGTGCAGCAGCTCGTCGACTCGCGCGAGCGACGAGTCCATGATCACCGCCCCGGCCGCTTCAGTCGTAATGTCGCTGTTCTGCCCGAAGGCCACGCCGACCGTGGCCGCGGTAAGCGCCGGCGCGTCGTTGATGCCGTCGCCCACGAAGAGGGTTGGAGCAAGCTGCGTTTCATGGCGCACGATTTCGAGCTTCTGCTCCGGCGTCTGTCCGGCCAGCACCTCTTGAATGCCGACCTGGCTGGCCAGGTAGCGCACTTCCTCCTCACGGTCGCCGGAGACGAGCATCACCCGGTCGAATTGGTGGCGGGGGCCGAGGTGCCGAATAAAGGTGGCGCCGTCGGGACGCGGTTGATCGCGAAAGCGAAACGCTCCCGCGTAGCGGCCGTCGATGAGCACCAAGCACTCCATGCCGGCCACCGGATCAGGCAGTTCGCTCGCCAATTCAGGCCGCTGACCCAACAGTTGCCGGCGGCCGGTCACGCGCAGTTCGCGTCCCTCAACCACCCCCAGCAGCCCCTGGCCGGGTCGTTCTTGGACGCGGTCGGCCGCTGGCAGCGTTCCCTGCTCCGCTTGCGCCGCAGCCACCACCGCGCCGGCCAACGGATGCTTCGAGTACCGCTCCAACCCTCCCACCAGCTGCAGCAGCTCTGCGCGCTCGAAGCCTGCGGCCGGCACAAGATCGACGAGCGCCGGCTGACCATACGTGAGGGTGCCCGTCTTGTCGAAGATCGCAGTGCGGCACCCGTCGATGACCTCGAGCACTGCGGGGTCTTTGATGATGATCGAGCGGCGCGCCGCCAGCGAAATCGAGCCGATGATCGCCACGGGAATTGCGATCAGCAAAGGGCACGGCGTCGCCACCACCAGCACGGCCAGGAAACGGGTCGCTTCGCCGCTGATCGCCCATGCGCCGAGGGCCAGCGACACCGCCAGCGGCGTGTAGAGCGCTCCTAGCTGGTCCCCCAAGCGGCGCAAACGCGGCCGCCGCTGCTCAGAATCGCGCATGACCTGCATGATCTTGGCGTACCGCGAATCGACCGGCCGCTTGTGCGCCACGATCACCAGGGCCGCCTCGCCATTGATGGCGCCCGACAACACGGGGGACCCTGGCGCCTTCGACATGACATACGGCTCGCCGGTCAGGTACGACTCGTCCATGGCGCCGTGCCCCTCGAGCACAGCGCCGTCGACCGGGCAACTCTCATGGGGATAGACGACCAGCACGTCGTCGGGCACGACCTCCTCAAGGGCGACATCGCGGATCGCGCCGTCGGTACGGCGATGGGCCTGCGACGGCATCCGCCGCGCGAGCGCCGCGAGCACCGCCGATGCACTCCCCACGGCGTAGTTCTCGAGCGCTTCGCCCCCCGAGAGCATCAGCACCACCAAGGTCCCGGCCAGATACTCCCCCAACAGCACCGCCGTGACGATCGACAGGCCAGCCAGAAGATCGGATCCGAACTCCTTACGAAACAGCTTGCCGGCGAGCGTCCAAACCAAGGGCCCGCCCCCCAGCAGCAGCGCCAGGTAAAGCGGATAGTTGGCCAGGGCCGACGCTGCCGGCGCGAACTGCAGCGCAAGGTGCAGGACGATGGCAAGCAGCGCACCGGCCGCGATGGTCGTTTGATGTTTCAATGTCGAGATGCCTGGAGAAGCCGGGTGCGGCGACGGAGATGCGCGGGTGGCCAGGATTTCGTGCCTGAGAAAAGCTTGCGGAAAAAGCAGGGTCGAGCGGCGATATCGTCGTCGCCGCCCGCAAAGTTTCGCCAGACGGGCTCGGCGTGCGGCTTTGGGTCGTATTTCGATCACTATGCAATGTTCGCTGCGTCGATCGTATTCGATAGCGGCGGCGCAATCCATGCATGCGGATTCCTTGGCGATTGCAAACGCCTCGACAGCCCCTTGGGACCGCCGTGGGAAGGGATCGATCGTGTCTGGTAGCCAAACTCGCCGAGCCCGCTCAGCGTGGTTTTGGCTGATCCTGACGCTTGCCGGCTGCCATGCGGTGGGTGATCCGCCGGAGCCGGTGCACCTGGACGGGGCGGTCCAAGAGCGTACCGGCTACTCGCTTTGCAGCGCCGCCTGCGGCTCCGAGGTCTTCCTTCCGCCCGGGGTCTCCCTCGACGACGGCCTGACCGAGGACGAAGCGATTCGCGTCGCGCTGTGCAACAACGCGCTGTTCCAGGAGCTGCTCGTCGATCTGCAGCTTGCCAACGCCGATTTGATCCAGGCTGGACTGCTGCCCAATCCCGAGGCGGTGTACTTCTTTCCGGTCAGTGAAAAGCCCTATAAGTACCTGGTCGATTTCCCGCTCGAGGCGCTCTGGCTGCGGCCGATTCGCGTCGGCGCCGCTAAAGCGGAGTTGGGCCGTCAGGGGGATCGACTCACCCAGACCGCGCTCGACCTGATCCGCGACGTGCGCGTCGCCTATGCCGATGCGCTGCTCACGCAGTCTCGCCAGGCCATTGGCAATGAAGCGATCCAACTCCGCGGCCGGATCGCCTCGATCGCCGAAGCGCGCCTGCAAGCGGGCGACCTAAGCCAGCTCGAAGTGGCGACTGCCCGCATCGACGCCCTGCAGGCCACGCAGGACATGGCTCGGCTGATCAACGACGCGGAGGTTGCCCGCGAGCGGCTGCGCTGGGTGATGGGGATCGGCCAGCTCCGTACGCCGCTGCAGCTCGTTGCCCCCGCCGATGGTCCCGCGCCCGGACTCGACGTCGAACGACTTGTGGCCGAAGCGGTTGCGACGCGTCCCGACGTGTACGCCGCCGGTCAGGCTGTGGCTGCGGCCGAAGAGCGGTTGCGGCTGGCCCGCCTGGGGTGGGTGCGAGTGCTCGGAATCGCCGATGCCACCAGCGGCACGCAAACCGGCCATGCGCTGAGCCCAGCCTTCCGAATCACGCTGCCGATCTTCAACTGGAATCAGGGGCTGATCGCTCGCGGCGAAGGAGAGCTCGAGCGAGCCGTGCGGCAGCAGCAGACGCTGCGCAACCAGATTATACTGGACGTGCGGCAGGCGCACATTCGCTACGAGCAGACCTGGGCAGAGTTGTCGCTGCTCCGCACCCGCGTGCGCCCCGAGGTCGACGCCGCGCTGCAGCGGTCGCAACTCGCCTATCAAGAAGGCAACACCACGTACCTGATCGTCCTCGAAGCCACCCGGCAATTGCTCGACAGCTTTGTGCGCGAAGCGCAACTTGTCACCGATCTCGAACGGGCCGCTGCGGAGCTCGAGCGCAGCACCGGGCGTCGTCTACCGCGGCCTGAACTGATTCCACCCCCACCCACACCCCAAGCGTTGCAAGAGGCGGCGCCTGCTTCCTAAGGTTCGTCAACCATGTCAAGCCGCCTGCTCTCGAGGGCTGGCATCGTCGCTCTGGCGCTCGTGGGCGGTTTGCTCGCAGTGATGTGGCCGAGGCCGCGCGAAGCTCCCACGAGCCTCGCCAAGGCGGCGCCGGCGGGCAAGGCCGCGCACCCGATCCATGAAGATGATCTGAACACCGTCACGCTCACCGCCGACGCCGAACAAAGCCTGGGTTTGAAGACGGCCAAGGTGCAGCGCAGATCTGCGGCCCGCGCCCGGACCTACGGAGGTGAGATCACCGTGCCCGTCGGGCAGAGCGTGTTGGTGGCGGCGCCCGTGCAAGGCATGCTCGAGGCGGTCGGCTCTGGTCCCCCGCTCGCCGGCGCGGTCGTCAAGCAAGGGCAGGCGCTGTTCGAGCTTTGGCCGCTGATGACGCCGGAAGCGCGCACGACGCTGGCGGCCAGTCGGGTCGACGCCGAGGGACTGGTCGAAACGACGCGCACGCAGCTCGACGCCGCCAAGATCGCGCTCGACCGCGCGCAGCGATTGCTGCAAAACGGCGCGGGCAGCCAGCGGCTCGTCGACGAGGCGCAGGCCGCTCACGACGTCGCGAACAAGGCCTGGGAGGCCGCGAAGTCGCGCAAGGAGCTGTTGACCAAGGCGCTGACGGAGACCACGAGCGGCACGGCCGACTCGATTGCGATCTGCTCGCCGCGCGACGGACTGTTGCGCTCGGTCACGGCGCAGCCCGACCAGAACGTGCCGGCCGGCGCCCCTCTGTTCGAAGTGGTCGAGTTGAATACGGTTTGGGTGCGAACGCCGGTGTCTGTGGGGGACTTGGAGCAGATCGACGTGGCCGCGACCGCCGAGGTGGGCAATCTGACCGCGCGTCCGGGCGAAGCGCATGTTGCCGCCCAACCCGCCGTTGCGCCTCCTTCGGCCGATCCACTGGCCGCCACGGTGAATCTGTTCTATTCGCTCGACAATCGTCAGACGCGCTTCCTGCCGGGGCAGCGCGTCGGCGTGCAGCTTGCGCTGCGCGGCGCTGAGTCGGCCCTCAGCGCTCCCTGGTCGGCGGTCGTTCACGACATCTACGGCGGAACCTGGGTCTACGAGACACGCGGCCCACGGACCTACGCGCGGCAGCGCGTCGTTGTCGACCACGTGGCGGATGGAACCGCTCTCCTGGCGTCCGGACCGGCCGAAGGCACGTCGATCGTTGCCGAGGGGGCCGTGGAGTTGTTCGGGATTGAGACAGGCTTTAGCAAGTAGCCGCCATGCTGTCCTGGCTCGTTACCACCTCGTTGCAATTGCGGGCCGTCGTCGCCGTGCTCTGCGTCGTGCTGCTGGTCGTCGGCGCGCGGGCGATCACCACCGCTCCGCTCGATGTCTTTCCTGAGTTCGCTCCGCCCAAGGTTGAGATCCAAACCGAGGCCCCGGGGCTCTCGACCGAAGAGGTGGAAAGCCTGATCGCCGTGCCGCTCGAGAACGCCCTTAACGGCACGCCCGGCATGACGACGATCCGCTCCAAATCGGTGCTGGGGCTGTCGTCGGTCGTGCTCCTGTTCGAGGAAGGAACCGATCTGCACCGGGTGCGGCAATATGTGCAAGAACGCGTGGCGGCCGAGGCCACGCGTTTGCCGAGCGTGGCGCGGCCGCCCGTCATTCTTCAGCCGCTGTCGTCCCTCAGCCGCGTGCTCAAGATCGGCGTCTCTTCGAAGACCCTCTCGCAGCGCGATCTCTCGGTGCTCGCGCTGTGGACAATCAGGCCCAAGTTGATGGCGGTGCCCGGCGTTGCCAACGTGGCCATCTGGGGCCAGCGCGATCGGCAGTTGCAAGTGATCGTCGATCCTGATCGCCTCCAGGCCTACGGCGTGACGCTCGACCAGGTGAGCAAGGCCGCCGCCGACGCCACAGTGTTGGACGCCGGCGGGCTGGTCGACACGCCCAACCAACGGATCGCTGTCCGCCATCGCGCGGCGGTCTTCACGCCGGAAGATCTCGGGCGCACGGTGGTCGACTTTCGCAATGGAGCGCCGCTCCAACTTGCGGATGTGGCCGACGTGGTGATCGGCTCGCCGCCGCCGATTGGCGACGCCATCATCAATGGCGGTCCCGGTTTGCTGCTCATCGTGGAGAAGCAGCCTGAAGGGAACACGCTCGAAGTGACGCGCCGTATCGAAGAGCGCTGGCTGATCTGCGTCCTGGTTTGCAAGAGGTCGAGATCGATTCGACGATCTTCCGCCCAGCCACCTTCATCGAACGCGCACTCGACAACCTCAGCCGGGCTCTGCTGATCGGCTGCGCCCTGGTGATCGTGATCCTGATCGCCTTTCTGTTCGACTGGCGAACGGCCCTCATCAGCCTGACCGCCATTCCCCTGTCGCTGGTCGCGGCGGTGCTGGTGATGAGCGGCCTGGGGATGACGATCAACACGATGGTGTTGGCCGGGCTCGTGATCGCGCTCGGAGAGGTCGTCGACGACGCGATCATCGACGTCGAGAACATCGTGCGTCGCTTGCGGCTGAATCGGGCCGCCGGTAACCCGGAGACCGCATTCAACGTGGTGCTGCACGCGTCGCTCGAGGTCCGCAGCGCCGTGGTCTACGCCAGTCTGATCGTCACGCTGGTGTTTCTGCCAGTGTTCTTCCTCGACGGCATCGCCGGCTCCTTTTTCCGGCCCCTCTCGGTGGCCTACGTGCTGGCCATCATGGCGTCGCTGCTCGTTGCGCTCATCGTCACCCCGGCGCTGTCGTTGATGCTGCTGACGGGCGAACGCGGCCAGCATGCCGAAGCGCCGCTCGCGCGCGTGCTCCGCCAGGGCTACGCCCGGCTGCTCGGGCCGCTCGTGGGGCGCCCCGCGCTGGCCCTCGGTCTCCTCGCGGCAGCGTTCGCCGGCAGCGGGCTGGCGGCGTTGCGGCTGGGGCAGGAGTTCTTGCCGGACTTTCAGGAGACCGATTTCCTGATGCACTTCCTCGAGCGCCCCGGCACGTCGCTCGAGGCGATGGATCGCGTCACCATCAACGCCAGCCGGGAACTGTTGGCCATTCCGGGCGTGCGGAACTTTGGGTCGCACATCGGCCGGGCCGAAGTGGCCGATGAAGTCGTCGGGCCCAACTTCACCGAGCTCTGGGTCAGCATCGACGAAGGCGCCGATTACAAGGCTACGGTCCGCAAGATCCAGGGAGTGATGGACCGCTACGCCGGCCTGTATTGCGATGTGCAGACGTACCTCAAGGAGCGGAGCAAAGAGGTATTGACGGGCACGAGCGCCAGCATTGTGGTGCGCCTGTTCGGTCCCAACATGGAAACGCTCAGACACAAAGCCAAGGAGGTCGAGCAGGTCATCGGCCGCATTTCCGGCGTGACGAACTTGAAAGTGGAGCCGCAAGTCCTCGTGCCCCAGATCGAAGTCCGCTTGCGGCCCGAGGTCGCGGAGCGGTTTGGGCTCACGGCCGGACAACTGCGCCGCTCCACGACAACGCTGTTGCGAGGAACCAAGGTGGGCGAAATCTACGAGGGGCAGAAGCGGTTCGACGTGGTCGTCGTTGGGAACGCCAAGCTCCGCAGCGACCCGGCGGCGCTGCGCGAGATTCCCCTCGACACGCCCTCGGGCGCCCGCGTCCGCTTGGGGCAGGTCGCCGATTTGGCGGTCGTGCCGATGCCCAACGAAATCAAGCGCGAGGCCGCCTCGCGCCGGCTCGACATCACGTGCAACGTTCAGGGCCGTGACTTGGGGGCGGTGGCAGAAGAGATCGAGGCCCAGGTCCGCAAACTGCCCTTCGAACGCGAGTACCACCCGGAATTTCTGGGGGAGTATGCAGCCCGGCGGCAGGCCAGCCGGCGGTTGTACTCGCTCTGCGCACTCACCCTGGTGGGCATCGTGCTGCTGCTGTACATCGACTTTCAGTCGTGGCGGCTCACGGCGTTAGTGGCCCTCACAATTCCGTTCGCCTTGGTGGGGGGCGTGATCGCGGTCTTTCTCACCGGAGGCACGCTGTCGCTCGGATCGCTCGTCGGCTTCGTGACCGTGCTCGGCATTGCCGCGCGCAACGGCATCATGATGGTCAGCCACTATCGCCATCTGGAAGAAATCGAGGGGGAGGCTTTTGGGCCGGCCCTGATCCTACGCGGCGCCGAAGAGCGGTTGGCGCCGATCCTGATGACCGCCCTGGCGACCGGGCTGGCGCTCTTGCCGCTGGTGATCGCCGGCAACCGGCCAGGGCACGAGATTGAATACCCCTTGGCCGTTGTCATTCTCGGGGGTCTGACCACGTCGACGGCGCTGAATCTCTTCCTCCTGCCGCCGCTCTACGGCGCGTTCGGTCGCCGCGGCGAGCGCACGTGAGCGGCCGAAGCATCGGCTAGAATCGGTACTCGACTCCCATCCCCATCCCGTCCGACATGGCCATCGGCACAATGCGGTAGCGGGCGTCCTCGTCGGTCTGGTTGACCGCCTGCGTGGCGAGGAAGGCGAACCACCAGCCCAGGGCCGCCTGCGAGAGGAAGTGGGCGTTGTCGTTGACCCGGCTCCAGGCAGGCATCGTCGACAGCAGGTAGAAGCTGGCCTTGAGGACCGGCCGATCGGTCATGTTGGCCGCCGTGAGAAACGGAACCGCGCCGATGAAGGCATGGCCGCTCACGGCGTTGTTGTCGCGAAACGGAGTCCAGCGGGAGGAGTGGATGCTCTCGCCAGGCCGCCCGGCGCCCAAGGCCATCTGCGCGAAATACATCGGCGGGGCTCCCACTAGGTAGGCCCGCAACGATTGCTCGGCCCATTGGCCCGGGATTTCGGTGAAGGGGGATTCAGGGAGCATGTAGTACACCGCGGTCAGCCCCGCGGTGGCGGGCAACATGTACTTCCCTTCGCCGAACACCTTGAAGAAGCTCGACAGATCGTCGGTGAACTGATTGCGCACCGACTCCTGGTAGTGCTCGCCGAACTCGCGGTCGAGGTTCGTGTTGGCGATGGGCGCCGCCACGCCGATGCCCAGGGCCAGGAGCCCGAGCGTGTGGCAGTCGTAGAAGTTCCGGTAGTCGTCGAGCACGCGCCGCCCGAAAGCCCGCGGCGTGAGCTCGCGATAGATCTCCGGCACGAGTTGGCGGTCTTCGACGGGGATCTGCCCGGCGATTTGCGCCGCCGTCGGCGGCAACAGTTCGACGAGCGGCGTGGGGTCGAGCGCGGCGGCCGGCGAGGGCTCGTCTTCGAGCTTAGGCAGCCGCAGCGGCTGAGGATTCGCGCCGGAGGTGGAAGTCGGAGCCGGAGGCGCCCATTGCGCTGCGCCGGGTACGTAGGCCGTAGCCGCGCCGCTGGCCGGCGTCACCAGGTTGCTGCTCACGACCTGCGGCGCATGGGCGCAGCCAGCCAAGATCGTGGTTGCCAACAGGAGCAGCCCCGAGCGATGCATTTGGTGGTGTGCCAACGCAGCGTTTCCCGCGTTTGCCCCGCTGGTGAAATCCGCTGTTCTCCATCGAACGCGGGGGAGAGTATGCGAACAGGCATCGCACACCCAAGGCCGGTTTCTTGCGAAAGGGTCAGAACGGCGCCCTCGCGTGAGCGACGCCGCTCAGGCGCGCTAGTTCGCGGCACTGCCAGAGCGATCGCAACCCATGCTAGCACAACATCTTGTGCGACAAGGCCAGTCGTCGGCCAAAATGTTCTCGCCTCTTGCAATGCGGTTGGACCGCAATAAACTCTCGCCAACTTGCTTTTTTCCGGGTGACAAGCGGAAGGACAAGTGGACTGTCGAGGCGGGTAGTCGCAGGGATTTCACGCACCCGACGGAGAACCCAGGACGGGTACTCACGGACAGCAATCGAACCGCATTGGGTCGAGGACGCACCTCGGCCGGCCGTTCGGGTCAAGGACGACTGCCCCAGGCGGGGCGCTTCGCCGACCCCTTCGCCGGCCCCGGGGCGGGCTTCTTCCCAGCAACGCTCTGTTGCTGTTCTCGTTTCCCGCGCATGGCTGCGCTGGGCGACTCCATTTGAGTCCACTTGCAGTTTCTTTTCGTCGTCGCAAGACGTGTCACGACCGGAAAAGGAGTTTTTCATGTTCGCCGACAAGCCGATCATCGCCCTCAACGCCGACTACCGCGCCTCGACCAAGGACGCCCCGGCCTTCAGCTACGTGGCGGCCGGCTACTACGACGCGATCCTCAAGGCCGGCGCCCTCCCGCTCATCTTGCCGCCGGTGCCCGAAGACGAAGACCTTTCTCGGCTGCTCGACCTGGTCGACGGCCTCGTGCTGGTGGGCGGGGCCGACCTCGACCCGCGGCGCGACGGCTTCATGCTGCATCCCTCGCTGCGGCTGCTCGACAGCCGCCGCGAAACCTTCGATCGCCGTCTGGCATACATGGCGGCAGACCGCCGGATGCCGGTGTTCGGCATCGGCGCCGGCATGCAGTTGCTCAACGTCACGCAAGGGGGCAACCTGTCGCTGCACATCGCCGAGGACATGCCCAAGGCCTTGCCGCACCGCGACCCGATGGACCCGGCCCATCGCCACGGACTCGAAGTCGTCGCCGGCTCGCTCATGGAGCGGGTCTACGGCGACGGCG
Organism: Pirellulales bacterium; assembly: GCA_046349955.1. GTDB lineage: Bacteria > Planctomycetota > Planctomycetia > Pirellulales > JBGAPH01 > JBGAPH01. The sequence goes on along the minus strand of JAXMBI010000016.1, from coordinate 49,249 downwards.
AGATTCGCGTGAACAGCATGCACCACATGGCGGTCGACGAGTTGGCCCCCGGCTTCCGCGTGACCGCCCGCTGTCCCGACGGCGTGGTGGAAGCGATCGAGAGCGAGCGCGACGACTGGTTCGCGCTCGGCACTCAGTTCCACCCCGAAGCCGACTCCGCCTCGGCCCTCGATCTGCGGATCTTCGAAGAATTTCTGGCCGGCGTGGGCGAAGCGGCCGGCCGGCAACTGCGCGTGGCGGCGTAAAGCGACCCGCGACCCTAAAGCTCCAGCGCCCGGTCCTCATCCGCAATCGGATGGGGGCCGGCGCTGCTCGAGGATCGCACGCCAGGGTCGTTGTGCTGAAGCACAACCTACGCGAGTTCCCGGTACAACCGGTGGACGAACGTCGCGTTGTCGCACTGCAGGTAGTGCATCCGCCCCCCCATCCGCGAGTAGCTCTTGCAAAATCGCAGGTAGTACGCCGGGTTGGTCTTCGGCGGCTCTCCCTGGGTCCAGTCCCAGTTGCCGCCGTCTTGCAGGTCGACCACGAAGATCGAGAGGTCGGTGAGCACCGGCTTGCCTTCCTGCAGCCGCAGGTTGTTCACGCAGCTTAGGCTCTTCTCAAACACTTGCGGCCCCATGATGGCGGAGCCGACCGAGAGGACAACGCCTCCTTCGAGCCCGGCCACCGAACCGCCGAAGAGCTTGAAGTCCCACTCGGCCCCACGGCCGATCGCCGAACCGCTGAAGACCGAGTGGTTCGAGATGATGTCGTAGCCGATGCCGGGATGCACCGTGAGGGGCACGCCGTGCTTGTAGGCCTGGGCCAGGATCGACGCTTGCTTCCAGCGATGCTGAATGTCGTTGCGGCCTGCCGGCCACCCTTGTCCGCGCATCGCTTGCAGCAGATCGGCCCGCGCCGCGGTGAGCGGGTGGGCCGGATCCGCGGCGATGGCTGCGGCCAAGGCATCAGTCGTCGGCAGCGTCACGCCGTCTTCGTGGATTAGCCGGCCCAGCGATCGGCCATAGCCCAGGCCGTCGAGCGCGCCGGCCATGATCGCCAGGTGGATGTTGCTGGCCGTCTCGTGCCACGTGCCGAACGTGCCGGTGGCCACGTTCATCTCCACGCTCTCGGTCGAGGCGCCGAACCAGGCGTACTCCCAGTCGTGGATCGTGCCGGCGCCGTTGGTGGCCAGATGCGTCAGCCAGCGGGCGCCCATCATTCGCTCGAGAATTTGGGCAGCGCCATTGCGCAGCAGGTGCGCGCCGTAGATCAGCATCACCGACGCGTCGCGCTCGCGGGCCGCGCGAATCCGCTGGGCGCACTGCCCGATCAACTCGGCATTACGGTCGCTGCAGGGCTTCGCCGCCGAGTCGGGGTCGAGCAGGATCTCGTCGGCCCGCGTCAGGTGGTGACGCTGGGCTAGGGGAAATACTTTCAGGCGGCGAAGATCGAGAGGCTCGACGTGCATGCGGATCAGATAGGCAAAGGGTGGGCGGGGCGAACGGCCAGCCGCAAATCTAAGGGGAGCGGCCGCGGGGAATCAATGGCCGCCCGAACCGGGGAAAGGCCCTGGTGGACAGCGGACGCTCCCATTACAAACGGCGCTTTCGGCGGAAAGCAGCCTACAAATCGTTCAGATTGGCGATTCTGGCGCTCGCAGGGCCGCACGAGCCGGCGAATCGAACTAGGGTTCAGATGCCGGACTTCGGCCGTGCGTGGGCAGCGCGAGCTCGGGCTCGACTCCCGCGGGCGCTCTTCGGTTGGTCGCTCGTCTTTGTCCGATTAGGTTCGTGCCATGCTCGTCGTCAAAAACGTCTCCTGCGAAGAGTCCGATCGCCAAGGCCAGGTCTGGGCATCGCTCTCCAATAGCGACGCCTCGAGCGTGCGCGTGTTGCTCACGCCAGGCGAACTGCGCAACTTCCGCCTGGTGCAAGACGCCGTTGTCAAACAAAGCGGCCTGTGGGTGCATCACGCCTGCGAATCGGGCCGCTCGGAAGACCGCTTGGCTTGGAAGCGCCTCGTGGAGCAGGCGCTCAGCCGGGCTGCGGCGGCGCGGGCGCACTCTGTGCCTGCGCACTAGGGGCGGCAAGACGCCGCTGCCCAAAGCTAAACGCGCGCCTCGGCGTCGCGTGGAAACGTTTCGGTTACACACGCCGTGAATTCTTCTGGCGTGGCGACGCGCGAAACCCGGGCGCGGAAGTCGCGCGCCCCCGGCCGCCCCTGGGCATAGCAGCAAGCGAACTTTCGCATGAGCACGGTCCCCCGCTCGGGGCCGAACCGTCGGCAGACGAGCTCGTAGTGCCGCTCGAGCAGCTCGCGCTCTTCGGCCAGCGTGGGATCGCGCGGAATCTCTTCGCCCCGGAGCGCCGCCTGGCACTGGCGGAATAGCCACGGCTTGCCCAGCGACGCGCGGGCGATCATTACGCCGTCGACCGGGTAACGGCGAAACGCCTCGACCACCGCCTCGGGGCTGACCAGGTCGCCGTTGCCGATGAGCGGAATCTTGCGGAGGTGCGGCTTGATCTCGGCGATGCGATCCCAGTCGGCCGTGCCTTGGAAGTAGTCAGCTGCGGTGCGGCCATGCACGGTGAGCGCCGCGGCCCCCGCCCCCTCAACGGCTTGGGCGACGTCGATCGCGTTGATCGCCGCCCGATTGCACCCCAGGCGAATCTTGGCAGTGACCGGCGTCGGCGCGCAGGCAGCAGCCACTTGGGCCACGATCGCCCCCACGCGATCGGGCGTGCGGAGCAGATAGGAGCCGCTGTGCGCCCGCTCGGTGACCTGCTTCACCGGGCAGCCGAAGTTGATGTCGACCACGCTGACTTGGAAGTCGTGCGCCAGCCGCGCGCCCACCGCGGCGAGCCGACCGGGGTCATTGTCCCAAATCTGAACCGCTAGCGGCCGCGGCTCGTCTTGCACGCCCCACAGGCGGTCGGGGTGCTCTTGCTCGCGCTCGTCCTTCCCCAGGAAGCCCCGCGCGCTGATCATTTCGGTGGCCAGCAGCCCGGCGCCGCCGAACCCGCGCACGATCTGGCGGAAGGCATAGTTCGTGAAGCCCGCCATCGGGGCCTGCAGCACTGGCGGATCGACCAGCAGCGACCCGATCCGCAAGGGCGCGGGGGAGGTGAGTGGCGGTGATCCTTCGGTGGTGGCGATGGACATGCGGCGGCGAAAGCTGCGCGCGGCCGGAAGCGGCCGCGGTGGGATCTGAGACGCGGCGCCCTCACCCTGCCCTCTCCCAGGGGGAGAGGGTTCTGAAGGCGCGTCACTCGAAGTTTACGGTGAACGCGCGATTAGGGCGAGAGGACGAGCGAGCGGGCAAGCTGGTCGGCCGGGGTGTTGGCCGGGAGGACCGCGAGCACGTATTCGCCGATCGCCAGATTGTAGTCGGTGAGCCGCTGCAACAGGGCCAGCGATTTGAGCCGCTCCTGCCGTGCGGCGTCGAGCGTAGCTTCGAGCTGTTTGCCGCCGCGCTCCACCGCCTGGGCTTCGACCGCGCGGGCTTGCTCGGTGGCCACGAGCGCCGCGGCGTGGCCGGCGATGGCCGGATGGATCGCCGCGATCAGCGTGGCCGCGTGACGGACCTTGCGGTTGTTGGCCACGTTGGCCGGCTGCGCATCGAGATGAGCCTGATAGCGGCCCGCATGGGGGAGCGAGGCCGGCAGCACCGGGAGCGCCTTGTCGTCGAGCGCCAAAACGCGGGCTGCTTCCGCCTGGGCAGCTTCAAGCTGCACGCCGGCGTCGGCCAGGTCGGCCTCGAGGGCCACGATTTCGCCTGCCAGCCGGGCCTTGCCGGCTGGGTCGTCAGGCAGGGTCGCCGACGCTTGCAGCCCCTTGAGAACGCCGAGCTGCTGCACGATCACGCGCTTCCGGCCCGCTTGCTCCGCCAGCCGCCAGTAGGCTGCCAGGGCCGCCGGCCGGTCGACCGCCGTGGCGCGGGTGAGAAACGCCGCCAGACCCAGCCGTTCAGCCTGCGCCGTCTCGTCGGCCGGGGCGGTGCTCAGTCGCTCGGCCACGAGTTGCGTGAGCTTGGGCGAGGGCTCGCGCGCCAGATCTTGGTAGTGCGTGGCGGTGGCAACGGCCGCGGGATCGGCCGGCCGCAGGGTGCGCTGCGTTTCGGGATCGGCGGCTTTACCAGCCGTGTCGCCCACCGCCGGCTTGCTCGCCGAGTTCTCTCCGGGGGCGAACGTTTGCGGATTCGCCGGCGTAGGCTCGCTCGTGGCGGCCGGCACGGGCTGGATCAGCATCGACACGATCGTCGGCCCGTTGAGGCTCTCGCCGCCGACGGCCAGGGCGTATTCGGCGATATCAAAGTTGTAGTCGCGCACCGCGTCGAGGAACTGTCGCCGCTCGCGTACGAGCGCGTCGTGGCTGGCGAGCGTCGCCAATAGCTCGGCTTGGCCGCGGCCCAAGGCCACGAGGCTCGTCTCCCAAGCTTCTTCGGCCGCGCGGATCGAATCGGCCCGGCGATCGATGCCGGCGGCGCGGAGCGGAATCGTACGGTTGATTTGCCGCAGCCGAGCAGGAGCAGCGCCGACGCCGAAGATCCGTTCGTACTTGGTGCGATAGGCGCCGGTGTGCGGCCGGTCGCTGGCGAGCGGGAGCTTGGCGTCGATGCGGCCCATGGCGTCGCTGAGTTCGAGCTGCGCCGCAGTAAGCATGAGGCGCGTTTCATTGGCCCGGGCAGCAGCGGTGGCAGCGGCCGTCGCCAGCAGCGCGGCGTCTTCAGGCGTCCGTTCGTTGGTAGCCGGCGACCATGCCGCGTCGTTGGCGAAGTCTTGCTGTTCACTGTGGGCGAATTGATCGGCCGCCATGGCGAGCGCCAGCTTCCAATAGGCGCGCGCGATGCGTTGCTTCGACTGCTCCGGCCCTCGCTGGAAAGCCTCGAGCAAGGTGATCGCTTCGCCGTCGTGCGTTCGCGCGGCGTCCTTGAGCGCGGCTTCGAGGATCACCGGCGCCTCGGGGCGCGGCCTCGGCGTCTCCACGTGCTCGATCGGGTCTTCCGCCGGAGCGGCAGGCGCAGCCGGCTCGACGGGCGCGGAAGTTTGCTCGGGCACGGCTGCGGCGGGATGTTCGGGCGCGGCAGCGGCAGCTGGCGGCGAAGGCTCACCAAAGGGATCAAAGGCGGCGACCTGGGTCAGGCACCACCCGGCAAGCAGAACCACGGCAAGATTCACGGCGGCATCACCTCGGTCGCGATCCGCCGGCAGTGCGGGCGCGACAGCGCATGAGAATCAGAAAAAATCGCTAGCTTCTCTTCAGGCTAAAGGGCGAATCGCATGCCCGCAAGCGTGGCGCTTGTGACAAAGCTTGCCAATTTCAGTGAGATCCCTCGCGCCTGCCCGTAAGAGCCGGCCGATCGCGCCGGCTAGGAGAGATGTAGGGCCTGTACGACCCGCAAGAACGGCAGCCATGCGCCGCAGCAATCAGCTAGGTCACGATCTCAACCGCCCGCACCTTGCGGGCGAGCGCCAGCACCGCCAGCGCGCACGTGGCGATCAGGATGCCGGCTGCCCACAAGCCCAGTTCTTGCTCCTGCTGATTCTCCGTCAGTCCAAACATGAGTTTGCCCACGAAGCGGATGTCGCGCCAGGGGTCGATCAGCTCCCAGCGTTTGTCGTCGGTCGAGCGGCTCATCTGCGTGGCCACTGCCCGCAGCAGCACGAACAGGCTGGCCCAGGTGATCACGATCGGCGCCGCCCGCTGCAGGTAGGCCGAGAGCGCAGTCAGCCAGAGGCTGAGCACCAGGCACATCACCGCGGTGTAGCCGAGCACCGAGGCGGCGACTTGCCAGTTGTCGCGCCAGTAGTCGAGCGAGCCGGTGAACATGCCGTATTCGACGAACAACAAGAGCGCAGGCACGGCCGTCATCAGCGCGATGATCGCCGCGATCGCCAGCAGCTTGCCGGCCACGTAGTGCCGGCGGTCGAGCCGGCGCGACAAGTAGAACGGCAACAGCCCAAGCCGGAAATCGGCGCCCACGAGCAGGCTGCCGGAGAACGCCAGCAGAATCATCACCACCAGGCTCTGGCGGTCGATGAACCCCAGGTAGCCGTTTTCTTGCCCCGACACCGCCTGGGGGCTGAAGCCGAACCGGCTGAGCAATTCGCGCTGGGCGTCGGGGGGCAGATCGAACTGCGTGACGGCGTAGATGATCGACCAGAAGAGCAGGAAGTTCAGCAGCCCCAGCGCGAACACGAACCAGTAAGCCTTGCGGCGGAATACCTGTACGAGCGCCACGCGCACGATGGCGAGCGTCGCCATCCACGGCGAACGCAAGCGGCCCTGCCAAGGGCGATAGTGAGCGACGTCAATGCCCATGCAGGCCTTCCGTTGGGGACTTCCTCGTAGGGTTCGCTGTGCGGACCAAAGACCAGGGTTGGGGCGCCTGGGGTCGAGCGAAGCGAGCCCCCAGCCAACCACCGTACTTCGCGAGGCCGCTGGGGGCTCGCCGTGCGGCTCGACCCCAGGCGCCCACGAGCCGCGTTGGTGTTCGCAGTTCGCTCATCGGCCAACCTCCGCGACTGCAGCCGGCGCCGCCTCCGTCAACCGGAAGAACAACCGCTCCAGGTCTTCGCGCTCAGGGCGCAGATGGTCGATCGTCACCGCCTGCTCGCGAGCCACGGCAAAGAACCGCGACGTGGGCCAGTCGGCTGGGCTCGTGGCATGTGCCCTGCCCGGAGTTTCCATCTCCTCGATCCGCACTCCTTGCTGCCGCAGCGCCGCCCAATAATCGATCACCGGCCCCGAGCAGCCCAGCTCATAGCGTTCTTCGATCGGCCGCCCAAGCTGCTCGAGCTTGCCGTGCCGAATGACGCGCCCCTGGTGCAAAATCACCACTTGATCGCAGAGCCGCTCGACATCTGGCAGCAGATGCGTGCACAGGATCACGCTCTTGCCGGTTTGTTTGGCCAGGTCTTCGATCAGTTCGATCATGTCGCGGCGGCCGCGGGGGTCGAGGCCGCCGGTCGGCTCGTCGAGCAGCAACAACTCCGGATCGTGAACCAAGGCCGCCGCCAGCTTGAGCCGCTGCAGGTTGCCGAGCGAGTATTCCTCCAAGCGGCGATAGCGAAGTTGCCCGAGACCCAGATCATCGAGCATCTCATGGCCGCGGCGGCGTGCGTCGCGCGGGGGCATGCCATAGAGCTCGCCGGAGAGGGCCACGAAGTCGGCCCCGCGCAGCAGCGGCGGCGCGGCAGAAGTTTCGGCCATGTAACCCACCCGCCCGCGCAACTGCCGGTCGGCCTGATCGAGCGTGCAGCCCAAGATCGTGCCGGCGCCCCCATCGGGCACGAGCAACCCGAGCAGGATCTTGAGCAACGTCGACTTGCCCGCCCCGTTGTTCCCCACCAGGCCGATTACGCCCGGCTCGAGCGTCAGGTTGACGCCGGCCAGCGCTTGCACGCGGCCGTAACGGCGGGAGACGTTTTCGAGGTGGACTAGGGGCATCGGGCGGAGGTCACGACATGTGGCGGTTGCTTGCGATCCTTCGCGGCGGATGAAGAATCCACCGACCCTCACCCTGCCCTCTCCCGGAGGGAGAGGGTTACTCCTTTACGTCGTAGCACAAGATCTTCTCCCCTTCCCGCAGCAGCAGCTTGCCGTCGAGGATCACCGGGTGAGCCCAGCTTGGCCGCTCGCCGCTGCCAGGCACCTTGAAGCTGCCGACCTCCTCCATCTTGTCGGGGGAGGCCTTCACGAGCGTCATGATGCCGTTTTGATAGCGGACGTAGAGATGCCCGTCGGCCGCGGCCACGGCCGCTGAGCCGCTGCCCGAACCGCGGGTTTCGTTCCACTTGATCTCGCCGGTTGCCAAATCGGCGCAGAAGAGAATGCCTTTGTCGTCGGAGTCGCCGTAGAGGTAGTCTCCCACTAGCACGACGCCGCCGTGCTTGTTGGCCAACTTGGGCTCGAGGGGATAGACCTCCTCGACCGTCACGGCGCCCTCGTCCCCCGGCACTTGCTTGAGCAGCGCCCCGCCGCGGCGATACCCCGCGGCGAAGAAGACGAGATCGCCGCGAACGATAGGGGTGGGGATGACGGCCGTCGTCTTGTCGATGTCGTAGGTCCAGAGGAGCTTGCCATCGTCGGCGCGGACCCCCATGGCCCCGCTGCCGGTGGTTTGCACGTAGACCTTCGTGCCCCCCACGTTCGAGACCACGATCGACGCGTGCCCGGCGCCGCGATCCTCGGCGCGGGCAGTGGTCCAAATCGTTTCGCCCGTAAGCTTGTTAAGGGCGGCCATCGTGTGCTCGGGCCCGCCGGGCGTGACGACGACCTTGTCGCCGTCGATGAGCGGTGATTCGCTGTAGCCCCAGCCGTCGGCCTTCTTGCCGCCGAACTCCTGGGCCAGGTCTTTGCGCCAGAGCTCCTTGCCGCTGGTGTCGATACAAAAGAGCACCCCTTGGGCGGTCATGGCGTACACGCGGTCGCCATCGACGGTGGGGGTGCTCCGCGAGCTCTGCCAGTTCGGCTGGCCTTCGTTCCAGGGCTCACCTGTCTTGGCCTTCCACAGTTGCTTGCCGTCGGCCAGGTCGAAACAGAGCAGGTATTCGTCGGGGTCGTCGGCCGAAAGGCCGTCGCCCATGGTGTAGATGCGGCCGTCGGCGATCGCCAGGCTCGAGTAGCCGCGGCCGAGGCCGCCGGTTTCCCAGAGCAGCTTGGGGCCGTCGGTTGGCCAGGAGGTGAGCAGCCCAGTGTCGGGGGAGACGGCCGTTCGCGCGGGACCGCGGAAGGTGGGCCAATCGTGCTTGCCGGGGGCGGCCGCCCAGGCGACCGCCGGCAGCACCGCCCAGACCGAGATCACCGCCTTCGACCAATGCGCACCGCGAGCCATGGAATTCGACCCTCTCATCTCTGAATCGTTTGGGGACTGCGGACATTGTAGTAGGACAATTTGGGCGAATCCACGCCCACCGCCCCCCTTCGAAGGCCTCTCTAGGCTCCCTAGGTTCCCTGGCAACCGGGGAGTTCGTTCGCTTCCAAACGAGTCAGGCGGCGGCCGCCAGCCAAGAAAAAAATCGCCTCGTTGAGTCGATTTCTCTGGAATCGTGTCTGACCTTTTGCTAGCCTCGAAGGAAGTCACTCCCCGGAACAGGCTGGCAAAAATGGGGAACGACTTCCATGCACGTCGAATGGTTCTGTCGGCTGATGGGTTCCGAGCTCGGCCCGTTCTCGGCCGCTCAGCTCTTGGACATGGCCCGCAAGCACCGCGTGACGCCTGAAGACCTCGTGAAGAAGGGGTCGTTCGGCGAATGGGTGCCGGCCTATCGGGTCAAGGGACTGTTCGCCGAAGGCGACATGGCCCCGAGCATTCCGGTCGGCCTGCCAGCCGCCGCCGTTCAGCGGCAAAATCACTCGGCCCTGGTCGAAGCGGCCGACCCCGCGCGGCGCATCGATCCCCCCAAGCGAGATGAATGGTTTTTCATCTCGGCGGGGCAGAAATTTGGCCCCATGCCTTTCGAGCGGCTGCAGGAGCAGATCGCGGCTGGCCGTCTGCATGCCACCGATCGCGTCTGGTCGACCGCCGCCCCCAAATGGTGCGAAGCGCGGCGCGTACGCGGATTGACATTCGACCGCGTCGCGGGGACGGGGAGCTGACCGCGGCCCCTTACGGTTGCGGCGGCTCCACAGTTCTACCGGCCCTCACCCCGCCCTCTCCCACAGGGAGAGGGAGCCAGCTACTCCTCCCGTGCGAGAGAGGTTGGGTGCGAGGGACCTCGGCCTGGCTAAGGAAGCGAGCGTTCAAAACGCTCCGAGCGGCTCGTCGCCGCTCTTGGTCGCGAGCGCGGTCCACGTGACTGGCGAGATCCCGTCGGCGATCCAGCGGCACGAACCGTCGCCCAGTAAGATCTGCACGCCGCCCGGATGATTGCTGCGGGCTGCCCGCCAGCCATAGGGCGCATATCGCACCGAGATGTCTCCGGTCAATCGCGCGGACATGCAGTCGAACCGCGGCGAGTTCGGCGGCAGGTAATGGTTGTAGAGGGCGCAGCGGTATTCGCCGTTGGCCCACGAGAAACCGCGGCGCTGCGTGACGTTCCACTGGACGGCCGCTCCGCAGGCGGCGTCGGTCAGCGGCGCCGCGAACGAAAAGGCGTACATCGTCCGCGGGTCGGCCAAGTCGGCGTCCGACAGGTTCTCCGGCCCGTCGCCCAGCGTGCTCTCGGCGAAGAGCGCCGTGTTGCTCGCGCCGTCGGTGAGGTCCGCCAGGCGGGTCTGCGAGTTTACGAAGAACACGCCGTCGGTGTTGAACGGCTCGCCGCCGTCGAGGCCGCTGCCGGTGCAGGCCGCGTAGTTCGTGGGGCCGAAACCGGTCGCCACCGGCTTCCGTTGGTCCGAAGGGCAAAGAAAGATCGGCGCCACCAGCGACACGCCCACCGCATTGCGCGGCGTCACCGCCAGGTTGGCGTCGTAGAGCGGCAGCGAGAGATCGAGCGTGTTGTAGATGTTCGACTGCTCGAGATACGGCGTCAGGTGCGCAAGCGCCGACCAACGATAAAAGCTGTGCGGCGTGGCGGCCGAAGCGGGGTTCGCCTGCGAGGTCGAGCCCTCGGGCAACCGCTTGCGGGCGCTCTCGAAGTTGAACGTCGCCAGGCCGAGTTGGCGGAGGTTGTTTGCACACTGGATCCGCCGCGAGGTCTCGCGGGCAGCCTGCACGGCCGGGAGCAGCAGCGCAATCAGGCCGCCGATGATGGCGATGACCACCAACAGTTCGACCAAGGTGAACGCCGATCGGCGACAGCGATCCGCAGGCATGGGGTGTTCCGAAGGGCGAGGGGCGCTCGACAGCGCGGCTGACCCAAGTATCGGAGCGGCGGGGGCCGGGGGCAAGTGTGGGCGATCCACCCTAAGCGGCCGCCCGCGCCCGTTCGCCCGCCGGCCAGGGGGCCCACCAGGCCGCCAGCCCCAACAGCAGGGCCAGGGGGGCCGCCACGAAAAAGAACGGCGCATAGCTGCCGATCGCGGCCTTGGTCTGCGTCAGCACCACGGGCCCGAGCGCCGACGCCACGACGGTGAGCACCTGCACCGCTGCCTGCACGGCCCCCAAATGCGCGCGGCCGAAGGCCTGGGCGAACGAGGTGAAGAACAACACGGTCACGATGCCGCCGCTCGCCCCCAGCGCGGCCGCATAGAGCATCACCTGGCCCTTCGTGGCCACGAAGGGAAAGCTGACGAGCGACAGCGCAAGCAGCGCCATGCCGATCGCGAGCAAGCGGCCGGCCGGAACCTTTTGCGCCGCCCAGCCCGTGAGCAGGTTGGCCGGTAAGCCGATGAACACGAGCACGGCCATCACCTGCACAAAGGCGTCGCGGTCGAAGCCGCGCTCGGCGAGGATCGACTCGTTGAAAAGCGTGATCGCCGACCAGGCCAGGTTGAAGAGCGCCGCCCCCAGGCCGAAGGCCCAGAACATGGGCGTCCGCAGGGCCGCAGAGAGCGAGTAGCCGCGGTTGGGTGTTTCGCCAGGATCTGCTCCGCCGTCGGTCTGCCCCAGCGCCTCCGGCGTGTTCCGCGTGAGCAGGAGGGCCGGCAGCGCCAGCCCCACGAGCAGCACGAGGCCCACGCCCTGCCAGGCGCTGCGCCAACCGACGTCGGTGACTGCCTGCCCGAGGCCCACGGTGGTGGCGATGAAGCCGATCGACAGCAGCACCGTGTACAGTCCCATGGCTAGTCCCAGCCGGCGCGTGAACCACTTGCCAACGAGCGCCATGCTGACCACCGAGAGCGCGCCTTGCCCCAAACCGCGGACGAGCGTGAGCACAACGAAGAGCGCGGTCGCATTGGTCACACGGCTCATGATCAACACCGCCGCGCCCAGGCCGAGCGCGACCGCGGTGAGCACGCTGCGCGAGCCGAACCGGTCGAGCAGCCGCCCCGTCGGCAGGCAGAGCAAGCTGCCCAGCAGGATCGCCCAGAAGTTGAGCACGGCGAACTGCGGCTCGCTCACGCCGAGCGCGGGATCGGCCGTCAGCGGCCCGGTGATCAGGCCGAGCCCATGCGTGCGGCCGGGCAGCGTGCAAGTCATGGCCCAGGCGGCCAACAGCAGCATCGGCCAGCCATAGTAGATGCGGGCCTGGGGCGGACGTGCAAAGGCGGCAGGCCGCTCGGCGGTGGCAGGCATCGCAAAGAGCTTCGGAGGGCTGGGCAAGGAAGGCGAAGGCCGGCCTATCCTACGCGCATGTTTCCTCGAAAGCGAGTGCCGCGCAAATCCCCACGGACTGCGGAAAACGAACCGGCCGGCGTGCACCAAGCGCGACGCCGGCCGGGGTAGCTTCTTCTGAGGATGGCGAGAGCCAACAGCCTTACGGCTTGACCTCATCCACCTTGTGCTCGACCGCTTCCGCGGCGTCCTTGGCAGCCTCGCCCGTCTTGTGGACAGCCTCGTCGGCCTTGTGGACCGCGTCGCCGGCGGCGTGCTTGAGCGACTCCGCGGCGTCCTTCGTGGCGTCGACGGCCTTTTCTGTCGCGTGGGTCACGGCTTCTCCGGCCTTCTTGGCGGCTTCGCCGCCTGCGTCGATCGCTTCCTTGGCGGTCTCAGCCGTCTTGTCCACGGCCTCCTTAGCCTTTTCAGCGGCATTCTTGCCGGCATCATGACTGCAGCCGAGCGTGGCCGCCAACAACAGCGTGGGCAGGAACATACGTCGCATGATCGCGTCTCCTCAATTCGTTCGGTGTTCGGGGTAGGCCAACCGAGCAGGAAGTCGCCCTAGGCGACCGGTCCCTTCTCGCGGCCGGCGGGAAACCATCCCGCTCCTCCTGAGATGACATCGAAGGGTAGATTATTCCCGACTGCGCGGGGCCCCCAAAGGGAGCGCGCCCGGCCGCACAATCAACGCAAACCGCGCATTCAGTCCCGTCGCCGGGCGTGAAAGGCGATCCGCTCATTGCCCTCCGTGCAGCTCCTGTCCCTCAGTCTTGATGGTCGCGGCGATCGTCTTCAGGTCTTCGTCGCTGAGGCGCCGCTTCGTCGCTTGCAGCATCGCCAGGAAGTGCGCCTGCTCGGCGTCCTTCGCCGGATAGCCAATGTTGCCCCCCGGGCCATCGCTGGTGATGAGCAGCCGGCCATCGCCCTCGAAGATCGCCATCCAGGGAATGCCTTGGCTGCGCTCGTCGCGATGCTGGGCGATGAGTTCGGCGCCGTGTTCCATCCGCTCGGTGTCGATCATGAGCACCACGTAGTCGCGCGTGAGAAGCGGATCGAGCTTGGCCAGCAAATCGCCCAGCCGGTGGCACCAGCCACACCAGGGGGCGCTGGCGTAGAGGAGCGCGCGCTTGTCCTCGCGCCGCGCCTGATCCAGCGCCGCCTTCCAGGCCGTGTCGGCCGAGGGGCGTTCCGGCTTCCATTGCTCGAGGAACGCCTTCACCTTGGCCGGGTCGTGTTGCGGGCCGTCTTCAAGGTCCGACGTGTTCTGGTTGACGAGCACTTGCCCACCGGCGTCGAGCACGGTGAGGAACGGAAAACCGTGTTTCGCGTTGTCCTCGCCGTAGCTGCGGAGCAGATCGCCGTTGGTGTTCGAATCGACGAGCACGAGCACGTACTCATCGCGCACAAGCGGCGCCACTTCCGGGTCGTTGTGGAAAACGTCGTACAGCTTGTAGCACCAACCGCACCAATTGCCGCCGAACTCGACGAGCACCCGCTTGTTTTCCTGCCGCGCGGTCTCGAGCGCCGCGGCAATCTGCGCGCGGGCATCGGCCTTCTCGTCGTAGATCGGCGCCCGCGGCGGGTGGGACTGGGGCTCGGCGGCCGTTGCGGCAGGCGGCGCCGCCTCCTCGTCCTCCAGCCGGAGTGTTCCACCAGGCAAGGTCTTCAGACCCGGTCCAATTTTGGCGACCGGCCGTCGCTCGACGTCGCCTCCGCAGCCGAGGGCGAACGCTCCCAGCAGAATCCCCACCGCCCACCACGCCTGCCTACGACGCTGGTTCACGACGACACCTCCACCACCCTGGATTTCTGGATGCGTGTCTAGCCGGTCGATCGCCGGCCGCTTGCGCTCTCAATGTAGGGCAGGTGGGCGGGGCGGACAACCTTGCGTTCGCGCTGGGGAGGCAGCCGCCGCGAGCCCGGTCAAGCCGCGGAGGACCGCTAGTCGGTGCCGGGGGGCTCGTACTCGAAGTCTTTCCACTTCATGGGCCGGCGGAAGGGCTCGATGCGGAGGACGACTTCGCCGTCTTGGAAGATGCGCACCGTGCCATTGGACTCGCTCACTGCCACCGCCACGGCCTTGGTGGTCTTGCTGATGGCGGCCGCGGCCCAGTGGCGGGATCCGAGACCCTTGGAGAGCGTCAAACCCGTGGCCGGCGCGTCAATGTAACGGGCGGCCGCTTCGACCGTACCGTCCGGGGCGACGACGAACGCCCCATCCATCTGGGCGATCTCTTTAATTCCCTCGCGAACGCGGTGGTCGTTGAGATTCCGCTCCTTGCGGCTATAGCCCTTCACCGGGTCGAACCCGGTCGGCCGGCTGCAAGCCACGACCTTGCGGGTGTCGCCGACGACGAACAGCGTGCCCACCGGCTTGCCTTCGCGCCCCTCGCGGCCGATCTCGACCGCCAAGTCGATCACGGTTTTCAGGGTGTCAAGCGGCACGCTGGTTTCGAGCTGCCGCAGGTCGCGGGAGGTAAGCCGTTCCAAGTGCTCCGAGAGGTGCAGCACGCTGATCGAGTCGATGGTGCCCGCCTCGAAGCCGCTATAGACGGTGACGACGCGGGCGGTGGGGGCCAGGATGTCGTCGGCCACGCTCTCGAGCAGCGACTGGGTGAGCTTGTCGAAGACCGGCGCGTCCTCCATGTCGAGGAGCACGGTGCTCAGCCCCGCCTCGGGGGCGCCTTCGACCTCGGCCGGGCGGTCGGCCACCACGATCAGCTTCTTGTCGCCGGCCAGCCCCTGCAGTTGGTTCCAATCGGTGGGCCCCTCGACGAGCAACAGCAGCGCGTCGGCCCCGATCAATTGCGCAAGCCGAGCCCCCTGCTCGAAGATCGTGCGGAATTGATCGGTGAGCCGCAGAGGTTTCATGCCGGAAGGAAGCAAAAGTGCAGGGGAAAAGCCGCAGGCAAAGCGGGGTACGGAAGCCTAGTTCGCCGCCGAACCGCAGGCATGGTACGGGTTTTGCCGCACAGGGGCAACTCCCTGCGCGGCTGATTCTTGGGTCGACGCGGCCAGGGGTAAGGAAGCTAAGCGGCGGAGGGCTATGGAGACGGTGAATCCGACGCAAAACTCCACCTCGACGAGTCGGCTGTCAAGATCGCACGATGCCTGTTCGCGCTGTCTCGAGGCGGCAACTGACGCCCAAGCGCAAGTGAGTGCGCTGGCCCTCTGCCGCCCCCGGGATTGCCTTCCGTCTAGGCGGATTTTTCGCAATGCGGTAGTCTTTTCCTGACTCGCGGAACCTTCCCTCCCAACACTCCAGCGAATCCCCCATGCACCGCCTTCCTCTTCCCGTACTCCTGGTGCTCGCCGTCGGCGTCCTGGCCGCAGCGGGCTGGCAAGCGACATCCGCACCTGCCGCCGCAGCGGCGGGCGCGCCCGCCGCACATCAGATTGTCCTGTTCCAGCCGCTCACCGGCATCCAATACAGCATCTACGAAAAAGTGGCGCTGGTAGCCAACGTCGTCGTTGCTTTGGCGGGCCTGATCTACGCCTTGATGCTCGTGGGGCAGGTCAAGAACGCGCCACAAGGGACGCCGCGGATGCAGGAGATCGCCCGCGCGATCCGCGAAGGGGCCAACGCCTACCTTTACCGGCAATTTCGCGTGGTGGCGATCTTGATCGTGCTGATCACGGTCCTGCTCTACTTCGCCGCCACAAGTTCGAACGCGCCCACCGAAATCGCCTGGGGCCGCGCGATCGCCTTCCTCATCGGCTCCACGTTCTCGGCCACCGTGGGCTTCGTGGGCATGCGGCTGGCGACGATCGGCAACTTGCGGGTGGCCGCGGCGGCCGAGAATAGCTTCGGCCAGGCGCTGCAGCTCGGCTACCGCACGGGCACGATCACGGGAATGCTCACCGATGGGTTGGGGCTGCTCGGCGGCTCGATCATCTTCTTGGTCTACGGGGAACATGCCTACGAGGCCCTGCTCGGCTTTGGCTTCGGCGGCACGCTGCTCGCGCTCTTCATGCGCGTCGGCGGCGGCATCTACACCAAGGCCGCCGACGTGGGCGCCGACCTGGTAGGCAAGCTCGAGGCCGGCATTCCCGAAGACGATCCGCGCAACGCCGCCACGATCGCCGACAACGTGGGCGACAACGTGGGCGACTGCGCCGGCATGGCCGCCGACATCTTCGAGAGCTACGAAGTGACGATCGTGGCCGCCATGATCCTGGGCATCGCCAGCTATGGCCACAAGGGCGTGATTTTTCCGCTCTTGGTGCGGGCCATCGGCGTGATCGCCAGCATCATCAGCACCTACAGCGTGCGCGCGGGCGACAAGGGCGACGTGGCCCAGGCCATGAAGAGCGTCAACCGCGGCTTCGTGATCGGCTCGATCATCAGCGTCGTGGGCTTCATCTTGCTTGGCGCCGTCTACCTGCATTTTTCGCCGGCGTACTTCCAGGACTTTCCCAACGCCGCGGCTGGATTTCCACTGGGGGCCAATGGCCTGCCGGATCCGGGGGCTTTGCCCGCCTGGGTGAACTTCGGCATTGCGGGGCTCGACATGCGGCCCGCCTGGGCGTGCTTGATCGGTATTCTGCTGGCGATCGCGCTCAACAAGTGCACCGAGTACTACACGGGCACCGAGTACAAGCCGGTCAAGAGTCTGGCCAAGAGCTGCGAAACGGGACACGCCACGAACATCATTCAGGGTTTCGCCGTCGGCTATGAGAGCAGCGTAGCCACGGTCATGATCATCGCAGCGGCCATCTTCGCGAGCGCCTGGATCTTCGCCGGCACGAACCCCACGTTCATCGCCTACGGCGTGGCGATGGCTGGCATCGGCATGCTGACGCTGACCGGCAACACGATCTCGATGGACGTATTCGGCCCCGTGGCCGACAACGCCAATGGCATCGGCGAGATGGGCTACGACAAGCAGGCCATGGGCGAAGAGAAGTACAAGCGGGCACGGCAAATCCTGGCCGATCTCGACGCGGTGGGCAACACCACGAAGGCGATCACCAAAGGCATCGCCATCGGTTCGGCCGTGATCGCCGCAGTGTCGCTGTTCAACAGCTTCATCGTGTCGGTCGGCTCGGGGGGCCAAGGCGAGGCCGAGCAGATTTCGCGCGAGGTCTACGAGGCGGTCGCCAGCTCGCTCACCATCTCCAACCCCACGCTGTTCATCGGGCTGCTCATCGGCGGCGCCGTGCCCTTCCTCTTCAGCTCAATGACGATTCGCGCCGTGGGACGGGCCGCGTTCTTGATCGTCAAGGAATGCCGCGTGCAGTTCCGCGACAAGGAGATTTGGGCCGGCACGAAAAAGCCTGACTACGGCCGCGTAGTCGACATCTGCACGAGTTCCGCTCAAAAGGAACTGATCGGCCCGGGCCTCTTGGCGATCTTGGTCCCAGTCCTCGTCGGCTACTCGCTCGGCGTCGTGGCCTTGGCCGGCTTCTTGGCCGGCATGATCGTCACCGGCCAATTGCTCGCCGTGTTCATGGCCAACGCCGGCGGCGCTTGGGACAACGCCAAGAAGATGGTCGAGGATGAACCGCGCAGCCTCGAGGCTAACACCGGCAAGGGGAGCGAGAAGCACAAGGCCGCCATCACGGGCGACACCGTGGGCGATCCGCTCAAGGACACCGCCGGCCCGGCCATCAACCCGCTCATCAAGGTGATGAACATGGTGAGCCTGCTGATCATTGGGCTGATCCTGCCCTATGACAAGGGAATGCTGGCCACGCTCAAGACGCAGGGCGTCACCGTGACTCCCCGCGCGGCCGACGCCATGTTCTGGACCGCGATCGCCGTGTCGGTCGTCTTCCTGGGTTGGGCCATCTGGCAGTCGGAGCGCGAGACGCCCGAGATGCGGCAAAGCTGACGAGCGCTAGAACCGGTTAATCGTCAGGGCCGGCGGAATCGCACCGATTCCGCCGGCCTTTTTCTGCGCAGTGGGCGAGAGACACCGCGGGCAGGGGATGGGCCCTACAAGAACGGGGGGCGGCGCAAGTCGATATTCCGGCCGAGTTTGACCGCTCGGCCTTCGTATCCCAGAGTTTGGCAGTCGCCCACGGTCGCCGCCTTCCTTGACTTTCTGTCAGGAGAGTCGGTCCCGCATTCGCTTCCCTCCGAACGTTGGAGAGCTCCGGTGTCTGCCCACCCTCGCCTGCCCATTCATCGCCGCGCGGCCGTCCTCGTGCTCTCGGCGATCTTGATGGTCGCCATCCTCGGGATGGTCGCCTTCGGACTCGATATGGGCTACATCGTGCTCGCGCGCACGCAGTTGCAGGCGTCGGCCGATGCGGCGGCCATGGCGGCCGCCGGCATCATGGCCGGACCGCCCGCCGAAACCTATCGCGTGGCCACCAGCTTCGCCGGCCTGCACACGGCCGCAGGCAAGAGCGTGGAATTGCACGACACCGACGTCGAGTTCGGCACCTGGGACACGAACTCCCGCGTGTTCATGCCCTCGGCAGATCCGGGCAACGCGCTCCGCGTCACTTGCCATCGCGACGCCAACCACGGCGGCGCCGCCCCGTTGTTCTTTGCCCGCATCCTGGGCATCAACAACTTCACGGTGAAGGCGCAGGCAATCGCCATGTGCAACCCGCGCGACATCGCGTTCGTGGTGGATCTCTCGGGTTCGATGAACGACGACACGGAACCTTGCTGGGCCACCGGCGCGGTGAACAGCACGTTCGGGCCGCAGGGCTACCCCAACATCGGCACCTCGCTGATGCAACAGGTTTACACCGACTTCAACTTCGGCAGCTACCCCGGCGCGCGCCAGTGGATCGGCGAGGCGGCCGGCATCAAATCGGGGGACGCCAACGGCTATGCCAACCTGACGATCGATGGCGGACCGTTGACAAAGACGACCGTCGCCACGACTTATCGGATCAAGGCGGGCGACAGCGAGGCCGTGCGCAAGCAGAAGGCCTATAGCTGGATGATCGACAACCAGATCGCCGTGCTCATGCCCAACGCCAAGCCGGCGCCCAGCAGCGCGGCCAACTACGCCTACTGGGAGAAGTATCTCGACTACATCATCATCTCGAAGAACTACCCCGCCGCCTCGACAGGCACGGGCTCGAGCGGCGGCAGCACGGGAGGCGGCAGCTCGAGCGGCGGCTCGTCATCGGGCGGTTCCAGCAGCGGCGGCAGCTCTTCAGGAGGTTCGAGCAGCGGCGGCGGCAGCACGACGACCCCCACCCCCACGCCCCCCAAGCCCCCGCTCGGCTGGCGCAACCCGCTGCGGGCGGGCGACGCCACGCTGGCCGTGGGCCTGGGCGGTTCGGGTTGGCGGGGCCTCTTGGCCGACCAAGTGCTCGGCCAGACCAATACGGGGCGCGGCACGATTCCGCCGTCGCAAGACGCCGACCGCATCGATCAGTTCAACAATCCGAACACGTCGACGTTCCCGTCGATCTCGATCAGCGTGCCGCGCGGATTCCGCAACTACATCGGCTATCAGACGTACGTGCAGTTCATGATGGACCACGGCCGCGATCTGCAGCCGGTGGGCACGACCTACACGCCGATTTCCATTCAGAGCGCGCTCTGCCCCTGGCACTCCGAATCGACCGCGGGCGGCTCGTTCAGCTTCCCGCCCCGGGCTCAGCCGGAGCACTCGTCGCGGCGGGCGCTGATTGCGGCGATGCAGGTGGTGAAGGACCGGAATCACACCATTCCCGATTTCAACAATCGCGACTGGGTGTCGGTGATTTCCTTCGACGGCATGCAGAATGGCGGCCCCGCGATCGCCCAGCGCCTGACCGGCGACTACGACGCCGCCATGCTCGCCTGCACGCGGCTGCAAGCCGTGGGCGACAAGGGCGCCACCACAGCGACCGAAGCCGGTTTGATCAAGGCTCAGCAGCATCTGGCGCCCGCCAAGCAGGGCGGAGCGGCCCGCGACAAGACTAATAAGACGGTCGTGCTGTTGACCGACGGCGTGCCGAACCTCTATTCGAGCAGCGCCTCGACGATCACGGGCTTCATCGCCCAAGACAGCACCGGCGAGTTCTACGCCAACGGCGCCCACTGGTACGACGCGGCGCTCATGCAGGCGGCCAACATCAAGGCCAAGAAGTGGCAGCTCTACCCAGTGGGCATCGGCCTGGGCACCGACTACGACTTCATGGACCGGATGGCCCGCATCGCCGGCACCGCGGACGCCGCCGGCCACAGCCCGCGCGGCAGCGGCAATCCGGCCGAGTACGAGCAAAAGTTGATCCAGATCTTCGAAGAGATCATCAAAACGCCGCAAGTGCGTTTGGTGCAGTAGAACTCCGGTCCCTCGGCGCACTTGCGCCGAAATAGGATCACGCTGCTGCAGGCGCCTCGGTCAGTTCTTGTCCGCCGGTTTCCCGGCGATAGCGCCAGCCGGCGGCCGCCAGGAGCAGCCAGTTGGCGACGACAAAGCCGCCGACTTCGTACTGTCCGCCGCTGCCGAAGCCGTAGGAGTGCAGGCCGACGCCGAGGACGAAGTTCACGCCGTACCAGGAGAAGATGATGGCCGTGGCGCCCAGCACCGCGCCGGCGGCCAGGCCGAAGTTGCCGAACCAACCGGCGTAGCGGCCGTGCAAGATGGCCATGTAGACCAGCAGCGAAACGAGGGCCCAGACTTCCTTCGGGTCCCAGCCCCAGAAGCGGCCCCACGAGACGTCGGCCCACAGGCCGCCCAAAATCGTGCCGGCGGCCAACAGCAGCACCGCCACCTGCATCGCCTTGTAGGTGTAGCCCGCGAGCGTGGCGCACGCAGCCGGCGGCCGCTTCGCCTGCCCCGGACCCGCCGAGTAGTCTCCTAGCAAATAGTAGAAGAGCGCAAGGTTCCCGATTCCCCAGGCCAAGGCTCCCGCCCCGTAGCTCGACACGATCGTCAGCACGTGGATCGTCAGCCAGAAGTTGTCGCGCAGCACCGGCGTGAGCGGGCTGAACTTGTCGTTGAGCACCGCGGGGGAGTACCAAGCGACGAACGAGCCGAAGAAGGCTACAAACGTGCCTGCCAGCACGAAGGGCCAGCGCTCGAGCGTTTGCGCGGCTGCCTGACGCATGCGGCCAACAAGACTCCAAGGAATCGTAAATAGGCTTAGCGCCGCCGTCGTCACCGCGCGCGGCACGTACCACACCGACGGGATCAACACCAGCAGGCCTACCGCCCAAGTGAGCAGGCTGTTGAAATCGAGCGCCTCACTGCCGTAAGACGTGGGCAACAGATTGATGATCGTTCGCTCGCCTGCCGCATAAGGTCTGCGGGCCAGCACGTCGAACACCGCGCCCATCAGCAGCACGCGCGGCACGAGCGCCGCGAAGCCGCCCGCCTGCCAGAACCACTCGGGCGCCAACCGCCGCTCGTCGTCGGTGAGCGGTCGCGGCTCCCACGTGAAGGGCACGGCCGTCAGACGCCAGGCCGCCTTGATGCCGTTCCAGGTCAGCGGCAACAGCGCGAACCAGGCCGCCAACGCCGATACGAACAGCGGCACGTAGATCACCGTCTCGTACATGTTCGTCACCGGCGCCCACTTGGTGACGCTCACCCGCAGGTAGAACCCATAGGCGGTCCATGCCAGGCCGGCCATCATCACCAGCATGCCTAGGGCGAACATCGGCCGCCGCGCGGCGCCAAACGACAAGCAAAAGCAGGCGAAGGCCAGCAGACTGATCACCCAGGCCCAGCGGAAGGGATCGATGTCGTTGTAGCGAACCTCGTGCTCGGTCGCAGCGGCGCTTGGGTAGGCGGTATAGGCGATGAGCTGCTCGTCGCGGTTGGCGATTCGCAACTCCTGCCGCTTCGGTTCGATCTCGCTCCCCAACACGCGGAGCGCCTGCGAAAGAGCGGTGGCCGCGCTCTTCACGGCCGCCGGCCGATCGCTCTGGCTGCGATCGCGGTAAGCAGCCGCAAGCGTGGCGAACTGCCGACGCACGGCCTCCACCGGCGCCTGGGGGTAGGCCGCCAGCAACTCAGGCGAGCCGGCGAGCACGGCCGGCAGCGGCAACCAGGGCTGCGCGTCGTCTTCGGTGTCGCGATCACGGTCGAGGGCCGCCGCGTCGAGCGCCGGCACGACACGCAAGCCTGCGCCCGGATCGTAGAGCGCCACGTGCATTTGCCGCACGTTCTCGGCGAATTGCTGGGCCGCTAGCGCCATGCGATTCAGGAGATCGGCATACATGGTCGCTTGTTGCGCGTTCCAGCCGGCGGGCGGCGTCTTGGCGCTCGCGTCGCGTCGCTCCGCCAAGTGCTTGGCCAACTTGTCGCTGGAGACGCCGAGCCGCACGACGATCGGCTCGGCCTCGGCCAGCGGAAAGCGCCCCGCGGCGGCCACGTTGGAAAGCGCCTCGAGCGCGGCCGCGTTTTCGTCGACCAGCTTCTCGAAGTCCGATTCGCCGCCGGCCTGCAGCACGAGCGCCAGGTCGTTCGAGAGCTTCTTCCAGCCGTCGATCGCTTGCCGCGAACGATCGAGAAACCGAGTCCGCGATTCCTCGGCGCTCGCCGGGCTGTAGGTGACGCTGCGGTACTTGTTGTAGGCCTCGACGAGCTCGGCCAATTGCTTGTCGACCCCCACGAACTCGAACTTCTGCCCCTTGGCCATCGCCTGACCGCGCCGCTCGTCGAGTTCGCGGAGCTTGATCTTCAGCGAGTCGGAGTTTTCCAGCTCCGCGGGCGACACGAACTTGAGCCACACGCCGCTCTCGCTCTTGAGCGGCAGCTCGAGCGCATTCCGCAAGTCCTGATGCGAGGCCTCGAGAAACGGCACGTGCTCCCACTTTTCGGGCTCGACCATCCAGCTCAACAGCAGCTCCGCGGCGGGGAACTTCCGCTCCTTGCCGCCGGGAAAGAGCTCGCGAGCCCCGGCTAACTCCGGCGAATCGTATTCGGCGGCCGGGAGCGAGCCCTTGAGATCGAACGTCGGCGACTCGCGGCCGCTGATCTGGTCGGCCAGCTCGCGGGCCAGCGAATCGAGCGGCATGATGCGGCCGTCGGCGTACACCGGAATCCGCTTCCAGGCGTTCAAATCAAGCCGCAGCGGTTTGTCAGCGGCCAGCGCCGCGGCGCCCGTCGCCAACCACACTGCCAGGCCCAAGAGGAGCTTTCCGTTCATAGTTCCGTGTCGGCCTCGGGGCCAAGTGAGAGTCGTTGTTGGGACGGGCCTAAACCGAGGCCGCCGCCCGCGGGCGGGGCTTGGCTTCGGCGGCCGGCGGGCGCTTCTTCGGGGCGAAGAAGTACGCCCGCATGTAGAACATGGTGGCGATGCCGGCCACAATCAGCAGGCAGCCGACGTACTTGATGCCGCGCCCGGGATCGAGATTCACCGTGAGCGTGGAGCTGAACAACTGCGGCTGATTCGAGCCGCCGGCGAAGCGGCGATACACCGGGTCGCCCGGCAGGTAGGGTCCATTGAAGCTTTCCTGGAAGAGCCGATACGACCGCCCCGATTGCGGGTCCTTGAAGTCGATCGGCGCGTTCATCGTGATCAGGATCGGCTCCTTCGCGCCGGCCAGCACCTTCGTGTCCTGATCGCGGTCGACGATCCGCACGCGGCTCGAGTAGTGCGAGGCCATGCTCGTGCCGGGGTCGAGCTTGCGCTCGAAGTCCTCGAGCTGCACCTGAAAGCCCAGCTCCAGGTAGTTGGGGGGCATCGTGAGCGTGATCCGCTTGTCGCCGCGCTCGAGCTTCACTTCAGCGCCCGGATCGTTGATCAGCTCGGCGAAGGGCTCGGGCGGCTTGGCGGCGAGCCAGAACTCGCTCGTTTGGCCGTTGGCCGTCAGCCGCAGCTTCACGGCCGCCCGCTTCTGATCGAACGTCTTGTCCTTACTGAAGGCGACCGGCAGCGTGCGCCGCTCCGGCTTGGGGCTGGCCGTGTGCTCGATCACGCGCAACCGCGTCGTGCCGAGCGGCATGGTGAAAGCCTCGACGGCCGAACCGTCGGCCGGCAGCGAGCGGGCCCAGGCCACCTGCTGCTCCTTCCGCCGCCAGTAGCGGTAGTGGAGCTGGCCGTCGGGCGACTGAATGATGTCGAGCCGCGAGCTACCACGCGGCGTTTGCGTGGAGAGGGACGAAGGATCGCCGTAGTCGAACCAATAGTCGGCGAAGACCTGGCCAGCATGGTCCTGCAGGCTCAACTCCGGGTAATCGGAGAAGAGCACTAGCCGCGAGTCAGGCTTGCCGGGGCGATAGACCTTGATCTCGACGGCTGGCATCTTGGGCTGGGCGGCGTCTCCCGTTTCTTCGACGGCGAACTCGCCCTTGTCGCGACCCAACCCCGCCGTGGCGAACCAGCCAATCACCTCGGCCTCGGCCCCGTCGGCCAGTGGGAAGCGCCCCTTGCCGAGCTTTTCGTCGACATTGAAACGCTGCGCGGCCCCGCCGGTATGGAGCACCACCTGCCCCTTGCCGCCCAAGCTGCCTTGGGGGCCGGCATCGAGAAAGGCCTTGGTCTCCGCCTCGCCGCCAGTAAGCCAGAAGCCGATGTTGCCGCCGCCGGTCGGTTGACGTCCGCCAACGCCGGTCGGCCGGTCTCCCATGCCAGGGCCGGCGATCGCCCGCACGCTCAACTCCACCGGCACCCAGGTTTCCGGCCCGAGCTCCTCGCGTCCCGAGGCGCCCATCCGCGGCATCCGCGGAGCGCTGACCTCGAGCTTGATCCGCGGAGCGTCGACCTCGACCGAATCGGCCAGGAAGTCGAGGATCTCGAGCTTCAGGCCGTCTTGGTCGTAGAGCACGTCGCCGGCGCGGGTGCGCCCCGCGAGCTGCCAGGGGAACCAGCCGAGCTTGGTCCCATAATCCTGCCAGTTGAATGGCCCGGTGTGGAGCGGAATCGGATGCACCGTCTCGTTGCCGGCGCTGCCAGTCGAGAGGGCCAGCTCGAGGTGGTGGGAGTCCTCGTAGGCACGGTGGTTCCGCTTCCCTTCGAAAATCGGCATCTGAGCGTCGATGCCGCCGCGGCGGCTGAGCCAGCAGCCGAACAGCAGCGTCAGCAGGCCGATGTGGGTGATCACAAAGCCGGTCTGGCGCCGCGACCAGGGATAGCGAATCGCAGCGGCGCAAAAGATGTTGAGAGCGAGCAGCCCCCCCAGCACGCCGAACCACCAGGCGCCATAGACGCCAAACTGTACGGCCGGCGTGCCATAGGCGCTTTCGACGAACGTGGCCCCGCCGAGCACGATCGCCCAGGTGAAGATCAGGATCACCGCCAGGCCCAGCGACGCGCAAAAGCGGTAAATCTTCCAAAACCAGCCAGCGGCGGGAGCAGAGGCGTCACTCGGTTGGGAACGAGCCATGCGGCTTAAAACTCGCAGCCGGGTTCAAGCAAGCGTTGAGAAAGCGAAGGTCTAGGCCCGGCCCAAAAAGGTCGCGGGGGCGCGCCTAAACGCTAGGAGGGCAAACGGCTCGGGGACTCGAAAGCCGGCCCAAGGCGGGCGTGCGATGCACGTCTTCCGATTATAGTGAGCCCGGCTGCGGAAAGTACAGGTTTGCCGTAAACCGTTGCCAATACAAGTAATTCGGCAGCAACGACGAAACGCGAATCGCGTGACCTCACGGAAAGGCGCGGTTGACCAACGAGATCGGCTTGCGATTCCTGGCCCCGCGGCCGTGAGCAGGGGCCGACTCTCGTCTGAGCCCCAAAATTGACCGACCCCAAATCGTCGGGCAGAATAGCGTGGCGCTAAGTGCGCGTCCGGCGATCGCGCTCCAGTCTTGGCGGTCGCCAGGCGTATTCTCTGGAACATTTTGACAAAGGTCACCTGCGTGGACCCTTTGCTTCCCACGTCGACGGCCGAACAGACCGCCGCCAAGCCCTCTCGGCCGGCGCCGCAGCGGTTTTCCGGCAAGGTGGCCTTGATCACGGGGGTGGGCGACCGCGGCCTGGGCGGCGCCATTGCCGACCGGCTGGCCCGCGAAGGGGCCGCCGTGGTGATCGGGTCGCGGCATGAGCCGGAACGCCTGCTCCGGCGCCTCCGCAAACAGGGACGCGACGTTGTGTTTGCCCAGGCCGACGTTCGCAGCACCGACGACGTCACGCGCCTCGTCGACGCCGGCATGGAGGAGTTCGGCAAGATCGACGTCGTGGTGAACAACGCCGGCATCGAAGTCACCGGCCCGCTCACTTCGCTCAGCGACGAAGACTGGCAGCGCATCAGCGACGTGAACCTTTCGGGCGTCCTACGGGTCAGTCGAGCGGCGATTCCCTACATGCCTTCGCCGGGCGGGGTGATCGTGAATATCGCTTCGGCCTTGGCCCTGGGGGGATGTTCCGGCATTGCCGCTTATAGCGCCACGAAAGCCGGCGTGATCGGCTTGACGCAGGCCCTGGCCTTCGAGCTGGCGCCGCAAAAGATTCGTGCGGTGGCGGTTGCCCCAGCCCTCGTCGCTACGGCCATGGCGTGGCGGCAGGCCGCTCACCTTACGGAGGATGTTTGGGACCGCGTGGAGGCTTGCCATCCGCTGGGCGTCGGCCTGCCGGAAGACGTAGCGAGCGCGGTGGCGTTCCTCGCATCCGATGAGGCCCGCTGGATCACGGGAATCACGCTCCCGCTCGGCTGGGCGCCCTCATTCGCGCTGCCGACTGGCCCGTGAGCTGATCTGCGCGGCGGGCGAGTGGGCGCCACGATTCCTCCTCTCCCTTACATCTGCCGCCGCTTTCATGGATCCACGCAGCGCCGCTTGCTTGCTCGTCGACGGCCTCCAGGCCGGGTTTCTCGGTTGCTACGGCAATACCTGGGTGCAGACGCCGGCGATCGATCGCCTGGCCAGCAAGTCGTTTCTCTGCGACCAGTCCTTTGCCGCCGGAGCGACGCTCGACCAAGCCTACGCGGCGCTGTGGCACGGTCAGCGGGTCAACGGGACCTATGCGCCCGCCGCCCTCCGGCCCGCGCTCCCAACGCTGGCTCAAGCACAGGGAGCGTCCGCCCGGCTCGTTACCGACGACCCACGGGTCGCCGGCTGGGGCGAGGTGGCCGGCTTCGAGTCGGTGACGTTTGTCAAACCGGCTCTCCCTGCAAGAGCGGCGGCCGCCACCGACCAAACGCAAATCGCCAAGCTGCTCGCCGTGGCCGCCGACGAATGGCTTGCTGCGCCGCGTCCGTGCCTGCTATGGGTCCATAGCCAAGGACTCTGTGGAGCGTGGGATGCGCCCTACGAGCTGCGCAAGGAATTCCAGGACGAAGAAGACCCCGACCCGCCCTGTTGGATCGAGCCGCCGCTCGAAACCTTGGCGGCCGACGCCGATCCCGATCATCTCCTGGGCATCATGCAGGCCTATGCCGGGCAGTTGAGGGTCGTCGATGATTGTGTCGACGATTTCCTGGAGTTGGTCGAGGCCGAAGTCCAGGCTGGCAACGCCCTGTGGACTCTGCTCGCTCCGCGCGGCTTTCCTCTAGGAGAACACGGCCGAGTGGGACTCGACGCCGCCACAGCCATGCAGGGCGAGCTGCTGCACGTGCCCTGGCTGATCCGCGGTCCGGGGACGTTGGCTGGCCCCGCCCGCAGTTCGGCGCTCGTGGGGCTGGCCGATCTACCGGGCACGCTTGCTGCCTGGCTAAGTGGTGGGGCAGGCTGGCAGTCCTTCGCCGGCAACTTGCTCTCTGTGGTCGCCGGTGAGCGGGAGACGTTGCGCGACGCTCTGGGGTTTCGGGGGACGCAGGACTCTGCTGTGCGCACGCGCGCGTGGTTTTGCCGCGTCGCGTCGACGGGGCAGGAGGCCGCGCGGCTGTATGTCAAACCCGATGACCGCTGGGAGGTCAACGACGTACACGATCGGTGCCCAGAGGTGCTAGCAGAGCTGAGCGCGCTGGCTGAGTCGTGGCCCGAGGGAGACCATGAGCCGACGGTCGAATTGTCGGACGCGGCCAGACTCGGCCTGGGATAGCGATTCGTTGGGCGACGCAAGTCCATTGTTTTTCGATGCTTGCGTCTAGTGTGCCGCCGGCGGCAATCGCCGTAGGTCGATCGGGGCGGGCGTTCTATAATCCCGGCCCTGCAAAATCCGCCCCCGCCTCTTGCGTGACTGACTGAGGACCCATGCTCGGACAAGGATGTCCGGCGCGAGCCCAGCCTGCCCGTCGTGCGTTGCACGGCCGGTCGCGGTGCGCGCTCTTCGTGGGTCTGTTCACGGCGTTGGTTTCCCTGCAATTCGCCGCCAGCGGACTGGCCGCGCCCAGTGCATCGGTCGACGTGCGGTTGCGATTGGCCTGGGGCGGAGGCGCGCCCCGGCGCTGGGAAGGGGCGATCGCCGTCGTCGGAGGCGCGGTCCGCGAGCTTACGCCGCTGGGGATCGAGGCCGACTCGCCGGGGGCAATGTGGATCGAGGACGGGCAGCGGGTCCGCATCGCTGAGCCAAGCCCGCGAACCTACGACGGCTGCGACATCACGGTCACGGCGCCGCTCTCGTCGGAGCTCACGATCCTGCTTACCCCCGTCGAGCCGGCCGGCGAGCGCCGCCGCATCGTCCTGCCGCTGGCCGAGGTGTTGGCCGAGCAGCGCTTCGAGCCCCTCGACGACCAGGGCAACCGCCTGGCGGTGTCGCGGGCGCCAGGCGACATGCTGCGCGTGTCGTTTCCGCGAGACGCTCTAATCTATTCGCCCGGCGAAACGCTCGAGTTTGAGGTATCGCCCGCCTTGCCGCAGATCGAGCGCACCGGCGCCTGGACGCTGCGTGCCCAGCTCAGCCGGGCCCGAGGGGGCTCGAGGATCTGGTCGCGCGAAGATGATTTTCCAGAGCCGACCCCCGGAGCGCCAGCTTCGGTGAAGCTTGATCTGGCAGCGCCGGCGGAAGAGGGGGCCTACGACCTCACGCTCACACTCGTCGAGCGGCGACGCCGGTTGGCCCCCGGTCGCACCCTGGCGGAACGCAGCGTGCAATTCGTGGTCGTCGGCGAAGCGGCCCCGGCCGCCGAAGTTCAGGCGGCGCCTCCCGACGAAGTCGTCGTCGAGATCGACCCCGCCGCTCCGCGTTGGTGGGACCGTATGGCGGGGTTCGGCAAGGGAAGCCTCCGCCGCGGACCGCTCGGCAGCGGACAGCTCGAAGTTTGGTCCCACTCCTCGCTCGGTGCGCTCGCTCAACTCCGTAAGTCGCCGCGCGCCGACGACGCGAGTTGGGAAGCCTATCCTCTGCCTGGGCTCACGCCGGGGCAAGTCTACGTGCTCGAAATCGAATATCCCGACGACCAGCCGCAAGAGTTGGGGCTGAGCGTGCTCGAGGCCGGGCCGCAGGGAGGGCCCGGCGGCGCCGGGGTAGACGCCGGCGTCTATCTCACCGCTCCCCACGAGGGCGAACCCCACCGCGCGGTGCATCGCGTCCCCTTCTGGCCGCGCTCGTCGCAGCCGGTGCTCCTCGTGACGAATCGCTCGACGACGCAGGCGGCGTCGTTCGGCAAGATCCGCGTGCTGGGGGGCAAGCAGCGCTCGGCGCTCGCACGGGGATTCGGCGCACGGCCGCCGGTGCGGCTGCCGCCGCTCGTCGAACAAGCGAGCGTGTCGAGTCGCTGGTGGGGCGGCTACCTGTCGCGGCCGCTGCTGGCCGAGAATTTCCTGGTAGAAGAAGGCGTCGATCCGGCGACTGGCCGCAGCCTCGACGACTGGCCGGCCGTTCTCGAGGCCTCGAACCGACTGATCGAATCGCTGCGCTACGCGGGACAGAACGCGCTGGCGCTCGCGGTGCTGGCCGACGGCAGCACGCTCTATCCGAGCCAGCTCGTGCAGCCCACGCCGCGCCATGACTCAGGCATCTTCTACTCAAACGGCCAAGACCCGCTCCGCAAGGACGTACTCGAACTCCTGTTCCGTAAGTTCGATCGCGAAGGCCTGGTGCTCGTGCCGATGCTCGATTTCTCGAGCCCCTTGCCGGAACTCGAGGAATTGGCTCGCGCTCAGGGGCGCGCGTCCGTGGCGAACGTGGGCCCCGACGGCCGAACGTGGATCGAGAGTCATCCGCCCGAGCGCGGACTGGCCCCCTACTACAATCCGTTGCAGCCGGCGGTGCAGGCGGCGATGCTGGGCGTCGTGCGCGAACTCGTCGAGAGGTACGGCAATCACCCGTCGTTTGGCGGTCTGACGCTGCACCTGCCAGCAAGCAGCTACGCCCGCGCCCCCGGCGCGGCCTGGGGGCTCGACGATCAAACGCTGGCCCGGTTTGCCGCCGACGACGGACTGAGCTTGCCCTCGGCGGCGGCGCGTTCGGCCACCTGGCGGGGCGAGTTCGTCGCGTCGCATCGGCAAGCTTGGCTTGCCTGGCGGGCGCGCCAGATGAGCGCGTTTTACGCGGAACTCCGGCTGGCCCTGGCCGCCGCCGGGCCTGAGCGGCGGCTCTACCTTGCGCCGGTGGGGGAAGCGTCGGACCTTTTCGAAATGAGCGCCCGCTCCGTCCTGCTGCGGCAAGAGCGGACCGATGAACTGGCGCTCGACGCCGGGCTCGATCTCGCGGCGCTCGAGGCGGTGCCAGGGCTCAACGTGTTCCACACCCGTGTGTCGCCCACGCCGGAAGACGATGTCGGACGTTGGGCGGAGAATGAGCTCGGTCAAGCATTTTTTGGGCGACCGCGCACGGGACTCGCATCCGTTCTGCTGTGGCAAAGCCCACAGCGGATGCGCCTCGGTTCGTTCGCCGCGAAGTTGCCCACTCACGGCGAGCGGCCGTTCTTCTGGCAGGCCTCTCCGGGTGGCGACGAACATCGCCGCTGCCTGGCCCAGGCATTGGCCGCAGCCGACACCGCGGCGCTCTTCGAGGGGGGCTGGATGCTCACGGCGGGGCAAGATGCCGCGCTCCGCGGATTCATTACGGCCTTCCGGGCCTTGCCGGCAGGCGCGTTCGAGACCATCGCCGATGCAGCGCAGCCCGTTGTCGTGCGGTTGCGGAGCGAGGAAGACGCCACCTTCGCTTACTTCGTGAACGATTCGCCCTGGACGGCCACTGCCAGCGTGCGGGTGACGGCTGCGCCCAACTGCGAGGTTGTGCGATTGGGAGTAGGGCCGGCGGTCGACGCATTGCCCGCCAATCTCACGGTGGGACGCTGGGCGGTCTCGCTCGGTCCCTATGAGTTGCTCGCCGTGCGCTTTTCGCAAGCTGGCGTGCGGCTGAGCGAGCCGCGCGTGCAGGTCGATCCGCGCGCTCCGCACCAGCTCGAGCAGCGCGTGCTCGACCTGGCCGCGCGCGCAGCGTCGCTCGAAAGCCCACGGGTCTTGCCGGGACCGGCCAACAGCGACTTCGAGTCGCTCGCCAAGTCGGCGACGCCGATTCCCGGGTGGCGGCTCGTCGATGCGGGACGCAATCCGCTCCGCTCCGAAGGCGTCGACGCCGAGGCGACCTTGGTCGAAGACGAAGCCGCAGGCAAAGTCGCTCGGCTCACGAGCGGCGGACCGCCTGCCACGCTCGTGAGCGAGCCTTTTGCGGCGCCGGCGAGCGGTCGCATGTTCTTGCGGCTGCTGCTGCGGTCGCCGCGCCCGCTGGAAAACCCGCAAACCCGGCTCGTCGTCGAGCAGAGTTCCGGCGGACAGCTCTCGTGGTCCGCCGTGGCGGGCGGCGCCGCCGCGCCCATCAGCGACCGCTGGCGGCCCTACATCCTTCGCGTCGACGAACTCCCCGCCCACCAGGCGACGCCGCTGCAGGTGCGGATCGAGTTGCAAGGCGCCGGAGAGGTGTGGATCGACGACGTGCAGATTCTCGATCCTCCCTTTTCGCCGAGCGAGCACACCGCGCTGCGCAAGCTGATCAAGCTGGCTGAGTATCAGCTCGAGCAGCGGCAATACGCCGATTGCGCGCGGTTCGTCGACGGTTTTTGGGGCCGCTATCTCACGAGCACAGCCCCTGCGCCCCCCTTGGTCGCCGATCCTCCACCGCCTCCGGCGGCCGAAACGGCGCAGCGCGAGCCGCCGCCCAAATCGATGATGGACCGGTGGCGCGGCGCCTGGCGGTGGTGGTAAGCAGCCACACGGGGACGTACTTGCCCGTTCACTCCGGCGCCGCTGCACGCTTGACCGCTTGCACCTCGGCCTCGCTCAGCGCGCGGTTATAAGCTCGCACATCGCGGAGCTTGCCGTGGAAGTAGTCGGTCTGGCCGAAGCCGATCCGCAGGGGACGGTCGGTCGTGATGTCGTAGTCGGCCGGGTCGAACGTGCTCGAGCGGGCGGCGAGCCGGCCGTCGACGAAGAGCTCGAGTTGGCCGCCGCGGCGAATGGCTGCCAGATGCTTCCAGCCGGGGCCGAGGTCGTCGTCGAAGGTGGCGCTCTTGCCAGCCTCCAAGGAAAATACCTTGCCGCGCACGTCGGGCGGGGCGTCGAGCACCGAGCTCGTGCAGCTTCCCGTGCTGGCGAACAGCTTGCCGTCGTACACGGTGAGGCTCGTCACGCGGCTCCACTCGGCGACCTCGGCGCGCGTGGGGTTGCCGTAGGGAGCCGGCGGAACCGGCGTCCAACCTTCCGGCGAGTAGAACCGCTTGAGCGAGGTCCACTCAGGGGCGCCGTCGTAGCGGCAGACCTCGGCGCGGGGGATCGAGCCGCCGTAGAGCTTGCCGTTGTAGACAACCAGTGCGTTGACCTCGGTGCCGTCGACGCCGACGCGGCCGATCGGCTCCCAGGTTGCGACGCCGTCGTAGGCGGTGACCGTGGCCTCCGGCCAGGTGCCGGCCAGCAGTCGCCCCTGATAC
Source organism: Pirellulales bacterium (assembly GCA_046349955.1). Classification (GTDB taxonomy): domain Bacteria; phylum Planctomycetota; class Planctomycetia; order Pirellulales; family JBGAPH01; genus JBGAPH01. Next base: position 16,526 of record JAXMBI010000016.1, on the reverse strand, counting down.
GCGTGCAGCGAATGCGTTTGCAAGGAACCCGGAGTTTCGGCAGTACGGCCAACGAACGCCCAGTTCGTTCCGTCAAAGGAGTAGGCCCCGGGCCAGGCCGTGTAGAGCCGGCCATTGAAGCGGCTCATCGCATGCGGAAAGCAGCTTTTCGCGCCGTCGCGCGGAAAGAGCTGCGAGGCAACCCATTCGCCGCGGTCATTGCGCGTGAACACGCCCCAGGTGTTGGGGCCGCCGCCGCTGTAGATTTGGCCGCGAAAGCTAACGAGGCAGTTGTTCGTGCGGTTGTCGCTCGGCTGGCCCAGGTCTTCCCAGTCTTGGCCGCCTTGGTAGCGATAGACTCGCCCCGGGTCGTAGCCCCCCGAGTTCACGCGGGTCCAATCGTAGGTGCCCGTAACGGCGTACAGGTCTCCCTTGTGAACCAGCAGCGGGCCGACCCCGGTCGTCCGCCCCGTGCCCACACGGCCGCAATCGGTCCAGCGGTCGCCCCCTTCATAACGATACACGTGGGCCCAGTCGCTCTCCTCTTTGCCGTCGAAGATGGCCGCATAGAGCTTGCCCTTGTAAACGGTGAGCGAGTTGCTCACGTAGTTGCTCGTGGCGCTGGGGCGACCGCAATCCTGCCACTGGCCGAGCCGCGCGTTGTCGATGCCAAAGTGGACCTGGCGGGCGTCGCCTTGGCCCTGGTAGCCCCCGGAACTCGAGGCCAGCCCGAGCGTGATCCCGCGGCGCTGCGCGGGGTCGTAGAGGTCGAGCACGTCGCCGTAGTTGTCGTCGGGGTCGTCGGCCGTCCAAACCCAGGCACAGAACGAGAAGTCGTTCGTGCCGAAGCGGAGCGAATCGCTTGGGGCTACTTCGACGTGGGCGGCGCGGCCATCGAACGAACCGCTTTTCAGATCGACGCCATGGTTGACGCCGTGGTTGCCGTGACCTGAGTGGTCCTGGCTATCGCCCGCGAGCGGCCAATGGCCGACGAGGCTTGACTTGGTCGCTTCTTGGGCCGCTGCGAGAGAACCGAACGACATCAGCAACACCAAGGCAATCGTGGGGATGCGTCTCATGGCGAGTTCCTGGTTGAATCGAATTCCCCGCACTCTGGCGGGTCCGCGAGAGCGGACCCGACGATGGGTCCGCTGTGCGGACCAATCACACCGCTGCCCTGCGGCTCGGCTTCTTCAGCTCGATCCCGCAACCGGCCGAAGTGGGCAAGAGCTTATCAGGGCTCAGCCGGTTCGTCGGGTTGAACGCCTGTCGCAGACTGGTCATGGCGGCCAGGTCGTCGTCGTTGAACAGCTTGCGCATGAAGCTGATCTTTTCGACCCCGATGCCGTGTTCGCCGGTCACGCTCCCGCCGCTGGCGATGCACTCGTCGAGGATCTCGCCGCTGGCCTGCAACACGCGGGCAGTCTGCGCGGCGTCGCGCTCGTCGAACAGCAAGATCGGATGGATGTTGCCATCGCCGGCGTGAAACACGTTGACGATGCGGATCTCGTATTTCTGCCCAATCTCGATGATCCGCCGCAGAATGTGCGGCAGCTTGGTCCGCGGCACCACGCCGTCTTGCGTACAGTAGCTCGGGCTCAAGCGGCCCACGGCGCCGAAGGCCTGCTTGCGAGCCTTCCACAGCAGTTTACGCTGCTTGGCGTCGGCCGCCTGGCGAACCTCGCGGGCCCCGCAGCGCAGGCAAAGCTCGCTCACTCGGTCGCGGGCTTCGTCGAGCCCGGCCTCGAGGCCGTCGACCTCGATCAGCAAAATCGCCTGGGCATCGAGCGGAAAGCCGAACTTGAACGCCGCCTCGACCGCCGTGAGAATGCCCTGGTCCATCATCTCGAGCGCCGCCGGCACGATGCCAGCGCCGATGATCTCGCTGATCGCGGTCGTAGCGTCGTCGACCGAGTCGAACACGCCCAGCATCGTCCGCACCCCTTGCGGATCAGGCGTGAGCCGCACCCAAGCGCGGGTGACGATGGCCAGCGTCCCTTCGCTGCCGACGATGGCGCCCACCAGGTCGAGCCCCGGCTCGTCGTCCGCCGGGCCGCCGAACTGCATGATGCGGCCGTCGGCCAACACGGCGATGACCCCCAGCACATGATTCACCGTGACGCCGTACTTCAGCGTGTGCGGGCCGCCGGAGTTCGTGGCCACGTTGCCGCCGATCGTGCAGGCGCCTTGGCTCGAGGGATCGGGCGCATAATGATATCCCGTGCCGGCCAGGGCCTTGGTGAGCCACAGGTTGACCACGCCGGCCTCGACCAGGGCCACGCGGTTCCGCAGATCGATCTCCACGATCTCGCGCATCCGCGTGAGCACGATCATCACCCCGCCGCCGACCGGCAAACAGCCGCCGGCCAAGCTCGTGCCTGCGCCCCGCGGCAGAAACGGCACGTCGGCGGCGTTGCAGAGCTTCACGATCTCCGAAACCTGTTCCGTGGTCTTGGGAAACACCACCACGTCAGGACAGTTCTTTTCGATCACGAAGCCGTCGCACTCGTAAACCACGAGGTCGGAATGCGCCGAGAGGACGCCATCGAGCCCGACGATCTCGCGGAAACGGGGAACGAGGGTTAGGACGGCAGGGTTGGTCATAAGTAGCCCGCACTCGCCGAGTGCGGAATGCTTGGGACTACGTCGACACTCCAGGCGCCGACAGGTTTCGTATCTCTTCGCAGTGTTCCAGCTCCAAGCATTCTGCTCTCGGAGAGAGCAGGCTACGAACTGGCCGCGGCCGCTACTTGGGCGCTTGCCAACTCCCGCGGATGCGGGCTCACTGCCTCCGCCGGCAGCGACGTGAGCACGACGCAGATCGTTTTCGTTTGCGGATCGGCCCAGGCCAACGTGCCTGTGGAGCCGGTGTGGCCAAAAGTGGCCGCCGAGCAGCCTGGGCTGCCGGCGGATGTGCCCACGTTCCAGCCGAGGCCGCGGGCCATCAGCGGCTTGGGATTCTGATTCTCGATCATCAGTCGGGCGGTGGCCGGCTTCACGGCCTTGCCCTGCTGGAGTAGGAACTCCGCCAGCAGGCGGCCGATGTCCGACGCCGAGGCATGGGCGCCGCCCCAGGGAGCGCCGAGCTTGCGCCAGTAGGGGCTGTTCCAGTCCCAGCCTTTGGCGTTCGGATCGCCGCCGCCCGACTCGGGGGCCGCCCGCTCGGTTTGCACCGGCACAAAGTCCTCGATCGCGAAGCGGCCCAAGCCCTGCGCCGAGCGTTTCATGTCGAGCGGTTGCAGCACGGCGCGATCGACAAGCGTCAGGATGTCGCTGCCGCTGATCAGTTCCGCCACGTGGCAGGCCAGCAGTATGCCCATGCTCGAGTAGCGATAGCGCGTGCCGGGAGCGAACTGCAGGGGCGTCTTCACTGCTCCCTCGACGAAAGCCGAAAGCGGCGCATGCGCTTGGCGAAGCTGGTTGTTCTCCGGCAACTGATCGGGCAGCCCTGAAACGTGCGTCAGCAAATGGCGGAGCGTAACGTGCTCGCGCCCCTCGCCCTTGAAGGCCGGCAGGAACTTGCGGAGCGGGTCGTCGAGGGCGAACTGGCCGCGGTCGAACAGCGTCATCAGCGCGGTCACGCAGACCGGCTTCGAGATCGAGCCCAGCAGGAACATCGCCTGCTCCGACTCGGCCTGGCCGAAAGCGCGGGCAAACTCGCGGTCCCCCTGCCGTACATACAGCACTGCCGACCGCACGCCGCCGTCGGCCGTGGCTCGGGCCAACACTTCGGCCGCCGCTTCCAAGCGGTCTTGCTTCCAGGCCGCGAGCAACGGGGCGCCAAGCATGGCCGCGATTCCGCTTTGCAGGAGGGTGCGCCGATTCATGACGACCAGCCTAACGGCGGCCCGCGGCCCGGGCAAACAGTTCGCGCTCTTACCGGAAGCTCTGGGCCACTTCCGGCGGTGCGGGGCCGTAGTCGGCCGGCTCCATCGAGCAGCTCGCCCGCCCCTGGCTGAGTCCCCGCATGGCGCTCGAGTAGCCGAAGAGGTTGCTCAGCGGCACTTCGGCGTCGATCACCGTGTTCCGCCCCCGTAGGTTCGTTTGCGTGATCATCCCGCGGCGCTGTTGCAAGTCGCTCACGAAATCCCCCACGTGCTCTTCAGGCGTGGTGATCTCGAGCTTCATGATCGGCTCGAGCAGCACGCCGCCTGCCTTTTCGAGCGCCTTGTCGAAGGCGTCGGCCGCGGCGATGCGGAAGGCCACGTCGGTCGACTGCGTCTCTACTGCCTCGGCGCCGGTGACGCTCAGCCGCACGCGGATCAGCGGGTTGCCATAGAGGCCGCCTCCCTTTACGCGGGCGGTGAGCTCGTCGACGGCCGCCGTGAGCAGCGGCTCTGGCAATTGTGTGAACAGCTCCGGCTTGACGATCACCGGGGCCGTGTTGTCGCTGATCGGCTCGAGCTTTACCCGCAGCTTGGCAAAGAGCTGCTGCCCGGCGATCATGCGGTGGCACTCGCCTTCGGCCTCGGCGGCCCGCTCCACCGTTTCGCGGTAGCTTACGCGCGGCTTGTGGACCTTGACGTTCAGGTTGAAGTCGCGGAGCAGCCGGTGCTTGATCACCTCGAGGTGCAACTCCCCCATGCCGGAGATAAGCGTTTGGCCTGTCTCCTCGCTCTCGGCGGCGCGGAAGGTGGGGTCTTGCCGCTTCATCATCTCGAGCACATCGGCCAGCTTCTTGCGCTCGGTCGAGCTCTCGGGCTCGATCGCCATGCTGATGACCGTTTCCGGAAAGACGATGCTCTCGAGCACGATCGGATGCTGGGTGTCGCAGATCGTGTCGCCGGTAATCGATTGCCGCAGGCCGATGACGCCCACGATGTCGCCCGCCTGGGCCTCAGGAATTTGCTCCTTGCGGTCGGCCTGAATGTGCCAGAGCTGGGCGGCGTTCTCTTTTTTGTCTTTGCCGGCGTTGAGCACGCGGGTATTCGCCGCGAGCGTGCCCGAATAAATTCGCACGATGTGCAGGTCGCCGTGCTTGTCGGCCAAGACCTTGAACACCAGTCCGCTAAAGGGCTCGCTGGGATCGGGCTTGCGGGTCTCCTTGGCGTCCTTCTTCTTGGGGTTCGTACCTTCGACGGGCGGCTTGTCGAGCGGGCTGGGCAGGTAGTAGCCCACCGCGTCCAAGAGCGGCTGGATGCCGATGTAGTCGAGGGCCGAGCCGCAGAGCACCGGCACGATCAGGCGGGCGAGCGTCGCCTCGCGCACGACCTGGCGCACGAGTTCGGGAGTGGGCTGCTCTTCTTCGAGGAGCACCTCGGCCAAGGCGTCGCTGTAGATCGAGAGATCGTCGAGCAGTTGGCCGCGCCAGAGTTCGGCTTCGTCGCGGGCCTCGGGCGGGATTTCGCCGGCCACCACGTTCCGCCCCAGGGCCTGCTTTTCGAAGGTCAGCAGCTTCATCTCCACCAGGTCGATGATGCCGCGGAAGGCCTCGGGTAGGTGCGGCGGCCCCACGCCCAGCGGAATCGCGACCGGCAACGGCTTGGTGTCGAGCCGCTTGCGCATCTGTTCGAGCGTGTCTTCGAAGCTGGCCCCTTCGCGGTCCATCTTGTTGATGAAGGCCAGTCGCGGCACGCCGTATTTGTCGGCCTGCCGCCAGACTGTTTCGCTCTGCGCCTCCACCCCTTCGCGGGCGCTGAACACCACCACCGCGCCGTCGAGCACGCGCAGGCTGCGTTCCACCTCGGCCGTGAAATCGACGTGTCCTGGGGTGTCGATCAGGTTGATCGTGTGCTGCCCCCAGGGGAACGAGACGCAGGCGGAGTAGATGGTGATGCCGCGCTGCTGCTCCTCGGGGTCGAAGTCGGTTTCGGTCGTCCCCTTGTCGACGTCCCCCATGCGGTGGGTGGCGCCTGAATAGAACAGCATCCGCTCGGTGACCGTGGTCTTGCCGGCGTCGATGTGGGCAATGATGCCGATGTTGCGAAGCAGTTCGATCCGGCGAGGCATGGCGCGGGCGGTGGTGCAGAGGCGGCGAAACGCGAGTAAACGAAGCTCCCAAGGTAGCGGTGGGGCCGCGGGGGTGGCAAGGGAGACGGAACTGCAAGGGAGGCAGCGACTTTGGTCGCCTCAGCCGAGCTGCGCCGCTTGAACGCCCCACCTCGCCCCCTCCCATCAGGGGGAGCGCCTCGCGCGAAGTATTTCGGCGCTGCCGTCAATTTTTTTCGATTTGGCGGCTGATGGGTCCGTTTCTGTTGGCGGAGGAACTCTGACCACGCCACGGCCAGGAGCGCGGCGCACGACTTTTTGCTTGCTGAGAGACGCAACCATGAGACCCATCAGGCACAACCCAGCCGCACGCCGCGGACAGCGGCCAAACGATCCCGTTCAGATTCTGGTCGAGCTGATCCCGGCTGCCCTCGAGCAGCCGGCCGCCGACTTGGGCGAGCTAGTCGAAGAACTGTTCCCGCTGGCGATCGCGCGGGTGGGAGAAGCGCTCGCCGCACAGAACTGGGAGGAATGGTGGGGACGTTTGCACGGCGCCGGTGTGGCCGCGCAGCCGCCGGCCGGCGCGCGGGCTACTTACGCCGTGCGGCACTGGCAAGTCTTTGCCGACTCGCTCAGCGACGCCGAACGCGGCAAACTGCGGGCGTCCCTGCTGCGAGCATTGCAGGTTCAACGGACGCCCGGCCCGAACGGCGTTCCGGTTGACGAAGCGATCCCGCCGCGGACCGAGGCAGTGCGGGCCGATGACGAGTCCTGGCGCGGCAATGGTTCAGCCGGCCAGGCGGCGAACGAACGCGCGGTAGTCCTCCGGCGTGTCGATGCCGCGGCTGGCCTGGTCAACAACCCCCACCATGATCGGCAAACCGGCGTGCAAGACCCGTAGCTGCTCCAGGCTTTCCAGCCGCTCGAGCGGCGTCACCGGAAGCTGCGTGATTTTCAGCAGGAAATCGCGGCGGTAGGCGTACAACCCCATGTGCAGGTGGAAGTGGGGCGGATCGGCCGTGAGCAGCGAGTCGTCCCAAGTGCGGGCGTGGGGAATCGGGCTGCGGCTGAAGTAGATAGCGCGCCCGGCGCTGTCGAACACCACCTTTACGCAAGCCGGGTCGTCGAGCATTTCCTTGCTGCGCAGCGGCGTGGCCACGGTCGACATGCCGGCCTCGGGATGCTCTTCGAGCAACTCCACCACGCGGTCGATGGCCGCCGGCGAGATTTCCGGCTCGTCCCCCTGCACGTTGACCACGATGTCGTAGTCCGGCAACCGGCGGGCGACCTCGGCCACGCGGTCGGTGCCGCTGGTGAGATCGGGGCTCGTCATGTGGACGTCGCCGCCGAACGACAGCACGTTGCGGGCGATCTCTTCGTGGTCGGTGGCCACCAGCACCTTGAGCGGCCGAGTGGCCCGACAGGCGGCTTCGTAGGTGTGCTGCACCATCGACTTGCCGGTGTCGCGGAGGAGCATCTTCCGCGGCAGGCGGGTCGAGGCCAGACGGGCCGGAATTACGATCACGCTGCGCGAGTGCAGACGAAGAGTCGGTTGCGAACGGGCCATGCGCGAAGCATCCTCCATGACGCGAAATTCGGCGCCGACCGTGGCGCACCGGGCACTTGTAGCAAACCGGGCCAAATCGCGACAGAGCGACTACAGGCCGACTCGCCAGCCTGCCCAGATTGCCGAACACCTGCGAGGCGGGCTAGATCGACCTGGACCACAACGCCGCCGGCCCCGTGCGGGGCCGGCGGCGCGAGAATCTGTCGTTCTCGAGGTGTTTCATTTCTTCACTGGAGCGTCACGCGGTCCCACCACAAGCGTCACCGGTTTGCCCTCGATCACGAGCTTCGACACGAGTTCGAAGCCTCCGGGCCGCTCGCGGTACGTGAATTCGCCCGCGCCGAACGGGTCAGGCATGCTGGCCAGCTTTTCGCGGCCGCCCTGCTGCACGGCAATCGCCGCCTGGAGCATCGCCCGGCGGGCCTTGGCCTTGTTCTCGACGTCGAAGGCTCGCGAATAGGCCGGTGTGAACAGTTTGGCGACCGGATTGTCGGCATACTGGCGTTCGAGAGCCTCGAACGCTGCCCGTTGCTCGCCGGCAGGCAATTCGGCCACGCGCTCGGCGTCCTCGTAGAACTTGCCATAGCGGACGAGCATCGCCAAGGCGTTCACCGTGCCCAGGGCCTCGAGCACGGGCTTCATCTCCGGCAGCCGGTCGCCGGCGCTTGCGCCTTCGGACTCGAGATGGCCGCGGAACCAATCGACGAAGTAGGTCCGCTCCTGCCGCATCGAACTCTTCACCGTGCCGCCGGGCGGGAGACTGGCGAGCCGTTTGGAAAGCGCTTCGAGCGACACCGCATTGAACTCGGGCAGATGCTCAGCGGCCAAGTCGACGAACATCGACTCGATCGCCGTCTGCACGAGCACCGAGATGAGCACGTTGTCGACGCCCGCGTGCCGGGCGAGGGCCAGGCCGGCGCTCATGTCGGCGACGGCCTCGGCTTGATGCCCCCGCGCGAGTTCGCGGCGGGCGTGGAGCGCGGCGAGCCGAGCGAGCTCGCGGGCCTTGGCGAGGTGGGGCAGGAGCAGCGCGGGCCCATCGCTCAAATCGAGGCTCCAATCGCACCCGGCGAGCTTGCTCCCCCGCTGCAAGTAGACGAGCGCTCCCCGCACGTTGTCGACGATGGCCTGGGCGTCGCCATCGAGCGGCGCCGAAGCCCAATCGCCGATGATCCGCTGCTGCTGTTCGTTCCACTGTGGCAATTGGGCAAAAGCTTGCCAGTACTTGAGCGCGGCGTTGTCGGCCAGCGCAGGCGCGGCGGCGCCCGGCTGCTGGGCGCCTGCGAACTGGGGCGCGGCCAACATCAACCATAGCGCCGCGAAGCGGAGGGGGCGCGCACGGCGATCGGATCGAAAGCAACCCATGAGGCGGCTCCTTGGGGAGAACTAGAGGGGATTTAGGGCGTCGAACGAGTCTCGCGCCCGTGGTGAACCCGCCGACGCCAGGCCGAGTTGACCCGCGTGCAGATCGAGCAAAGCGTCGAGCGACGCGGGGGAGCGAGCGAAGGCTTGTTGGTAGTTAAGCGCCGTCGGAACTAGCCGCGCCGTTGCCTGGTCGAGCCGAGGCTCCGGCGAGGCAAAGAAGGCCGCGGCCACGAGCAGCGCAGCCGCCACGGCCAGCGCGGCGGACCGCCGCGCGAAGCGAACGAGGCGAGTGTCGACAGGCGCGAGCGGGGCCGCCGAGGTCGTGGCGAGTTCGGCCGCAATGCCCTGCTCGAGCCGCGGCCGAACGCCGAGCGGCCGCAGCGCCGCCAGTTCGCGTTCGAAGTTGTCTTCGTTCATCGAATCGTCTCCTCAGCCAACTGCGCGCGCAGCCGGGCCAGTGCATAACGATAGCGCGACGCGGCTGTATTGGCCGGCACGCCGAGGGCCTCGGCAATCTGGGCGAACGTCAGTTCGCCCCACAGCTTGAGCACCAAGACCTCGCGTTGTTCGGCCGGCAATTGGGCCAGCGCCGCCTCGATCGCCGCCCGGCGTTCTTGGCCCTCGAGCGGATCGGCAAACCACGGTTCTTGCGATTCAAGCGCCGCCGCGGCCGCCTCCCGCCGCTTCCGCCGCGCCTCGCCCCGCAGTCGCTCGAGCGCGGCCCGCTTCACGCAGGCATACAGGTAGGCCAGCGGATCGTGGGCCCGGTCGCGAGAGCGCCAGAAGCGCACGAAGGCTTCCTGCACCGCGTCTTCGGCGTCGGCCCGGCAGGCCGTCCAGCCCCCGGCGAACAGCACGAGCGCAGGCCCGTGCTGCGCCAACCACCCTTCCCAACGCTCCTCCTCGACAGGCATTCCCGGCTCACAGGGTCCCGACTCTCGGGGCTTTACCAACAAGACGCCGCCGCCCGGCGTTTTTGTCTAGCGGGGTGGCCTCTCTGGCTCACAACCTGCCAGCACACGTTAGTCCCGATTTCGCACCTTCCGTCGTGCGGTCCTTTCGAGCACGGCCACCAGCCCGAGCGTGCAGGCAACCATCGTCAGCACGATCACGGCGCCCGCGGCGTTGACCTGATGCAGCAGAAAGGCGCCCAGCCCGCAGGTGGCGGTGGCCAGGTAGATCGTGAGCACCGCCTGCGATTTGGTCATGCCGAGGTCGACCAAGCGGTGCGAGAAGTGGCTCTTGTCGCCGACGAATGGGCTGCGCCCCTCGCGGAAGCGAATCCACAGCACCGACACAGTGTCGTAGAGCGGGATCGCCAAGACGCAGAGCGGGGCCAAGATGGCGTGGCGCGGAGCCTGCCCTCCACTGAACGTCGCCAGGAGCGTGGCGACGGCGATCAGAAAGCCCACAAAGTAGCTGCCGGCGTCCCCCATGAAGAGCCGCGCCGGCGGACGGTTGTGCCAGAGAAAGCCAGAGAGCGCCCCGACGAGAACCAGCAGCAGGCCGCCGACGAACAACTGCGGCTGGTTCGTGGTTGGATCAGGGGCCGCCAGCAACACGGCCGCCAGCATCGCCGCGGCGATCGCCGCCACGCCGCCGGAGAGGCCGTCCATGTTGTCGAGCATGTTGAACGAATTGATCAGCCACACGATCCACAGCACGCTGGCGACGCCGGTGACGAGCGGCCAATCGACGAAGGCGGTGAGCCGCCAGCCTTGCCAGAAAACGACGGTCGCAGCCACCAGGAACTCAGCCCCCAGGCGAATCTGCCACGGCAACCCGCGCAAGTCGTCGGCCAGGCCGAGCAGCATCACGAGCGTGCCAAGAGCGAGCAACAACCACAGGCTGCCGAGTTGACTTTGCAAGCCGGCCAAGTGAGGGCGCGCGAACTCAGGCAGCCACGAACCGAGCGACGACGAACTTGCGGCGTCGGTGAATGAGAATACCAGGACGGAGAGCGAAATCAGCGGCAGCATCACGCCCAGCCAGATCGCCAAGCCGCCGCCCAAAGGAGTCGTGCGCGTGTGGACCTTGCGCTCCCCCGGCTCGTCGACCAGTCCCCAACGCGCGGCCTTGCGGCGCACGACGAAGCACGCCGCCCAGGCGACGAGGAACGAGGGAATCAGCGTACCGAGAAGCAACCAGATCATTTGTTCGAGAGGGGTGTCCGCATTTCGTAGCCCGCACTCTCCGAGTGCGGAATGCTGAGCGGCTATTTGCGCTAGCCGGAGCGCACGGCGTTTCTGCAATCCGCACTCGGAGAGTGCGGGCTACTTTTGCCGCAGCCGAGTGCGGCAGTCGGTGAAGAATTCGTGGTAATCTGCACGTCGGTAATCGGGAAACGTCCACTCGCGCTCCCGCCAGCCGCCGCCTTTGAAGTATAGGGTGACTTCGGCGTACACGCCGTCGCGCAAATAGACGCGGTGGGCATGGTCCTTGGTCGATGCGAGTACGAGCTTGGCCTCGGTCAGGTAGCCCGGGTCGAGGTTCAGCGGCCGCGGCTCCGGATGGAGCCCTAGCTCGGCGTATTCGCGTTCCCAGGCGTTCGTGGACCGCTTCCAATCGGCCAGCTCCGCCGCGTCGGCCAGCGTCTCGAAGCCCCAAAACACCTTGCTGAGCTCCGCCCCCATTGTCGGTTCGTAATAGCGAGTCTCGCGGAACTCGAAAGCCGGGCTGGCGAGTGCGATCGGTCCCCAGGCGGCCTCCGCCCGCGCGCGCGCCCAGGCGAGCGCCTCGGCATGACGGCTGAATGCAGCGAGCAATCGCAGAACAGGCGGCGAGGAGTGCAGATCGCCCATCAGCCGCTACTCATCGTCCGTACGCGCCGGCTTCGCCAAACGTGCAAGCCCCGTGCGCACGAACTGCACGAGATCCGCTGCCCGCGTCACCTGCTGCCACTTGGCCTGGGCCAGCGCTTGCCAGCCCTGCGCCGGCGGTTTCATCTCGTTGCGGAAGTACTCGATGAATACCTGTCCGATCCAGCGGGTGACGAGCGCCTGCACCAACCCCTGCAACACGCCGCCGGCGATCGTGCCCACGCCAGGCACGGTCTTGAGCATGGACGCTATGGCCGTGCCCAGCGCGGGCGCGGCGAGGTTCGAGCCGAGGATCGAGAGCAGGTTCTTGCCGAGCTCGCCGACGAGCCGCTGCGCGGTGTCGAGATCGATCGGTTGGCCGTAGACCTTGGCCAGGTCGAGCACCATCTTGACGCTGATCGCCAGCGCCCCCGCCACGTCGATCACTGGCAAGGGGCTGAGCGCCGCCACGCCGCCGGCCTGCCACATCGTGCGGTCGACGATCTGCTGGGCGCGGGCGTCGAGCGTAGCCAGCACCTGCTGCTTGGCGTCGGCCACCAGTCCCCGCGAGCGCCAGAGGAGGTTGGCGAGCAGCAGCTCGCGGCTGTCGCTGCCTACGCGGGCCAACATCCGCTGGGCGAGGGCCGAGATGTCGGGCTCGAGCTCGACCTGCTCTTCCACCTGTTCGCCGCCCGAGGTCACGCGCACGCGCGTGCGGCTGGTGGGGCGTGCCCGCAGCGTGATGACCTCGGCCGTCGGCAACACGCGTTGCACCTGCTCGGCGAGCTGCTCGCGGAGCCGCGCGCGATCGGCCGCGCTGAACCAGTCGTCTTTGTTGAGGCACACGATCAGCGGCTTCTCGAGCTTCGCCAGCTCGACGAGCATGTCGTATTCGAAGTCTTTGAGCGGGCCATCGACCACGAACAACACCAGGTCGGCGGCCGAGGCGGCCTGCCGGGCGATTTCTTGCCGCGCGGCGCCGCGCACCTCGGCCAGGCCGGGGGTGTCGACGAGGGTCACCTGGTCGTCGCCGGGCCAGGGGATTTCGTTGCGCGTCACGGTCGTGCCGCCGCGCGGGTCGGTGCGAAAGACGTCGCGGCCGGCCAGGGCATTCAGCAGCGACGACTTGCCGCTGGAAATCGTGCCGAAGGCGACGATCTCGAGCCGCTGCCGCTCGAGCTTGTCGGCGAGTTGGGCGATGCCCGCCTGAATGGGCGCGCGGAGCTCAGGGGCGAGCTGCGGATCGTCGACCAAAGCCCGGCTGTCGGCCAGCAGGCGAATGATCTCGCGTTCCTTCTCCGCGGCCGACATCTGGCTCGGCAGCCGCGCGGCGATTTCCTTGCGCACGCGTTTGGCGCGAGTGCGCCGCGCGAGCCGCCAGAGCAGCGAACCGCCGAGCGCAAAGATAACCACGCCGAACACCGCGAGCGCGATCAGATAGGCGCGGCCCCAGGCGGGGCTGAGCTCGGCGACTTGCTTGTACTGAGCCAAGATCTGCGGCGGCGCCCAGAGGAGCAAGTATCCAACGGTGGCCACAGCCACCAGCAAGAACAGTCCGGAAAGCGGCCGCTTCATGGCTCAGGATTGCTCAGGCGGCGCCTCGAGGGCCGAGATCTTTTCGATCCGCCGCGCATGGCGCCCCCCCTCGAAGGGCGTGCTGAGCCAGATTTCGATCATGCGGTCGATCAGGCGTTCGCCCAGCATGTCGGCCGACAGGCAGAGCACGTTCAGGTCGTTGTGCCGGCGGCTCATTTCCGCGGTGAGGTCGTCGTGGCAAGGCGCCGCGCGCACTCCCTTCCGCTTGTTGGCGGCGATGCACATGCCGATGCCGGTGCCGCAGATGAGGATGCCGCGCTCCACGCCCCCCGCGCCGACGCGCTCGGCCACGGTCGAGGCGATGTCGGGGTAGTCGACCCCCTCGGCGCCATGGGCGCCATGGTCCTCGACTTCGTGCCCCAAGTTACGGAGCAGCTCCACGATCTTGGCCTTGACTTGAAAGCCACGGTGGTCGCTGCCAACGGCAATCTTCATTCCATTCTCCCGGCGCTCCCCACGAGGGGCCACGCCCTAGCCCTTAGACCTCGAGGTCGTCGAGGCGGGCCTTCAGTTCGCGGTGAATCTGTTCGGCGCAGCGACGGTACATTTCGATCGGTCCTCCGATCGGATCAGCGACGTCGCTGTCGTCGCGACACAAAAGCTGCGTGCGGGCAGCGGCGTCCGGCCACTGGCTGACGATCACCTGCCGGTGCGAGCGCGTCATGGTGAAGATCTGGTCGGCGTGGCGCACGAGCTGTTCTGTGAGGGGCTGACTTTCGTGCGCCGAGAGATCGATGCCCATTTCGGAGAGCACCGTCACGCCGTCGGGGCTGGCCCGCCCCCCCATCATCGCCGCGATGCCGGCCGAGAGCACCGTCACTCCCTGGTCCTCGAGCTGCTCGACCCGGCAGCCAAGCCTTTCGGCCAACAGCTTGCGGGCGATCCCCTCGGCCATGGGGCTGCGGCAGGTGTTGCCCGTGCAGACGAAGAGCAGGATGTAGCTCGCCAGCCGCTTGAGGGTGCGCTCGGGCACCACGCCCGGCCGGAGCAGCGTGAAGTCTGCCTCGCCGACCTGCACCACCGACGAGGCCTGGCCCAGCCGGCTGCGGCCATCGTCGATGACCAACTGCACGTCATCGCCAAAGGCCTGCACCACCTCGGCGGCGGTGAGCGCCTCGGGTTCGCCGCGGCGGTTGGCGCTCGTCAGCACGACCGGCCCGACGAGCAGTCGAAGCACTTCGAGAATGATCTGATGGGCCGGCACCCGCAGCCCGACGGTTCCCTGCGACACGACGATCTGCTGCACCGCGAGCGGGAGTTGACGAATCAAACTCTCGGGGTGGGCGTCTTCGGTGACGAGCGTCACCGGCCCCGGCCAACAGCGGCGGGCTAGGCGGCGACCCAGGCGGCTCATCGTGGGGGCGTAGTCGAGCGCGTCGTCGACGCTCTTCACCGCGAGCGTGAGGGGGCGGGCATCGTCGGCCCGTTTAGCCTTTTGCAGACGCGCCACGCCGGCGGCGTTCAGCGCGCTGGCGGCCAGCGCATAAACCGTGTCGGTGGGCAGAGCGATCAGCTTGCCTTCGGCAAGAGCCTGCACGGCCCGATGCACGACGTCGCGAGAGTCGTCGGCCTGGCGGACATCGATGACCGCAGGGGGCATTGTGCCTCGAGGACTACGTCGCTGAAGGTGAATGGAGTTTCGTGGAGTACCGGCGTCGGCGCAGAACAATGCCCACGCCCGGACCCCCGTCGTTCTGCCCTGCCTGCATCGCCGCTTCTCAATTTAAGAGCGCTGGGCGCGCGGGTCAAGCGTCCGGCCGACCCCCTGCTGGGACGCTCGGGCCGTCGCAACCGACTTCCCCGGCACAAGATACGGCTAACATCGGAAGGGCGCCGCAGACGAGGACCCCTCCCCAGCCGCCTAGGCCCCACGAGGCGACCCGAGCGTCTCGAACACGTCCATGTTGAGGGCCGTGGCCAGGTCGATTTGGTGTTCCTGCTCGTCGACGAGAATCTGCCGGATGTTTTCGGCCATGGCGAATTCGCCGAGCTCCTCGCACTGCTTGACCCGTTCGCGGTAGGCCAGCACGGTTGCATTCTCGTTGTCGAGATCGAAACGCAACAGTTGCTCGGCCTGGTCTGAGAGTTTCACTTGCTTGGCCACGACGGTGGGCATGCCGCCCAGGTAGTCGATTTGCTTGGCGATGATCAAGGCATGCTCCAGTTCCTGTTTGGCGTGCAGCTCGAGCTCCTTGGCGATCGCCATGTACTGCGGCCCCTTGAGCACCTGCGAGTACACCACGTAGGCGATGATCGCCTGGTACTCGCGGGCCAGATCTTCGTTGAGGGCCGCGACCAGTTTCTCGCGGCTAACTGCCGAGGGAATCTGCGTTTCGGGCGAGTTGTTCGTTTCGCGGGCGGCGCGCGTCGACATGGCGGTTCTCCTGGCAGAGCTCGTAGAGGGAGGAAAGGCGCATCCTTCCCAACGCAAACGCCGCGCCGAAATCCGCCGCTGAGGAGTTCGACAGCCGCGCAGGACACCGCTTCGCGACGCTCAGAGGACCGCCAGCGACTCGACGGACGGCGCGTTCGGCGCTACGGGCGCCGGTTGCCGCTCGAGCAATGATACGAACTGCCCCTCCTCAGGCTGATAGCCGAACACCTGGCCGGTCTCGAGCTTGTAGACCCAGCCGTGCAGCTTGAGCCGGCCGCGGGCCAGTCCGGCGGCGACCGCCGGGTGGGTGCGGAGGTTCTCGAGCTGCACGAGCACGTTCTCTTGCACGGCCACCGAGAGCAGCCGGTCGTCGCTTAACTCCTGGTACTTCTCTCGGAGGATGCGGCGCGTGGCGTCGGCATGCGACAGCCAGTTGGCCACGCTGGGGTACTGGCTGCGCAAGTCGGGACCAACCACGGCGGCCATGGCGCCGCAGCGCGAGTGGCCACACAGGATGATGTCGCGAATGCCGAGCACTTCCACGGCATACTCGATCGTGGCCCCTTCGCCCCCTTGGCTCGCGCCATAGGGTGGAATGATGTTGCCGACGTTGCGGTGGATGAACAGGTCGCCGGGGTCCGTTTGCGTAATCAGGTTCGGATTCACGCGCGAATCGGAGCAGGTGACAAAC
Source organism: Pirellulales bacterium (assembly GCA_046349955.1). Classification (GTDB taxonomy): domain Bacteria; phylum Planctomycetota; class Planctomycetia; order Pirellulales; family JBGAPH01; genus JBGAPH01. The sequence continues at coordinate 228 of JAXMBI010000016.1, read as the reverse complement.
AGCGCGAGCGGCGCCTGTCCGGCCGCCAAGCCTTCGAAGAATCCTTGGTGCTCGGGGAAGATCGTGCGCTGGAAGTTATGAATGCCGTCGACGAGCTTTTGCATGAGAAGGCTCCGTTACAGGCTCAGCCGGGGAGCGCGCGGAACCCTTGGCAAGGGATCCGATGCGATGGCCGACTTGAGCCAGAATGCGAATGAGGAAGGCAAATCGCGGAAAGAGCGCGATCCT
>JAXMBI010000015.1:0-158343 GCA_046349955.1 Pirellulales bacterium | reverse complement strand
AGCGGGCGTTGGCCTTCGGCCTGCTCGACACCGGGCTTTCCACCGACGGCATGATCAAAGCCACCACGATCATGAGCTACGAAGAGATCCTCCGCGTGGCCGAGCAGGGCAAGGGCCCGGTGCGCGATTCCGAGCTCTACTACGTGAGCGTGTTCGGCAAGCCGGGCGACCCCGCCGGCTGGGGCTGGCGGATGGAAGGGCACCACCTGGCGCTCAACTTCACGCTCAAGGACGGCCGCGTGGTGTCGGCTACGCCGTTCATGTTCGGCTCGAACCCGGCCGAGGTGAAGAGCGGCCCGAACAAGGGCCTCAAGAACCTAGGCGACATCGAGCGGCCTGCCCACGAGTTGCTCCGCTCGCTCAGCAAGGAACAGCAGAAAGCGGCGGTGCTCCCGGGCGACGTGCCGGACGTGAACAATGGACCCAACCCGGCCAAGGCCCAGCTTGGCGCACCCGAAGGCATTGCGAGCGACAAGCTCAACGCCGAACAGCGGGAGCTGCTGGCGGCCTTCGTCCGCGGCTATTCGTCGCTCTTTCCCGAGCCCGTCCGCGATGAGTTGCTCGCCCAATTGGCTAGCGGCGCCCAGACCTACTACTTCGCCTGGTACGGCCCGGCCGACCCAGCGGCGCCCCACGCTTTCAAGGTGCAGGGCCCGACGGTCTACATCGACTACAACAAGAAGCAAGACAACGCCAACCACATCCACACGTTCTACCGCAGCCTGCCGGGGGACTTCGGCCTGGCCGGCGGGCGGTAACGGCGGATTTTTGAACCGCCGAGACGCGGAGAGAATTCAAGGCAAGTGTAGCACCGGAGAGGATTGGAACCACGAAGGCACCAAGGCACGAAGGATTCATTTCTCGCAAAGGCGCGGAGATCGCAAAGCTTAGCGAGCTTTGCGCCTTGGCGAGAAACGATCTGCAGTCCTCTTTGTGCCTTCGAGTCTTCGTGGTTCAATCCTTCCCTTGTTACTCGAGCGCCGGTTCTTGTTGGGTGATGCAGTGGAACGCGCCGAGGCCCCAGGCGAGGTCGACGGCTGAGATGCCGCGGATTTGGCGCGTGGGGAAGAGCCGCGCGAGGGTCTGAATGACCTCCGCGTCGGCGGCGTCGCCGTATTGCGGGGCCACGACCACGCCATTGGCAATGTAGAAGTTGCAGTAGCTCGCCGGCAGCCGGGCGTCCTCGTGGAACAGCGGCCTCGGCATGGGCAGCGGAATCACCTCCAGCGGCCGACCGTCTTGATCGCTCATCGAGCGTAGCCGCCGCAGGTTGTCCTGCAGCGCTTCGTAGTTCTCGTCTTGCGGATCGTTCTCGACGGCCGTCACCACGGTGCGCGGGCCGACGAAGCGGGCTAGCTCGTCGATGTGCCCATCCGTGTCGTCGCCGACGATGCCGCGTCCTAACCACAGCACGTGACGCGCGCCCAGAAAGTCGCGCAGGTAGCGCTCGATCTCCTCGCGCGACAGACCTGGGTTGCGGTTCGGATTGAGCAGGCATTCCTCGGTGGTGAGGATGGTTCCCTCGCCGTTGGGATCGATCGCGCCTCCTTCGAGGATGATTCCAGGCTCGAAGCGGCGGCGGCCGGTGAACTTGGCGACGTACTTGGGCACTTGGTCGTCCAGGTCGAACGGCGGGTACTTGCCCCCCCAGGCGTTGTAGCCCCAGTCGACGAGCGACAGCTCGCTGCCGCGCGGGCCGACCAGGAACGTGGGGCCATGGTCGCGTGCCCAGGCGTCGTTGGTGGGCACGTCATGCAGCGTGACGTGGGGAACGCCACCGACCAGGCCCTGAGCGTCGGCCATCACCGCCTCGCCGCCGGCCAGAATATGCACGTGCTCGAACTCGGCGAGCGTGCGCACAAGCTGGGCCCAAATGCCGGGGATCGGCTCGAACTTGCCGGGCCAGGAGTTGCGATTGTGCGGCCAGGCGAGCCAAGTCGCCGCATGCGGCGCCCACTCCGCCGGCATCCGGTAACCAAGTTCAGCAGGGGTTTTTTCGGGCATTTTTCAACCGCCGAGACGCGGAGGCGCGGAGAAGACAAAGCAAAGCAAAGCACGAAGAAACTAAGGCACAAAGCGAGCGAGGATTTTACCGCAGAGGACACCGAGGACGCAGAGCAGAGAGGAAGCAGCAAAGGACAGAGCACGAATCTTACCGCAGCATGTCTCCGCGTCCTCCGCGGTCATCAATTCTGATCGATGCCCTCTCTGCGTCTCGGCGAGTAAGGATCCCGGCTCAAAGTTCCGGGCGGATTTCGGCCAACTGGCGGGCGCTGCCGGCGTGGATGAGGTAGCGGTGGCTGATCACGTCGGAGAGCTTGGGAAGCTGCAGGGCCAGCCGCGAGAGCAGCCGCTCCAGGTGCGTCCGCTCACCTCCCTGTTGCACTTCGCAGAGGGCTTCGATGTCGACCATGCGCACGCTTCCCAGCGCGCTCATCATGATCCGCTGCTCGGGGCTCCGCTGCGGCTGGTTACGGTCGCGCGGCAATTGCTCCACGTGCTCGGCCAGCGCCGCCAACTGGAAGGCCAAGGAGCGGGGGTTCGTTTCGTCGGTCAGGATCAGGTCGAGCACCGGCGCGAGCTGCAGCGACGACAGATACCGCGAACGGTAGGTCATCAGGCTGTCGGCCACTTCGAGCAGCGACTCGAGCACCGGGCCTTCCTGCGCCGGAAGCTGCACCGCGGCGTTGCGGGCCAGGCTGATCGTATAGAGCGAGCGCTCGAGCCGGCGGCCGATATCGAGGAACCGCCAGCCTTGCGTCCGGGTCATGCTCTCGGTCGACAAGCCGGCAAAGGCCGCCAGGTCGATGATCAGATCGCTCAGGATCGAGAGCACCTCGGCCGGCTCCAGCGTGCGGCCGCGGCGCGGCGGCTGACTCTGCTGCTCGATGCGGTTTAGGATTCGCCAGCTATCGAGCGACATGCGGTCGCGGACCATGCTCGCCAGGCGGTAAAGCGAGGTCACCGTGTGCCGCAGGCTGCCGGGCTGCTGCTCGTCGAACATCGCCCGCGGCAACTCGTTTTCGATCGCGGGAAGCTGCTGCCGAATTCCCTCGACGACGAAGCCCGGCTCGATTTGCCCCTGATCCGCCAGTGCCCGGATAAGCACCGGCAACTCGGGCATGCTGTCGCGTTCCGACTCGCTCGCCAGGCGGATGAACACGGTGCGGAGGAGCCGCGCGGCGCCTTCGGCCCGCTCCACCTGGCGGCCCAGCCAAAACAGGTTGTCGGCCACACGGCTCGGCAAATCGGCCCCGCTGCGTTTGAGCTCGATCGGCTGCCCTGCGGGCGTGAGCAAGCTCACGTGCTTCACCGGGCCTTCGGAGAGCACCCACACATCCTTGCTCCCTTCGGCGGGCAAGGCTTCGTTCCCGCCGGCTGGACCGGCGGCCCTGGCCAGCCCGCCGGGAAGGGCATAGTAGCCGTCTTGCGAGCGGACCAAAAAGGCCCTCAGCGAGACGTGCCAAGGCTGCACGTCGCCGCCATTCCACACCGGGGCCGTGGAACCAATCACTTGCTCCTGCCCTACATAGGCATACGGTTGGGCGCGGATGGCGTCGGCAAGCTGGGCCGTGTTCAGCCGGCTCAAATGCTCGCCGAAGATCGGTTCCTGCGCGCCGCGGCGGAAGGCCTGCTTGATCACCAGACGGTTGAGATTCGCGAGCACGTAGTTCATCGCCTGCGGATCGCCGCACCACCAGGTGGCGACCGACGGCAGCTTGAGTTCCTCGCCCAACAGCGCCCGGCAGAGCCCCGGCAAGAACGCCAGGAACGCCGGCGACTCAACCAACCCGCTCCCCAGCGCGTTGGCGATGACCACGTGGCCGCTCCGCGCCGCCTGCAGGAGGCCGGCGACCCCCAGCGACGAATCGCCGCGGAGCTCGAGCGGATCGCAGTCCTCGTCGTCGAGCCGGCGGAGGATCACATCGACCGGCAGCAGGCCCGACAATGTTTTCAGCAATACGCGGTTGCCGCGAACCGCGAGGTCGCCCCCTTCCACGAGCGTGTAGCCCAGGTAGCGGGCGAGGTAGGCGTCTTCGAAGTAATTGGGATTCCGCGGCCCCTGGCTCAAGAGCACGATCCGCGGGTTGTCGCGGTTCTGGGGCGCGAGATCCCGCAACGTCTTGCGGAGCTCGATGAAGTAGCTCGCCAGCCGCTGCACCTGGCAGTCGTGAAACACCTGCGAGAGCATTTGCGACACGACGATGCGGTTTTCGAGGGCATAGCCTGAGCCCGAGGGCGCCTCGGTGCGGTCGGCCAGCACCCACCACGCATCGCCCGACCGCACGAGGTCGGAAGCATACAGATGCAGGTAGCACTGCCCCGGCACGGCCTGCCCCTGGTAGGGGCGGGTGAAGCCAGGGTGGCCAAAGATCAACTCCGGCGGCAGCAAGCCTTCGGTGAGTAGGCGGCGCGGGCCGTAGATATCGGCCACCACCAGGTTCAAGAGCCGCGCCCGCTGCTCGAGCGCCGCCGAGAGACGCCGCCACTCGTCGCCGGCCATCAGCAACGGCAAGGCGTCGAGCGGCCAGGGACGCGCATGGCCAAAGGCGTCGCCATACAGGTTGTAGGTGACGCCGTTGTCGCGGATCAGCCGCTGCGCCTGATCCCAACGCAGGGTAAGCTCGCCGAAGCCAAGCTGCGCGAGCGACGAGACGAACTTCTGCCACGGCCGCCGGGGCGCGCCCGATGCATCGACGAATTCATCGTAGGCCCCTTCCGGCGGACGGTAGCCGCGAAAAGGATCGCCGCCTGCGGTCGCCTTAGCGGGTAGGGTAATGCTCATCCGTTCGCTTCGTGCGCCTCAAATCGAGCGTGAGCGGGAACTCCGCCAGCGGTTCCTCGGGCGTCACTCGCAGCGGACCTCCGGTATGTCCGAACCGGAAGAACCGCGAGGCACGGCGCGTTTCCGCCTCGTAACTGTTCACCGGGAATACATCGTAACTCCGGCCGCCCGGATGGGCCACGTGATACGTGCAGCCGCCGAGCGAACGCCCGAGCCAGGTGTCGACCAGGTCGATCACCAACGGCGAGTGGACCGGAATGTTGGGATGCAAGCAGTTCGGGGGTTGCCATGCGCGGTATCGCACGCCGGCAACATACTCTCCGGCCGTGCCCGTAGGATGCAGCGGCACCCGCCGGCCGTTGCAAGAGAGCACATGCCGGGGATCGGTCATGCCCGACACCTTGACCTGGAGGCGTTCGACGGAGGAATCGACGTAGCGCACGGTGCCGCCGCCCCCCGGCTCTTCGCCGAGCACGTTCCAGGGCTCCATGGCCGTCCGCAACTCGACGTGGACTCCGCGCTGGGCCATCTCGCCGATGAAGGGAAAGCGGAATTCGAAGTGGGGTGCAAACCAATGCGCTTCGAGCGGGAACTCGGCCTGCTTGAGCTCGTCGATCACGTCCTCGAAGTCCTGCCACACGAAGTGCGGCAGCAGGAAGCGGTCGTGCAAGGTCGAGCCCCAGTGGACGAGCTTCTGGTCGTAGGGCCGCTCCCAGAACCGCGAGACGAGCGACCGCAGCAGCAACTGCTGCGTCAGGCTCATCCGCGCATGCGGCGGCATCTCGAACGCCCGAAACTCGACCAGTCCCAGGCGTCCCGCGCTCGAGTCGGGCGAGTACATCTTGTCGATGCAGAACTCGGCCCGGTGGGTGTTGCCCGTGACGTCGATCAGCAGGTTGCGGAACAGCCGGTCGACAAGCCAGGGAGGCACCTGCGCGCGGCGGTCGACCTGTTGGAAGGCGGTTTCCAACTCGTAGAGCGTGTCGTGCCGCGCTTCGTCGACGCGCGGGGCCTGGCTGGTGGGGCCGACGAACATGCCCGAGAACAGGTACGACAGCGACGGATGGTTTTGCCAGAAGGCCACCAGGCTGCGGAGCAAATCGGGCCGCCGCAGGAACGGGCTGTCGGCCGGCTTGGGGCCGCCGAGCACCACGTGGTTGCCGCCGCCCGTGCCGGTGTGCCGGCCGTCGAGCATGAACTTTTCGGTCCCCAGCCGCGAGAGCCGAGCGTCGTCGTAGAGGCCGGTCGTGTTCTTGACCAGTTCGTCCCAACTATGCGCCGGCTGGATGTTCACCTCGATCACGCCGGGGTCGGGAGTGATCTTGAAGTGGTTGAGGCGATGGTCCGTCGGCGGCAGGTAACCTTCGACCACGACCGGCAGGCCCTGCGAATCGGCCGTCTCTTCGACGATCGCCACGAGATCCAGGTAGTCTTCCAGCGTCTCCGTGGGGGGCATGAAGACGTGCAGCTTCCCATCGCGCGGCTCCACGCACATGGCGGTGCGCACGAGCCCATGCGGGCCGTCGTGCCCCGCGGCGCGGCCATTCTCGCGCCCCGGCTCGAGGAGCGCGATATCGGTCTCGCCGTTTTCTTCGGGCTCGAGCGGTCCGCCACGGCCTCCGCCGCCGGCGCCCACGCGGGCAAAGACCGAGCGCGGATCGCCCGAGCGTCGCGCGACCCCTGCGCCTCGCAAGTAGGCCTGGCGGGCCAACTGCGGATGCTCAGGGAGCGGCGGACGTTCTTCGAGCGGATCGAGCTCATAGATGTGCGGGTATTCGGACGGCGCCAGCCACGGCAGGCTGTCGATCGGCAGCCGCAAGCCCATGGGGGAGTCGCCCGGGATCAGGAACATGTGCTCGCTGCGGACGAACCAGGGGCCGCTCGTCCAGCGCCGCTCGGGACCATGGCCCACGCGGCGGATCGGCAGCACCTGACCGACCACGCTCTCCAAGCCGCGCTCGAAGATTCGCGCCAGCCGGGCCCGCTCCTCGGGGTCCTTGAGCTCCGACTTGAGCGGGTCGACGTTCGTCGGCAGCCGCCGTTCCTTCCACAGGTAGTACCAAACGTCTTCGTAGGCCGGAATCAGCCACTTCGAGCCGATGCCCAACCGTTCGGCCAGCTCGGTGGAGAACCTCTCGGCCTCGGGCGAACCGTAGCCGTATTCCAGATCATCGCGCGCGAAAAGCTCGGGGTTGAGCCAGATCGGCTTGCCGTCGCGCCGCCAGAAGCAGCTCAGCGCCCAGCGGGGGAGCGATTCGCCGGGATACCATTTGCCCTGGCCGAAGTGCAGCAGGCCGCCGGGGGCGAACCGCTGGTAGAGCCGCCGGGCAAGGTTGCCGGCCAACTTGCGCTTGGTCGGCCCCATGGCCGTGGTGTTCCATTCGTCCCCTTCCATGTCATCGATCGACACGAAGGTGGGCTCGCCTCCCATGGTGAGCCGCACGTCGCCTGCGGCCAGGCGGCGATCGACTTCGTGCCCCAGGGCTTCGATCCGCCGCCATTCCTCGTCGTTGTACGGCTTGGTGACGCGCGGGTCTTCGTGCAGCCGCTCGATCGTCATCGAGAAGCCGAACTCGGTCTCGCAGTCATCCACCGCGCCCGTCACCGGCGCCGCGCTCACGGGATCGGGCGTGCAGGCCAGCGGAATATGCCCTTCGCCGGCGAGCAGCCCCGAGGTGGGGTCGAGCCCCACCCAGCCTGCGCCGGGCAAGTACACTTCGCACCAAGCGTGCAGATCGGTGAAGTCGTGGGCGGCGCCCGCCGGGCCATCGAGCGGCTTGACGTCGGGCACGAGCTGGATCAGGTAGCCCGAAACGAATCGCGCGGCCAGGCCCAAATGCCGCAAGATTTGCACGAGCAGCCAGCCCGTGTCGCGGCAGGAGCCGGAGCGCTTGGTAAGCGTTTCTTCGCAGCTCTGCACGCCCGGCTCGAGCCGGATCAGGTATTTGATGTCGTAGTGGAGGCGTTGGTTGAGCTCGACCAGGAAGTCGATCGTGCGCCGCGGCGTGAGGTCCACCGATGCCAGCCACTCACTGAGTTGCGGTCCGGCCGGCTCCGTTTCCAGGTACGGCTTGATCTCGCGCGAGAGCCACGGATCGTAGGCGAAGGGGAACTGCTCGGCGTCGGGTTCGAGGAAGAAGTCGAACGGGTTGATGACGGTCATTTCCGCCACCAGGTCGACCTCGATCTTGAATTCGCGCGTCGGCTTGTTGAAGACCAGCCGCGCCAGGTAGTTGCTCTGCGGGTCCTGCTGCCAGTTGAGGAAGTGGTCTGGCGGCGTGATCTTCAGCGAATAGCTGAGGATCGGCGTGCGGCCGTGCGGCGCCGGGCGCAACCGCACCACGTGCGGGGAGAGGTTGACCAGCCGATCGTAGCGATAGCTTGTCTGGTGGTTCAGGGCGACGCGAATGGCCATGAAGCGATCCTGTTGATCTGGCGACGTGGCCCAGCTCCGCCAACTGAGCAGGATGTCAAGAAGCAGGCCTCTAGCTTACCCGAGGGGGATTCCCTGGGGAAAGGGGCCGGCGAACTGGCCACGGTTTGCCGTCGAATCTCGGGGTTCGTCGAAGGTGCTGGGGGGATGCTCGGCTCGTCGTGGCTGGTGAGTTTCGCCGGGGCCCCCCGTGACTCACGGGGGGCTAATGGCCGCAGACCGCTATGACGCTCCGCCCGCCGGTCTGTTGCTTATCGCCCTGCCTAAAGCCCGGCATGAGCAAAGTCGGCCGCAACCGCTATCGCCCCTACATCCGGCATGCGGGGCACTGCAGGGGTCCCGCATAGACGGCCCACCCCCAGATTCCCATAATCGCCCCATGCCCGACCTCGCCCGCACCAGCCTGAGCCACGATCCCGTCCACGGCTACGTCCCGTTCGTGTCGAACACGGGGCTGGCCGAGGGCGAAGTTTCCGAGCGGCAGCTCATCGACCACCCCTGGGTGCAGCGGCTGCGGCAGATTCACCAGCTCCAAACCGCCTGGTGGGTTTACCCCTCAGCCGAGCACACCCGCTTTCAGCACGTGCTGGGGGTGATGCACCTGGCTGGCAGGGCGGCGACCGCGCTCTATGCCAGCTTGCGGGAGGCCTGCCCCGACGTGCCGAGTCCCGCCTACGTTGAAACGCTCCTGCGGATGGCGGGCCTGCTGCACGACGTAGGGCACGGCCCCTTTGGGCACTTTTTCGACGAACATTTCCTGGCCCAGTTTGGCCTGACGCACGAAACGCTGGGTCGCGCGATCATCGTCGACGAGCTGGGGCCGCTCTTGCGCCGCGTGCGGCGCACACCGCACGGCGAGTTGGCGGCCGACGAAACGCTCGACCCCGCTCACGTCGCCCTGCTCATCGCCCGGCCGCAGGGGAGCGACGACCACGAGACGCCCCGCTGGCTGCGGTTCCTGCGCAGTTTGTTTTGCGGACTCTACACGGTCGACAACATGGACTTCGTCCTCCGCGACGCCTTCATGTCGGGCTTCAGCGCCCGGGCTTTCGATCTCGAGCGGCTGCTGCAGTACAGCTTCTTTAGCCCGAGCGGCCTCACGATCCATGCCCGCGGGCTCGACGCGCTGATCCGCTTTATGGGGGTGCGGGCCGAGATGTTCCGCTCGGTCTACTTCCACCGCACGGTGCGGGCGATCGACCTGACGCTGGCCGACCTGTTCGCCGCCGGCAAGGAGCTGCTGTTCCCCGGCAACCCGCTCGAGCGGCTGGGGGAGTATCAGCGGTTCACCGAGTGGTCGCTCTTGGTCGACGTGGCCCGCTGGCCGCAGTCGGAAGACCTGCGACGGCGGGAGCTCGGCGAACGATGGCGGCAACTCTTGAACCGCGACGTCCACTGGAAGATGGTCTGCCAGCGGAACCTGGTCTTCGCCGCCGGGCCCAGCGAACGGACGAGCCTGTTCTCGCGGAAGACGTTCGTCGAGCAGGCGCTGCGCGAGAGCTTGCCGGCGCACTTGCGCGAGCTGCCGCTCCGCATTGACCTTCCACGCACGATCCACCGCCCCGGCACGCGCGGCCCGGCCGCCGGGCAGAACTTCCTTTACGACCCCGCGCGCGACCTCGTGCGGCCGCTCGAGGACGACCAGCTCTACCGGCAACTCCCCGGCAGCCACCGCCTGTGCCGGATCTACGCCGAGAGCCTCGACCACGCGGCCGAACTCACGGCCGCACTCGACGAGTTGATCGGGCCGCTCGGGCTCGACGACGTGACCAACATGTAGCCCGGTGTAGGGTGGGGCGAGGCTCTGCGAGCCCCACCGTTTCTAGATCGGAAGCGCGCACGTGAATGAGCGTAAACTGCGGTGGGGCTCACTGCGTTCGCCCCACCCTACGCGTCGGTCGTCGGTGCGATTTCCACCGATTGAAAGCCGCAGCGGTTGTGTGTGCCGTCGCAGAAGGGGCGGTTGCTCGATTGGCCGCAGCGGCAGAGCGCCACCACCGGCTTGGCGGGGTTGAGCGGAAACGGATTGCCGTGTTGGTCGACCACCTTGACGGGGCCTTCGATCACGAGCGGCCCGTTGGGCCGCACGCGAATGGTCAATTCCGACACGCGTTCACCTGTCTTTCTGTTGGATGGGGCCGAGCGTGGTGGCGCTGGCTTTGCGACGTCCAGCTTTGGCGTTGCGCGAGGCCAACGTATCGTAGCGCTTAGCTGCGTCTCTTGGCTAGCCACGCAGGACACTTGGAAAATGTCGCGCCGCCGCGCCTGTGGTGGTCCGCCTCCGGCCAATTGTCAGCCGGCGCGCGATTCGCTAGACTGCCCGGACAGTCGATTTTCCGCCCAAAACACGGTCGCGAAGGCTCGGCGCCTCCCCCAGGCGGGCAGCCGCTTCGCGCGAAGAACGAGGTGAATCATGGCCTACACCCTGCCGCCGTTGCCCTATAAGTTCGACGCGCTGGAACCCACCATCGACGCCAAGACGATGGAGATTCACCACGACAAGCATCATCAGGCGTACATCACGAACCTGAACAAGGCCATCGAGCTGACGCACCTGGGTGAGCAGAGCGTCGAGTCGCTGATCAGCGACCTCTCGAAGGTGCCGGAAGACATTCGCACCGTGGTGCGGAACAACGGCGGCGGCCACGCCAACCACACGCTCTTCTGGACGATCCTGTCGCCGAATGGCGGTGGTGAGCCCAAGGGTGAGCTGGCCGCGGCGATCACCAGCGACTTGGGCGGCTTCGCGGCTTTCAAGGAAGCCTTTGCCAAGGCCGCCACCACGCGGTTTGGCAGCGGCTGGGCCTGGCTCAGCGTCGGCAAGGACGGCAAGCTCGTCGTCGAAAGCCTGCCGAACCAAGACAGCCCGCTCATGGAAGGCAAGACTCCCATTCTAGGCCTCGACGTGTGGGAGCACGCCTACTACCTCAAGTACCAGAACCGCCGGCCCGACTACATCACGGCCTTCTGGGAAATCGTGAACTGGCCCGAAGTCGCCCGCCGCTACGCCGAAGCCAAGAAGAAGTAGGCGCCGCAAGGGCCCCTTTTAGCCCCCGGCGAGTCGCCGGGGGGGATCTTCGGCGCGGCCGTGAAGTCTTGCGTTCGACCATTGGCGTTACCCCCCGTGACTCACGGGGGGCTAAACAGTGTGTCACGCGCCGTCTCGCTCCTTCGTTCGTTGGTGCAGTCATGCAGCTCGGTTTCGTTACGGCCATCTTTCCGAATTGGAGTCTCGAGCAGGTGCTGGCCTTCGCCCAGGCGGAGCGCTATGACTGCATCGAGGTGATGTGCTGGCCGCAAGGGGGCTCTGACCGCAAGTATGGCGGCGTCACCCACCTCGACGTGGCCGACTTTCCGCAGTCGGCCGCCGACGATGCCCGCGGAAAGTGCGAGAAGTACGGCGTCAAGTTCTCAGCCCTCGGCTACTACCCCAATATCCTTTCGCCGAACCGCGAGGAAGGGGAGGTGGCGATCGCCCAGCTCAAGCGGGTGATCGAAGCGGCGCCCAAGCTCGGGCTCAAGAACGTCAACACGTTCATCGGCAACGACTACACCCAGCCCTTCGACCACAACTTCGCCCGCTTCCGCGAGGTGTGGCCGGGGCTCATCCGCTTTGCCGAGGAGCGGGGCGTCTACATCGGCATCGAGAACTGCCCGATGCTCTTCTCACGCGACGAATGGCCCGGCGGCAAGAACCTGGCCCGCTCCCCCGAGATTTGGCGGCAGATGTTCGAGGCGATCCCCTCGGACCACTTCGGACTGAACTACGATCCCTCGCACTTCGTGATGCAGATGATGGACCCCATCGCGCCCCTCACGGAGTTCAAGCACAAGCTGTTTCACCTGCACGCCAAGGACATGCGGATCGACCGCCGCCGGCTCGACCAGCGGGGCGTCTTCAGTCTGCCGCCCGGCTGGTGTACCCCCAAGATCCCCGGCCTGGGGGACGTGAACTGGAACTCCTTCTTCTCGGCGCTCACCGACGCCGGCTACGGCGGCCCGGTGTGCGTGGAAGTAGAGGACGACTCCTATTGCCACAACGACGAGCTACGCAAGCAATCCCTCCGCGTCTCGCGCAATGTACTGCGGCCGTTGATGGGAGATGCGCTGTAGATGGCGCGTCTCCCCCCGGCGACTCGCCGGGGGCTAACTCAGATCCCCGTTCATCACGGGGCGCCTTCTCCCTCTGGCTGCGCCTGCTTTCGCAGCCGTTTGACGAAGTCCGCCAGGTCCTTCGGGAGCGGCATTTCCCAGCGCACGGTCTCGCCGCTGGCCGGATGGGTGAAGCCGAGCACCGCCGCGTGCAGCGCGAGCCGCGGCGCCGCGCTCGAGTCGGGACGCGGCTTGGCGCGAAACGGCTGTGCGTAGACCTTGTCGCCGCAGACCGGATGCCCCTGCTCGGCCAGGTGAATGCGGATCTGGTGGGTGCGGCCGGTTTCGAGCTGACACTCGATCAGCGAGTAATCTCCCAGCCGTTCGAGCGGCCGCACGTGGGTCACTGCACGTTGCCCTCCTTGGTCTTCGGGCCCGCTCCCGCGGCGCCCGTCTCCCCGGTCGCGCACGAGGAAGCTCTCGATCGTCTGCGCCGCCGGATGACCTTGCACGACGGCGCGATAGCGCCGCTCGATGGTATGGGCCTTGAATTGCTGCTGCAGGATCTGCTCCGCCTTGAACGTGCGGGCAAACACCATCAGGCCGCTCGTTTCGCGATCGAGCCGATGCACCGCCTTGACCGGCCGCGCCTGGTCGGGGCCGGTCCGCCGCTCGAACTTCGCCAGGATGCGCGGCAGCAGCTCGTCGAGCGTCGGCTGCACCTGCTTGCGGCGCGACGGCCAATCCTGTTCCTCGCTGTGGCGGGTCGAGGTCATGCCGGAGGGCTTCTCGACGACGACAAGCTGCGGATCGGCGTGGCGGATTCGCACGTCGCGGTCGGTGGGGAGCGGCGCCGCCGAGTGCGGCAGGAGCTTGATCACCTCGCCCGCGGTGAGGCGGCGGCCAGCGTCGAGGCACAGGTTGCCGTTCACGAGCACGCGCCGGCTACGAACGAGCTGCTGAGCCTGCGACCAGGAGAGCCCCGCGTCGCGGCTGCGGAGCAGCGCGGCCAGCGTGGCCCCCGCCTGCTCAGAGGAGACCGAAAACGCGACGGCAGCCGAGGAAGACGCCTTCTTAGCCAAGGGAGTGCAGAGACCTTTCCGCGAACTGGGATTGTGAGGCGCGGGACAGTGAGTTCCACAGGGAACGAAGCGGACCAGACCGCTTGACCCCCGCTGGCGCTTCCGATAACAAACAAGGAAGAGGGCATTCGCGCCCGCGGTCGAGGCTTCGCCCGGGCGATTCTGGCATCAGCATTTGCAGAGGGAATTGTGAGCATTTTGCGCGTCGGAGCAACCAAGAAGTTCAGCGAGGGTTGGGAGCAGGCGTTCGGCGGCAAGAAGAAGTCGGCGGCCAAGCCCGCCGCGGCCGCCGCCAAGCCGGCCAAGAAGGCGAAGAAGGCCCCGGTCAAGAAAAAAAAGAAGTAGCCTGGGCCGACTTCCCTGAATCTTTTTGACGCGCGGCGGTCAGGTTGCTAGGATCATGGCTGTTCCGGGAGTCCCGGGCGATCCCAGCCGATATAAGGAATACGAATATTGGCTGGCCGCAGGGCCAGGGAACGCGATGGCGCAGTTGGCGTAGGTTCGGGCGGGGGAGTTTTCCTCCTCCCTACTCTTTTCGTTCATCTTCTTCGTCCTTGCCAGACAGCCCAATCGCATCCAGCCGGTCCGAGATTCACCGCAACGCCTGAATCGAGTTACGGAGAGGAGCCTCAACAAGATCCCAAGCCAGCTTCGCGGGAGGTCGGTTTCTCCCCATCCGCCATCATTTCAGGTCGTGTTTCTCGCCTGCGGAGCGGCGCCGAAGATATGGAAGTGAAACTTCGAGTCCTTGAAGGCACGAATGCCGGGCAGGAGATCCTGTTGCCGGTGAAGAAGTTCTTCATTGGCCGGGCCGAGGAATGCCACCTCCGGCCGCAAAGCGATCTCATTAGTCGAGATCACTGCGCCATCGTCGTTGAAGACTCTCAGGTCTGGATCAATGACTTCGGCAGCAAAAACGGCACCTTCGTGAACGGCGAGCGCGTCCGCCGCGAGGCGCCGCTCAAGAACGGAGACCGCTTGCGGGTTGGCCCTCTCGAATTCGAGATTCTGCTTTCCACCAGCGTGGGGGGCGCCAAGCGGCCTCCGGTTCGCGACCTGAAAGAGGCCGTGGCCCGAGTGGCTCAATCTGCTTCAGGGACGAGTCTGCCGGTCGACCAGTGGCTTGGCGACACCGCGCCGGCCGGTCCGAGCCCGCCCGCCTCGCAGTCCACGAGCGACACGGGGCAGTTTTCGGGCGACACCGGTCGGGTTTCCCCTAGTTTGACGGTCGCGTCGGGTAGTTCTGCTGCACCTGTCGCCGTCGCTCCCGCGGTGGCGGCCCCCCCTGTCCCGCAACCGCACGTTTCATCGGCCACGGTTCCGATCTCCGCCTCGTCGACCGACACCGTTGCGGTCCGCGGGCCGATCGTGCTCCCTCCGGCGGCTGCGCCCACGCCTCCTCCCGCTCCCACAGCGGCTCCGGAGGAGAAGTCGGGGTCTTCGGTCTACAACCGCATGGCAGGATCTGCTCCCGCCGCCCCCGCTGAGGCTGCGGCGCCCACGGCGCCGGCTAAGCCGCGGCAAGCTCCTTCGGTCTACGTTCCGCCACCGCCGGAGCCCAAGGTAGAGGCCGAGGCGGCGGAAAAGGATGCTGTGCCTTCGCCGCACCAAGGCAAGCTGCCGAAGAACTCCACGGCCAACAGCCGGGATGCCGCGGCCGACACGTTGCGGCGCCTCTTCGGCCGCCGCTAGCCCACGGGCGAATCTTACCCCGTTCACGAGCCCCTGCAGCTTCCTGCTCGAAGCTGGCGTCGACCGGTTGCTTGCTGCGCCCTGGGCCCCTGTATAACATGCCTGGGGAGTCACCAAGCATTCATCGCGGGAGACGAATTCCTTGAAAGCCGCTAAGCGTTCGCAAGAAGCGACAGGGCAGGTGAAATCGGCTGCGCTCTTAGGTTTGGCGTTCGACGCCGAGGACGAGCAGAAGCGGCTCACGCGGGGTCCGAATTTCGTGCTCTTCGGCGGCTCCCAAGACACGCATACCCGCATGCAAGAGACCGCGATCAAGGTGAACGAGCAGCTCGAAAAGCGTGGCAAGCGCATGGAAGACGTGGGTTTGCGCGAACTGCGCGACATCGTGCGCCGGGCCGCCGAGTAGCCAGGATGCCGCGCGGTTTTTGCATCCGTTGACTGAATCCCGTGGGGCTTGACCGGGGTACAACTGGGGTGAGGGCCCCCGGAATCGGAGTACGCACCCTTGGCCGATGAGATTCAGTCCTTGGTCGTCCGCTGTCGTGGCGGCGAGACGGACGCCATCAACGATCTAGTCGAGCGATTTCGCGGCCGAGTCTTCGCCCTCTGCTATCGCATGCTGGGGCATCGGCAGGACGCCGAAGACATGGTCCAAGAGAGCTTTTCGCGGGCGATCCGCAGCCTGGGCCGCTGGGACGAGGGGCGCCCATTTGTCCCCTGGCTGCTCGCGATCGCCGGCAACCGCTGCCGCACGCTGCTCTCCCGCCGCAAACGGTTTCCCCAGCCGAACCTGACCGAAGTGGTCGACTGGTCGCCTGCCGACACCCGCTGCGACGAACTGGCCGAAGAGGTGGCCTTGGCGCTGGCGGAACTGAGGCCCGAGCACCAGCAGGCCTTTCTGCTCTTTCACGAGCAGGAGTTGAGCTACCACGACATCGCCCTGCGGCTGGGGGTGCCGCTGGGGACGGTAAAGACTTGGGTCCACCGCGCCCGGCGCGGGATCGTCGATCGCCTGCACGAGCGCGGCGTGGTCGAGGAGGTGCGCGATGCATTGCCGACAAGCTGAAGAACGCCTGCAGAACTTGCTCGACGCCCGGCGTCCCTTCGCTGCGGATCGAGAACTCAGCCTGCATCTGGCCGAGTGCTCCTCCTGCCAGGAGCGGGCCAGCGCCTACGAGCGCTTGGTTCTTTGTTTCGCCGGGCCGCGTCGCCGCTTGGCTGGCGTCAGGCCCGCGGGCTCTGCTCCGCGCAGCCGCTGGTCGCGCTATCCGCTGCCGGCTGCCCTGGCGGCGGCCGTGGCGGGGGTTGCCCTGTGGCTTCCCCCGCGGCTGGAACAAGCGGGGCCGCAGCTCGCCCTGCGTGGGCTTCCGGTGGCCGCGGAGGGCGCCTCGAACGCTCCTGCCGAGGCCGCGCCGAACCGGGATCTGCTCACGGATGCCGCGATGAATCACCTGGCGGCGCTCGGCCCCTTGAGCATCTCGGTCCTCAATCTCGAGCCGCCCATGGCGCCAGAATGGGTCGAGCCGGTTTCGGGGGGCTTCCGCCCCGTCACGCGTTCGGTGGAAGCCGCCTTTGGCGCGATGCGCGATACGATGCTCTGGGAACCGACGACTCGCTCGTAGCCCGCCGGTCGCGCCGCCATCGCTAGCGGAGGGGCGCTCCGGTCGCTGCGGGGCGATGCGCAACGGCCGTCGGCACGTGAATGCCGTCGGTTTCGCCGGTGGCCGTGGCGATCTCCTGCGGCACGCTGCCCCCTTGAATGCCTCCCACGCCGAGCACCGTCCAGTTCTTGTGGTCGGCGCGGGCCAGCGCATAGCCCGTGTTGATGAGCGGGGCCTTCGATTTGGCGTCGTAGGCCACGATCGCTAGCTTGGCCGTGCCCATCGCGCGGGTGCGGGTGTAGAAGGCGAGCTTGGGGACCGCGATCGGCGAGGGGGGCGCGAGCGGGATTTCGGGAATGCCGACGAACAACTCGTTGCGATCAGTCCCCACGCCGCCGCTGGCCACCTCGAGCACCACGTCGGCCTCTTCGGCCTTGCCCACGAGCGTGCAGCCGTTGCCGAGCAACCGCTGGTGCAGGGCGACCAGGATGTAGTTCTTGTCGACGCAGTCCAAATACTGCGGGTCGAGGAACACCTTGGCCCGGGCGATGGGCTGGAAGTCGACCTTGGCCAGCGCCTGATCGGCCGCGCTCGAGATCAGCAGTTGCTCGATGCCGGTGCGGGCCGTGTCCGACTCCTTCATCGTGGCGCAGCCGCCGAGGGCAAGGCAAACGATGCCCGAGAGCCAAGGTCGCAGGTTCATGTCGATGGAGGCCGAGGGCGGCCGAAAAGACGCGGGGTCGAACACGTTAGGGCGCAGCCAGCGAGCGCTGGAAACAGCGCGCCGGCGTTTCCCCTAACATCGAACCCCACGTTGGGGGAATTGAGCCGAATTTGCCGGCTGTGCGGGTTTTGCCGACAACGGCCCCGTGCCGACGCTAGCATGTGCCTCTGTTGGAGACGGGCTGGGAGCGCAAGCTTAAGGCATTCCGACCATTCGGAGGAACGCGACGATGGTTCGACCCAAATCAGGGATGCCCGACCACGTGTCGGCCTGCGTACTCTCCGCTGATCAAGCGGTGCAACTTGGGACGCTCGCGAGGGCAGCCCGCTCGGCGGCGGTCTACGACTTGCTTGAATACCAGGCGCTGCAGACGTTTGACGCAAGCGGCTGCACCTTTGCCGCGCTCGAGGCAATTTCGGCATCCCCGGCGTTGGCCTGGCGCGGAGACATGCCCGGGGTCAATCAGGATGCGCTCAGGGAGCATTGCGGAATCCACATCTCGCTCTTGTGCGATGCGCGAGCTGGAACGCGCATTCTGCAAGCGATGCGAGGGACGGACCTGCGGCACGAGGCCGCTCTGTGCAGTCGGGCGTTTTGCCTCGATGATGAGCAGTCTGTCGAATGCTGCCTACTGTTGCTTCGAGACGGCGCAGGCGCGGCGGTCGAGCGCGACGGAATACTGCTGATGTATGGATGGTGTATGGTGTCGTAACTCGATTGCTGGCGATCGGAGAGGCTTTCGCAATTCCGTTGCCGATTGCGGGCTAGCGATCCTCACACCAACCCCTGCTGCTTCCGCAACAACCACTCCCCCGACAAGAGCAGCACGAACGCCAACAGCAGCGGCCAGCGGTTCCACAGCGGCGCTGGCGGCAGCGGTTCGATCGGCGCCGAGCGGGCCTCGGGCAGGTCGCGCGGCAACCGGCCTGCTTCTTCGAGGCGATAGAAGCGCCCGCCCGAGAGGGCCGCAGCCTCCGCCAAAACTCGAAAGTCGGCGGTCGTGCGGTCGGTCTCGCTCAAGGGGGGCTCAATTGCAAACTCCGCGGTCGCGGGCCGCTCGTCGGACTCGAGCTGCGCGCGATAGGCGCCCGGCAGTTCGAACCGCAGCGCCGCGCCAAAGGCGCCGCGGTCGCTGCCGCGGCGATTGAGCGTCACCGCGTCCGAGCGTCCGTCAGGCAGCGCCACGTCGACGTTGAGCTGATCGCTCGCCGGGGCCAGTTCCGGATCGCGGAAGCGGGCCCGCAGCCAGACCGGCTCTCCGGGGAGATAGCGGTCGCGGTCGGCCGTGAGTTCCACGCCCCCATCGCCGGAGCGCAGCTTCGCCCGCGCCAGATAGCGGAACAACTGCACCCAGAAGCGGGCATACTCCGTTTCGTGCTGCTCGCGGCGCCAGCGCCAGATCTCATCGGTGGCGATGAGCACCACTTCGCCGGCGCCTACGTATTGCGCGGCGATCGCCGGTGTGTTGCCGGCTTCTTTGGACGGCGCGAACCGCGCGAAGACGCGTGTGGCCGGCCGGACTTCGCGCGATTCGACCCGCCAATAGACCGGCGGCAACGCCTGCAGCGCCGCGGCGTTGGCGGCCGGAGCGGCCAACGCCAAGAAGGGCGCCGCCGCAAGCTGCTCGCCCGCCGCCATGGCGGCCGGGTCCTTGATCTGATCTTCTGGCGAAGGGACCTGCGCGGTCGCCAGCGGCAGCGGCGAGAGGGGCTCGAAAGGAGTGTCGGCGTAGGCCATGGGCGTGTGCCGAGGCCCCGACGAAAACACGAGCCCCCGCCCGCGTTCAACCACCAACTCGCGCACCTGCTCGAGCGCGCCCGGCGGCAAGCGGGCGGGATCGACATCTCCCCAAACGATCACGTCGTAGGCCTGCAAATCTTCCGGCGCGAGCGGAAACGAGGGGAGCATCGCCCGGTCCTGTGACACCGCCTCGGGATCGGCCTCCTGGAGCACGCAGGCCAGTTCGAAGCGTTCGTCGCGTTCGAGCAGCGCCTTCAGAAAACGATACTCGAAGCTCGGCGGCCCCTGCACGTAGAGCACCTTCACGCGGTCGTCGCGCACATCAACCTCGACCGGGCGACGGTTGTTGTCGACGTTCTCCTCCCCTTCCACAGGCACGGCTTCGAGCACGAAGGCATACCGGCCGGTGGACTCAGGGCGATACGAGAGGAGCACGCTCTGCAGAGCTTCCTCGCCGAGCGTGGCCGTAGTCTTAGCAAGCGGCTCCTCGCTGTCGCTCCGGCGGAGGCGAACCTCGACGCTGCGACCGGCGAGCCCCGTGTGGCGGAGCTCGACCTGGAAGTTCACCACGTCGCCGGTGAACACCGCCTCGTCGGCCAGCACCTCGGCCAGTTCGAGGTCCTCAGGCGGCGAGTCGTCTCCCACGCCGACCAAGAACAAGGGCACCCCGCGCTCCTGCGCCGCTTGGGCCGCGGCGGCGAGCGGCTGGCCGGCCGTGTTCACGCCGTCGGTGAAGAGCACGATCGCCGTGGGGGAGCGGCCGCGGAGGTCGTCGAGCACGTTCTGCACTCCGTCGCCCAGCCGCGTGGCTGCGCCGGTCGGCTCGAGCTTGGCGAGCGCTTCGTCTCCCTTTGCATCGGGCAGCCAAGTAGCCTGTTCCGCCAGTGCATACTCGACCAGCGCCCGCCCCTGGCGAAGCTGCCGCAGCACGGCGCCGCGCGAGGCGCTGAGATGCTTTTGCACGAGTTCGAGCCGCGTGGGGCCTGATTTGTCCGTAGCGGCGACAGCGGCCTTGCCCGCCGCGGCATCCACCGTGGCCATGCTGGCCGAGCGGTCGACCACGAGCGCGAGCGCCGGCTGCCCGGTCCGATAACGGGCCAGTGAAACGCCGCTGAGCATGACGGCCAACACCGCCAGCGCCGCCAGCCGCAGCACGGCCATGGCTGCCCGCAGCGGCGGGCGGACGCGGCCTGACTCATGCGCATAGAGCCAGGCGATGAGGGCCAGCAGGCCGAACACGGTGACGACGACGAACCAGGGGGGCGCGGGCCAGGTGAACGCCAGATCCCACGAGACGCCTTCGCTCGCCAGGGCGCTGGCCGGCGGCGTGGTTGGTTGCGGAGTCATCGGCGCCTCCCCAGCCACCAGGCGTAACATCCTTCCACGACCAGCAGCGCGAGCCCCGCGAAGAGGCAAGCCCGTTCGAGCGGCCGCTGCGTCGTGGTGCCTGCGCCGAGCGCCGCGGCGGTCGAGGCCTCGGGGTTCGCCGCGGCGACCGACGACGGCAAGCGTTCGGTCGAAATCCGCGTCAGGTCGCTCTCGCGTGGATCGACATTGACCGCGTAGCGCCGCATAGCGCCGCCGCGGGGAGTTACCTCGTAGATGCCGGCGCGTTCGGCGGCGAACGACCAAGCGCCCCCCGTGCCGGGCGCTGCCTCGACTGCGCGTTGTCCGCCCTCAGGCAGGCGAACGTCGACGCCACCGGCGTTCCGCCCAGCCAGCGAGCGCCCCACGATCAACTCGCTCGTCTCGCCGCTGGCGAGCGCCACCCGCAGCAACTCCTGCACGAGCGGCACCATGGCCGGCGACGCCGGCAGCGTGTTCCAGGGCAGGCCTGTTTCCGGATCGATCGCGGCCGAAGTAGGCGTCGCCAACAGGATCACGCGCCCTCCGCCCAACAGCTCGGTAACGATCGCCGGATCGCCGTTCGTGAGACCGAGCGCCACGTCGGCGCCGCCACTCGGCACGGCTTCGAGCCGCACGTAGCGCGACACCGCGGCGGTCAGCAAGCCGGCCTTTTCTTGACCCCGGAAGGCGGCCAGCAGCGGATGCCGGTAGCCCAGGGGATCGAGCTTGTAATCGCCAGGCTCGGCCACGCCGGCCAGCTTCATCGGCAGCAGCCGCGTGCGGTCGGCGCCGCCGAGCAGCATCTCGTTGTAGCGGTCGAGCCGCACGCGGTCGCCCAGCACGAACACGATGCAGCCGCCTTGCCCCAAGTAGTTGGCCAGGCGGCGGGCTTCGGCCGCCGAGAACTGATCGACGTTGCTGAACACCAGGCAGGCGAACCGCTCGAGCGATTGTGCGGCCCAGTCGGCTTCGGAGGCCACGGAGAGCGACACTAGGCCGGTGCCGGTTTGCGTGGGGTCGAGAGCCACCATCAGGCTGTCGTTCTCGGCGTCGGGGGCCGAGGTGACGCCGAGCACCCGAATCTGATCGCGCACCTCGACGACGCTCCAGCGGCGATCGTCGGGCGTGAGGCGCTCGTCGACCACGCGGACCTCGACGACGTGCTCGCCTGGCGCATCAAACCGATGGGCGAAGCTCCAGCGCCCCGGCCGGCCGGGGGCCACCTGCACGCGTCCCGAGCGCACCGTGCGGCCATCCACGACTGCAGTAAGCTCTGCGGCACGAGGTTCGCCCCCATACGCCCGCGTTTCGACTTCGAACTCGGCCGGCGTGCGGATCGAGAACAGGGGATCGAGCGGACGCAGCTCGGTGACGGCCAGGTTCGCGGCCTGCGGCTGCCCGACATCGATCACTTGCAACTCCGCGCGGCTGGCCAAGTCCAGCAGTGCGCGGTCGATCTCGGCGGTCTCGGCGGCCTGGGCCGGCTGCCAGGTGGGTTGCGTGAAGTCGGACACGAACACCACCTCGCGCCGCGTGAGGGCCGGCGCCGTTTGCTCCGCCCGCGCGATCACGTTCTCTACGATCTGCAAGGCATCGCCCAGCCGCGCCATGCCATCGCCGAGCGCAACACGTTCGAGCTCCTCGAGAAACCGCTGCGGCTCGAACGTTGGCGCGCCGATCACCGCCTCGGCCGGGCCGCCCATCACGACCAGGCTCGCGCCATCCCCCGCGGGGCCTCCTTCCACGGCCGCGCGAACGCGCTGGCGGGCGTGGTCGAAGAGCGTTTCGGCCGCCGGCCGATAGGCCATCGAGAAGGACCGATCGAGCACGTAGATGCGATGCACCGGATCGGCCGTGGTCCGCCGGTCGGGGGCCGTGGCAAAGGGCTGGGCCGCCGCGAACATCACGGCGGCGATCGCCGCCACGCGCAGCGCCAGCAGCAGCCACTGCTCGATCCGCAGCCGCCGCGACTGCGTTTTCAGGGCCTGCAACAGGAACCGCGTGGCCGCCCACGGCTGCTCGCGGTAGTGGCGGCGGTTCCACAGGTGGATGATGATCGGCGCAGCGGCGGCCGCCAGCCAGCCGAGCATCCAGACATTGCCGAACCCAAAGGCCAGGATCATGTGCGCTGCATCCGCGTGGCCAGGTACAGGCTGAGCGCGCGGTCGAGCGGCTCGTCGGTGCGGAGCAGGTGATAGTCGGCCTGCTGATTACGCAGCCCCGCTTGCAGCGTTTGCCGATGGTCGGCCAGGGCCTGCAGGTAGCCGGCGCGGATGTCGCCGGGATCGGTTTGCAGATCGGGCAGCCCTTCTAGGCCCAAGAAGAGCGTTGGCCGGGTGAAGGGAAAGTCGAGCTCCGCGGCGTCGAGCACCTGGAAGACGATCACATCGTGCCCGGCGTGGCGGCAGTGGCGCAGCCCCGTGAGCAGGCTCTCGGGCTCGTCGAACAAATCGCTGAGCACGATCACCAGGCCCCGGCGTCGGAATCGCTCGGCCAGTTCCCCCAGCGCGTCGCCCGCCTTGGTGGGCGCATGGGGCGACGTCTGTTCCAGGCAGTGAACGAGCTCCTCCCACGCCGCGAAACTGCCGCTCGGACGCGTGACCCGCTCGACGCGTTCCGCGAATACAGCCAGCGAGGCGCTGTCTCGTTGCCGCAGCGCGAGCCAAGTGAACGCCGCCACCACGCACTTGGCGTAGTCGAGCTTCGACATCGCCGCCTCAGGACCGCGAAAGCTCATGCTCTCGCTGGCGTCGAGGGCGAAGTAGACGATCAGGTTCGTCTCTTCCTCGAACTGCTTCAGGTACAGCTTGTCGCTGCGGCCAAACACCTTCCAGTCGACGTAGCGCAGGTCGTCGCCCTGCGCGTATTCGCGGTGCTGGCTGAATTCCACGCTGAACCCGTGAAACGGGCTGCGGTGCATGCCGGCCACGTAGCCCTCGACCAGCCGCCGCGCGCGGAGTTCGAGGCCCGAGAGCCTAGCGAGCGCGTGGGGATCGAAGTAGCTCGGACTCGCCATCGCTTGCCTGCGCGTCGTCGTGTTGATCGACCCAATCGAGGAGCCGGCGGACGAGATCGTCGGCCCGCAGCCCATCGGCCTCGGCGTTGAAGTTGGTGACCAGGCGGTGCCGCAGCACCGGGGCGGCCACGGCCCGAATGTCGTCGCGGCTCACGTGGTGCCGGCCTTGCAGCGCGGCCCGCGCCTTGGCCCCCAGCACCAGATACTGGCTGGCCCGCGGCCCGGCGCCCCAGGTGATGTACTGCCGCACGAAGTCGGGCGCCCCCGGGGCGTCGCGCCGCGAAAGCCGCGTGATCCGTAGCGCGTACCGGAGCACGTGTTCGGCCACGGGCACCAGCCGCACGATTTTGGCCAGCCCCAGGATTTCCTCGGCCCCCAGCCGCGGCAGCACTTCGATCGAGCGCTCGGTCGTCGTGCGGCGCACGATCTCGAGCTCTTCGTCTTCGCCCGGGTAGTCGACCAATACCTGAAACATGAAGCGGTCGAGCTGGGCCTCGGGGAGCGGATAGGTGCCTTCCTGCTCGATGGGGTTTTGCGTGGCCAGGACGAAGAACGGCTCCTCGAGCCGGTGGAGCTTGCCGCCGACGGTCACCTGGTGCTCCTGCATCGCCTCGAGCAGGGCCGCCTGGGTCTTGGGGGGCGTGCGGTTCACCTCGTCGGCCAGCACGACGTTGGCGAAAATCGGCCCCGGCAAGAAGCGAAACGAGCGCTCCCCGGTCGATTTGTCTTCCTGCATCACGTCGGTGCCCGTGATGTCGGCCGGCATCAGGTCGGGGGTGAACTGGATGCGGCTGAAACGCAAGGAGAGCGAATCGGCCAGGCTGCGGATGAGCAGCGTCTTGGCCAACCCCGGCACTCCCACGAGCACGCAATGCCCACGGGCGAAGAGCGCGATCAGCAATTGCTCGATCACCTGCTCCTGGCCCACGATCGCCTTGCTCAGTTCGCTGCGCAGGCCTTCGCACGCGGCATGCAGGCGGCTGATTGCCTGCACGTGTTGGTCGCCCCAATCGGGCTCGCCGGAAGCGGGATCAAGCGGCATGCGGTTCCTCGAAGCAGGCGGACATAAATACCCCAGCGAACAGGCGGCTACCTCGCCACGGGCTCGTCCTCGGTAGGCGCCAGCGCCGTGCGGCGTGAATCAACTTTCGGCGGCGGTTGCCCCTGGGGAGAGAAACAATACAGTGCGTCGTGCGCAGCGATCACGGTGCGGTCTCCCACGGCCAGCAGGTTGCCCGCCTGGCCGCCGCGGTCGGAACTCAGGTCTACTACGCGCTCCTGGCGGCCGCTTTGCAAGTCGAACACGCGGATCTCGTCGGTATCGCCGCGGGTGGGCCAGTAGATCCGGCCGGCGGCGATCAGTCCGCGCCCGCAACCCAGTCGGCCCGGACCGTCGGGGAAGGACCGTTCGCGGCGGCCGCTCTCCGCGTCGAGCCAGTGCAGCCGATCCCCCGAGGCGATCAGCCAATTGCCCCGCGCGCCCATCAAGTAGCGCACGTCGTCGACCCGCTTGTCGTCGCTCTGCCAGAGCAACCGCCCCCCCGACTGCTCGAACGCGAACACCTGAGTTGCGTCGGCCGGCGCGACGAACAGGCGGCCTCGGTGCAGCACGCACGGGTTGGGCGAACGGCCAAAGTGGGTCGGCGGCGGATTGGCCACCGCTCCGGCGGCCCGCGGATAGCGCGAAGCCCACACCACGCGGCCATCGGCAGTAGCCAGACTGGCGACGACTCCTTGGTTCGTGTTGAAGAACAGCCGCCCCTCGGAGAGCGAGAGTAGATTGCACGCGGCCTCTTCATACATGCCCTGGCCAGGCGTGTCGGCTGCGCAGACGAACGTTTGCCAGCGCCGCTGGCCGGTGGCGAGCTCGTAGCACTCGACGAAGGCCTGGGCGCGAATGTCGGTGCGCCGCAGGGCGACGTAGGCGCACTCGGCGTCGCACACCGGCGGGCCATCGAAGCTCCAGCCATCGCGATGAAACGCCTCCTGCTTCTCCGCCGCCGGCGCGCGCCACAGCAACCGCCCTTCGGCGTTGAGGTCCAGGCAGGCGAGATAGCTCGGCGACACGCCGGCCTGGCCGCCGCGGGCATACGTGCCCACGGCGCCGAGCCGCGCGAGCAAGAGTCCGCCGGCGACGGTGAGCGTATGCCGCGGTGTGCCGAACAAGCGCCTGCGCCCCATGGCGGGCTTCCAGGGGATCGTGTGGACGGGCCCGAACGCGCCGTCGGGGGACCAGGCCGATTGGCCGGTGGAGGAATCCACGGCAAAGACCGAACGCTCGTCGCTAAAGAACAGCAGGTCGCGCCCTGCTAGGCGGGCCCAAACAGGGAAGGTCGAACAGGGGGCAGCGGCGAACTCTCCCTGCCGACGGCCAGGGAGAAGCGGCGAGTTCGCGGGGCGCGCCGCGCCGTCAGTGGCCAGGGGAATGGGATCCCAAGCGAGCGCGCCGATCTCGAGCGGGGCGGGCGCCGCGGCGTTGCGTGCGTCGTCGCCAGCAAACGTCGGCCAGCCCGTCGGAGCGGCCGGGGCGGGCCACTGGGCCGACGCCGTGTACAAGTCTTCGAGCAGCGCGCGATAGGCGCCCTTGCGGCCCCCGAGCGTGCCCATGGCCGTGGGGAACTGTGCGGCGAGGGCGTCGATGTCGCGGCGGGCCTGTTCGCGATCGCTTGCAAAAAGCGAGGCGAGCGCGCGGCGCGCGGCGACGCCTGCCAAGTCGACATCGGGTCCGGGGTACGCCGCAAAACCGTCGCCCGGGTCATTCGGCGGACGGGCGATGCGCTGCCAGTAGGCGCGGGCCGCGGCGGGGCGGCCCTGTTCGAGGGCGATGTCTCCTAGTGCGAGCAGCGCCTCGTCGGCCACGCTCGCCACGAAGTACTCCTGCACGATCCGCTCGAGGAGCGCCGGATCGCGTTCGGCCAAGCCTTGGGTCAAGAGGGGCCGCGCGAGCGGATCGAATTGCTGGCGGGCAAGGGCCAGGCCCTCCGCCGGCCATGCTGCCAGCCGCAGCGCGACGAGCTCGCCGACGGGGAGGAAGCGCCGCCCGTCGTCGACGGCCGTCAGCCGTTTTCCGGCCGCTTGGCGGGCAAGCCGGTAGCGTTCGAGCGCGGCGCCAAACTGGCCGGCGGCCGCCAACTCGTCGGCCTGAGCCAGGTCGGAGCGGACGGTGGAGTCGGCCTCGTCGACGCGGACAGCGTCGTTGAGCGCGGCTTCGTTGACGCCGTCGGGGGCGAGGCCCTCGACCGGAAAGGGCTGCCCCAGGGCAGTGCGGCAGAGCAACAGTGGGGCGCATGCCAGGAGCGCGGCGGCTCGAGCCCACGATCGTCCTGGCGCCAACTTCACGTGCTCTGCTCCTCACGGCCTCGCGCCGCGCGAAGCAAGAGGAAGCGAGCGCCCCTGCGCGGCCCGTTGAGTATAGGGCGGCCGGGGCCGGGGGGAAAGAAACTACCGCTTCTGCCCGGAGGCCGGCAACTGGGCCTGGGCCGGCGGGGCGCCGGGGCCGGGTTGGCCGGGATCGATCACCACCTTCTTCCAGCCGAGAGGCGTCAGCGGAGCCGCGAAATCGCGCTTGATCGTCGCCCAGATGTCATTGGTCTTGATCGCGTTGAACTGGTAAGTCCAGGGGCTATCGTTGAGCTGAACGACGCGGAGCGCAATGGGTTTCAGCTCCCCCCGGCTCAGGATCAGCTCTGCCCGCTGGTAATTGGCCGCATCCTGGGCCCAGCGCGGATAAGCTTGGAGCCAGATCTGCGTGTTTGCTGCCGCCGGGGGAGTGATGATTCGCATCCAGAACCGCTGCTGCAACTGCTGCGCATCGGCGCCAAAGAGGAACGGCAACGGTCCGTTGGCGATGCCCTGCCCTTGCAGGTGAGCCGGCAGCGGCCGCACCCTCATCTCGCTCTGGCGCGCGTCGAGTTCGTAGAGCGATTTGCCGTCGCACACCCAGTGCTCGCCCGGCTCGGCGGCGCCCCATTCGTTTTTCTCGGCGCTCCAGGTCTTGACGGTTTCGACCTGAAACATCCCGCGGTCGGGCTTCGAGTATTTGAGCTGTCCTTGGCCCTCGCGCCAGGCGCCGTTGGGGTTTTCCTTCGTGGGTTTCTTGGGGCCGAAGGTCTTGTCGTACTGGTAGAGCGTGAACGTGCACTTGAACGTCTTCACGTTCTTGCCGGCGTTTTGCCAGTCGACGAGCAGTTGCTGGAGCTCGGCGTCTTCTTGCGGCGTGAGTTGGAAGGGGGCCTGTGGAACCGCAGGGGCTGCTGCCGGAGCGGTCTGCCGCCGGGCGGGCGCCTGGGCGACGCGGAGCGGCGGGCGTTGGCCGGCCGGGGCGCGGGCCGGCGCCTGCGAGCGCACTTCGCGGCTCCCCACAAGGAGCGCGAGAACTGCCAAGACCGCCAAGAGCGTGCGCTGGACCATGGATCGTTTCCTAGAATCCTTTCCGGGGAAGCGAAGGGCCCGATTGTAGCCGCTGCCGGCCGGCAGGACCTAGAGCGGTTCGGACCGCTATCCCTCGCCCCGGCGAGCGGCCGGCGTCAGCCGGCTGACTTCAATGCCCGCGCACAAGGAATCGAGAGAATCGGCCGGCTCACGCCGGGCCGCTCGCCGTGCTAGTACCGCGTCACAGCCAGAAGTTCGGGTTGCCCTCCGCTACTAGCCCGCAGCGCAAGTTTTGAAGTTGCGCTTTGGCATCTGCGAAGCGTGAGTGCGGCATGCAGCCCCGGCAGGGGCGACCCGAGAATAGCCCCGGGCAAGGCCGGCGCAAGCCGGACGCCGCCCGGGGTTACGCCCCACGGAAACAAAGAGCCCCGGAGGGGCGACAGATATGCTTGAGTCCCGCCGCTGGCAAGCAGTTCTTGTGTCGCCCCTGCGGGGCTTTGTTCCCTACTTCTACGGCCCCTGGCCGCGGTCAGCTCACGCTGCCCTGGCCCGGGGCTCTGATCGGGTCGCCCCTGCCGGGGCTGCACGTAGCCTTGCTCGCTCCAAGAGCAAAATGCTTGATCCATGCCCCCACTTCCAACCAAAAGCGCAACTTCAAAACTTGCGCTGCGGGCTAGTAGCGGAGGGCAACCCGAACTTCTAGCTGTGACGCAGCACTAGCCGAGAAAGCCTCCCGCCGCCGCACCAAATCCTTGCGGAATCTTCAGGCGGCGCGCTAAACTGCCTGCTCGCGTTGGATCTCGCATCAAAGGAGCAGGGTGATGTGGCGCAGATTCGTTGGCCCGCAGGTGTTCTTAGCCCCGTGCGCCCTCTGTTTGCTGTGGGGGGCAATTCTGCAGCGCACGTCATCCGGCGCCGAGTATACGATTGTTGGGCGGTTTGGCCAGCGGCCTGCGGACGCGCCCGACGATCGGAGATACGGCGGCTTCTGGGATCCCACCCTCACAAGCACCGGCAAGGTCGCGCTCTATTCCGACACCTGGGATTTCCACGGCTCCTACTCCTTCACCAATTGGACGCCGGTCAGCGACGGAATCTGGTTTGGCGATCCAGGCGCGCTCGACATGATCGTCGAAAGTGGCCGTCCGCTGCCTAGCCTGCCTGTCGACCAACCGGTCCACGACGAACAGGACTGGCATTGGACGTACGCCGCGTCGGGCGATTATCTGTCGGTGATGGCGCGGGTGACGGGGCCGGGGGTCACTCAGGCCAACGAGCGCGTGTATCTGCGGTTTGGGCCCGATGGGGCCGTGCCGCTCTACCGCGACGGCATGCAACTGGGAGACGCCACGCTGGTGACAGCCAACCCCGCAATGCCTTTGCCCGATGGCCGCCTCATCTTCAACGCCAGTTTGCAGTCGCCTGGTCAGTCTTCGCCCCACGCGGAGATCTGGGGCGGCACCCCAGGTAATCTTCACAAGCTCGTTGATCAAGCGGGCGCAGCCGATGTGAACGACCTTGGTCAGTTCGTCTACGGAGTCATTCCTCAAAACCAGGGGAGTCCGATCGATTCGCTCTGGATGGCCTCCATCGATGATCCGGCCGCCAGTACGTTCGTCGCGGGAACTGGCATGGCGCTGCCCGGTGTTCCGAATGTCACTCTGCGTCTCGATGGCAACGATCGACCTCGGTTGTCGAACTCAGGCGATGTGCTGATGCGGGCCTACGTCGAAGGGATGTCGCTCCCTGCTGGGCTCGACAGGGCTTTGATCGCCGGGCGACCAGGTGACCTTTGGACGGTGCAATACCCAGGCATGCCGGCGCCCGAGGCCGGCGCGGGCTGGTCCTTCGGGTTTGCGTCGGACTGGGGCGCAACGCTTACCGAAACCGGCGCCGTTGCTCTCGCAGCTCGGGTTTCCAATTCCGCGGGAGAGTCCCGTGTGGGGCTCTGGTACACAGAGCAAGACCAGCGGCAATTGATCGCGATTGAAGGCCAAGCGGCGCCGGGGCTGGGCGCTGGGGCCACGTTCTCCTTTCTGTCGTCGTACGACGGCTTCCTCGTGAACGGTCTCGGCCAAGTGGTGTTTTCGGCGGTCCTCGCCGGCCCGCAGTTCAGCCAGGGGCAAGACGCCAGCCTTTGGCTGCGCGATATCGATGGCAGCGTCCGAATGCTCTTGCGGGAAGGCGATATCCTGCACACGCCCCAGGGCGACGTGCCGTTCGACTTCGCCACTCCGGTCGGTTTCAACGACGCCGGACAGTTGCTGCTGTTGGTCAACCGCTTTGGTTTCGACCAAGCCTTGGTGCTGACCAGCGTGCCTGTGCCGGAGCCGAATTCGCTGGCCCTCGGGGCAACTGGTATCCTGGTGCTTTGCGTCTTCTGCAGAGCACGAAAGCTTACCTGACCCGTCCGACACAACGTGGTCGGAGTCGTACATCATGGGCCGCGCCTCGATCCTTTATCGCCCCCTGCGGCTGCCGCGGTTTTCGCTGCGGGGGCTGCTGCTGTTCTTCCCACTGGTGGCATTGCTGATCGGCGGCGCAGCCAACGAACTCGCGGAGTATCGCCGCGAGCAGGCAGCTTGGCTCGAACTCGAGCAGTTGGGCGGCCAGCGCTCAGGGTTCGACGACGCGCGGCGAAGCTGGGGCGCGCGGATGCTGGGACCACTGCTGCCCGAGATGGACCGGATTACCGGAATGCGGCTGGGATCCTACACGCCGCGCAATTTGCCGGCGGCGGAACTCGACCGCGCGATGGAACTGCTGACGCGGCTGCCGCGGTTGCGCGACTTGTCGCTGGACGGCCTCAACGTGACCGACAAGCATCTCGCGCCCCTCACAAGGCTTCCGGACCTGATTCATCTGGATCTGCAATCGACGCGCATTACGGACCGCGGCCTGGCGATCCTCGACCAAATGCCAGCGTTGCTTTATGCGTCGTTGGGCGGCACCGAGATCAGCGACGCCGCCATCGAGCGCTTGCCCAATCAGGCCAAGGCCCGCTATTGGTTGGAGCTGAAGGTGAGCACGGAGGGGGGGCAGTTGATGGGGATTTCGCCTTCCCCCGAACTTCCGGAGCAACTTTCTGCGGGCCGCCATCAGGTCTTCCCTGCTCCCACGCCGGCTGCGGCGTTGCATATCTACGCGCCGCTGCCACCGGCGGCCTACGATCGGCTTCGCCGCTGGCGGCAAATCGACCAGGCAACGCAGCTCACGCTCGGCGGCGACCCCAATCTGCGCGACGAGTTGCTTCGCGTTGCCGCCTGGCCGCAAGTCGAGTCCTTTGAGCTTGCCGAGTGGTACCAGCCTGGACCCGCGCAGATCGATCTGGCATTCGCCCACAACTGGACCAAGCTGCAACGGCTGGTGCTGCCACCCTCTCAGGTTGGCGCGGAGGAACTCAACGTGTTAGCCCGCTGCCGCGAGCTCTCCTCTCTGCATTGTCCTTCCGCTCGCTTCGACGATGAGGCGGCCAAGGTAATCGTGCGCAATCACCCGCGGTTGCAGATCCTCTACCTGGGCGAATGCCGTTTAACCGATCGGGGCCTGGCGATCATTGCCAGCCTGCCCGATCTGCGGATTCTGGAATTCAAGAGTGCGTTGGTCAGCGACGAAGGACTCGAGGTGCTCCGCGCTCATGCCGCGCTCGAGCAACTCGAACTCGACTGGGACCGCTACCCGCCGCAAACGCGCATCGATTTCGGGGAGATGGCCACCACTCCGCCCTAAGACTCGGCCGAGGGAGGGCTCTCACCAGTCGCACCCGCGCCAGATCAAAGCCAGCAGAATGATTGGCAGCGGCAGGCCCAGCAACCAGGCGGCCAGGCCGTAGCGGATTTTGCCAGAACGCGAACGCGGCGAATTCTCGAGGGACATGGCGGCAGCGAACTCCAGCAGGGATGAGTTGGTTTCCAAGACACAAGCCCTGGAAAGCAACTGCCGTGCCGAATTCGCAGCAGCGCCGCCGGCCCGCCTGCAGCGTTCTACGGCCGATTCTGCCAGCCGCCGTAGAAGTGGTTGTCGTAGAACGAAGCATAGCGGTCGCCTGAGTACCCGCCGACGCCGTCGTTCAACACCGGCTGAGCGTCGGCCACCGCGGCGCGGGCTTGCTCCTCCGGCTGCACGTACAACTGGTAGTTGGCGCCCCCCAGCGTGCCCCGGCGCATCAGGTTCTCATACGGGCTGATCGCCGGGTTGTGGTAGTACACCCGATCGTAGGTGTACAGGGCTGCGTTGACATTCGGCTGCGTGCGTTTGCCCAGCTCGTTGTTGTAGACGTCCTCATAGTTCTGATAGGGGAGCGCCTGCGCCCAAACGCGGGCAGCGACATACCCCACCAGCCCGACGGACAAGGCGGCTACCAGAGTCGGGGCGAAGCGCCAGCGCCCGCCAGGTGCGTGTACGAATCTCATCGCTGTTTATTCTCCCGCGGGCGCGGGCCCGCCATCGAAACGGCGCATGATTTCGCGCCAGGTGGTTCGTTGCAGCCCTTCGGCCTCGAGCGCTTCCTTCACGGCCGGGTCTGCCAACATTTTCGCGTCCCAGGTGTGGCGTTGCCAGTGTCGGGCGATTTGCTGTAGGGCCGGAGTTTCCACCGCCGGCGACACGTGAATGACCGTCAGCCCCGGACCCAAACCCTTGAGCTGCGCCACGAAGGCGTCGCGGTGCTCCTCGTAGGTGTCGCCGGAGGGGCTGAACTTGAGGTCGTCGACTTTAGGAAGCGGGAAGGCTTCGATCATCTGCGCGATCGCCGGATCGACGGCCAGCCCTGCGCTGCGCAGCCGCAGCATCCGCTCCGGCGTCAGGTCCACGAGCGCTACGGGAATCCAATGCTTGCGGGCCACGCGGAACAGCGCCGCCGCCAGGTCGCCACGCGTGAACACCGCCCCCTGATAGCACCAAAAATGCGTGGGGCGGATGCCTTGGCGAAGCAGCAGTGCGACTTGCGCGTCGAGTTCGCGCTCGAAGTCTTCGCGGCGGGCATTGGCCGCCACCTGGCGCGGGTCGCGCCAGAAAAAGCCTTCGTCGTCGATCATGCTCAAGGCCGGAAAGCCGACGAGCGTCGGCCGCCAGCGGTAGGTCGGGTAGGGCGCGGTGACCACCACATTCAGCCCAACGTCGAGGTTCGGCTGCGCACGGAACTGCTCGGCGGCCGGACCAAACCAGGGGCAAGGCGCGAGCAACGCGGTCGACTGCACGGCGCCGTCGGCCAACCCCTTAGCGGCGGCGGCGGTGGTCTCCCAGGTGAGCCCAGCCTCAGGGGCCTCGAGGAGCACCACCTTGCTGCCCGGGCCGTATCCGAGCCGCTCGGCCCAGGTCTGGGCCTGGGAGTTGGACGGGCCGGCGAAAGCGGCCAGCACGATCGTAGCGATTGCGCCGCGGCCCAGCGGACCGCGCGCCCCTTTGCAGCGCCCAAACATGAGTTCACGGCTCCCAGGAGAGGACCGGCGCAAAATGCCCCGGATATCGGAGCATAGGCCGCGGGAGGGGGAGATTCAACGCGGGGGACGGTTGGCGAATCCGCCAGCGGCGGCGCGCATCAAGAGGATGCTCGCCGAGGCCCTCGCCAGCCGGGCGGCGGCTGTGCGAAACTAATTGCGGTCGATTCCCTGTGGCCCGCTCCCCCTTCCCGATCATGCCCTTGCTCCCTCGCTCCCAATTCTTCCCCCCGGCGGAGCAGGGCGATCGCGACGGCCTGTTGATGATTGGCGGCCGCATGACGACCGAGCGCCTCGTCGACGCCTATCGGCACGGCATCTTTCCCTGGCCCTTCACCGACGATCCCAACCGGGTGGCCTGGTGGTCGCCCGACCCGCGGGCCGTGATCGAGCTCGAGGGCTTTCACGTGCCGCGCCGTCTGGAGCGAACGCTGCGCAGCGGGCGTTTCGAAACCAGCCTGAACCGCGCGTTTCCGCAGGTCATCGCGGCGTGCGCCAGCACCGGAACGAGAAAGAACGCGACCTGGATCACGCCGGCCTTGAGCGAGGCGTACCTCGCACTGCACCGCGCCGGCTGGGCCCACAGCGTTGAAGTGTGGCGCGCCGGCGCGCTCGTGGGCGGACTCTATGGCGTGGCCGTTGGCGGCTTGTTTTCCGGGGAATCGATGTTTCACCACGAGCGCGACGCCTCGAAGGCGGCGCTCGTAACCTTGGTGGCGCACTTGCGAGCGCGCGGCTATCAGCTCTTCGACATCCAGCAACTCACCCCGCACACCGCGCAGTTTGGCGCCCAGGAAATCCCTCGCCGGGAGTATCTCCTGCGGCTGCGCAAAGCGCTCGAGGCGCAGGCGAGCTTCACGGATTCCGCGGAATCCGGCTAGTTTGCCCGCGCGCTTGGCACTGTTGTTGCAAATCTACTCTCTTGCAGGGGGTTCATGGCATAGGCCAGAAGCCTATGCCACGACATCCAAACAAGAGAGAGCACGGGAGGAAAATCATGAACGCCCCAATGCGGACGGTGGCCACCGCGGTCTTCAACGACGTGCATGACGCGCAGCAAGCCGTAGCGGCGCTGCAACTGTCAGGGTTCCACCACGATGAAATTGGCTTCTTAGCGCACGACGCGGCCGGACGTCGGCTGCCGACGCCGGGCGACAGCGCCTCGAAAGCCGGCGAGGGCGCAGTCACCGGGTTGGTCGCAGGCGCCGGGGCCGGCGGCCTCTGGGCCTTGGGCATCGCCGCGGGGCTCTTGCCAGCGATCGGGCCGGTCATCGCCGGCGGCTTTCTCGCGAGCGTGGTGGCCAGCGCCGCCGCAGGCGCGGCTGCGGGAGGAGTGCTCGGCGCGCTCATCGGCATGGGAGTTCCAGACGACGAGGCCCAGTACTACGACGAGGCGTTTCGCTCCGGACGTCACCTGGTGACGGTGCGCGCCGGGGGCCGCTTCGAGGAGGCGTTCGAGATCCTGCGGAGCTATGGCGGGCAGGTGCAGCCGGCGATGGGAGCGGCGTTCGCCATGGATTTGTCGGACGAGGTGGAAACGCCGGGCGGTGCTGCCCCGCGCCCTTCCTCACGGGCATTGGCACGCGAGCCTGCCGCGCCGCGGGGGCGAGCGACGTCGGCCGAACCTGCCGACCCAACCGCGGCCATGGACCGCACCGCCCCTCGCCCCATTAGCGAATCGCGGCGATAGCTGGAAGTGGCGCTGCTGCGCGTTCGCGCGCGGCAGAGCCACTTTTTGGTTCGCAATTCTGCCCTTCCTTGCAAGCCAAGCCCTCCGACAAGCGCAAGAAAAAAGCCCGCTGTGGCATTCTGCAGCGGGCTGGCCGACCAGCGAGGGGTCGTTTGCGTGCCAGGCCAAGTATGCTTGGCCGTGGCGAAACTGCTACCCTCCTCATGGGTTACGAAACCGTCAGCGCGCGAAAAACCCGCGGGCAATCTCGCCAAAGCTTGCCAGCGGGCTGAAGGCCGATCCGGAATGCCAGAACGGGCCGGCCGTTGTCTTAGACGCGGTTCGCGGCCGTTTTATTCCCCAAAAA
This sequence comes from Pirellulales bacterium, assembly GCA_046349955.1. Taxonomy (GTDB): domain Bacteria; phylum Planctomycetota; class Planctomycetia; order Pirellulales; family JBGAPH01; genus JBGAPH01. The sequence goes on along the minus strand of JAXMBI010000015.1, from coordinate 122,985 downwards.
AACCGGCCCTTAGGTCCGCTGGCGTTCCAACTCGCTCAGGCGAGCCGCATTGGCTTCGGGGGAGAGCATTTCGCCCAGGTCACGGCGGCTGGCGTACACCGACTCGAACTCGTCGAGCGGCCCGCGCACGTCAGCCTGCTTGGTGGGAGGAAGGCGGTCGATGAACAGCACGCCGTCGAGATGGTCGGTTTCGTGCTGGACCACGCGGGCGAACAGACCGCTCAGTTCCCAGTCGACTTCCTGCCCGGCCAGCGTGTAGGCGTTGATCGTCACCGTTTCAGGGCGCCGCACCGTTTCGTAGACGCCGGGAAGGCTCAAGCAGCCCTCTTCCGCCTCGGCCATGCCCTTGCGGCCGCGGATCACAGGATTGATGAACACGTGCTCTTCGTCGCGGGCCTGGGGATCGGACTGCAGGTTGGCCACGAACAGGCGATACGGCAGATCCACCTGGTTTGCCGCGAGGCCAACGCCCTTGGCCTGGTACATCAGGTCGAACATCTCGCGCACCATTTTGTGCAACTCGGCGTCGACCCGCTTCAGCGGCTTGGAGATATGGCGCAAGGTGGGGTGCGGATAGTGAATGATCTGCAACGCAAACGGCTCCTGGCTTCAAGGGCGAGACTTCACCTACCCCAATTATAGCGGTCCCCTCGGCCGGACTCGACTCGCAATGCTCCGGCCTGGGGGCGGCGAGTAGTTTTCCCTGCGAGCCGCGGCTAAAGCGGCGATATAATGCAGGCGTTCCCACCCCTTGGCCCTCTCCCAACAGCCCTGCCATGGCTTGCATCCACCTCAAACATTTGTTCGACCTGTGCCAGCAGAACCAACTGCGGATTTCCGGCCCCGAACTCGTCCGGATCGTCTGCACGCAGTGCGGCGTGCAGGAAGAGTGCCCGCACATACTGATGGAGGAGTACGACCGCCGGCACGAGGCGCCCGAGCAGCCGGCTGCGCCGGAGGCCGCCAAGCAAGCCCCGCGCTAGAGCTACCCTCACGTGGATTCGCCGACCGGTCGCTTGTGCCCGCCCTCCCTTGGAGCCGTCGCCATGAAGCTAAACCACGTGAACCTCACCGTTTCCGATGTAGCGGCCGCGCGGCAGTTCCTGGAAAAGTACTTCGGCCTGCAGAGCTCGACGAACCCTCACACTGGCGAGAGCCTGGCAGGGGACAACGAGAACCGCAACTTCGCTGTGCTGTTCGACGACGCCGGGCTGGTGCTCACGCTGATGAAGTCGCCCAAGGGAGCGCCGGTGGAATACCCGGCCACGTTCCACATCGGCTTCATCCAGCCGAGCGACGAGCACGTCAACGAGCTGAACCGCCGCATGCGGGCCGATGGCCTCGACGTGCCGCCGCCCCAACGGAGCCACGCCTGGACGTACTACGTGACGGCGCCGGGGGGCTTTGTGGTGGAAGTGTTGAGCTAGGGAGCGGGCGGCGGCGCCAGCAAACGAAAAAAGGCCGCTCCGGAGTGGCGTTCCAGAGCGGCCCGAGGTGTCACCGAGGCGCGTGTTCGAGTGGGGTCGGACAAAAGCCCCGGAGATGTCTGTAAGCTATCCGAAGCGGCCCGTTGGATCAAGAAAAAACGGCCCTGAACGGCACGAACCTGACGGCCTTTCAAGCCAGAATGGTTCGCATGCTATCTTCTTTTCAGCGGCGAGCCGCCGGCGCAACTTGCTGCTACGCTTGTGATACGATTTCCGTCCGCCCCCGGTTCTCCGCAGACCTTCCTCATGGCAAGCGACCTGTTGGCCCCCCCGACCTACACGATCCGCCGCCTCTGCCCCGCCGACGCCCAGGGCGTGGCCGACTGCGTCCGCGAGATCTACGGGGCCACCTACGTTCACCCAGAGCTCTACCGGCCTGAAGAAATCGTCAGGCTCAACGAGACGCTCGAGCTCGTCTCCGTGGTCGCGCTCGACGCGCTCGGGCAGGTCGTGGGGCACTATGCCCTCGAACGCCCGGAACTGGGGCCGCTGGCCGAGACTGGGGAAGCCCTGGTGCTCCCCGAGCACCGGCATCATCAGCTCATGGAGGAAATGCGCGAGCTGCTCGAGGCTGAGGCCCAGCGGCTGCAACTCACCGGCCTGTTCGGCAACGTGGTGACCAACCACGTCTTCTCGCAGCGCGTGGTGGGGCGGTTCGGCGAGTTTCCCACGGCCCTTAGCTTGGGCTGGTCGCCCGCCTCGTTTCACAACCTGCCTGAGGCTCTGCCGCAGCGGATGAGCGAGGTGGTGTACTTCAAATTCCTGGGCTCGCCGCCGCCACAGCCGGTCAGTTTGCCGCCGAGGCATGCGGAGTGGTGCCGGCGAATCTGGGCCCAGCTCGAAAGGCCGATCGCGGAGCGGCCGGCGTCCGCTGCGACCGGGGATACGGAACTCGACTGCCAAGAGCGCAGCGATCTGGGACGAACCATCGTGCGCGTGCGCCGTATCGGCCCCGATGCGACGCGGCAAGTGGTCCAGCAGCGCGAGCGACTGATCGCTGCGGGACTCGAAACGCTGTTCGTCGAGCTGCCGCTGGCCGACCAAGCGGCCCCGGAGCTTTGTGATCAGCTCGAGGCCGCCGGCTTCTTCTTCAGCGGCCTGGGCCCGGCCTTCGCCCCCAGCGGCGACGTTCTGCGGCTGCAGTGGCAGCGCGATCCGCTCGATCCGAGCCTCGTAAAGCTCGAAAGCCCGCTAGCCCGCGAGCTGCTCGACTACGTGGTCGCGGAACGGCGCCGGGTTGGGGGCGCGAACGCCTCGTAGAACGAGCCGAAGCGCGCGTGTTCTCGAGTGCTACGCGCTGAGCGGCTGCCGGGCGACAAGCGGCCGCATCTCGCCGGCGAGAAAGAACGAGCCAGCCACGCAGACGAGGTCGTCCGCAGTCGCCAGTTCGCGAACGCGCTGCCAAGCTGCCGCCGGGTCGGCGGCGGATTCCACGCGCTCAAAGCCGGCGGCTCGCCCCATCTCGGCGAGCGCCGCGGCCTCGAGGCTGCGCGGGTTCGATACGAAACGCGTGGCGAGCAGCCTGTCGAACGCGGGCGCGAGTGCCCGCAGCATCCCTTCGACGTCTTTGTCGCGCGCCACGCCGAGCACCAAGATTCGCTCCCCCTCCACTTGGACTCGGCCAAGACACTCCGCCAGCGCTTGCGCCGAGGCCACGTTGTGCGCCACATCCAAGACCACCCAGGGCCGCCGCCCTACCACCTCGATGCGGGCAGCGCTGCGCGCAGCCGCCAGACCGGCACGTACTTTGGGCTCCGGCAGCTCCCAACCCTGTCGCCGCAGCTCGGCGAGCGTCGCCAGGGCCACCGCGGCGTTCGCCCCCTGGTGGGCGCCAGCCAGACCCAACTGCACGTCGTGCAACGCCTCGCCCGTTGTCGGTCGAAAATCGATGGCTCCCGGCGCCAGGGGATCATCCGCCTGCCTTTGCTCGTAGCGGAAGTCGCGGTCGAGTTCGCACAGTGGGCTGCCGCGCTGCGCGGAGACTTCGCGGATGACGTCGCGCGGCTCCGGCAACGTCACCCCGCTGACCACGGGCACACCGGGCTTGATGATGCCGGCCTTCTCGCGGGCAATCAGGGCCAGCGTATTCCCGAGCTGCTTCATGTGGTCGAAGCTGATGCTGGTGATCACGCTGACGCGCGGCAGGCACACGTTCGTGCAGTCGAGCCGGCCTCCCATGCCCACCTCGAGCACGGCCCAATCAGCTCCTTCGCGGCGAAAGTGGAGCAGGGCCAGCGCCGCCGTGAGTTCGAAGTAAGTGGGGCCCTGGCCGTCGCCCGCTTCGGCGTCCATGGCCTCGGCGATCGCAGCCAACTCGCCAACTAACTCGGCGAACCGCTCGGCGGCGATCGGCTGGCCGTCGAGCGACACGCGCTCCTCGATCCGTTCGAGATGAGGCGAAGTGAACGCGCCCGTTCTGTAGCCAGCCGCCGTTAGGGCCCCGGCAATCATGGCGGCCGTGGAGCCCTTCCCCTTCGTCCCAGCGATATGCACGATCGGCAGGCCGCGGTCGGGGTTGCCCAGACGATCGAGCAAGGCCCGCATGCGGTCGAGCTTGAAGCCTGGATCGCTAAAGGGCGCCGAGCCCCAGCGTTCGTAGTCGATCCGGCCGACTAGAAAGGCGAGTGCCCGCTCGTAGTCCCAAGGGGTGTGCAGGGGCATCGGCGGCGGACGCGAACGCGAGAACGGGTGGGGGCAAACAGCAGCACAGAACTGGGCCCGGCGCCGTCGAGCCGCTGGGTCGAATCCGGCTCGACGGGCCGCGTCGGGACCAGCAGAATATGACACGCAGGACGCGGACCGTAAACTGCCTAAGCGGCCCGTTCGCAAGCGGCGGGCGCCGTGTCACAGCCGGCTCCTAGAGACTGGCACAGCGACCGTAGGTCGGCCAGATCGCGCTCGATCGCCTCGGCCAGCCGTGCCGCGCGCCGCGGATCAGCCTCTTCGAGCGACTCGTGGCACGCCCGCACGTGATCGAGCAGTTCCCCCATCCACAGCATCGTCGCGCGGCGATCCATCGCAGGCCTCCTGAGCACCCCTGATTGAAAGGCCCGCTCTGCTCCAGGCCAACGATCCCAAGGGCATCGGCACATGGCGTGCCGACGATGGCGACCGCGGCGTTGCTAGCAAGCCGCAAGATTAAGCCGATGCACGCCTTAACGGACGAAGACGCGACTTCACCCCGGCCCACGCGGGGGCTTCCGCTTGTAAGAATTGCAACCTGCGTCTTAAGCAAGGTTGCCCAGTTCGCCTACGCCAGCCGCACGAAGCAGGTCAGGCAGATATCGTCGCTCTGATCGCGGTCTCCCACGAAGCGCTTCACGTCGTCCAGCAGCCCGCGGGCGTACTGCGCCACGCCGTTGCTGGGCGTTTGCAGCCGCTTGCGAAGCCGCTCGATGCCGTACAGCTCCCCCTTGCCGTTCATGGCCTCGCTGATGCCGTCGGTGAACATCACCACCAGGTCCCCAGTGGTGAGATCCGCGCAGGCTTGTTCGTAGGCGAAGGTCGAGTCGACCCCCATCGGCACACCGGCGATGCTAGCGCCCAACTCTTCGACCCGGCCATCGGCCCGCCGCACCAAGGGGGGCATGTGCCCCGCGTTGACCACGGTCAGCTTATGCCCCTGCGGATCGACGATCACGAGCACGAGCGTGACGAAGCGGTCTTCCCAGCGGCTGTGGCTAAAGGCGGCGTTCACGCGCTGCACGGCTGCCGCGGGCGTCGCTTCGCTGGCCAGAGCATAACGCATCTCGCCCGAGAGCTTGGCCATGAGCAGCGCCGCGGCCACTCCCTTGCCCGACACGTCGGCCAAGATCACGCCGAAGCGGCCGCCGGGCAGCTCGACATAGTCGAAGTAGTCGCCCCCCACCTGGTAGGCCGGCTCGTAGAAGTCGAAGAACTCGTAGCCGCTGATCGTGGGCGCCGCCAGAGGCAGCAGCCCCTGCTGCACCTTATGGGCAAGTTCCAGATCGCGCTCCATGGCCTGCTGCTGCAAGGCCAGGTCGTGCAACTGGGCATTCTCGACGGCCACCGCCGCCTGCGAGGCGACGCTGGCCAGCACCTCGAGATCGTCGTTCTGGAAGCGGGCCCGCTGATCGAGCGTGTCGACCTGAATCACGCCCAGCGCCGTACCGTCGGACGAGAGCAGCGGCACGCACATCAGCGAGCGGATGCGGAAGTCGACGATGCTCTGGCTCATGTCGAACCGGCTGTCGTTCGACGCGTCGGCCGAGAGAATGGCCTCGCGCGACTCCATGGCCTGGTTCACGATCGTGCGGCTGATGCGGATCGTGTCGTCGGAGCCGCCGCGGCGATACTTCACCGCCTTGGGCACGAGCACGCCGGCGTCGTTCTTGATCGCCACGAAGCCGCGGTCGGCCTGCACGAAGATTTTGAACAGCGCCTCGAGCACCTTGGGGAGCACGTCGTCGAGCGCGAGCGCCCGACCCAAGTTCTGCGTGATTTCGAGCAGCGCCTGCAGTTTGACCTGGGGGTTGGCCGCCACCCGCATGCCCGACTGACTGGAAACGTCGAGCTTCGAGACGATCGACGAGGGGGTGATCCCCAGGTCTTCCTCCATCACGAGCGGCAGGTGGATCGTGGAGCGCGTCGTCGAGCGAGGGGGTCGGGAGGGGGCGTCCTCGTCTTCGAAGCTGAAGAGCAGCTCGCAAATCTTCACCTCGTCGCCCGGCTCCAGCTTGTGGCGGCCCTGGATCAGGTCGCCATTGACGAAGGTGCCGTTGCGGCTGCCGAGGTCTTCGACGTAGAAATCACTGCCCAGATGCAAGATCTGCGCGTGCTGGCGGCTGACGGCGCCTGCCTCGAGCACGACGTCGCAATCGGGATGGCGGCCCAAGATCGACCGCTCCTTGCGCAGCGTGTAGCGCCGGCCGGGGCGAATTCCATCGTAAGCCTGCAACACAGCCATGAGCGACGCCGGTCGAACGCAGATTGGTCGGCCGGCGGACAGACAGTCCCCCACGGCCAGCCCACACGCCCTGGAGCAAGATTCTAGATGGCGTGAAAGCGTGTCGTCAACGTGCGGAATCCCTTGGCTGACGACCGTTCAAGACTTCAGCCGGACTTAGCGGCAACAGCATGACGCTCCCCCTGCTAAACATTCGGTCCGCGGAACCCGCCGAGGTTTCGGCGGCGCTCGAGCTGCTGCTGCAGCAAAGCCCGGCGACGGAGGCCGCCGAGCAGAAAGCACGCTGGGAACAGGGGCTCGCCGCCGGCGAACTCGACCGCGCCGGGCTGTTCGTCGCCCCAGGGACAGACGGGGTGCAGGGGGCGGTGTGGCTGCAAGTCCAGCCGGGATGCTACGCGCTGCTAACGCCCCCGGCGCTCGCGGGATCTGCGCCCCCGGCCGTGGCGGCGGCGCTGCTGCAGCGGTCGCTGGAATACGCGCGCGAGGCCGGCGTCGAGTTGGTCCAAGCCCTGCTTTCGCCAAACGCCGTGAGCCAAGCGAGCTTTCTCCTAAAAAACGGGTTCAGCGAGCTCGCCGAGCTCGTGTACCTGGTCGCACTCGGCCAGGGTTTTCCCAGCGCTTTGCCGCAAGGGGACTGGAGTTGCCGCCGTGTTTCGCCGAGTGATCTGCCGCGGCTCACGGCACTGATCGAACGAACCTACGAAGGGAGCCTCGACTGCCCCGGAATGCACGGCCGGCGCTCCGCCGCCGACGCCCTGGCCGGCTACGCCGCCGTGGGCAGCAGCGGGATCGATCACTGGTATCTCGTCGAGGAGGCCGGCCAGGCGGTCGGTTGCCTGCTGCTGGCTGACCATCCGGGCGACGGTCCGCGCGAACTGGTCTATCTCGGGCTCGTGCCTAAAGTCCGCGGCCGCGGCTGGGGCGAGCAGCTCAGCCGCTTTGCTCAAGGGACCTGCAGAACGGCCGGTAAGGACCTGCTCGTGCTGGCCGTCGACGCTGCCAATGCGCCGGCCATCGAGGCGTACACGCGGGCAGGGTTTACGCGCTGGGAAACTCGTCGTGTTCTCGTGCGGAATCTCGACTCCCGTTGCTCGACGTAGCCGGCGACGATCGCCATGTGAGAAACACATGAGCGCGCAACATATTTCTTGGCAGCAGCTTGCGAAGCAACGTCGCTCAGACTTGCGTCGTGGAGCGGAGCGAGGCAAATGCCCTTCCGACACGTTTTCCACGTCGCCGTCGCTAGCCAAGGAAAGATTTTTTGAGCGGTCCTCGTGCGGCAATTCTCGGCGAATCTGCAAGGCAATTCAGGCCCGCTGGCGCGGGGTCGCAGGTCGCTGCGCGCGGCAGTTTGACAGGCATGCTAGCGGTCGTACAATCGGCGACTCGGGTGACATTCAACGTTCATGATGGCGTTCGAAAGAGCGCGGCACGACTCTCCTGCCCGCGGTCGTTCAAGGTTGCACGCGGGGCAACTTGACCGCTGATGCTGCAAGCACTTGCGCACCAAAAGCATGGAGATACTGCGCGCCGAAGGATGGTCAGGAAGTGACCAAGTGCGATAAGGACATCGTTGCCAGCTTGCTGGCTCGGCTGTCTCACGAAGTCGGGCCGGAGCGCTACGAGCTGTGGTTCGCAGAGGCCGTGCGTTTTCACTGGACGCACGGTACGCTAAGGGTCGAAGCCGATAATCCCTTCGTGGCCGATTGGCTGCGAAGCAAGTTTGCGCGCTTGCTCGAAACCCTGTGCGCCGAGATCGTCGGCCAGCCCTGCGAGGTTGAGTTCCGCGTGATTCAGAAAGCCCGCCCCCCGGCGCCGACCCGTTCCGGCCCCTCGCGGCCAACGCACGCCCCAGCGCGCCTGCCGCTTTCGGTTGCCGCCGCCAACGGAGACGGCGCCGCCACGGAAGCGGGGCCCGCCTTGCGGCGCAAGCTCTGCCGGTTGGGTGACTTTGTCGTGGGCCCCTCGAACTGCCTGGCCCAGGCCACCGCCTCCATGGTGCTGGAGACGCCGGGGCGTTATTCGCCCGTGCTGCTCTACGGCCCCACCGGAGTCGGCAAAACGCACCTGCTCGAAGGCATGCTCCATGGCCTGCGTTCGCGCGATCAGCGGCTGCGGACCATGTATCTGTCGGCCGAACAGTTCACTTCGATGTTCCTCGAGGCCCTCCGCGCGAGCGGCCTGCCGAACTTCCGCCGCAAATACCGCGGCGTCGATCTGCTCTGCATCGACGACATTCAATTCTTCTGCGGCAAGAAGGCCACGCTGGTCGAACTGCTGCACACCACGGAGTCGCTTGCCCGCGAAGGTCGCCAGATCGTCTTCACGGCCGACCGCCCGCCCCAGGAACTCGACGGCCTGGGCAAGGAACTGAGCGCCCGGCTCTCCGGCGGCGTGCTCTGCGCCATGCAGTCGCCCGATTACGCCACGCGGTTCGAGATCACACGCCGCACCGCAAAGCGGATGGAGCTCGACGTGCCCGACGACGTCCTCGATTTCGTGGCCACGCGACTGACGCAGCATGCCCGCGAGATTTCTGGCGCGTTGTTCCGGCTGCAAGCCGCGAGTCGTGCCCATGCCCGGCCGATTTCGTTGTCGCTCGCGCAAGAGGCGCTCTCCGATCTCGCGAAGTCGCCGGAGCGCATGGTGCGGCTGGCCGACGTGAGCCGCGCGGTATGCGATCTGTTCGAACTCGACGAACGCTCGCTCCGCTCGGCCGACAAGAGCCAGGCGGTCAGCCATCCGCGAATGTTCGCCATGTGGCTGGCGCGCAAATACACGCGAGCGCCCCTTTCCGAAATCGGCGAGTTCTTTGGCCACCGCACGCACAGCACGGTGATTTCGGCCCAGAAGAAGGTCGACGGCTGGGTGGCCCGCAAGGCCCAAATCGGCGGCGCCCAAACGGGCCTGCCGATCGAAGACGTGCTGCGCCGCATCGAACAACGCCTCCGCTGCGGCTGAATCTGAACCCTCTCCCTGTGGGAGAGGGCAGGGTGAGGGCCCGCGACCTCTCTCCAACCCTCCCCAGCAGCGCCACCCGCCCGCAAACTCACCGCAACCGCTACCACCGCACTTCGCCCGTGCGGTCTCTCTCCGCGGGGATCGGTTATCGGCTTGTCCGCGCACCGACTTGATCTAGAGTTCTCCGGGTTGGCAATCTCGGAAGCCTGCCCGCACCTCGTCATGATGCGTCCGGTTCCGGACAAGGGCCATTAGGGCCCCAGCCGCCAGGGAAGGCGAAAACCAGCCTCCGTCTGTTTCAATGGGCTCTTGCCCTGCGCTACGCATTCACGTGGCGACGGCAACGTGCCGGCGCGAAACAAACTCCGAGACTGGGCACGCAGCAGCTTTGCCAGGAGCGCGCCTGGGTCGGCAATCGGGCCGGCCGAGCGACGCGTTTCGTGGACGTACGGGCGCCGGGCCCGCGCGTCTGAGCAGGGCAGCTTGAAAGCTCGACTTGCAACATGCTTGACAACTGTGATGAAATGATCGAGTTTGACGGCTGCGCGGCCAGGCGTTCGGGCCCCGCGCACGCCGTGCGCCCCAAGGATCTCGCACCATGAATGGTTTGCTCTTGGCTCTCTTGGCCGTTGGGGCTGCGCAGGAAGTGCGGCAAACAGGACCCCGCGTCGTCGCCCTGCAGAAGGGCCGCCCCGTGCAGGTATGGCCCAGCGCCCCGCCGCCGGCGGTGATCGCCCCGCATGCCCAGCGTCCGCTCGCGCGGCCGTTCGGGCCGCATCCCGGCGAAACGAAATCGTTCCAGCCTGAGGCGGGGGGCGATCCCTTCGATCCGCGCTGGACGCAAAAGGCGCCCGCGCCCCGCCCGGCGCTGCCGGTGGGCATGTTCCTGCTGGCGCGGCCCGACGCGTTGGGCCCTACACGCTAGCAGCCACGCAGACGATATGATGGACGTTGGACTCGATCCCTTGTCCTAGCGTCGTCGCAATGTGGCCCGCCAGCGGTGAAACCCAAGAGCTGTTGAACCAGGCCCGCGCGGGGCAACCGGCGGCGGTCGAGCAGTTGCTCGACCGGCATCGGGCGGCGCTGCGTCGCATGGTCGACCTGCGGATGGACGGCCGGCTGCGCCGCCGCGTCGACGCCAGCGACATCGTGCAGGAGGCCCTGGTCGAGGCCAATCGCCGGCTGTCGGCCTACCTGGCCGATCCGGCGATGCCGTTTCACCTGTGGCTGCACCAGATTGCCCGCGACCGGCTGATCGACGCCCACCGCCGGCACCGTGTGGCGGGGCGGCGGAGCCTCGACCGCGAACAGCCCCTGGCTGCCGACCCGCAGGCGAGCGTGTCGGCGGCCGACCTGGGCGCTCTCCTGGCCGACCCCGAGCTCACCCCTGCCGCGGCCGCCACCTGGCACGAGCTCGAGCGGCGCTTCGCCGAAGCGATCGAGCAGCTCGACGAAACCGACCGCGAAATCGTCTTGCTGCGGCACTTCGAACACCTGGGCAACAGCGAAGCGGCGGCCCTCTTGAACCTCTCGCCGCCGGCGGCCGGCATGCGCTACCTGCGGGCAATGCGGCGGCTGCGGGCGTTGCTGGGGGGCGAGGATGGATCGGGGGAGGATTGATTCGATGTTGAACTGGCATCCGCTGTTCGCGATGGCGGGACTGGGGGAGGCCGCGGATGCACTCGCGTGCATGATTGCGGTCGTTTGGCTTGCTGCGACCTCTATCGTCGCGGTCGTGGCGATTGTCTATCGTTCAACGGGCTGGGCGGTCGTTTCGCTGCTGTTGCTGCTACTTTTCACAGCGCTCGGAAGTCCGTGGACCGGCTTTCTTCCTCTCCCCGTGACGGCGGCTTCCGATCCGGACACCCTGCATTGGCACGGCGTGGCTCGAGTTATGGCCTGGCTCTGGGCGGCCGCATGTGTCGTGGTGCTCGGAGGGCTGTTCGCCACTTGCAAGCGGATTTTGTTCGCTGGGCGACTTGCGCGCTCTTGAACTGGCAGCCGAGCTTGGCGGCCCAACGAGTCCGAGTCTTTCAGATTCACGGTGAGATCGACCGCGTTTTTCCGGCCGCTCGAACGCAAGCCGACGTATTGGTTGCGGGGGGAGTTCATGCGTTGTCTTTATTCAGTCCCTCGGCGGTCAACGAATTCATCGCCAACGCGGTACGGGCCGTAACAACCGGCCAAGACGCCGTCTAGCAGATGCGACTTCTTCGGGTGCGAAGGGGGCGTCCTGCCGTAGTCGGACTCACATCTCCCGGGGTGGTCTACAATTCCTCTATGCCCCCACCCCCCGCCGCCGACGAGCATGATGAACGCCTCGCCGAGCTCCTTGAGCAACTGGCCGAGGAGCATCGCCGCACCGGCCGGGCAAACGTGGCCGCGGCTGCCCAGCGCCATCCGGCCCTCGCCGCCGAGCTCCAAGAACTCTGGGGCGCCGCGATGTTGGCCGAGGCCGTAGCCGGCCGGGCATCGAGCCAGTCGGTCACCACAGCCCCCACGCCCAACCGTGCCGCATCTGTGCCGGAGCGCGGCCCGCTGCCGCGCGCGTGGGGGGACTACGACCTCCGCGAGGAACTCGGCCGCGGCGGCATGGGCGTTGTCTACCAGGCTTGGCAAAAGAGCCTCGCGCGGACCGTCGCACTCAAAGTCGTGCTTCGCGGCGAACTGGCCGACCCGACCGAGCTGGCCCGCTTTCGCGCCGAGGCCCAGGCGGCCGCGCGGCTCGACCATCCGAACATCGTGCCGGTCTACGAGGTGGGCGAAGAGGCGGGGCAGCCCTACTTCAGCATGCGCTACGTGGAGGGGACGACGCTCGCCCAGCGGCTGGCCGAAGGCCCGCTGCCGCCGCGCGAGGCCGCGCGCCTTCTGGCCGCGGTTTGCCGCGCGGTCGACTATGCGCATGCCCAGGGGCTCTTGCACCGCGACCTGAAGCCTTCGAACATCCTGCTCGACACAGCCGGACAGCCGCTGGTCACCGACTTCGGCCTGGCCAAGCGGCTGACCGGCGAGGCCAGCCTCACGCGCTCGGGCGCCGTGCTGGGCACGCCGGCCTACATGGCCCCCGAACAAGCCGCGGGAGACCGCGGGCAGCTCGGGCCGGCGAGCGACGTGTGGAGCCTGGGAGCGATTCTCTATCAGGCGCTCGTGGGCAGGCCGCCGTTTCAGGCGGCCACGCCGGTCGACACCGTGCTGCTCGTGCTCGAGCAAGACCCGCCGCTGCCGCGGCTCTTGAACCCGCAGGTCGACCGCGACCTGGAGATGGTGGCGCTCAAGTGCCTGCAGAAGCCAACGGAGCTGCGCTACGCCTCGGCGGGGGCGCTGGCGGCCGATCTCGAGGCCTATTTGGCGGGCGAGCCGGTGTCTGCCCGCAGCGGCGGCTTCAGCCTGGTGATCGCCCGCTGGTTCCGCGACACGCACCACGCCCCCGTGCTCGAGAACTGGGGCCTGCTCTGGATGTGGCACGCGGTGGTGCTCGTGGTGCTGTGCCTGGCTACGAACTGGCTCAACTGGCAGCAGTATCTGTCGGCCTGGCCCTACCTGCTGCTGTGGGGGGGCGGGCTGGCGGTGTGGGCGCCGATCTTTTGGACCTTGCGTCACCGCGCGGGGCCCGTGACATTCGTCGAACGGCAGATCGCCCACGTGTGGGGCGCGAGCGTGATCGCGAGCGTAGGGCTGTTCGTGGTCGAACTGATCATGGGGCTGCCGGTGCTCACGCTCTCGCCTGTGCTGGGGCTGCTCTCCGGCATGGTCTTCATCGTGAAGGCCGGCATCCTGAGCGGCGAGTTCTATGTCCACGCCGGCATCATGTTCCTCACGGCGGCGGCGATGGCGGCCCTGCAGCGCTTTGGCTACCCCTTCGGCATCTCGCTGTTCGGCATCGTCTCGGGGGCGACGTTCTTCGTGCCGGGGCTCAAGTACTACCGGCAACGACGGCGGCGCACCCTACGCATCTAGGCGAGCGTCCGGGCGAAAGCCGGCCGAGCGAAGGCCGACTCCGGAGAATGCTCGCCGACGCGTGGCAACATCAGCCAACTCTAGCTCATAGCCGCGACGGCTGGTCTACTTAGGGTTGCAGGGCCCCGCAGTTCCTTCTGAGATACTCGAACAGCTGCCCCGTCTGAGATCGCTGGGCATTGAGGGCCACGAGAGAACTCCGATGCCTCGGCCTCCTGTGGTGCTGCCGTCCCGGGCGCTCGCGGCGATTGGCAAAATGAATGCGTTGACGGAGCTGTCGCTCACCGGCTTGGAGCTCGAGCCGGATTCCCTCCGGCCACTGACCTCCTTGCGAGGGCTCAAGTCGCTGAGAATCCCCAATACCAAGGCGCCGCTCGTCTCGTTGCTGGAGCTGAACCGCGCGCTGCCGGAACTTGAAATTGAGACCAACGGCTGCCAGTTGAGCCCCGCTTCACACACGGTGCAACTGGCTGGGGCGGGGACCACAGACGCCGATGTGGTCGCCGTTGCCGCGTTGCCGAGGCTTCAGTTTCTCCGTCTCGAATCGTGCGAGAACATCACCGCCGCCGCAGCGGAGCCGACACAAAACGGCCCGGATTGCACCGCACCAGCGTCTGGAACCGCGCGCCGCGAGAAAAACACTTCGGCCCGAAACCCGCGTGGCGTCGGGAGAAACGGCGCGAACCGAGATCAAAATGCACCGGAGTGCATCGAGCTGCCCCCACGGGCTGAAGAAGTACACCCCACTGGATTCGAACCAGTAACCTTCGGTTCCGTAGACCGATGCTCTATCCAATTGAGCTAGGGGTGCGGAAGCGTCTCGAGTGCGACGCAAGCCAAGGATTCTAGCAAGTTCGCGGCCCCACGCAAAGGCGGGCAAGGCGGTGATCTTCCGGCCGCCGCGACGCAATGCGGCCCGCCGTACCGCCCCTAGGGAGTGGGCCTGGGGGCTCCGCAGGTTCGCAAGGGCCCGGTGAATTCCGGAGCGAGGGGCTCGGTCACCCTCGATCGAAGGAGCCGGCCTTGGACCTTGGAGAGGCGCCCGCTGAAACCGGCTGACCGGCTGCGGCGCGCAGTTTGCCCCATTCGCGGCCATGTTCACCAACCTGCTACCTTTGGGTGGTTCGCCCTGATTTGCGCGGCCTTCCTGGAAAGCGCGCGGTTACGCATTGGCCGAAATCGAACCAGATAGTTCCTGGGCTAGCTGCTTTGCGGACCTGCCCCGGAACGCTTTAACGTGGCAGTGGCGCCAGGTCACCGCCGTCTCGAGACCCGAGGCCCCACCAAACGTTGAGGCTGACGGTGTCGGCCACAAAGCGCACACTGCCATCTCCCAGCAAGGCCTGAACCCCGCCTGGGTGGTGACTGCTCGGTGAAGTCAGCATGCCGCCGTGCCCCTCGCCTCCCATCAAGTGGCAATTTGCCCCGTTGAGCGGCAGCACCTGCATATAGACGTTCGCGGAGAGCATCCAGCCCGAGATCCAGGCATGGCCGATGTTTCGCGAGTAGATCGGATCCATGAAGAGCAGCGACTGGGTACAGTCGAGATACTGCTCCTGCGGCCGAATGGTGTTGAAGCCAAGCGCACAGTACGCCACGTAACGCCGGTCAGGAGGGTTCTCCAGCGTCGCGTCGTCCAGGCCGGGGCCGATCAGCCGTTCGACGACCGCGACCGTGTTGCTCAATCCGTCGGTGAAGTCGGCCTCCGCGACGCGCGGCGCATCCCACGTTTCCGGCGTCGCTCCGCTGCTCTGCCGAAGAAGCCATTCGAGGGCGCAGGCGTTTCACGGCCGCCGCCCGGTCCAGTGGAAAATGGGGGCCAACCCACGTTGCCCGTGTAGCTCGTCGACGCCGGCTGGGCCGAGCCCATGACGCCGGTCGGGGCGCTGCTCGGATCTGAGGGACAGAGATAGGCGGACACTACTTGATGAGCAGCCTTGGCGTTTGGATGTGTGTCGCTGATCTGCCCGTCCTGCAGCGAAAAGGCGCCACAGCGATCGGCCATGTTCACCGAAAAGTCGATCGTGCCGTAAAGTGCGGCTTGCTCGATGTAGGGCAGAAGCATGGCATGCCAGGAGTAGAGCCCCGTCGTGCAGCGCCCCGCACGCTCCGTACCTGCCCCTGTGATCACAGTTGGGAAACAACGCCGCGCGTCCAAGTAGCTGTGCAGCCCCAGGCCCACTTGGCGCAGATGCGAAGCGCACTGAATTCGCCGCGCCGCTTCGCGGGCTGCCTGAACCGCCGGCAGCAGCAGCGCAATCAGCACCCCGATGACGGCGATCACCACCAGAAGCTCCACCATCGTAAAGCCGTCGCATGTGCGGCGCTGTGAACGGAATAGCATCATCTGCCTTCCCGGATTAATGCCTGCCTCTTGCGGTTGATGAACCCGAACCGCTGCGGCGTTTGAAGAGGACCACGCCAACGAATGTTGCCGCCAGGGCGGCGAGCGCTTGAGCGCTCGGTTCCGGCACGGCGATCACCTTGCCGAAAACGCCTTCTTGGCCGCCGCTTGGCCCACCTGTGAAGTACAGGGCATGGGCGTCGCCCAAGCTGATGCCGTTTCCAAACGTCAGCCCCTTCAGTCCGTCGATCGTCACGGGCGAACCGTCGGCCGCTCGCAGGTAGTCGACCGCCGCGCGCGTCGTCGGATCGAAGGCGACGATCGTTCCGTCGCCCGCATTTCCTACAAGCAGCAGGTCGCTCGCCAAACCAAAATCCGCGGGCGCCAAGGCCAGACCATAAGGCGCGTTCAACAGGCCGTGGTCGTCCCAGGTGCTAACCAGTTCGCCGGCTGGCGTGTATTCCGCCAATCGCCCTAGGCTTGCGCCGGTGGCAAACACGTTCGCCGGGTCTGCAGTCGCTTCGACATAGGTCACGAACAGGTTTCCCGAGCCATTGCCATGGAGCGTTTGCACGTTGAAGGGCGTGAACTCGCCCGGCTGGACTCCGTCGTCGCCGGCAAATGGATTGAGAGCGCCGCCAAAGTCGCCGCGTTCCGAGAAGTCGGGGTTGAACACTCGGATCCCCGGCGAGACGCCCAGGTCAGCTACGTACAAGTAGCCCGACTCGTTCGACACCGTGATGCCGTAGAAGCGGCTGCCCTCCTGAGCTCGGTTGATGACCGGGACGGAATAGCCAACCCAGTTCGGGGTTCCGTCGGGTTCCTTATTGTCGGTCCAGGCCGAGATCATCCCGTCCTCGGTTGCGAACAGAAACTTCGCCGGGTTGGTGACGTTTTGCCGAAGGTGCGGCAAAGTCACGACGAAGCCTGGCGTCTGTTGCCACGTTTGGCCGGTGGGGCGCGACACGCCCACGCCGTCGGGCACGAACGATTCAGGGCCCGAGGGAGACGGAGGGCTATAGCCGGCCGGCCACGGGGGGACGTCCATGTTGACCAGTGCGTCTTGCACGAGCGGAGAGCCGGCCACGTCTCCCAAGTATTGGTTCGACGTGCCGTTGCCCGCACTGCTGATCCAGAAGTGGCCGCCCACGCCTTTTTCGGTGGGCCGAATTGCGATGCCCCAGGCGTCTCGCAACGTCGGGTCGACCCAGCCGGCGTCACTCGGGCTGGAACTCACCAAGTTCTGCACGCCAAAGCCGGTCAGCGGCTCAGCGAGCGCTGGTCGACCAACGGACAACAACGCGAGGGCGGACAAAAGTCTCAACGTCTTCATCGATGTATCTCGGGGTGAGCCAACAAGTGCCTGACCGGGAGCGCAGCGCGCTCCCGGTCAGGAACACGATCAGTAGGGCCTATGCACTGACGCGTTGCTTGCGTAGCGCGAGCCAGCCCCCCATGCACAGGGCCAGACCGGCCAGCGTCAACGTGCTCGGTTCCGGCACCGGCGACGTGGTGAGCACGGCCTCGTACCCTTGCCGGCCCGACCCGATCGAATTCGCCGGGTTACCGCCGAGTTCGATGCTGTAGTGCCCGGCGGGCAAGATGAAGGAACCCGACACCGCAGGCAGGCCCGTTCCCGTGACGTTCGTGCCCACGGCCGTGCCGTTGGCGACGTTGCCGATAAACGACAGTTCCGGCGCCCAGGCGAACGGCCCTGAGTTGTTGAAGACGTGCCAGTCGCCGCCCGTCACATGCCAGCCGCTGTACAAGGCGAACGCCGGGGCCAAAGCGTCGCCGGCCGTCTCGGTGCCGTTGGGAACCCCGGCCTTGCGAGCGACGTCAATCGTCAGTTGGGCCGGCGCGGTGAGATACACCGCAATCCAGTCCGACGTGTGTGTCCAGCCCGTGCCGATCGCATCGCCAAAGTTGATAGGATCGTTGAAGCTGAGGGCGCCCACATGACGCTGAATGGCTCCCGACGAATCCGTGCCGCCCAGGTTGGCGACGGTCCAGGTGTAGTTGATTCCGCCCGACGAAGGCGGCCCAGGAGTGACCGTGGCCGCCGGTGCAGGACTCGTGAAGGCCAAGGTCGTGGAGGCAAACGCTCCGAGAAACATCCAGATCTTGAGATGATTGGTCATGGTTGCTCTAGGATCGAGAAAAAGTGTTGCGAAGAAGTTTCAAGCTTCGTCCGTGCGCATGGACTTTGCTGGCGGAGACACCGCCGCCCGACCCTGGCGCGCTCGCGCGGTTGCACAGAACGAACTGACGAGGAACGAGCTGTGGATTCCAAACGCGAGCGCGCAGGATCTGGCGACGGCGAGAACCGACGAAGCATGTGGCCTTGAAAACAGCACTCCGACCGTACGGAAGGTGCGCTCTAGGCCAGACGCTCAAGACTGCGCGTAAGAGTGCCGCCTAGGATCGCGGCGGCGGAGCGTCTGGAGAGAGGGTGATGCTCGTCCAGTGCCTATCTTCCGGCACGACGAGCCACTGGGAAGGTTCGCAACTCGCGGCTGAAACCAGCTCAGTGCGGACCAGGCAGGGGCCGGCCAAAACCAAGTCCATGGTCAGCCCGCGGCATTTCTGGGCGCGGATCCCGCTGACCCAAGTGATGCCTGGTTCCTCGGCTTCAACCGTCGACGGCGCAGAACAGATTGCGCCCGCTCGGCTTGGCGTGCCACCACCGGTCAGCGAGCAACTCGAGCTTCCGCAACACTGCGACCGCGCGACCTTGTGCTCACAGCAGGAGCGCGGAGCGTCCTCGAGCGCGAGGGCAATGTCGATGGGGGGCTGCACGCCGTGGGCCCGCGCCCACGCGAGCTTTTCCGCGAGGGTCATGCAGCAGCACGACTTCCAACAGTGTTCCGCCGAAGAACAGCCGCAACCGTGGTTCTGGCAGGGGAAGGGCTTGGACCGGTCCTTTGCCCGAGGGGGAGAGGGACAAGGAACGCCCACGGTCAGAGCAAACACCGCCAAGGCGCAACAGCCAACGATCGCCTTACGGCCGGCTACCCGCAGATATCGCGATTTCTTTCGCTGGCGCATGGACCAAAAAAAGTTGGTCGCAGCCCGCTCCTCGTCAACAAACAGGCTAGTCGTTCACGCGGGGAGCGTCAACCGCTCTGAGACACTCTGAGACTATGTTCGCGATTCGCAACTTCGTTGCGACGATGTTGGTGGGTCGCCACGTTGCGAGCGAATCCGCACGAACAGGTTCTTGGTCGGGCTCGCTCCTGAAAGAGCCGATGCCGCGATTGAAATGCTCTGCCGTGAGGTAAGGACACGCCGTTCGCCATCGACAAGGGCTGGGGCTGTCCTAGCCCCACAATGCCGACCTACTGGCGCCGAGCCCTGTGACTTGAATTGGCGACTCGGCTCCAGATTCGCGTACGCATGCAGCCAACAAACGCCGTGCTGCTAACGAGTGCGTGTGCCACGCAGCCCAACGAGGCTGAGCAGCGCCATCACGCCGAGTGCGATCGCCGATGGCTCAGGCACGGGTACCAGGTCGAAGGTGGCCGAGAACGAGCCGATCTCGGTACCCGGCTTGATGCCCGTCATCCAACTGAACCGCCCCCAATCGCCATCCTGGGGATTCCAGGAACCGGTGTTCTGAAACAAGGCGCCAGAGATCGTGAAGCTGTGCTCATCCGTAGTGATTGTGACGTTGTTGGTATCGAAGAATTCGATGTCCGACAAGGGATTGCTCTCGAGCAGAAGCTGCTGCGAGAAAACCCAACCGCTGTAGCCGTCGGCAACGCGCGTGGGATCGTACCAGAGCGCTAGGTCGCCCCACACCAGCCACGCGGACCCAAAGCCCGGTAGGTCGATGATGCCGTCGTTTGCCACCCACCAAGACGTCAGGCCGTTCGTCTGCACGGCGCCCAGAACGCTGTCGAGCGCGATATCGCCACCGACCACATCGAACGTGAGGTCAGTCGACTGCCGATTCCGTCCCGCACTGTCCGGAACTGGGCCGTTTCCGTTGACCTCGTAGGTGACCGTGTGCATGCCCACCGGAAACTGAGCGGTCAACTCTGCGCGGTTAGCGGAAAAGTTGGGCGTGTAGGCAATGCCCTCGCTGGGGGGACCGCCGCCGGTAATGGGCAGAGGGCGAAATGTCGCGTCCAGCGCATTGTGCGGCGTGTAGGCAGGGCCATCGCCCACGGTTTCGCTGCCGCTCCATTGTCGCCCGAAGACCAGAATGGGCTGATCCGGGGTAAGGATGTCGGCGTGCCCCGGAAAGATGTTGCTTGGGTCGGCGTACGCGAAGCCATTGTAGGTGACGGAGAGAGATCCGCCCGTCACAGCCAGTTCGGCGCGAGAATCCTGAGCGAGGAAGCCAATGACCAACGCGGCCAAGGGTAGACAACGCCGAAACGAGAGCTTGTTTTCAGATCGCCGAAGACGCATTTGTGCTGAACTCCAAAAGGTGAGAAATCCGGGGAGAACGATGTGGGCGACTCCTGAGAGGACTCCGCGCGACCGAGAGATGCCAAAGCCTCGAGCCACGCGGCTCGCGATCGCGTTTACCCGAGGCACGCGGTCAAGGCCGGAGGCGCGGGCGGGCTGACACAAGCAGATCGTCAGGAAGCCGCGAAACGGGCGGCTGCCCGCGGGCAGCCAACGGCCCCGAAACCTAGTGGAAGGCCGACGGCGTTTCTGCCTGGCCCGCGAGCCGAGCGGCTCCGCTCCTGTGAATCGCTGGACGACGCGCGTTGGCCAAACGATGTTGGGCCGACAAGAAGGTTAAGGCTCATGGGCGCTCGAAAGTCGCGAACAGCCCATTCCTCGTCGCTCCTATAC
Organism: Pirellulales bacterium; assembly: GCA_046349955.1. GTDB lineage: Bacteria > Planctomycetota > Planctomycetia > Pirellulales > JBGAPH01 > JBGAPH01. Next base: position 102,500 of record JAXMBI010000015.1, on the reverse strand, counting down.
GTAGTTCCAAGCACAACGACCGTCAAGGGCCCAGCCTGAATTCGGAACTTAGCCAGACGGCGATTGACCTTCGTTGGACATCGTGTAACATCAGTACCTGACGAGGAACGGGCTGCCGACTTTTTTTGTCGAGCCCATGCCGGAAAACTGGTCTTCGCTCTGTGCTGGCGGGCCTCTATGCCCTGCCAAGCTCCCCGTCACATGCCGTTGCCGCAATGCTCTGCGCGACGGATCTGCGGATCTCGATTCAGCCTCGCGCTTGCGCCGATTGAGTTGGCGTTCGCTTCGATTATGCGAGCCTGCATGGGCTTTAGACCGTTTGTCGCGTGTTTCCTAAGCGTCTTTGTCGCCGACCGAGGAAACGGAATTCTGATGCACCGTTCTGTTAGTGATTCGCAACGCACCTGGAGATAGGCATCAATGTCAGTCAACTCACGAGTTCTTTTTCTGGCGACCGCAATGGCGGGTTTCAGCCTCGCCGCAACACCTTCAGCAAGCCTCGCGGCCACGATCGCCAGCGGCTCGGCGACGCTTACGCTCCTCGAGGGCAAAGCCAACGCGATCAGCGTCTTCGACGCCTATTTCAATGACGCCGCCACCCGAGCCCAGGTGCTCGCGGACCCCGCGCCCGGCAACTCTGCCTTTTCCCGGCCCTCGAGCGGCGTGGTTGAACTAGTCGATCCCGTGCGTCCGGGCGGCGAGACGCCCGATCCCTATCCCGGCACGCCGGGCTCGACTCGCACAAAGCAGATCACAACGCTCGACGTCGATCCGGCCAACGTGCTGGGAACTTGGTCGGCCTCGAACGACGCGTTCGCCTTTGTGGGCAACACGACCCTAGGAGAGCAGATTGCGTTGACCTCGATGCAGCGCTGGACGGGCCCCTTCTCGGGCGTCCTGCTCTATGGAGACTTCGCCTTGCGATACGTGCCGGGGCGCGCCGTGGGTTCGGTATCGGGGCTCGTGTTGACGAGCAACATCGACTTCCCCAGTGCGGCCTTTGCTGATCTGGCGAACGTTTCCATCACAGCCACCGACTCCACGCTTTCGATCTCCGGCGACCTGCTGATCTCCGGGGGAATCTTTGCCCTCGATCCGAGCGCTACGCCCGGCACGCCATTCGGCACGTTTGCCATGACGACCAGCTTCGTTCCCGAGCCGTCGACCGCGGCGCTGACGCTGCTCACGCTTCCGGCAATGTTGGTGATCGGCTGGCGTCACCGCAACGCGCGGGGCCAAAGCTGATTTGGCTTTCGCCATCGATTGAGCTCGGTCTTAGGTGATTTCACAATGCAATCCCACGCACGATCGGCTAGGGCACTCTGCAACTGCCGCCGTTCACGGGTGCGCGTTGCCCGCCCATTCGCCGGTCTCACCATGGTTGAGCTGATCATCGTCGTCGGATTACTCACTTTGCTCGTGGCGCTGCTCCTCACGGGCGTTCAACACGCCCGTGAGGCAGCCCGTCGCACGCAATGTCAAAGCAACCTTCGCAACATTGGCGTAGCGATCGAATTGTTCGATCAGGTGCATCAACAGCTCCCCTGCGCGACGTATGGGGCCCCGTACAACGAACTGGGCCGCACCACAGGCAGCGCGCTGACCAAACTGCTTCCGCACCTCGAGCAACAATCGCTCAGCTCCAGCTACGATTGGTCCGTCGACTGGACCGCCGCGGTCAACCAGCGCGCCGTAAACACGCAAGTTTCCGTCTTTCGCTGTCCGTCATCCGCGGGGGATGCGATCCAACAGGGGCTGCGAACCGCCACCGGTGAGTCGCTGGCCGAGCGGACGGCCGCCGTCGGAGATTTCACTGCGGTATATAGTTGGGGCTTCCCTCTTGCGATGCCGACGGAGCCCGTCTGGCGCGACATCTGGGGAGTCGGGGCCTTATCGCCCCTGACCGAAGAAAATGCCTTTGCTGCGCCCAAACGCAGCCGAGTTCGTGACGGGGCCGCCAACACGCTCACGTTCGTCGAACGGGCGGCATCGACCGATCGTTGGATTGGCGGCGAGCTCGCGGAGACATCTCCCTCGACGGCTCGCGACTGGGCGCCTTGGGCCGGGCAGGGCTGCGTGTGGCTGTTGTCGTACGTCGATGGCGGGCGGGCTTGGTCCCCAACGGGACTGGGGCCATGCAACGTCAACTGCAGCAATCATCAGGGAGTCTATGCCTTTCATCCCGGGGCCGCCAACGTGCTGTTTCTCGATGGCCACGTAAAAGCACTGAGCGCCAGTGTCGAAGCAGAGACGCTGTTCGCCCTGGTGACGCGGGCTCGGGGCGATCGCGCAGTCGTTCCCTAAGGGACCCCTCACTTACCATGAAGACAGCGGGTCGACGCAGAAGTTTGGGGCGAAGCCGAAAGGTCGGCGCACTGACCATCTCGTTGTTGAGCGCACTTGGCTGCGGTGACCAAGGGCCGGCGCCTTCTCGCGCTTCCACCTATCCGGTGCGAGGGCGCGTCCTCTGCGACGGTAAACCGGCCACGGGCGCGCTTGTGAAGCTGTATTCGTCGCAAGGAAACCGCGACCGGATGCCTTCGGGCATCGTGGGCGACGACGGCTCGTTTTCGATCAGTTACTACGGCGTTGGAGACGGTGCGCCGGCGGGCGAGTATCGAGTGTTGCTGGCGTGGATGCAGGCGCCGGCGCAAGGCGGGCTGGCCATCGATCGTCTCCGAGGGCGCTACTTGGACCCGTCGACCGCGATCGCGGCAATCACCGTGAAAGCCGGCGAGAACCATATTCCACCCATCTCCCTCCCCGCGCCGCGCAAATCGGACGGTCGCAAAGGCACTTAGTACCGCCCAAAGGTGGGCAAACATCAGGAGCACCATGCAATGAATCGACGTCAAGCGATTTGGGCGACCGCAGCCACGTTGGCTGGCTCGGCGCTGTCCTTCCGGCGGCCGGCGGCGGAAGCTGCGGCGACCGATCGCGCTACGATCGCCATGCTGCTCTACCCTGGCTTCACTGCCCTCGACCTCGTAGGGCCGCATCACGTCTTCTCGGCCCTCGAGGGGTTCAAGGTCGAGCTCGTTGCGAAGACGGCGGACCCCGTCTCGAGCGACCTCGGTCTTTCGATCAAGCCGACCGCGACGCTCGCGCAATGCCCCCAAGACGTCGCCGTGCTGTTCGTGCCCGGCGGAACCACGGGCACGGTGAGGATGATGGAGGATCGGCAAGTGCTCGATTTCCTCAAGTCACGCGGAGAAACAGCGACCTGGGTCACCAGTGTTTGCACCGGCGCGCTGGTGCTGGGCGCGGCCGGGCTGCTACGCGGGTATCGAGCAACAACGCATTGGGGCGCCATCGATGTGCTCGAAAAGCTCGGCGCGACGCCCGTGCGGGAGCGCGCCGTGCAAGATCGCAATCGCTTCACGGGAGGTGGGGTCACCGCCGGGATCGATTTTGCTTTGAGCCTGGCCGCGAAGCTCAAGGACGAGCGCTACGCCAAGTGGGTACAGCTCGTGATGGAGTATTCTCCAGCCCCTCCCTTCAAGAGCGGCACGCCGGCCGAAGCCGGCGCCGAGTTGACCACGATAACCGAGGCGATGTTTGTGCCCTTCGTCGCTTCGGCTACGGCGGCGGCCGAGCGAGCGCGAAATTCGTGGTGACCTACCTGTACTCGGGCAGGGCGGCGCAAGCCGCGCCCGCTTCTTCGAAGGGGCCAGTCAAATCGGACAATAACCACGTGGGACGAAAGACACACCTATGCGGATTGAAAGGCGACTTTGTCACCTCGTTTACCGCTTCGTCTGCGGCACTTTGCTACTGTGTGCTGGCGCCCCCAGTTTCGCCATCGACGTTGAGATCGCCGAAACAGAGGGAAACGTCGAGGTGACCTACCTGGGCAGCAGCCTGTCTCTCGAGGGCCTGACGCTGACGTCGGCCATGCCGTCGTTTGCCCCGGGAATCGATCCCGCTGCTGGCACCTTTGCCTACAGCACCTTCGCCACTCCCTTCACCGGCGACGTCTACACCGGCTTGACCGAAGCGCCGAAGAGCTTCGGTCCGGGCAGCTTCTTCGCGCTTCCCAGCGGGTCCGATCTCGATACGCCGCTGTACCTGTCTCCGACGCAGATTGGCTTCGCGAAGGGATTCGATCCCAAGACCGCTCAGTTCTTCACGGCCTTTGGCTCCATGATGGTCTTGAATACCACAATTGGCGACCTTGGCCTCTTGCCAAATCACGAGTACTTCTGGAAATGGGGCAACGGAGATTCAGAGCACCAAGTGCGCCTCAACGTCGGAGACAGTTCGAGCCCTGTGCTCCTGCCACTTCCGGGCGACGCCAACGACGACCGCGTCGTGGATCTGACCGACTTCGGCATTCTCAAAGACAACTTCGGCGCCGGCACGACGAGGGCAGAGGGAGACTTCAACGGCGACGGGCACGTCGACTTGACCGACTTTGGCTTGCTGAAAGAAAACTTCGGCAGCGGCGCAGCCGCCGTGCCGGAACCAAACGCTTTCGTTCTCGTGGGCCTGGCAGTGGCGGGGCTTTCGGGGTGGCGCCTGTTTCGTCAGGGAAGGCTAACAGGACGAGTTGCAGAGTAACGGGCGGCGGTGCGCTCGCGACCTACTCCGATCAAAATCGCCTTACTGTCGCGGGCAGCTTACAGATCTTCAGCAGAATTAAGGACCTTCACATGAGTTCGCGCGTGGTTGCCTTGTCCGCCATCGCCGTCATCGGTCTGTTTGCAGTGATCATCGCGGCCAACCGTAGCATCGGAAGCACGCAGACCCTCGAGTTTGCCGTCGATGGCATGCATTGCGAGAGCTGTGCCGTCAACCTCACGAAGGCCCTGAGGCTGCATCCCGGAGTTCAAGACGCTACGGTCTCCTTTGAGGAAAAGAAGGCACGAGTCACAGTCTCGAGATGGGGCGGTCCGGACACGAGCGCACTGCATGCGGTCGTGACCGAAGCCGGCTACTCGACGCCTCGTGATGCAAACTGAAGGCCTAACCCACCGCCACCGCCGCAGCCCCCTTCGGCAGATCGAAGCACACCGCCACCGTATTCCCCTGGCGGGTCCATGTGCCGGCGGTCAGCTTCCGGCGGTCGACCACTTCCTTTAAGGGTCGCCGCTCTCCCCCGACAACCAGCGTCGGCACGCCCTGCGCCGTCGGCAGCTCCAGCGTGAACCCGGGGCAGGCAAACGGCGCCCGCAATGCCACGCCCCCCGCCGCCGGCTCGATCCGCGTCAGCTCGCGGGCAGCCCAGTAGCGGGCCAGCTCCGAGTTCTTCATCCACACCAGGTTGTCGTAGCGCCGCTCGAGCCGCGCCACGATCTCCTTGAAGATCGAAAAGCCTTGCTCCCCGCCGTTGCAGTAGATGCCGGGCCAGTGGCAGACCATCACCGCCGGCTCGCCGCGCTCAATCACCTCGACCATGCGCCCGCGTTCTAGATCGGCCGTGATGAACTGATCGACCGTGCCGATTTCGAGCCCGTCCCAGCCGCCGAACCAGTCCCCCGTGCAACCGATGATCGACACCACGCACCGCGGGTCGGCGCCCTCGAGGTCGGCCGCGTATTCCACCCGCGGCACAACGCTCTCGTCCCCCGTGAAGAGATGCCGGAAGTAGTGCGGGATCTCCGTGCCATACACGTCGCGGCAGGCGGCCAGCGTCGCCTGCGAAAGTTCCGGCAGCACGCGGTTGCCAAAGCCCCCCGGCGTCGTCACCCCTTCGCAGGGCAGTCCCGCGTTCTTCAGAATCCGCAGCGCGAACGCCAGGTAGTCGGTCAACTCGTCGACCGACTTGCCCACGCTGTAGCCCCAGTTCTCCATGAACCGCTCGCTCCGCTCCGCAAACGGCCGCCCCGTCTTCGTGTCGATCGCCCAGGTATGGCTCACCATCTCCGGGTGGATGTCCCAATCGGGCACGATCTGCGTCCGCACCAACTCCAGGCTCTGCTCGAGCTCGCGCCGCGTCCAGCCCGGCAGGTCGCGGTCGACCCAACCGACGCACGCTGGATACGGCACGATGCTGTACTTGCCGCGCACGCCGTGGTCGTGGCACCACTCGGCGAACGTGCGGACGAACGAATCGGGAATCTCGCGCGGCAATGCCCGCCAGTCCTGCAGATAACGGTCGGGAAACACCTCGGCGAACTGCGGGATCGCGAAATGCGCCAGGTTCACCAGGCAGGTCGAGTCGTCGATGATCAGGCTTACCGGCACGCGGTCGCGCGGGTTCAGCACCTTCGCGCCCACTTGCTTGGGCCGAACGCCGGGCACTTGCCCCAAGAGCGGCGCCCCCATAAGCCCGGCGGCGATCCCCGCGGAAGCGGCCAGGAACCGGCGGCGATCGAGGGTCAGCGCGGTCATCGGGCAAACCTTTCGTTTAGAAGCCGCGATCGGCCACGATGTCGTCGAAGTCCCGCAAGTGATAGCCGAGCCCGGCGAAGTCGAGCACCTTGCAGAGCCCCCGCAGCGCCACGCCCATGCCGTCGGGGCCGCTGAACCCGCCGAATTGCCCGCCCCCCTTCACGTGCGGCTCGAGGTCGAGGAACACCCCCGGCACGCCGCGCCGCTTGAGCTTCTTCTCGAGCTTGGGCAGGTGCTCGCGAAAGTCCTTGAAGATCAACTCGTGCGCACTGTCCCCCAGATCGGCCGGCACAAAGTTCTTGAGGGCCGCCTCGTTCACATGCGCCACCCGCTTGCCCGGCGTGGGGTTGCGGTAGTCCTTGATGTGCATCCAGCCCAGTCCCGGCTTCATCAGCAAGTACTGCTCGAAGACCTCGGCCTGAGTGTAGCCCTGCGAAATCAGATTGCCGGCGTCGAAGACCAGCACGATCGCCGGATGGCCGATTTTGCGATACAGCTCGGCCATCAGCTCGCCGTTGCAGCCGACCAGGTTCGCCTCCACCTCGACGCCGAAGGTCAGGTCGGAGCGATGCACCTTCTCCGCGATCTGCCCCAGCTGGTCGACGGCTTGCGCCAGGTGAGCCTTGGGATCGCTGCCGCGGGGCGGATAGAAGGAGAAGCCGCGGATGAGCTTCGTCTCGAACGCGTGCGCCAGCTCGCAGACCTTGGCCACGTCTTGGCTGAGGTACTTCTTGAACGGCACGAAGGCGTTCTTCGCGCCGTCTTCCTCGTCGACGAGCTTGACCTTGCCGATCGGCGAGCCGATCGAGGCCACGTTGAGGCCGTATTCGTCCTCCAGGTGGCGAATCTTCTGGATCTCGCCGACCGTGAGCTTCATCACGTTCTTGATGCCGTCCCCGGCGTCGATGAACCGCAAACTGTAGTACTGCAGGCCGAGGGCGGCGAAGGCGGCGAACTGCTGCACCGCGGTCTTCTGATGGGCGGCCTCGTCGGCAAAGCCCGAGAGGATCACCTGGGGATTTTCAGCCATACGGTCACGTGCGGGGTGCGGGGGGGAGCGGTCAATTCCGCACCTTAGATTGCCAGGCGCCCCTTGGCAAGGGTGCGCGCCAAGCCCAACTCCCCTGCGAACGGCCCGCGCGGAGAATCCCTACTTCGTCTCGGCCTTAGCCTTCTCGTCGCCGCCCGCGGGTTCGATGCGGCCGAAGAGGTGGCCGCCGTGATCGCCGCCGCTCCAGGTGCCGGCGTACTCCCCCTTGTAGACCAGCACTCGCGAGGTGAACGTGCCCAGCCGCGGGATCGGCACGTCGGTGAGCGTGATGACCGGCGTGTCGCCGGCCCAGTTCACCTGCAATGGCACGGGCACGGTGACCTCTTTCTTGCCGCCGTATTCGACCGACGTCAGCAGCACCCACCAATTGCCGGTGAGCTTACTCACCTTCTTGATCTTGTACCGCTCCTCCTTCAGCGGCCCGCCGCCGGGGAGGCCGCTCACGGTGAAGTGCCCCACGAGCGTCGCCCCCGACATCGTCTGCTGGAATTCCTTTTCGAGCGCCGTCTGATCGTGGTTCTCAGCCTTGGCCTCGTCGACGACCTTGCGGGCAGCCGCGTCGTCGGCCGACGGGTCGGACTTCTCTTGGGCCCAACTTAGGCCGGCCAGCGAAAGGGCAACGAGCAACGCGGCAAAGGCGAGCAACCTCATGGAAACGTCCTCCTCTAAAATTCAGGCGAGCGGAAGCCGCAGGGTCGACGGCTATCGTAGCATACCTGCCGGGGGCGGGGACACGGGCTGCTGCTCCTGCTAGACGCTGGGCGACTCCCGGCAGCGCAATACGCGCTCGGGGAAGGCGTCGCCCCTCAGATCGATGCACCGCACACTTGAAAGCTCCCTGGCCGCGACAGGAAAGTAGGCGTCGACGTAGCCCTGCTCCGCAGCGCTCGCAAAATCGAACAAGGGGGCTGGCAAGGCGCTCTTGAGCAACACCAGTTCGCTCGCGCCCAGCGCCCGCGCGACGAGCGCGGCGATCGAGTCGCTCGTGACGCTCCAGTTCTGCGGGAGCGCTGGCGCGGAGGACGCTGCATCGGCCGTCAGCGTGTGTTGCACGTCGAAGATGGCCGGTGCGTCGAGGCGGCGCCAAGCCTGCGCCTCGGCCAGCTCGGTGAGCAGCGTCGCCTCGGGCCAGAGTTCGAGCGCCAACCGGGCCGTGAGCCCCATCGCGCGCACGCTCAGCCAATGAGCCGCCTCTTCGGTCAGCCCGTGGAGCGCGAAGGCGGTGCGGATCGCCTCGACCCAGGGTCCGCCGCCGACGACGAGCACGGTCGGCGCAGGGGGCTGCAGCGCGAGCCATGTCCTGAGCCGATCTTTCACGCGTGGATCTTCGAGCAGACTGCCCCCCAAACGAACCACGCGCGGCAGCGTTTCCCTCGCGCTCACGGCAACTGCTCACCTGCAAGCACCGCCACGGCGTGAGCCGGCGCACAGGCGGATACCTGCGAGCCCAATCGCTCGGCCAGCGAGCTGACCTCGCTCCGCCAACCCAGTTTCTGCACCAAACGCCGCGCGAGGAACTCCCCCTGGCCGCCGAGGATCACCGTTTCCGGCGGCGCCCGGCCAATCGCTTGCCGGACGGCATTGCCGAGCTTCGCGAGCTGCGCGGCGCTGATCGCCGCGGCGGCGCGCTCCGCGTCCCCCTCGGTGAAGAGGGTGCGGTCGGCGCAGATCATCCGCGCCAGGCGGTCGATCGCCAGCGCGCGGGTCGCGGGGCGGCCATCGGCCGTTTGACGGTTCTCAGGCTCCTCCGGCAAGTCGCCGAGAACGAGGTACGCGTCCCAGGTGGTGGCGAACAATTCGGCCGCCACAGGGCAGACCCGTTCTCCCCAGGGCAACGCTGGCACGAGCGCGCACACCGGAGTGCGCTGCACGCCCGTGTAGACCAACTCCCCCGCCACCAACCGTTCGGGATCATTCGCGCCACGGGCTGCGGGGCGTCCCGCTTCCAGCGGAATGAGATCGACGCTCGTCGAGCCAATGTCGACGAGCAATGCGCTGCCGGCCGGCGCAAAGCGGCCGGCGAAGGCGGCGAGCGCATGCCAGTTCGAGGCGGCCACGACGAGCGGCCGCGCGAGCGCGGCCTCTGGCGCTACGAATTGCCCGTCGACTCCATAGATCTGCACGTCGCGTCGGGCCGCGGCTTGCACCACCGCGCCGCAGATCGCCGCCACGCCCTCGGCCTTGGTGGCGAAGCAATCGGCCAACTCGCCGGTCATGGTCACCGCCAAACGGTTCGCCGCAGGCGAAGCCGCCAGCGTGGCGGCAAGTTCTTTGGCGAGATCGCCGGGGCGTTGCCAGAGGGGAAAGGGGCGGCTCAGGGCGAAGCCGCGGCCGTCGGCAGCCTTGAGGTTTGCCCCGCCGATGTCGAGACCCAACCAGGTCATCGAGTGGCCCCGCGAGGAGCCCGGCACGCCGCGACCTCAGCCCCGAGAGGGGCGTTAGACGTTAGCCAGGGGCGTAAGCCCCTGGTGGCCAACCGATATGCATAATCAGCCCTGGAAGGGCAAAAGAGGGGTGGGCGGATCGCAGGTTCTTTCGCCCTTTCAGGGCTCCCCCTGCGCGGCGCCCGCGATCCCAGGGGCTTGCGCCCCTGGCTAAATTCTTGCGCCCCTGCGGGGCTCATGCACCAGATGAACGGGAGGCTGTGACCGCTCACTCGTTCCACAGGCTCGGCTCCTCTTCGAAGGCCGCCGCGTCGAGGCGGAGCCGCGCTTCGTCGGCCCAGGGGCTGCCAGGCGCCAGTTCCAAGAACCGCCGCCAATGGACCTCGGCCTCGCCGGCGCGCCCCAGGTCGTCGAACGTCCGCCCCAGTTGGTAGTGCACGTCGGCGTAGTCGGGGTGAAACGCGAGCGCCCCCTGAAACGCCGCCACAGCCAGTTCGTGGTCGTTGAGTTCCGCCAACACGCAGCCAAGGTTCGCCCGCGCTTCGACCAGATCCTCGTCGAGCTCGATCGCCATGTAGTAGCGCTCGCGCGAAGCGGCCAAATCGCCCTGGCGGTAGAGCAGCTCGGCCAGGCGGAAGCACACGTCGGGGCTCGGCCCCGCGGCGGCGGCCGCCGAGCGATAGGCTTCGATCGCGCCGTCCAAGTCGCCTGCGTCCTCGAGATCGATCGCCGCCTGCACGAGCGCGGCCGGCGAATTTTCGAGCGGGCAGGGCTCGGGTTCGGCCTCGGTCTGCGGAGGCAGCGTCTTGATCGGCAAGGCGTCGGCCGCGCCGAAATCGAAGCGGTATTGCCCCACTGCGTCGAGCAGGCCTTCGCCCTGACGCAAAAGCAGCTCCGAGCCTTCGAGAATCACTGAAAGCTGCGCCAAGGGCCGCTCAGCCAGCGGCAACCGCTGCGCGAGGGCCGTGAGCTGCCGGCGGATTGCCTGGGCCGACATGCCGGAGGCCAACATCTGGGCCAATTGGCGCGCGGCCGCGACCTCCTGGAAGTCGAAGTACGGCAGCCGCCGCACTTCGCGCACGGGGCGGATCAGGCCCAGCCGATGCCAGCGGCGGACGACCGAGACGTCGACGCTCGTCAACTCCGCCAACATGGCCGGCGTATAGAGCCGCTGCACGTTCTGCTCGAGGTCCACGAGGCCCAACCGCCGCCAGAGCTCGGTCTCGCTCACGGCTTCGATGCGCCCTGCTTCCACCGCCTCACGCACCGGCGGACCCAGCGACTCGACCAGGCTCAAGGCCGGCAGCGGCTCGTGCTCGCCCAGCACCAGCAACGTGGCCGAGGGCTCGGGTCGCTCGAGCGGCAGCCCCCCTTGCTCGCGCACGAGCTGCTGCGCGTCGCGCTTCGACATACCTGCCAATTTGCCGACGAAGGCCACGCGGTGGCCGACGAGCTGCGAAGAAATAGGTTGGACAGAGGGCATGGACGTGAAGGGCAACGAAGGCCGCGCTAAAAGAACCATACCCAGAGGCCACAGCCCACGACGATCATCGCCGCGACACTGGCGAACAGGGTCAGTTTTATCGCCCGTACTTGGCGCTCGATGCCTTTCAGTCTCTCAATGATCTCGTCGAGCACTGGATCGGATTCGCTTTTCATACGAGATTCCTGCGGCATCACGCTGGCGGTTCGGTTTGACGGCCCGTAGTTCGAGTGTCGCGGTTAGTCGTCCGCGATGTCAATCAGCGCGAAGCACTTTCACGCCACCCGACGCGTGAGCGGAGGGGGGGACGCCAAGCTCCCGCGAGTCCGACAGAATCAGCCGCCAATCCGCTCCACCCCCATCCACCGCCGCAGCACCTCGGGCACGACCACGCTGCCGTCGGCCTGCTGATAGTTTTCCAGAATGGCGATGATCGCCCGGCTGACGGCGATCGCCGTGCCGTTGAGGGTATGGACGAACTGCGTCCCCTTCTCCCCCTTCTTGCGGTAACGGATGTCGAGCCGGCGGGCTTGGAAGTCGGTGCAGTTCGAGGTGCTCGTCACTTCGCCGAACTCGCCGCTCTCGCCGCGTCCCGGCATCCAGGCTTCGAGGTCGAACTTGCGATAGGCGGGGCCGCCGAGGTCGCCCGCAGCCGTGTCGACCACGCGGTAGGCGATGCCCAGCTCGTCGAACAGCCGGCATTCGAGCTGGCAGATGAGATCGAGCATCGCCTCGCTCTGGTCGGGGCGCGTGAAGGCGAACATCTCGATCTTGGTGAACTGATGCACGCGGTACAGGCCGCGCGTCGCCCGGCCATGGGCGCCGGCCTCGGTGCGGAAACAGTGGCTGATGCCGCAGAGCTTGAGCGGAAGCTGCTCTTCTTCCAGGATCTGGCCGGCGAGAAAACCGCCCAGCGTGATCTCGGCGGTGGCCACCAGGCTCAGGTCGCTGTCGGCAATGCTGTAGATCTGCGTCTCCGGGCCGCGGGGGATGTAGCCGGTGCCATGCAGCACTTCGTTGCGCGCTAGATCGGGCGTGATGACCGGCGTGAAGCCTTCGGAGCGGAGCAGGTTGACCGCGAATTGCTGGAGTGCGAGCTCGAGCAGCACCGCCTCGTTCTTGAGGAAATAGAAGCCGTGCCCTGCGACGCGCGCCCCGGCCTCGAGATCGACCAGGTTCAGCCGTTCGCCCAAGGTCACGTGGTCCAGCGGCTTGAAGCTGAACTTGGGGGGCGCGTGTTTGCCGCGGCGGACTTCGACGTTCGATTGATCGTCGGCTCCTAACGGCGCTTTGGGATGTGTGAGGTTGGGGATGCGGCGGAGGATGCCGTCGAGCTCGGCGGCCGAGGCCTCGAGTTCGGCCTGGGCGGCGGTCACCTGATCGCGCAGCTTGCGCCCTTCGGCCTTGCGGGCTTCGCGCTCGGCGTCGTCCTTGGCCTTGCCGATCGACTTGCTCACGTCGTTCGCCTGCCGGTTCAGTTCCTCGAGCTGCGTTTGGCGAGCGCGGCGGTCCTGTTCGAGAGCCACGAAGCGAGCGATATCGACCTCGACGCCCCGCCGGCGGCAGTTCTCCTGCACCAGGTCCGCGTTTTCGAGAATGAACTTGCGATCGAGCATGGAAACCGACGTTCGAGAGTTTGGTTGGTGTACGGTCTAGTTCGGTCAGCGTGCGAGGGTTTTTTCGCGAAGTGCGGATCGGGTGCCTGGGGTCGGGCCCCAAGCCCGCCCCCAGCAATCCACGGTAACTACTGGGGGCTCGCCTCACGGCTCGACCCCAGCCACCCCAGCGTCGAACCTAGGCTTGGTCCTTCGCCATCTGGCTCAACTCGTCCCACAAATAGGCGCTGGCCCGGATGCCGCGGTGGAAGTCGGCCAGGCAGAACTTTTCGTTCGGGCTGTGGGTGTTGTCGTCGTCCAGGCCCCAGCCGAGCAACAAGGTATCGACTCCCAGCAGATCGTGGAAGGTGTTCACCACGGGGATCGAGCCCCCTTCGCGGATCAACACCGGCGCCTTGCCGAATCCGAGCTCGATCGCCCGCCCCGCGGCCGCCATGTAGGGGCTGTCGAGGCAGGCCACCACGCCGGGCGCTCCGTGCATGTCGATCAGCTCCCAGCGGACTCCCGGCGGGCAGCGCTCTTCGATGAACTTGCGGAGCGCCGCGGTGAGCTTGGCCGGGTCTTGCTTCGGCACGAGGCGGAAGCTGAACTTGGCGCCCGCCTTGGCCGGCAGCACGGTCTTCGCGCCTTGGCCCTGATAGCCGCTCCAGAGGCCATTGATGTCGAACGTCGGCCGGGCCCAGCGGCGTTCGAGCGTGGTGAAGCCTTCCTCGCCTGCCAGCGCAGGCACGCCCAGCTTCTCCTGGAACTTCCGCTCGTCGAACGGCAGCGCGGCGAACTGCCGCCGCTCCTCGTCGGAGAGCGGGACGACCTGGTCGTAGTAGCCAGGAAGCTGAATGCGGCCGTGCTCGTCGATCATCGCCGACAGCACCTTCGCCAGCGCGATCGCCGGGTTCATCACGCCGCCGCCAAACGTGCCCGAGTGCAGGTCTTGTTTGGGGCCGGTGACCCGCAACTCGTAGTAGGCGATGCCGCGCAGACCATAGGTGATGGCCGGCATTCCCGGGCCGAATTGGCTCGAGTCGCTGATCACGATGCAGTCGCAGGCGAGCCGCTCCTTGTGCTCGGCGATGAACTTGTCGAGGTGCTCGCTGCCGACCTCCTCTTCGCCTTCGATCAGATACTTCAGGTTCAGCGGCAGCTCACCGGCCGTCTTGATCCAGGCCTCGGCGCTCTTGATGTGCGTGAACATCTGCCCCTTGTCGTCGGTCGCGCCGCGGGCATAGAGATTGCCGTCGCGCGCGGTCGGCTCGAAGGGGGGCGTGGTCCATTCGTCGAGCGGGTCCGGCGGCTGCACGTCGTAGTGACCGTAAACCAGCACCGTCGGCTTGCCGGGCTGATGCTGCGACGACGCCACCACGATGGGGTGCCCTGGCGTCTGCACGATTTCGGTCGCCAGCCCGAGGCCGCTCAACTGGTCGGCCACCCAACCGGCGGCGCGGCGCACGTCCTTTGCGTAGGCCTCGTCGGCGCTCACGCTGGGAATCCGCAGCAACTCACAAAGCTCGGCCTCGAACTTGGCGGAGTTCGCCTGGAGATAGTCGTCGAGCGGGGGAAGGGGAGACGTCATGTCGGGCATTCCGGGGAAACGATTCTGGCTGGGCAGCGGAGGCCGCACTTTGCGGTCCGCAGGATCGTACCATATAATCCGTCTTACGAGGGGACCTCGCCCTCGGTGCAAACCTCACAACCGCGCCTGATGGAATGAGGCGCTGACTTTGCCGGGAGTGACCCGTTCGATGGATGCCGCCCAAGCCGTCGCCGAGCCCGAAACGCTGCCCGATGTCGAGCAACGCCAGAAGCCGAAACGGCAGCCGCGCTACCACGTGATCCTCTGGAACGACGACGATCACACGCACCAGTACGTGATCACGATGGCCCAAACGCTCTTCGGCCATCCGCCCGAGAAGGGCTTTCTGCTCGCCGAGGAAGTGCATCACCGCGGCCGGGCGATCCTGCTCACCACGACCAAAGAGCACGCCGAGCTTAAGCGCGACCAGATCCACTCCTACGGCAAGGACGGCCTGGTGGGGGAATGCCAGGGCTCGATGTGGTCGACCATCGAGGCCGAGGTGGGCTAGCCGCTCTTAGCGCCGCGTTAGCCCCCGGCGAGTCGCCGGGGGCTAAAGGATCGTGATTTCGCCGAGCCCGGCCGCCGAGCCCGGCCGCCGAGTGGACTGGGGGCGAATTGCCACTTCGCCCGCGGCGGGGTAGCCTTCTGCATCCCCGTCCCTGCGATTGGCTAGTCCACCGCCCTTATGTCGCGCGCCTACCTTCAGCTCGTTCGCTTGCCGAACGTCTTTACGGCGCTCGCCGACGTGCTGATGGGATACCTCGTCACGCACGCCGGGCTCGGCCCCTGGCCTCCGCTCGTGCTGCTGTTGGCCAGTTCGGGGCTGATCTATTCGGCCGGCATGGCGCTCAACGACGCCTACGACGTGGAGCAGGACCGCCGCGAACGCCCGCAGCGGCCGATTCCATCGGGCCGCGTTCCCTTGGCAACGGCTTTTCGCCTGGGCTTCGGCATGCTCGGCGTTGGCGTGGTCTGCGGTTGGCTCGCCGGCCTCGGCGAGCGCTCCGCCTGGCCGGGCGTGGTGGCGGCGGCGGTCGCGCTCTTGGCCTGGGGCTACGACGCCGTGCTCAAGCGCACGCCGCTCGGCCCGCTTGCCATGGGGGGCTGCCGCACGCTCAACGTGCTGTTGGGCATGAGCCTGGCCGAGCGCTGGACGCCGCCGCTGCTGCTCGTGGCCGCCGGCTTGGGAGTCTATGTGGCCGGCATCACTTGGTTCGCCCGCCGCGAGGCGAGCCGTGAGCCGCCGCTGGCAACTCGGCCTGGCGACCGGCGTGATGGCTATGGGTTTGGCGACGATCGCGGCGCCCTGGGTCGATGCCCGCGAGGCGACGCCGCGCTGGCCGCAGGTGCTCGAGCGCGGCCGAGCGGTTCCGTTCTTGATCGCCGTGCTGTCGCTGCTCATCCTGCGCGCTGCTTCGCCGCGGTGCTCGATCCCGCGCCGCCGCGCGTGCAGGCGGCGGTGCGGCAAGCGATCTTCTCGCTGGTGGTGCTCGACGCCGCCGTGACGCTGGCGGCTTGCGGCCCGCTCTGGGCGACGGCCGTCGTGGCGCTCTCGCGCCGACGCTGCTCTTGGGGCGGTGGCTTTACGCGACGTAAGTTGCGCGCGCTCCACAACGTGGTTGCCCCCCGTGGCTCACGGGGGGCAAAGGGTTGGCTTACCGCGGAGGCCGATCTATTAGCCCCCGGCGAGTCGCCGGGGGGAAAAACCCCGCTACACCAATTCCCCCACCACCCGCGCCGTCTCCGGCAGAATGCTCACCGGCCGCCCCGTGCCCACCTCGTGGACGATCGAATACGGGTCGATGCCGAGCTGGTGGTAGAGCGTCGCCAGCACGTCTTGAAAATGGACCTGCCGCGACACGGCGTAGGCCCCCAGCTTGTCGGTGCTGCCGATCACCTGCCCGGTCCGCAGCCCGCCGCCGGCCAGCAGGGCGCAGCTCACCGGGGCCCAGTGGTCGCGGCCGGCGTCTTTGTTGATCTTGGGGGTGCGGCCAAACTCGCCCCACACGGCCACGGTCACGTCGCGGTCGAGCCCGCGCTGCTGCAAGTCTTCCACCAGCGCGCTGATTCCCTGGTCGAGCTGCGGCAGGTTGTTCTTCAAATGGCCAAAGTTGTTGCCGTGGGTGTCCCAAAACCCATAGGCGACCGTGACGCAGCGGGCCCCCGCCTCGACGAGCCGGCGGGCGAGCAGCAGCTGATCATTCATCAGCGGCCCCGCGTCTCCCTGCGGTTGCGAGGAGCCGCGGCCGTAGCGGTCTCGCAGCGCCGGGTCTTCTTTCTCCAGGTCCATCGCCTCGACCAGCTTGGTCGAGGTGAGCACGTCGAAGGCCCGCTGGTAGGCCGTGTCGAGCACGTCGTACTCGCCGCTCTGCGCTGCCTGATCCGCCGCGCGGCGGAAGCGGTCGAATTCGCCGATCAGCCGCCGCCGGGCGCCAAACTCCTCGGGCGACACGTAGCGCAGCTTCATGCTCGCCAGTTCCTCGCCGTCGGCCTTCACGCCGCCGGCCGAATGCCCCAGGAAGCCGGGGCTCGGGCTGTTGTAGGGGCGGTGCTGCATCGTGGGGAAGAGATCGACGAACGCCGGCACCACGGGGTCGACCGCCCCCTGCAAGTGCGTCACCACCGAACCGAAGTGCGGCCGCCCTTCGCGCTGCGCCTGCGACATCGGGAAGCCGGTGACCGTTTGAAAGCTCGAGTGCTCGTCGCGCAGGCCCACCACCGAGCGGATCACCGCCAGCCGGTCCATCATGCTCGCGAGCTTCGGCAGGTGCTCGCACACCTGAATGCCGGGCACGCTGGTGGAGATCGGCTTGAACTCGCCGCGGATTTCGGCGGGCGCCTCGGGCTTGAGGTCGAAGGTGTCCTGGTGCGACATGCCGCCGGCCAGGTAGACCATGATCACCGACTTGTGCCGGGCGCTGCCGCCTGCTCGTTCTTCGGCCGCCAACAACTTGGGCAGCGTGAGGCCGCCCAGGGCCAGCGAGCCGATCTGCAAGAACGAGCGGCGGGAAACACGGTCGCAGTAGCGACTGCCGGGACCAAGCAGCGTGAGCATGCGAAAACGGTCCTTCGCGGGGCAGGACGCTCATCAAAGGCAGGGCGGCGCAGCCAGTTCGCGGCGCCGGGCGTGGGCGGGACTCTAAGTGTACCAAGCTCCCCTCTCCCCGTGGGAGAGGGGCCGGGGGTGAGGGAACGGTGAAATGCCTTCGAGTCTGTTTGGCGCCTACCAGTCCAACCCCTTGGCGGACCGCCCTTTGCATGCCCATCCCGGCAGCCGAAGGCTCGAAACGAGCGCAGCCCCAGTCCGCCCCGACGTATACACTAAGAGAGAATCTTCTGGGCAAAGCAGCCCTTCCACCCCGTTCTCGCCTGTCTCCACGCACGCATGTCGAAGCCTTCCGCCGGCGCGCTCACCGTCCCCCAGTTCCAAGCCCTCAAGGGCTCGGGGCGCAAGTTGACGATGGTCACCTGCTACGACTACGCCACCGCCCGCATCCTCGACGCCACTCCCGTCGACGGTCTGCTGGTGGGGGATACCCTCGGCATGGTGGTGCAAGGGCACGAGAACACGCTCTCGGTCACGCTCGACCACATGATCTACCACGGCGAAATGGTCCGCCGCGGCGCGCCGCGGCCGCTCGTGGTGGTCGATCTGCCGTTTCCCTCCTACCACCTGGGCATCGAGCGGACGATCGAAAACGCGGCCCGCGTGCTGCAGGAGGCCCGCTGCCCGGCGGTGAAGCTCGAGGGAGGCGAGGCGCGGGCCAAGATCATCGCCGCGCTGGTGGCGGCCGACATCCCCGTGATGGCCCACGTCGGGCTCTTGCCGCAAAGCGTTCACAAGCTGGGGGGCTTCAAGATGGAGCGCGACGCCGCCCGCGTGCTGGCCGACGCGCAGGCGGTGGAAGCCGCGGGTGCGTTTGCGGTGGTGCTCGAGTGCATTCCGCCCGATGTGGCCGCCCGCGTGACGGAAAAGCTCTCGATTCCCACGATCGGCATCGGCGCCGGCCCCGATTGCGACGGCCAGGTGCTGGTGGTCAACGATCTCTTGGGCCTCACCTCGGGGCACTTGCCGCGGTTCGTCAAGCAATACGCCGACCTCCGGCAGACGATCGGCGACGCCGTGACTTCATTTTGCAACGAAGTGCAGGCGGGCAAATTCCCCGCGCGCGCTGCGGCGACGTCCGGCCAGCGCTCCACGCCGGTCGACGCGCGGGCGTAGCCCGTGCGCGCGGTCTGCAAGACCGTGCAGCCGATGCTAGCAGGCGACTCACCACCGCGCGTACGGCGCTCCTCCGAGTGACGGTTGGATCTGCGTTGCCGTGGCTCGCACTGACGGAATAGAATCGGCCGTCAGCTCGAGGGCCGAGCGATTCTGTCACGGAGGACCTGAAAATGATTCGGTTCCTGCATGTCTGTGGGGCGCCGTTGTTCTTTGCGGTGCTGGCCGCGTCTTCGAGCGGCCAGGAAAGAATCGAGTTCAACGGGTCAGCGCTCCAGGGCACTCTGTTCGCGGAAGACGCGGCTGCGGGCTCGCGCGAGAAGACCGAGGCTGAGTCGGTGACCTTGCCGATAGCTCCTGGCTTCGTTGATGGACCGACGACCGAAGTCGCCGGAGGCAAAACCAACTTCAAGGCCCACTCCGACTCTCCGGAGCGCCTGGGCGGCCTGGCGAATCCTCAGCAGTTCGAAATCGTCGGCAACGCGGCGTTCTCGAGCGACTCGATTCGGCTTGCTGTGAGTCGCGACGTACATCTCACTTGGTGCGGCTTTCCCGCAGCGAGCCGCAGCTACTATCTACACCATCTGGGTCGCGCGGTCGCCGAGGGATACCTTTACGCGGGCTATGCCCAGGCGTACGTCTCAGCCGACGCAAGCGACGACAAATCCCATCTCGTCGTCACGATTCAGGAGGGCAACCGCTGCACGGCGAGCGCCGTTCATGTGCAGTCTGCCGTGGGGCCGCTCGAGCAGCATGTCGAGTTCGAAATCGTGCGCGCTCTGACTGCGCCAAGTTCCCCTGCCTTGCACCATGCACTGCGCGACGCCGATTGGGACGTGACCCGGCCCGCGTCCTTCTCCAGCAAGAAACGTTCGGCCGCGAACGCGTGGCGCGCGATGTGCGAATTGGAGTCTCCGATCAAGGCGGATAGGGAATCGCTGCTCGCGTACCAGCGCTGCGTCGAATTGGCTTGCGCGGACCTTGGGTACCCCTACGCCACCGTGAGAGCGCACTGGCGCATTTCCGGGAAGTCGGCCATCCTCGAGATAAGCATCCGTGACCTCGGGCCGCGCTTGGGGTTCAAACAACTCCGCCTCGAGGGTCAGAAACGCACGAACGTCGCTGAGGTCGTTCAGTTCCTCGGGCTGGAAGCAGGCGCCTCGCTGGCGCCGCAGGCCCTGGCCGACCTGGTCTCGCGGCTCGAGAACTCGGGCCGCTTTCTGGCAGTGAGCGCGCATTTGGAGAGGCTTCCTGGCAACGACGACGTCGAACTCGTCGTCGAGGTGCAAGAGGCCCCTCGGTCGCCCGCACTCAACGAAAAGTTCTCGGAGGCCGAAGCTGCCCTGCTGCGCTTTAGCGAATGGCTTGCCGCCCCCGACCGATGGGAAGCAGACCTCGTGGCAGAATTGCAGTTCGGAGAGCGCGCGTTTCAATTCGTTTTGGCGCCGACCGGCGCCATGGCCCTCGCCGAGCAGGGTTCCAAGGGTGAGGCCGAGGAACGGCCTTGGGCGCTCCTCGATTCTCAGCAGATCGCCTTGAACGCGCCCAAATCCCGGTCCCTGTGGTCGCTGCCGGTGGCCCCGGCGTCGACGCCAGCGGTGTATTTGTCGTTGGGTTTGAAGCTCGACCGCGCGGATCCGGAGAAGCGGGCCTTCCATGCAGAAGCGCGCCTATCTTCGGATCAACAAGTCGTGGCGCCGCCCAAGCTTGAGCTGACCCCCTCATTCTGTCTGGACTTGCTGCGCCGTCCCGGAGTGACCGCCAAACTTGCGAATGGGATTTGGACCGTGACGGATCCTGGCAAGGACCGGTTTGTCTTCGAAGACGGCGCCGGGCGCGGA
This sequence comes from Pirellulales bacterium, assembly GCA_046349955.1. Lineage (GTDB taxonomy): Bacteria > Planctomycetota > Planctomycetia > Pirellulales > JBGAPH01 > JBGAPH01. Next base: position 81,997 of record JAXMBI010000015.1, on the reverse strand, counting down.
GTTTCGTGGGAGTCTTGGCTCGGCGACGACGCGTCCTCGTGGGGAGCGCCCAATCTTTACGTGCGGTGGGAGGCCGGGGCCTTCGATCATCGCAGCGCGCAATTGACGCGAGCGATGGCGACCTACCCTAATCGTGGCGACCCGGATCGGCCGGTGCGTTCGCTCGTCGAGTTTGTCTTCGCGGAAGTCATGGCCCGCGAAGAAGCGCCGCTGCCCGCGGGCGTCCGACTGCTCGGCCAAGCGTCTGTTGCATTTGCCGACGAACTCTTGAGCGGCTGGTGGCGGGTGGCTACCAGCCGCACTCCGCGCGACCCCGAGTGCTTTTGGATTCCCTCGGATGCTGCGCAGGCCGTTCGCCGCCATTCCGATTGGGGATCTTGGTATTTAGCGATCGCTAGCACCAGCAGCGAACTCATCCCCAGAGAAACGGCCGCCAGTGGCCTGCTCCGCTACGGTTGCCGGCTCGCCTGTGAAGATCTCTTCGAGCCGAGTTTCCGTGCCTTGTGCGAGAACACCGCGCTGGGCGAACTCAATTGCCTGTTTCAGCCTGAAGCGCCCACGGGTCCGCTTGTCGGTTGGCTCGTCTCGCAAATGTTCGACAATCCGCCGAAGGTCGTCCAGCACGTGCTGACCCGTCTGGACGACGAGCATTTTCGCAGCGACTGCAGCGGGTTTGTCGATCAACGCGGACTCGTCGGCCGAGCGGTTGGCAAGGCGGCGGAAACGCTGCGAGGGGCGGACGACGAGTCTTGGGCCCAACTGTTCGAGCTCTTGCCGGAAGAGCATCGCCCCTCGTGTCGGTCCTTCGCCAATGCACTCCTGCGCGATCGCGGCCAACCGATCGAACCGGCGCTTCTCGAGGCTTTGGTCGCCGGTTGGCGCGGTGGCTGGCGCGCGGCGGTGGAGGCTGAACTGCGCCCGAGCGAGACACCGGCGGAGTAGCGGCGCCCACCGAATTCACCGGCTGCGGGGGCAGGTGAAGAAGAGTTGGTCGCGCGTCGCACCAGGCCACCCGTCAGAAGTTGCTTGCAACGCCGGCCTCCACCGGGCACGATAAGGGCGCAATCTTCCTTCGCCCCTCCGCTTGCCGCCCGCCATGCTGTTGCGATCCTCCGCCCTGAGTTTGCTCTTTTCGTTCGTCTTCGTCGTGGCCGCGGCCGCCCAACCGGACGAACCGGGGCCCGCGGGCCCCACCCTGGCCGACCAGCAGTTGGCCGAGTACTTCCGGCAGCAAACGGCCAAGCTCGACGACGCCTGGCTCGCGAGCGCGTCGACCCTGGCTGATTGGCAGGGGCGCCGGCCGCAGCTCGAGCAGCAGATCCGAGAGATGCTGGGCCTGCACCCCTGGCCCGAAAAAACGCCGCTCGAGGCCGAGGTGACTGGCACGGTCGAGCGCGACGAGTTCCGCGTCGAGAAGCTGCACTTCCAGTCGCGGCCTGGGCTCTACGTGACGGCGAATCTCTATCTGCCAAAGAAGATCGACAAGCCGCTTCCCGCGGTGCTCTATGTCTGTGGCCATGGACCGTCGAAAAAGAACGGCGTGAGCTTTGGCAACAAGGTGACCTACCAGCACCACGGCGCCTGGTTCGCCCGCCATGGCTTCGCCTGTCTGGTGATCGACACGTTGCAACTCGGCGAAATCGAGGGGCTGCACCACGGCACCTATCGCGAAGGGATGTGGTGGTGGCTCAACCACGGCTACACCCCGGCCGGCGTGGAGGCCTGGAACTGCGTGCGGGCGCTCGACTACCTGGAAACGCGGCCCGAGATCGACGCTACGCGGATCGGCGTCACGGGGCGCAGCGGCGGCGGGGCCTATAGCTGGTGGATCACGGCCCTCGATCCGCGGATCAAGGCCGCCGTGCCGGTAGCCGGCATCACCGACCTCGAAGACCACGTGGTCGACGGTTGCGTCGAAGGGCATTGCGACTGCATGTACTTCGTGAACACCCACGGCTGGGACTACGCTACCGTGGCTGCGCTCGCCGCGCCGCGGCCGCTGCTCCTTTCGAACACCGACCACGATACGATTTTCCCGCTGGCCGGCGTGATGCGCATCTACGGCAAGCTCCGCCACGTCTACGACCTGCACGGCGCGGCCGACAAGCTGGGGCTCAACATCACGCCCGGCGGCCACAACGACACACAGGACTTGCAGATCCCGGCGTTTCGCTGGCTGTCGTATCACCTGAAGGACGGCGACACGAGCTTGATCACCGCGCCAGCAGTGGCCTACTTCGAGCCGGAAGAACTCAAAGTGTTCGCCGAGCTGCCGCAGGACCAGAAGAACACGCAGATCCAGGAGCAATTCGTCACACTGGCTAGCGAGCCTGCCCCGCCCGAGAATGCCCGCGACTGGGAGCGGCTCCGCGCAGGCGCCCTCTCGCTGCTCGAGTCGAAGAGCTTCCGCGGCTGGCCGCGGGACTTAGGCGATGCGATTCCGGTGGAGCTGGCCTCGGCCGTGGAGCAGGGCGTGCAGCTCACGGTGTACGACCTGGAGACGCAGCCCTCGGTGCATGCGCGGCTGATCACGCTGTCGGCCGACGACGGCCGGCCGCCCGCCGAGGCCGTGCTCACCGTGGCCGACACGGCCGACTGGGAGCGGTTGATCGCAGGCTTGCGCGTGCATTTCGGCGAAGCCCTGCCCGGCGAGGCCACGCCTGCCCCCAACGAGGCCGAATGGGGCCGCTTACAAACCGAGCTCGCCCGGGGAAACCGGACGCTCGCGTTCCTGGCGCCGCGCGGCGTGGGTCCTTCGGCCTGGAGCGGCGACGAACGCAAGCAAACGCAAATCCTGCGGCGGTTCTATCTGCTGGGCCAATCGCTCGACGGCATGCGGGTGTTCGACATCCGCCAGGCGATCCGCGCCTTGCAGCATCTCGAAACGCTGAGTTCCGCGCAGCTCACGCTGGCCGGCCGCGGCCCGATGGCGGCCAACGTGCTCTATGCGTCGCTCTTCGAAGACGAGATCGCCGGGCTCGAGCTGGCCGAACTGCCGGCGAATCACCGGGGCGGGCCGTATTACTTGAACGTCAGCCAGATTTGGGAGTTGCCGCAGGCAGTGGCCGCGGCCGCCGAGCGGGCGCCGGTGGCGCTGACCGCTTGCCGCGATCCGCAACCTTGGTCGTATGCCACGCAGGTGTTGGAACGGTTAGGCCAGCCTGAGCGGCTGAAGATCTCGATCGGGCAGTAGCCGATGTCGATCTTGGTGCTCGGCTCGATCAACACCGATCTCGTCATCCGCGGCCCGCGGTTGCCGGCGCCGGGCGAAACGGTTCTCGATGGCGCGTTCTTCCAAGCGCCTGGCGGCAAAGGCGCCAACCAGGCGGTGGCCGCGGCGCGGCTGGCGCGGTCGCCCGTCACGTTCGTCGCCGCGGTGGGAGACGATCCCTTCGGCCGAGCGGCCTTGGCGGCGCTTGCCCAGGAGAATCTGCGCACCGAGTTCATCCAGGTCGTGCCGGGCGCGCCTTCCGGCATCGCGCTGATCCTCGTCGACCGGCAGGGGCAGAACCTGATCAGCGTCGCCTCGGGGGCCAACATGCGGCTGCGGCGCGAGATCGTGCGAGCTCTGCCGGACGAAGTGTTCACGGTGTCGCGGGTATTCCTGGCGTCGCTCGAAAGCCCGCTCGACACGGTGCTCGCGGCGCTCCATAGGGCCAAGCGCGCCGGCTTGACAACGGTCGTCAATCCCGCGCCCGCCGACCTGGCCTTCCGCGACACCGGCGGGATGGAAGCAGTCGACGTGCTGGTGCCCAATGAGAGCGAAGCGGCGGCGCTCGCCGAGCGGCCGGTGGAGACCGTGGAAGACGCGATCGCAGCCGGGCAGGCGCTCAGAGAGCGCGGCGTGCGAGCCTGCATCGTGACGTTGGGGGCCCGCGGCGCGGTGGTCGTCGACGAGACGGCGACCGTGATTCCGCCCGTGCCTGTGCAAGCCGTCGACGCCACGGCGGCCGGCGATTGTTTTTGCGGGGCGCTCGCGGTGGCGCTCAGCGAAGGGAAGTCGCTCGTCGAGGCGGCCTGCTGGGCGAATCAGGCGGCGGCGATTAGCGTGGGACGAGTGGGGGCGCAGCCTTCGTTGCCGAGGAGGGGGGAGGTGGAGGTGCCAGCGCCTTAGGCAGTTGCACGTTTCCAGCTCGGCAATTTCGCGACTGAGATAGCCGCTTGAGGCTGCCGGCGGCCCCTTCCATAATTGAGCTAGTCGTTTAGCTCGCCTAGCTCGGCCTTGATTCTTACCGCCTATGAACTCCCTCGCCCCCGTCGTCCTGCTGGCTGCATTTGCCGCGGGGGCCGACGGGGAAGTCGATTTCGCCCGCGACGTGGCGCCGCTGTTCGAGCGGAGTTGCGTGCGGTGTCATCATCCGGGGGCGAAGCAGGGAGACGTTTCGCTCGTCGAGCGGGGCGAGTTGCCGGAGGAGTTGCTCGTCGCCGGCAAGCCTGCCAAAAGCTATCTGATCGAGCTGGTCTCGCCTGCTGCCGACGGCGAACGCCCCACGATGCCCAAGGAAGGGCAGCCGCTGTCGGCCGACGAGGTCGCGCTGCTCGCGCGGTGGATCGAGCAAGGCGCCAACTGGCCCAAGGGCGTCCGGCTTAAAGAGCCTGTGCGGGCAGGCAAGGATTGGTGGTCGCTGCAGCCGCTGTCGGCCGCGCAGCCGCCGCTCGCGCCAGAGACGCCGGCCGCCTGGGCGGCGAATCCGATCGATCGCTTCGTCTTTGCGAAGCTGGCCGAGCAAGGGCTGGCGCCGAACGCGCCGGCCGATCGGCGCACGCTCATCCGCCGCGTCACCTATGATCTCATCGGCTTGCCTCCCACGCCTGAAGAAGTGGCGGCCTTTGCGGCCGACACCGCGCCCGACGCCTATGAGCGGCTCGTCGACCGGCTGCTCGCCTCGCCGCGCTACGGCGAGCAATGGGGCCGGCACTGGCTCGACGTCGTGCGGTTCGGCGAGAGCAACGGCTTCGAGCGCAACGTGCTGATCAACAGCCTGTGGCCGTTCCGCGACTACGTGATCCGTTCGTTCAACGCCGACAAGCCGTTCGACCGATTGATTCAGGAGCACCTGGCGGGCGACGCGCTCTCCCCCGACGACCGCGACGCCCAGATTGCCACGGCGTTTCTCGTCTGCGGCCCGTACGACAACGTCGGCAACTCCGATCCGCTGCAGGCCAAGGTCATCCGCGCGAACACACTCGACGAGATCATCCGCGCCTCGAGCGAAGCCTTTCTCGGACTCACCGTGGGCTGTGCCCGCTGCCACGATCACAAGTTCGATCCGATCACCCAGCGCGACTACTACCAGCTCTCCGCCACCTTCGCCGGCGTGCAGCACGATGAGCGCGTGGTGGCGAGCGCGGCGGCGCAACAGGAGCACGCGGCCAAGCTCGCGCCGCTTGTCGCCCAGCGCGACGTCGCGGCCCAACAGCGCGCGGCGCTCGAGCGGGCGATCTTCGAGCGGGCCGAAGCGAAGGCCACGGAACTCGAAGCCACGTGGACCCGCCCACCCGCCGACCGGCACGGCACAGAGGAGCCTTTCCCGCCCGTCGATGCCCGCTTCGTGCGGCTTTCGGTCGAGAGCCGCGAGGACGACCCGCAGCACGCCGGCGGTTTCCAGCTCGACGAGTTCGAGGTCTTCACCGCCGCTCCCGAACCGCGGAACGTGGCGCTCGCCGCTGCAGGCGCGAAAGCGAGCGGCGAAAGCCGCCAGGCCCAGGATTTTGCCGGCGCCTACGACGTTGGCTTCACGATCGACGGCAAGTATGGCGCGCGGTGGATCGCAGCCGGCCCGCAGTTGACGATCGAGCTGGCCAAACCGGAGCGGATCGCCAAGATCATCTTTTCCACCGATCGTCAGCGCGGGCTGCAGCCCGGCGCCTTCGTCGGCGAGTACAAGCTCGAGGCCTCGCTCGATGGCCAAACCTGGAGCGAGCTGGCGAGTTCGCGCGATCGCCAGCCGATCTCGCCTGAGCACCGCCGCCGGCGGCTCTTCCTCGCGCAAGTGACGCCTGAGGAGTCGCAACAACTCGACGCCTTGGCGGCCGAGCGCGATCGCTTGGCGGCCGAAGTCGACGCCGTGCCGGCGCTCGAACGCGTGTGGGCGGGGCGCTTCGAAGCGGGCACCGGGCCCTTCAACGTGTTCCTGGGGGGCGACCCGGCCCGAGTGGGAGACGCGGTGGCACCGGGGAGTCTGTCGTTTTTGGCGGCCGTCGCGCCGGGCTACGAACTCTCGCCCGAGGCGCCGGAGACCGAGCGCCGGCTCGCGCTCGCCCGCTGGATCACGGCCCGCGAGAATCCGCTCACGCCGCGGGTATTGGCCAACCGCCTGTGGCAAGGGCATTTTGGCGTCGGCCTGGTCGACACTTCGAGCGACTTCGGCTTCATGGGCACGCGGCCCAGCCACCCAGAATTGCTCGATTGGCTGGCGCAGCAAGTTCACGCGTCGGGCTGGCGGCTCAAGCCGCTCCATCGGCTGATCGTTACGTCGCAGGCGTATCGCCAGACATCCACCTGGAACGACACGGCGGGGCAAGTCGACGCCGACTCGCGGCTCCTCTGGCGCTATCCGCCGCGGCGGCTCGCGGCCGAAGAGATTCGCGACACGCTGCTCAGCGTGGCCGGCAAGCTCGAGCTCGGCGAAGGGGGCCCAGGCTTCCGGCTCTACCGGTATCTCGAAGACAACGTGGCCACCTATGTGCCGCTCGAGGAGCACGGGCCCGAGACCTATCGCCGCGCGGTCTATCATCAGAATGCCCGCGCCGCGCGGGTCGATCTGCTGAGCGACTTCGACTGCCCCGACCCGGCCTTCGCCGCGCCCAAGCGGGCATCCACGACCACGCCGCTGCAAGCGCTGACGCTGCTCAACCACCGCTTCACGCTCGACATGGCCCGGGCGCTGGCGGAGCGCGTGCAAGCGCGCGGCGACCTAGAGGCGAGTGACCAAATTGGCGCGGCCTTTGAGCTGGCGTTTGCCCGCGAGCCGAGCGCGTCGGAACGCCGGGCGGCCGAGCGGCTGGTGACTGAGCACGGGTTGGTGGCCCTGTGCCGGGCGCTGCTCAATTCGAATGAGTTGGTGTATTTGGATTGATTCCACCGTAGTTGGCAGGTTCTTGGTCCGCAGAGCGGACCCTACAGAGAGCGAAACTTCAGATGTCCACGCCCATCAACGACCATGTGGCCGCCTTACTCTCGCGCCGCGCGCTGTTTGGCCACGTGGGCACGGCGCTAGCCGGGGTGGGCTTGGCTCATTTGGGGCTGGCCGAGGCGCTCGGCTCGTCGGGCTGGCAACCCGGGCTAGGGCAAACGCACTTCCCGGCCAAGGCCAAGCGCGTGTTGCAGATCTTCTGCCCGGGCGCGGCCTCGCACATGGATCTGTGGGAGCATAAGCCGGAGCTCGAGCGCCGCGATGGCCAGCCGATGCCGGGCGAAGAGAACGTGGTGACGTTCCAGGGCAAGAATGGCAACCTGATGAAGAGCCCCTGGGCGTTCGTACCGGCCGGCGAATCGGGCAAGCGGATTTCGAGCCTGCTGCCGGAGATGGCGCGGCACGTCGACCGCATCGCCTTCGTCCATTCGCTCACCTCGAAGACGAATACCCATGGGCCCGGCAACGTGTTCATGAACACCGGCTTCGTGGCCGAAGGCTTTCCTTCAGCGGGTGCCTGGGCCAGCTATGCGCTGGGGAGCGCGAACGACAACTTGCCCACCTACGTGGCGATTCCCGATCTGCGGGGCGAGCCCCCTAATGGCAAGGCCAACTGGTCGAACGGCTTTCTGCCGGCCAAGCACCAGGCGATCGTGATGGCGGCGCAGCAGCCGGTGCGCAACTTGAATACGCCGGCCGGCATTGGCGCCGACGAAGAGGCCGACACGCGGGCGTTTTTGCAGAGGCTGAATGAAGAGCACGCCGCGGCCCGGGCCGGCAACTCGGCCTTGCAGGCCCGTGTTGCCTCTTACGAGTTGGCCGCCCGCATGCAGCTTTCCGCGCCCGAGGTGTCGGATCTGGCCAGCGAGACGGAGTCGACCCATCGCCAGTACGGCACCGACGACCCGAACGAGGTAAAGGCCACCTACGCCCGCAACTGCCTACTCGCCCGGCGGCTGCTCGAGCGCGGCGTGCGGTATGTGAACTTGTACTGCGCGTCGCGGGCCTCGGGGGTCGACGGGCTGCTCAACTGGGATGCCCACAAGACGCTCAAGTCCGACTACGAGCGGCATTGCCCCGTGTTCGATCGGCCAACGGCCGCGCTGCTCGACGACCTGGCGCAGCGCGGCCTTCTCGACGACACACTCGTGCTCTGGACCACGGAGTTCGGCCGCATGCCAACGCATCAGGTCGGCACGACCGGGCGCGACCACAACCCCGACGGGTTCACCTGCTGGATGCTGGGCGCCGGCGTCCGCCCCGGCAGCTACGGCGCCACCGACGACTTCGGCCGCCGCGCCCTCGATCCGAAAACGACCGTCTGGGATTTCTACGCCACGGTGCTGCATCTCCTGGGCTTCAACCACCTCGAGCTGACCTACTACCACAACGGGGCCCGGCGACGGCTGACCGACGTGCATGGGCATGTGCTGGAGGGGATGCTGAGCTAGGCACGAAAACGCGCTCAGGTCCAAGTGAGGCAGTAACGCATGCGGTTCTCACTCCGATCCATTTTGCTAGTGACTGCCGTAGCGGCGCTGATGGTCGCAGCCGTGGCTCGCCCCAGCCTATTGACGCTGGCTCTACTCTTCTGGCTGGTCCTGGTGAGTTTTGGGATGTCCTTCTCCGCAGTCATCAGCCAAGAACGTCCAGGTTTCGCTAGGGGCTACTTGATGTTCGGCGCACTCATGTTCTTTTCACCGCTCCTCCTGTTTCTTGAATGGGCGCCTCCGTGGATGGCCCCAACCTTGGCGACGTTCGTCCTAATCCACGGTCGATTGGCGCCCAATGAAGGAGTGTCGGAGAACTATGGTGTACTTGTGGCTGGCGGCACCGCTCATTTCCTTTGGACGATCCTCTTTGGCCTGGTGGGTGGATTTATCTTCACACTGATGCGCAAAGGTCAACGCCGAGACGCGGGGTCGACGTAAATCTCGGACCTTCATCCAAGCTCAGCCCCATCAGGTTCCCGCCGTCTCGCGCCAAGCGCTCACCTCCGAAAGCCCCTCCACCGCCGCGGCAATCTGCGCCACCAGTTCTTCCACGCGTCCCGCGGGCGCCCCGCTGAAGCGGGCCAGGTGGATCATCGTCACCAGCTCGCGCACCCAGGCCAGCGTGCCGACCAGGTCGGAGCGCAGCCGGCCGCGCAGTTCGCGCAACTGGTCGAGGTTCTGCCGCCGCAGCTCTTCGCAGTGACGGGCGCGGGCGTCGTCCCCCGTCGCCAAAGCCCACGGCTCGGCGGCCGCGGCCGGAGCGGCCAGCAGCCGGTCGAGTTCGCGGATGCGTTCGGCCTGTAGCTTCCAGGCAGTCCGCAGTTCATCGAGCCGTGGCTGCTCCCCGGCCAGCACGTCCTCGGCCCAGCCGGCCAGGCCGGCTAAGGCCTCGTCGAGTTCGCGCTCGACCTGAGCGATCGCCGCGGCCAATTCGTCGGGCGCGCGCTCAGCAAGCGCGTCTTCGTCGCCCAGCGGGTCGTTCGCCGCGCCGCCGAGCAGCAGCGGCACCACGAGAGGCCAGAACAGGCAGGCGAGCGCCGCCTCGGCCGTTTGCACTACGCGTCCCTCGCGCCGCCCGCGCACGAACGCCGCCGCGGCCACGCCGGCGCCGAACAGCAAGTAGAAGATCGCCGTTTCAGCCAGCAACATGGCACTGCTCCTTCAAGGCTTGCAGCTCGGCGGCGAGCTTCGCGTCGTCGCCGCGATCGTGCGCAGGCTCGCCGAGCAACTCGAACAGGGCCTCGGTCTCCGCCTGTTCGCGCTCCACCTGGGCGGCCCACCGCTCGAAGCGATCGTGGACGCGGGGATCGTGTGCCGAGCAGGCCGCAGCGGCGCGCCGCGCTTTGGTTGCGCGATGTCGCGATGTCAGATCTTCGAGCCGTCCACGGGCTTCGCCGAGCTTCGTCCGCAGCGCCGACGCCTGAGCGCGGAGCTGCGCGCTGGTTTCGGCGGCGCGGCGCTGCTGCTCGGCAAGCGCCGTTTGATCGCGCTGTTGATCGGCCTTGAGCCGCAGTTCGGCCAGGGCGGCCGCATCGTCGCCTCGCCGGGCAGCGGCCGCGGCGCGCGCTTGCGTCGCGTTCACCCGTTCGCCGCACGCCAGATGTTGCCGCGCGAGCAGCCGCTCGTGGGCGATGGCGCGGGCCGCAGCGTCGAGCAGGCGCCCCTGAGCCGTTTCCAGCTCGCGCACCGCTTGCCGCAGCAGCTTTTCGGGGTTCTCGGCCTGATCGAGCAGATCGTTGAAGTTGGCCGCCAGCAGCGTTTGCAGTCGATGAAACAGTCCCATGATCGCGCTCCTCGAAGAGAATCAGCTTCGGCCCCCGTGATTTAGACCCGCGAAAACACCTCCCACAGCGAGAACACCATCACCGGCACGACCGCGGCGTAGCAGGCCGACCAGGACAGAACGAGCCGCCGCAGGAAGCAGTGCCGCGATTCCGGTTGGCAGTGGCAGCGGGCCGCCACCTGCGCGAAGCCGTGGTAGAGCGATTGTGTGCCCCAGAGCCCTGCCAGGAAGGGCAGGGCCAGTCCCAAGAGCAAGGCCGCCTCGAGCGTGACGCGGGGCGCCCCGAAGACGGCGGCCCCCATGGCCACCGCGGCGTAGAGCGGCAAAATGCCGACGAGCGCCACGGCGGCCACAGCCTTGGCCTTCACGGCGTGCAGCACCACGTCGACCATCGTCAGCGGAATGCCGGAGAGCAGGCAGTAGAAGTACAGGCTCGGCAGGCAAACACCGGTCGCCGCGATCAGGCCAAAGGCATAGGCGGCCGTGAGCTTGAAGGCCGCGCCGCTCAGCCACGGGGCCAGGGCGCCGCGCGGGGCAGCCAGGTCGGTGAACGTGAGCAGCGCAGGGCCCTCTCCGCGCAACCACATGGGCACGTGCGCGAGCGTCGGCCAGTGCCCCGTGGCCGAGAGGACGAGCGACATCGCCACGCCATAGAGTACGAAGGACAGGAGCGAGATCGCCAGCAACCGCCACAACAAGGCGAGCTGCCCCGTAGTGTCGCGGAGCAACTGGTGCAGGCGGGCCGGGCTCTTGAGCACCAGCTCCACCAGCGCGAGTAGGCCCACCTCGCCTGCTCGCGGACACGCGGGATCATCGGCCCAAGACGTCTCGGGCGATTTGGATGCAGCCTCCGGCAACAAGGTCGCCAGCGGCGGAAACGCAAACGTGGTGTCGGCAGACATGGTCTCAGCTCTCCAAAGCATGGCGTTTTGCTGGGCGCTCGTTGCGCTCGACCCCAGGGACACTCCTTCAAAGTGCATCCCACAGGATCAAGCAAAGTGGAACAGGCCGAAGAAGTAGAACAGCTCGGCGCCGATCGCCCCGACCAGCCCCAGCCACCAGAGCGAGGCCTCGGGGCGATGGGGCTCGAGCCGCGCCATTACGCGGCGGAAGACGTCGATCATCGACACGCCGACGCCGGCGAAGACGATCAGATTCACCAGCAGCACGACTCCCGAGTGCGGAATCGTGGCGGTGAAGAACCAGTTGATCGGGATCGAGGCGATCATCGCCAGCCCGCCCCAGCTCACGGTCACGAGCGCCGCCAGCAGCGTGCTGCTCGCCCGCAGCCGCGAACCGGCCAGGCTGTTGAGGATGTACAAGGCTGGCAGCGCGATCGACCAGGCCAGGCCGGCCGACAACGTACACACGAGGCCGCGCCGCAACACGTCGTGCGGGCCACCTAAGAGCCCCATCGTCATGCCGTAGGTGGTTGTGCCAAGGATGGCGGTGCCGAGAAGCGCCCCCCAGACGGTCCAGGGATAGGCCGCCCGCCCGGCGTTCCAAGCCTCGGCGAATTCGGCCGGCGCCCGCAAGGCCAGCCCCACATGTTCGATTGCCCCTCGCACGGTCTCGCGCGTCATCACACTGCACTCCCAATTGCACCAGGTGGTCTCTGCCCGACCAACCGCAACCGAGGGGCCCCCTTAACGGGCGGCGGCCAGCGTTTCGAGAAAGGCGGCGGGCTGTTAGGCTGAAAGGGCCCGGCGGCGAGCGCGGCCGGCGCGGGTATCCCTTCTTGCGAGTGCAACCTTGAATCGCCCGGCCGTCGACAGCCCGCTTACCCGCACCGATCGCCCGGTGGAGCGGCCCGAGCCTGAGGCGCCCGCGCCCGCACCGCAGTCAGACGCCGACCGCTACACCACGCACCTGCTGACGATCTTGTCGGTGTCGGCCGGGATGGTGGGCGTGTGCCTCACGGCGATCGGCCTGATCGCGGTGGTGAAGCAGCTCAGCCGGATCGACATCATCGTCGACGACGTGCTGACCGTGAGCGCCATGTTGTTCATGGTCGCGTCGGTGATGAGCTTCATGGGCCTCCGCACCGGCTTCAGCCAACGCTGGCGGCACTTCGAACGCACCCTGGACGCAATCTTCTGCGTGGGCCTGGTGCTGATGGCCGTCGCCACGCTGCTGCTGACCTGGGTGGTGCTGTAGGATCCATCGAACCACGAAGGCACGAAGACACAAAGAATACAATGCCTTCTCGCAAAGGCGCACAGATCGCAAAGCGGGCGGCTCCCTCGAGTTCTTAGCGTGCTTTGCGCCTTTGCGAGAAACTCTGTCTGAGTTCTTCGTGGCTTCGTGCCTTTGTGGTTCAAACTCTGCTCATTCACCGAGCAACCGCGCTGCCAGCGAGAGCGCCTCTGCCGCGGTGCGGATCTCGCCGCGGAGTTGGGCGTCGCGGAGCTGGTCGAGCAGCGCGCGGTATTGGGGGCCGGGCGGAATGCCGGCGCGTTTGAGGTCGTCGCCCCCTACCAGGGGCGGCGGGTTCCAGTCGGCCTGCGGACGCGCGAGAATCTCGCGGCAGCGCGCGGTCGATGCGTTCGAGCGTTCGTCGGCGGGGCTCGCCGCCTCGTGCAGGGCGAGCAGGTCGTGGATGCCTGGCTCGAGCAGCAGCCGCTGCAAACGCGGCCACGGCAGCGCGCTGGCGTCGGCAAGTGCCTGCTCGTGCTGCAACAGCCACACGATGCGGTCGGCCTCCTGGTTCGACAGCCGCAGCCGCTCCCCGGCTTCGCGGCCCGCTCTCGGCGGTGTTCCCCGGAGCAACACGGCTAGCGCCAGGGGGAACTCTGGCGCGTCGAGCGCGGCCAGCGCCGCCAGGCGTCGCGACCAGCCGCTCGCGTCGCGGGACGCCTCGGCCAACTCCGGCAGGATTACCGCGAGCTGCCCCGTCTCGCGGAGCAGCTCGATGGCGCGTGCCCGCTGGCGATCGACGAGCATCCGCCGCAATTCGCCGGCGATCCGCTCGGGGCTGACGCCCGCCACTTGCTCGGCCATGGCGCTCGCCGCCTCGCGGGTCGCAGCGTCGAGCTCGAACTCGAGCGCGGCGGCAAAGCGCACGGCGCGGAGCATCCGCAGCTTGTCTTCAGCGAAGCGCTCCGTAGGATCGCCGATCGCGCGGACCAGGCCGGCCGCGAGATCGGCCTCGCCCCCCACGTAGTCGATCACGCGGCGTGCGAGCGGGTCGTAGAACAGGCCATTGATCGTGAAGTCGCGGCGCTGGGCATCGAGCTGGGGCGTGCTGAAGCAGACGCGTCCTGGGCGGCGGCCGTCTTGGTAGTCGGACTCTTCGCGAAAGGTGACGACGTCGACCTGCCCGGCCCCCTTGGGCCCGACGACGCTGATCACGCCAAAGGCCGCGCCGATCGCCAGGGTGCGGCGGCGACGAAACACCTTGCGGACGCGCTCCGGAACGGCGTCGGTGGCGACGTCGAAGTCCTTCGGCGGCTTGCCGAGCAGATGATCGCGTACGCTGCCGCCGGCGAACAGCGCCAGGTGGCCCTGCTCGTGCAGCGTTTGCACGACCTCGAGCGCAAAGCGGTATCTCGGCGTATCGTCGAACGGCTTGAGCATGGGTTCGCGGCGGAGCAGCTCCGACTACACGGCGCTCTTGCCCCGCTCGGGACCGCCGACCTGGATCACGTCGTCGATCGGCAGTACGAAGATCTTGCCGTCGCCGATCGCCCCCTCGGGCCCCGTGCGGGCGACCGCCATCACCGTGTCGATCGTGCGGTCGACGAAATCGTCGTTCACCACGATTTCGAGGGCGATCTTCCGCAGCAGGTTCGTTTTGTACTCATGCCCCCGGTACATTTCGGTGCGGCCGCGCTGGCGGCCATAGCCCTGGGCGTCGCAAACGGTCATCCGCGTGACGCCGATCTTGTCGAGCGCCTCGCGCAGCGAGTGCAGCTTGGTCGGCTGAATGATCACCCACAAGAGTTTCACGCGCTCGAGCTCCGCCAATTCGCCCTACTGCCCAGCGCTTAGCCTGGCAGAATCGGGGCCGGCGTGCAAGCGCGGGGCAACTGCCGTGGCTGGCCACAGCGCTTCAACATTCGGCGCACGGCGCCGGCTACGTTGGGGCTTGCTACATGAGGCGGGCTACGTCAGCCGGCCTGCGCCGGCTTTGCAGGCGGGGCGGACAGCCAGGCGACCAGCCGCTCGAGCTCCAGACGGGCGCGGGCCGGAGCTGAGCTGGCGCCCTTGAGGGCGAGGTCGGCTTCTAGGAGCACCGCAAACAGCCGCCCTGCCCGGTCGCGCCCCAGGCGGCGCATTTGCCCTTCCGCGCGATTGATGACGAAGGGCTTCACCTCGGCCCGCTCGAGCGCGCTGCGCAGCGTGATCTTTCGCCCTTCGGCCTCGGCCTGCTCGATGAAGCGGGTGGCGGCGGCGAAGCGGCGGAGCGTGGCCGAAATCTGCGCCAGGATGCCGATCGCGTTCTCGCCCGACTGGAGCAGGCGGTCGAGCTGGCCCAGGGCGGCGCCGGTCTGGCCGTCGAGCGCAGCGTCGAGCATCGTCCAGGCGGTCTTCACGCGCCAGCCGGCGACGTACTCGTCGACGAGTTCGAGCGTCACCTTACCGCCGGGGCCGACGACGCCGGCCAGCTTGGCGAGTTCCTGGTCGAGCAAGCCCAGCTCAGGGCCGATCGCCTCGACCATGGCCTCGGCACATTCGGCCGGCAGCGCGAGCTGGTGGCTGCTCTTGGCCCAGGCAGTGAGCCAGCGCGGCGTTTGGGCTTCGCCGGGGGCCTTGCATTCGATGGCCAGGCCGGTGCTCGCGACCGCCTTGGCCAGGCGGGTGTTCGACGGCCAGCTCGAAACCGAGAGCGCGAGCACGTTGCTCTGCTGCGGATGCTGCACGTAGTCTTCGAGTTCCGAGCGATGCTTACTCACAAAGCCGTCGGCGTCGTCGACCACTACCAGCCGCCGGCCGCCGCCGAACAGGCCGAGCGTGGCCAGCTCGTCCATCACGTCGCGGAGCGGCGTTTCGTCCCCCTCGAAGCGGGAGAGCGAGAACTCGGCGTCCCCCTCGCCGAGCACGGCGTGCCGCAGGGTTTCGAGCGCGCGGCGCTTGAGGAGCGCCTCGTCGCCGTAGACGACGCAGACCGGCGCAGGGGCGTGCTTCTCGGGGTGGGGGAGATAGTCGACGGCGGAAAGAGCGGCCGGCATGAATCAAAGCTTCGAGGATTCTGGTGGTTCCGCCAGTCTATCGCTTGCGGCTTCGCCGCGGCAGGGAGGCCCTTGGAACCCCGGCAAAGGTCGACGCGTAGAGCAAGCAGGGCCACAGTTCGGATCAGCAGTTGCATCCTGCGGGGGCCCAACGGGGCCGTTATAATCCGAATCACGCCCATTAGCCCCCGGCGAGTCGCCGGGGGAGCGGGAGCGTTGCGGCGGAAGCCACCATGACTTTGCGTTCGCTGCGACTCGTTCGGCGGCGTGAACGCAAGCGGCGGGGTTTCGGTGGAGCCGTTTGTGCATTAGCCCCCGGCGAGTCGCCGGGGGGACAACGATCGTCGAAGCGAAAGCAACGTTGTTTGGCTGACGTATTCGACGTGTTGTCCTGCAACGAGCGCAAGCGGCGGACTTGCGGTGGAAGTCCCCCCGTCATTGACGGGGGGCTATTTTGGGAGGATTTGCCATGCAATCGCAGACCACCGATCAACTGACGCAAAAGAAGTGCGGGCCGTGCGAAGGGGGCGTGCCGGCTTATTCGGCCGATGACGCCCGTCGGCAGGTCGAGCGGCTGAGCGGCTGGAGGCTGACGCACGACGGCCTGCGGATTCGCAAGGACTGGGTGATGAAGAACTTCGTCGCCGGCCTCGACTTCTTCAACGCCGTGGCCAAGCTGGCCGAGGAAGAGCAGCACCACCCTGATCTACACTTGGAAGGCTACCGCAAGCTGTGGATCGAAATCTGGACGCACGCCATCGGCGGGCTTTCCGAGAACGACTTCATTCTGGCCGCCAAGATCGACCAATTGCCCGTGAAGGTGAAGAGTTGAGCATGCCTTGCCGCCGTTTGTCCGCTCTGTTGGCTGGTCTTCTGCTGATTGTCACCCACGCCGCGAGGGCCGAAGACGTGCCAGCCGCCGCCGCCACGAAGGCAGACGAAGCTCTGGCCGCGCTCCTAGCTGAGGCCTGGGCGCATTCGATGAAGATCGATCCCCTCTTCGCCACGCAGGCGGGGGACAATCGCCAGAACGACAAGCTGCCCCAGGTGGGCCTCGCCGATCACGAAGAGCGGCTGGCCGCGGATCAGCGGTTCTACTCGAAGCTGCAGGAGATCGATCGCAACGCGCTTTCGGCCGAGCGCCGCGTCGATTACGACCTCTTCCGGCGGCTCACGGAAGACTCGATTGCCGAATACGGCTTTCGCAGCCACCTGATGCCGATCACCAACCGCGAAGGCTTTCACGTCGAGTTCCCTGAGCTCGACAAGTCGGTCCCGCTGGTGACGACCAAGGACTACGAGAACTACATCGCCCGGCTGCGCGGCTTTCTGCCCTTTGCCCGACAGCACATCGAACTGCTGCGCGAAGGGCTGAAGACCGGCGTCGTGCTCCCTGAAGTTTCGCTCCGCGGCTACGAGAAGATCATCGAGCCGCACTTGGTGTCGGACCCCAAGCAGAGCCGGCTCTACGAGTCGCTCCAGTCGATTCCCGACACCGTGCCCAGAAGCGAGCACTCTCGCCTGCAGGCAGAGGCCGCCAAGGCGATCGCCGAGTCAGTCGTGCCTGGCTACCGGGAGTTCTACGAGTTCCTCAAGAAGGAATACGTGCCGGCTGCCCGCGGCACGATTGGCGCGGCGGGCTTGCCGAACGGCCGCGAGTTCTATCGCCACCGGGTGCGGAAGTTCACCACGCTCGACGTGACGCCCGAGCAAGTACATCAGACGGGTCTGGCCGAAGTGGCGCGGATTCGCAAGGAGATGGAAGAGGTCGTCAAGCGGGCCGGCTTCCAAGGGACGCGCGAGCAGTTCGTCGAGCATCTGCGGAACGATCCGAAGTTCTACCCCAAGACGCCCGAAGAGCTGATGGAGAAGGTGGCCTTCGCCCTCAAGAAGGCCGACGGCAAGCTGCCTGAACTCTTCGGCACGTTGCCGCGCATGCCCTACGGCATCCGCCCCGTGCCCGACTTCATCGCTCCGCAAACGACCACCGCCTATTACATGCAACCGGCCGGCGACGGCACCCGCGCCGGCTTCTACTACGTGAACACCTACGACCTGAAGAGCCGCCCGCTCTACGAGGTCGAAGCGCTGTCGCTGCACGAAGCTGTGCCGGGGCATCACCTGCAGATCGCGCTGCAGCAAGAGCTAGGCGAACTGGCGCCGTTTCGCCGTTTCGCCGGAGTCACCGCGTTCATCGAGGGTTGGGGCCTGTATGCTGAGAAGCTGGGCCAGGAGATGGACTTCTACCAAGATCCCTACAGCGATTTCGGCCGACTCAGCTATGAGATGTGGCGGGCCTGCCGGCTCGTCGTGGACACTGGCATGCATGCCCTAGGCTGGACGCGCCAACAGGCGATCGACTTCATGGCGGCCAACACGGCTCTCTCGCAGCACAACATCGTGGCCGAGGTCGACCGCTACATTTCTTGGCCGGGGCAGGCCGTCGCCTACAAGATGGGCGAGCTCAAGATTCGCGAACTCCGCGCGCGGGCAGAAAAAGAACTCGGCGACCGCTTCGACATCCGCAAGTTCCACGACGTCGTCCTCGGCAGCGGCGCCGTACCCCTCGACGTGCTCGAAGCGCAAGTGAACGACTACATCCGCGCGACGAAACAACCGCCGGCCGGCACGGTCAGCGCTGCAAAATAGACGAACCGCGGAGGCGCGAAGACGCGGAGGAAGAGAAAGAAGTTTCTCGCAAAGGCGCAAAGCTCGCCAAGATGGAATCGAGCAGTCTGCGGCGCTCTGCCAACTTTGCGACCTTTGCGCCTTTGCGAGAAATCTCCTCTGTATCCTGCGCGTCTTCGCGTCTCCGCGGTTCGTATTCTCTTTACCTGGCTATTCAGCCTTGCCGCCGGCGGCGGCGAAGTCGGCCTTGGCTTTGGCGTCTTGCTCGGCCGAGACGTCGGGGTTCACGGTGTCGTTGCCGGGCTCGAGGCCGAGGATCCACTTCACGCCCCCCAGGAGCGACTCCTGGTAGGTAGGATTCGCCCACACCTCTTCGCGGTGCCCCAGGCTCATGTGCAGCACCTTCCCGTCGCCGTATTCCTTGACCCAGGCGATCGGCACATGGTACGGCTTCTTGAGATCGGTCTTGGCCATGTTCAGGCTCATCAGCACGCGCACCTTTTCGGGCTGCCAGTGCTTGAACTGGTAGATCTCGTCCTGGATCGAGAACTCTTGGCCCCAGGGCCGGCTGACCGGGTGTTCTTGGTCATGCACGGTCACCGTCACTGTTTGATCGGAGCCCCAGGGGTGCCCATCGAAGGTGCCGCCGATCATGTCCCAGTAGGGCTCGTAGTTGTGGTAGGTGTCGGCCGCCGAGTGGGCGCCGATGAAGCCGTGTCCCTTCTTCTTGAGCCAGTCGTTGAAGAAGTAGTCGCGCACGTCCTCGGGGATCGGCAGATCGCCAGTCGTGTAGAAGAAGACGATGTCGTAGTTGTCGAGCTTCTCCTTGGTGAAGTCCTTGGCGGTGTCCTGCGTGCAATCGACGCGGAACAGCCCGCTGCGGACGCCGAGCTCGGTCATCGTGCGCTCGGCCGGCGAGAGTTCGTTCTCCTTGCGGGTGACCGAGCCGTGCTTGAAGCCCTGGCTCTCGGTGACCATGAGCATGCGCGCGGCCTTCTTGGGCGCGGCGTCCTCTGCCTGAGTCGGGGCGGCCCGCCAGGATGCGGCCAGCAACAAGGCCAAGGCCAGGAAGGAGAAGCGGCGAAACATGCGGGGCTCCTTGGTGCGGAGAGATGATCTGCGGGAGGGGGCCGAAGGCAGGCGAGCCCGCCCACCGGCTTAACGGGCGACGAACTTCCCCGCATTGAAGCACGCGGGCGGGGCAGGTGCAACCTGTGCGGCGGCGGGCGCGATCAGCCCTCCAGCCCGAGGCCGAAAAACACGAACAAGGCGGCGATCACGAGGAACGCCAGGGCGAGGAAGATTACCGAAGAGCCCCGGCGTCCACTGGCTCTCCGCCCGCACGGCTTACGGCGGCATGCACAATTCGCGGATCGATGCCCTCGGTCCAGAAGTGAACGGATCCGTCGCAGAACGCGGCATTGACTCCGTCGTGGAAGCTATAGAAGCCGTTGCAGTTCTCCCAGTTCAACGCCAACTCGGAGACCAAAGGACTCGACGAAAACACCCAGACGCCGTCAACCGGATCGGCGTCTGGCAACTGATCGACGGTGCATGCTCCTGGCCGCGGTTCGCGAGGCGAGTATCCCCCGTTTCCCGAATAGTATCCAGGCTGGCCCGACCGTTCGCCGACCAGCAGCGTATTGGACAGCCCATCATCGACATCGGCGAATCGGCCGCCCCGGCCGGTCGGCATGGACGGCCCTCGATTCGGATCGACTGCCGCCAGTGATTCGGCATACCAGGCCGCGGTCAGGCCGCCGGCCAAATCCGCAACAAGTTGCCCGCGATAGAGCGCGCCCACCAGGCTCGGACCGACTTGATCAGCGGCGCCCACCCTGGGCACGACGGTGATGCCGCCCCTTCCCCACGCGATCCGCCAATTATTCATCACGCGGGGGTAGCCGGGCGTCGAGGGGCATTGGTACTGCGGGATGACCAGCCCCAGCAACTCCACGTTCTGAGCTTGCTCGTACCAATCGCCTGGATGCTGTGCAACAAAGATGTTCTGCTGTTCGAGAAACGGGAGCAATGCGAACCGCCAGCCCACTCTCACGTTTCCAGCACGACTGGGGCCAGACATGACCGGCGGCAGGCAACCTGACTGCTGCTCATACAGATGGAGGGCCAAACAGACCTGTTTCAGGCTGTTGCCGCACTGTGCCCGCCGCGCCGCCTCTCGTGCCGACTGCACCGCCGGCAACAGGAGCGCAACCAGGATGGAGATGATTAGAAGAGCAACTAGCACTTCAACCAAAGTGAAGCCGCGGCGCCGGAACATGGATGCGTCCTTTGCTCGAACTCGTGCTCGAAAAGACTTGCTGTTCCGGTTGTCGAGTTTACTGGTAGGCCCAGTGAGACGCTACTAGCGCTCTTCGGTTCACCGCGAGTCAGCCGTGCTAGCGTGGCCCCGCTCGGACGGCCTGACCGTTGGGCAGTGGTAGAGAGACGGCGAAAACCGGCCCAGGCGGCTTGGGCATCGGGCGGAAGATCGCTAGGCTGCCGGCGAAGTATCTGTGTGTGGCCGAGCGCCTGGCCCCGCCGGTCAATTCGTCAGCCCGTGCCCTGGTAAGGACCAATCGATGGACGAACCCGTCGCCGCGCCCAGCGAACCGCCGGCGTCCGCCCCGCCCCCCTGCGAGCCCGATCGCCAGAGCGTGCTCGAGTATCTCACCTATTCCCTCTCGCTGCCGGAGCGGGCGATTCGCAGTGGCTCGAGCATGGTGGGAGGCACGCTCCGCGAGTCGGCCGCGCTCCTGGTGCCATCGGCCTTTCAGAGCTCGAAGACCTACTCGGTGCTCGTCAAGCAGATGCTCGACTTCCTGGCCGAAGACGTCGGCGGCGTCGAGAAGCCGGCCGGCCCCGCGGCCGAGGGCTGCGAACGGGTCGACAATTTCGTTGCCCGCAAGACGGTGGGCAACTTCGTGGAGATGGCCGGTCTGGCGACGCTGCACGTTTCACCCCTCACCGTGCTGGCGATCGTGAGCGACCTGGCCTACGGCTCGCGCGAGTATCTCAAGGAGTTGGCCGACGAGCTCAAAGAGCAAGGGGTGATTGCGCCCGACTCCACGGTCGACGGCGTGCAAGGCTTGCTCGACGCCGTGGGCCGCGCCTCGCATGTGACGGCCTCGGCCTTCGACACGCCGCCGCTCTCCCTCGAGGGACTCAAGGACACGGTCGAGCAAACCCGCGCGGCCCTGGCGGGCATCGACCCCACGCGCGTCGTGCCGCAGGCAGAGGTCGCGCGGCTGTGGAGCGATTTCCGCGCGCTCGCCGCCCGCGAACACGTCGACCTGGTGCAGCTTTCCGGCGCGCTCACGCTCGGCTCGCTCGACAAGGCCTCACTCGCCGGGCGCGGGGCGCTCTCCAGTGTCCGCGTGGCCGGCAAACTGCTCGACCGCCACGTGCTGGGGCATTACTCGCAGGCGCTCGACAAGCTACGCCGCCAGGGAATCTATGCTTCGCTGGCAGAGACGAGTGGCCCGTACGTGGAAGCGGTGTGGCGCAACTTCTCGCCGACGCGCACGACGTGGACGGAGTGGCTGGTGACGGGGCAGTGGTGGGCAGCGCTGAGAGCGCGGTGGGGGCGGACGGACGCCAGCAAACGTTAGGGAAACCCCACGCGCACAAGTTTGCATCCTCAGAACTGGCGCGTTCTAATAGTCGACACGAGTTGCCGGCCTTGGTGGGCCGCTGCTCGCCCCCGCCTATCGCCGTCTCCACGCCCTGCCCCCAGGAAGGATGACCATGCCCCGCTCACCGCGCGATTGCTCCGACTGCTCCTCGTCCGTCGATCGGCGGACGTTTCTCAAGACCGCGGGCATCACTGCCGGCGCGCTCACGGTGGCCGGCGGGCTGCCGGTGTGGGCCGTCGCCAAGGATACGCCGGCCGCCGCGCCCGAGTCGCTCGTCAAGCAGCTCTACGACACCCTGACCCCGGAGCAACGCAAGCAGGTGTGCTACGCCTGGGACCATGTCGACGCGGATCGCGGGCTGCTGCGGACCTTCGTAGCCAACAACTGGAACATCAACGACCAGGAGATCCTGGGGGACTTCTACACCGACGATCAGCGCGACCTGATCCGCGCGGTGTTTAGCGGCATCATCCGCCCCGACTGGCACACGCGGTTCGCGAAGCAACTCGAAGACGATACCGGCGGCTTTGGCAACAACCAGAGCATCGCCATCTTCGGCGAGCCGGGCTCCGGCAAGTTCGAGTTCGTGCTGACGGGCCGGCACATGACTGTGCGTTGCGATGGCGATTCCGAGGAGCACGTGGCCTTCGGCGGCCCCATCTTCTACGGCCACGCCGTGCAGGATGAGGAAGAAGCCGGCCACCCCGGCAACGTCTTTTGGGAGCAGGGAATCGAAGCGAACAAGGTGTTCGAAATGCTCGATGGCAAACAGCGGGCCAAGGCCCTCGTCGAGCAGCGGCCCAGTGAAGAAGAGGTGGGCTTCCGCGGACCGAACGCCGAGTTGCCAGGTATCCGCGCGAGCGAGATGTCGAAGGACCAACAGGCCCAACTGCAGAAGACTCTGCTGAAGCTGGTGGAGCCGTACCGCCAGACCGACCAGGCCGAGGCGCTCGAGTGCCTGAAGGCGCAGGGAGGCCTGGAAAAGTGCTCGCTGGCGTTCTATCGCGACGGCGACATCGGCGGCGACGGGGTGTGGGACAACTGGCGGCTGGAAGGCCCCAGCTTCGTCTGGTACTTCCGCGGCGAACCGCACGTTCACGTGTGGGTGAACGTGGCCAACGATCCCAGCGTGAAGCTGAACTCCTAAGTCCTGCCGGGAAATCATTTCTCGCCAAGGCGCAGAGGACGCAAAGACAGGCGCCCTGGATCGGCCGGACTTTGCGATCTTCGCGCCTTGGCGAGAAGCTCTCTCTGCCTGCCGCGACCGCGTGAATTCAGAAAAAATTGGACAGCCCGCCCGTGGCCTCGCTAAGATGCGCTTTCGGCCCTGAGGGCGGGTCGCACGTGGCGTGTCCGCGCTCCAGGCCTGCGTTCGGCGGCCGGTGGTTTCGTTCCCGTACGAAGGGGTTCGATCATGGAGCGCGTTGGATCTCGCTCGATCGTGGTCTGGGTTTTGTTCCTTTTGGTCTGGGGCTCGCTCTCTTCGTGGGCCCAAGCACAACCCCCCGTCGCCGCCCCTGAAGCACGGCTCGCGCGGCGTTTTGCCGACATCGAGTTCGAGCTCAAACGGCTCGAGCGCGTCGGCCGCGGCGTCGATGCGGCGCCCTTGGCCGAGGAACTTGCGCAACTTCGCAAGGCCGCCGCGGGAGAGTATCGCCCCGCGGCGAGTGACCAGACCGAGGTCCACCTGGTAGGCCTGCAAAACGGGGCCACGCCGCCGCCGGGGCTCGTCACCGGCCCCGACCGTTTCACCCAGGGCTACGCGGTCGTCCGCGTCACCTACACGCAGGCGCCGGTCATCTTGGCGCTCACCGCCAATCAACCCGTGCATTGGCAGCTCGAAGTCGCGGAAGGGGTCAAGCTGAAGGCAGTCGCGCTCAGCGGTCACATGCGCAACTCGATTTCCGGCGTGCCGGCCGAGACGCTGCTCTACGAATGCACCAATCAATCGCGGCCCGAAGAGGCGTTTCAAGCGCAGGCCTGGGGCGGCTATGACTATCCCGAATTCGTCAAGCGCATGGGTTGGCTGACCGGCTGCCCGTTGCGCACGGCCCAGTATGCCGACCGCTATCCGGGCCAGCCGATCGTGGTGGGGCCCGAGAACGCCGCCTGGCGGCAGCAGCACATTTTGCCTGCGGCCGAATCGCTGGCCCAGCGCGCGAGCGAGTTCGATCGCCGCGACCGCTTCGCCAAAGTGGCCGATCTGCGGTTCGAGGGCGTGTTCTACACGGCCCGCTCGTTCAATCCGCACGGCTATTACGGCCACGGCGACTACGCGGCCTCGACGGCCGAGTTCACCGCCGCCGGCCCGATCGAATCGACCATGCGGCCGCTCGACCCAAACGTGCGGCAGATCGTGTACGACGCCAAGGAGAACACGCGTTTCGCCCTCAACCAAGGGGGCGAGCTCGTGGTCTACAATCCGCTCACCGAAGAACAGCAGCAGCCGGTGCCGCTGGGCGGCGACCTGGTGAACGGCTTTCAGATCAGCGCCATTGCGTTCGATCCGTTGCGGCGGCGCGTCGTGGCCGCCGAGCGGCATCCGCCCTTCCGCTTGGCCGCCTATCGCTTGGAAGACGCCCAGTGGGAAGTCCTCGGTCCGCTCGAGCAAGGACTGGCCGGCTTGATCTACCTGCCTGAGCACGACCAACTCGTGGGCGTCACGATGTACGAGCGTCATCAGGCCGAGCAGGACGAGCACTTGGCCGCGAATCCGGACTCGGGCCAGCCGGCGAGTCCCGGCCCGGCGATCCTGCGCATCGACGCCCAAGGTAAAGTCGTCGATACGATCCGTCCCAGCCTGCGCCTGGGCGCCACCTTCGAAGAGCCGCGCGGCACGTCGCTCGCACTGGCGAAGGGGCTCTTGGTGTTGCAGCCGCCTCCCAAGCGCGGGGCCTGGGACACCGCCGAGCATCCGATCGTGATCCTCGACCTCGCGACCCGCGACGCCGTCTATTCGGGGCGGATGCGTCCGCACGATGGCCAAGGCCTGCCGCCGGTGGAGGAAGCGAAGGAAGCGGGCCCCACCGGGGGCGGCGGGCTCGACCGCCTGCTCAAGCAAATCGAGCATGCCGCCGGGGGTGTGGAACTGCTTCGTTCCCATGGAAAGACGAAGGAAGCAGAGGCCTATGCCGAAAAGTTGGCGCGCTATCGCAGCCGCTTGCCGGGTCAGCCGGGCCCCGCGACCGATCAACCCGAACTGCACGCAGTGTGTGTGGGCCGCGCCCACGGTACGGTGGTTCAGCTCACCTACCAGTCGGCGCCCATCGTGCTGGTGCTCTGCGGGCACGAAACGGCGGAGTGGACGCTGCGCGTCGCTCCCGGGGTCCGACTGCAAAAGGTGATCGTGGGGGGACAAGCGCGGCAGCGCGTCGAGGGCCTGCCCGACAAAGTGCCGCTCGAGTCCTACACGATCGTCGAGCAGTCTCCGAACGCCTTCCAACTCGGGGCGAGCGACGCGAACGAAGAGTCGGAGCAGGCGTTCGAAGTTCTCGAACGGCTCACCGGTTTGCGGCCCACCACCTTTCAGGCGATGCCCATGCGGCCGCGCGGCCCCTTGATCGTCGGCCCCGAGGGCGCCGGCTGGCGCGCCAAGCTGAACGAGCGGGCGTTGGCCGACTTAGTCGACGACCTACCGGCGCCGCGCAACGCACGGCGGGAGCGGCTCGAGCGGGTGGAGTTCCCGGCGCTCTGGTCGACCGCCGTGGCAGGTCAGCAATTTGGCATCATGCGCGGCGGGCCTCAAGCGTCGCTCGAATGGGCCATGTTCACGCCGCGCGGTCCGCTGGGCGACACCTTGGTGTCGCTGCCGGGGGACCTGGAGCAGGTGGCCGTCGACCCGCGGGGACCCGTGTTCTATGGCGTCCGCGGCAACGAAGTGCTGCGGGTCGACCCGGCCTCGGGCCAGGCGGAGCCCCTGGTGGTCGATGCCGGCGTGCCGGCTTTGAATCCGCCGCTCGCGATCGCCTTCGACACCAAGCGGCGGCGGCTGGTGGTCAGCAGCAGCCATCAGAGCTGTTGGCTCGGCTACGACCTGGAGCAGAAAACTTGGTCGTTGTTGGGGCGGCCCGGCAGCCAGATCTTCGCGCTGACCTATGCCGAGAGCGAAGACGCCTTCTACGCCTTCACGGAGAACCATGGCCCATTCGGTTCCGGGTGCGTGAAGTACAACCCCTTCGGCGCTCAGTTGGCCCGCTACGACATGGCGCAGCCTGGCCTGGGCTACCGGGGGCGGGGGCGCTATCGGATGCCGCGCTACGCGTACTTCCGCCACCACGGCGCCCGCTGGCAGCTTGCCCATGCCGAGCGGTTGCTCTTCGTGGTGCGGTCGGCGAGCGGCCAGTATCCCCCGCGGCCCGGGCGGGCAACGGGGGGCATCGAAATCGACGCCTTCGACCCGGCGACGGGGGAGACGATCGAGTTTGGCCCGGCCAAGGTGCATCCCGGCTTCAAGGGACTGCCGGCTGGCGAATTCGACAGCGTGTGGACGGCCTTGGGAGAAGAAGACGCCGGCCTGGCGCAGAAGGCCGTTTGGCGACTGGCTGCCGGCGGAGACGCGGCAGTCGCCGAGATCGATCGCCGGCTGACGGCGCCTCCTGCGGTCGACCGCGTTCAAGTCGGAAAGCTGATCGAGCAGCTCGATGCGCGGCAGGCGGAAGCGCGCAAGGCCGCCTTCGCCGAGCTGTCGGAACTGGGGGGAGCGATCGCACCGGACCTCGAGGCCGCGGCCAAGCATCCTTCGGCCGAAGTCCGTTCGCAAATTCGCCGCTTGCAGAAAAACGCCCAGGAATTGCTGCCTGCCACGCCGCGGGCCCGCCAGGAGCTTGGCGCGCTGGCAGTGCTCGAATTGATCGGTTCCGGCGCCGCCCGCGGCGTGCTCGAGCGTGTGGCGGGGCAAGATTCTCAGCAGCCGCGGACGCGGGCTGCCCGGCAGTCGCTCGACCGGCTCGACGGCAAGGCCACCGACCAGGTCGAGGGCGCGGGCCCACAATAGAAGTGCGGCCTAAGCCCGGCAACGGGCTAAGAACGGGGCCGATTTGAGCCTGCCGGCACAACCCTTCCAGGCGGCCGCGGGCGGACGGCCGGCGAATTCCTTGAGACCGACGCTCGCTCCGAGTACCTTGAGAGAGGGGGGCGTCTGCGCCGGCGGGCCGAGAATCCCAGAACTGGCGACGGGCAAAACGGATTGCACGGGGCCTAGTGCTCGGCTTCTACACCAGGAATTCACTTCGCCAATGTCGCTGTCCCGTACTGGGCGTTTCGGGCTGGCTCTGCTGCTGGCCTTTGCGCTGGCGCCGAGCGCCAGGGCGCTCAACATCCTCTTCGATTACTCCTACGACGCCGGCGGCTTCTTCAACGCGCAGGACCGCCGCGACGCGCTCGAATCCGCGGCCTCGCTGCTCGAAGGGCTCGTGACCGACAACCTGTCGGCGATCACGCCGAGCGGGGCTAACACCTTTACCGCAAAGTTCGTCGATCCGTTCACTGGCGGCGACGCCAGCGCGGTCAATCCGACGGTCCCAGCCGATACTTTAGTGATCTACGTCGGCGCACACGATCTGCCAGGCAACGAGGTCGGCTTTGGAGGACCCGGGGGTTACGAGAGCTTCGGTTCCAACGCCTGGAACACGCTGGTAAGCACTCGCGGACAAACCGGCGCAACCGGCACGCTGCCGACCGACTTCGGTCCTTGGGGCGGCTCGATCGCCTTTGACACCACGGACAACGGCCAAGCCCGCAACTGGCATTTCGGGATCGGCACCGCCCCTACGCCTGGCTCGACCGATTTCTACACCACGGCCGTCCACGAGCTGACGCATGTGCTGGGGTTCGGCATCTCGAGCTCCTGGAACACCTACGTCAACCCGTCGGGCAACGCTTTCAACGGCCCGAATTCGACCGCGCGCTACGGCGGTCCCGTTCCTCTCATCGCCGGCGGCGACGGCTCTCACTGGCTCGAAGGCGTGGAAGGGATCAGCACCTGGACCGGCCTGGTCGCCGAGGCCGCGATGGACCCCACGCAAAACCTGGGCGCCCGCAAGACGCTGACGCAACTCGATCTGGGGGCGTTGCAGGACATCGGCTGGACGCTTTCCTCGACGAACGTGCCGCTGCCGGCGGACGCCAACCGCGACGGCCGCGTCGATCTGACCGACTTCGGCACGCTCAAGAGCTTCTTCGGCAACGCCTTCGGCCCGCAGCGCGGAGACTTCGACGGCAACGGCCAAGTCAACCTGAGCGACTTCGGCATTCTCAAGACCAACTTCGGCCGCACCGGCTCGCTGGCCGTGCCTGAGCCGAGCACGGCGGCGCTCGCCCTCGTGGCCCTGGGACTGCTGGCCTGGCGCCGCCGCTAGCCCCTAGCGCCCTCTGCTGGACTCGTGTATATTGCTAGCTGCGGCCCCGCTCTCGGGGCCACTTCTGCATGGAGTCGGTTTCGCGCGTTCGCAGGAGGCCCTGCCCGATGAGCCTGTCCCCCGGCACGATCCATCAAGGCGACTGCCTGAAGCTCATGGCCCAAATGGACGAGGGTTCGGTCGACCTGGCCTTCGCCGATCCGCCGTTCAACATCGGCTACAAGTACGACGTCTACGAAGACCGCCAGTCGTACGACGGCTTTCTCGCCTGGAGCGAGCAGTGGATGGGGGCCGTCCACCGCGTGCTCAAGCCGACCGGCACGTTTTGGCTGGCCATCGGCGACGAGTTCGCCGCCGAGCTCAAGGTGATCGCCCGCCAGAAGCTGGGCTTCACCTGCCGGAGCTGGGTGATCTGGTACTACACGTTCGGCGTGAACTGCAAAAAGAAGTTCAACCGCTCGCACGTCCACTTGTTCCACTTCGTAAAGGACCCCAAGCGGTTCACGTTCAACTACATGGACAAGGGGGTGCGCGTGCAGTCGGCCCGCAGCCTGGTCTATGGCGACTCGCGGGCCCACCCCGACGGCCGCATGCCTGACGACACCTGGATCTTGCGGCCGCAGGACGTGCCCGACGGTTTCTCGCCCGATCAAGACACGTGGTTTTTCTCACGCGTGGCCGGCACGTTCAAGGAGCGGATGGGCTTCCACGGCTGCCAGATGCCCGAGCAGCTTTTGGGGCGGATCATTCGCGTGAGCAGCAATGCGGGGACCGAGACCACCGAGCCCGACCTGGTGCTCGACCCCTTCTCCGGCTCCGGCACCACCGTGACGGTGGCCAAAAAGCTGGGGCGGCGGTGGATCGGGCTCGAACTGTCGAAGGAGTACCGGAAGAAGGGGCTCGCGCGGGTGAACGGCTGCGAGGAAGGGGAGTTGCTCACGGGGCCCGAAGACCCGGTGCTCAGCGCTCCTCCCACGCACTTGGGGCGCCGGCTGAAGGATGCCGTCGGGGGCGCCGACCAGAACGAGCGCGAGCGCGCCCGCGCCCGCCAGACGAAGGCCAAGGCCAAGAACGGCCGGCCGAACGGGACGCTGTTCGAGGGCGTCTAAGGCGTGTCGCGTCTTTGAACTGCACGTCGTGCCCGTGGTCGGGTGCGGCGCGGCTAGCTCCGCGCTCCGTAGCCGCTCATCGAAATGTTGCATCGATAAGCGCATTTTGATAGGATGCAGGTCCCGCCCGAGGGGCTCCTAGCCCCCCTGCTATCACCCGCCTGAGTGCCAAGGAGGTTCGCCGTGCTGACGATTCTCGGTCCGTCGCAAGGCCGTTTCTGCGATGGCATTAGCCGCCGCGGCTTCCTCAAGATCGGCGGCCTGGCCTTAGGCGGCATGTCGCTCAACCAGGTGCTCGAGGCCCAGGCTTCCTCCGGCGCGCGCGGGTCGAGCAACAAGGCCATCATCATGGTCTTCCTCCCTGGCGGGCCGCCCCACCAGGACATGTGGGACATCAAGCAAGACGCCCCCAGCGAGATCCGCGGCGAGTTCAAGGCGATCAAGACCAAGGTGCCGGGCATCGAGATCGGCGAGCTGTTTCCGCGGATCGCCGGGATGATGGACAAGTTCGTGCCCATCCGCTCGATTGTGGGGGCCGATGGCGATCACTTCGCCCACCAGTGCCTCACCGGCTGGCGCAAGCGGCAACAACAACCGGCCGGCGGCTATCCGGCGTTGGGCTCGGTGCTTTCCAAGCTGTACGGCTCGAGCAAGCCCGGCGTGCCGCCGTTCGTGGGGCTGTCGCCCAAGATGGGGCACGTCCCCTGGTCCGACGCTGGCAACCCCGGCTTCCTCGGCATCTCGCACGCGCCGTTCCGCCCCAACAACGGCGGCGAGCAGGAAGACATGGTCCTCCGCGGCGTCACGCTCGAGCGGTTGGGGGATCGCCGGGCGCTGCTCGGCAGCTTCGACCGTTTCCGCCGCCAGGCCGACGCCACCGGCATGATGGACGGCATGGACTCCTTCAACGAACAAGCCTTTGGGCTGCTCACCTCAGGCAAGCTGCTCGAGGCGCTCGATCTGGAGCGCGAAGACCCGCGCTGGCGCGAACGCTATGGCACGGGCGTGAACCAGAATCGCGACGACGGCGGCCCCCGCCTGCTCACGAACTTCCTGCTGGCCCGCCGGCTCGTCGAGGCCGGTGTGCGGTGCGTGTCGCTCTCCTTCAGCCGCTGGGACTGGCACAACGACAACTTCCGCCAAGGGCGCGAGGACATGCCGATGCTCGACCAGGCGGTGTCGGCGCTGGTCGAAGATCTCGAGCAGCGCGGCATGCTGAACGACGTGACCGTGATCGTGTGGGGCGAGTTCGGCCGCACCCCGCAGATCAACAAAGACGCCGGCCGCGACCATTGGCCGCAAGTGTCGTGCGCACTCATGGCCGGCGGCGGCCTGCGCACCGGCCAGGTGATCGGTTCGACGAATCGCCTGGGCGAACACGCCGAAGAGCGGCCGGTTCACTTCCAGGAAGTCTTTGCCACGCTCTACAACCGCCTGGGCATCGACATCGACCGGGTGACCATTCAAGACCGCTCGGGCAGGCCGCAGTACTTGGTCGACCACAACACCTACCGGCCGATGCCGGAACTCGTGTAGGCGCTAAGAATTGTTAGCGCGCGGCGGGGCCCGTGCGGACACGCATTCTTGTCGCGCGGCGGCCGGCGGAACATGCTGGAGAGGGACCTTGCCGGCTGGCGCCTCTCGAGCCTTCGATGTCAGAACTCTCCCAGGGTATCGCCAACGGGGCCGGTTCTCCAGGCTCGAGCGAGCGCGCGGGGTCGACGATCGTGCGCGTCGGCTGGTTTCAGCGGGCCTTCGTGGCGGTCTTGTTGCTCGTGATCTTGATCGACGGCGCTCCCCGCGCTGGCGCCCCGCATCGCTGGCTCGCCGCGCAACTTCGGCCTTTCTTGGAGCCGCTCGGGATCCATCAGCCGAAATGGTTTCTGTTTGCCCCCGAGCCACAGAGTTGGAACGAGCATCTCACCGCCGAACTGCAGTTGAGCGACGGCCGCACCGTGCATTGGCGGTCCCCGCAGTGGAAGCGACTTAGCCGTTGGGAGCGCTTTCGCCGCAGTCGGCAGATTAACTACTACGGCGCCATTCTCTCAGACGCCCGCGAGGGCGAATCGCACGCCCTTTGGGCGGCCTTCGCCGATTACCTGGCTCGCCGCCAAGAGGCGGATGGTCCGGCGAAAGTGCGCCGCGTGGAACTGACTTGCCACTGGGTCAACTTCGCCCCACCGGAGGAAGACTGGCGGCCGTTCGGGCAAGCGATCGCTCCGCAGCATGCGCGGACGTTCTTTGGGAAGGATTACCCATGAAACGGCTAACCGAGTTGCTCGCAGCCGGCTGCGCCGCCTGGGACTGGTTCTTCTTCGCCGCGGTCGATCTGCGGCTGTGCGCGATCCTGCGCATCGGTTTCGCCGGCTTGCTGCTGCTCGATCTGGTTTGCCAGTGGCCTTTCCTCGATTTTTACTACGGCGAGCAGGGCGGGCTGCCCTACTCGGTTTCGCGGGAGTATATCTATCCCGGCAGCTTGTCGCCGTTGGGGCTGGCGCCCGCGGGGATGGCCTGGCTCTTGGCGCTCTACCTGCTGTTTGGCGCGCAGGTCGTGCTGCTGGGTTTGGGGCTATTCACGCGCGTGCAGTCCGTGGGCGTGTTCCTCTGGCTCGTGTCGTTCCAACAGCGGAACCAAGCGATTCGCGACGGCGAGGACGTTGTGTTTCGGATGTTCGCCTTCCTGCTCATTTTCCTGCCGCTCGGCGCCGTGTGGTCGCTCGACGCCCGGCGGCGGAACGGACGGGCGGACGCAGCGCTCCAACCCCGCCCCAAGTGGCCTCTCCGCTTGATGCAGTTTCAGACCTGCCTGATCTTGCTGGCGAGCGGCATCTACAAAACTCAAGGCGTCGCCTGGCGCAAGGGAGACGCGCTGTACTACGTATCTCGGCTCGAAGACGCGTTCGATCCGTTTTGGGCGCCGGCTGCCGTTTTTGATTCGCTGCCTCTGCTGCGCGCGGCGGCCTGGGGCATTGTGCTGGCCGAGCTCGTGATTCCCTTCGCCATTTGGATCCCGCGTTTGCGGTTGCCTTGTCTGATCGTCGCGTGCAGCCTGCACTTGGCGATCGACTACGCGATGAACATGTTCCTGTTCCAATGGATCATGATGTTCGGCTGGCTGACGTTTCTGGAGCCGAAAGAAGTGAACTGGCTGCTGGGGTTGCCGGCGGCCGCTAGGCACTGGCTGGGGCGCGGCGACAGC
The DNA here is from genome assembly GCA_046349955.1 of Pirellulales bacterium. Classification (GTDB taxonomy): domain Bacteria; phylum Planctomycetota; class Planctomycetia; order Pirellulales; family JBGAPH01; genus JBGAPH01. The sequence continues at coordinate 49,487 of JAXMBI010000015.1, read as the reverse complement.
AGGTCGGCCTAGCCCCTCTTCGAGCGGCCCCCATTCGGCCGCTTGCGGACCGACGCGGGCCCGCGATAATGGCCCTAAGCTTGCTGCCGATTCCCTTCCCTTCATGCCGTGAGGCAAGTCATGTCCGTCAAGACGTTCGCCGTGCTGTTGGGGTCGCTGTTCGCGTGCTCGCAGGCCGCAGTGGCGGCCGACGCTCCCGCGTCCCCAGCCAAGGCCTCGGGCAAGATCGAATTGAAATCGGGCGGGCCCCTGGCCTTCGCCCCCGAGGGCGTGCTGCTCGTGGCCGATCCGATGGCCGCCACGATCTACGCAGTCGAAACCGGCGACGCCGACGGCGACGCCAAGAGCGTGAAGCACGAGGTGGCCGATCTCCGCGGCAAGATCGCCGCGCTCCTCGGCGCCTCGTCGGAGGAAGTGCAGATCAACGACCTGGCCGTTAATCCGGCCTCCGGCAACGTTTTCATTTCCGTCACCCGCGGCAGCGGCCCGAGCGGCCAACCGCTGGTGCTCAAGCTGGAGCCGAGCGGCAAGATTTCGGAACTCGAGCTCGACAACGTGGCCTTCACGAAGGCCGAGATCACCAACGCCCCCGCCAGCGGCGAGGGACGCCGCGGCAATCCGCGGCTGATGACCGTCACCGACCTGGCGTTCATCGACGGCAAGGTCTACATCGCGGGCCTCTCGAACGAGGAGTTCGCTTCGAAGCTGCGGACCCTTCCGTTCCCCTTCGCGGCGGCCGACGATGGCTCGAGTGTCGAGATCTTCCACGGGGCCCACGGCCGCGTGGAAACCAACTCGCCGATCATGACCTTCGCCGCCTTCGAGATCGACAATCAGCCGCACGTCGTGGCCGCTTACACCTGCACGCCGCTCGTGAAGTTCAAGGTCGCCGACCTGGTGCCGGAGGCCAAGGTCCGCGGCACCACGGTGGCCGAGCTCGGCAACCGCAACCGGCCCCTCGACATGTTCGTCTACAAGAAGGACGGCAAGGACTACATCCTCCTCTCCAACAGCAGCCGCGGCCTGATGAAGATCGACGCCCAGGGGATCGGCTCGCAAGAAGGGATCAACGAGAAGATCGACGACAAGGCCGGCCTTTCCTACGAGACGATCGAGGTGCTCAAGGGGGTGGTGCAGCTTGACCGTCTCGGCGAGGACACGGCGGTCGCCCTGATCACGGGCCCCGATGGCAAGGAAGACCTGAAGACGATCGAGCTGCCGTAGCAATCCTCGCAAGAGTTTGCCACGGGAGGCGCCCCGCGTGTTCGGTACGCCGAAGCTGCGATCAACGCGAGGCTTGTTTCGACTGGGCCTGGTCCTAGGGATGGCCTGTGGCGCAGGGACTGCGCTGGCCCAGGGCGAACCTGCGCCGCTGCACCTTGAACTGCGGCGCGGGGAACGCTCCGACGAGATCGTCGCGGCGGCGCTGCCGCCCGAGTTCGTCGCCCGTCTGGCGGCTGCCGACAAGGCGGGCAAGCTGAGGGAAGTCGCGGCCGAGGCGCTGTCCCTTGGCGTCGGCGAAGATCCGCCCGCGGATCAGCCGGCGATGCTCGGCCGCTATCGTCGGGATGGAGAGACCTTGGTGTTCGCGCCCCGGCTGCGATTGCAGCCGGGGACGACCTATCGGGCACGCCTCGTGATCGCCGGCAGCGAACCGCTCGAGCAACGCCTTGCGATCCCGCAGGCGGACGCCCCGCCGACGCGGGTGGCCGCGGTCTATCCGAGCGCGGCGGTGTTGCCGGAGAACCAGCTCAAGTTCTACCTGCACTTCTCCGCCCCGATGCGGCAAGGGGTGGCCTTCCGCCATCTGCGGCTGCTCGATGGGCAGGGAAAGCCTGACGAGTTGCCGTTCGTCGACGTGGGACGCGAGTTGTGGGACCGCTCCGGCACGCGGCTCACGCTGCTCTTGGACCCGGGGCGGATCAAGCACGGCCTCAAGCCGCGCGAGGAGCAGGGGCCGATCTTGCACGAGGGGGACGAGCACACGCTGGTGATCGACCCGGCCTGGCCCGACGCCCTGGGCAAGCCGCTGGCGGCCCTGCACGAAAAGCGCTTCCGCGTGGCAGCCCCCGACGCCGAGATGCCGGCGGTCGCGCGCTGGAAGCTGACGGCGCCGGCGGCAGGCGAGCGCGGGGCGCTCGTGGTCGACTTCGACGAACCGCTCGACCACGCGCTGCTGCTCGAGATGCTGGCGATCCGCGGGCCTGACGGCGCGCTCGTCGAGGGGACGCCGCAGGTGACGAACCAAGAACGCCGCTGGAGCTTCACCGCCGCCGCGCCGTGGGCCGCCGGCGCTTACCGCCTCGAAGCGACCGCCACGCTCGAAGACCTGGCCGGCAACAGCCTGGCAAAGCCGTTCGAGGTGGACCTGTTCGAGAAGATCGACGGGGCGAAGGCGCGGCCGGCGATTTTCGAGCTGCCGTTTGAGGTTCGGGCGGCAGAGTAAGGGCTTAGCCCGCTGCTCAACTGTTGGGCGGGTTTCTCTGATGGCTTCAGGGTCCTGCCGCGCCAGTTCGTTGCTCGCTTTGTCCCGGCCGGCGATAATCATTGGGCAAGAAGTGCTTCCCCCAAAGGGTCAAGCGATGTGCAATCGGACTTGGTTGGCAATGATGCTGCTCGTCCTCCTGGCCGGCACACCCGCTCAGGCAGCCAGCGAGTTGGTGTTGTGGCAGGACGCGGACGGGACGGTGTACCTCTCGAACACCACGAATGCCCCGCTTTCGTTCACCGGATATGGCATCGTTTCGCCCGACGGCGACTTAGATCCAGCCGCTTGGCGAAGCATCGCGGATTGGACCGCCAGTGATCCGAGTGCGGTGATCGATACGCTAGGAGGCAAGGCGCCAGGCTTCGTGGAGTTGGTCGCGTCCGGCTCGTTAGTTTCGGAAGCAAACCCCATCGGAGCTGCAACGCTTCAACCGCCGTTCGGGAAGGTCTCGATTGGACGGCCGTTCAAGGACATTCTGGGGTTCTACAACTTCGCCAACACCGCTTACTACACGGTTCCTGGAAGCTCCGACCACCTAATCATGGACTATGCCAGGCTCCCCGAGCCGTCCACCTGGCTTCTGGCCGCGCTGGCGGCGCTTGGTGGCGCGGCTTTCCGAAAGCGGCGGCGGAGAAATCCATCGTGACCCGAGTCCGGCCTTTCCAGCCAGGCTCCTGGCCGGCGTCACACGCGCCGTAGCAGCCCCAACTGGTGGTCTGGTTGGATGTAGGCAACTCGATATTTCGGAGGTTGCATGGAAACTAATGCCATGACTTGGGAAGAGGCCAAGGCGTCGGTCAAGATCGGCGATAGAGTGCCCTGCGTTATCACGCACCACTACCCTTTCGGAGTCCTCGTGTCGGTAGGCGGGATGCCATTTTGGGGCGTAATTGAACGAATCGGCATGGAGCGTGACGGGTATCACACGCCCGATGAGTATCCTGCAATTGGATCAGTCATCAACGCAATCATTTTGGGATTTCGCGACATCGAACAGCAGGTTGAATTAGTGATGCCGTCAAAGGGAAACGCGCGTTAGCCGCTGAAATGAACGGCCAGCCAGATCGTCTGCTGCGCCGGATCGGTCCACTCGACGCGATGCCGCCGGTGGGCAGCGATCAACACGCTGTCGCCAGCGTTTAGCTCGAGCGCCGCACCGTCATCGAACGACAGCTTGGCGGCCCCTTGGACCACGAGCACCCACTCGTTGGTTTCCTGGTCGTACCAGAAGCCCGGCGGCGAGGCATGGCCGCGGGAAACGATTCGCTCGATGCGAACGTTGCTGGCGGCTAAGAGGCAGTTGGTGAGCTCTTGCAGCAGGTCGGTCGGAATGTGGGCAAAGAGGTTGAGCGGCGTGTCGGCCGCCGAGTTCACCGCCGCTCCCCTTCGCCTGCCGCCTGCGCCGTCTCCTGCGCTTTCTCGCCCTTCTCGCCGCGCGGCGGCGCCCCCGGTCCGTCGGGCTCGGCGTAGATGAAGTCGCCGTAGCCGATCATCATCTCCTCGAACGTCTGCTCCCCCCACCGCACGGGGCTCTTCGGGTCGGGGTTCGCTGGGTTGTCAGGCGAGTTGTCGAAGTGGGCCGTGCAGTGCACCTTCGTGCCGGCCGGCAGCGGCACCGGCTTGGCAAAGCGGTAGGAGCTTTGCCAGTTGAAGTCGTAGCGGGGGACCGAGAGGAGAGTCTCGCGGCGGCCGTCGGGGAAGATCGCCTCGTAGAGGAAATCCTTGCCGCGCACGTGCATGTGGGGCATGAACGAGAGCAACCGCACGTCGCGGTCGAAGGTGTGCTCCGATTCGACCGCAAAGTGCGTCGCCCCCGGCGGAATTTCGAACTTTGTGTTGGCGACCGGCAACTTATGCACCCAGCTCCGCGGCGGCGTCGGCTCCTTGTAGAACTTGAGCGCCATCTGCGAGCGGTCCTTTTCTTCCTTGCCCGTCGGCGTGTAGTGCATCTGCCAGACGAGCGTGGCCCCGGCCGGCACCTTGAGCGCCACGCCTGGCGGCAGCACGAGCGGCATGTCCCCCGGCGCGGTGCCGACGACCCAGCCGCGGGCAAACCCCTCGCCGCTTTCGCCCCCTTCGTTTTTCTGTTCGTCCGGCATCTTGTAGAAGACGATGATGTGGTGCACGACGCCCCGGTTGCCCGGCCGGGCCTCGGCCGCCTGCACCCACACGTCTTCCTTGAAGTTGGTGGGCGTTTCGAAGTACTTGTAAGGGACGACGCCCGTGGCCGGGATCGTCACCTCTTCGGGCATTTCGAACACCACGTCGGGCTCGCCGATCATCCAGCCGCTGGTGTATTGCTTTTCCGCGGGAAGCTGCGCGTCGCCGCGCGGGGCGCCGGCGTCGACCCAGGCGGTGAGCTGGTCGATCTCTTCCTGCGTCAGCCGGCGGTCGTTCGAGAACTCGCCGAACCGCGGGTCGGCGTGCCAGGGGGGCATCCGCCGGTCGACGACGACTTCCTTGATCATCTCGGCCCAGTTCGTCGCGTCGTCATAGTTGGCCAAGGCAAAGGGGGCCGCCGTGCCTGAGCGATGGCAGTTCTGGCACTTCTGCTGAATGATCCGCGAGACTTCCTGCGTATAGGTGACTTCAACGTGCCCCGCGGCCTTGGGCCGGGCAATCCGGCAGCCGGCGACCTCGGTCTCCTTGACCGACACATCCTTCCGCTCCGCCAGTTCCTTGATGGCTTCCTCTAGATCGTGGCGCGAAGGCTCGTCGCGCTTGTAATCGACGCCGTAGCGGTCGTCGATGCGGCCGTGGTAGCGCACCTGCTGGCGTGGATCGACGAGGAAGACCTCGTTGGTCCGCTCGGCGCCGAGGTAGCCGGTCAACCGGCCGTCGGCGTCCTTGAGGACCGGGAACGCGATTTTGTATTCGGCCGCGTGGGCGGCGATTTCTGCGGGCGTGTCACCGGGGTTGGCGTTGACGCCGACGATCTGCACCTGATCGGCGTAGCGGGCCTGCAGGTCGTTCAGCACCGGCAGGTAGAGGTTCCCCACAGGGCAGGCGGTCCCCAGCGTGACCAGGCAGAGGAGCCGTTTTCCGCGATAGTCGGCCAGCGACCGCGCTTCTCCCTGGGCGTCGGTCAGCACGAAGTCAGGCACCTTGCGCCCCAGCACGCTGGACGACTCGCCAGCCAGCGCCGTGCGGGCCCCAGCGAACAGGGCGGCGCAGGCCAGGCAGGCGACGAGCGAGAAGGCGGCAAAACGGTGTCGGCAAGTCATGGGCGGAAGTCTCCTCGTTCCTTATTTCGCGGCCCTAAGCCTTTTCGCGGTGGGCGGCTTCGCACACGGCGGCCGGTCTGAACGGCATTAGCTGGGTCCAGCTTCTACCCTGCCGGCGGGTGGGCGGTTTCAGCGGCAGGGGCCGCACCTCTTAGGGTACCGAGAAACCGCGGCGGAAGTCTACGCGTGAACCTCGGCGGCGATAACGGCGTCGTACGGAGCAGTTGCCCCCCAAGACCCAGAGTTTTCCCCGATGCGCCCCGACATAGCCAAGGTGATCGTTGAACGCCCGCGCCTGGGCTCGAGGCAGAAACTGGCCAAGGGGTACTTCCGCCGGCTGCGGCGAATTCCGGCCGAGGAACTGCCCTGCCGCGAGAGCATCTTTGTGCTGAAAGGCCATACGCGGGGGTTCAACGAGCACCTCGGACCGCTCCGCCGCTATCTCCATTCTCAGATCGGCCGGCCGTGGAACCTGGTCTTCTCCGAGATCTGCGCAAACATCCGCGTCGATTCGGCCGTGCAAAGTCACGTGCGGGATCATGTGTTCGGCTACGTCGATCTACAGGGCCCGGCCGTCGAACCGTGCGGCCAGAAGCTGTTCTACGTTTGCCCCCGCACCGGCCTGCTGCGCGCATCTCCGTTGCGGGTCCACAGGCGACGTGCGCGTCCGATCGAGCGGGTAGCCGTCGATGTGACGCGCGAGTATCGGCTGATCCGAAGCCTGTGGTTCGACGTCGTATTGGCGCCCCTTGCCGACGCGCCACGCGGAGCGTGGGACTTCGTGCTGCGGCTACCGGTGGCCGAGGTCTATCCCCTGCTTGCCCTCAAGACCTACGGCGACGAAGTGTATGCCTCGCGTCTGCGGCAGCTCAACAAACGCGAGCTGAGAAAGCTGGGGCTCACAAACCGCGCGGTTGAGACTTAAGCACACAGCCGACCTTCACCCGCTCGTCAGCCGCCGCTGCCGCAGGCCGTCGACCGTCACCGCCCCTACGATGATCAGGCCGATCAGAATGTCCTGGGCCGGGTTGTCGATGCCCAAGAGCGGGCAGCCGGCGCGGATCACCCGCATGATCGCGGCGCCCATGATCGTGCCGAGCACGGTGCCGCGTCCGCCGCTCAGGCTCGCCCCGCCGATCACCACGGCGGCGATGATCTCGAGTTCGCGCCCCGTGGCCGAAGTCGGCGTGCCGGCCCCCAGCTTCAGACACTCGTAGAACCCGGCGATGCCGATGAACAGCCCGCCCAACAGATAGACGGCGATCTTGGTGACGGCCACGTTGACGCCGCAGAGCCGGGCGGTGGCCTCGTTCGAGCCGAGGGCGAAGACATGTCGGCCGAACACCGTGTAGCGCAGCGCGAGCGCAAGCGCCACGCTGAGCGCGAGCGCCAACCACACTCCCACGGCGAAGTTCGGCAGCCACTCGCCGATCAGCCACGGCCGCGGCGGCACCGGGTAGACGAAGGCCTCGCGCCAGGCAGGGAACTGCGACTTTTCGGGCCGGATGCTGCCGTCGCCGGCCATGATCTTGGCGATGCCCAGGTAGATCGTCATCGTGCCGAGCGTGACGATGAAGGGGACGACGCGGAGCACGCTGACCGCGATGCCGTTGACCAGGCCGCAAACGGCCCCTGCGCCCAGGCAGGCGGCGATCGCCAGCCACACCGAGTGGCCGTCGACCAGCAGCTTGGCCATCACGCAGGCCGAGAGCGCGAGCGCCGAGCCGGCCGAGAGGTCGATGCCGCCTGAGATGATGATCACCGTCATGCCCAGGGCCGCCACGATCAGCGGGGCCGTTTGGTTGGCCACCGTTTGCAGGTTGCGCACGCTGAGAAAGGTGTCGCCGCCGCGGGCGCGCTCGGCGATGGCGAAGAAGGCGATCACGCAGAGCAGCGCCGCCAGCGGCCCCAACACGGCCGACACGCCGCGGGCAACCCGCCCCACCTTGGTCCGCTTCGCTTCGCCTTCGGCCATGCCCTACGCGCTCCCTTCGCCTGCAACGGCGCAGGCCATGATCGATTCCTCGCTCCACTGGTCGGCCGGGCGAATCTCGCGCAGCCGACCGCGGTTCATCACGCCAATGCGATCGCAAACGGCGAGCAGCTCCGGCAGGTAGGAGCTGACGAACACGATCGCCTTCCCTTCGGCGGCCCACTGCCCCATGCGGCGATAGATTTCGGCCTTGGTGCCGACATCGATGCCGCGAGTGGGTTCGTCGAGCAGCAGGATGTCGGCCCCTTGGTGGGCCACTCGGGCGAGGGCCACCTTTTGCTGGTTGCCGCCAGACAGCTCCGCCACCCGCTGCTCGGGGCTGGCGGCCTTGACCTGAAACTGCTGCATCAGCCCGGCCACGGCCCGCCGCCGCGCGCCCAGCCGCAGCCAGCCGGCCCGCTTATAGGGGGTCAGGTGGCTGAGCGTGGCGTTGTCGGCGATGGAAAGCCCCAGGGCCAGGCCTTCGCCTTTGCGATCCTCGGAAACCAGCGCGAGCCCCGAGCGCATTCGCGCAGCCACGCGCGGGGCGGCGAACTTGCCGGCGATCCGCACCTCGCCGCGGCGCACCGGATCGAGCCCCAGCAGCGTCCGCAGGAACTCCGTGCGCCCCGAGCCGATCAAGCCCGCGATGCCCAAGATCTCGCCCCGGCGCAGCGAGAGCGAGACCTCACGCGGCGCCCGCATCCCGGCCAGGGCCGATACGTCGAGCAGCGGAGCGCCGGGCGTGTGCGGCACGGCGGGAAACAACTCGTCGACGGAGCGGCCGACCATGAGTGACACGATCTGGGCTTCGCTCGCGCCGGCCAGGTCGCCGCTGCCTACCGAACGGCCGTCGCGGAGCACGGTGTAGCGGTCGCAAATTTCCCGCACTTCTTCGAGGAAGTGGCTGATGTAGATGATCGCGGCCCCCGACTCGCGCAGCCGGCGGATCGCGCGGAATAGGTGCTCCACGTCCGCCCGCGTCAGGGCGCTCGTCGGCTCGTCGAACACCACGACCCGCGCCTGCATGACGAGCGCTCGGGCGATTTCCACGAGCTGCTGCGCGCCGACCGAAAGCTGCCCGACCGGCGTTTCCGGCTTGAGATCGGGGTGCCCCAGCAGGGCGAGGGCTGTTCGCACGCGCGGCCGCTGCCGCTTGCGCGAGAGGAGCCCGTAGCTGCGCTCCTCCTGGCCGAGCATGATGTTGTCTTCCACGCTCAGATGGGGCGCGAGCGTGAGCTCCTGGTAGATCATCGCCACCCCTGCCGACCGAGCATCCTGCGGCCCGCCGGGGGCGTAGGGCCGGTCCCCCAACTGCATGCGGCCCGAGTCGGGGGCGTGGGCGCCGCTCAAGATCTTCATCAGCGTGCTCTTGCCGGCCCCATTCTCGCCGACGAGCGCCAGCACCTCGCCGGCGCGGGCCTCGAGCGACACCTCGCGCAGGGCGGCCGTGGCGCCGAAACGCTTCGAGATCGCCTGCATTTGGAGCATTGACTCACCACGGAGACACGGAGACACGGAGAGCGGAGGAGCTAATCGCTTCTTCTCCGTGTCTCCGTGCCTCCGTGGTTTCTTGCCTGGATTGAACGCGAAGTCCGCTGCCGCCCTGGATTCGAGCATTTTTGCTTAGTCGATAGTAACATGCCGGCCGTGGGGAACCAGGGGCTGGGCGGGAAGCCGGCGAATCGGGCAAATTCGATCAAGTCGGGCCCTCCTCGGCGTCCCTTACGCCCCCCGCCAGCCGGCCTTGACGCCTGGCGGCGGCGGCCGTACTTTCCCGCTCGCGAGCCCTGGCCAGGATGGCCGGGCCAGACCCACAGCATGGACGCAGTGGAAACTACATCGATGGGAACGGACTCCTCCGGAGCGCGCGCGAGCGCGCCCGCCGCGTCGGCCCCCGCCGGCGTGCCTTTGCTCGACGTCGCCCGGCACCATGGTCCGATCCTGCCTGAGCTCGAGGCGGCGCTCGTGCGGGTGCTGCGTTCGGGCCGCTATGTGTTCGGCCCCGAGGGCGAAGAGCTCGCGCGGCGGCTCGCGGTGTAGGGCGGCGCGCCGCACGCCGTGGCTTGCGCCTCGGGAAGCGACGCTCTGCTGCTGGCGCTGATGGCCCTCGACATCGGGCCCGGCGACGAAGTGCTCGTGCCCAGCTACACGTTTTTCGCCACGGCCTCGGCCGTGTGGCGGTTGGGCGCCCGGCCGGTGTTCGTCGACATCGAGCCGACGGCCTACACGCTCGACGCGGCGCTTGCGCTGCGGCTCGCCGGCCCCAAGACCAAGGCCTTGATCCCGGTGCATCTCTACGGCCAATGCGCCGACATGCAGGCGCTCGAGCCGCTGGCTGCCCGCGGGGTCACGCTGGTCGAAGACGCCGCCCAATCGATTGGCGCGGAGTTCCACGGCCGCCGTTGCGGCTCTTTGAGCCCGCTCGGTTGCTTCAGCTTCTACCCGACCAAGAACCTAGGCGGACTGGGCGACGGTGGCCTGCTGACCGCCGCCACCAGCCAGCTTGCCGAGCGGCTGCGGCTCCTCCGCGGCCATGGCATGCACCCCCGCTACTACCACCGCGAGGTCGGCATCAACAGCCGGCTCGACACGCTGCAGGCGGCCGCCCTGTGCGTGAAGCTCGACCATCTCGAAGCCTGGACGGTGGCGCGGGCCGACAACGCCCGGCACTACGGCGAGCTCTTCGCCGAGTTCGGACTCGACCGCATTCTCGGCTTGCCGACGGAGCTCGCCGGCCGCCGCCACGTGTGGAACCAATACATCGTCCGCGTGCCGGAAGGCAAGCGCGACACGCTGCGGCAACACTTGGCCGAGGCCAAGATCGGCACCGAAATCTACTACCCGGTGCCGCTCCACCTGCAGGAGTGCTTCCGCAGCCTAGGCTACGGCCCCGGCGACCTGCCCGAGTCGGAGCGGGCGGCGGCCGAAACGCTTGCGCTGCCGATCTTCCCGGGCCTGACGCCGGCGGAACAGCAGACCGTGGTGGCCCGGATCGCCGGGTTCTATGGCGTTTCGCAACGTACCGGCAGCAGCGTGCCGCGGCCGAAGTTCTTGGATCGTGCGGCGACTGCGACCCCGCGGCAGCATAGCTAGGGGCTTGGCGGTCGGCTCAAGATCGCGAGATCGACGATGGCGACAGCTCGGCAGTTGGCTGTGGTGCTCGCCGCGTGTTTTTCGACAGTCGGCTGCTCTCATCCGGCAACCCCCAACCTGGCTCCCTTCGGAACCGCCAGCGCGGTCTACCTGACCATCGACGACGATCCGAGTTCGTACCACGCCAGCACGACTGTCGCCACGCTTCGAGATGTCGAACGACAACAAGAATTGCTGAGACTTTTGTCTCGTTACGACGGCAGATGGGAGCCAGTTCCTTGGACGCCCCCCTGGCCGCCTGCAAGCCTGAGTGCCACGGATAACGACGGTGGCACTCAAACGATTTGGTTTGGTCCACCCGGGGAGGGGGCGGAAACGACGCTGCAAACCAAGATCGGCGAATACCACTATTGGGTCGACATGCCGCGAGGCGATTTCGACGAGCTTCTTCGTCTGATGGGATCGCCTCCGCTCCGCAACGAGCGCGGTCACTTGGTTGTCGACAAGGAAGCTCGTCGTCGGATGATCGACGCTGAACTTGCCGAAACTCGCTTCGTTCCGGCGTCGACAGCTTTGCCAGCAGCTCCTTGATCGGCTTGTGGGCCGACGTATGCGGCCGGACAGGGTTTGGGCAGGCGCTTGACGGCTGGCCGCCGGAGGTCACGATAGAGGGCGGCCCCGCCCCTTGTGACCTCGACGAGGCTCCGTCATGCGCTGCGCGTCACTAGTTTTGCTGGTCGGCCTGGTCGTCTCGTCGCCCTGCCGCGGCGATGAGCCCGGTCTTTCGCTCGAGTGGGCGGAGAACTTTCTCACGATCCGTGGGCCGCGCCTGCCGGCCGACGGCCTTCGCGTCCACTATCTCGAGGCCTATTGCCGGCCCGGTTCGACCGACCGCGATTGGCGCGAGACGGTGATCGGCCACCGCACCGAACTGCGGTCTCGCTCCGCCGACGGCAAGCGGCTCGAATTGCGCTGCCGCTTGAACGACGGCGTCGAGGTCGAGCACGTCATCGTTGCAGGCACGGACGAGGTCGACTTCCGGCTCACGGCGCACAACCCGACCACGGCGCCCTCGCTAGCGCACTGGGCACAGCCGTGCATTCGCGTCGACACGTTCACGGGCAAGGGCCAGGAAGACTACCTGCCGGCCTGCTTCGTCTTCCTTGAAGGCAAGCTGACGCGTCTGCCGACGCAACCCTGGGCGACGCGAGCCCGCTACGTGCCGGGCCAGGTATACTGCCCCGCGGGCGTCGACCGGAACGACGTGAACCCGCGCCCGCTGAGCGAGCTTGTTCCGTCGCACGGCTTGATCGGCTGTTTCTCTGCGGACGGGCAGACGCTGCTGGCAAGCGCCTGGGCGCCCTACCAGGAGCTCTTCCAGGGAGTCATCACCTGCGTCCACTCGGACTTCCGCTTGGGCGGACTCGCGCCACAGGAGACGAAGAAGATTCACGGGAAGATCTACCTGATGCCGGCCGACGCCAACGCACTGCTCGAGCGCTATCGGCGCGATTTCGCGGAATGATCGGCCGCCGCGCAGGGCGAGCGGCCCAGCGTAAGCTGGCCGATTCAACGATCGTGCAACTCCCCCTCGCGCGGAGTGCTCACCCGCTCACTTGTTCGCGCCTGCGCAGGCGCATCTAATGGCGGACGAGGCAAGGGTCCAACGCCGGGTCGACTCCCTCTGGACCTGCCCATCAGCGACCCGTTCAGCGGAGAACCATCCCATGCGTCCTAGCTCTTTGACGTTCCGTGGTCTGACGACGGCCGTGCTCTTCGTCCTGGGTTCGGCGCTCGGGCCGGCTAGCGCGACGGCGCAATCGCCAACCGGCGTGCTCAACGCCATTCCGGCCGACGCGATCGGGTTCGCGGTCGTCCACAACTTTGGCGGGGCGAGCCAGAGCATCGATGATCTCGCGAAGCTCGTGCAAGCGCCGGCGCCCAACCTGCTTGGGCTCGCCAAGCAGGTGACGGGCCTGCAGAAGGGACTCGATGACGAGGGAGACTTGGCGATCGTGCTCACGAGCATCGCCCCTGCGCCGAAGGTGGTTGCGCTCGCGCCCGTGGCGAACTTCGCCGACTTCTTTGCCGCCCTTCACGCCGAGAGTTCGGCGACCGGCATCGTCGAAGTTCAGCTAGCGGGCGCCTCGGCGCTCGTCGGGCGGAAGGGAGGCTATGCGGCAATCGCGCGGGCAGAAGATCGCGACGCCTTGGAAAAGTTGCTCGCTTCCCCCACGAACCTCGCGGCCGACGCGGCGCTGGCGACCTGGATCGACGCGAACCAGGTGAGCTTCGTCTTAACGGCGCAGGGCGTAAAACAGTTGCTCCCTAAGCTCACGAGCGGGGTCCGCGCGGCGCAGGCTCAGCTTCGGCAGATCGGGGAGGCGAACGGACAACCTGCGGCCAGCGCGCTCGACCTCTACGTGAACTTGTTCACCGCGGCCGAGGCCGAAGTCGAGCAGTTTGGCCTTGGGCTGCGGATCGATGCGGCCCGCACGGTCGACCTCGTTAAGCGCGTGCAGTTCGCGCCGGGGGGCGCCTGGGCAAAGTGGGCCGCCGACGCCAAGCCGGCCGCGGAAGATCTGTTCGCCGGCTTTCCCGCTGAGCCGTTTGTGATGGCGCTGGGAGCAGTCGTTCCGCAGGGAGCGACGGACTCTTGGATGAAGCTCTCCCTGCAACTGATGCAAAACCAGGCCCAGTTCGAGCTCACTCCGGAGCAAGCCCAGAAGTACGTCGAACTTTCGGCGCAGGCGATGCAAGGCGTCCGGTCGATGCGGATGCTGCTGGGAGTCGCCGCGCCGGAAGCCGGCTTCTATGGCAATACGTCGGCCGTGATGACCGTCGACGATGCCCCGCGCTATCTCGAGCGCTACGAACAGTCGCTCGCGGCGATGCGCGAATTGGCGCTCGAGACCAAGAGTCCGCTGATCCCAACGGCGACGAGCCAGCGCATCAAGATTGGCGAAACCGAGGCGCTCGAGGTCTCGATGACGCTTCCGCAGATGAAGCAGCTCACGACCCAGGGCGGGCCAGACATGCAACGGATGATGGAACTGATGTTTGGGGCCCAGGGCGAGCTGAAGATCTATGTCGCGGCGGCCGATGCGCACTCCGTGGTGATGGCCTATACGTCGCCCGAGCGGTTGAAAGCCGCGCTCGACTTCTATCGGTCGAAGCAGCCCGGATTGTCGCGCGACGCTGGGGTCGCCAAGGTCGCGGCTGCGTTGCCCGCTGGTTCTCAAGTGGTGGCCTATGTCAGTCTTGGCGGCGTGGCCAAAGCGGCCAAGCAATTCGCCACGATGTTTCCCGGAGGTCAGTCGGTGATCCCGGACTTTGCCGACAGTCCCCCGTTCGGCATCGCGGCCAAGGTGTCCCCGGCCGGCGCTGAAGGGCACTTGGTCGTCACGGCCGAGACGTTGCGGGTGATCGGCGCCGCCGTGGCCAAGGCTCGCGGAGCTGCCCCTGCCCCTGGGCCTAAAGCGCCGTCGCGGTGATCGGAGGGCCGCTGGTTAGCTTCGCCAACTCGCGATGTCTCGTCGTCGCGGCCAAGGGAGCGTCCGCGCCTGCCGGCATTACTGTTTCTCAACCCGCTCCCACACTTCGTCGATGGTCAATCCCTCGGCCAGTTTGCCTTGGTGGCGCCACTTCCGACCTTCAACCTTCCAGGTGAAGGGGTGCGACTTGCCCTTGATGCCGTCGAAGTCGGCGCCCACGCCGTATTTGGGCAACTCGGCGTAGGCCTCTCCCTTGACCTCGTAGGTCCCGCCGGCAGCCGCGAGCACTTGCCCGTCGGCGTCGTACCTGGCCCACATGAATTGCTCGGGCGTGACGTGCTTGAGCATCGTCATCCCGACCGGAAAACCGGCCTCCTGTCCCCCGTACTTGGCCGACACGAGCTTCCAAGTGCCGATCAGTTGGCTGGCGTCGGCCTTGGCGTCCTCTTCTTTCCCCACCGAGACGGAATAGGCGCACGCCATCCCAACGAGCAACGCAGCGGCGGCGACAAACGCGCGGAGTTTCATGGCAGGCTTCCCATTGCAGGCGACCTTGAACGCCCCGAGTGTGCAGCTTGCCCGGCAGCTCAACAGGCTAACGCTCGTCAAGGGAAAAAGCCAGTATTGGACGAACTCTGGCTGTGTGACGCGCGCGGGGATCGTCGCCCAGGAAGTACGACACGGGGTGCGCAGGTTCCACGCCGACACGCTCTGAGTCCCTGGTCGAGTCTCGCGGATCCCTGCATGGGCCGGGCAGCATTTCCGGTCAGCGCGCCCGACGAGCGCTCCCGTCCCTTGCTGGCGCTGCGGGCTGGTGTAGCGCACCCGAAAACCAAGCGGTGACAGCAGTCAGGGCCCGGCAACGACGAAAAAGGTGTTGAACCAACGTCGGGGAACCTTTTCCGGGCTCGCCTGTATAACCTTCTGGCGGGAGATAAATGCGATCAGCAGGGCGCCATGAGCGACGACCTCGAAGCGATCCGGCGAGTGTTGGCGGGAGACGTCGAGTCGTTCCGCTCGCTCGTGGAGCGCTACCAGCGGCCGCTGTGGAGCCTGGTCCGCAACCTGACGCCCCGGGACACAGACCACGAGAGCGTCGCCCAAGAGGTGTTCCTGGCTGCATTCCGCCGGCTGGCGTGGTTCGACCCGCAGCGGGCCGCGTTCTCGACCTGGCTGTTCACGATTGCCCGCAACCGCTGCCGCAACGAGCTCGCTCGCCGACGGCCGGCCACGGGCGTTGAACTGCCGGAGGTCGTCGATCCGCGTGCGCCCGATCTGGCTGCCACGGAAGCGGAACTGTTTCACCAACTCGACGCCGCCTTGAACCTCCTTCCGTTCGAACAGCGTGCGGCCTTTGTCCTCGCCGAGATGCAGGGGCTGTCCTACGAGGAAGTCAGTCGCATCGAGGGGGTCGGCCTGGGCACCGTGAAGTCGCGGCTGGCCAGGGCCCGCGAGAAACTCCGCTGTCTCCTCCGGCAACCCACGGAGCACCCATGAACAACGAGTCTTACCAGAGGTGGCTGCACCGGGCGGACGCTGACGTCCCGGTGGACCTCGCAGACCGCGTGATGGCCGCCGTTCGCCGCGAACGCCCGCCCGTGGAGCCCGTCGGGGTCCTGTCGCTGTCGTCGCCCGGCGTGCGCGTCGCTGCCTGCATCGTGGCGAGCTTTGCTTGCCTGTACCGGATGGCGGCCGTGGTGGCCGTCTTTTTCACGCAGTGAATTCCCTACCGTAGCTGAGGAGGCTGTTTCATGAGCGCTCCGACCGTGTCTGTCCGCAGTCCGCTCGTCGCGGTGATTCTCTCTCTCCTCGCGACGGGGCTCGGTCAGATTTACTGCGGCCACATCGTCCGCGGCCTGGTGCTCTTCCTCGGCTCCCTGCTGTTCACGCCGGCCATCCTGATGGCCGCCCTGCTGCCCCCCTCGACCGCGGTCCTGGTGGGCCTAGGCCTCGCCCTGCTGGGCGTGCTGGGCATTTACATCTTTGCGATCGTGGACGCCCTTCTGCTCGCCCGCCGCGGCCGTGATGACTTCCAGCCGCAGGACTACAACCGGCCTTTGGTCTACGCCCTGTTCATCCTCGTCGGTCTTACATATCCGGCCGGCGGGCTGTACTTCATCCGCAGCAGCGGTTTTGAGGCGTTCAAGATTCCGACGGCCAGCGAGGCGCCGAGCTTGCTCCCCGGCGATCGGATTCTGGTGAACAAGTCGACGTACCAACGGCGATTCGTGCGGCGCGGCGACGAGGTGGTGTTCCGCGTCCCGTCGGAGCCGGGGCGGAACTGGGTTAAGCGCGTCATCGCGCTGCCGGGCGACACCGTGGAGGTGAAGGACAACTTGGTGATCGTCAACGGGCAGCAGTTGCCGCGCGAGCCAGCGCCGAGGGCGAGCCTGGGGGCCGCGGCACAGGAGATCCAGGGCGAACTGTTCGAGGAGACGAACGCCGGTCGCCGTTACCGGATTCTCTTGGCCGCCGACTCGAGGCCGCTCCCAGACTACGCCCAGGCAAAGGTGCCGGAGGGGGCCTGCTTCGTGCTGGGGGACAACCGGAACAACACGCGCGACAGCCGCACGCTCGGCTTCGTGGCCCTCGGCGATCTGCTCGGCGACGTGCAGTACCGGTACTGGCCGGCGGCGACCTGGGCGCGGTTCGGAGTTGTGACGGAATAAAGAAGCTCAGCGATCGTATTTGCGCGGCGGCTCTTCGGGTGGATTGCCCCACGGGCTCCACACACGGCGCGAGTTGAAGTTGGCCCAGGTGACCAAACCCACGAGATAGAAGAGCACAGACACCCCGACAAGCGATTGCAGACGGCCGAGGGGCAGCCAGAGGCGATTGAGCAGGAGGACCACTGCGCAGGCAACGACCGTCCAGAAGTAGCGGGAAAGGCTCATGCACCGATCCTCATAGAAGTCGCCCTACCCGCTCAGCGCCCACCGCGCCAGATCGCGCATCTTGGGCGCCGCGCCCTGCCAGAGGATTCCGACGCGGAAGATTCGGCCCGCCAGGTAAACGCCCACCAGCGTCGCCAGCAGCATCACGGCGAAACCTGCGATCGGTTGCCACACCGGCACGGCCGTTTGCGTGCCCAGCCGCAGCGTCATCACCAGCGGCGTCGACGGCGGGAAGAACGACAGCCAGGTGGCCAGCTTGCCGTTCGGTTCGCGCACGAGGTTGAACCACACAAACATCGGCAGCGCCATCAGCAGCCACACGGGCAACAACAGCGACTGCGCCTCCTTGAGTTGGTTCACGCTCGCGCCGATCGCCAGGAAGATCGAATTGAAGAACAGGACCGCCAGAATCTGGTACGCGATGAACCAAGGAACCAGCCCCCAAGGCACGAACTCGAACCAGTCCTTGTACCAGGCCACGCCCAAGCCGCCGGCCAGATAAACCGAAAGAATGCACACCGAGCCGGCCACTGTGCCCAGCAGCTTGCCGGTCATGAGCTGGAAGGGGCTGGCCGAACCGAGCAGCACTTCGGCGATGCGGTTGCTCTTCTCCTCGAGCACCGTTTCGAGCGCCGGCTGGGCCGTCATCATGATCACCATGAACATCAGCATCATCATGCCGAACGGCACGAAGATGCTCCGCAAATCGTTCGACTCGCGGGCCGGCTTGATCTCGCCGCTGCTGGTGGCCTGCGCCAGGCCGAACGACTTGAGCGCCACCGGCGCCGTCGCCCGCCGCACGAGTTCTGGGTCGAGCGCCAGGGCGCGAAGCCGCTCGGCGCGAACAAGCTCGCTCAGCGTCCGCTCGAGCCATTGCCGGGAATCGGCCATCGGTGTTTGCTGCGAGTGATACCGCACCACGGGCCGCGCTTCCGGCGCGGTCGAGTAGAGATCGGCCGGCAGCTCGACGAAGGCGTCGATCTCGCCGCGGCGCGAGCGCTCGGAAAGCTTCAGCCGCTCGGCGTCGCTCAGTTCGCCAGCGCCGCGCTCCAGGGCGAACTTCGTCAGCCCCATCGGCGGTGGACCCTTGCCTTCGGGCCCAACGACCGGTTGGTTCAGGGCGTTGTGGGCTTTGGCGGCTAGCTCGAGAGCGGTGAAGGCCGTTCCCCCCGTGCCGTCGAAGATCACCAGCGTTTTGGTCTTCTCTTCGGACACCCGGCCGAGCAGGGCGGCCGCCACGATGCCACCCCCCATGAGGATTGGCATCAGCACGAGCGAGAGCAGAAAGGCCTTAGTGACGACCATGGCCGCGAATTCGCGGTAGGCGATCGTGAGAATCTTACGCATGACTTCCCTCCCGCGCCCCGGCGGGGCCTCCGGCGATCGTGACGAAGATGTCGTGCAGCGTCGGCTGCACAACTTCGAAATGCTCGACCGGCGCCTGATCGACGATCCACCGCAACACTGCCTGCGGCGGATGATCCTTCACGAGCTGGAGCGCCCAGCCGTCGGGCCCGGGCGAGCTCCGCTCGACGCCCGGAATCTGCCCAGGCAGCGGAGCGCCATCAGCCAGCCGCAGCCGTACGCTGTGCGAAGCGTAGGCGCGGCGAATTTCCGGCAGCGGTCCATCCAGCACCTTACGCCCCTGGCAGATCATGAATACGGTGTCGCAAAGTTCCTCGGCAACGTGCATGTCGTGCGTGGAGAAGATCACCGTCGAGCCGCGGTCGCGCAACTCGCGCACGGCGCCGCGCAGCAGGTCCAAATTGACGGGATCGAGCCCGGAGAAGGGCTCGTCGAGGATCACCAGCTCGGGTCGGGCGACAACGGCCGCGATGAATTGAATTTTCTGGGCCATGCCCTTCGAGAGGGCTTCGATCTTTTTGTCGGCCCAGCTCTGGGCGTCGAGCCGCTCGAGCCACCGCTCGATCTCGGGCCGGCAGTTGCGCAGCCCCTTGAGGCGGGCGAAGAACGTGAGCACCTCGCGCACCTTCATTCGCTTGTAAAGTCCGCGCTCTTCCGACAGATAGCCGATGCGGTCGTCGGCCACGCTCCCTTGGTCGCTGCCCAGCACGCGGACCACGCCGCCGTCGGGCTGGAAGATCCGCAGGATCAGGCGAAGCGTGGTCGTCTTGCCTGAGCCGTTGGGCCCGATGAACCCGTAGATCGCGCCGGCTGGCACGGTGAGGTCGAGGCGGTCGACAGCCGTGTGCTGGCCGAAACGCTTGCTGAGTTGCTCGAGAACGACGGGGGGTGGCATGGCGTCAGGCGGGTGAGAGAGGGAATGCCTTGGCAAACTATTCGCCCAGGCACGCCCTATCTTGTCGCCCGCGACGGGGACCGTGCAATCAAGAAGTAAAGGCGTCCTGGCGCGAACGCCATCATTGCCGGAGGGCGCGCTGCGCATGTTACCGAAATGTGACCGGCGGGAAACAATCGTTCCCGGAGACATGCGCGCAAAAGAACAGGCGGGAAGGCCGCCAGGCCGCGGCGCGACTGCGGCCAAAGGGAGGCGACCTTCCCGCCCGGTTGTTTGTGCTCCCTGCGGGAGCGAAGATCTAGACCGCGCGATTCCGGCGCCGGGCGATCAGACCGACCCCGCCCAGGCCGAGGCCCAAGAGCACAAAGGTGCTCGGCTCAGGCACGGTTTGGAAACAGATGTTGTCGATGCCGGTGCCGATGTCGCCCTTGCTGAAGGTGAGCGCGGCGCGCACGGCCTGGCTCGACGCCAGAGCGCCCAGACCCACGATGGCGCCCTGGGGCATGCCGGCGACGGTGGTGAAGCTATCGGTTCCGACCACCGCATCCAAGGCGTCGTACAAGGTGAGGGTCACGGTCGAGCCCACCGGCGCGCCGCCGTCGCCGCGGAAGTCGTAGAGGTCGAGGTGCAGCGAGCCAACCGGGTTGGCGAACGCCAGGAAATAGTCGAGCGCCACCTTAGGGCCGTTGATCTCGTCGGTGAGAAAGAACTTTCCCGAGACCTTGGTGTCGGCCGGAGTGTCGAACGGCGTGAACGCGGTCGTCGGGAAGCCGACCTCGGCCACATAGGCCGAACCGCCGCCAGGCGTGCCCACGGAAAATGTGACCACGTTGTCGCCGGTGTTCACCGCGCCCAGCGCTTGCTGGTCGGCAAAGCCGGACTCGAAGTCGATCAAGCCGGCCTGCGCGGCCGGAGCGGCCAGAGCGACCGCCAACAGAGCGAGAGGAAACCAAAAACGTCGCATGCGAAATTGCCCGCGTAGAGAGAAGAGAAGAAGAGGTGGGTGCGGGGGCGCCCGGAGCCGAACGCCTGCCCGGCGTCGATTGCGCCGGGAGCGATCGCAAGATGGCTGCCCCATCGCCGAGGCGCCCCTGAAGTTCCACAATGCTTGGAGAGCCGGAACCAGCAAGATGGGGGACTCTGCCGCAGCGCGATTTTCCATTTGCGCTGGCGCGGACACACGCCTCGCGCGGACTGAGCGGATATTGCCCCTCAGCAGGGAGGCCGCACGATCGCTACGAGCGGTCCAGGTCGAAGGCGGCCGGCTAACACCCAGAGTTGCGCTTCTGTTACACGCCCGCCAGCGCCTTGCGCTCGCACATCCGGCGGGCCTGCTGCATGATCGCCGTAGAACCTTCGCGGAGGTCGAACTGCTTGTTCACGTGCCCTTCGGTGAAGGCCACCTTGTTCATGCCGTAGACGTCGGAGCTGTCGTCGTTTTGGCCGAGCACGAAACCGCCGGCGGCGCGGATCGCGCCGCAGCCATCGGCCCCGTCGCGCCCCATGCCCGTCATGATCACGCCCAGGCAGTACTTGCCGTAGAGGGCGGCGGCCGATTTCATGAGCACGTCGGCCGAGGGCTTGTGGCCGCTCACGTTCTCGCCATCGACGAGCGCCGCCACCACCTTGCCGCCGCGCCGCACCAACTGCAAGTGCTGCCCGCCAGGAGCCACGAGCACGCGCCCCGGCTCGAACACGTCGCCATTCTCGGCTTCCTTGACCGACAGCGGCCCCAGCGAATCGAGCCGCCAGGCGAGCGTTTTCGTGAATCCGGGCGGCATGTGCTGCACGATGGCCATGGCCGGAAGCGGCGGCCGGAGCGTTTCGAACAGCCGGGTAAGAGCCGGCGGACCGCCGGTCGAAATGCCGAGCGCAATGCAGCCGCGCGCCAAGTCTTCGTTGGCGGCGGGAACAATCTCGACCGGCGCGGCCGGCTTCACGGGCGCCCGCTCTTTGCGCTCGCGGCGAATGCGCAGCAGCCGCGCAACGTCGGCGCCAGCCATGGCGCGGATCTTCCGCAACAGCTCGTCGCGGAGCACGCTTTCGGTTTGAGCGCCGCTGGCCGGCTTGGCCACGTAGTCGACGGCGCCACGCTCGAGGGCCTCGAACGTCGTATTGGCCCCGAGCTGCGTGAGCGCGCTGACCATGATCACGGGCAAGGGCCGCCGGGCAAGCAGCGCATCGAGCGTGGCCAGGCCGTCCATCTTGGGCATCTGGACGTCGAGCGTCACGACGTCGGGCTTGGCGTCGTCGAGCATCGCCAGGGCCTTTTCGCCGTCGGCCGCCGTGCCGGCCACCTCCATGTCGGGCGCCGCGCGCAAGTTGTCGCAGATCATCTCGCGCATGAGGGCCGAATCGTCGACGACCAGCACGCGGATAGCTTTCTTCAGGGTCATGGGCGCTCGGCTAGGGTAAGGCCTGACGGGGAGTTCGGCTTGGTGGGGTGAAGCACGCCGGACGATGCATAAGTCCGGCAGGCGGGCCGCGCAACCATAGCTTGCCGCCGGGCGCAAGGGAGGTCCCGGCGAGGCATTTCGCCGCCGGAGCAGACACGTTATGCTCGCGGGTCCTTTCGCGCCCGACCACCTTCCGCCCGAGCCTGCATGGCCGTCGACACGCCCGCCAAAATCGCTATTCTCGGCGCCGGGCCAATCGGCCTCGAGGCCGCGCTGTACGCCCGGTTTCTCGGCTACGAAGTGGCTTTGTACGAGCGTGGCGAGGCGGCCGAGCACCTGCGCCAAACCGCTCACGTGCGGTGGTTCACGCCGTTCAAGCAGAACTCTTCTTCGTTGGGGCGCGCGGCGCTCGCGGCCCAAGGAGGCGTCGTTCTCCCGTCTGACGATGCGTTGCTGACCGCAGGCGAACTGGTCGACGCCTACTTTCGACCCTTGGCCGAAAGCGATCTGCTCGTCGACGGACTGCATGAGCAGACCGAAGTGCTGGCGAGCGGCCGCGGGGAGTTGCTGAAAGGCGAGCTAGTGGGGGACGATGCCCGCAGAGAGTTCCCCTTTCGCGTATTGCTGCGCTCCGCGGAAGGCGAGCGCGTGGAGGAGGCCGATGTGGTGATCGACGCCACGGGCGTTTGGGGGCGGCCGAACTCACTGGGCGCAGGTGGTATTCCGGCCGTGGGCGAAGCGGCGCTTGCAGCGCGCTGCGAACATGGGTTGCCTGACGTGCTCGGCGCTCGTCGCAATGACTTCGCGCGGGGGCACACCCTGGTGATCGGCGCGGGGCATTCGGCCGCGACGAACGTTGTCGCCTTGGCGGAGCTCGCCGAACGTGAGCCCGGCACGCAAGTCACTTGGCTCGTGCGGCGCGAGGGCGAAGCGTGCGCGAGCTTTCCCGTGGAGCGATTGCCCGACGATCCTGTTCCGGCCCGGCGAGCACTCGCGGAGCGGGCCAACACGCTGGCCGCGTCGGGCGCCGTGCAGTTTCTCGCGGGACGCAGCGTTCTCGCGCTTGGCGAAACCGCGGCCGGGCGGGTCGCAGTCACCCTCAGCGGTGCACCTGTGGAAACACTGGAGGTCGACCGCGTCCTGGCCAGCGTCGGGCATCGGCCGAATCGCCGTCTCTCCGCGGAACTGCACGTGCCAGAGCCGGCGGGCGATTCGGCGACACTGCTCCTGCCTGAGCCCGACTTCTACGTCCTGGGCGCGAAAAGCTTGGGCAACCGGGGGCAGTTCCTGCTCTCGCAGGGCCACGCGCAAGTGCGGCAGCTTTTCAGCATTCTCGGCGACCGCGCCGACTTGGATCTGTACCGAACGATCGGCCGCACGAAGCTCTAGCAACCGTAGTCGCTGCAAGAGCCGCTGTCCAAAGGGAAGCCGGCTATTTCTCTACCGGCCGAGGCGCCGCCGCATCTTCTAAGTACGTGATGTCGCCGCTCGTCACGTCGTACATGGCGCCGACGATGGCGATCCGTCCCGAGCGCGCGAGGGCATCGAGCGTCGTGCTCTGGCTCCTCAGCAATTCAACGGTGCGGGCTACGTTGTTCTGCGACACGGAGTTGACGAGAGCTTCCTTCTCGACGCCTTGCAGGGTCGTGATTGCGCCCCGCGACCGAGGATCGATGGCTTGCTGAATGTCGTCGACCACGTAGCCGATGTGCTCGCAGCCGAAGGCGCCGTTGCTTTCGGCCGAGGCGCCGTAGAGATCGACCGCCGCGGTCACCGCGCCGCACCGCGTGTGCCCCATCACCACGATCAGCTTGGCCCCCGCTACGGCGCAGCCGTATTCCACGCTCCCCAGAATCTTACGGCTGGTCACGTTGCCGGCGATTCGCACGCTGAAGATGTCGCCTACGCCGAGATCGAAGATCAATTCCGCGGGCGTCCGCGAGTCGATGCAACTGAGCACCACGGCCAAGGGATGCTGGCCCGACGCGGTCGCCATCACCTGGCGGCTCCAGTTGCGCGTGAGCCGCTTGCCAGAGCGGAATCGTTCGTGCCCGTCCTTGAGGATCTGCAACACCTGCTGGGGCGTAAGCAGCGATTGGAGCTCGCGCGAGGCGAAGTCGAGGTAGCGAGTTTCGTCGCGCAAGTGATACTTCTGCCGAAAGCCCGCCATGCTCACTTTTACGCCGCGAGCCGGCCCGGTCTGGCTGGCGAAGTCGCGGACGAGCGCGAGCACGTCGGGATCGATGTAGTCGGTGTTGTGGGCGTCGAGCAGAACGTGTCCGCCGGCGGGCAGGGCATCGAGCGCCTGCTTGAGCGCTGCGCGGTTGAGGAAGCTGACCTGGTTGGCGAGCTCGATGTGGACGACGTCGCCCCCGAGATGCTTTTCCACCGTCCGCCGCAAGGGCCGCCGAACGTTGCTGTTGAGGATGAAGCTGATCGCGACTCCCAGCCCCACCAAAATGCCGATCAGCAAGTCGGTGAACACGATCGCCAGCACCGTCGCAGCAAACGGCACGAACTGGTAGCGCCCATCGTTCCACATCTGTTGGATCAGCGATGGACTGACCAGCTTGACGCCCGTCACCAAGAGGATCGCCGCCAAACAGGAGAGCGGGATCATGTTCAGCCCCTGCGGCAGGAACAGCACGCAGGTGAAGAGCAGCACGCCGTGGATGATGGCCGAAAGCTTCGACTGACTGCCGGCGTTGATGTTCACGCTGCTCCGCACGATGACCGACGTGACGGGCAGACCACCAACCAACCCGGACACCATGTTCCCCACGCCCTGGGCAACCAACTCGCGGCTGGGGGGCGAGGTGCGTTGGCGGGGGTCGATGTTGTCGACGGCCTCGAGGTTGAGCAAGGTTTCGAGCGAAGTGACTGCGGCGATCGTGAGCGCGCCCGTGTAGACCCGGGCATCGGTCCAGCGGCCGAATTCGGGCATTTGCAGAAACGACACGAACTCGGCCAGGCTCTTGGCGACCGGCGCTTGCACCAGGTGCGAGGGGCCGATCACCCAATCTCCACCCCAGCGCCGCAGCAACTCCGCCAGCGCGACCCCGAGCAACACCACGACCAAGGGCGCCGGCACCGGCGACTTCTTGAGCGGCTTGACTCGATCCCAAACGACGAGGAGCGCCAGCGAAGCGAGGCCGATCAGCGCGGCGCCGTAGTGAAAGTCCCCGAGTTGCAGGAACTCGGAAAAAGTGTTTTCGTGGTCGGGCTGCTGGAAGGCCATTTCCCCTTCGGGGTCGGCGTCGTGCCCTAGCAAGTGGGGGATCTGCTTGAGGATCAGGATCACGCCGATCGCGGCCAGCAGCCCCTTGATCACGCTCGAAGGCACGAACGCAGCTAGGAATCCGGCGCGAGCGACTCCCAGCGCGAGCTGGAATGCGCCGGCGATGAGCAAGGCCAGCAGAAAGGCCTCGAACGATCCGAGCGAAGCGATTTGCGCAGTCACGATCGCGATGACGGCGGGCGACGGGCCGCTGACACTGGTGTGCGATCCGCTCAGCGCACCGACCAGGATGCCGCCGATGATGCCGGCGAGCAAGCCGGCGAAAGGCGGAGCGTTGCATGCCAGCGGCACGCCCAAGCAAAGGGGAATCGCCACCAGGAAAACGACCATGCCGGCGGTAAGGTCGCGCGTCCAGCTTGAAAGGGTCGGTCCCGCCATCGGCCACAGTTCGCTGCTCGAGTTGCTGCCAGGCCCGCGCCTGACCATCGGGCCATCCGAACTTGGCCACGGTCCGCCATCCGCCTTACGCCGCGCCGACCGCTTCGGAGCGGCGAAGCTCGCGCATCAGCCGACGGATTTCCTGCTGAAACCCTTCGCGCTCCGACTGCCAATCGAGCTCCCGCTGCTGGCACTTACGTTCGACGCGCGCGAGCTCTTGCTCCCGCGCCGCCAGCCGTCCCGCCTGCTGCTCGATTTCGGCCTGACGCTGCGCCGCCCAATTCTCCACCTGGTGGCGGCGCGCCGCAAGTTTATCATGCTGTCCGGCCACCTTGGTCGCCAGCCGGCTCAAGTCCTGCTGCCGGGCTTCCAGCTCTCGTTCCGAGAGCTTGTAGTAATCGGCCAATTTGGCCCGGATGCGGGCCAGCGACTGGGTGAGCGCCGCCGGCGCCATGGCGCCCGAAAGCTGGGCCCACAGTTCTTCGGTGGCCAACCGCATTTCCAGCGTTTCGCGGTGCAGCCGAGTGAGATCGCTGCGGAGCTGCTCGACGGCGGCCGTTCGGACATCGAGCTCCTCGCCACGTTGATCGATGGTCAGCTTGCGGCGAGCCAATTCGGCCTCCGACCGTTGGCGTTCGCCGGCCAGAACTTGCCGCTGCGAGCGTTCGAGGTCGTCGAGTTCGGCGCGCAGGCGGTCGCACTGGCGTGCCCGCGCCTCGACTTCGGCCTGTTGCTCCGAGAGCAGGCTCTCGCCCCGGCTCAGCCGCTGTTCGCGCTCGCGGAGCTTGGCGGACAGCTCCTCGAGCCGGCGACGTTCGGCCACTTGTTCGGCGCTCGGGCTCTGCCACTGCGCCTCGCGCCGCCAGAGCTCGGCCTCGAACTCGCTCTTTTGTTTTTCGCAAGCTTCCGCCCATTGGGCCTCGCGCTCGGCCAGGGCCTTTTCCCGCTGCGCAAGTCTCTCGGCCAGTTGTTGCTGTGCCCGCGTCGCCTCGTGATCTTCGGCCGAGGGCTGCCCAGGCGCCTGCCCAAGCTCAGCCCGGTGTTCCTGCAATTCGTGCTGGCGCTCCAGCACCCACAGGCGGGCTGCCCGCGATTGCTTTTCCAGGTCGGCGGCGCGGGCATGGAGGGTTGCCTCGCGCTCGTCGAGCTCGCCCTGCCGGTGGGCCAGGTACTCGGCCAGCTCCGCAGCTTGGCTGCGCAGTTGGGCGACAAAGGCCAACGTTTCGGCGGGGCCTGGAAGAGGCGTTTCGGGCGTCGACGCCACGCCGGCGGGCGCGGGAGTGGTGGGCGTCAGGTGCGGCGCTCGATGGCCGTCGGGGCGGCCGTGAGCCGCATCAATACGTGTTTCTGCCACGCCCGTAGGCGAGGCAGTTGGGCCCGCAGGCGCTGCGGCCGTGACCGAAACATCGACATTGGTCATGACGATCCATGCTCCCGCGAAAACGAGGGGTCAACGAGCCTGCCGAACGCGGCCTCAAAGTCGCAGTGATCGGAAAACTCGCCACAGCCTACTCAATCGGCACAATTCCCCAGGGAGTTGATCGATACTGGTTCGAGGCCCGAAGGGGCGCTCGCGTAGCCGCTGCGCCGCCTTGGGTTACGAACCGACGAGGCGCCCTAGACAATCCCGTGGCCGGCCGGGAAGATTGGGTGTTCACCGGCCCTACCCCTTTGGCCCAATCTTCGCCCCCCGTGCTGGCGCTTTCTCGGGCCTGGCTCGCGCAAAAGGATGTGACGTGACGGCGACCCTGCTCGACGGCAAGGCCCTGGCCCGCAAGCTGCAATCGGAGCTGACGGCCGAAGTGGCCGAGTTCATCGAGAACAACTCGGTCACCCCCTGCCTGACCGTCGTTCTGGTGGGGGACGACCCCGCCAGCGAGGTCTACGTTCGCAACAAGCGGGCGGCCTGCGAACGCGTAGGCATCGAGAGCCGTCTAATCCGCCTGCCAGCCGACACCTCGCAGGACGAGTTGCTCAAGCAACTCGGTAAGCTGAACAAGGACGAAGAGGTCCACGGCGTCCTGGTGCAGTTGCCGCTGCCGCCTCAAATCGAGGTGGCCCGCATCGTACAGGCCGTGAGCCCCGCGAAAGACGTCGACGCCTTTCACCCCGAAAACGTCGGGCGGATCGTGCAGGGCCGGCCGAGGTTTCTTCCCTGCACGCCGCAGGGGGTGCGCGAACTCTTGTCCAGCGTGGGCGTCGATCCGGCCGGTCAGCACGTCGTGATCATCGGCCGCAGCGAAATCGTGGGCAAACCGCTGGCCCTGCTGCTCATGCAGAAAGGCGCCGGCGGCGACGCCACGGTGACCGTTTGCCATAGCCGCTCGAGGAATCTCGCTCAGATCACCCGCCAGGCTGACATTTTGGTGGCGGCGGCGGGCCAGCCGGGCCTGGTGACCGCCGACATGGTGCGCCCCGGGGCCGTGGTGATCGACGTCGGCACGAACAAGACGGCGGAGGGGCTGGTCGGCGACGTTGATTTCGCCGCGGTCCGCGAGGTGGCGGCCTACCTGTCGCCCGTGCCCGGCGGCGTGGGTCCATTGACGATCACCATGTTGCTGCAAAACACGCTCGAAGCCGCCCGCCAGCAGCAAACGAGCTGATCTCCCGCTTCCTCGTCAGCCCGAAGCGGATTGGCCAGGCGGTCCGTCAAACAATTGCATTGCGGCGGCGACAGGCGTAGAGTGACCTGCGCGTGGCTGGCCTCTCGCGGCGCTTATCGCGGATGGCCTCCGGCGACTGGCGGTCGCGCTTCCGATCCTTCCCAACAAGGAGACCGCCATGTTTCGCGCAAGCCGTAGGCAATTCTTGGCGAGCGTCGGGCAGGGAATGTTCGTCGCCACCGTGGGCTATCACACGGCCCTCGACCTAGGTCTGGCACGCGCCGCGACCGACGCCGAGCCCACGCTGGACTTTGGCTCGCTCGAGCCGCTGGTGGACCTGATGCAGTCCACCGAGGCCGATAAGCTGCTGCCGATCCTCGTCGCGCGGATTCGCGGCGGCGAGTCGCTGCGAACTCTGGTGGCGGCCGGCGCGCTGGCCAATGCCCGCGCCTTTGGTGGCGAAGACTACATCGGCTTCCACACGTTGATGGCGCTTGCGCCGTCGTATGCGATGTCGCAGCGGCTGCCGGCCGATCGCGCGGCGCTGCCCGTGCTCAAGGTCCTCTACCGCAACGCGCGGCGGCTGCAAGAAACCGGCGGCGCGGATCACCATACGCTCCGCCCCGTGCCGGCTCAGTTGGGTGAAGGCGTTCCCAGCGACCGCCTGCGCGAGGCCATTCATCACCGCGATTTGAAGGCAGCCGAACCGCTCTTCGTGGCGCTTGCGGCGCAGTCTCCCGAAGACGCCTTCAACGCGTTGATTCCAATCGTGGGTGAGGCGCCCGAGGTGCATCGCGTGGTGCTGGCTCATCGCGCCTGGGACATGTTGGGCCTGGTCGGCGCCGAGCACGCCGGCACCATGCTGCGGCAGTCGGTGCATTACTGCATCAAGAACGAGGAATACGCGGCCCGCGAGCATCTGGACGTGCGGACGCTCCTGCCCAAGTTGCTCGACCAACACAAGCTGAACGACGGCGCGAAGGGCACGCGCACGGGAGATGACGCCTGGGTTGACCAGTTGAGCCAACTCATCTTCAAGTCAACGCCCGAGGGCGCCGCCGACGCCGTGGCCGCGGCCCTGGCCGAAGGCATGTCGCCCGACGTGGTGGCCGAGTCGCTGTCGCTGGCGGCCAATCAACTCGTCCTGCGCGACAGCGGCCGTCCCGCCGGCCAGACTCAGCCCAACAAGCCGCTGGGGAGCGTGCATGGCGATTCAATCGGCGTGCATGCTTGCGATTCTGCGCACGCTTGGCGCAGCATCTCCCACGTGGGCAGCCCGCGCAATCGCGCGGCGGCGCTGATCTTGGGCGCTTGGCAAGCGGCTTACGACCGCACGAGCCGCGGCGGCGATTTCCTGGCCTGGGAGCCGCGGCCCACGGCCGAACAACTCGGCAAGGTGGCCGATCAAGACGGCGCAGCGCTCTTGGCTGAGCTCGATGCGGCAGTCCGAGCGCAAGATCAGGCGCGGGCCTGCGCCGTCGCCGAGCGTTACTCGGAGCAAGGCTACGACGCGCAACCCGCGTTCGACGTGCTGCTGCGGTTTGCGACGAGCGAAGACGGCGCGCTGCACGCGGAGAAGTATTACCGCACCACCACCGACGAGTACGCGGCGACTCGGCCGGCCTTCCGCGGCCGGCAGCTCGTGGCGCTCGCGCGCGTGACCGCCAGCGAATTCGGCCAGCCGGCGCCGGGCTACGCCGAAGCTTGTGGCCTGCTCGGGGTGACGGCCTAGCCCGACGTCTTTGCGAACCGGGTTTCCCATTTTGGAGAGTGCGGCGAACGTTCAACTGCGGGGTTCGCCGCGCTCTTTCTTTGCGCTCGCTCGCTGCCACCGACGCCGCAAAGGTGGCTGGCTAACGGGTTTGTAATGTCTGGCTCATAGGCGAATTCGGCGTTCGGCCTCTATAGTTCGGAAAGCGTTCCTGGATGTTTTGTAAGGGACGCCGACCTCCGGCCGCGCTCCGTCGATGGACCCACACCCCGCTTCCAAAGTCCCACGGCGCCCCGGCGCCCGTTGGCGCGCCGATCTGCTGGCCGGCTTCCTGGTCTTCCTGATCGCGCTGCCGCTCTGCCTGGCGATCTCGCTGGCCTCAGGCTATCCGGCGATCGCCGGCATCTTCACGGCCGTGATCGGCGGCCTGGTGGGCGCCGTGATCAGCGACTCCGCCTTGACGATCAAAGGGCCGGCCGCGGGTTTGATCGTCATCGCTCTAGGCGCGGTGACCGAGCTGGGCCAGATCTTCGACACGAATTCTCTGGGAGCCTATCGACTGGCGCTCGCCGTGGGCGTGGCGGCCGGAGCGATGCAGATTCTCTTCGCGGTGTTTCGCACGGGCGTGCTGGGGGAGTTCTTCCCCACTTCGGCCGTGCACGGCATGCTGGCCGCGATCGGCGTGATCATCATCGCCAAGCAAGTGCCGATTGCGCTGGGCCTGCCCAACAAGGGGGAGCCCCTCGAACTGCTCGCGCACATTCCCCGCGACTTCGTCGACCAGAATCCCGAGATTGCCCTGATTGGGCTGGTGAGCTTGCTCATTCTGTTTGGGCTCCCGCTGCTCAAGGCGCGGCTCAAGCTCGGCTGGCTGCAATTGATTCCAGCCCAGATGGTGGTGCTGCTCGTGGCCGTGCCGCTGGGGATTTACTTCGACCTCGAGCACGAACACACCTACAGCTTTCCGCTCACGCATGGCGCCTACACGATCGGCCCCAAGTTTTTGGTCGAAGTGCCGCAAAACATCGTCAAAGCGGTCGCTTTTCCTGATTTTCGGGCTCTGCAGACCGCGGCCGGCTGGAAGTGGGCCTTGATGTTCGCGCTGATCGGCACGCTCGAATCGATGCTCAGCGCCAAGGCCGTCGACCTGATCGACCCGCAGCGGCGCAAGACGAACTTGGACCGTGACAACCTGGCGATCGGCGTCGGCAATACGCTGGCCGCGTGCATCGGCGGGCTGCCGATGATTTCCGAAATCGTGCGCAGCCGCGCCAACATCGACAACGGCGCTCAGACCAAGCTCGCCAACCTGTTTCACGGCCTGTTTCTGCTCGGCTTCGTGGCGCTGCTGCCGGGCCTGATCCACCGCATGCCGCTGGCGGCGCTGGCGGCGATGCTGATCTATACCGGCTTCCGCCTGGCCAGCCCCAAGGAGTTCCTGCTGGTCTACCGTGTGGGCAAGGAACAGTTCGCCGTGTTCCTCACCACGCTGATCGCCGTGCTGGCCACCGACCTGTTGATCGGCATCGCGATCGGCATCGGCCTCAAGTTCGCCATCCACCTCTTCAACGGAGTGCCGGTGCGGTCGCTCTTTAGGCCCAACCTCGAGATCGACGCCCGCGACGACGCCTCGTACGTGGTCGTGGTGCACGACGCGGCGGTGTTCAGCAACTGGATCGTGTTCCGGCGGCGGCTGCTCGCCCTCAGCGACGCGCAGTTGATCGAGCTCGATTTGTCGCACGCCCGGCTGGTCGACCACACCGTGATGGAGAAGCTGCACGTGATGGAGGGGGAATTCCGCCAGAACGGCCGCACGCTGCTCGTCACCGGGCTCGACGAGCATCGGGCATTCTCCGCCCATCCGCTGGCCGCCCGAAAAAAGCCCAAGCCCTCTTCGGCTTCCGGCTAGCCGCCGCGCGCCCCCTGCCGCGCTGTCCGCAGCCCCCTGAAAGAGCTAGAATTGGGGGCAACGAGCCGCAGTTGGCTGCCGGCGGCCCGGGGGCATTGCGTTGGCAGCGGAATGAAGAGAGCGCGCGGACGATGGTTAGCGGCGGATTGCCTGCGAATCTGGTCATTCTGGTGGTCGAGGACGATCCGGTGATCGGCAAGGCGCTGTCACAAGGATTGCGCGAAGCGGGCCACAATGTGCAGTGGGAGCGAACGGGGGACAAAGGCCGCGAGGCCTTGGCCGAGCCCAAATTCGATCTCGTGATCCTCGACGTCATGCTCCCCGGCGCGAGCGGCATCGAGTTGCTCTCCGAAATGCGGCGGCGCGACGTGCAAACGCCCGTGATTCTGCTCACGGCC
Source organism: Pirellulales bacterium (assembly GCA_046349955.1). GTDB lineage: Bacteria > Planctomycetota > Planctomycetia > Pirellulales > JBGAPH01 > JBGAPH01. Next base: position 17,366 of record JAXMBI010000015.1, on the reverse strand, counting down.
CTCGGTTCGATCGAGGAGCGCGTGCAGGGGCTCGAGGCCGGCGCCGACGACTACATGGTCAAGCCCTTCGCCCTGGCGGAGCTGATGGCCCGCATCGAGGCGGTTCGCCGCCGCTCGGCCAATCGCCCGGCCCCCGTGCTCGACCACGGCGGCGTCACGCTCGATCTGACCACCCGCCGCGTCCGCCGCGGCGACCGCGAAATCGACCTTTCGCCCACCGAATTCAGCCTGCTCGAAATCCTCATGCGGTTCGCCGGCCAAGTCGTGACGCGGAAGATGCTGTGCGAGCATCTCTGGGACAGCGACTGGGAAGGGATGACCAACGTGATCGAAGTCCACGTGAACCGCCTGCGGGGCAAGCTCGACCGCGGGGGCGCGGCGGCGGTCGTCCACACCGTGCGCGGCCGGGGCTATGTTTTTCGCGCCGAAGGCTAAACGGCCCCTCACCCCGGCGAACCTTGGCTGTGTCTGCGCCCCAGGCTTCGAGCTCCAACTTTCGCTGGATCCGCTCGCTGCGCTTCCGGCTCACTGCCTGGAACACGGCCATCGTATTTCTGGCCGTAGTAGTGGCGCTCGTCGGCGTCCGCGAGGGGTTGCGGTTCAGCCTCCGGCAAGAGATCGACCAGTTGCTCAAGGAAGAGATTCAGGTCGTTGCGCTCACGGTGACCGAGGCCAAAGCCGACTTCAAACTGGTGCGCGAAGAGTTGGACCGCATCGCGCGAGGGCACCAGCAACGCGGATACTTCTCCGAACTCTTGGATGAGCACGGCGAGCCACTCTGGACCGACAACAACGTGCCGAAGTTGGACCTGCCGCCACTCACAGGGAACGCGGCCCGCGTGAGCGACGTGGGCGGATACCGAGTCGCCGAACAGCGGCTGATCCACAAGGAGATTCCTCCCCTCGTCATCCGCGTCGGCACGCACACGAATTTCATTGACGAGGACGTAGAGAACCTCACCGAAATCACCGTGCCTGTGGGGCTGGCAATCCTCGCGCTCTCGCCGCTCGGGGGCTATTGGCTGGCCGGGCGCGCCACCAAGCCGCTGGCCGACATCAACAGCACCACCGCCAAGCTGCGGCCCTCGAATCTCAGCGAACGGCTGCCGCTGCGCGGCGCAGGCGACGAGCTCGATCAGCTTTCCGCCACGACGAATCACTTCCTCGACCGCATTGCCACCTACTTGCAGCACAATCAGCAGTTCGTCCACAACGCGGCGCACGAACTGCGTTCCCCGCTGACGGCGATTCAGAGCTCGGTCGAAGTGGCGCTCGCCAGCGACCGCTCGCTCGAAGAATACAAGGAGCTGCTCGAGCTGATTCTCAACGAGTGCGCCGAGCTTGGGCTGCTGGTCAATCAGTTGCTGCTCTTGGCCGAAACCGACGCCGAGCTGCGGCTGCCCAAGCAGCGTGTGCAGCTCGACCGCGTGGCGGCGCGCTCGCTCGACATGTTCCGCGGCCTGGCCGAGGAGCGCGGCATCGAGCTGCAGGCCGACCTCGCCCCCGACGTCTGGATCGAGGGGCATCCCACGCGGCTCCGCCAGGTCGTCAACAACCTGATCGACAACGCGCTCAAGTTCACGCCGGAGAAGGGCCGCGTGTCGGTGCGGCTGTCGACTGACCGGGAGGTGGGCCTGGCCGTACTGACCGTCGCCGATACCGGCACGGGCATCCAGCCCACCGACCTGCCGCACATCTTCGACCGCTTCTATCGCGGAGAAACCGCGCAGCCCCGCGGCCGCGTCGTCCGCGGCACCGGGCTGGGGCTCAGCATCTGCCAATCAATCGTCGAAGCCCACGGCGGACGAATCACCGCCGAGAGCGCGCTGGGCCGGGGAACCACGATGACGGTGTATCTGCCGCGGGGCGAGGCGCGCTAGTTAGTCGGCTTTGATCGCTCGGGGCGACTGACCGTTAGTCCGGGGCGATGGAGCGTTAAGACCCGGCAGCGGCGTCCAAGGCCCAGGAATGTTCGCCGGCGGCGCCGCCGCATCAACCTTTTCCGAGTCGGTTCGAATGGCGATGTGCTGCCCTTCGAGGGTCCAATCGACGCGGCGGTACGGAAACGACGGATTCTCGAGCGACACGATATCGCCTTCCTCGATGCCGCAACCGAAGGCGAAGACACGTTTCAAGGATTTGCAGCTTTGCAGCGCGAGCAGACCCTTGGCCGTAATCCGCGTGTCGTCGACGGTCAGCTCTTCCAGGCATGGCAGCCGAGCGAGTTCAGCCAGGCCGCGATCCGTCACCGACGTGCCGCTCAGGTCAACGCGGGTGAGTTGGACGTGCTTCGCCAGCGACGTCATGTCGCTATCGCCCACGTCCATGCCGGCAAGGACGAGATTTCGCAGGGCAACCAGAGGTTCGAGTTTCTTTAGGTTGATGCGCTGGCCGCGGTACGGTCGCTGACGCCCGGCGGGCCAACTCGGACGAACGCCCAATTGTCTGTATAGAGCAAGGACGTCGCCGCTTGGCTCTGAATCTAAATCCGGGACGATCATGATGCCAGTGACGTCAGGGAAAGAGAACGGGCTGGTCCACCGTTGGGCGACGAGTTGCGCCTCGTGGTCGCTGCCAATGCCGACGAATCTGCCGTCGACCGCCACCATGCCGCCTCGCGCAATGACATACGCAACCGCTTTTCGCTGCGCCTCCGCGAGTCTCAGACGCTGCGCCATCAGGCCGAAAAACAGCGCGAGCGCGAGGTTGAGCAGCAGCAGGGTTCGCACGCTGAACCGACAGGGACGCAGCCAACGGATCACGGAGGATCTCATCGTCGTTCAACGAGTCACGTCAGCGAGAAGAATGGGGTCATTTGCCAGCCCGGCCCTGGTCAGACCCCTGCCCCGCTAGCCCCGTTACGGAACCAACTGGTGTCAGGCCGAGCGGAGAGCCCGTTTGCCGGAGGTCGAATCCTGACCGAGGACTTGCGAGTCCCACCGACGTAGAGGGACGCCAAGCTATTTCGACCGTCGGCCAGGGCTTGATGACTTCCCGCGGGGCACGATCGTACGGCGGATCGAGCCGCCAGATTCCCTGGCGGTCGTACAAGATCAAGCTGTCCTTCGAGTCAAAACCTGCAATCGAGCGGTCGAGGTCGCGATGTGCTAGGGCCTGATCGTGGGCCAGGTCGTAGAGCGTAAAGCGCTCGTTCCAACCGTCGTCGGTGTAGATTCCCGCCCCCAAGGTGCCGGTCGCGTTCACGACGGCCGGCATATGCTCGGTGCCGAGAGCTGGTTCGAGCCGAATCGGGAGCTGCCGCTCCAGCTCGCCGGTAGCGGTGTTGAGCAACCGCCATTGCATCTGGCGGTCGCCATCCTGATCCTGCGGATGGTCCACGACCAGGACGAGCGAGAGTTTGTCAGCCGGATAGGACTGGCCGGGGACGAAGCGGGCGTCCTTGACGACTCCACCCGCGGCCTTGTCGAGCCAGTCCTGACCTCGCGACCAGCGCAGCGGCGCACGGCCAGGGCAGTGAAACAAACTGGTGCAGCCGATCTCGATTCGGTGGCCGAGAGGCGTCGGATAGCCCCATTGCCCCGAAAGCGTGCGGCCCGAATTCAGCCGAAAATAGTCCGCGAGCGCAGCGAACCGTTGGAGGTACAGCACCGTGGAACTGTCGAACGACGGCCCATATTGCTCGGAGTTCATCCAGTGTCGGTCCAGGTTGTCGACGACCCAATCTCTCTCATCCTCGGTTAGCGGGCCCCGGGTAGCCATCCGCAACGCCGATCGCCAGGTATTCTGGGTCAGGAACCGGCCATGCCGGCCGCCACGAGGATCAATCAAAGACACCGCCCCGTCCCACTGGCACGCATTGCCCGCCAAGGCGGGTGCGATCTTGATGCCCAGGGAGCTGAGCGTCGCGGCCAGCGAGTGCGCCGGCTTGAAGCCTTCGAGCGGAGTGAGCTGCTGTTCGGAGAAGCGCCATTCGAACGCCTGCGGCTTGGCCACTTGACTGCTGGCTCGTTGCAAACATGCGAAGGCTCGGTTGTCAACGAGCACCAATGAACGATCGGACCATGCAAGGATGGTCCAATCATCCTGCCACGGGTCCACGGGCGCCGGCAGCTCCACGTACCAGACAGCGCCGCTCGCGATCTGGACAACCGCGCAGCCGAGGAGCCGTAGGGAGTAGGGCGTGCTGAATCCGCCCCGCCGAAGAGGCGTATCTCGCCACTCCATGATCTTGCTGACGACGCATTCGCTGCCCGGCGCAATCTCGCTGTCGCCGAAGAAAACGAACCGCTTCTTCGAGTTTTCTGCCGCCTTCCGCTCGAGCTCGGCGTAGGGAACCAAGCGCGGCGCGGCGACTTCCTTTGCCTTCGAGGACTGCGCGAACAGGCCAAGGTGCGATAACAAGGGCACAAGGGCCGCCAAGACACCGGCGCGACACTTTCGGCCGAGAGAGCTGGCGATTGCTGACGCAACGTAAGGCCGGATGGCGGACAACCACTTCAGCGAACACCCGGCCATCGACTTGATCCTCGTGCTGGCCTCTGGCGGCCATTATCTCACACTCACGATGCAGCCGGCTAGGCTGCGCCGCGTAGCCCAGCGCCGGGCTCCGACTCGAATACCCGGCATGGTCCATGGGGGCCCTTCCTGCGCCGATTAGCACCATCGCCGTGATGGCGCCCCAAGCGGCCAAGTTCAATAAGCCGCGTCGGGCAGAGGCGGCCATCCCTCCATGAGAACGGTGACTATGCCGTTGTCCGGCCCTCCGCTGGTGGGCCAAAACGGTCGCCGAGGCGCGCGGCAACCGAAACTGATCAGGCCAAATACCAGACCCTAGCAAGCTGCTCGCTTGCGCGAGCGCTTGCCCGCATAGGCCAAACCCAGCAGCGCGAGCGCCGCCAGCGCGCCCGCGCTTGGCTCGGGGGCCGGCGCGGCGGCCGCCGCGCCGAAGTTCTGCTTGAGCAGCGCGAAATCGGCCAGGTTGATCGTCCAGTCGCCGTTGAAGTCGCCCTGCTGGAAGCCGCCGAAGCTGCCGAAGTTGCGTTTCACCAAGCCGAAATCGGCCAGGCCAACCTGGCCGTCGCCGTTGGCGTCTCCCAGCAGCGGTTCGAATTCGACGAGGAAGCCGGCGGATGTGGCGTTGTGGGGATAATCATGCCAGCGGCCCGAACTGCCCGACGGCAGGTCGCGATCGCTCTGCCAGAGAATGTAATTCTCGGAGTCGCCGCCTCCTGGCTCGAAGTTGGCGCCCGATGGCGAGCGATACCAATCAGCGAACGTCGCGACGTCGTCGCTGCAGCCGAGCGGGGTGCAACCGCCGCGGTAGAATCCCTGCCCTGCCTCCGGGCCCACAACCCACTTCCACACGCCTTCTTCTTCTGCATCGCTGCCGCCAATCCATAACCCTAAGTGGAGCGGGCTCGTGGCAAACTGGTCGGCCACGAACTGCGCCTCCTGTTCGCTGGTGATCGTCGCCAAATGTCCAGCCCCCTGGAACGACATGCTTTCCGCCATCGCCTTCGCGGCTTCCCAGTCGGGCGAGTTCGCCGAAACTACCTTGTAGAAATGGCCATTGGCAGGGTTGAACCGAAGTTGGTGGTCGATGGGGGTCTGTCGACCGCCGCCATCGACCAACACCAATTGGAACTGGCCTGTGGCGGAAAGGTCGGCCGTGGTTCCATCCTGAAGCTCGGCCGTGAAACGTCCTTGGGGGAGTGGGTTAAAGGAGCGCGCATGCAGGAAGAGCTCACCCTGACCCGCACGCGCGTTAGCGTTTCCGGTGACTCCTCCGGTAAAAGGTCCTGACAGCAAGTGAACGGCGCTGCCGGGATTGAGCCCGATGCCTCCCCGCTGGACCGCGCCCGAGAGCCGCGCGACGCCCCCGCTGATCGCAGTCACGTCCAACTGTCCCACGGGACCAAAGAAATCAAGTTCCGCCTGGTCGCGCACCCAGATGCCCATCTTGGGATTGTTCAGGGAATACAGCTCGCCAAAGGCACGATCCCTGAGCTGCACTACCAGATTTCCCGGCGTGGCGGATTGAGGATCTGGCGCCGCGCCGCCGAAAAATACGGAGTTGTCGGAAAGCTGAATATCCATCCCTCCCACGAACGACGAATTCGTCATCCTCACGCGAGAGTTGCCTTCGGCCACGAGCGCCCCCGGTCCACCGTTGGGAGCTGCGAATTGAGCCGCGTCGATCGCCACCGCAGCGTTCCCCTGAACGATCAACTGCCCCTCGTGGTGCGTGGAGGAGAGCGTGGCTTGACTATCGGAAATCCGGATCGTCGGAAGCCGGGCGCCAAGTGCCTCGAAGTTTCCCTGATCCCTGACCAACAGATTGGCGAGTGTCACGTCGGGCTGAATTCTCAGCCCTCCCCCCCACACCGTCACATCACCCAAATCCCCTCCGTTGGCTTCGGCGCGGGAATCGTCGAGGAGGGTTAGTCTCCCAAGCTTCGCCCCGTGTTGCACGTCAAGGCTCGCGCGGCCGGTTGCCTGGAGCTCCGCCACATCCGCGCCCGCCGAGAGCCGCACTCCCGCTTGATCGCTCGCGCGCACCATCTTGCTGTCGACGGCATGGATCTCGGCGGTCGAGCGTCCGGCCATGTTGAGTTCGGTCGCCGTGCCGGCATTCAGGTTCAGCAAGGAGCGGTCGGCCGATTCGAGGCGGGTAACCTTGCCGCCATCCAGCGAGAACTCGGCGTCCCCCGCCGCCTTGACCGCACTCGCCAGCCCACCGGAAACGGCGCCTTGGGCTTCGTCAAACAGGTTCCAAGTTCCTACGACGCGGCCCGATTCGAGGGCAGCCCTCGAGTGGTCGAACTGATCGAGGGACCGTCTCACGGTTCCGCCCTGGACCAGCACTTGGGCCGTATCGTGGGCTTCGAGTCCGTCGTAGGCTTCTCCCCCCGGAGCAATGCGCAGCTCCGTTTGGCCGGCGGCGGAATCGCGGACGATCAACCGATCTTGTACGAGCGAATCGAGAACGGTGTCCTGGTCGATCAGCACTTGGGCGGTTGCGGACCCGATCAGCAATGCCGTGGGAGCTACCAAGAGCGCCAGGCGACGGCCCCATCGGAGGGCATTCAATCGCCCCAAGTTCCGTCGCCGCTTAGACATAGCCGCACCGCCTTGACCAAGAAACTTGTCCCGGAGCTGCATACCCCCAACTCAAGAACTGCAAGCCGCCCAAAAAACGGCAACCGCGGCGGCCAGCTAACTACCCGAAGTGCTCCTCCGGCCGCTCCGCCGCCGCGAGCTCGGTGATCCCCGGCGCCCGCTTCATCCAGGGGCTGCTCTGCCAGTTGTCGGCCGCCGTCCGCGGCGGCACGATCGGCGGCAGCCGCAGGCGGAAGTAGACCGAGAGCGCCAGCACGAACGGTTCGTAGAGCGCTCGCAGCTCGCGTAGCCGCTGCTCGAGTTCGGCGGCCCGCTCCGGGACTCCCAGGCTCCGCGCGATCTGCTCCAGTTCGGCCGGCGATAGTTCTTCGCGCACTTCGGTCGTTGGCGGCAGCCAGAACACCAGGCTCAGGTCGACGGCCGCGTGTCGGGCCATGGCGAACGTGAGCTGTGCGCGGCGTCGGCAGGCCTCGTTGCCCAAGGCCAAGATGATCGCCGCCACGTCGAGCATTGTGGTCAGGGCTGCCAGCCACGATTGGTTGTCGTGTTGCGAACGGTAGAAGCCGAGCACCGGAAACGAAAGGTGGCTCTCGAGCAAATCGGCCGACCAGATCTCCCACTCGACGAGAAATCGCTCCAGCTCCGCGTCGCCCCCCTCTCCGCCGAATCGCCGCAGCAGTTCGCCGGCCGTGGGGGGCGAGCCTGCCCGCGCGTCGAGCAGGGCGATCGTTTGCTCGCGCCGCGAGAAGGCCTGATAGAGCACCGGCAGGTAGCCGATGATGATCGCCATGAAGCCGAAGCCCACGCCCGCCTCGAAGACCGAGAGCAGCTTGCCCACCGGGGTCTGCGGCGTGAGATCGCCGTAGCCGAGCGTGAAGAACGTCTCCCCGCTCAGATACAAGCAATCGAACCAGGGCGGATCGTTCGGCAGCGTGCGCCGACTCCAATGAATCGCCGCAAAGCCGGTGATCAGCAGGGCGACCCAAACCGAGAACAGCACCAGCAGCGACAGCGGCCCGTAGACCGCCAGAGCGTTCTCGCGATAGCGGCCCGGCGGGAAGCGATTCGCCAAGCCCTGCCACGCGCCCCAGGTGGTGCGGTAGAAGAGCCGCGTCGGGCGCCAGCGGCGCGTCACGCGGCGGGGGAGCACCGTGGCCTCGAAGGCGTCGGCGAACGTGACCAGGATAAGCAGGCAGCCAACGACGGTCGCGGCGGCGGCGAACATGCAGCGGGCTCGGCAAGATGGGGGAAAGGCACTCCGTCCCGCAACACCCTAGCAGCCGCGGCGCAGGGCAGAAAGTGCCTATGCGGCGAATGGCGCAGGCGGATCGGCCATCCGCAGGCTGACTGACCTTGCCCTCTTCCGTGCTGTTGCCTACCGTTCGCCACCCCGGGGCCGGCCAAGCTGCGTGCGGGCGCAGCGGCGGGGCCCTGAACGCTGCGCGGTGCGGAGTGTGTCGTCCCCATGCCCCTTTCGCTTCGACATCAGTTGGGCATCGGCCTGGTCGCCGGGTTTGTGTTCTTCACCCACCTGGGCACGCCCGCCCTGTGGGACCGCGATGAACCGCGCAACGCTGGCTGCGCCGAGCAGATGTGGAAGCAGGGGGAATGGATCGTCCCCACGTTCAATGGCGAGCTGCGGGCACACAAACCGGCGTTGCTCTACTGGTTCATGATGTCGGCCTACAGCGTGTTCGGCCCCGGCGAGTTCGCGGCTCGGTTTTGGTCGGCCGCCTTCGGCGTCGGCACGTGCCTGCTGACCTATCAGATCGGCCGGCGGCTCTTTTCGGCGCACGCCGGCGTTTGGGCGGCGCTCGCGCTGGCGACGAGTCTGAACTTCGGCATCGTGGCGCGGGCGGCGACGCCTGACTCGGTGTACATCTTTTTCTCCACGGCGGCCCTGGCGGTGTTCGCCTTCGGCGTCGTCACGCAGTGCGAAGTGCGCGCGCCGCGGATCCTGGAGGTCAACCGCCGCACGCTGGCGGCGGCCTACGTGCTGATGGGCATTGCCGTGCTCGCCAAGGGGCCGATCGGCGTGCTGCTGCCAGGCTTCGCGCAGTTCCTGTTCCTGCTCTACGCGCCGCTGCCAAGGATGGATGACGCTGGAGGTCACCGCTCTCGTTGGCAGGCGCTCGTCGCCCGCTTGGGCGCTCCGTGGCGGCCAGGCAACGTGGCTGCGGTGCTGTGGTCGCAACAGCCGCTCTTGGCGATCGCCATCGTCGGCGCGATCGCCCTGCCGTGGTACGTAGCGGTCGGCGCGCGCACCGAGGGGAGCTTTCTGGCGACCTTTTTCGGCGAGCACAACGTGGGCCGCTTCGTGCGTCCGATGGAAGGGCACAGCGGGCCGATCTTCTACTACCTAATCGCCGTGCTAGTCGGCTTCTTTCCCTGGAGCTGCTTCGCCGGCTCGATGTGCGCCGGCTGGTGGCAGCGGGTGAAGGCGGGCGGCCCGGAGCGCATGGCGGCCATCTTCGTGGCCTGCTGGGCGGGGGCCTATCTGGGCTTCTTCTCGCTGGCCGGCACCAAGCTGCCCAGCTATGTACTGCCGGCGTATCCGGCGCTGGCCTTGATCGCCGGGGCGTTCCTCAAGGGATTGTTAGCCGGCCGTTTCGACGCCCGCCGCTACTGGGCGCCGGTGTCGTTCGCATGCCTGGCGTTCGTGGGGTTGGGGCTGGTGATCGGCGCCGTGGTCGTCGTTCAACGCTACTTGCCAGGGGAATGGGCGCTCGTTGGCATCGGCGTCGCGCCGCTGGCGGCCGGACTCGCGAGCCTGTGGCTGTTGCAGCAGAACCGCTTGCCATCGGCGCTGGGCAGCTTTGCCGCGGGGGCGGTGTTGCTGGCGGTCGGCGTACTCGGCTTTGGGGCCGCCCGCGTCGATCAGCATCAGGTCAGCCGACCGCTGATGGCTCAATTGCGGGCCAAGGGCGCCGCGGGGGCCTCGCTCGGGGCCTTTGGCGCGCTCGAGCCGAGCTGGGTCTACTACTCGGGCCGAGCGATCTCTTGGTTGCAAACCGCCGAGCAGATGGCGGCCTTCCTGCGCGTCGAAGAAACTCCGTACGTGATCACCACGACGGCGCAACTCGAACTCCTGCCCGGCGGCCTGCCGCCCGGCCTCGCGGTGCTTGCTCACACGCCGCAGTTCTTGCGGCCGGGGGACCTGGTGATCGTGGGCCGGGCATCGGAGCTCGCCCGCTGGTCGGCGCCGAGTGAGGTGCTGCAGGCGGAACTGCCGACATCGCGGCGGTAGGCCGGGAGGTCGAACGCTGGCCGGTCGAAATCCCTCCCCCATAGGCCAAGCGCGCAATCACCCGAGCGCGCAACAATCAAGAGGCGACGCGAGCCCGCAACCGAGGGCGTCTCCTTCGCTTTCCTTCCTCCTTTGGCCGCGGATATACTAGGCGAGCCCGCACGGCGGCGCATCACGAATTGTCCAGGCGCCTGCACCCAAATTCGGAGAAGCTGGATGGAAGCGTTGCACAGCAGCCTCGTCCGCGCCCTATCGGCCGCGCTGATCTGCGCCGCGGCGGGTTTCGGTCCGTCGGAGGCTGCGGCTCAGGAGCGCGCGGGGCGCGGGAGGAACTCGGGCCGACACGTCGTCGCAGAGCTGCAAGAGCGCTTGGACGCCGGCGAGGCCAGGCTGGAGCGCGGGGAGCAAGGCTACCTGCGTTCGCTGCTCCGCGAGCTGGGCGTGCCGGAGTCGTCGCAAATGCTCGTCTATTCGAAGACGAGCCTGCAGCGCGACCACATCACGCCGCAGACGCCGCGAGCGATCTACTTTGGCGACGACGTGATGGTGGGCTATATTCCCGACGCGCCGATGATCGAAATCGCCGCGGCCGAAGGCGCCGGCACGGCGTTCTTCACGATCGACCAAGCCGGCGCAGGCGACCGGCCGACGCTCGAGCGCCAGGGGCTGACCTGCGTGGGCTGCCACTCGACCTCGGCCACCCGCGGCGTAACGGGGCTGCTCGTCCGTTCGCTGTCGGTCGACGGCGGCGGGCGGCTGCTGCTCGACCAGCCTACCTATCGCACCGAACACTCGAGCCCGCTCGCCGAGCGCTGGGGGGGCTGGTACGTGACGGGCGCGAGCGGCCGGCAGGAGCATTTGGGCAACCGCATCGGCCCGCCACCGGGCGCCGCCCGGGCCGCAGTGGACGAAACCGACGAGGAGACCGTCGAGCCGGCGGCGCTCGTGTTGAACGAGAATGTGGCCGCCGACCGTTACCCTCATGTCCACAGCGACATCGCGGCCTTGATGGTGTTCGAACACCAAGTGGGCATGTTCAATCGCCTGGCCCGCGCCGCCAGTGGAGGCCGCCGCGGACAACGCGACCAAGCCGACTCTGCCCGCAAACGCTTCGAGGCGGCCGGCGACGAGGTGGTCAAGCACCTGCTGTTCGCTGACGAAGTTCCCCTAGTCGACCGGGTCGAAGGCTCGTCGACGTTCGTGCAGGACTTCACTGCCCGCGGCCCGCGCGATTCTCGAGGTCGGTCGCTGCGCGACTTTGACCTGACGACGCGGATGTTTCGTCACCCCTGCAGCTATCTGATCTACTCGCGCACGTTTGAATCGCTGCCCGGGGAGATGAAGGAGTACATTTATCAGCGGCTCTGGGACAGCCTTGCCGGCCCGCAGGCCGACCAGCTTACGCCCCATTTGAGCGCGGAAGACCGTCAGGCGATCGTCGAGATCTTGCGCGAGACGAAGGAAGGGCTGCCGGAGTATTGGAAGAGCGCGGCGAGCGGTTAGAGCCGGACCTAGCCGTGGTCGCGTTAGCGACTGCCGAGAACAGCCCCGCAGTTCACTGCGGGGTCTGCGGCGCGCCAAAATCCCTCATCGCGTGTCTGCCGCTATCCCGCGTTGAAACGCGGGGCTATTCTCGACGCGTGCCTCCGGCACGAACCATCGCGGTGGCCAGGTTCGGGATCATTTCTGCCCCGCCGCCTCCACCCTCAACCAGGTCCGCCCGCGGGCCGGAATCTTCACCGGCACGTGCGCCCGCCGCTGGGCGTCGAGTTCGTAACGCTGGGAAGCGCCGTCTTGCTCGCTGACGAGCGCCGCCCCCTCGAGACCCGCGTAGTAGAGCGGCAGCGTCACCGTCCGCTCGACGGGCTCGTCGAGCGGGTTATGAATCATCGCCAGGGCCCGCGTTGGCAGCTTGGGGTTCACCGCGAGCAGGTAGTCGATGTCGCGGCCGTCGGCGCGGCGGACGTGCAGCAGGTCGGACTCCAGGATGTCGCGGTGCTGCTTGTACCAGGCGACCCAGCGGGCCACGAGCGCCTTGGTCTCCGGCGTGTCGTAGAGCCGCGGACCGCGCCAACATGCCTGTACGCCTGAGCCCAGCGTGTTGGCCAGGTGGGCTTCGTACTCCGGCAGATGCTCGGACAGGGGCTCGAGCGTGGCCGCCGGGCCGCCGCCGTGATATTCCGTGAGCGGCACGAACATCCAGCCGGCCGTTTGCGGCTTGGTCCAAGTGCCATCGAAGATGTTCTGCCGGGCGTGCAAGAGCTGCTGTGCCCGCGGCAGCGACCAGTTGGTCTCGCGGTAGCCCATGGCCGTTTTGCTGCCGCCGGCCAGGAAGTAGTAGTCGGGCTGGTTCACGTACACACCCCGCGCCCGGCACCACGAGTACAAGTCGGCGCTCATCCGCCAGTTCACCCACTGCGAATCGTCGAGCCCATGGTGCCCTGGGTGGCTGGTCGAGGCGCACACATCGCCGGGGTAGGGCCCGTCGTGCTCGAGCAGATCGAAACCGGTCTGCTCGATGAACGTACGGAGTTTGCGGGCATAGTCTTGTCCCCACTGGCTGCCGAAGCACGGCGCGTGGCCGAAGTTGGCGCCGCCGCGCTGGCCCGTTTTCGGATCGATCACGTCGGTCTCAGGGCCGATCTGCCGGCTGCTGAACAGCGAGTAGCCCCCGACCTCGAGGCCGCGGCTGTGGGCATAGTCGACGTCGGCTTTGATCTGGGCGAGGTACGCCGGATCGACGTTCTCCATGTTCAGGCCGCTGCCGAACGTGTAGATGATCATTTCGAAGCCCACCTCGGCGCACTGGTCGACCGCGGCGCGGAACGCCTGCGAGTCGGCCGAGCGGACGTGCATCATCAGCGGGTTTTCGCTGATCCACGGGGCCAAGCTGCGGGTAACGCGGCGGAGCGTCAGCCCTTTCCGCTCGCGCTCGGTCGAGTCATGCACCACCAAGTAGCTGCGGAAGCTGGTCCAAGTTTCGCCGGAGGGGATCGTGAGCCCGGGACCGATTGGCGGGCGGACCACGAGCACGGCCGGCGTCTTCAGGGCGTAGCTGACCTGCGTGTTGTACGCGGGGTCCTCCTTCCACACGGCCACCTGGTTGCCGGTTGATAGGTCCATCCCTTTGAACATGTAGTCGGAGAGGACATCTAGATCAGGCACGCGCCAGGCGACGCCTGGGCGCTCATCGACCGCCGACTCGGCCTCGACCACGGCCAGCCGCTCGCTCTCGAAGCGGTCGAGCCGCACCGGCTGGCCGCTCGAGTTCGACACGCTGATCCACTTGCCGAGCACCGGCAGGCCGTCGTAGAGCTCGTAGCGAACCGTGACCAGCACGCCGGCGGCCCGCGGGTCGTCGCTGCGGTAGATGCAGTCGATCGCCACGCCGGGGAGCGGCCAGGGTAAATCGGCTGCGCGGCGCTTGCGCTTCCAAGCGAAGGGCGCCCGCGGCGCGTCGACCTCGATCGCTTCGAGGCGGAACGCCTGCGGGTCGGGCTCGAGACGGGCGATGTCTTGCGTCGTGAGGAACGCGCGGTCAGCCTGGCCCAGAGCGCCGCCGACGCGGAACTCCACGCCGCTGAGCGAAACCACGGCCTCGGGTTCGACCGCTCGCAAGAGCGAAGCGCCGGTCATCAGGTTGTCGAAGGCGACCGTGACACCGGGCTTTCGCCGAATCACGCGGCGCACGAGCCCATTCTCGAGCGTGACCTCGTCGTCGGTTTGGGTGACGCGAGCCTTGGCGCACGAGTTGTCGAGCAGCCAATCGGGCTGGGCCGGGCCGACCAGCGGCGCGGGCGGGGCAGCCACGGCGGCGTTGGCGAAGAGAATCAGCAGGAACGAACAGGCGGGACGGAGGCGCAACGACGCGCCGCCGTGGGCGAGGCGGGGGATGTTCATGCAGCCGATGGTAGTCGGGCCCGCCGCCGAGGCCAAGGTCCAGCGCGTCCAGCGAGCGGAAGGCTTGCCAGAGAATAGCCGAGGGTCGGCCGCTTGAGCGGTCGACCCCCGGAAGCATCGGGACCGATCGGTGCACCCTAGAGGGATGCCAGAATTACTTCGCGCCGATGCAATACAGCGCCTGCGCCGAGCGCAGATAGAGCCGCCCGTCGCTCACGGCCGGGCTGCCGCTGAAATCGCTCTCGTCGCTCGCCAACTCGTTGTGGGCGAGCTGCTCGAACTTGTCGCCCGCCGCGACCACGTACACTCCCTTGCGCCGCGTGACGATGTAGAGCTTGCCGTCGGCTGCCACCGGCGAGGCGTAGATCGAGCCGGCGCCGCTCAGACGGCCCTGAAAGACCTCGTCTCCATTTTCGGCGTTCACCGCCGAAACGATGCCACGGTCGCTCACGCCGTAGAGCTTGCCCTGGTAGTAAACAGGCGAGGGAATGTTCGTGCCGAACTGCTTCTTCCACACCGTGTGGGTTTTGGTCACGTCGTCGCGGCCGCCGGAGCGAATGGCGACGCCGCCGCCGCTGCGCCCGCCGGCCGAGTACACGACGTCGCCGGCGGCCACGGTGCTCGTGTTGATCGTGTTGTCCTGGTTCCCTTCGGCGAACCAGCGGAAGTTGCCGTTGGCGGGGTTGAGCGCCCAGATCTCGAACGGGGCGCCGATCACCAGCTCCTTCTTGCCGCCAGGGGCGTCGAGCAACACGGGCGTGCCCCAGGTGGGATAAAGGCTGTCGGCCGGCGTGCGCCACACTTCCTTGCCGGTGGCTTTGTCGAAGGCGATCAGCGCTTTGCTTTCGGCCGAAGCGCAGACGATGAGCAGGTTGTCGTAGAGCAGCGGGCTGGCGGCCGAGCCCCAGCCGTTCATGCCCAGTCCATCGCCAACATCGGCGTGCCAGAGCTTCTTGCCCTCGAGGTCATAGGCGAAGACGCCGCTCTTGCCATAGAAGGCGAAGACGTGTTGGCCGTCGGAGACCGGCGTGCTCGAGGCGTAGCCGTGTTCGCGGAGCATGCCGTCGTAGTAGTCTTCAGGCAGCTTGGCGGGCTCGCCCTGGTCCCAGAGGAGCTTGCCGTCCTTGCGGTCGAAGCAGAGCAGATGCCGCACGAGCTTGGCGGGATCGCCGTTGTCGGCGACGCCGGTGAAGCAGGTGACGAACACGCGGTCGCCCACCACGATCGGGCTCGACGAGCCGGGGCCCGGCAAGGCAGTCTTCCAGACGATGTTCTCGTTGTCCGACCAGGTGGCCGGGAGGCCGCGTTCTTCGCTGACCGCAGAGCCATTGGGACCACGAAAGCGCGACCAATCGGCCGCCTGCGCGGTTCCGCCGCTCGCTACAAGGACGAGCACTCCCAGCCAAGCCCCCGAGCAACCCTGGCGAATCCGCACGGCACGCACTCCTGAAAACGGCGAAGAGAGAGAGAAGTTCAAATCCAGCCCCCACTCCCCGCCCTTGCAGGCGGGGAGTGGTGCTGGACTCTGGCAAACGAGTGGCTAGGGTTTTCACCCTAGCGGGGGATCAGTCGTCGCGGCGCTGAGGGCGTCCGCCGGCGCCCGGAGGACCGCCGGGACCGCCGCCGAAGCCGCCGCCACCGCCGGGCCCGCCGCGGCCGAAGCGACGGAGTTGGGCCACGTCGAACTCGGCGCCGAGCATTTCCTTGAACTGCGACTTCTGGTCGTCGGTGAGGACCGCGGCCACGGCGGCATCACGCGATTTGTCCAGCTCATCCATCTTGGCCCGCATCGCCTCGAAGTCGGGAGGAGGACCGCCAGCCCCGCCGGGACCTCCGGGGCCGCCCGGCCCACCAGGTCCCCCGGGCCCGCGACCGCCCGGGCCGCGACCGAAACCGCCGGGAAACAGCTCGCGCCGCTTAGCCTGGAATTCTTCGATCGTGGCCTTGATCTTGTCTTGCTGCTCCTGGGAGAGGGCAAGCGCCGCGACCACCTCGGCATCTTGATAGGCCTGCACGCCGGCAGCCTGCCAGGAGATTTGCCGCAGGCGGTCGACTTGCGTGGGCTCGAGCACTTCGGCCAGCTTGGGCTCGAACTTGGCGTCGATCGTCTTGCCAACCTCCTGCATTTTCTTGCCGAACTCTTCCATCTTCGCCTGGCGCTCGGCGGGCTCGAGATCGCGCAGCGCCTGGAAGTCGAAGCCCGTGTCCCGCATGGCGCCCATGCGGGCTTCGCGCTCCTCCTCGGCGAGGTCGGACAACTTGGCAACTTGGTCTTCCTTGACGCCCAGGTCCTTCTGCACGGCCTCGTTAGCCGCGAGTGCGACGAGCGATTGTTGGCCTCCCATGCCCATCATGCCAAAGCCGCCGCGGCCTCCCCCGCGGCCAAAGCCGCCGCCGGGACCTCCAGGGCCGCCCGGCCCGCCGCCGGGAGGTTGTGCGTTTGCGGCCACGGCCAGAAAACCGGCCATCGCCAGGGCCCCAGCCCCGAGCATCAGGTGTCGCCATCGGCAAGCCATCGTTCAATCTCCGAAAGAAACGGGGTGGAAAGGAGTGTCGCTTGATTCGTGCGTAGCTGCTGGTCGCCAGCTAGTCGCGGCGATCGGGGGGAGGGCCGGGACGCGGGCCCGGGGGACCGCCTTTGAGCAAGTCCTCGGGCGGACAGTCGAACTTGAGCGGCGGCCCGCGCATCACGCTGCCCTCGTAAATTGCACCGAAGTACTCCTGCCAACGAGTTTGCTGAGCAGGAGACATGAGTTGGCTTACACGCTGGAATGCGGCAATCTCGTCCTTGCGGCTAGGGTGCTGCCGGTCCCATGGCTTTCGGTCCGGCCCCCCGCCTGAAGCTGCCCGCATGTCGTCCTCGATCTCCTGAATCTGCACCTTCTGCTCTTCGTTCAAGGCAAGGGCTTCGATGGCCTCTGAGTCCTTGAACACGCGCAATCCTGATTGCTGCCGACCGATCTGGCGCAGCCGGACTCGCTGTGCGTTGGACAAGATCTCCGCCAGCGAAGTCTGATTCTGCTTGGAAAAGTCCGCCATTTTGGAGCGAACTTCAGGCCAAGGGGCTCGCGGCCCCGCCTCGAAGCCAAACCGCAGGAGGCTCTCGAAACGCCCATGCACTCCCTGCAGCAGCGCACGC
>JAXMBI010000014.1:0-177104 GCA_046349955.1 Pirellulales bacterium | reverse complement strand
GCCCGCGGCGGTCCGCGGCGTCTCTTCCGTTTGAAACACCACGTACCGCGGTTGATACGCCTGGGGCTGCCCCAGCTCATTCCGCGTCGTGGAGATGTTGGCCATGTTGCTCGAGATTGCATTCAGGCGAATGCGCTGGGCAACCATGCCTGTGGTCGAAATGTCGAGTCCGGGAAACATCGGCTCACCCTCGTTCCTGGGGCTTGATCACGCGTGCGTTAGCCCGCCCGTTCGGTAATGGCCGCTTGCAGCAAGTGAAACTGGCTGGAGAGGACCGTGATCGCCAGGTTGTGCTGCACCTGGTTCTTGTTGATCTCCGCCACCTGGTGTTCCAGGCTGTCGTTGCTCTCGTCGTGGAACAGAATCCCCTTGAGCGACTCGCGCACGGCGTTCCGCGTGCCTGGGGGGAATTCTCCCGGCTTCGTCTGCAGAGCATTCGGCTTGCCTTCGCGCCGCGCTTCGATCTCGCGCCGCAACGCCGACTGAAACGAATCAGGCGAGAGATCGCGCACCCGGTAGCCCGGCGTGTCCATGTTGGCTACGTTGCCCGCGAGCACGGCGTGCCGCGACTGTGTGAAGCCGACCACCTGTTCCATGACAGGGATCGCAGTGCTGTCGAAGAGCGCGGAGAACATGCGTCGCCTTCCTTGGCAAAGTTTGCGTTCTCGTCTCAACTTAACGGCCGGCGGCTGCCGATCTAGTTGCCCAGCGGTCGGACCGCCTTATTAAGGGCAAGAAGTGTACCAACGGCCGCCGCCGTTCCCAATGGCTTTCTGCGCGTTCGTGCGCCGTTTCCTCTAACCATCTGACCGGCCGGCGTTTGCACAGGGCAAAGGCTGGCTGGTTCCCTCCGCGAACGCGCACGGCGAGCGCGACCGCTCCGGCAATCGCTGCCGAACCGCGATCGGCAATTCCTGCCGAACGTTCCGCTCTACTGTCTGTTCAACTAACTAGCCGGCGCGCTTGGCCCGCGGCGCGTAGCCGTAGGTCCGCAGCTTGCCCGATAAGGTGCGGATGCCAATGCCCAGGGCTTGCGCGGTCTTGGCGCGGTGGCCGTCGAAGCGTTCGAGCGTGGCCTCGATCAGCCGCCGCTCCATTTCTTCGAGACTCGCGCCGACCGGCGTTTCGGTCCAACCGCCCGCGGCCGGCTCGCCCCCTTCGGGCTCCAGCAGCCAGGCCCGCAGCTCCTCCGCGGTGAGCGGCGCGCCGTTGCTGAGCACGCTGGCCCGCGTGATCAAGTTTTCCAGCTCGCGCACGTTGCCAGGCCAGTGGTAGCTTTCCAACAGCTCGAAGGCCCCCGCCGACAGCGTGGCCGGATCGCGGTGCAGCCGCGCTGCGGTTTGCTGGAGGAAGTGCGCCACGAGCTCGCGCACGTCCTCGCGCCGCGCCCGCAGAGGCGGCACCGCAATGGGCACCACGGCCAGGCGGAAATAGAGGTCTTGGCGAAAGCGGCCGGCGGCCACTTCGGCCGGTAGGTCGCGGTTGGTCGTGGCGAGCACGCGGACATCGACTCCCATCGTGCGGCTCGAGCCCACGCGCTCGAACGACCGCTCCTGCAACACCCGCAGCAGCTTGGCTTGCAGGCCCAGGTCGATCTCGGTGATTTCGTCGAGCAGGATGGTGCCGCCGTCGGCCAGCTCGAAGCGGCCCGTGCGCGGGCTGTCGGCCCCGGTGAAGGCGCCGCGTTCGTGGCCAAACAACTCGCTCTCCATGAGCTGCGCCGAGAGCACCGGGCAATTCAGGCTTACGAGTTCGGACCCGCAGCGCAAGCTCGCGGCATGCACCGCGCGGGCGGCCAGCTCCTTGCCGGTGCCGCTCTCGCCGGAAATGAGCACTGTTTCGTCGGTCGGGGCCACGCGGGCAATGCGGGCGCGGAACTCCTGCATCACGCGGCTGCCGCCGATCATGGCCGGCGCCGTGGGGCCGCGGGCGCCGGAGAGCGCCTGCTTCTGGTCCTTGAGCCGTGCCTGCACGAGGGCCCGGGCCACGAGGGCCTCGAGTTGTTCGGCCGGGAAGGGTTTTTCCATGTAGTCGAACGCGCCGCGGCGCATCGCCTCGACGGCGGTCGAGACCGAGGCGTAGGCGGTGACCATGAGAATCTGCGCGCCGTAGTTCCGTTCGCGCAAACGCTCGACGAGATCGAGCCCCGTAAGCCCTGGCATCTGCAAGTCGGTGACGACGACGTCGAAGCTCTCGGTTTCCGCCAGCCGCAGCGCTTCGCCCACGCTGCTCACTGCGTCGACGCGGTGGCCGGCCTGGCGGAGAATGTCGCACATCGAGCTGCGGGCGGCCGCATGATCGTCGACGACGAGCAGCCTGCCGCCGGCCGACGAGTGCGTTGACGTGCGATGAGGAGTGGCGAGCAGCGTCATGCGGCGGCCTCCAGGGCGCGGTGGGGAATGCGAATGGTGAAGGCGGCGCCTCCCTCGGCGCAGTTGGCGGCCGTCACGCCGCCGCCGTGCGACTCGGCGATCCGGCAGACGATGGCCAGCCCCAACCCAGTGCCGCCGCTCTTGGTGCTGAAGAACGGCTCGAAGGCGCGCCGCTGCACCTCCGAGGTGAGTCCTTCGCCGCTGTCGGCCACCTCGAGCTCGAAGCCTTGGGGGCCGGCGAAGCCGGTGAACACCAGGTCGCCGCCGTCTGGCATGGCGTCGAGCGCGTTGAGGGACAGGTTCAGGATCGCGCGGCGGAGCATGTCGCGATCGGCCCAGATTCGCAGGCCGGCCGGGATGTCGAGCGTGGTGACCACGCCCTGGGCGTCGAGCTGCGGCCCCAAGGACTCGCAGATCTCCGACACGAGGTCGCGGGGGCGCACGGGTCCATAGCTCGGATCGCGCTGGGCGGCGAAATGCAGCAAGTCGTTCACCGAGGCCTCGAGCGACGTGAATCCGGTATCCACTTTGGTGAGCACGTCCAAGCTCCCTTCGTCTTCCGTGAGGCGGCGGCGCAGCAGGCTCAGATAGAGCCGCACGGGCACCAGGTTGTTGCGCACCTCGTGGGCCACGTGCGAAGCAACCTGGCCGAGATCGGCCAGCCGATTGCGGCGGGCAAGCTCGCGGTTCTTGACCTGCAGCTCCTCGGTCAGGCGGCGAACTTCGGCCCGCAGGGCGTCGTGCGTTTGTTCGAGCCGCTGCGTGGCGCCGTGCCAAGCGTCGAGCACCGCCTCGAGTTCCGCCCGCGTGGCGGGGAGCCCGGGATCGGAGGGGGGCAACGTGCGCGGGGCGTGTTCGTCCATGATCATCCGCCTGGGTGAAGTCGGGCCGGCGCTTGGTGCGCCGCGCCGTACGCGTCGAAGGCCTGGCCGGCCCGATGCATGCTTTGCAGTTGCGCCGAGGCTTCGTCGCGGCGGGTCTGCAATTGGTGTTCGCTTTGCCGTTCTTGTTCCAGAATTTCGGCTAGGAGCGCGGTGCATAGTTCGGCCATGCGGGCACAGCGCTGGCGATCGGCCGGGGTGCGCCACACGCGCCCTTCGGGCGGCTGATCGCGGAAGGGCGCGAGTTCGGCTTCGAGGCCTTGCAGCCGCATCAGCAGCCGCTGCTTGCCGGCCAGCACGCGCAAGAGGGCCGTCAGGTCGCCGCTGGCGGCCAATTCGAGTTGCCGCGCGCCCAGCGTGCGCAACTGCGATAGGCATTCGAGCCGGGCGGCCACGAGCTGCGCGAGTTCGTCGGTTTCGAGGCGATCCATGCGGCAAATCCGTTTGCCTTGGCCGGCGCCGGCCTTAGTTCTTTTCGAGCCACTCCAGCCGCCGCTGCCACTCCTCGCGATCGAAGGGAGTAGTCGACTGCCAGGCCACTTCCGTCGGCAACTGCTGCCACACGATCCGCGCTTGCTCGAGCGCGCCGCGGGCTTCGGCCGGTTTGGCCAACCGCTGATAGCAGGCCGCCAACTGCACGAGCGCGTCGAGCGCCTCGGGGTACTGCTGATAACGGCTGGCGGCGTCGGCATAGGCCTCGGAGGCCGCCTCATACTGTTCCAGCTCGAACAGGGCCGCCGCGCGGCCAAAGTATGCGTTCCGCAGCAGCAGGTCCTGTGGTTCCGTGAGCGGCCCTTCTTCCTGCAAGCGTACGAGCTCTTCTTGCAGTTCCGCGAAGCCCTGCACCGCCGCGTGCAAGTCGTCGCGCATGTGTTTGACGAGCGAGAGCCGCGTCGTTTGCACGGTCACGACGTTGAGCCGTTCGCGCGGCAGCCGCGCCAGCAGCCGGTGCCCATCGGCGACCAGGTAACGGGCTTCGAGCGATTCGGCGACTTGCGGGTAACGGGCCACGGCCTCGCGCAGCCGCGCGAGCGAGGTGCGGTAGAGATCGTCGGCCGCCTCGAGCGTGGCCAGAGTTTCGTTCCGCTGCACGTCGGCCGCTCCCAAGGTGGGAGCCGACTTTTCCTGCGCTTCGTTGAACATCAGCTTGCCGAGCAGGAACAGCGAGTCACGCCACTCGCGGCTGGTAGGCATGAGCGCGTCGTCGCGGAGATTGGCCTCGAGGGCGGCGCTTGCGTGCGGCAGGTCCTTCCGCTCGAGGTAGACCTTGCTCGCCAAGATGCGGGCCTGGTAGACCGGCGCCTGGTCGGCGTGAAAATCGATGCACTGCTGAGCGGCGGCCAAGGCGCCGGCGTCGTCGCCGAGGCCATGCAAAGCCGCGCCCAGATTGACCAAGGCCTGAGCCCGCCGGCGGATGGGCTCGAAACGCAAGTATTCGCGCAGCGCCTGGGCCGCCGGCTGCGGGGCTTCGGCGCGAATGAAGCACTCGGCGGCCCGCCAGAGATCGTCGGTGTAGAACCGGCTGGAAAAGCGAACCTTTGCCAGCTCGAGGAACGTGTCGCCCGCTTCGCGCCAGCGCGGCGCCGCGGTGTTGCTCGACGCTTTCGTGCGATTCTGTTCGTTGGCTTCGATGGCCCGAGCCCAAGCTTCGTACGTTTCCCCGCGGCGCGACAGGCTTTCGGCCTTCGACACGAGGGGAAACAGGTCGGTCCCCAGTTCGATCGCGCGGTCGAACTGCTGCTGATCGTAGTAGTGCTGCCAAGCTTGCAGCACGCGGCGACGCAGTTCGTCGACCGTCAGCCATTGGTTGGCGAACTCGGCAGACGGACCGCAGGTGGCCAGCAGGTGGCGATAAAGCTTGATCGCCTCGGCGTCCTCGCCGCGGCGGCGAGCCACATCGGCGGCCGCCAGACGAGCCGCCAAGCCATTCGGCCCCAGGGCATCCAGGCTTTCGACCCGCTGGTACTGCGCCTGGGCGGCCGACAAATCTCCCTTCGCCTCATAGCACTGGCCGATGAGGTACATCGCTTCGAACGTTTCGTCGCGCTCAATGATTTCGCGGGCCTGGGCCTCGCGGAGCAGGCCGATCGCCAGGTCGAGCTGGCCGTCGGCCGCAGCCTTTTGTTCCTGCGTTGGGGACTTGCCGAGCGTTTGCTCGGCCTCCTGCAGCAGCAAGCGCGCTTTGAGCCGCAGCAAGTCGCTGCCGGGCTCCTTCACGCTGGCAAGTTGGTCGATGGCGCCACGGCTGCCGGCCAGGTCGCCGAGGTCCAGCAGCAGTTCGCAGCGTTCAACCAGCGCCTGCCGGTGTGCGTCGGGTTCCGCCGCTACGAGCGCGAGCCAGCGGGCACTGTAGTCGAGCGCCCGACGCCGATCGGGGTGGCTATCGAGGCGGCAGGCGGCGACGAGCAAAGGATAGACGGACTTCTGCAACTCCGGATCTCGCTGCACGGCCTCGACCAGCAGCGGCCGCGAGGCGCCGTATTTGCCGGCGGCGAACAAGCTCCGCCCCAACAGCCACAAGGCTTGTGTCTGCCGCGCTTCAGGCAGCCCCAGCGAGCGGGCCTCTTGCAGCCAGCGCGAAGCCACCAGATTCAACTTGGCCGCGTCGGCCGCGGTCAGGCCTTCTGCTTCTTGTGACGCCACTGCCCCCAGCACAAACGCACGGCCGCCCGGGGGATCGGGCTGCTCGGGGTCGCTGACGACGCGCTGCACGAGATACTTGGCCTGGGCCAACTCCCCCGCATCCAGGGCCTCGAGCGCCATGTCGAGCGTGATCCGCGTTTGATTGCGCTGAATCAGCCAATGGGCGCTCCACCACATGACGACCACGGTCAACGGGACGATCGCGGTCGCGCCGGCAAGCGCCAGCAACAATCCCGCGTGCCCTCGTGCCCAACCGCCGCCGCGTCGCGCAAGAGCCGAGATGGGTCCGCCCACCTTGCGCAGTACACCCCCGATCCGTGCACGCAGGCCGGACGACACTTTCGACGAGGGCTGAGGGCGTTCCGACATGGGGGCTATCCCTGAGACGGGAAGCCAATCGTGGCCAACCTGTTGCCGGGCTTCTAGTAAGCCCGTGCAGCCCCGCGCGACCGCCGCGCAGGGAGAAAAGCGGCGTGCTTGTACCGAAAACTTAGCTTGGGGGTCAACCGACGTTTCCCTTTGGCGTTCCTTCGCCTGTGAACCATTGGGGCTGCATCCAGTTTTCCCAGGGTTCTCCGCAACGTGCATCAAATTCCGTACGGAATGGCTTGATCTTGTTGCTCCGCCCAGGGGGCGTAGGTAGGATAGTCGCTGCCGCGAAGGCAACTTCTTGGGCCCGTTGGACGTCTAACCTGCCACGGCCTGTATTGGTGGCAAGCTGTCTCCTTTGGGCGCCGAGACTTCTTTTTCAGAGAAAGAGGTGCAGCATGGGACCGTCGAGGCGGTGGCTCGTCCCCGGGTATGTCCTATTCTTAGGCGCCGCGGCCGTTTTCTTATTGGGCGTCTCTCCCGCCGCGGCCCAGGGCCGGCGGATGCGGGTGATGCACAACGCGGTGGCAATGCAGCCCCCCGGGCAGCCGATGCCAGGGCAACCGGGCCAGCCCCCCGCCGGCGAACAGCCCGGCCAACCGGGGCAGCCCCAACCTGGGCAACCGCAGCCTGGCCAGCCCGATGCAAGCAAAGCCGCCGAGCCGGCGGCGGCGACCCGGCCGACGACGCCAGAGAAACCGGCGGACCCCAAAGAACTCGAAATCCGCCCCGACGCCGACGGCAAACTGCGGTTCAACTTCAAAGGGCAGCCCTGGCCGTCCGTGCTCGATTGGCTGGCCGAGATCTCGCACATGAGCCTCGACTGGCAAGAGGCGCCGGGCGACTATCTGAATCTGACGACCCAGCGGCCCTATACGGTCGCCGAGACGCGCGACCTGATCAACAAGCACTTGCTGGCCCGCGGCTTCACGCTGTTGGAGAACGGCGAGATGTTGTCGGTCGTGAATCTGAAGAAGCTTGACCCCAGCTTGGTGCCCCGCGTCGAGCCCAAGCAACTCACCGACCGATTGCCCCACGAGTTCGTCAAGGTTTCCTTCCCGCTCGATTGGCTGATTGCCGAGGCGACGGTCGAGGAGATCAAGCCGATGCTCAGCCCCAACGCCAAAGTCACCCCGCTCAAGACGACCAATCGCCTCGAGGTGATGGACGCGGTGGTCAATCTCCGTGAAGTGCGCGAGTTGCTCGAAGCCGAGCAAACCGGCAACGGCCAGGAGCGGCTGGTCGAAGTCTTCGCCCTCAAGCACACCAAGGCCGAGGAGGTCGTCGACCAGCTCAAGGGTCTGCTCGGCATGGAAGCCGGCAAGAAAGCGGGTCCCGTGACTCCCGAGCAAATGCAAATGCAAATGCAGCAGCAACAGATGCAAATGCAGATGCAGCAGCAACAGGCGCAGCAGCCGGGCGGCATGCCCAAGCCCAAGGCCGAGGTCTATCTCGTGGTCAATGCCCGCGAGAACAGCATCCTGGTCAATGGCCCGCCCGACAAAATGGCCATCATCGCCCAAGCGATCAAGGCGATCGACGTTCCCCGCAGCGCCGGCGAAGTTCCCTGGGGACGCGTGACCCGGATGAAGGTCTATCGCCTGGCCGGGCTCGATCCGGAGGCCCTGCTCAAGCTGCTCGAGGAAACGGGAGGCTTCGACCCAAGCACGCGGTTGCAGGTGGACAAGGCCAATAAGGCCCTGATCGCCTATGCTCCGGCCCCCGACCACCTGCTGATCCAAGCCATGGTCGACAAGCTGGATGGCAGCGGGCGGAAGTTCACCGTGATGCAGCTCCGCCGGCTCGAGGCCGATTATGTGGCGGGCAGCATCGAGTTCATGATGGGCAACGAGAAGAAGGACGACAGCCAGAATCGGCGGCGCTCGTACTACTTCTACGATCCCTGGGGCCAGCAGAACCAAGACCAGGGCAGCACCGACAAGTTCCGCGTCGAGGCCGACGTCGAGTTCCGGCGGCTGCTCTTGTGGGCCAATGAAATCGAAATGACCGAAGTCCGCAACCTGCTTGCGCAGCTTGGCGAGATTCCGGTGGAAGGGGGCAACCCCGAGCGGGTGCGCGTCGTTCCGGTCAACCCCGGCGCCGACACCGAGGATCTGTTGCGGCGTCTGCGCGGCAGTTGGATTGGCCCCAATCCGATCGAGATCGAGGAGATCGACGAAGCGGCTGCAGAACCCGCCAACCAAAAGACTGCGCCTGCCGAGAAGGCGGCCCCTGTGCGAGAAGCGGCCAAACCTCGGCCCGAAGCGTCGGTCCCTCGGCAGGGGCCCCTTCTGCTGGCCGCCGTCGGCCAGATCGCTCCGCCCGCCGCCTCGCCCCCGGCGGAGCCGTCGGATAGCGAGGCGGCCCCGCCCGACCCCGAAGTCGAAGAGCGGGCGCGGAAGATCCTCGAAAACTTCGAACGTTCGGTGCGCCCCCAAGACGGCGACAAAGGCCCCGGCGCGCCGGCGACGAACGAGGAAAACCCGGCCGGCAAGTCCCAGCGGCCGGCTCCGATTCGCATTACCCGCGGGCCGATCGGCCTGGTGATCACGTCGAACGACACCCAGGCCCTCGATCAGTTGCAAGACCTGATCGACCAGGTGCAGCCGCAGCGCGACGACTTCAAGATCTTCCACTTGAAGTACGCCTACGCCAGCAGCGTGAAGCTGAACCTCAAAGACATTTTCGACGAAGAGGAAAAAGACAGCCGTCGTCCTTGGTGGTGGGACGACTACGACACCGGCAACCAAGACGACAAGAAAGGCCGCCTCTCCAAGCGCCGGCAAATCAAGTTCATCTCCGACTTCGACACCAACACCATCATGGTGAAGAACGCCGATCCGGTGCAGTTGGCCAAAGTCGAAGAGATCATCAAGTTCTATGATCGCCCCGAGCCCCCTGACTCGCAGTCGATCCGCAAGATGAAGATGATCCGGCTCGACTACGCCAAGGCCCCTCAGGTGGCCGAGGTGCTCAAGGAGGTCTACCGCGATCTGCTGAGTTCCAACGACAAGGCCCTACAAAACAACAACCAACAGCAAGAGCAGCGGCCCGAGCGCGGTTTCTTCATCTTCGGCGGCGGAGACGGCGACGAAAGCAACGACACCAAGCTCCCCAAGTTCAAGGGCTTGCTCTCGATCGGCATCGACGCGCCCTCTAACTCGCTCGTCATCTCAGCGCCCGAATTCCTGATGCGGAGCGTCGACGAGGTCGTCAAAAGCCTCGACGAGGCGGCCAAGCCCTCGAACGTCGTCCGCGTGGTCAAGCTGCAGGAAGCCCTCAAGGGAACCAAGGCTCAGGCAGCCCTGGCCCGCGCCATTGGCGCCGCCAAGGCGGCCGCCAATCAGTCGCAGGGCAACGAAGGGGGCAACGGCGAGAACGGCGGCCCCGGCCGCCGCGGCCAGGGCGGCCCCGAAGGGGGCGGCCAGGGCGGCGGACAGCCCGGTCAATAGCCGCAAACGCTGAGCTTGACCCCGCCTGCCGCAGGCTCCTATACTTCGCCGCGCTGGCCCGACCCAGGGGCCGGCGTTTCGATTTCCAGCAACTGCGCCGGTTTAAGGAGGAACCGCCATGGCTGGCACGGATGCCAACGCCCCTCGTTCGTCTCGCCGCACGGTCCTGTCCCTCTTTTTTTTCGGGGCCGCCGTGCTCGGCGTCACCGCGGGAGTCCGCTCCTGGTGGAGCGCCGAGTCTGCGAACGCCGCTCCCCCGGCCAAAGCCGCTCCGGCAGGGCCGCCCAAGACTGCCGAGAAAAGCGCGCCCCAAATCGTGGCCCTCGTCAATGGCGAGGAAATTAGCCGCCAGCAGTTGGCCCAGGAATGCCTGCGGTATGGCGGCGAGGATGTGCTCGAGAGCATCGTCAATCGCCACCTGATCGCCATTCACTGCGAGCAACAGAAGATCGTCGTCAGCGATAAGGAAGTGCGGGACGAGATTGCCCGCATGGCCGCCCGCTTCAACCTGGGCGTCGACCAGTGGCTGAAGATGCTCGAAACCGAGCGGCAGATCAGCCCTCAGCAGTACTCCCGCGACATCGTGTGGCCCACGCTGGCCTTGCGCAAGCTCGCCGGTCCGCAACTCCAGGTGACCGAAGAAGAGATCAAGCAGGAATACGAAACCGAGTACGGGCCGGCCGTAAAGGCCCGCATCATCGTCGTCAAAGATCCGCGCAAGGCTGCTGAGATTCGGGCCCAGGCGGTCGCTCCGCAGGCCGATTTCGCCCGGCTCGCGCGTAGTGCCTCGGAGGACGTGAACACCGCCAGCACGGGCGGCCTGGTGCAGCCGATCCGCCGCCATATGGGGGATCCGCAACTCGAAGAGGTCGCCTTCCGCCTCAAGGAAGGCGAGGTCGGCCCGATTCTCAAGGTCGGCGACCAGCACGTCATTCTCAAGTGCGAAGGGCACTTGGCTGGCCGCGACATGGCGCCCGCGCAAGTTCGCGAACGGCACATCGACCAGATTCGCGACCGCAAGCTTCCCAAGGTGGCCAGCGAGCTGTTCCGCAAGCTGCAAACCGAGGCGAAAGTCGAGAACGTGATGAACGATCCGGCCAAGCGGCAATCGGGCATCGCCGCTCAGATCAACGGCCACCCCATCACCCTCCGCGAGCTCTCCGAGGAGTGCATCACACGGCAGGGCAAGGAAGTGCTCGACACCTTCATCAACCGCAAACTGCTCGAACAGCGATTGCGGGAGAAGAAGCTCGTGGTGACGCAGCCCGAAATCGACGCCGAGATCGCCCGCGCCGCGGTGGCCAACGACATCCTGCTTCCCAACCGCCAGCCCGACGTGCAGAAGTGGCTGAGCATGGTTACGCAGCAGAGCGGCGTCACCGTCGACGCGTATGTTCGCGACGCGGTGTGGCCCACGGTGGCCCTCAAGAAACTCGTGTCCGAGGGGGTCAAGATCACCGACGAAGACCTGCAAAAGGGCTTCGAGGCGAACTACGGCCCCCGCGTGCGCTGCCGGGCGATCGTGCTGGGCGATCAACGGCTCGCGCAACAAGTGTGGGACATGGCTCGCAAGGATGCGCGTCCTGAAAACTTCGCCCAGTTGGCCAGCGAGTACTCGATCGAGATCGGCAGCCGCAGCCAAGGGGGCGAAGTGCCCCCCTTGCAAAAGCACGGCGGCCAACCGGTGCTGGAAAACGAGGCCTTCCGCCTGAAGCCCGGTGAGATCTCCGGCGTGATTCAGGTGGGCGACAAGTACGTGATCCTCCGCAGCGAAGGCTTCACGAAGCCGGAACCCGTGCAATTCGCCGAAGTGCGGCAACTGCTGTTCGACGACATTCACGAGAAGAAGCTGCGAGTGGCGATGGCCCAGGAGTTCGAGCGAATCAAGAGCTCCTCGCAGATCGACAACTTCTTGGCAGGCACCACGCAATCTCCCAAAAAGCCTGCGCCTGGGCTCGATCCAACGGCCCCGCGGGTTTCTCGGGCGCCCTCGGGCGCGGTGCAGCCGGCGGGCGCAACGCGTCCGGTGACGCGCTAGCCGCGCCGCAGCGGGCACAACTCCACAAATAAGCGAGGCCCTTTCCCAGACCGTTGGGAAAGGGCCTCGCCGTTGGTTGCCAAACTCTCAGACCGCAGGCCTAAGCAGCCTTGCGGCGGCGGGCCAAGCCCACCAAGCCCACGAGGCCGAGGCCGGCCAGGAGCAGGGTCGACGGCTCCGGCACCGCGTAGATGTCGCCGATGGCGACGTCCAAGCTGCCGGTGGTCGTGTTGTCGATCAACATCGTGAGCGCGCCCACGTTGGCCAGGCTAGCGGCGCCGTTCGGACCCACCGTGGTCAAACTGGCGAAGGGCAGGAACAAGTCGACCGGCGCGAAAACGCCGCCCGGCAGAGCCAACGTGCCTTCCGACCACGTGTCGCCCGTGGCGTCGCTCGCGTCATAGACGCGGAACACCACGTTGCCCACCAGGTCGGCGAAGAGCACGTTGAACTTGAAGGCGTTGTTGCCGCCGGCCGTCAGGTCGACGCCACCCAAGCCCGTCGGGTCGATCGCCTTGGCGTCGGCGTCCGGGCCGTCCCAAATTACCGTGGAACGCCCCTTGACGGTGGCGCCCGAATCGCTGATCAGCAGTTCGCCCGAGAACGGGTTCGAGGCCAGCGACAGCGAGGTGAAGCCTGAGACAAACTCGACCAACAGGTCGCGCTCGCCGCCGATGGCTTCGGGGGCGAGTGCAGACGAGCCGGCGACCGTGGTCACCGGATTGGCCGAGACGGTTTGCGTGGTGATGAAATCATCGATCAAGATGGCCGCTTGCGCGGGGCCGGTCAGGAGCAGCGCTGCCGCCGCCCCCAACAGCCAGGTGCGAACCAGCTTCATAGGTGTTCTCCGAAAAGCAGACAAGAAACGGTTGACGAGACGCGGGAGAAGAGACGAGACGCAAACCGTATCACCGTCAGCAGGGTCCTACTTTTTGCCCCAGCACGCGATGAGGACTCGGTCGCTAGCTCCATGCTAATTGGCCTCCTTGGGCAGGCTAGAAATCGCCTGGTAAAATGAGTCGATCGATTCGCCTGGGTAGTGGTTGTAGCGTTCTTGCGGTTGGTGCAGTCGCAAGGAGGACGCGGATCCTGCCTGCTGTACAGGCCGCTTGACACCTGGTTCCGTCGCGCGCGCTGTGTTCGTTTTGCCTGACCTCGAGCAATGCCTGACGCTGCTGCTGGCAAACGTGCCAGCCGGCAAGGTCACAACCCCCCGCGCGTTGGCGGCGGCGCTCGGTCTGCCGCAAGCCGCGATGTGGGTGGCGCGGTTTACCCTGCGACACCCGCACCGTGCGCGCTGCCCTTGCCATCGGGTCGTGCGTGCCGGCGGACTTCTCGGGGGGTACGTGACCGGCGACCTAGAGGAGAAGCAACGTCGCCTGCGCGAAGACGGGGTGATGTGTGCGGCAGGCCGCGTCGACCTTGCGGCCCACGGATTTCAGCCGCGTTGCGAACACCCGCCACTGGCTGAACTCGTCGGCCAACAGGAGGACCTGGCGCAGCGGTTGCGGTTCTCGGGCGGACCGCGCCGCGTGGCCACCGTAGGCGGCGTCGACGTGTCGTATCGCGGCGAGCTTGCCTTCGCGGCCTATGTGGAGTGCGCCTGGCCAAGCGGCGAGGTGCTGTGGAGCGCGACCGTCAGCACGCCGATCGCCTTTCCCTACCTGCCGTCGCTGCTCACGTTCCGCGAGTTGCCGGCGATGCTGGCCGCCGTCGACGCTGCGCGGACAGCCGGGAACCTGGGCGACGTACTGCTCGTCGACGGCGCAGGGCGCTTGCATCCGCGCTCGGCGGGCATTGCAGCGCATTTGGGTGTGGTGGCCGATCTCCCCACGATTGGCGTGACCAAGCGCCTGCTGCACGGAATGGCCGATGCCCTGCCCACGACGAAGGGCGAGACCGCGCTCGTGCGAATCGACGGCCAGGCGGCAGGCTATGCGCTCGCTCCCGGCGGCCGCTCCCGGCGGCCGCTCTACGTGTCGCCAGGGCACCGTACAACGCTGGCGCTCACGGAACGAATTGTGCCTGCCCTGCTGCACGCACGCCGTTTGCCAGCGCCCCTGTACTGGGCCGATCGCCTCAGTCGCCGCGAAGCACAGCGCTGACTCTCTCGGGCCTAAGGGGCCGAGCCTCAGCTCTTGATTCCCGTATGCATCGATCCGCGCACCGCCTGCTGGATGCGCTCGAGAATCCGCCGCAGCCACCACGTGGGGCGCGGCGCCTGGCCTTCACCGAGCGTCACAACCGACCAATAGGGCATCGGTGATCGGTCGGGCGCCTCCTCCGCAGCCGGTTCGGCGCGCGCGGTGAGCCGCTCGAGCGCAGAGGAAAATCGATCGCCCATGGCCTTGGCCCCGCGGGTCGGCTCGGTGGACTGCCGAGGCCGGGGAGTGGCCAGCCAGCGAATCCGCTCTACGGGATCGTGGCGCAGCGGCAGCAGGTCGTACCAAGCCCCGAGCCGCCGCAATGCGCGGACGGCCTCCTTGCGGAACGCCGGCTCCGGATGTTCGAGAAACGGCCGGAGCGGCAGCACTGCCGCTTTATTGTGCGAGTGACCCAGCAGCCAGAGGGCCCAGCGCGAGGTCAATGGATTGCCCTTGGCCAACACGGCCACGAGCGCGCCGATCGTCGGCCGCGCGGTGATGGCCTGCAGGTCGCGCCGCGAGCCAAGCAGGGTCGCCGGCTGCAATCCATCGGACGTGGCGTAGAGATGCCATGCCAGCGTGTCGAGAAAGTCGATCACCTCGCGGTCGCTGGAAAAGATTCGGTAACTCTTGCCGTTGAACCACACCTTATCCTCCACGCTCCCCAGGGACCGCAGGAAGGACGATCGGTAGGTCGGACGTCCGTAGTCGCCGGCCCAAGATTCCTCGCTGGAAACTTGGGCAACCGTCTTGGCAGTCGACGGGACAGGCTGACGGACGCCCGCCTCAGCGGCCGACGTGCTCGAGCGAAGCGCGGCCTCTACCGCCAAGCAGCAGGCGCTGGCCGCGGCGATCCCAAGGATGACCGCGTACGCCGGCAGGCGGTCGCCCCAATTGTCCTGGCTTCCCCTGGGCGGCGCCAAAGAGCTCAAGCTGATGGCGGCGGTTCCAAAAACCACCCAGAACCCCAGCAGCGCGGCGCCGAGCAGCAGGTTCGTGCGTTGCCGGCCGTCAGCCAAGGCCATCACGACCGCAAACGCGGTCAAGACGAGCAGGCACATGACCGTGACGAGCCAAATCGACATCGACGGCGCTCCGCGAGGGCCGCGAGCGGAAGAGAAGGTTCCGACTAGGTAAGTCTAACCCATCCTACCGCGACACGCCAAAACCAGTTTGGACAGAGCCCTACCCAACACTCAGCCCCCGCTCCCCAATCGTGTAGGGCACGATCCGCTCCGAGCAGGCGCTCCCCCGGTGCTTGGCCACGTAAAGGGCCCGGCCCATCGCGTCGCCGCTGCGCACCTTGCCCAGGCAGATGATGGTGTTGGCGCCCGATTGAAGGTCCCCTTCGGTAAGGGGACGGTCGATCAGGGCGTCGAGCCGTGTTTCGTGCGAGGTGTAGAGCAACAGGCAGGCCAGCTCGCGGGGATCGTACCAGGGCTTTTCGGCCTCGGCGGCATGCCGGCGGAACGCCTGGCGAAAGAGATCCCGGGCCACCCAATCGGGGTCCTTGCGCACGATCTGGTGATAGACGTACTCGAAGAGCTGCAACTGGATCGAATCGGCCGCGCGGTCGGCCGGCTCGACGCCGTCGACCACGAGCCTGCGCGCCCCGCGAACGAAGTTGCCGTAGAGGAAGGCAATCGTGCCGGTGAGCTTTTCCACGAGCTCGGCCTGCCACTCGCGCCAGCCATCGGAATCGAGATCGCCCCGAGTTACCCGGCGGCCGCGATAATCGAAGGCGTGCAGGTAGTCGCCGTCGCGGCGGTCGGGACCGAAGAAGCCTTCGAAGTCGGGCCGTTGCTGCGAATCGACCTGGTCGAGCTCCCAGCCGAACATCCGCCGGGCATAGTCGTGGTGGCTCTGCGAATCGCCGCGGGCCGTGAGGTCGAGAATCACCCCCTTGCGCCCTTCCTGCCGCAGCCCGGCCTCGAGAAACTGCAGGCCGAGCTGCGTCTTGCCGATGCCGGTGGCGCCGGCGACGACGCAGAGCGTGCCAGGGAGCAGGCCCCCGCCGAGGAGGTCGTCGAGGGCGGGAATGCCGGTGGAGAGTCGATTCATCAAGGGGGGAGAGTCCAGGGAAGATGCAGGTTCGCCGATGTCGGGAGCGGGAACCTAGATGCCCGCCGGTGGCTTCTCATAGTACGAACGACGGCCGCAACGGAGCAACCGATGGCAACCACGATCGCGACGAGCGGATGCGAGCCGATGCCGCAGGAGGACGAAGCGGCGCTCGTGGCCCGCGCCAGGCACGACCCGGCCGCTTTGGCCGCGCTCTACCGGGCGAACTATGCCGCGATCCACGGTTACGTCCACCGGCGGGTCGGCTGCCAGGCCGACGCCGACGAACTGGTCGCCGAGGCCTTTTTGGCGATGGTCCGCTACCTGCCGCGCTACCGACACCGCGGCGCGCCGTTTCGCGCCTGGCTCTACCGGCTGGCCACGACCCAAATTGGCCGCTGGGCCCGCAGCCGGCGGCGCTGGGCCACTGCCCGGCTGGAAGAGTTGGCCGCGGCGGAACGCCGGGACGAAGCCGAAGTCAGCGAAGACGCCGAGCGGGTGCGGACCGCCCTGCTCGTCCTGCCAGAGCACTACCAGGCAGTGCTGGCGCTGCACTACCTCGAGGAACTGCCGGTGGCGGAAGTGGCCGTGGTGCTGGGTTGTCGGGTGGGAACCGTGAAGTCGCGGCTGTCGCGGGGGCGCGAGGCGCTCCGCCGACTGCTCGAACCGCAGGAGACAAGAAATGTCTGAGCCCGCAGATCGTTGGGAACGGGGAATCGAAGCGCTCAAGGCCCAGTCGCGTGACGGGGCCGGTTACGATGTCACACTGGAGAAACGAATCATGCACGAGTTCAGCAAGGGTCAGACACGCCGCCGGCGCCGTTTTGCGGCGCTCGCGGCCGCGGCGATCGTTGTCGCCGTCAGCGGATTGGGGATCGCCGCCGCCGGGGGAATCGAAGCGGTGAAGGGCTGGTTCGGCGCGATCGAATTGGTCAGCCCTGACGGAACGACCCAACGGTTCAACATCCAGGGAACCGAGCTCGTCGACGAGCAGGGCAACACGATCGGGCAATTGCACGTCGTGCCTGGGGGAGACGGGTTCGTGCCGCACCTGAACGCCGCGCCGTCGGGCGGGGAGCAAAAGCGCTAACCAAGGGGCTCGATGCGATCGCATCGGCCGAGCAAGCCGCCCCGCATGTTGGGCGGCTGCTCGCGTTGGATCACTCACGCGTCCGCATCCCAGGCGACTGCGATTCTGCAGAAGTTCTCCGAGCAAGCCAGGTTGCCAGCAGTCCTCCCACTGCCGCAACCGCCATCGACGCAAGCGAGATGCCGATCGCGCCGATCTCATTGCCATGGGTCGGCTCCGACGGATCAAGCCAGTCCTCGGGTGTGGGGATGTGATATTCGGTCAATGCGTCCACGGCCACGCAAGGGAGAAAGTAATTCTTGAGTTCGTACGAGGCAAGGCTCTGTTCCAGGGGGAATACGAGCAGCCACCCAACGATTGCGAAGCCGAGCCAAAAGGCCTTTCTCCGACCGTGGAACGCAACGACCAGGGCCGCGTACAGCAAAATGCTGACGTTTACCGTGCAGAGGGCGACCGCCCAGCCGTGATTAGGTCTGATCAGCGCCGCCACCGTTACCGCACAGGCGGCAATCACGCCCAACGCGGCGAGCAGCGAGAATCGAAAACGAGGCATGATGTCGGTTTATCAGAGATGAGAGTCCAAGGAAGATTCCGGTTCGTCGGCCGTCGGGAGCGGGAGCCGAGATGCCTGCCCGTGGCTTCTCATAGTACGAACGACGGCCGCAACGGAGCAACCGATGGCAACCACGATCGCGACGAGCGG
This sequence comes from Pirellulales bacterium, assembly GCA_046349955.1. Lineage (GTDB taxonomy): Bacteria > Planctomycetota > Planctomycetia > Pirellulales > JBGAPH01 > JBGAPH01. The sequence goes on along the minus strand of JAXMBI010000014.1, from coordinate 159,351 downwards.
ATGCGAGCCTTTGCCGCGGTGGAAAAGGCCCAGGGCGTGGGCAATGAGCGGGTAGCCGACCGGCGGTTGCGTCGACCTGCCGTTCAGCGCATGGCCCAGAGAGCGACTACTCCTCCTCGTCCAACCGCCAATAGTCCGGTTCTTCGTCCGCCTGCTCCACATCCACATGCTTGCCGCAGTGAGGGCACTGGCGTATCTTGCCGTGAGCCGACGCCGGAAAGGCGCCCGGCTTTCCACAATCTTCGCACATGACGCTGATCGACAACCTGGAATCGGCGTCTGACTCCGCGGCCACCCGCGCGATCTGGTGTTCCTCGTAGGCCTGCAGAATCGGCATGGCGCGGTCGAGATCTCCCTCGTCGATCCACACCTGGGGCTTGTGAATCTCCGGCAAGGTTCCGAATGCCCACAGGCCGACGACCGAGACGTCGTCGACAGCGAAGGCCTCGACGCCTGACTCGACGAGCATCAGCCTGACGGCGTGGGCCTCAATGTTCGTGGCGGCGTTGTAAACCGCGATCGGCTTGCGCATGACTGCCTTCGTGGCGGTTGGAAGAAGCAGGAGTTACTCGAACACCAGCGTGCCAAACTTCTCGTAGTCATGGAAGCTGGGTCCCACGCGGGCCCAATCCCACGCGGTCGTTTGGCCGCCGTCGTAGTCCATGCGATACAGGTTCGCCCGCCAGCGCGCCCCAGGCTTGGGAGGCACGTTGCCGAGCGGCGACAGGAGTTCGTAGGGGACAAAGACCTCGGCGGTCCACCCCTTAATCGCGGCGCCGGGCTTGGCTTCACCGCCGCGCACGCTCACCGCCTTGCGCGTCTTCCGCTCCCCTTCGTAGTGCCAGGGGCGCCAGCCGAGGAAATCGCCGCCGCGGTTCGGCACCAGGATCGGCAGCTCGCGCCCCAGAGGCGAGATTTCGTATTCGAAGTAGATCGGCGTGGCTTCGTCGGGCCAGAGGAAGAATTCGTACACGTCCTGCTTCCAGAGGTCGGCGAAGTCTTCCTGCTCGCTGGCGCTGAGCCTCGCGTCTTCGCCGTCGAGCAGCACGTAGAGCCCCTTGGGGGAGTAGAGCATCTTGAACCGTGTGGCGTACGGCAGCTTGCCATCGCCGCGGCGATGCAGCTCATGCCATGGGGCGGCGGCCCAAGCAGGCTTGCCGCCATCGCCGGTGACTTCGAAGTCGTCGGTGCGCGGCACCGTGATCTGCGGCAAAGTCTCGGCTACGGCCGGTTTCGCCGCCTCCAGGCCGTAGAGCACCCGTTCGGCGTTCTTGCGGTAGACCTTGTCGAGCACCTCGGCCGGCAGATCGATGCCGTAGATCATCCAAAACCCTTGCAGGTGGTGGCTGGCCGCACAGTCGAAGTACTCGTCGTCGGTCTCGAGGAACCGGTAATAGATGCGAAAGGCCTCGCGATTGGGCGTCGTGTCGGTGCCGAAGAGAATGCGGTCTTGATGCTCGAGGAAGAACCGCCGGGCCGTGTAGGGCTGCCGGCCCAGCTCCGAAATGCGGGCATCGATGTCGACGTACAGGTTCGGGTAGCGCTCGAGCCACTGGCCGACCGTGGCCAGGTCTTCCACGTTGTTGCCGAAGTGAGCGCCGATGAACGTCGTGTGCGGGTGCTGCGCGACGACGTTCGTGAACTGCTTAAGCAGCTCGTCTCGCGGGGGAAACTGCGGTCCGAAGAAGAGCCAGTTGGGGTGCTGGTTGAGCTCGTGCCAACGCTCGTTGTAGCGGTCGAGCGGCGTGAAGAAGGCGGCCGGATCGGCCGTGTGGATCATCACGGGGCGGCGGTGCTTGCCGCACAGTGCGAAGATCGGCGCCAGCTTGGGATCGTCGACCGGCACGAGCGAACCGTCCTTGCGGCGCACGGTCAGGCCCAGCGACTTGTGGAACTTGAGCCCCTTCGCGCCCGCGCGAAAGCTGGCCTCGAGCCGCTCGGTTTCGCGGCGCGTCCAGCCTTCATCGTCGATGCCGTCGAAATCGATGAGCGCGAACGTAAGGAAACGCCCCGGGTGGGCGCGGTCGAGTGCGTCGAGCGTTTGCTCGAGCTGCTCGTCCCAGCCGCCGTCGAGGTTGACGACCGTTTGCACGCCGGCCTCGTTCATCTCCTGCAGGTAGCCGGCCACGCGGTCGGGCGTGAGCGTTTGTTTGCCGCCGCCCAGGTGGTTGTGAACGTCGATCGCCGGGAAAGCCGGCTTGTCGACCGGCGTGACTTTGGTGACGAGCATCGACTTGGGCGCCCAATCAGCCAGCCGCAGTTCTTTGATGTCTGCCGACTCTTGGGCTTGAACGAGCGACGGAGCGATGAGGAGGATCGCGGCCCCCAGCAAGACGGTGTGCGGCGACATGAGTGGAACTCCGGCGGGACTTCTGGGGGCGAGGGGCAACTCGAAGCGGGTGAGGCCCATGATACGCGCCCGGAGAGAGCGGTTGTATGGGGTGCGCAGGCAGGATCGCGGGAATCGGCCTGGCGCAGGCGGCCGGGCGTGTCAGAGATCCGGCGTGCTGGGGCGGGCCGCCGGAATGAGCTAACATCTTGGGGAGCTTGCTCTCTCACGCGCCTCGCTATCCCCGCCTCCCCGCTGGAAAGGAAACCTTCTGATGAATCGCCGTTCCACGCTCGTGCTGTGCGCCCTGACGGGCATCGCCGCCTTCTGCCTTGGGGCGGCCAATTCGCAAGAGGCCGACAAGGAGCCTGCCAAGCTGAAGGACCTGCTCGTTTCGCAAGCGCAGGGCTACTTGAAGTTGGCGGAACTGAGCCTCCAGAGCGCCCAGTATTCGAACCAAAAGGCGCCGGGCTCGATCTCGGCGTTCATGATGGAGGCGCTCAAGCTGTCGGTCGAGTCTGCCCGCGAGCGCGTGAAGATGGCCCAGAGCGGGGAGCACACGAATCTGTTTGCCGACATGCAGGGGACGGCCGAGCTGGCGGTGAAGATCGCCGAGGCCAACCTGGCCCGCGCCAGCAAGCCCGACGGCTTCCCGCTGCCGGAGACGGACATCGCACGGCTGAAGGCCAAGGTGGAGATCGCCCGCTCGGAGCGCCAGATCATGCAGCAACTCGGCTCGGCCAGCATGCTCGACCAGCTCGAGTGGTTGGTCGGCCGCCAGGCGTTCGTGCTTTCGGATCTGTCGACGCGCGTGGAGTCGCTCGAGGCGCGGCCGTAGAGGGCGCGGAAGTCGGGTTGCCCCCCGTCATTGACGGGGGGCTAAGGGCGCTCGAAGCGCGGCGAGCCGAACCATTAGCCCCCGGCGAGTCGCCGGGGGGAAATCCCCGTTCCAAGCAATCAACAAAAAACGGCTGCGAGACCAGCGTCCCGCAGCCGTCTTCTTTTGCGATCAGACGAAAGCCGCCCCTACACCTTGTACTTATCCTGCGCCGTATTCGGCGTCAGGCCTTCCGGGGTTTCGTCCTTGTCGATCTTGAACCACTCGGGCTGGAAGCGGATCGGCTCCCCCTTCTTGGTCGACATGTTCGTGACAAGCGCGATCACCGCGTCGGCCAGGGCCACCTCGGGATGGCAGCGTGGCTTGTGCTCGGGGGCCGGGTTGCGGATGCACCAGGCCCAGTGCTCGAGCTCTTCGGTGTAGCCGCGGCTCGGCGGGCCCGTTTCGATGGCCTTCTTGCCCGTTTCCACGGCCGGGCCGCCGCCGCTCTGCGTGGTGTCGAGCGTGGGGCCGCCCGACTTGCCTTCGCTCACCTTGACGTTGGTGGCGGTCTCGGCCCCCTTGAAGATCATCACGTCCTGCTCGCGCTCCAGGATCAGGGTCCCCTTGGTCCCCATCACCACCTCGCCGTAGCCGCCGAAGCCGTTGCCGTTGATCGACGAGTAGGTGACCACAATCTTCTTGTTCGGGTCGGAGTCGTAGGCGGGGCCCGGGTACTCGTACGTGCAGTAGACGTGGTCGTCGCACTCGCGGTCGACCGGGAAGATGTGGCGGCCGCCGGTGGCGGAAACCGAAAGCGGCAGCACCTTCTTGCCGTCGGTGCGAGTGGCCGACACGAAGATGCCCGAGGCGTCGAGCTGGTGGCTGCCGAGCTCGGCCATCAGGCCGCCGCCGGTGCGGTTCCAGAGCCGCCAGCGAATGAGCTCTTCGAGGGCCGAGCGGTTGTAACCGCCGTCCAGCGTTTTGGCCTCGTAGCCAAACTTGCCGGCGTCGACCACGTGGTCGAGGTACTGCAGCTTGAGCTGCTCGAGCTTCTTGCTCAGATCGTCGAACCGGGAGCCCTTGGCCTTGCTCAATTCCTCCTCGGTCTTCGAGATGGCGGCCACCATCTTGTCGTCGGGCAGCGGGGGCTGCCAGCTATCGTTGCCAGGCAGGTTGCCGCGGTGCCACTGGGCGCGGACGTGGTGGATGTCGCCGATCAGGCCGCGGCGGATCGTGTCGACCGCGTTGTCGTAGAGAATGCTGTAATGCCGCTGATGGCCGACGGCCAGGATCTTGCCCGTCTCGGTGGCGACGCGGCCCATTTCCTTGCACTGGGCGATGTCGTGCCCCATGAGCTTTTCGGTGAGCACGTGCTTGCCCTTGCGCATGGCTTTGATGGCGGCCTCGGCGTGCAGGTGCAAGGGGAGGGCGATCACCACGGCCTCGACGTTCGGATCGTCGAGCAGTTCCTCGTAGCCGTTCTTGTCGTAGACCTTGACGTTCTTGCGGGCTTCGTCCTCGCTCTTCCAGTCGTACTTGGTCATCAGGCCCGGGCGGACCTTGATGGTGTTGGCGCTCGATTGGTCGCCGTGGAAGGCGCGGTGGACGTTGTAGGGCCGGATGTCGGCGATCGCCACCACCTGCAAGTAGCTGGGGGTGAGCCCGCCGATGAGCACGCTCCCTTCGTCCCCCGTGCCGATGATGCCGACGCGGAGCGGGTCGCCTTCCATGGCCTTGTAGCCAAAGTACATGGCGCCCAGGCCGGCGCCCGACACGAGCCCCGCGGCCAAACCCCCTTTAAGGAAGTCGCGGCGCGTGAAGCCGATCGTGCCGTAGAAGTTGTCCTTGCCGATGGCCCGTTCTTCGGGAGTCAGGTGCATGACGGTTACGCCTTGCCGGCCGAGCAGGAGCGGCCGCAACAGTTGTGAACGAAGAAGTCCAAGCCGCCCCATTGACCCACGCGGGTCGTCGCCAGCGTGAGCATCGAGAGCAGTTCGCCGAGTTGATAGTAGACCGGTTGCGTGTCGGGCACCCAGGGGGGCTGCGTCGAGATCACGCTCAAGAGGAACACCGCCCCCACCACCAAGGCCAGCCGGGTGAACAGCCCCACCATCAAACAAACGCCCACGCCGAGCACCGTGTAGGAGATCACGGTGTTCACCCAGTCCAGTTGTTGCCGGGGCGCCGCAGGCAGCGAGCCCCGGATCCGCTGCTGGTCGCTCGTGGCCAGGTCCAACAGGTGTTCGTGCAGGTTCAGTTCTTGCTTCTTGGCCCAGGCGGTCCAGCCCGCCGCCTCGCCATCGAGTTGCTTGGCCTTGGTTTCCAGCCGCTCCCTCTTGTACGGCACGTCCCGGCTGCCCGGTTCGGCCTCAGCCTTGGCCAAGCGGCGGAGTTCGTGCTCGTGGGTGTCGAAGGCTTCCTTGTTCTCCTCCAGGAAGTCGTCGAGCGACTGCTGGGCATGGGCCAGAAAGAGCTTGGCCTTTTCCTTTTGGGCGGCGTCGAAGCCGAAGTGGTCGGAAACCTGGGCTTCGCGATCTTCCCACGAGTTCTTCACCCGCTCGGCCCAGAGCTTGTAAGCGGGAGTTTCCCCTTCGCCGGCGGGCACGCGGTGCAGGTTCTTCCAGCCGTGGTAGTCGGGCAGCACTGATTGAAAGCTGTCGGCCAAAGGGCCCTTGGCCTGCTTCAGAAAACCTTCCGACGAGAAGGGTTTGGCGAACTTCGCCAGCCCTTCGCTGAAAAAGTGCCAACCGATCACAACCCGCAGCAACACGAGCATGACCACGGTCGACCAACCGATCGAAAACCGGGAGGGCACGGGACGGAAACTCCTGAGGAAGCGGGGGGGGGCGTGTAGCTGGGAGCTAGGAGTTGGAGCGGCCGAACCTGCGAAGGTCTGGTTCCCTCTCCCTCCGGGAGAGGGCTAGGGTGAGGCCCGGTTGCCTTGCCGAGCACGGCCCAGCCGCGCGCCGCTCCCCCAATAGCTCCGCCGCAGTGGCTATTGTAGACTTCCGAATTACGCCTCACCACCCTTTTTCCCTTTGTTAGGCGCCCCGCCTTACCCCCTTGAAGAGCCAAACCCTCGACCACGCGCGCATCGTTCTCTGCTATCCCATCGAACCCTGCCACCTGGAGCAAATCCGGGCGGCCGCCCCGGGGGCGCGCGTGATCGACGCCGGCCAGGAGCGCGTGGCGGCCGAAATCCTCGACGCCGACGTGTTTTGCGGCCACCCCAAGGTGCCGGTCGACTGGCACACGGTGGCCAGCCAGGGTCGGCTGCGGTGGATTCAATCTTCGGCCGCCGGGCTCGACCACCTGCTGGTGCCGGAGATCATTGCCTCGGACGTCGTAGTCACGAGCGCCTCCGGGGTGCTGGCCGATCAGGTGACCGAGCACGCCGTGGCGCTCATCACCTCGTGGTTGCGGCGGCTGCCGACGTTCTATGAGGCCCAGAAGCGGCACGAGTTCGTCCGCCGGCCGACGCTCGACCTACACGGGATGACCGTCGGCATTGTGGGCTACGGCGGCGTGGGCCGACGGATGGCCGAGGTGCTGCAGGTTTTCAAGACGCGGATCTTGGCGACCGACCTCTTCCCCGTGAACCGCGCGCCGCACGTGGCCGAACTCTGGCCGGCCGACCGACTGCCCGACCTACTGGCGGCCTCCGACCTGGTGGTGCTGTCAGTGCCGCTCACGCCGCAAACCCGCGGGCTGATCAACCGCGAGATGCTGGCCCGGATGAAGCCGACGGCCCTGCTCGCGAACCTGGCCCGCGGCCCGGTTGTGGTCGAGGCCGACCTGGTGGCTGCGCTCGAGGAGGGCCGGTTGGCCGGCGCGGTGCTCGACGTCACCGAGGTCGAGCCGCTGGCGACCACGAGCAAGCTCTGGGATCTTCCCCAAGTGCTCATTACGCCCCACGTGGCTGGGCAGAGCCGCGAGCGAGCCACGCAGATGACTGATTTCTTCTGCGAGAACCTCCGCCGCTATCAAGCCGGCGAACCGCTCCGCAACTTGGTGGACAAACGGCTGGGGTTCCCGAAGCCGGCGGGGGCTTGAGGCGGCCGGGTACTATCCGAAGTGTGTCGGCTGCTGCCGAGTGAAAGGACGAATCGAAGGCGCGGCGGCCGCATTCAGCGCCGGGCAGTGTCGCCACGCGGTCGAACCGCCGATCGAAACATCAATTCTTGGCCGGCGCCGCCTTATTGATGATGCCGGAGAGAATAAGGCTACGAAACGTCTTGGGGATTTTGTTGTGCTCGATCGTATGCACCGAAGACTGTTGGTGCTGCTTGACGAGCTTCTGTAGAAACGCGTCAATCTCATGCCGACAGTCGGTGGCCGGGGTTGCCGCCACAACGTGGTCCCCTTCAGGATAGTCGATGAACCACTTTGGATAATCCGGGCTTGGGTATTTGCGGAAGTAGTAGGCGGGGCCATACCCTGAGAACGGCCCCTGCACTTCGTCGTAGGTCACCAGCTGGTCCTTCCCGCCGTGGAAGAACATGATCGGGGCCGGCTTCGACTTGAAGTCGAGCGGTGTGTTTGCCTTCAGCCAGAAGGCGCCCGCCATCGAAATGACGCCCGCATAGCGAAAACCCTGTGGGAGATGAGCGCGGGCCAATTCGGTGTCGTTGGCGACGTTGAACTCCGCAACGAGCGCGTTGGTGGCCCCCGCGCTTCCGCCGAGGAGCACGACCTGCTCCTTGTCGATGTTCCACTCGTCTGCACGCTCCACAATGTAGGAAGTGGCGTCGAAGAGGTCTTCCACGCTCCACTCGATAGCGCGCAAGTACATCTCTGTGCCGTTGGCGCGAGTGATCTCCTTCTTTGCCTTTGCGACTTTGATCCCCAGGCGGTAGTCGATGGAGACGACCGTGTAGCCCCGTGAGGCGAAGTGATCCAGAATGGGTACGAAACCCTTGTCGTCCCGCGCGCCGCCTTCCCAGCCGCCGCCGAACAGGAAGATGATTACTGGCCTTTTGCCGTCTACTTTCGCGGTGGAATCGACGATCCGGTCGAGGTGGAGCTTCTGCGCAACTCTCGTGGCGTACTCGAACGTCGTCTTCTCGATGGCGGCCTCGCTTCCGAAGGTCGAGAAGGGCGCCAACAGCAGACAGACAACAACGAACGCAACTCTGTTCATGAGGGCTCTCCTCCAGCGGTTCGGACTCTCATTCCATGCCCGAAGTTACTCGCTGGAGTCTGAGGGAGTTTCAGGCGGGTCCGAGTCGCGGCCGATTTCGTGTTCGGCAACAAGGACCAAGCTGGCTGCTATGGCCTTGGCGGATCGACCTGGCCTCGCCGTGTCGAAGGTTCAGAACGGAATCTCCCCGCAGTCTTCATTGGGGTCGCCTGTCGCGTTCGTTCGCCGTTTCGTAGAGTAGGCCTCCTGCATGCGCAGCGCCGCCAGTGCTCCGCGCAACAGCTCGGCCTCCGACTCATAGCGTCCCGTCGACATCCATTGGGCGATCTCTGCCTGTAGTTCTGCGGGAAGAGGCGTCATGGCTTAAAAGGCTCGCCAGGGCAATCTCAGTCGGCGCGGCTCAGGGGCCGCCAACCTGATTGTACCAAGTGGCAGATGGCTCCAGGCAGCCACGGACGCACGTTTACGTCTCTCTCCCCCTTGATCCCTTTGCGCGGCAGGCTAGGCTTGGGTGGTCTCGCCGCTGGCCGAAAGCCCGCGCTGCGATCCCGTTTTCTCGGCGAAGTCTGCGGACCCCCAAAGGTAGACCGATGGCCACCGACCCTCGCTTCGCGATCGAAGACGAACCTCCGCAGCGCAGCCGCGGCTGTTTTTTCTACGGCTGCATCACGCTCGCCGTCCTGGCCCTGGTGGGCGCCGTGCTGCTGTTCGTTGCCGTGCGCGCAGGCATGAACTTCTTGCGCGGGCAGATCGAGCAATACACGGCCGCCGCGCCGGCGCAACTGCCGCCGCTCAACGTTTCGGCCGACGACCGGAAAACGATCGTCGACCGGGTTGAAGAGTTCCGCAAGTTGGTGGAAGGAGACGAAACCCTCACCGATGAGCAGCGGACTCTCGTGCTCACGGCCGACGAACTCAACGTGCTGATCGAAGAGGAGGAGAACGACCTCAAGGGGCATGCCCGCGTCGAAATCGCTGGCGACAAGCTGCAAGGGGAGATCAGCATTCCCTTGGGCAATATTCCCATGATGGGCGGCCGCTATCTGAACGGCCGGGCGACGATCATTCCGCGGGCGTCCGACGGTAGGCTGCAAATCCGCCTGGCCGACATCGAGGTGAAGGGACAGCGGCTGCCGAAGGAAGCGCAAGAAGCTTTCAGCAAAGAGAACTTGATGTCCGACAATCGGCCCGAGGGAAACCGCAAACCGCCGCTCCGTCCGCTCGAGAGCGTCGAGGTGGTGAACGGAAAGGTGCGCATCGTGTTTGCCAAGGAGCCGCGCGCTCCGGAGCCTGCCCCGCCCCCGGCCGGGGCGAAGTAACGCACGCCAGAGTGCGTCTCCCGGTTGCGTTTCCCCCTCGCGCCGCAAGCTAGACTTTGCTAAGCGCGAACCATGCTTTCGCATGGCTCGGGAGGAATCTTTCCGCGAAGGAGGCTGACCATGGCCAACGCGTTGGGTTCGATTACGCTCACCGAGGAGCAGTTCACCGAGCTGCTGCGGGCCCACGGTCCCAGCGTGCTCCGTATTCCGGCTCGGGCCGAAGGGGTGAAGCTTCATTACGCTTCGCTCGAAGCCCGCGACCGCTTTGGCGACGCCTGGCAGGAAGTCGCCCTGACCAAGGTCGCCGGTCTGCAGGGTTGGTTCGAGATCGATCTGGCCGGCCTGGCGCTGGCCGACGGCGAATACGAATACGAGTTCGAAATCACGCGCGACGGCCAAACGCTGCTAGCGGCCGATCCCTTCGCCGAAGAGCTCACCCGCTTCAGCGGCACGCGGGGCGTCTTCCGCATCCGCAATGGCCAGCGCTACCGCTTGCCCTTCTCCTGGGCCGACGAGTTCCGCGACGGCTTTCCCCTGGCCAACAACAACGAGCTGGTCATCTACGAGATGCCCATGCGCTGGATGGAGAACGCCCCCGAGGATCTCCGCCAGGTCGCCCTGGGCACGTTCGAGAAGGTGGTCTTCACGCGGCTCGACGAGCTGCACGCGCTGGGCATCAACGCCATCGAGTTGCTCCCGGTGCAGGACTCGGCCGACACGCTCGCCTGGGGCTACGGCACCCGCTACTTCTTTGCCCCCGATCTCGACATGGGGGGCCCGGTCGACCTCAAGTTCTTCATCAAGCAATGCCACCGCCGAGGCATTCGCGTGATCTTCGACGTAGTGATGAACCATGCCCGCGAGTGCCCGCTGGCGAAGCTCGACCACGACAGCTTCTTTCTCGACAACCCCGGACAGGAGCCGGGCCGCGGGGAGGACTACGGGGCCGACATGTTCCGCTACCGCTCGACCGGGCTCGACGGCACGTATGCTGCCCGCGAGTTCCACTACCGGATGGCGGCCTTCCTGATCCGTGAGTTCCACGCCGACGGCTTCCGGCTCGACGAGTTCCGCGGCATCGACCACTGGGAGTTCATCCAGACGTTCCGCGACAAGGCCTGGGAAACCCATCAAACGCTGTATCCAGGCCGGCCCTTCATCGTCATCGCCGAAGACTCCTGGCGGCGGGCTCAGATCACTCAGCCCGACGGCGGAAATCCGCACGGCCGCCAGGTGACCGACTCGATGTGGAACTTCGCCTACCGCGACGAGGTCCGCCGCCTGATGCGCCACGAGCTGAACACCCAGTGGCAGCAGCCGGCGCGGCGCGAGCGCATTCGCTGGCTCGTCGGTGGGCAGGCCTTGTGGGACGACATGAGCAAGGAGGCCAAACGCGGCTTCGGCGATCTCAGCCAGGCGGTGAACTACCTCACCTCGCACGACGTGGAGAAGGAGTACGAGAAGCGGATCATGAACTTCCTGTTCGGTCCGCTCCTCGCTTGGTATGGCCGTCCGGCGCATCTCGAGCACATCCGCTGGATCGCCGACAACCTCGACTCGCCCGACGTCTCCGACGCCGACCGCAACGCCCACGGCGAAGCGCTCGAGCGCGTGCGCAGCGCCTTCGCGCTGCTGTTCACGTCGGTCGGCATTCCCATGCTGCTGGCCGGCGACGAGTTCGGCGACGTCCACGATCTCGACAACACGAACTGGCGGCTCAAGATGACCGACCCGGTCGATTGGAGCCGCCGCTGGAAATCGCGCAACAACTCCGCGCTCTGGGAACACGTGCGCGATCTAATCACGCTGCGGAAGACTCACCCCGCGCTCACGCGCAACGAACTCGAGTTCTGCTACTTCCACCCCCGCATCGACGAGCCGCAGGGGGAAGGGGTGTTCGTGTATGCCCGCACGCGCGGCGCGGCGCTAGGGCACAACGATCAGGTCGTGGTGGTGGCCAACGCAGGCGGCCAGGGCTTCGCTGAGTTCCACGTGCCGTGGCCCTGGCGCGACCGCGGCCGCCTCCGCGAGATCGCCCCACCCGACCACCGGGCAGAACTGGCGCTGGTCGACGGCGGCTGGGCCCAGCTCTCGATCGCCCCGTTCCAAGCGCGGGTCTTCGCAACGTAGTTCGGCCAACGCGGATGAACCCCATTAGCCCACGGCGAGTCGCCGGGGGCAAAAACGGCCGACGTCGCCTGCCAGCCTTGCAGTCCCGCAAGCCCGCGCAGCCGGTCTCGTCGGCAGAGCCGCCCGCATCCGATAGTGTTTGTCAGGCGGCGGCCCGCGAACCGAGGCGTGGGGCCGCCGCCAGCCTTCCGTGACCCACGGCCTGCCGCTTCGGCCGTGGGTTTTTTGCTGCGCGGCTTGCATTCCCGCAAGCCGGCGCGTAGCCCTCTGGCCAGCGGTGGAGATCGGTTTCAAACTAGTGGGTGTTGGGAGTTGGTTGCGTCCCGCAGCGCAACCGACGACAAAGCGCCCGCTGGCACCCGCCCCGTCCAGCGGGCCTTTTTATGCGCTCGCGGCGGCATTCGCCGACTCTCGAGCGTTCAGGCAGGCGGCGGCCCTCTCAGCCAGCGCGGCGCGCGATCTGTTGGCAAAGCCGCCGCGGGCTGCACTAGAATGTCGACAACCAACAGCAATCCACGCTCACGGGGAGCCCACGGACATGGCCACCGTTCTAGTGCGCGACGAAACGTTTGGGGGGCACGCGCCTCGTGAATGGTCTCTCGAGTTGCCTGCCGAGCAGACCACGGTGCGCGAACTTATCCGCAGCCGCGTGTATCAGGAAGTGCAGGACTTCAATCTGGGCCAGAAGGCAGAATTTCTCGGGCTGGTTCAGCCGGAGGGGCTGCACCCGTCTCCGGCTGGCAAGCGGAAAGCCCCTCGCGAGATCGACTGGAAATCGCAGTTCGAGCTCGCGCTGAGGGCGTTTCGCGAAAGCCAACTTCTGCTGCTAGTCGACGACCGCCAAGTCGAGTCGCTCGACCAGCTCATCGAGATTGGGTCGAGGACGCGGGTCACATTCTTGCGGCTCGTAATGCTCGTCGGGGGATGAGATGTCGAAGCAACCTGCCAAGCCGGGCTCGACCACAGATTTGAGCGTGGCTGAAGTCGTTGACGGACTGGTGCAGCGGCTCTGCAAAGAGCACGCCGTCGAATGTGGCTACCATAACGCCAAGCTGAGCGATTTACAGGCTGGCAAGGAGGCTTTGGATCAGCCGAAGGACCGCCAGCTTGCCATCCTTGGAGTGGCCGTAGATCGAATCGCTGTCCTCGACGAGAAGCTCGCTGACGTCGAGGCGAAACTACTTCGCCGCCAAACATACTATCAGGACACGCCGGAGTGGCGCAAACTCGCGACGCCGCGCCGCGCTCTCAATTTGCTCATCGGCGGCTTGCTGCGCCGCGGACTCCCCCTCAAAGAAGACGATCTGCTGCGCATTTTGGCCTGGCCGGTCGCCGCCGCAGACAAACACGTCTATCCTTCGAGAATCCCGCTGACCCCAATCGTGGGGCTCATCGAATCGTTCGCGAAGTCGAATCCCATCTCTCCAGACATCGCGCGCGGCAGCGAGCAGATAGCTGCGGAACTGCGCCGTTATGTCCACGATCGTCCGTTGCAGAAACTCGCAGATCGGTTTGAGGCGATTTGCGCCGGTGGCCGCCGCCTGCGGCTCGAGGCGGGCGAGGCGTGGTCGGACGCGGCGCTGACTGATCTCGAGCAGGGAGGCGACCCGTCGGTCGCGGCTTGGAATGCGCTGCTCCTGCATTGCCAGGAAGGCGGCCGAGGCAAGTGGACGGAGCGTTGGAGCAGACAGTGCGCGCCTCTGCTCGCCCAGCTTGGTTGGGAACAATTCAAAGGGCGCGTACTTCGCTGGTTGCCGCTGGTTGACCGTCCTCGGACGCAAGCCGATCCGTCGAATGTTCGACTCCCCCATTCGATCATCGATCCGCATGTGGAATTGCTTCGCGGCCTGGTGTGGTGCTGTGCAACTCGGGAAGACGCCGACCTGGCGAGAAGCGTAATGCGCCTCGCGCTGAGCGCCTATCGTAAGGTTCCCGGCAAGGGACCACGCCTCGTCTCGTTGGGCAACGCCTGCATCACCTGTTTGGGAATGATGCCGGGGCAGACCGCTTTAGCCCAATTGGCCTTGTTGCAGGTCAAGGTTCGCTTTGGCACGGCGCAGCGTGAAATCGCCAAAGCCCTGAGCGCCGTGGCGGTTCGTGAGGGTGTGCCGCGTGATCTGATCGAGGAACTCGCCGTGCCTGCCTATGGGCTTGAAGGCGTCGGTCAGCTCCTCGAGCCGTTGGGCGGCTACGAGGCCCAGTTGCGGATCGACCGTTCGGTTGCTGCGCTCACCTGGAGCAAGGACGGCAAGCCCTTGAAGTCGGTCCCGGCTGCCGCGAAAAAGGAGCACGCGGAGGAAGTCAAGCAGCTCCAAGCGGCGGTGAAGGACATCAACACGATGTTGCCTGCCCAGCGGGAGCGGATCGACTCGTTGTTCTTGTCGCGGCGCACGTGGGGGTACTCGGTTTGGCGAGAACGCTACCTCGATCACCCACTCCTGGGAACCATTGCTCGTCGGCTGATATGGGCGTTTACCTGCGGGTCGGAGACGCTGGCCGGGATTTGGCTCGACGACGAAGTCCGTGGCGTCGATGGCCGGCCCCTTGCGCTCACTGAGCAGCATTCGGTGGCGCTCTGGCACCCGATTGATCAACCGGTCGCCGACGTCCTGGCCTGGCGCCAGTTGCTCATGGCTCGCGAGATCGTACAGCCCTTCAAACAGGCCCATCGCGAAGTCTATCCGCTGACTGCCGCCGAGCAGCGCACGCGCACCTATTCCAACCGATTTGCGGCGCACATCCTCCGTCAGCACCAGTTTAACGCGTTGTGCCTAGCACGGGGCTGGAAGAACAAGCTTCGCCTCATGGTGGACGACGCGTATCCGCCGGCGTATCGGCTCTTGCCCGCGTGGAACCTTCGCGCGGAGTTTTGGATCGAAGGCCTCGGCGAGGAGACCAACCACGCTGGCGTCTATCTCTATGTGACCACCGATCAGGTTCGCTTCTATCCGCTGGAAGCTCCGCAAGTGACGGCGCACGCCGGCGGCGGCGGTTATGGCCCAGGTTGGAACCAAGCTGCCGCAGACCCCCTGCCGCTGGAATCAATTCCGCCGCTGGTCCTATCGGAAGTCCTTAGAGACGCAGACCTCTTTGTCGGCGTCGCGAGTGTTGGCAACGATCCCACTTGGTCTGACAATCGGCCCAACGACCGACAGCAAGGCTACTGGCGGGATTACTCGTTCGGAGAGCTGGCTGCCACGGCGGTTACGCGGCGAGATTTGCTCCAACAACTGATTCCCCGCTTGAAGATCGCTGATCGCTGCGCCTTCGACGATCGATTCCTGGTCGTTCGCGGCGAATTGCGCACGTACAAGATCCATTTGGGCAGTGGGAACATCCTGATGTCGCCCAACGATCAGTACTTGTGCATCGTTCCGCAGCAGTCGGTATCTGCCCCGCAGAAGCTGTTTCTTCCCTTCGAAGGCGACTCGGTCTTGTCGATCATTCTCAGCAAGGCCTTTCTGCTCGCGGACGACGTAAAAATCTTAGACCCTTCGATCACGCGGCAGCTTCAGGGGCGGTAGCCTGACGGGCAAGCCCCCCCTCGCGCTTTCTTCTGCCTGTAGGCGGTGGTACGCTTAGGGCGCGATTCCAGTTGACCAGCCCCCGGTGCAATCCTGTCATCGCCGCCATTCCCGCCGCCTGCGCATTTGGAGGACCCCGCCATGATTCGCCTCGCCGTGGCCCTTGCGTCGACCCCGCTGTTGTTCTTCGTGCCGGTTGCAGTGCAGGCAGCCGATCCGTTGCCCGTCGTCCGCCAGGTCGAGGCGCAGCCGCTCAAGGCCCAGGCCAAGCGCGTGGCCGAGGCGCTCGAACTCGTGGGGGCGCCGCTCACCGATTCCCAAAAGGGGCAACTCGACGCCGCCCTCGCCGAAACCGACGAGGCAAAGGCCGTGGCCGCGATCCAGGCCCTGTTCGATCCGCTCTGCCTGGCCGGCGTGAACATCAATCCCGAGAGCCGTGTGAAGGCAGCCCCTGGGCAGGCCGCGCCCACTCTCATTCAGCAGGGCTGGCAGGCGTTCTTGGTCAAGGTTCACAACGAGGCCGGCGTCACGGCCAAGCTCCGCGTCACCAGCCCGAACGCCGCCCCGCTCGTCACTCGCTCTTCCGGCAGCCCCGATCCCAAGGTCACGATCAAGCCGCAGGATGTGGGGGATCGCTGGCTCGATCTCGAGAGCTACGACAAGCAGCCCCTCAACGCGCGGCTCTCCGGCCTGCCGGTCGAGTACCGCGTGCTGCAGCTCTACAGCCGCGAAGTCGGCCGCCGCGAGGCCAAGCTGGCCTTCGACGTCGGCCAAGGGACGCAAGACCTGGGCTTCCGCAACGAGCTGAACGTGCTGTTCAACGTGCGGCCGTCGGTCGAGGTCGTGCTCGACATCATGGACGACGACGGCCAGCCCACCACCGGCCAGTTCATCTTCCGCGACCGCCAGGGACGCGTGTATCCGTTGCTCACGCGGCGGCTGGCCCCCGACCTGTTCTTCCACACGCAGGTCTATCGCCACAGCGGCGAGTCGGTGATGCTGCCGCCGGGGGAATACGAGGTCACCTACACCCGCGGACCCGAGTATCACATTCTCAAGCGGACGATTCAGGTGCCAGACGCCGTGAGCCACAAGGAGTCGTTCCGGCTGGCGCGGTGGATCAAGCTCCGCGATCTCGGCTGGTACTCCGGCGACCACCACGTTCACGCCGCGGGCTGCGCGCACTACGAGTCGCCCGCCGAAGGGGTGCAGCCCACCGACATGATGCGGCACATCCTGGGCGAAGACCTGAACATCGGCTGCGTTCTTTCCTGGGGTCCTTGCTGGTACTTCCAGAAGCAGTACTTCGAAGGCAAGGTGAGCAAGCTCTCGCTCCCCAACTACCTGATGCGCTACGACGTCGAAGTCTCCGGCTTTCCCAGCCAGCACTGTGGGCATCTCTGCCTGCTGCGATTGGCCGAAGACGACTATCCCGGCACGAAGCTGATCGAGGAATGGCCGAGCTGGGACCTGCCGATCCTCAAGTGGGGCAAGGACCAGGGGGGCGTCGTCGGCTTTTCGCACAGCGGCTGGGGGCTGGGGGTGAAGAGCGAAAAGCTGCCGAACCTGGAGATGCCCCCCTTCGACGGCATCGGCGCCAATGAATACATCGTCGACGTCGTCCACGGCGTGTGCGACTTCATCTCGGCGGTCGATACGCCGATCGTGTGGGAGCTGAACATCTGGTACCACACGCTCAACTGCGGCTACACCGCCCGCATCAGCGGCGAGACCGACTTCCCCTGCATCTACGGCGAGCGCGTGGGCTTGGGCCGCGCCTATGTGAAGCTGCCCAAGGACAAGCCGCTCGACTACGACCATTGGGCGCTCGGCATCAAGGACGGCCGCAGCTACTGCTGCGACGGGCTGACGCACCTGGTCGACTTCGCGGTAAACGGCCTCGGCGTCGGCGAGCCGGGGGACAAGGGACGCGCGAGCTTTTTGGCCGCGAAGAAGGGCGAGCCACTCAAGATCAAGCTCAAGGCCGCGGCCCTGCTCGACGAGCAGCCGCGCGAGGAGATCCGCGAGAAGTCGCTTTCCCAGCAGCCCTACTGGCACGTCGAGCGTGCCCGCGTGGGGGACACGCGGCAGGTGCCGGTCGAGCTGATCGTCAACGGCCAGGCGGTGGCCAAGAAGCTGATCGAGGCCGACGGCAAGCTCAACGACCTGGAGTTCGACTACACACCCGACCGCTCGAGCTGGGTGGCGGTGCGGGTATTCCCCGCGGCGCACACGAACCCCGTGTTCGTCGAAATCGACGGCCAGCCGATCCGGGCGAGCAAGGCCAGCGCCCAATGGTGCCTCGACGCGGTCGACGTTTGCTGGGAGCAGAAGACCAAGGGGATTCGCCCGGCGGAGCAGGCGGCCGCCAAGGCGGCGTTCGATGCGGCGCGGGAGGCGTATCGGAAGATTTTGGCGGAGGCGAAAGAGTAGCGATGGCTGGGGCCGGGCCGACGTCAGAAGTTGCAAAACTCGCGACGCGCTGGCGCGTACCGCGAAAGTTTGGCCTTAGACTCTTCTTGCTCGGCATGACGGCGTTGTGCGGGTTGCTCGCCGTCCAAGCGCGCGTTCAGCACAAAGCGAAGGCTGCGATGTCAGAGGTGCAGGCGTTGGGCGGCATGGCTTGGGGCGAACCCGTTTGGAAACAGCGCTGGCTGAACTGGCTGACGCCGTCAGGCGAAGAATGGGAATTCGATTCCGGTCTCGAGTTCGTGCCCCACACGGTGTACTTTCACCGGGACGACTGGTTGCCTCAGCCGCCGGATGGGGCCGATCTCGAGTACATGTACTTCGCAACAAAAGACCTCGATGATCGTGGGCTGGAACGGCTGGTGGAGGTCATTCAGAACGCGGGAACAATCCAAAACTTAGACTTGATCGGCGTGAGCATCACCGATCAGGGCGGCCGACGCCTCGGCGAGCTTCGCCATCTGCATTCGCTGGTGTTGTCGGGCACGGCCGTCGGCGACGAAACCGCCGCATCGCTGGCCAAGTGTCGCCAGCTTGAGTCGCTCGACCTGGACGAAACGCAGGTATCGAAAGCAGCGCTTGAGCGATTGCGGGCCGCACTGCCTCGCTGCAAGATTTCCTGGTCGCCTCCGCCGGCGCCTAAGCCGCACAAGTGAGTGGCGAACGTTTGACCGACGCATCTAATGCGCCTCGAGCCAATTCTCCCCCACCCCTAGCTCCACCACGATCGGCGTCTCCATCGGCAGCGCCGTGCGCATCCGTTCTTCCACCAGCGGCAGCACCGCGGCCTGCTCGTCGCGGTGGAGGTCGAAGACGATTTCGTCGTGGACGGTGAGCAGCATCTTGGTGCGGAAGCCGCCAACGCGGAGGGCGCGGTGGACGGCGATCATCGCCAGCTTCAAGAGGTCGGCCGCGGTGCCTTGGATCGGGCTGTTCATCGCCAGCCGCTCGGCCGCGCTCCGCAAGGTATGATTGCGCGAGTTGATGTCGCGCAAGTAGCGGCGGCGGCCGGTGAGCGTTTTCACGTAGCCCTCGGCCCGCGCCTCTTCGATCGTGCGGTCGATGTACTCGCGGACGCGGCCGTACTTGGCGAAGTAGGCCTCGATCAGCCCGCGGGCTTCCTCGCGGGGGATGTTCAGCCGCTGCTGCAGGCCGAAGGCCGAGATGCCGTAGATGATGCCGAAGTTCACCGCCTTGGCCTTGTCGCGCATCTCGCGGGTTACCTCGGCCGGCGGAACCTTGTAGACGCTGGCGGCCGTGAAGGTGTGAATGTCTTGCCCGCTCGTGAAGGCTTCGCGGAGCGAGGCGTCGCCACTGAGCTCGGCCATGATGCGGAGCTCGATTTGTGAGTAGTCGGCCGCCAGCAGCAGGTAGTTTTCGTCGCGCGGCACGAAGGCCGCCCGAATCTCGCGGCCGCGCTCCTTCCGCACGGGGATCGTTTGCAGATTAGGATTCGTCGACTGCATCCGCCCCGTGGCTGCCCAGACCTGGCTGTAGTGGGTGTGGACGCGGCCGGTCTGCGGGTTGACGCAGCCGGGGAGCTGATCGACGTACACGCTCTTGAGCTTCACCGCGTTGCGGTAGTCGAGCACGTCGCGGACGATCGCGTGCTGCCCCGCCAGCCGCGCGAGCTCAGTCTCGCGGGTGGTGTATTGCCCGGTGGCCGTTTTGGCAGGCCGGTCCACGAGCGCCAACTCGTCGTAGAGCACCACGCCGAGCTGCTTGGGGGAGTCGATGTTGAACTCATGCCCCGCAGCCTCGTAGATGCGGGCTTGGAGCTGGGCGATCTCTTGCTCGAGCTGCACGGAGTAGCGCGCGAGCGCCGCGGCGTCGAGCCGGATCCCTTCGTACTCCATGTCGACGAGCACGGGAATGAGCGGGCATTCCACGTCGTCGCAAACCTGCGAGACGCCGCGGGCCACGATGTCGGGCCGAATCACTTGGCTTACCTGCAGGGCCACGTCGGCGTCTTCGCAGGCATACTCGGCCAGCCGCTCGAGCGGCACATCGCGCAGTGGTTTCTGTTCTTCGCCCCGCGGGCCGATCAGTTCTTCAATGGGAATCGGCGCGTAGTCGAGATAGAGCTTGGCCAGGTAGTCGAGTCCGTGCCGCATCTCCGGCTCTTTGAGCGAGTGCGCGAGCAGCGTGTCGAACAGCCGGCCCCGCAGTTCGACGCCGTGCCAGCGGAGGAGCGTGGCGTCGTACTTGAGGTTGTGGCCGATCTTTTCGATCGACTCCGCCTCGAAGACCGGGCGAAACTCTTCGAGCACCCCTTGCGCTTCCGCGGGGTCGGCGGGGCAGACGACGTAGTAGGCTTCGTGCGGAGCGAAGGCGAAGGCGATGCCCAACGGCGTCGCCGAGCGGGGGTTGAGGCCCGTCGTTTCGGTGTCGAAGGAGATCGCCGGTTGGGTGAGCAACATGGCGATCAGCGCGGCGCGCTCCTCGGGCGTGCGCACCGTGTGGTACTGGTGGGGGACGTCGGCCAGGGTTTTGGCGGCGCCGGCGGCGGCCAGCGTTTCGCCGCGGATTTCAGTTTCGCGCTGCTGCTGAGCGGCGGCCGCCCGCGCGGCGCCGGCGCTAAAGTTCGGGCCGAAGAGCCGCTTGCCGAGCGTTTCGAACTCGAGCTCAGCGAAGAGGGCCTTGAGGGCCGCGGCGTCGAACTTGGCGGCGGCGAGCGATTCGAGTTCCGCGCCGTGCGGCGCGTCGCGGACGATCGTGGCCAAATGCTTTGAGAGCCGGGCCTGCTCGGCGTGCTCCTCGAGCGACTGCCGCTGCTTCCCCTTGAGCTCGCCCGTGTGAGCCAGCAGGTTTTCGATGCTGCCGTACTGGGCGATCAGCTTCTGAGCCGTCTTTTCGCCGATGCCAGGCACGCCGGGAATGTTGTCGCTCGTGTCCCCCATCAGGCCCAAAATGTCGATCACCTGCTCGACCCGCTCGATCTGCCAGCGGGCAAGCACCTCAGGCACGCCCAGCACCTCGTGCGTCCCTCCCTGGCGGCCCGGCTTGAACACGCGAATGTGCTCGGTGACCAACTGGTGAAAGTCCTTGTCGGGGGTGACCATCCAGGTGAGGAAGCCCTGGGCCTCGGCCTGGCCGGCGAGCGTGCCGATCACGTCGTCGGCCTCGTAGCCTGGCACGCGCACGATCGGAATGCGGAAGGCTTCGAAGAGCCGCTCGGTAAGCGGCAGCTGCGCGGCCAGATCTTCGGGAATCGACTGCCGCGTCCCCTTGTACTCGGCAAAGGCCTCGTGCCGGTGGGTCGGGTCGTCGGTGTCGAACACCACGGCCAGGTGGGTGGGTTGCTCACGATCGAGAATCTCGAGCAGCGTGTTGGCCAAGCCGAACACGGCCGAAGTGCAAACGCCGGCCGAGGTGTAGCGCGGGCTGCACACGAGCGCGAAGTGCGCGCGGTAGACGAGCGCCATGCCGTCGAACAAGAACAGCCGCTTCGCAGGTTCGGTGGTGGGCATCGGGCAGGGATCACGGGAATCGAACGGCAACGCCAGGGCGAGCCGCGATTCTACCCGATGCGGGTCTACCGGGCAGGCATTCGCACTCCGCCATCCAGGCGGAGGACAGCGCCGTTGAGCATGGGGTTGGCGGCGATCTGTTCGACGAGCTGGGCGAACTCCTCCGGCGAGCCCAACCGCTGCGGGAACAGCGTTTGGGCAAGCAGCCCTTGGCGCACATTGTCGGTGACGCCGGCGAACATGGGCGTGTCGAAGATGCCTGGCGCGATGGCGACCACGCGAACGCCGACGCCGGCCAGGTCGCGGGCGGCCGGCAGCACGAGCCCCGCCACGCCGGCCTTCGAAGCGGAGTAGCCGACTTGGCCGATCTGCCCCTCGTAGGCGGCGACCGACGACGTGAGCACGCACACGCCGCGCTCGCCGTCGCCCGTGGGTTGATTGTTCGCCATCGCGGCCGCGGCGAGCCGCAGCGTGTTGATCGTGCCCAGCAGGTTGATCTGGATTTCGGCCAGGAACGAATCGAACGGCGCGGCCGCGCCGGAACGATCGAGCAAGCGTTTGCCGCGCAGAATGCCGGCGCAGGCGACGGCGATCCGCAACCCGCGCGGCGGCTGACGAGCCGCGGTCACGGCGGCTTCGAGCGCGGCGGAGTCGGTCACATCGGTCCGCACGTATTGACCGCCGATCTCAGCGGCGAGCGCGACGCCCGGTGCGTCTTGCACGTCGGCCACGACGACCCGCGCGCCGAGCGCCGCCAACCGCCGCGCGGCGGCCGCGCCCAGGCCCGACGCCCCGCCGGTCACGAGCACGCCTGCATCCGCCCAAGGGGTCATTACTTTACTCGCTCGAGAATGCTCACGTAGTTGGCCACCGCCACACCCCCCATGTTGAACACCGCGCCGAGCGCGGCCTGGGGCAACTGCATCTCACTCGCTTCGCCCGTCAATTGCAAGCAGTTCAGCACGTGCATGGAGACGCCGGTCGCGCCGATGGGGTGCCCCTTGGCCTTGAGGCCCCCCGACACGTTGATCGGCAGCTTACCGGTTTTCTCGGCCCAGCCTTCGCGGCAAACGCGCCAACCTTCGCCGCGGGGCGCAAGGCCCATCGCCTCGTACTCGAGCATTTCGGCGATCGTGAAGCAGTCGTGCGTCTCCACGAAGTCCAGATCATCGAGCGAAATGCCGGCTTGCTGGCGAGCCCGCTCCCAGGCGAGCGCCGCGCCGCTGAAGGCCAGCGGATCGCGGCTGGCCAGCGGCAAGCGGTCGTTCACGTGGGATCTCGCGCGGAAGGCTACTCCCCGCCGCAGGCTGCGGGCAATGTCGGCGTCGGCAACCACTAGGGCCGCCGCGCCATCGGAGATAAGCGCGCAATCGGTGCGCCGCAGCGGCGCGGCGACGTACGGATTCTTTTCCGACACCTGATTGCAGAACTCGAAGCCCAGGTCTTTGCGGACCTGGGCGTAGGGATTGGCGACGGCGTTGCGATGGTTCTTGGCGGCGATCATGGCCAGCTCCTCGCTGCGGTCACCGTATTGTTCGAAGTAGCGGCGCGCGATGCCGCCGAAGATGCCGGCGAACCCGGCGGGCCCCGCGGGTTCCTTTCGGTAGCTCGCCGAGAGGAGCACGTCGCCGACTTCCGGAGTGGAGAGGGCGGTCATTTTTTCGGCGCCGATGACGAGGGCGATCTTGCCGCGGCCCGCTTCGAGGAAGTCGAGCGCGGCGTAGAGGGCGGCCGAGCCGGTGGCGCAGGCATTCTCCACGCGCGTGGCGGGGGTATGCCGGAAGGCGTCGTCGTCGGCGCCGACTAGGGCCGCTTGAAAACCCTGTTTCGAGAAGCCGCTGTTCATCACGCCCACGTAGAGGGCGTCGACCTGGGCGGGCTCGAGCTCGGCGTGTTCGAGCGCCGCACGAGCCACGCGCCTCATGAGGGCCTCGGTGTCGGGCTCGGGGAGTTTGCCGAAGGGGAGGTGCGACCAACCGACGATCACCGCGCGTGCCGACATCGGCCGACTCCGTTAAAAGAGAAAGGTGGGCCTTTCCATTCTACGGCAGCCACAGGCGCAGTTGATTACTGGCAATTTACGCGGCCGCAGGATCGGCGAGATTTGGCCGGAATTCGCGGTCTCGACCTTGCGATTCTGCCATCCGCACCATTTTTTGCAGGATCACGTAAAATAAAGGTGGGCCAGGAACAAAGGCACCCGCCGGCCATGACGCCGGCCAACAGAGAAAAGGCGCGGTATGCAAATCTCCCATGAAGAATTGGCGGGGGTCGACCCGCCCCTGCGCGAATTGTTGCGCTGCCACGAGAGCGCTGTCTGCAGCATGCTGGTGAAAGCCGGCCGCCAAGGCTGGTACCGCTGGCGGGCGGTCACCGACCGCACCGGCAAGCCGGTGTTCGACCTCGTAGCCGATGAAAACCCCTCCCGGCGGCTCGCCCGGCTGACGCCGGGCGATCTGGCGCTGAGCAGCACTGAATTGGCGCGGGTCGTTTGGGAGCGGTTGAACTAGCTCCGCAGCGGCCTTCGCGCGCGAAACAATGCTCCGGCGCGACGCCAGGCGCCGCGCCGGAGCCGCCATCTCTACTTTCTTAGCGGTCCCCGTTCGTCTCGCGCTTCGCGCCTCGACGAACCAGCGCGAAGCCCCAACCCGCGGCCGCGGCGAACATCAGGCAGAGCCCTGTGGGCTCAGGCACCGCCGCCACCGCGCCCTGCTTGCCGAAGTTGGCCTTGAGGATGCCGAAATCGTTCAGGTCGACCTTGGCGTCGCCATTGAAGTCGCCCTGAGCGCGGGTTTGCCCTGTGCCGAAGTTGGCCTTGAGAGTGCCGAAGTCGTTCAGGTCAACATGCCCGTCTCCGTTGGCGTCGCCCGGAAGGAGCCCCGGCACGAGGTTGGCGGCCACCATGTTGGCGGCGATGAAGGGCCCGAGTTCGCCTGCCGGGGGCTCCTGCAGATCGCTGTCGAGGAAGGCGGAGGTCGGCTCGTGCTCGGAATCGTAGGGGCCGGTGTACTTGTAGAACTCATAGCGCCGCACCACGGCGTCGCCGTTCTTGCCGACCTCGCCTTCGGCAGCGAGCTGCTTGCCCCCTTCGAGCAGTTCCCATTCGGTCTCGGTTTCGGTCTCGCCCTGGGGCACGATCCCGCCGGGGCCCGACATGAGCTCCCCCAGTTCGACAGGATGCTCCGTTTCGGTCTTGAAGACCTTCATCCACACCGAATCGGGGAGCTGGTGCCCCGCCTCGGCCGGCTCAGGCACCTTGACCTCGGCGCGAACCACCGGCGCCCCGCCGGGTACTACGGGCGGCACATACGCCCAGGTGGGCCCCGGAATCGTGAGCGGCACGTTGCCAATCCGCTCGTATTGGCCGTCGGGCAGCTTGTTCAGCCAGTAGGTTCGCGTGGCGGCTGGCTGCGCGTTCACCGCAAAGCCAAAGTGCTCGCAGTCGGGCAAATTGACGGCGAAGTGGCCGTTCGTGTTCGGGGGGTTGGGGTTGGGGTTGATCGCGAAGTGCTCAACCTGATTGTTGTCGATGAAGTGGTAGTCTTCGAAGGTGATCCGCGTGCCGAACGACGCGCCGTTCACGTAGTCCGTAATGCTCTTCGCGTTGTAGTGCGAAGGGTACGTGTCGTAGACATCGGCCGAGTGAACTCCTTCGAGCTCGATTTCGAACCCTTCCGAGGGCTCCGGCGTTTCGTTGAAGACATCGAAGTTCGAGAGCGTGCCGTAGATGCCTTGGGCCGGGGCAACCCCGGCGCCGAGGCCGAGGGTCAGAGCGCCAGCCGCCGCCAGACGGCAAGCGTCTTGCAGACGACCGCGAAGCAAACGAGGGCGGCGAGCACGCGCGCCAGGTGCAAAAGTCATGGGATTGGCTCCATTTCTTGGAAAGGA
Source organism: Pirellulales bacterium (assembly GCA_046349955.1). Lineage (GTDB taxonomy): Bacteria > Planctomycetota > Planctomycetia > Pirellulales > JBGAPH01 > JBGAPH01. The sequence goes on along the minus strand of JAXMBI010000014.1, from coordinate 134,262 downwards.
CGGTTTCGATTGCTGGGGAACTAACCGAAGAGTTCGGTCAGCGCCACGTCGACCACGTAGTCCGCGGCCGCTTGATCCGGAGAACGCAGCCGGACGAAGTACGTCTGGCCGGCCACCGCGTTGAACGTGCCCGCGTTCTGCCCGTCGTTCGGTTCCGTTTCGAGCACCTCGTTGCTGCTCTGATCCTCGATCTCGAGGGCCGCGAGATGCCCGCTCGGCGAGGTCACCCGCACATGCACGGGGCCGCTCTCGGCCGCTTGGAAGCGGAAGAAATCGCGATCGTGGGCGTCGGCCACCGTGCCGAGCAGCCGGGCGGCTTGATTCTGCGAAACGGCGAACTGCAAGGCTTGGCTCTCGTGGTCGTTGGGCTCGAGTTCTTGATAATCCTGAGCAGGTTGACCGCCGCCGCCTCCGTTGCCGCCGCCTCCGTTGCCACCGCCGCCAACGACGGGGCCGAGCTCCACCACGTACGCGGCGTCGCCGGCGTTCGGGCTCGTCAGCCGCAAGACGTAGGTCTGTCCCGCGACGACGGCGAACTGCCCTGAGTTGACGCCGTCGTTCGGCTCCGATTCGAATACATTCTCGCTGGCGGAGTTCTCGATCTCGAGGGCGGCGAGGTTGCCGTTGGGCGACGACACCGCCACGCTCAGCGTGGTTGTGCTGGGGGCTACGAAGCTGAAGAAGTCGCGGTCGTTCTCGCCCGAGGCGACGCCGCTCAGGGTCGCCTTCCCATCCGCGTCGAGCGAAAACGGCACGGCGCTCGCCGGCACGTCGTCGTCAGGCTGTTCGTGCGTGCCTGGCAGCGGAGGCGTGTCGTCGGTCAAGTCCTTGCCGAAGTCGCGCTTCAGCAGCGCGAAATCAGACAGGTCGACGGAGTCGTCGTAATTGAGGTCGCCGGCGTGTCCCGCGCCCTGCTGCCCGAAGTCCTGCTTCAACTGGCTGAAGTCGTCGAGCCCTACCTGATGATCCTGGTTCACGTCGCCGTCGAACGGCCGGTAGTGCAGCCGGAGGGCATAACCCTGGGCGTCGTTGCCTTGTCCGTGGACCTCGATTTCGTATTCGCCGTTCCCATGGACGGGGAACTGGCCGGAGCGGTCGCCGTAGTAGCTGTTCGTCCGAAGCAGTTCGTGGCCGTGGTCGGAAATCGTGGCGACCGGCGCATCCTCGCGGGGACCGACCAGATCGGCCGTAACCCGGCCGTCCTCGGGCGCTTGGAACCGGTAGTGGTCTAGGTCGCCGGCGTGGGCTTCGCCGATGAGTTGCACCCAGCCGTCTTGGTCCGGAGCAGCGACGACGGCCTGGGCAGGCTGGTCATTGGGCTCGACCTCGAAGTGGGTCGCGGACAGCAGACAGCGGCGTTCCATCGATTCGACGCCGAGGCGGGGCTTGGGGGGGCGCATCTCTTGAGTTCCTTGTGCGGAGAGGAGAAGGCGTCGGGCAATTCGCGACGCCGGAGAGAAAAGGGGAAATGAGGCCTCCAAACCGCCATGAAAAATAGCGAGCGATTTCGCTCCCCCAGGTCCGTTTCTATTTCGCACGGTAGAGGGCGTGGCGAATGCCCCCAACCGCTTGCCGCTCCTTGGGTTGGGCAATTAGGATCGAGAGTGGCGGGTGCGGGCCCTTTTTTCTGCTCCTCTCCTAGAAGAACTTCTGGCTGGAGAGCGTCTTCAAACGGCGCTCGAGGGACTGCATGCACCACGATACCGAACCTTTGGCCTCCGACGGCAGCCTGCTCCGCCGCGTGCAAAGCGGTGAACAGGATGCGGCCACGGAGCTCTACGCGCGCTATGCGGCGCGGTTGCGCGGGCTTGCGCGCACGTGGATCGGCGACGACCTGCAGCCCCGCTTCGACGCCGACGACGTGCTGCAATCGGTCTTCCGCACCTTCTTTCGCCGCGCCGCCGCCGGGCAATACCAGGTGCCCGAAGGGGAAGAGCTGTGGAGCTTGTTGCTGGTGATCGCGCTCAACAAGCTGCGCGGTCTTGCGGCTCATCACCGGGCGGCCAAGCGCTCGGTGCGCAGCACGGCGGCGTTCGAGCTGGCGGAGGGACGCACGGACCCCACGGAAGAGGAGGCCGGTCAAATCCTCCGTTTACTGGTGGCCGAGTTGCTCGAAGAGCTGCCGCCGGCGAGCGCTCGGCTCGTCGAGCTGCGGATCACGGGGCACTCGGTCGACGAGATCGCAGCCGCAACGGAGCGCTCGAAGCGCACCGTGGAGCGCGTGCTGCAATCGTTCCGCGCGCGGCTGCAGGAGCTGATCCATGCCGCGCCTTAGCCCCGCAGCCGAACTGGCCGCCGAAGTCGACGCGTTCGTCGAGCGCTACGAAAACGCAGCCGCAGCAACGGAAGCGAACGTCGCCGAGTATCTTCCGACGCGCGCGCATCCGCATTTCACTTCCATTGCCCTCGAACTGCTGCGCGTTGACCTGGAATGGAGTTGGCGGCGCGGTCGTCCGCGGTCGCTCAAAGGCTACCGCGCAGAGTTTCCCGAACTCTTGGCCGACGAAGAGGTGCTGCAAGCGCTGGTCTTCGACGAACGCCGCTTAAGAGACGAAGCGAAATCCGCCAAAAGATCGGCGCCCGCCGCATCAACGGACGCCGAGGTGCGCTTCCCCCAGCCCGGCGAACGCGTGCTCGGCTTCCGCTTGGTCGAAGAACTAGGCCGAGGGGCGTTTGCCTGCGTCTATTTGGCCGAGCAAGCCGATCTGGCCAACCGGCATGTCGCGCTCAAGATCACGCGACTTGCGACCCCTGAACCTCAGCGGTTGGCGCGGCTGCAGCACCCGGCGATCGTGCCGATCTATTCCGTCCATGCCTGGCACGGGCTGCAAGTCATCTGCATGCCCTTCCGCGGGCGAACGACGCTGTCCTACGTTTCACGACAGGAGCGCAACCCAGACACTCGGCAAACCAGCGTCGATACGCGCGCCGTGGATGACGAGCGAACCGTCGTGACCGGGCAGGCCGACGGCGCTGCACCACTCGCGAGCAGTCCCCACCATGACCGCAAACGCCCGACGCCGAGCCCCGCTGAGCGAGAGGTCATTCGCTGGATGGCTGAGCTCGCCGCAGGCTTGGCCCATGCACATGGCCGCGGGCTGCTGCACGGCGACTTGAAGCCGGCCAATATTCTGCTGGCCGATGACGATCAGCCGCTGCTGCTCGATTTCAACTTGGCCCAAGAGTTGTCGCGGCGGTCGGAAGACGCCGAGTTCGTGGGCGGAACGCTGCCTTACATGTCTCCCGAGCAAATCCGCGCCTTGCAGGGTCCGGTCGACCTTGGCCCGGCAAGCGACCTGTTCGGCTTGGGAGTCATTTTCTTCGAACTGCTGGCCGGGCAGCGCCCCTTCGCCGTTCCGCGCGGTCGGCTGGACGAAGCCTGCGCCGCGGGCCTTGCCGCACGCGCCGCTGGAGCGCCCGACCTGTTGCGGTTTGCGCCGGGCACGTCGCCCGCAATCGCGTCCCTGGTGCGCAAGTTGCTCGCCGAGCGTCCTGAGGAGCGCTATCCTTCGGCCGCCGCACTGGAAGAAGATCTGCGGCGGCATCTGGCGGATCGACCGCTGCGCCACGTGCGCAATCCGTCGCTGGCCGAGCGAACCGCGAAATGGCGGCGCCGTCACCCGCGCCTCTCGAGCGGAATGAGCGTGGCCGCGGTGGCTCTGGCATTGCTTCTCGGCGTGGGGACCTTCGCCGGTGTGCAGGCTTACCGTGCCCGCGGCGAGCAGGCCCAACGCAAGTACCGCGAGTTTCTCGAACTCGGCGGGCGAGCGCGCAGCTTGCTGTGGACGCCGGGGCTCGATCCGTTGACGGCGAACGAGGGAAAAACCGCGGCGGAACGTGCGCTCGCCACGCTGCCTGCACGACCGACGCAGGCGTCGTTCGCGGCTTGGCCGCTCGACCGACTTTCGCCTGCGGAGCGATTCGCGGCCGAGAGTCTAGGCTGTGAGTTGCATCTGCTGTTGGCGTCCGAAAGCCTGCGACAAGCCGCCCTGGAAAAAGACGCCGCGCGCGACGCGGCGCTGGCTTCGGCCCGCGCGAACCACCGTGCTGCTTGGGATAGCCCTGGCAGTTCCGCTTGGCGGCGCGCGCTGCTTGGTCAGCGCGCCGCGCTCGAGTCGCTCGAGGGTCATTCGGATCAGGCAGCCGCTACGCGCGAGGAAGCGCGGCACATTGGCCTGCCAGCGTCCGACGATGTCTTTCTGGTGGGGCTAGCGCTGCTGGCCGATGGCCAAGGGGCTGCGGCTGCCGAGCGGTTCGCAGAGGCGGCGGCGCTGCGGCCCAACGATGCGGCCGTGTGGTATTTTCGCGGCCTGGCCGAACAACTTTCCGGCAACCTGCCCGCGGCGAACGAGTCTTTGACAGCGGCCATTGCACTTGCGCCGCAGGCCTACTTGTCTTGGTTCCAGCGCGGAGTCGTGCGCCTCGACGAAACCCGCTTTCGCGCCGCGGCCGACGACTTCGATCAGGCGCTGCGGCTGCGACCCCGGAGTGCGCCGGCGCTCGTCAACCGCGGACTGGCCGCGCAGGGGGAAGGAAACGCAGAGCAGGCCCTGCGGTATTTCTCGGAAGCCCTGGAGGCCGGCAGTGGTGAAACGCGGGTCTACCTCTTGCGGGCCGCCGCAGCGCGCAAGTTGGGCAAGTCGGAACAGGCCGCCGCGGATCTTCGCAAGGGACTCGCGCAGACCCCGGCGGATGAGCGGAGTTGGAATGCCCGCGGTTTGGCAAGGTTGCCGAACGATGCGCGAGGCGCGCTGGCCGACTTCGAGCAGGCCCTGGAACTCTATCCGCACTCCACGATGACGCTCCGCAACAAGGCGCACGTGCTCGCGGAGCACCTGGCGAATCCGCAGGACGCGCTTACGGCGCTCGACGCGGTGGTCGCGGCCGCGCCCAAGGACGCTGCGGCGTGGTCGGGTCGCGGAGTCTTACGTGGCCGCCTGGGTCAGCGCGAGGCAGCGCTCGACGACGCGCGCCAGGCGCTCGCGCGGACACGCGATCCACTGCTGACCTACCAGGCGGCCTGCATCTTTGCGCAAACGTCGCGCACGGAGCCTGCCGATGCGGCCGAGGCGGTGCGGCTGCTGGCGGTCGCTTGGCAAAGTCGCCCCGACCTCGTGCAGCTTGCCGAGCGCGATCCAGACCTGCAGCCGCTCGCCGCTCGCGGCGAGTATCAGTCTGCGCTCGACGCCGCCCGCACGCTGGCCAAACTTAGCCGTCCCTAGACGAGTCCTCCTGCGAATTCGGCTTCCTATGAATCGTGGCGCCCATCCAGTTCGCCCCCTGCAGCGCAGCGCCCTACGGTCGGCGGTCGGCCGCGGTTTCGAGCCGCTCGAACCGCGCGCTCTGCTGAGTGGCGACTCCGCCCCTTGGGGCGCCGGGGCCCATCTCACCATCAGCTTCGCCCCGGATGGCACGGAAGTCGCCGGACAGCAGAGTTCCCTCGAGCAGCACCTGGCGGCGCTCGGGTCCGCCTCGCAATGGCGACAAACGGTGCTCCAAGCCTTTCAAGCTTGGGCCGACACGGCGAACGTCGACTTCGGCCTGGTCGCCGACGGCGGTGAACCCTTTGGGGTCGATGGGCTCGCCCAGCGCGATCCGCGCTTTGGCGACGTGCGAATCGGCTCCATTGCGCTCGCGTCCGACGTGTTGGCGATCGCCGTTCCGCAGAACGAGGCCGTGGCCGGCACTTGGGGCGGTGAAGTGTTGTTCAACGCGAATGCTCCCATCGCATCGCTTAGCGATCTCTTTTCGATCACTCTGCACGAAGCCGGGCACGTGCTGGGACTCGAGCACAGCAACGATCCAAACTCGCCGATGTACTTCCACGGCGTTTCGGCGGCCGTGGCGCCCACCGCCGCGGACCTGGCGCACGTCCAAGCGCTCTACGGCGCCCGCCAGCCCGACGCCTACGAGCCCGTGGGAGGAGTGGAGCCGCAGCAGTTCGTGGCCCCGATGACCGACGTCGCCCATCCGCTCAAAACGCCGGAGCCGCTGGGGGGAGTCGAGGGCGCCGTACCGAGCCTGCTGTTCGGCGACCTGACGACCGCCGGCGACGTCGATTGGTATCGGTTTCAGCCGGCGGAAGACTATCAGGGCCCGACCACGATTCGGCTGCGCACGAGCGGAGTCAGTCAGTTGCATGCGCGGCTCCGCGTGTACGACGAACAAGGCGCGCTCCTGGCCGATTCGGCGGCCCAAGGGCCGGCGACGCTCGACCCGCAAATTCAACTTCCCAGCGTCGATCGCCATCAAGAGTATTTCGTGCAGATCACGGCGATCGATGGGCAGCCGCTGCGCATCGGCGGCTACGCCTTGAGCGTCGCCTTTGATCAGCGCGTGTCGATCGACGCGGCGGCGCTCGACGCTTTGATGAACGGCGACCTGGCCTTCCTGAGCGAAGACGATCTGGAACGGCTGCTCGCCCAGGGGCCCGGGGCCCTGCTCTCGCCCGATCTCGGCAGCAACGATCAGCCGGGCGACGAAGATCTGCTCGATCCGATGCCTGGCTTCGGACAGATCAGCCGCTTCCAAACCGTCGGCAGCCTCGATACCGCGACCGACCGCGACCTGTATCGCATCGAACTGCCGGACTCCAATGCCGGCGCCCGTAGTTTGCGCGTGCGGCTCGAAGCCGTCGATGGCGCGGCGCTGGGGGCGACCGTTCAGATCCAAGACGGCGCCGGTCAGCCGCTGTCGGCGACCGTGCTGCTGCACGACTCGCGCGAACTGCTGCTCGAGCTGCCGCTGACCGCAGCCGCGGAAGACCTGGTGCTGGCCGTCACGCGAGCGCCGACCGACGGAGCGCTCTCCGGCAGCTATCGCTTGCTCGCCATGACCGGCCTGCCGGTCGAACAACGGGCGACGGTGCTCAGCGGACAACTCGACGCCCAACACGTGCGGCAAACGACGGGCTTCGAGGTCCATCGATCGCAACTCATGCAGTTCGTGCTGCACGCAGGCAGCGCCGCGGCGGGCAACGGTCCCGTGCGCACCGAACTGTTCGACGCCCAAGGCCGACTGCTGCTCGCGTTCGACACCAACTCGGGAGAATCGTGGTCGCCGCCGAGCATCCTGCTATTGCCAGGCCACTACGAAATCCGCGTCTCGGCTCCGACGGGGTTGGCGGCGCCACAGGTGTTTTCACTCGATGTTTGGGCGGCCTCCGGCCCAGTGGGGCCGCTGCCCCAAGATCCTACCGGCGCTCCCACCGACGCTTGCCCCGACTACCCGGGCGTCGTCTGCTTCTTTACCGGCGAAATCTGGATCTACCAGTTGCTGAGCGCGGATTTCGATCTCGATGGCGACGTCGACCTCGGCGATTTTGCCATCTTGAAGGACAACTTTGGCACGGGCATCGGTTTTCAGGAGGGAGACGCCAATTACAACGGCAGCGTGGAACTGGGGGACTTCGCCATCCTCAAGCAACTCTTCGGGCAGAACACCCTGCCTCAATAGCGCTGCTGGCAATCGCAAAGCCTCACTGAACCTTTGCCAGGTCGAGAAACACGACGTGCGACGGATTGCCGACCGGCGTATAACGCCCGCTGAAGTCGAGCCGGCCCGTGTCGCGGTGGACGGCGAACACCGCCACGTGGTCTGCCCGCTGGTTGCAGCAGTAGAGGAAACGACCGGTGGGGTCGAAGCTGAAGCTGCGCGGGTAGTCTCCCCGCGTCCACACGTCATCGACGAACGACAGCTCTCCCGCGGGGCCCACGGCGAAAATGCCGATGCTGTCGTGCAGCCGGTTGCCCGCGTAGACGAACCGCCCATCCGCGGAGACGAGGATCTCCGAGCAAAAGTTGCTGCCGGCGAACCTGGGCGGCAGCGTGGAGATCGTCTGCCGCGCGCGGAGCCGGCCAGTCTCGCCATCGTAGTCGAACAGTACGATCGTCGAGCCCTCTTCCTGGATCGAATAGAGCCACTTCCCGTTGGGGTGGAAGTAGAAGTGGCGCGGTCCGTCGCCTGGCGGCAAGGAAACACTTGGCGGATCGTTAGGACTGAGCCGGCCGCGCTCAGCATCGAACTTCCAGACGAACAGCCGATCGAGCCCCAGATCGACGTGCAGCACGTGGCGGCCCGCCGGGTCGGCCTGAATCATATGGGCATGGGTGTGGTCATGGCCGCTGAACGCGAAGCTGCCGGGAGGCGCGCTTTCTGCCCGCGTGGGACCAAGTTGCCCCGCGTCCTGATGGACGTCGCTCGCTTCCGCCAGCCGGCCGTCCGAAAGCACGGGCAACACGGCGACCGAGCCGCCAAAGTAGTTGGCCACGAAGAGGAACCGGCCGCGCGGATGCAGGCTCACATAGGTCGGCCCCGCGCCGCCTGAAGGCGCCGTGTTGAGCAGCTTCAATTCTCCGTCCGCCGGGCTGATCGCCCAGGCGCTCACGGTTCCTTGCCCACTCTGGTCCGCGCGGTCGGTTTCGTTGGCCGAATACAGAAACTTGCCATCGGCGCTCACGGCCAAGCAGCTCGGGCTCGTGCCCAACTCGGTGACCCCGACGGGCGACAGCGCTCCCGTTTCACGGTCCACCTGGAAGCGGTGAATGCCGCGGCCGTTGCCGGGGGGCAGATCGACCTGCGTGGGCAGCGTGTCGCGCAGCGGCGAACTGAACGTGCCGACATAGGCCAGCAGCGGCCTGTGGTCGGAAGCAGCATCCGCTCGCCGCGCGCCGGCCGCCGCGAGCTGCGCGCCGGCCAAAGCCAGTGAGGTCTTGAGAAAGGAACGACGCGAGCCAGGCATGGCAACACCGCTTGCTTTTCATCCGTGGCACGCCCACCGCGAACCAGGATGCACTCGAATCAAAGCGGCTATTCTGGCACGCCGCACAACGCCCCGCCAGCGGCCTGCCGCGGGCAATCAGTCACCCGCTTGCACAGCCGGCCTGCCGATGCAGTGGTAGGTGAACCCCGCGGCCTTCATCTTGGCAGGCTCGTAGAGGTTTCGCCCGTCGAAGACCACCGGCGACCGGAGCGCGGCCTTCATGGCGGCGAAGTCGGGGTGGCGGAATTCGCCCCACTCGGTGAGGATCGCCAGCGCGTCGGCCCCTTCGAGCGCCTCGAGCGGCGTGTCGGCGTAGGTCAACCTGTCGCCGTATTGAGCGCGGACGTTGGCCATCGCCGCGGGGTCGTGCGCCTGCACCTTGGCGCCGGCGGCCAGCAGGCGGTCGATGAGTGCGAGCGCTGGCGCTTCGCGAATGTCGTCGGTCCGCGGCTTGAACGCCAGTCCCCACACGGCGATCGTACGGCCGGCGAGCTTGCCGGCGAAATGCTGCTCGATCTTCTGCCAGAGCACCGTTTTCTGGCGGCGGTTCACTTCGTCGACCGCGTCCAGAATCAACGGCTCGATTCCATGCGCCCGGGCCATCGATGACAATGCCCGCACGTCCTTGGGAAAACAACTGCCGCCGTAGCCAACGCCGGGGAAGAGGAACGCGAAGCCGATGCGGCTGTCGTGGCCGATGCCGCGGCGCACGTCGTTGACGTCGGCCACCATCCGCTCGCAGAGGTTAGCCAACTCGTTGATGAAGCTGATCTTGGTCGAGAGCAGCGCGTTGGCCACATATTTCGTCATCTCGGCGCTCTCCGGCGACATGACCAGGAACGGATTCTCCGTGCGCAAGAACGGCGCGTAGAGTTCGCGGAGCGTGGCCGCCACCTCCGGCCGCCGCACGCCCACGACCACGCGGTCGGGCTTCATGAAGTCGTCGAGCGCGGCCCCTTCCTTGAGAAACTCAGGGTTGCTCGCCACGTCGCACTCGCGCCCCGTGAGCTCCTGCAACCGGCGATAGATGCCGGCGTTCGTGCCGACCGGCACGGTGCTCTTGGTGATCACGATGGCGTCGGCCGGCAGGTGCGGGGCCAACGACTCGACCACGGCCCACAACGCCGACAGATCGGCCGAACCATCGTCGGAGCTGGGCGTGCCAACGGCCAAGAACACCAGCTTGGCCTTCGTGACAGCCGTTCCCAGATCGGTGGTGAAGCTTAGTCGCTTGGCGGCCACGTTTCTCTGCACAAGCTCGGTAAGCCCCGGCTCGTAAATCGGAATCTCCCCCTTCCGTAAACGCGCCACTTTGGCGGCGTCGATGTCGACGCAGGTCACGTTGTTGCCGCTGTCGGCCAAACAAGTTCCCGTGACCAAACCCACGTAGCCGGTGCCCACAACCGCAATCTGCATGACGCCAATCTCGAAGGTCCAAGGAGAAAGAGGGAAGTCGCTGCGGCCGGCACGACCTGAACAAGCGGCGAATTCCGTCCCCCCTTAGCTTAGCTCAGACCGCCCGTTGGATCAGGGGTGGAGGCTGCCTCGGGCCGCAGGCTTTCCGTTCGAGTTAGACGGAAATCGAGTGGTTTTACAGCGAAATGGAGCCCCCAAGCGGCTTTTGAGCAACGGCCTCAACCGACGGTCGGTGGCGGCCCGGTTTCGGCCGGCAGTTGCCCTAGGGAATGACGGCGCGGCCGCCCGCGGCGGGGCTTGGTCTAGCCTATGCTTGCGCGAGGACTTCGAGAGCCGTTTCGCCCCCGTCTTGCCGAGCTCGTGCGCGTGACGATCGCCCCAGCCCCGCCGCTCGATCGTACGCCTATTGCGGCCCCGCTGCCGACGCCTGCGCCTCCACTGGCGCGCGCGTCACAAAGCAAGCTGCTCGATCGGCTGGTGCTGGCCGTTGTCTGGCTGAGCTGCGCAATCGCGCTTTCCCCATGCAGCGCCGAAGCCGACCTCTGGGGGCACGTGCGCTACGGGCAAGACGCGCTGGCCGCCCGCGCGCTGCCCCACGACGCCACGTACACCTACACGGCGGTGGGGCATCCCTGGATCAATCACGAGAACCTGGCGGAGTTCGCCTTCGGCGCCATCGCCGCCACCGCGGGCGGACCGGGCCTGCTCGTCTTCAAATGCCTGCTCGGGCTGGGTCTGCTCGCGCTGCTGGCGCGGGCAGCGCGGCGGCAGGGAGCGAGCCTGACGACGCTCTCCGCGGTGCTCGTCCTCGTGTCGATCAATCTGACAGCCGACTGGACCGTGCGGCCGCAGTTGTTCAGCTTCGCGTTCTTCGGGCTGCTGGTGTGCTTGCTCGACCAGGCCTTTGCAGGCTGGCCGCAACAGCAGCCGCGATTGCGCTGGCTGTGGTTCGCGCCACCGCTGTTCGCGGTCTGGGCCAACACGCATGGCGGGTTCGTCGCCGGCCTGGCGGTGCTCTGGGCCTATCTCGGCTGCCGAGGGCTCGAGTTCTTGTGGCGCAGGCCGCCGGCGACGGCGCCGTCGCTGGCCATGCTGACCGCTGTAGGCATCGCGTCTGGCGCGGCAACGTTGCTCACGCCGTACGGACTGGCGCTGCCGGCGTGGCTTTACCAATCGTTGAAAGTGCCGCGGCCTGAGATCTTTGAGTGGGGGCCGCTAGCCTGGGGCGACAGCGTGTTCTTGCCGTTCGCGCTGCTGGCGGCAGTTGCAGTTGCCGCAGTGCTTGGCACGCGGCGGCCGCGCGATGTCACGCAGCTTATGCTGCTGGCCGTCACCGCCTGGCAGTCAGTCGAGCATCAGCGGCACATCCCGTTCTTCGCACTCCTGGTCGGCTTCTGGCTGCCGGGACACTTCGAATCGCTGCGCGAGCGGTTGGCCGGCACACAACCGGCCGCAGCGCCGCAGGCGCCCAGCCGCTGGCTGATCGGCGCGTTTGCCCTGGCATGTGTGCTGCTCTCGTCGGTCCTGACCTGGCGACTTTCCGAACTCACGGTGGAGCGCGACGAGTTCCCCGTGGCGGCCCTCGAGTTCATGGCCGAGCGCGACCTGCACGGCCCGACGCTCGTGAACTTCAACTGGGCGCAGTACTACTTGGCCGCCCGCGGCGAGCGGAGCCCGGTGCAGTTCGACGGCCGCTACGACACCTGCTATCCGTGGTCGGCGATCGACGCCCACTTCGATTGGCTGCTCGGTGACGCCCCAGGCGGCCGGCAGCGCAACGCGGCCTCGGGGCCGATCGACCCCAGCCGCGTGCTCACCGATCCGCGGCTCGAGCTCGTGTTGCTGGACCGCCGCTATCCGCTGGCCGTGCAAACGCTTGAGCAGCAGGCAGCAGACTGGACGCTCCTCTATCAAGACAGTTTGGCACAGGTGTGGGGGCGCACGGCCCGCTACGGCGACCCGGCCAGTCCCGAATTCTTGCCGTCGAGCGCGCGGCGAATCACGAACACTGCGCAGACAGGGCTGGCCGCTTGGCCGGCGATTCCAGCTCCTTTGGCCCACGACTCCGTCCGAGGGCGGCCGCTGCCGGCCGTACAAACGCCATGAAGACCGCCGCACCCGTTGCCCCGAGTGAGCTCGAGACGATCGCCGATCCTGGCCTCGAAGCGCGGATCGAAGACACGCTCGTCGCGGCCGAAGCGTTGCTCGACGAAGCCGATCACGACGCTCCGCGCCGCTCCGCGCCCGCGGAAGTCGGTGTGTCAGTGGTGATCCCCGTGTTCAACGAGCGCGAGACGATCGCCGAAATCATCGAGCGCGTCGAGGCGCTGCCGCTGGACAAAGAGCTGATCATCGTCGACGACTGCAGCACCGACGGCACGCGCGAGATCCTCGAGTGTCTGGCAGCCATCGATGGCAAGCTGCGGCTCTTCGTCCACGACGTGAACCAAGGCAAGGGCGCCGCCTTGCGCACGGGGTTTGCCCAAGCCCGCGGCGAGATCGTGGTTGTGCAGGACGCCGACCTCGAATACGATCCGCGGGACATTCCCAAGGTGCTCTCGCCGATCTTGGCAGGCGAGGCCGATGTCGTTTACGGTTCACGGTTCCTAGCCGGCAAGGCCAACGACCCTTCGCTCGTTCATCGCCTGGGCAATCGACTGCTCACGGCCGCCTCGAACTTCTGCACGGGGCAGCATCTGACCGACATGGAGACTTGCTACAAGGCCTTCCATCGCCACGTGCTGCCGAGCCTGAACATCACCCAGAACCGCTTTGGCGTGGAGCCGGAGCTTACGGCGCAGGTGGCGGCGGCGCGGTTCCGCATTCAGGAGGTGCCCATCAGCTACCACGGCCGCGGCTACTCGGCAGGCAAGAAGATCGGCTGGCGCGACGCAGTGAGCACGCTTTGGTGCATCGCGCGGTACGGGCTGCGAGGGTAGCGAGCCTTCGCAATCGCAGCCGGCACACTCCGTGTGCCGAATGCGGGCGCGGCGCGAGCGCAATTTGGCTTGTGCCTGTTGCGCGTAGATCTTGGTAGTACCCGCTTCAGCAATCCGCACACGGAGTGTGCGGGCCACGCTACTCCACTTGCTCGCGAAAGTTAGGTCCCATTCCAGGCGGCAACTTCGCCCGGCGCCCAGACCGTTAGCTCCGCGAATCGCGAGAAGTGCCTAACGTTGAACGTCAGGAGGTGCGAGACTCCATGTCGCTGCATCGCGGCAGCCAGCCGAGCATCGTGCGCCGCTTTCCCGCAGACACTTGTTTCTACAACGAGCGACGACCAACGGTCGAATACGCCGCGCTCGTCTCGCAAGAGCCTAAAGAACTCGGTCGCGCGTTGAATCGCCGCATGGGCCTCCGCCGGCGTGAATCCCATGCCGTTCTCTGGCTCAGGTCGCGTGCATACGACCCACAACTCGTACAGCACTTGAGGAACCAGGCAAACTTCGTGTCCCGCCTGATCCAGTTGCGCCAGCGCTGCGAGCACAATCGGCTGTGTCGGGTCTGCCGGATTCAAAAGGCGGGCGAGAACGTTCGTGTCCGCCAGCACCTTCATCGCTCAGGCCCGTAGATGCTCTCGCGGCTGTCGTCGACCAAATGCTCGCGACGAGGGTGGCTGGCGGCCCAACTACGCAAATCCGCGATCCAACTTTCTGTTCGCGGCCGACGATTCTCCTCGTCCAGCGGGGCAAAGGCGGTCTCGACTGCCTGCCGCACGAGCGTGGGAACGTCACTGCCGATCGCCTCGGCGGCGCGCTCGATGCGTTTGAGCAGTTGGGGCGGAATATCGACCTCGATCGTCATGGGACCCTCCACGGCAATTATAGCTACTCCACCCGCGCGTCGCGCGTCACCAACTCGTTGAACCGGTCGACGTCGCGATGGCCGGCCCAGGCGATGCCGCGGAAGAGGAGCGTGCGGAAGAGCGGGTCGTCGAAGGTCCACATGTAGTGGCCGGGGATCGATACGAACACGCGTCCGCGTCCGCGCTCCACCGTCCAGAACTGCGGCCGCGGCGCGCCGTCTTCGACCGCCTCGCCGAGCACGGTTAGCTCGGCCGGATTGCCGGCTAGCTCCCAATAGCTCTCGTCCACCCAGCGCACCTGCGACAGGTTGCGGGCAATCGGATGGTCCTTGGCCGGGTTGAAGTCGACCTTGAGCTCGCCGTGACGGTAGCGGATCTTCCCCCCGAGGGCCGCCAGGCCGATGCGCTGCGCCATGGCGGCTTCTTGTCCGCGACCATCGACCGCCCAGTGTAGATAGACGAGCCCGCCGCCGCGGGCGAGGAACGGATCGATCGCGGCCGCGCGAGCGTCGTCCCATTGGCCGCGCTGATAGAAGACGAGCACGTCGGCCGCTGCGATCTGTTCCGGCGAGGGGAACTCCCAGGCGGTGTCGACTAAGGTATTGGCCGCCCCAGCGAGCAACCGTGACCACACCTTTTGCCAGGCCGGGTAGTCGTGTTCGCCGCGGCCATGATCCTTGGGGCCGGCCACGAGCACGATCCGTAGCGGCTTTTCTTCAGGCGCCGCCGGCTTCGCGCCGGCGAGCAGGGCGGCCACTTCGGACCGCGTGCGCGGCGGCGGCGCCTCGGCTTCGGGGTACTCCGGCATCCGCAGCGGCTCTTGGGAGAGGGCTGCGAGCGGCGCAACAACGAGCGGCAAAAGGAACAGCAAAATCTTGCGAGCGGACATCTCGCCATCCTCCGAAGGCTGGGCAGTGCGGCACACCACGCGACGGTCCTATTAGCACGCGCAAAGGCGGCGGCAGCAAGCGGCGCGCACTAATAAGTCATCACACTGGCCAAGCAAGGCCCCAGCGAGCGGCGGGGTTCACCCCCGCGGTCCCCCGCGACAAGGGACGATGCGGTCGACGCGACAAGCTGCGTGGCGGACCTAAGGCCCTGGGCGACTACTTCCGCGCCCGCGGGTGTGCCCTCTCGTAGACTTCGCGGAGGCCGGCGGTCGAGACGTGGGTGTAGAT
This sequence comes from Pirellulales bacterium, assembly GCA_046349955.1. GTDB lineage: Bacteria > Planctomycetota > Planctomycetia > Pirellulales > JBGAPH01 > JBGAPH01. The sequence goes on along the minus strand of JAXMBI010000014.1, from coordinate 119,102 downwards.
CTGCGTCGTCACCAGGCTTTTGTGCCCCAGCAGCTCCTGCACGCAGCGGATGTCGGCCCCGCGATCGAGCAGATGCGTGGCAAAGCTGTGCCGCAGCGTATGGGGCGTGGTGCGGCGATCGAGGCCGGTTTGCTTGAGGTACTTCTCGAGCAACCGCCCCACGCTCCGGGTCGTCAGCCGCTGGCCGCGGCGATTGACGAACACCGGGGCCTCGGGGCCCTGCGGCCCCTGGGCCGCGAGCTCGCGGACGTCGAGCCAGCTCTTGAGCGCCTTGGCCGCGAACGAACCGATCGGCGCCAGCCGTTCGCGCTTGCCTTTGCCGCGCACCCGCAGGATGCCGGCGCGGCGGTCGAGGTCGCCGTCGTTCAAGCCCACGAGCTCGCTCACGCGCAAGCCCGCCGAGTAGAGCGTCTCGAGGATCGCCCGATCGCGCAGACCCAGGGCGTCGGCCGTTGGCGCGGCCAGCAGTCGCTCCAGATCGTCGCTCGAGAGAAAGTGCGGCAGCGACCGCGGCTTGCGCGGATTGCGGAGCGGCTTGGCCGGGTTCGACTCCGCCCAGCCTTCGCGCTGGCCAAAGCGGAAGAAGCTCCGCAGACTGGCCAGCCGGCGGGCGATCGTCGTCTTGGCGTAGCCGGCCTCGTGCAGCCGCGCCAGGTAGCCCCGCAGATCGAGCGTGGTGATCTCGCCGGCCGGCGGAAGTTCTTCGGCGCCGTCGCCGGCGAAGTATTCCTGCAGCGCTAGCAGATCTTCGCCGTAGCTCTTGATCGTCAGGTCCGAGGCATTGCGCTCGACCCGCAGATACTGGAGGAAGCGGCCGACTTCGGTCTGCATGCCGCGGGCCTCAGAAAGGCAGTGGCAGCGGCCGGAATTACAGGTCGCCGTCGGCGTCGGTCGGCAGCGGCAGATTGAACCGCCGCGAGGGCGCCGCCGGAGCGGCTTCGCGCGTCTCGCGGCGAATCCGCTGGCTCAGCACGGCCGCGTCGTACCACGAGAAGCTCAACTCGGGGTTCGAGGCATAGCGGCCCAGCACCCGCAGCGTCTCGGCGCGGTGAGCGTCGTCGAACAGGAAGACGTAGCGTTCTTCGCCCTTGACCAGCGCCAGCACGTTGATGTCTTGAGTCACGAGCAAGCCTTTCTGAGGTCTGGCGCCGCCGCTGCTGCGCTGCGTTCCCTCGCAGCGTGCGGCAGCGGTCTGGGCGATCGCTGGCGGCCGGGGCAGAGAGCGAGTGCCGGGTCGCCGTGCGATCCAGAACGCGCGTTCCGCAGGCCGCCTTTCACGTCTTATCGGCCGTGCGGCCAGCGGAACACAACTCGCGTTTTGTCGGCGCCGCCGCGGGCGCTGAGCATCTCGTAGATGTGCATCTGACAGCACATCCGGATGAAGTCGGGCATTCGTTGCAAATAGCCTTCGGGGCCGCCGGGACGCGGGTCGTCGCGGAACACGTAGTCGGTCCGCAGCGCCCGGTCGAAGTCGCCGTCGTTGCCGTTGTAGGTCCGCGTGTGCCGCATCACCGGCTCGTTGCTGGGCAGGCACTCGGGCCTCACCGCCTGGGGCGCCTGGCCCCACAGGCCGCTGGCATCGGGCCAATCGGGCGGAAGCTGCACGCGTTCGGGGCCGTGCGGCGTTTGGATCTGGGTGACGAGCTCGGGCGACTCCGCGCCTGGACCCTGCTTGGCCGACTTAGCGGACTTGGCGGACTTTGCCTCGGCCGACGCGGTGCGCACGCGGCTCCGCGCTTTGCCCGCCGCCTTGCCGGCGCCATCGCTAGCATCGTCGTCGTCCGCCTCGGTCGGTTCGTCGGCCGGCGGCGGCTCGATGACCGGCGCGGTGTAGTCGGGCGTCTGTGTTTTGAGCTGCGCCTCGGCGAGCGCGAACTCGGCCTCGAGCAGCAGCCGATCGGGAATCTCCTCCTCGTGCGTCGTCCCCCAGGGGAGCGCGTAGCCAGGGGGAATGGGTTGGAAGCAGGGGTTGCGGGCATACCACTCCACCTGCATCGCGCACCGCGGCGGGAACCAAGGCGTGAAGTCGGTGACCGCCCCGATCACCACCGCGTCGACCCCCAAGATCTCCGCCAGCTTGCGGGCGTCTTCCGGCGAGGAGAGCCCGATCTTGTATTGCTTCATGGTCTGCTCGACCACCCCCACCGGCACGACTTCGTAGCCGGGAATCCGCTGCAGCTCGTTGAAGTAGGCGAGGGCGAACTCGCGGCCATCGACCGTCGGCTCGGTGCTGAGGTTGAAGAACGGCGCGATCGCCACCTTGTGAAGCTGGGGAAACGGGTTGTGAACGCGAGGCTGGTGCGCGAGCTCCGGCAAATGGCAGCCCGCTGCTAGCGGCGCCAGGGCCAAAGCCCAGAGCAGGAGTGCCCGCGTCATGCTTGCCCTGCGAACCGGAGACGGAGAAGTGCTAGCGACGCGCGCTCCACGGCGCGGCGCGGCGTCGCTGGAGAATTCGCCAGGACGACACAGCCCTCACTATCGGCAAATTCTGCGCATTCTCTCCAGGGAAACGCCGGTCGAGATAGGACTCTGCGTCCCACCGCCCCCGGCGATCGGCTGGGCGGCAAAGAAAGCCCCGGCTCGCCTCAGAAGGCGGACGGCCGGCTTGGCAGAGAAGCGCCCCGGATTGTATTGCCGTTGGACACGGACTGGCCGGAAAAGCGTTGCCGGAGTGCGCCGCAAGAGCGACAATCCTCGGGTGAGGTCGCCTCAGCTTCGACAATTCACGGCCGACTAGCCTTCCCTTGGCGCGCGGATGTTGTACTTGTCGAGCAGTCGATAGAGGCTGCGGCGATTGATGCCCAGGGCCCGCGCCGCGCGGGCTTTGTTTCCCCGCTCGCGATCGAGCACGCCCACGACGTGCGCCTTCTGAATCGCCGAGAGCGCATCGGTGTTCATTGGCTCTTCGTGACCGACAGTGGGAGGCGGAGCATCGACTCCGGTGACCTCGCGGGGCAGGTCCTCGAGCGTCACGAGCCCGCCGTCGGCCATGATCTTGGCCCGGTCGAGTGCGTTCGCGAGTTGGCGGATGTTGCCCGGCCACGAATAGCGTTCGAGCGCCGCCATGGCCAGGGCATCGATCGACCATTCGCTGCCCAGGAAGTGCTTCACCAAGAGGGGAATGTCTCCCGTCCGCGCCCGGAGCGGCGGCAACTCGAGCGACATCACGTTGATGCGATAGTACAGATCTTCGCGGAAGCGTCCGGCCTGCACTTCTTCGGCCATGTTGCGGTTGGTGGCGGCGAGCAGCCGCACGTCGACCCGCCGCTCCTTGAGCGAGCCCACGCGGCGCATGGAGCCGTCTTCAAGCACGCGGAGGAGCTTGGCCTGCAACGAACCGGCCAACTCGCCGATTTCGTCGATGAACAGCGTGCCGTGGTCCGCCAGTTCGAAGAGCCCCGGCTTCGCGGCGGCCGCTCCGGTGAACGAGCCTTTTTCGTGGCCAAACAACTCACTTTCGAGCAACGTTTCAGGCAGGGCCGCGCAATTGATGACCACCAGCGGCTGCGCTGCGCGCGGGCTGTTGCGGTGCAGCGCGCGGGCGACGAGCTCCTTGCCAGTCCCGCTTTCCCCTTGAATCAGAATGGCCTTGTCGGTCGGTCCCGCTCGCTCGATGAGCCGATAGACCTCGCGCATCGCGGCCGATTGACCGATCATTTCGTAGCGGGGTTGCTGCCGCTCGAGCACTGCCTTGAGCTGCCGGTTCTCCTGGTCTAGCGCGTGCCGCTGGTGCGCTTTCTGCACGAGCAATTCGAGCTCTGCTAGGGGGAAGGGCTTGGTGATGTAGTCGTAGGCCCCCAGACGCATCGCCTGCACGGCCGATTCGATCGTGCCTTGCCCCGTAAGCATGATCGATTCGCACTCCGGGTGCGCCTTCTTCAAGCGTTCGAGCAACTCGATGCCCGACATTTCCGGCATGACCATGTCGAGTACGGCGACGCTGAATTGGCGGCGGTTGGCCAACTCGAGCGCCTCGTCGCCGCTGGCGGCCTCTTGTACCCGATAACCTCGGCGCAAGAAGCGACGCGCCAGGCTGCCCCGGAACTCAGGATCGTCGTCGACCAAGAGCAGATCAATCCGTTCAGCAGAGATTTCCGGCAAATTCGCCCCCTCGGGCCAGGAAGCGACGAAATCCGGCATCGAAGATCCCTCGATCTCAGCGGGCAACGGTTGTGTGCTGGTTGGTGTCATGCTGAGAGTGTTAAGCAAGCACCATGCCACGCTGAGCCAGCAACCCCGTTGCCACTGCCTAAGGCTCTTCTGAGAAGCAACTTGCGTCACAGGCGGTCGCCGCCGGCGAGTGAGCGGACTCGTCCAGTGAGCTAGGTCGCGTGCCCCCCTGCACAGCGCGGGCGCGCCATTATGACACACTTCGCACTCCTCCCGCAGGTTCTTCCCCGCACGGCGAGTCCCCATCCCGTCCTCAAGCATTGCCCTAAGTCTCGTCGAGCCCCACAGTTCCAACGGCGTCGTCGCACGGCGCCTCGCTCCGCGCTCGAACCGCGCGAAACGGCACCGCGATTGCCTCTTTTACGGTGTGGGCACGGGGCTGTCGGCCGTGCGGCCGTGTTCAGCGGCCGGACGGTCCAAGTGGGAGGCGAAATCATGAACGCCCATAAGATTCTGTTCCCGACCGACCTGTCGATCGGCAGCGAGTTCTGCCTGGAGCAGGCGGCCGATCTGGCCCGGGCCCGAGGCGCCACGCTGCTGATCTGCCATGTGGAGGAGCCTCCCATGGCCTACGGCGGGGGCGAGTTGTACTACGGCTTGCCGCTGAGTGAATCGCGCAGCCTGGGAGAAGCGCTCGAACAAGTCGTGCCGGCCCAGCCGGGGGTCGCCTTTGAGCACCGGCTGCTGTCGGGCGATCCGGCCAGCGAAATCATTCGGCTGGCCGAGGAGGAAGGCGTCGAGTTGATCGTTCTTGGCACCCATGGCCGCACTGGGCTCAAACGTCTGCTGATGGGCAGCGTGGCCGAAGCTGTGGTCCGCAGGGCGACTTGCCCGGTGCTGACGATCAAACAACCGCAGGCAGCCGCTGCTCATCCTAAGTGAACGAGCGAGCGGAGGCCGAAAGGAGGTCTCTCATGAACACGCACGATCCTTGCAATCCTTTCATCGCTACGGTGCGCGCCGAGCACCGAGAAATGCACCTGACGCTGGCCAACCTTCGTCGTCGCCTCGAGGCGATTCCGCCGAATGAGGTGGCGGCCAAGCTCCCTGAAGTGCGGCAACACTTCGAAGAGCTACGGAAACGGTTGGCGGCCCACTTCCGAGAAGAGGAAAGCGGCGGCTGCCTCGAGGAAGCAGCGGCACGGCTGCCGCGGTTGGGTGAGGCTGTCTCGCGGATCGAGGAAGAACACCCGCGGATCTTGGCGGCGCTCGATTCCCTGCGACACCGGCTTGCCGGCGCAGTCACGGAGCGTGAATGGCCCGAAGTGCTGCTCGCCTACCGCGATCTGGCGACCATGCTCTCGCAGCACGAAGCGCTCGAGAACCGCGTGCTGGAGCAGGGCTTCAATGAGGACCTGACCTCGGCCGTGTAGCTTAGAAGACCCCGTGCAGCGGTCCGCCTCGGGCGGCGAGCGCGTCGACCCGCCGAGCCACCTCGGGGTCTTCCACCAGCGGCGGCGCATGATGCGCTTTGATGCGGGCGTCGATCACGAGCGGCCCCGTGCAGCCCCAGTGCTTCTGTTGCGAACAGGCCCCGACGCCGTAGAGGTCGGCCGCTGGGTTGCTTCGTGTAAATGCGACCCAGACGAAGTTGTTCAGCGAGCGCGTGGCGAACTCGCTGTCGTCGACGATCACGACGAGCGGAAACCGCAGCAGGCCGGAGCCCGGCGGCAGCGACGTGCAAAACCGCTCCATCGCCTGCACATAGCGAGGCGGTTCTGCGGCCGGATCGTCGGATTGCGTGCCTTCGGCATAGGGGCCTCGCACCACGAGAACTCCCGGCAGCGCGACCCGCGGGTCGGAAAAGCCCTCGGGCAATTGCAGCCCCTCCGGCAGCGCCTTCGGTAGTTCGCGCCGCGCGGGCCCAGCCGCCGCGATCACGACCTTGGATCCCTCGTTGAGGCCCGTGCCCGAGTAGTCGAGCGTGTCGATCGTCGTGCGGGTTTGAAAGTGCAGATCGTTGCGCCAGTCGACGCGCTGCAGCACGTGCTGCAAGAAGCGAGCAACGTCGTGCAGATCGAGCGCCGGATCGTCCGCGCCATCGACGATGAACAAGTACTTGGCCAGCGAGAGTTGGCCTTGGCCGAGAATCGCGTTGGCCTGTGTCAGCAGCTCCCGCGGTCGCCGCAGCGGTTCGAAGGGGACGTAGCGTTCGCTGCCAATCGCGAGCAACAGCGGATGCACGCCGGCGGCGTCGACCGCATGCACGGCCCCCACGCCGGGGATCACGCTGGGAATGATCGGCCCGGTGATCTCGTGGATGAGTTGGCCGAAGACCGTGTCTTCTTGCGGCGGCCGGCCGACGACGGTGAACGGCCAAATCGCCCCCTCGCGATGATAGACCTGCTCCACGCGGAGCACCGGGTAGTCGTGGGCCAGGCTGTAGTAGCCCAAGTGATCGCCAAACGGACCCTCCGGCAACCGCGTCGCGGGGTCGACCGTGCCGACGATGCAAAAGTCTGCGTCGGCCGCCACCGGTAAGCCGGTGGGCGACGGCGCCAGCCGCACGCGCCTCCCTCCGAGAGCGCCCGCGAAGCTCAGCTCTGCGAGTCCCTCCGGCAGCGGCATCACGGCGGCAAGCGTCATGGCCGGCGGCCCTCCGACGAACACGTTCACCCGCAAGGGCTCGCCGCGCCGCAGCGCCGCGGCGTGATGCACGCCGATGCCGCGGTGCAACTGGTAGTGCAGTCCGATCTCTTGGTCGGGCGCATAACGTCCGCCGGAGAGTTGCACGCGATACATGCCCAGGTTCGAGCGTCGCCAGCCTGGCTGGTCGGGATCTTCCGTGTAGACCTGCGGAAGTGTGACGAAGGCCCCGCCATCGGCCGGCCAGCTCACGAGCCCCGGCAAAGCGCCAATCGTGGTCGTGTGCGCGAGGACCGGACCTCGCCGCACATACTTGGGCGCCATCGTCAGCGCCGTCAAGGGCGCGCCGGCATAGCGCCACGGGCGCGCAAGCGCCGCCGCCGGATCGATCTTCAGCTCCATCAGCCGCCGCACCTTGGGCAGCGTGTCGCGGAACAAATAACGTGCCCGCTCGAGCGTCCCGAAGAGGTTGCCGAGCATCGGGAAGCGGCAGCCCTTGGGTCGCGTGAACAAGAGCGCCGGCCCCTGCGCCTGAAGCACCCGCCGCTGGATTTCGGCGATCTCCAAGCGGGGATCGACCTCGGCCTCGATCCGCACCAACCGCCCCGTGCGCTCGAGATCGGCCACGCATTCCTGAAGAGATCGATACGACATGCAGACAGGCGGGGAGGAGTTGGGGGATCACTGGCTCCGCAGAATCATAGTCGACCAGAGCCCGGCCGACAGCGAGCGGCTCGAGAGAAAGGAGGCAACCCTTGCCAAACGCGCCGACACGGTAGAATGTGCGTCACTCGGTGCCGATTTCTGGCAGCCCTCCCTCGCCACTCGCAGAAAGACTCTCGTGCAGTTGCACTCCGCCGACGCCAAAAAGCTGCCTTCGGCCGATGCTCTCGTGTTGGGCCTCCCCACCGACGCCGCGCCCGGCGCCCTGTGGGACCAAGCCGACCAAGCAACCGGCGGCGCTTTGGGCCGCCTGCGCTCCGCGGGCGAGCTCACCGGCAAGAAGTTTGAGGTCACGTCGCTGCTCGGCCTGAGCGGATTGCCGGCGGCCCAAGTCATCGTCCTCGGCCTGGGTCCCCAGGCGCAAATCGACGCCGGCGTGGCCTACTTCGCCGCCGCCGCGGGAGCGAAGGCCGCCGCCGCCAAGCCGCGTGGCCGCGTGGCCTATGCCCTGGCCGACGCCTTTCTCGCTCCCCAGCGCGAGGCCCTGCTCGAACAAGCTGTGGCCGGCGCGATCGTCGGCTGCAGCGGGCAAGACCTCTACCGCCAAGAGAAGAAGCTGCATGAGCCGGGCGAAACGCTCTGGCCCGGCGCCTCGCCGCAAACGCTCGAACGCGGCCAGATCCTGGGCGACAGCGTGCGGTTGGCGCGCCGGCTGGTCAACGAGCCGCCGCAGCAGATCTACCCGGCCAGCTTCGCCGAACAAGCTTCGGCCATGGCCGACGAGGCGCTGCTCGAGATCGAAGTCTGGGATCAAGCGCGGCTCGAAGCCGAACGTTGCGGATCGCTCCTGGCCGTGGCCAAGGGCTCGAGCCAGCCGCCGCGGTTGGTCGTGCTCAGTCACTCGGGCGGGAAGGAAAACGCCCCCACCTTGGCCCTGGTGGGCAAGGGCGTGACCTTCGATTCCGGCGGTCTGTCGCTCAAGGAGAGCGACTCGATGTTCACCATGAAGTGCGACATGGCCGGCGCCGCCGCCGCCGTCGGCGCGATGCGGGCAATCGGCCTGCTGCGGCTGCCGGTGAATGTGATCGGCCTGGTGGGCCTGGTCGAAAACATGCCGGGGCCCGCGGCGATGAAGCTAGGCGACGTGCTCACCGCGCGCAACGGCCGCACGATCGAAGTCCACAACACCGACGCCGAAGGGCGGCTCGTGTTAGCCGACGTGCTCGGCGTGGCGGTCGACCGTGGCGCGAGCAAAATCATCGACCTGGCCACCCTCACCGGCGCCTGCATGGTGGCCCTCGGGCGCGACGTGGCCGGCCTCATGACCAACGACACGGCCTGGGGCGACCAGGTGGCCGCGGCCGCACGTGCCTGCGGGGAGCCTGCCTGGCCGTTGCCGATGTTCAAGGAGTACGACGAGCTGATCAAGAGCGAGGTGGCCGACATCAAGAACGTAGGCGACGGCCGCTGGGGGGGCGCGATCACGGCGGCCAAGTTCCTCGAGCAGTTCGTCGGCCACACGCCCTGGGTCCACCTCGACATTGCGGGCCCCGCCTTCGCTGAGAAGCCCAAGCCCTGGCTCGACGGGGGCGGCACTGGGGCCTTTGTCCGCACGCTGGTCGAAGTCGCCCGCCGCTGGCCCGGCTAGCTTTTAAGGAACCGCTGGTGTCATCGCCGTCCCCCTTTCAGCCCCCCGCGCCGGAACTCGGCGGTCAGGTCGACCTCAGTACCCGCCTCGCCTTCTTGGGTCTCACGCCTGCCGACGCCGCCCGGCTGCGGGGGATGACGCCCAGCTTCGCGGCCTTCGCCGACCGTTTCGTCGAAGAGTTCTACGCGCACCTGATGTCATTCCCGGAGTCGCAGCAGTTCCTGCGCGACCCGCAGTTGGTCGCCCGGCTCAAGCAGGCCCAGCGGGCCCACTTTGCCTCGCTGCTCGAGGCGGCCTGGGACGAAGACTACCTCGAGCGGCACGTCCGCGTGGGCCATACGCACGCCGAGGTCGGCATCGCCCCGCAGCTCTTTCTGGGCGCTTACAACCAGTACCTGCAAAGCTACCTGCGGGAGCTGGTGCGCTGCGATCCGGCGGGGGGCCAGGCGCTCCTCGAGCGGCAGCTTTCGCTGCTCAAGGCGGTGTTCCTCGACATCGGGCTCACGCTCGAGGCGTACTTCCAGCAGTCGACGATGAACCTTCGGCAGGCGCTCGACCTGTTCTGGAAGGCGAACGCCGAGCTGCGGCAGTTCGCGCAGCTCACCTCCCACGACTTGAAGACGCCGCTGGCCACGGTGGCCAATCTGTGCGACGAGGCGCTCGACGAGTTCGGCCCGCAAATGCCGGCGGAAGCCAGGCGGCTGGTCGAAGCCGCCCGCGACCGCGTGTTCCGCATGAGCGACACGATCAGCGAGCTGCTGGCGGCCTCGATCACCACCTATGGAGACGAGCCCGATCTCGAGTTTCAGCCCGCCGCCGTGCTCGCCGAGGCGGCCGAGAACGTGCGGCTGCTGGCCGAGAAGAAAGGGATCGTGCTCGAGCTGCCGGCCGAGACCCCCTTGGTGCGGGGCGATCCGGTGCGGCTCCGCGAGGTGTTCGGCAACCTGCTCTCGAACGCCGTGAAGTTCATCGACCGACGTCCTGGCCGGATTGTCGTTACTTGCCAGACAGCGTCTGACGCCTGCACGCTGTGCGTGGCCGACAACGGTCCCGGCATTCCGCCTGACGAGCTCGAGCGGGTATTCGTCCCCTTCCGCCGCCTCCCCCGCCATCGCGACCGCCCCGGCTCAGGGCTCGGGCTCTACTTCGCCAAGACCCTGGTCGAACAACAAGGGGGCCGCATCTGGGCCGAATCGAAGCTAGGGCAAGGGGCCAAGTTCTACGTGCGGCTCCGGCGGGGGGCGGAAGGGAAGACAGAAGGGGCGTAACCCGGGCGGCGACGGACCACTAGTCCAGCGGCATGGTGGCCGCGCCGCTTTCTTCGTCCCCGCGGCAGCGCCAGACCTGCAACAACGGCCGGCGCGTTTCGGCCGCAATGACCGCGGCTACATCCTCCGCCTCGCGGCGCGTGTCGTAGGGCCCCAGGCGGCGCAGCGGCGAGCCGGAAGTGATCGACTTCGAGACGTACCACTTGCCAGGCACGAGCGGGGCGACGGACGGTGGCACTGCGGGCGCCCTTTCAAGGTCGGTGATTGCTAAGCCGCGCGAAGAGACGCTGGCGACCCGCTGATCTTGGCCGCCGCCTGCCAATTCCTGCCCTCGTCAACTCTAGGTGAAAACCGAGGTCTGGCGCGCCCGATTCCTAGCGCCACCCGGTCCGCTGCCGGGGGAGGAGGCCCACAGATCCCTTGCGAGCCAGATACTCCGCCGTGGATTCCCCCTGGGGGAGCGGCCAGGACCTAGGGATGCGCTATCCGCAGGTTCGGTCAGCCGGCTTACGCCGGCCGCTCGCCAGTGCGGTTGGTGACAAGCCCGGAACGCAGCGCGCAACGTCAAGGGCGAGCGGCCCAAGCGTAAGCCGGCCGATTCCGCGCTTGAAGCTCGGGGCCTGGATTTGGTAAGCCGATTCGCGCCGGCCGGCCGGCCCCAAACTCCGTGTCTTGCGGGCCTATCCGCAATGAACTAGAATTTCCGAGAGATGGGATTTGCGGCCGCTTGCAGCCTTCACTGCTAAAGTGCCATTGCCCGCGGGAAGTCCTTTTTCCCTGGCAGTCCAGCTCCGAACCAGCGAAGCCGCACGTGCCGCTCGAAACTTCGAGCGCGTTTGGTGCGGCTTTTTCGTTGGGCCGACGCAAACCCCACGGCGAGTTTTCCTACTGCCTGTGGAGTTTCCCCGCGCCATGTCGACCACGCGCCCCTCGGCCGAAGCCAACGGTTCGCACCCCGGCTTCTCCACCCTCACCGTGCATGCCGGCGAAGAGCGGCAGAAATACGGCCACGCCATCACCGATCCGATCTTCTGCGCCTCGACCTACACCTTTGCCGACACGCAGTCGGTGATCGACTTCATCGAGCAGAAGCAGGAGCGCGAAGAGTACGGCCGCTACGGCAACCCCGGCGAAAAGGTCGTCGAGAAGAAGCTGGCCGCCCTCGAAGGGGGCGAGGCCGCGCTCGTCTTCTCCTCGGGCATGGCCGCCATCGTCGGCCTGCTGATGACCAAGCTCAACGCCGGCGACGAAGTCGTCTTCTTCGACGAGTGTTATCACCGCAGCCGTGAGTTCTGTTCGAAGCATCTCGCCCGCTTCGGCGTCGTTACCCGGCAGGTAAAGGCCTGCGACTACGCGGCGATGGAAGCGGCCATCAACCCGAACACGAAGCTGCTCGTGAGCGAGTCGCCCACGAACCCGCATTTGAGCGTGGTCGACCTGGAGAAGTTCGCCGACATCGGCCGCCGCCGCGGGGTCGAAACGCTGATCGACGCCACGCTGGCCACGCCGTACAACCTGCGCCCGCTGGCCGCCGGCGTCGACTACGTGCTCCACTCGGCGACCAAGTACCTGGCAGGCCACAACGACCTGTTGGCCGGCGCGATCATTGGCGCCGCCGACAAGCTCGAGCCCATCCGCAAGCTCCGCGGCATCATGGGGGCCGTCAACTCGCCGCACAACTTGTATCTGCTCGAGCGTGGGCTCAAGACCTTTGAACTGCGGATCGCCCGTCACAACGAGAACGGCCTGGCCGTGGCCCGCTTCCTCGAGCAGCACCCGCGCGTGGAGCGCGTGTACTACCCCGGCGTCGAGTCGCACCCGTACTACGAGGTGGCCCAGCGGACGATGCGGGGCTTCGGCGGCCTGGTCACCTTCTTGCTGAAGGACGCCGACTGGCGCGAGACGGCCGCCGTGGTCGACGCGGTGAAGATTCCGCGGATCGGTCCCAGCCTCGGCGGCGCGGAGTCGCTGATCGAGCAACCGCTGGTGATGAGCTACTACGAAGTGCCGGTGGCCGATCGCCAGCGCTACGGCATCCCCGACAATATGATCCGCCTCGCCTGCGGCATCGAAAACCCGCAAGACCTGGTGGACGACTTGCGACAGGCGCTCGAGAGGGCATAGTTCAAAATCAGAATTTTCACCGCAGAGGACGCGGAGGACACAGAGGGAACGAGAGCAAACCACGAAGGTACGAAGACACCAAGAATTGTCCTGCTTTGTGACTTTGTGTCTTTGTGGTCAATCTCCTCTCTGTGTCCTCGGCGTCCTCTGCGGTAAAGAAACCACGGTTACCCATGCAGTTTCGTACCCGCGCGATTCATGATGGTCAGAAGGCCGACCCGAAGACGGGGGCCGTCGTGCCGGCTTTGTATCTGGCCTCGACCTACGTGCAGCCGGGGGCCGGCGAGTGGGGCGAGTTTGACTACATCCGCAGCGGCAACCCTACGCGCAAGGCGCTCGAGACGACGGTTGCTTCGCTCGAATCCGGCGTCGGGGCTCTCGCCTTCTCCTCAGGCTTGGCCGCCATCCACGCGGTGACGCTCTTGCTCGAGCCGGGCGACCACGTGGTGGCTGGGGCCGACATCTACGGCGGCACCTACCGCTTGCTGCACAAGGTGGTCACGCGCTGCGGCGTCACGGTCTCGCTCGCCAAGTCGAACGACCTCGACGCCTTCGCTCAGGCGTTCACGCCCAAGACCAAGCTCGTGTGGATCGAAACCCCCGGCAACCCGCTCTTGTCGCTGACCGACATTGCGGCCTGCGCGGAGCTCGCCCATCAGCACGACGCCTTGCTCGGCGTCGACAGCACGTTCGCCACGCCGGTCCTTACGCGCCCCTTGGAACTGGGGGCCGACGTGGTCATGCACTCCGCCACCAAGTATCTCGGCGGCCATAGCGATTTGCTGGGAGGCGCGCTCGCGGTGCGCGATCCCAAGCTGCTCGAGCGGCTGTACTTCATTCAGAACGCCGCCGGCGCGGTGATGAGCCCCTTCGACGCCTACCTCTGCAGCCGCGGCATCAAGACGCTCGAGCTCCGCGTGCTCGAGCAAAGCCGCACGGCGCAGCGCGTGGCGGAGTACTTGCAGAAGAAGCCACAGGTGACCCGGGTCATGTACCCCGGCCTCACCGATCACCCGGGGCATGACTTGGCCGCGCGGCAGATGAAGGGGGGCTATGGCGCGATGCTCAGCTTCGAGATGGCCGGCGGTTATCAGGCCGCCAAACGTGTCGCCGAGTCGACGCGGCTGTTTCAGTTGGCGGTGAGCTTGGGCGCCGTCGAATCGCTCATCGAGCAGCCGGCCTCGATGTCGCACGCCAGCTACGATCCGGCTGCCCGCCGCGCGCATGGCATTGGCGACGGCCTGGTGCGGCTCTCGATCGGTCTCGAAGCGTTCGAGGACCTTACGGACGACCTCGACCAAGCGATCGCCGCCGCAACGTAGACTAAAGTAGCCTGCACTCTCCGAGTGCAGAATGCTTGGAGTCACGTAGGCCCTCTCACGTAGCCGTTCGAGTCCGCTTACCGCAAAGGGAACCAGCATGCGAGACGCTCCTTCGATCCGGCCCGTCAGCAGCCTGCTGTACTCACTCGCGGCGCTCGCGGCCCTCGTCAGCCCCCGTCATGTCGTCGCCGCAGACGACGCACCGATCCTCGTGCTCGTCGCGGCCAGCGCCCAAGAAGCGATTGCCGAGGCCGCCAAGGAGTTCGGCGAAAAACACCCCGGCGAGATCAAGTTCAGCCCGGGCCCCTCGCAAGCGCTCGCCAAGCAGGTGCTCGAAGGCGCCCCGGCCGATCTGTTCCTCTCGGCGAGCGAGGAATGGACCAAGGCCGTCGAGAAACGCGGCCTGGCGGCCAAAGTCGTGCCGCTCTTGGGCAATGAATTGGTCCTGATCGTTCCCAAAGGCAATCCGGCCAAAGTGACCGGCCCCGAAGATTTGCTCGACGCACGGGTGCGCCACCTTGCGCTCGCCGGAGAGAAAGTGCCCGCCGGCGAGTATGCCCAACAGGCGCTGACGCAGCTCGAGCTCTACGAGAAGCTCGTCGACGCCAAGAGGATTGTCCGCGGTCACGACGTGCGGGCGACGCTGTTGCTCGTGGAGCGCGGCGAGGCCGAGGCCGGCATCGTCTACGCCACCGACGCCCGCGTCGCCAAGGACGTTGAAGTTGTGGCCACCTTCGCCGCCGAGACGCACGAGCCGATCGTTTACCCGCTCGTGCTCACGATCGAGGGCGCGAAGAAGAAGCAATCGCAGGCGCTCTTCGATTACTTGCAGACCGAAGCGGCCGGCAAGATCTTCGCCAAGCATGGCTTTGCGAAACCGCCCAAGCCAAAGCCCCCGCAGGGCGACCGCGAATAGGTCAGAAAGCGCGCTTTGGCGCACGGGCGGACGCACTGGCTGGAAGCCTGTGCCACTTTGGGGCCAGCTCGACCGTTGCGGGTTGCGCCTCGCGGGAGTTACAAGAAGAAGGATATGGGTGCCCGCCGTCCGCGATTCATCGTCGTCCTCTTCGCGCTCGCCCTGGCGGCGCTGTTGCTCTACCCTCTCTCTTTCGGCCCGATCTATTGGGTGTGCAGCAATAGCTCGGGCCAGTTGCATGTCGAGCAGCCGGCGGTGCAGGTTCTGCTCGAGCTCTATTCGCCGCTGGTGTGGATCTATCAGGAAGGTCCCGCGCCGCTCCGGCATGCCTTGCAATGGTATTTGACGTTTTGGGGGGCGCCATGAGCTTGTCGGCTGGCGAATGGCAAGCCGTTTGGCTGAGCCTGCAGGTTTCGCTCGTGGCGATGGCGGCCAGCTTGCCGCTCGGCGTGGCGGTGGCTTGGTTGCTGGCCCGGCGCAAGTTCTACGGAAAGACGCTGGTCGAAACTCTCGTGAACCTGCCGCTGGTGGTGCCGCCGGTGGTCACCGGCTATGCGTTGCTCGTGCTCTTTGGTCGCAACGGCTGGCTTGGCCGCCCGCTCGAGGATTGGTTCGGGCTGCGGTTCCTGTTCGATTGGAAAGGGGCCGCGCTCGCCTCGGCCGTGATGGCGTTTCCGCTCGTGGTTCGCAGTATCCGGCTCGCGTTCTCGGCGGTCGACGAAGGGCTCGAGCAGGCGGCGCGCACGCTCGGCGCCAGGCCGCTCGACGCCTTCTGCTCGATCACGCTGCCGCTGGCCTGGCCGGGTCTGGTGGCCGGCGCGGTGCTCGGTTTCGCCCGCGGCATGGGGGAGTTCGGCGCCACGATCATGATCTCCGGCAACATCCCAGGCGAAACCCGCACGCTGCCGCTGGAACTGTATAACCTGCTCGAAACCCCCGGCGGCGCGGACCAAGCCTGGCGGCTGGTGCTTGTGAGTGTGGTGCTGGCCGCGGCGGCGATGTTCGCCGGGGAAGTGCTCGAGCGGCGATATCGAGAGCGGGTATTGGGGTAGGCCGCGCGATCTTTGCACGGACGCCCGGCTTTGCGATGATGGCGCAGGGTAGCCTGCCAGTTCCCGCACTTGGAGCACCGCGTCATGCACGTGTCCCGCCTGTCCGCCGTTCGATTCGCGCTCCTCATGTTCGCGCTAGCCGTGGCGCCGCGTCTCGAAGCCGCCGAGAAGCTCGGCGACTGGCCCCAATGGCGCGGCCCCAATCGCGACGGTCATTCGCCGGACAAGGGGCTGCTCCGCAAGTGGCCCAAGGGGGGCCCCGAGCTCGCTTGGAAGAGCGAGGGCCTAGGCAAGGGCTATTCCAGCGTCTCGCTGGGGGGTGGGCGGATCTACACCATGGGACAATGGGACGGACAGCAGCATCTGCTGGCCCTCGACGGCAAGAACGGCCGCAAGCTCTGGAGCACGCCCGTCGGTAAGGAGGCCAACGACGGCCCCAATTGCACGCCCACCTTCGACGGCGACCGCGTCTACGCCCTCGGCACCGAGGGAGACCTCGTCTGCTGCGACGCTGCCACGGGGCAGGAACTGTGGCGGAAGAACTTCGCCAAGAACTTCGATGGCAAGATGATGTCGGGTTGGGGCTATAGCGAGTCGCCGCTCGTGGACGGCGAAAAGCTGATCGTCACGCCAGGCGGGCGCGACGCAGCGCTCGTGGCGCTCGATCGTCGCACGGGACGCGAACTGTGGCGGACCAAACTGCCGGAGGACCTGGGCAGCAAGGGGGGCGATGGGGCCGGCTACTCGTCGATCGTCGTCAGCAACGCCGGCCGGCAGCGGCAGTACGTGCAACTGCTGGGGCGCGGCGTGGTAGGCGTGTCGGCCGACGATGGCCGCTTTCTCTGGAACTACAACGGAGTGGCCAACGACACGGCCAACATTCCCACGCCGATCGTCAAGGGCGACTACGTCTTTTGCTCCACCGGCTACGGCACTGGCTCCGCGCTCTTGCAAATCGTGCGGCGCGGCAACCAGTGGGAGGCGGTTGAGAAGTACTTCCTGCCGGCGGTGGAGTTGCAGAACCACCACGGCGGGCTGATCCTGGTCGGCGACTATCTCTACGGGGGGCACGGCCACAACAACGGCTTTCCGATTTGCGTGGAGTTGGCCACCGGCAAGATCGTCTGGCGGAAGGACCGTGGCCCCGGCACGGGCTCGGCCGCCGTGACCTACGCCGACGGCAACCTCTACTTCCGCTACGACAACGGCCTGATGGCCTTGATCGCCGCCACGCCCAAGGGCTACCAGGAACTCGGCACGTTCGAAATCGCCGACGGCAGCCAACCAAGCTGGCCCCACCCGGTGGTAGCCGACGGAAAGCTCTACCTGCGCGATCAAGACCGGCTGCTCGTGTACGGGCTGACGCGGTAACGGAGCAGCGGTGGGCCTGCGGGCGGCATCCCGTATAATTAGGGTTTGCCCGTTCCTCGCTCGGCCCGTCTATGTCCTCCGTTCCGAAAGTTGCCCCCGAATTGCTCGCCCCGGCGGGCGACCTCGATTGTGCCCGCGCCGCCGTGGCGAACGGGGCCGATGCGGTCTATTTTGGCCTCGACTGCGGCTTCAATGCCCGCGCCCGCGCGGCCAATTTCGCCCCGCAGAAGCTCGGGGAGTTGATCGAGTTCCTGCACTCCCACCGGGTGCGGGGCTACGTGACGCTCAATACGCTGGCCTTCTGCGACGAACTGCCGGCGCTCGAGGCGCTCGTGCGCGAGATCGCCGCAGCGGGGGCCGACGCGGTGCTCGTGCAGGACCTGGGCCTGGCGCGGCTGGTGCGCGAGATTTGCCCCGACCTGGGGCTGCACGCCAGCACGCAGATGACGCTGACGAGCGCCGAGTGCATCGCTGCGGTCCGCGAACTGGGGCTCGAGCGCGTGGTCGCGCCGCGCGAGTTGTCGGTCGACGAGATCGCCCAGATCACGCGCGTTTGCGAAGTGCCGCTCGAAGTGTTTGTTCACGGCGCCCTCTGCGTGGCTTACTCGGGCCAGTGCCTGACGAGCGAGTCGCTGGGAGGCCGCAGCGCCAACCGTGGCCAGTGCGCGCAGGCCTGCCGGCTTCCTTACGAGTTGGTTTGCGACGGCCAAGACGTCGATCTGGGGGACCAAAGGTACCTGTTGAGTCCGCAGGACCTGGCCGCCTATGCGCTCGTGCCGGAGCTGATCGCCGCCGGCGTGGCGTCGTTCAAGATCGAAGGCCGACTCAAGACGCCGGAGTATGTGGCCAACATCACGCGGCATTATCGCCGCGCCATCGACGACGCAGTTGCTGGCCACCCAGCCGACTTCACGCCGCGCGACCAGGAAGAGATGGAGCTGTCGTTCTCGCGGGGTTTTTCGGTCGGCTGGCTGCACGGCTGCGATCACAAGATGCTCGTGCCGGCCTTGAGCTCCGCCAAGCGCGGCGTGCTCGTCGGCCGCGTCCACAACATTTGGCGGGGTCGGATTGAGCTCGCGCTCGAGCGGCCGGTCAAGCCGGGGGACGGGCTCGTCTTCGCCGGCGACCGCCTGTCCGGCCAAGAGCAAGGGGGCCGCGTTTTCGAACTCTGGTCCGACGGGCGGCGCATCGCGGGGGAAGCGGGCCCCGGGGTTGTCGAAGTCGCATTCGGCCATGGCGCCATCGCCGCCGATCGGCTGACTGTCGGCCAAGAGGTCTGGAAGACCGACGACCCTGAGCTGACGCGCCGCTTGCGCAAATCGTTTGCTGGCAAGTTTACCGGGCGGCCCGCCGCTCTTGCTCTCGCCGTGCGGGCAGCGGTTGGCGAGAAGCTCTCGGTCTTGGCCCGCGTGACGGGAGGAGGCTCTTGCCGGCTCGAGTCGGTCGACGCGCTCGCGGAAGCACAGCGTCATCCGCTCACGCTCGACGTCTTGCGGCAGCAGTTCGGCCGCCTGGGAGGGACAGGCTTCGAACTGGGCGAGGTGCAGGCCGAGATCGTCGGCCAGCCGATGGCTCCGCTGAGCGTGCTCGGCAAACTCCGGCATGAGCTGATTGCCGCGCTGCAAAGCAGCCCCCAGGGCGCTGCTCGGGCCGTCGCCCAGGCGCCGGTGCTTCCGCGACTGCGGGCCGAGCTGCCGAAGCCCGGTCTCACCGCGGCTGCCTCGCAGCTCCAGGTTCTTTGCCGGTCGCTTCCGCAGCTCGAGGCGGTGCTCGCGCTGGGCGCACGCAATGTCATTGCGGAGTTTGCTGACATCCGCGAATACGGCCAGGCAGTGCCGAGCGCGCGTGCCGCGGGCGCGCGTATTCTGCTGGCGACGTCGCGGATTCAGAAGCCTGACGAGCACGGGCTATTTCGCGTGCTGCTGCGGCACGGGGCCGACGGCATTCTCGCGCGCAATCTGTCGGGGCTCGCTTTCTATGCCAGCCGGGGCGTGCCGGTGGTGGCCGACTTTTCCTTCAACGCGGCGAATGAGCTGACGGTCGCCTGGCTGCGCAAGCAGGGGGCCGAGCGGGTCGCCCCGTCTTACGACCTGAATCGCGAGCAACTGCTCGACCTGGTCGCCGCCGTGCCGCCCGAGTGGCTCGAAGTGGTGATCCACCAGCACATGCCCATGTTCCACATGGAGCATTGCGTGTTCTGCGCGGTCCTCTCGCCGGGGACGAACAAGACCAACTGCGGACGTCCCTGCGACGTCCATCAGGTGAAGCTCCGCGACCGCGTTGGCATGGAGCATCCGCTGACAGCCGACATCGGCTGCCGCAACACTCTCTACAACGCGGCGGCGCAAAGCGCGGCCGAGGCCGTGCCGGAGTTGCTCGCCCGCGGCGTGCGGCACTTCCGCGTCGAACTGCTGGCCGACTTGCCGGCGGCCGAGCTGGCGCGCACGCTCGAGCTCTATCGATCGCTCCTACGGGGCGAGCGAACGGGCCGCGAGGTATGGACCGCACTGCGAGCGGTCAACCGCGTGGGTGTGACCCGCGGCACCCTGGAAGCGCGGCGCGACCCGCTGGCGATTCTCTGATCGCGGCGGGAAGCCGGCTCCGGGCCCGATCTTCCGGGCTGACCGTAGGTCGGGCTGCCAACTCGCGTTGCTCTGCGACTTTGGCTCGGCCGCTCTCGTCCACTTGCCCGACGCGCGAATAATGCGTGGAGGTGCCGCAAGGGCGCGTGCGCTGGTAAGTGGATTTTCGGCACGCAGGTTGCAGTACCGGGCGATGCGGCTGCCAAGTCGCGCTAAGTTATGTCGTGGTAGAGAGAAACGATCATGCACGTAGCGTCGCCACTCCTGGCAATGCGGGTCCCAGCAACCGCACCCGGCGAGGCAGGACGCAAGGATACGAAACGTGAACGAGCGCGAACCTACCCCGAAACCTGTGGATCTGGCCGAGTGTGACCGCGAGCCCATTCATCGGCCGGGCAGCATTCAGCCCCATGGCGCTCTGCTGGCGGCCCGGCTTGCTGACCTACGGGTGCTCCACGCATCGACCAACTTGGAAGCTTTCTGCGAACGCTCGAGCGAGTCGGTGCTCGATCACGATCTGTACTCGGCACTGCCGGGGCTAGCCCGAGAGCCGTTGGCGGCGGCGCTCCGCGACGAGCGGTTGACCGACCGACCTAGTCTGGTCGCTGACCGGCTGCCGACTCGCGCCGGCGAGTGTTCGCTCCTGGCCCATCGCCACGCCGATCTGGTGTTTGTGGAGTTCGAGCTTCGCGACGCCGCAGCGGCGCCCGATCCCAGCCAGCTGTTCTCTTTGCTGGCCCAATACGCTGACCGGCTTGGCCAAGCCGCCGAGCTGCGAGAGCTGCTCCAAGCGGCCGCGGAGGAAATGCGGCGACTCACCGAATTCGACCGCGTACTCGTCTACCAGTTCGACGCCGACCAACATGGCACCGTGGTGGCCGAGGTGCGCAACGAGCGGTTGCCGTCGTACTTGAACCAGCGATTTCCCGCCTCTGACATTCCGCGGCAGGCCCGCGAGCTCTATCGCACGAACCGCTTACGCCTCATTCCTTCTGCGAGCTACGAAGCGGTGCCGATCGTGCCGGCGCTGCGCCCCGACACAGGTCAGCCCCTCGATCTGAGTTATGCGGCGCTTCGCAGCGTGTCTCCGGTGCATCTGGAGTACATGCGCAATATGCGCACAGCGGCCTCGTTTTCGACCTCGATCCTGGTCGATGGCCGGCTGTGGGGGCTGATCGCCTGCCACCATGCTGAACCCAAGGGCGTATTGTTTCCGGTTCGCGCGGCCTGCGATGTGCTCACACAGATGCTCTCCTGGCAGCTCACCGCGCGGGAGCGGGTGGCCCAACTGGCAAGCACGGCCCGGCGCAAGAGTCTGCACACCGACCTGCTCACCCATCTCGGCGAGCGGGCCGATTGGCGGGCGGCCCTGGAAGAAATGCCACAGCCGCTGCTCGAACTGACGGGCGCTCAAGGCGTGGCGCTGGTCGAGGCAGGTGAGGTCTGGCAGGCCGGTGTAACGCCGAAGCCGGACCAGACGTTAGGCCTGTCGGCCTGGCTGGACGAAAGCAGCGGCGCCGAGCCTTTCGTAAGCGACGCGCTTGCCGCGGTTTATCCGGCCGCGGCCGATTACGCCCCCTCGGCGAGCGGCTTGCTCAGCCTGGAGCTGTCGCATTTCCGCCGCAGTCGCGTGCTGTGGTTTCGGCCCGAGTTGGTGCAAACCGTGGCGTGGGCAGGCGATCCGCGGACCAGCGAACGCGCTGGTCCCGAGACGGGGCACATCCACCCGCGGCAGTCGTTCGCCGCCTGGCAAGAATTGGTTCGCGGTCGGTCGGCGCCTTGGGAGGCCGGCGCCATCGAGGCGGCTGTCGAGTTTCGCACGGCGGTCGTCAACGTCATTCTCCGGCGCGCCGAAGAACTGGCCGCCCTGACTTCGGACTTGCAGCGGGCCAACCGCGAGCTCGAGGCCTTCTCCTACACCGTATCGCACGATCTGCGGGCGCCCTTTCGGCATATCACGGGCTATAGCCAGTTGCTCAAGGAACGCGAGGCCGAGCACCTGTCCGAGACCGGCCAGCACTATCTGCAAAACGTCGTCGAGAGCGCCGAATATGCGGGGCGCCTGGTCGACTATCTGCTCTCGTTCGCGCAAGTGGGACGCGCCGCGTTGCGCTACGCGCAAATCGACGTGCGGGCGCTGGTCGACGACACGATCCGCGAGCTTGGTTCAGAAATCGGTTCTCGCCGCGTGGAATGGAGCATCGGCCCCCTGCCGCAGGTTCGGGCCGATCCCATCCTCATCAAGCTCGTGGTGCAAAACCTCCTCTCGAATGCCCTTAAGTTCACGCAGCGGGCAGAAGTTGCTCGCATCGGCGTACAGTGCGCAAGGGCGGCCGATCAACACATCTTCAGCGTCAGCGACAACGGCGTGGGCTTCGACATGCGCTACGTCGACAAGCTCTTCGGCATGTTTCAGCGGCTGCACCGCATGGAAGACTTCGAAGGCACGGGCGTGGGGCTGGCGCACGTGCGGCGGATCGTGGAGCGGCATCGCGGCCGGACCTGGGCGGAGTCCACGCTGGGCGTCGGCGCAACGTTCTATTTCTCTCTCCCCGTCAAAGCTGAGGCAGCGAGCGATGCTTAAGCCGATTCTGCTGGTCGAAGACAATCCCAAGGATTTGGAGCTGTCGCTGCTGGCGCTCGAGCAGAGCCAATTGGCCAATGCGGTCGACGTGGCCCGCGACGGCGTCGAAGCGCTCGACTACTTGTATCGCCGTGGGCAATACAGCGCGCGGGCGCAGGGCAACCCGGCGGTGGTGCTGCTCGACCTCAAGTTGCCCCGCCTCGACGGCCTGCAGGTGCTCGAGACGGTTCGCGGCGACGTCGAGCTCCGCAACATCCCGATCGTTATGCTCACCTCGTCGCGGGAAGAAGAAGACTTGCTCCGCAGCTACGAGCTGGGCGTCAACGCCTACGTCGTCAAGCCGATGGCCTTTCAAGCGTTCATCAGCGCCATTGAGGACCTAGGAGTGTTCTGGGCCGTGCTCAACGAGCCGCCCCCAGGCAGCGCCCGCCCCCGCCGCTGATTGACGAAAGTCCCCTGGAACGCGCGCCAAACGGCGCGCCGTTCGCAACCAGGTTGTGGAGGAAACCGCAGAGCGAGCCGAGATGAGCACCGTACGCATCCTACACCTCGAGGACAGCGCCCTCGACGCCGAATTGATCCAGGCCGAGCTGGCCCGCAACGGGATGGACGTGGAGTTCACGCGCGTCGACAACGAAGACGATTTCCGCCGCGCCGTCGAGAACGGCGACTACGACCTGATCCTGGCGGACTACATGGTGCCGCTCTTCGGCGGCTTGGCCGCCCTCGATCACGTGGGGCAGGTGTCCCCCGACGTGCCCTTCATTTTTCTCTCGGGCATGCTGGGCGAAGACTTGGCGATCGAAACGCTCAAGCAAGGCGCGACCGATTACGTGCTCAAATCGCGTCTCGAGCGGTTGACTCCCGCGATCCGCCGCGCGCTGCGCGAGGCGGAAGAGCGCCGGCAACGGCGCCGAGCCGAGCAGGCGCTGCTGGAGAACGAGGAGCGGCTGCGGCTGGCCGTCGACTCGACGCGGCTAGGACTATGGGACTTCAATCCCCAGACCGAGGCCGTCCAGTGGTGCGATCGCTGCCGCGACATGTTCGGCGTGCCCCCCGGCACGCCGGTCACTCTCCGCGAGTTTCTGGCCAACGTCCATCCGCAGGACCGAGCGGCGGTCTTGGCCAGCGGCCGTCGCGCGCTCTCGCCGCGAGGAAGCGGCGAGTTTGCCGCCGAGTTCCGAATCTCGCGAAGGCGCGACCGCGCCGAGCGCTGGCTGGCCACCCGCGGGCGGGCCTACTTCGACGCCGCCGGCAACGCCACGCGGTTCATCGGCACGACGCGCGACATCACCGAGCCCCGCCAGGCCGTGCTCCGGGTGCAAACGCAGGCCCAACAGCTTCGCGCGCTGGCCGAGGCGGCCACACGGCTCAACTCCGCCCGCGATCTGCGCTCCACCCTCGATCTCCTGACGAGCGAGGCGCGTCAGATCGTGGGCGCGAGGCAGGCCTACGCGACCTTGGCCGAAGCGGCGGGGCAGCCGCCGATCCACTCCCTGTCCTTCGACCCTTCCGGTGCGCCCCACGACCGCCTTGACGGCTCGGCGTTCCTCGATCGGCTGGCCAATTCCCTCTGTCGTGACCCGCTCCGCGCATGCCGCTTCTCCCAGGCCGAACTCGAGGCGGACGCAATCGGCCGGCAACTCGTGTCGCACTGGGGGGACAGACCTCCCATTCGGGGCTGGCTGGCGGTGCCGCTCGTTGCCCGCGACGGCTCGCGGCAGGGGCTCGTGCAGCTTTCCGATCGCGGGGAGGGTGACTTTAGCGAAGACGACGAAGCGATCCTGGTGCAGTTGGCCCGCATGGCCTCCGTGGCCCTCGAGAATGCCCGGCTCTACGACGAGCTGCGCGACAACGATCGTCGCAAGGACGAGTTCTTGGCGATGCTCGCCCATGAGCTCCGAAATCCCCTGTCGGCCATCACGGCCGCGGCCGAACTCCTCTCCACTCACGCAGAGCCTGCTGAGGTCGCCGCCAGCGCGAGCATTGTCTCCCGGCAATGTCGGCATCTGACGCGGCTGATCGAGGATCTACTCGACGTGGCCCGCATTACCCGCGGCAAGATCACCCTGCGCCGGCAGCTCGTCGACCTCGGCCAAATCGTTCGCGCGGCCGTTGAGGTCGTGCGGCCCAGCGCCGACCAAAAAAGCCAAACGCTGCTCCTCGGCCGCGGCGCCGCGGCCCAGATCGACGGCGACCCGACCCGCCTCGAACAGATCGTGGTCAACCTGCTGACCAACGCGGTCAAATACTCCGACCACGGCGGCCGCATCGAGGTCTTGCAGACGGTCGACCAAGACTGGGCCACCCTCACCGTGCGGGACAATGGCGTCGGCATTCCACCGGATATGATCAGCACGATCTTCGATCTCTTCGCCCAGGTTGGCCGCTCCCTCGACCGCTCCCAAGGAGGCTTGGGCATCGGCCTGACGATCGTGCAGCGCTTGGTGGCGCTGCACGGCGGCTCGATCGTCGTCCGCAGCGAGGGCCCAGGGCGCGGCAGCGAGTTCGAGGTACGGCTGCCGCTGGCCGTCGGCGCCGCTCCCGCGTCGACCCCGGCGCCCGCGGCGCGACGGCCCACGCGGCCGCTCCGCGTGTTGGTGGTCGACGACAATCAAGACTCGGCCCGCAGCATGGCGCTCTTGCTGCGCAAGGTGGGGCACGAGGTCGAGCTGGCTTTCGACGGCCGCGATGGTCTTCGACAGGCCGAAGCGCAGCGCCCCGACATCGTGCTGCTGGATATCGGGCTGCCGGGCCTGAGCGGCTTCGAGGTTGCCCAGCGCATTCGTCAGCGGTCCGACTTGGCCGGCATGGGGCTGGTCGCCGTCTCGGGCTATGGGCTCGACGGCGATCGGCAGCAAGCCCGCGAGGCTGGCTTCGACGCTCACTTGCTCAAGCCGGTCGCCTTCGACGAGCTGCTCCATTTGCTGGCTTCGCTGGCCGAGCGCATACCCCGGCCCGAACGTTAGTTCGCCGCCGGCGGGAACCTTGTCGACTCGAAGACTTCGAGCCCTCGATCGCCGATCCGCGCAAAAAGAGCCGCCGCGCCAGGCATGCGCTCGATGAACTCGAGCCCCGCTCCAGGTCCGAGCACGCTGACGACCTTGGCCACGCTGTCGGCCGTGGTGCAGTCGGCCGCGATCACCGTCACAGTGCTGCGGTCGGTGAGCGGCTGACCGGTCCGCGGATCGATGATGTGGGAGTAACGGCGACCGTCGATCTCGAGAAACTGCCACAGGTCGCCCGAGGTGGTAAGCGCCGCGTTCGCGAGTTCGACGAAGCGAACCGGCGGGCCCTCCTGTCGGTCGAACGGCCCCAGGCCGATCCGCCAACCGCGGGCCCCAGGAGGCGGGTCGCCCACGCCGATGTCGCCGCTGGCGTCGACCATCGCACGGCTGATGCCATGTTCACGGAGCACGGCCAGCGCCGCGTCGACGGCGACGCCCGCGCCGATTCCTCCCAGGTCCAGTCGCATCCCAGGCTTGGTCAGGCGCCCCGTCTTCTTCACCGGATCGAGTTCCAATCGTCGGTAGCCGACGGCGGCCTGAGCCTCAGCGAGCCGCGCGGGATCGGGCAGCTCCTTCTGGCGCCGCGCTCGTCGCCAAAGTCGGATCACCGGGGCCGCGGTAACGTCGAAGGCGCCGCCGCTGTCGGCCGCCAGCCGCTGCGAGCGCTCGAGGACCCCGAACAGGTCGGCGCTCAGGGGCTTCGGTTCGGCATGGGGTGCGCCGTCGATAAAGCCATTCAGCTCGCTGTCGGGCTTGTAGTCGCTCATCACCTGGTCGAGCTCGGCGATCCGTGCGAAGGCAGCCTTGGCGGCCGAGTGGGCCAGTTCCCGGTCGGCTGCGTAGAAAGTGAGCTTAAACCGCATGCCCATATGGGCTTCGGCGAACTCGAAGCGACGCAGCTCCTGGGCCCGCGCCGGTTGGTCGGCCCAGAGCAGCAACACGGCAAGCGTCGCGGCCCAGAAAGTAGCCCGCTCTCTCCGAGAGCGGAGTGCGAGCGCTACCGCGAGCGAGCCAATCGCGGCCGCGTGGCGAGTAGCCGTAGTCCTGGCATTCGGCACACGGAGTGTGCCGGCTACGGCGGCGGCCCCGGTAGCCGGGTGCAGATTCGCAGTGTATCGTGGGGGTTTGGCGGCCACGGGTCGCAAGGCTTCGCGGGGCGTTGGTTTGTGGAACGGCAAGAGGGTGAGTTTCCCTATGTTCAGCGTAAGTCATCGTGCGCCGCACGGGCAACGGTCGGCCGCAGGTGTTTTTGGTGGGATTCTGGCCGGCGCCGGGATGTTCTTGGCCGCCGCGGCGGCCCCGGCCAACGAGGCGTCGACCCGCCCCGTCCTCCCGGTGCCCGACAGCGAAGCCAAAGCCGCCTCCGAAATGAAGCCCTACACCGAGGTGATCACCGGGCGGAACATCACCTTCGACATGGTCCCCATCCCCGGCGGCACGTTCCTGATGGGCAGCCCGGAGAGTGAAGAGGGGCGGGCCGAAGACGAGGGACCGCAGCACGAGGTGACCGTCGCTCCGTTCTGGATGGGCAAGCACGAGGTGACCTGGAATGAATACGAGGTATTCATGTTCAGTCTCGACATTCACGAGCGGAAACAAACGGGCGCCGAGACGACGGCCCTCGACAAGCTGGCCGACGCTGTGTCGCGTCCTACCAAGCCCTATACCGACATGAGTTTCGGCATGGGCAAGGACGACTACCCGGCCATCTCGATGACGCAGTTGGCCGGCAAGCGCTACTGCGAGTGGCTGACCGCGAAGACGGGCCGCTACTACCGCCTGCCCACCGAAGCGGAGTGGGAGTTTGCTTGCCGCGCCGGCACGACCACGGCCTATCACTTTGGCGACGACCCGGCCCAGCTTGGCGACTACGCCTGGCACTATGAGAACAGCGACGACACCTATCACAAGGTCGGCCTGAAGAAGCCCAATCCGTACGGCCTCTACGACATGCACGGCAACGTGGCCGAGTGGGTGCTGGACCAGTACTCCGCCGACGGCTACAAAGAATTCGCCGACAAGAAGGCCGACAACCCGTTCGTCAAGCCCAAGACCCTCTATCCGCGTGCGGCGCGGGGCGGCGCCTGGGACGACGATCCGCCGGCCTTGCGGAGTGCGGCGCGACGCGGTTCGAGCAAAGAGTGGAAGCAGCAAGACCCGCAGTTGCCGCAGAGCATTTGGTACTTCACCGACGCCCAGTTCCTGGGCTTGCGGGTAGTTCGCCCGCTGGTGGAGCCTTCGGACGAAGAGAAGGCGAAGTTTGGTCCTGACGCCGAGGACCTGAAAGGCCGCAAGCCGAACAACTAGCGCCGCCCGATGGCTTGGCTGGTTGTCCGGCCGGCGCGCCCCCTGTCCTGCCCCGTTCCTCCGATTTCCCCCCTCCAGGAGTGGTAGTCTGATGGCCGAATCCTCTCTTCCCGCCGGCGGCTCGCGCCGCGAGTTCCTCAAAACCTCGTCGCTGGCGGTGGCCGGCGGCGCCGCCTTGGCCAGCACGTTCGCGGCCCGGTCGGTCCACGCCGGGGTCGACGACGCCCTGAAGGTGGCTGTCGTCGGTTGCGGCGGTCGCGGCACCGGCGCCGTCCGCGATGCGCTCACCAGCACGGGCAACTGCAAGCTGGTGGCCATGGCCGACGCCTTTGAAAACCGGCTGCAAGGCTCCTGGAACGAACTGAAGCAGGTCGAGGAGATCAAGGACAAGCTCGACGTCACCCCCGAGCGGCAGTTCGTCGGCCTCGACGCCTACCAGCAGGCGATCAACTCGGGTTGCGACGTGGTAATCCTGGCCACGCCCCCAGGCTTCCGCCCAATTCACCTGGCCGCCGCGATCGCCGCTGGCAAGCATGTCTTCATGGAGAAGCCGGTCGCCACCGATGCTCCGGGCGTCCGTTCGGTGCTGGCTTCGGCCGCCGAGGCCAAGAAGAAGGGCCTGGGCATCGGCGTCGGCCTGCAGCGCCGCCACCAGAACGTCTACCTTGAAACGATGAAGCGCCTGCACGATGGCGCGATCGGCGACATCATCCTCGCCCGCGCCTACTGGAACGGCACCACGCCCTGGGTTCGTAAGCGTGAGCCGGGGCAGTCGGAGATGGAGTACCAGGTGAACAACTGGTACTTCTTCAACTGGCTCTCGGGCGATCACATCGTCGAACAGCACATCCACAATCTCGACGTCATCAACTGGCTCAAGAACGGCTATCCGACCAAGGCCCAAGGCGTGGGCGGCCGTCAGGTGCGCGTTGGACCGGAGTTCGGCGAGATCTTCGATCACCACATGATCGAGTTCGAATACGCTGACGGCACGAAGTGCCTGAGCGAATGCCGGCACCAAGAAGGCACCTGGGGCGAAGTGGCCGAATACGCCCACGGCACCAAGGGCAAGGTGAACATCGGCGCCGGCCGCATCGAAGGCCCCAACAACTGGCGGTTCCGCGGGCAAGACAACGCTCCCTACGTGCAGGAGCACAGCGACCTGTACGCCAGCATCCGCGCCGGCAGCCCGCAGAACGAAGGCGAGAACGGCGCCAAGAGCACCATGACGGCCATCTTCGGCCGCATGGCCACCGCGTCGGGCAAGGCGCTGAACTGGGAGGAGTGCCTGAACTCGCAGATCAACCTTCAGCCCGAGCAGTACACCTGGGACGCTCTTCCCAAGCCGAAGGTCGACCCGAAGACCGGTCTCTACCCGTGCGCGATCCCTGGCATTAGCCAAGTGGTCTAACGCGGCACGGTTGAGCCAACGCAGTCCTAGCAAGGGCCGTCCGATCTCGGACGGCCCTTTGCTTTGCCGCCGCGCAGTCGTCGCGAGCGAATTGCCATTTTCGCCGTCGATTGTTGGACGGCGTCCGTCCTGCTACGATTTCGGCGCGACCCCTCTTTGGAAGGGTCGCTCGCCGCCGGCGCGCTGGCCGGTCGATTCTTGCCCGGAGATGTTCACCATGAGCCGCTGTCCCCGCTTGTGCCGCGCCGCTTTGAGACTTGCTGGCGCCGTTGTCGTCGCGAGTATGTGCTTGGGTTCGGCGCAGGCTGAACTTGGGACCGTGTTCTTCGAAGGAGTGATCAGCCCGCTCGGTTCGTTCGTCGATCCGACCGGCAGCTTCAGCAAGGGACAAGCGATCAGCGGTTTCTGGACGGTCGACACCGCGACTCCCGACGGCGACGCCGATCCCAAACGCGGCGAGTATCCACAGACCGGCGCGCCCGCCTTTCAGATCGACATCGGCGGCAAATCCTTCAGCACGGTCGACGCCACGATCCAGATCCTGGACGACTACACGACGGGCATCGGCACAATCGACGCCTACGACGTACTCGGCGGCTCTGGCGCCTCATCGATCGTGGGCCTGACCGTGGATCAAATGCAGATCACCCTCCGCGACACGGAGCTGCCCCTCAACGCCTTGGCCAGCGACGTCTTGCCCACCGGCGCGCCAAACCCCGGGAGCTTCGACCAGGTCGGCCAGGCGGCTGGCCAAATCACCGGCTCTTTCAACGGCAACGACGTGTTCCTCAACCTCGAGATTCGCTCGGCGCGCTACGTGCCGGAGCCCAGCACGGCGCTCCTCGCGCTTGTAGGCGCGGGGCTGCTTGCAATCTCTCGTCGGCGCCGCGCATGAAAAAAGGCCGAACGGCCCAGGAGCGGCCGTTCGACCTCTGATCGCAATCGCTAAAGCGCGGGCGCTATTTCGTGCCCGGCTGCGTGGCCGAGGTCGCCTGCGAAGTGCGGGCCGTCGGCGCGGCATTGGCCGGAGCGTCAAAGTTGGCGATCGCGTACTTGCCCGCCACCACGGTCCCTTCGCGCAGCTCGGTCACCGTTTGGCCGTTCTGAGTCCAGGTAGCCTGCACCTGGTACTTGAAGGGCTTGCCGGCTTGGATTGAGGGGGTGAGGATCAGGCGGTCGGGACCGCGGCCGAGAATCGACTCGCCGTCGAACGTGATCGCGGCCGAAGGATCGGGCAACTTGATATGAATGGCGCCGCGGTCCTTGGGGAGTGGGGCCTCGTAGTCGACCGGCGGGGCGCCGCGACCGTCGGCGTCGTCCTTCGGCGTGCTGCTGTCGGCGTCGTCACTGTCGTCGTCCTCATCGTCATCGTCGCCCGTGCCTTGGGCGTCTGTATCTCCATCGTCGTCGTCGTCGTCGTCGGAGTCCGAGTCGTCGCTGCTGGTGGCGCCCGAGGCGTTGTTCACGTTCACCTGCGGCACGGTGTCGGTTCCGCCGTAGTAGCCGCCGTAACCGCCGTAGCCCGGCACGGCGTAGGCCCGGCCGGCGGCGTAGCCGAGCGGCGCGGCCACTCCGGCCCAACCCCAGCCGCCCCAGCCATTGCCGCCCCACGCGCCGCCGCCGCCATGGAAGTAGTGGTGGTGATGCACATGGTGGCCGTCGTGGTGATGGTCATGGTGACCATCGTGGTGGTGCTCTCCATGATGGGTATGCGTGTGGTGTCCCTCGTGGCCGCCATGGTGGCCCCCGGCGTGACCCCCACCATGGTGGCCACCGCCGTGGCCTCCGCCATGTCCTCCGCCGCGGGCCTCGGCGCGTGCCGCCCATGCGGCGACCGCCAGCCCTAGCACCATCGTCAACGCAAAACGCCCTAGACTTTGCACGCGCAGCATGATTTGGCCCTTCGATGCCTTGGCTACCTAAGCAGCGCCGCCTTCGGAGCGGACGCCATGACCAGGCAAAGATAGGTTGCGCTCGCGCGCACTCGCCGGCAGACGATCGACACAATCCGCGCAACTGCACCGAGATTTGGCCGATCAGCCGCCTAATCTTCGATTTGGCTGAAGATCTGCGAGAACTCAAAGGGGCTTTGCAGCAAGCTGCTCGACGTGTTGTCGACCCAACTAAGGCGGCCGCCGGAGCTCTGCTGGTCGCGGTTCAGCGACCACATCGAGAGCCGCCCCAGCCCTTGCTGCTCGGCAAAGGCTGCCAGTTCGCGCGCCTCCTGCTGGTCGAAGACCTCGGTCGTCACGTCGTTGAGCCCAATCATGGGCGTCACGCCGATCATCGCCCAGAGTTCGGCGTCCGGCTTGGCCGCGCCGGAGAGCGTGCGCAACTGCGCGAACAAGCTGCGGGCGGCCTCGATCGCGTAGTCTCCCATGCGCCCTTGCGGATTCGGCGCGGCCGAGTCGCCGTAGTCCATCGCCATGATGTTGACGATCGACAGGTCGACGCCCGTCTGCACCGCTGACTGCAGAATAGCGAGGCCGTCGTGCGTGAGGCCCGTGGGGAGGACGGGCAGCGTGTAGGAGACTTCGAGCGTGCGCCCGGCGGCCGCCGCGTTGTGTTGGAGCGCGGCGATGGCCGCATTGCGGCGGTCCACCGATGCCCGGTCGGCCGCGGCGGCGCCTTCGACGTCGAAGTCGATCTGCGTCAGGCCATATGCGTCGATGATCGATTGATAGGCCTGCGTGAGCGACGGCACGCTGGTGATCACTTCGGCCAGCTCGTGATTGGCAGCGCCGCCGAATGACACGATCACGTCGCCCCCTAGAGCCCGCAGGCCGGCGATCTGCGTCCTCACCTGCTGGTCGAATTGCGTGCCGAGGCCGTATTCGGAGTAGCCACCCCAGGCAGGCTTGCCCTGCGGATCGGCCACGATGAAGGCCAGCGTGAAGTGCCGCAGTCCCTGCGTCTGCGCCGCCGTCACGAGGTTGTATTGCGGATAGAGCGTCATATCGACGTACGGCGCGAACACCTGGTCGGGCATGGCGGTCCGCTCGGCCACGGTGACGCGCACCGTGCCGGTCGCGGTTCCTCCGCGGCCATCGCTCACCTGGTAGCTGAAGTTATCGACGCCCAGGAATCCAGCCCGCGGAGCATAGCGAATTGTTTGGTCGGCGTTGAGCGTCGCCGTGCCGCTCGTGGGCTGCGTGAGCAACGCCACGCGCAGCACGTCGCCATCGGGATCGGCGTCGTTGGCTAGGACGGAGATCGTCACCGGAGCGCCGGGCGTGGTGGTCGCCGTGTCGGGCCCAGCGGTGGGGGCGCGGTTCGTGGGGGTCGGGGTGCCTGGGCCTCCGCCGCCGGCCGAGAAGCTGAAGTTCGTGGGCCGCGCCGCGCCCCCTCCAGGGCTCGCGACGAAGCCAAAGGAGGCGTTGGCGCCGGCGGCCAGCGCGCCGTTGTAGTGTTCGTTCTCCACCACGTAGCGGTTGCCGGTGCGGCTCACGAGGCGGGCATCCCAGATCGAAGTGATCTGCCCCGCGAAGTCGAACGAAAGTTGCCAGCGGGTGGTGGCCGCGCCGGAGTTGTGCAGGTTGATCTGGCCGGTAAAGCCGGAGCCCCAGTCGCTGAGCGTCTGGAACCGCACGTCGCCGGTGGAGGGCGCCGCGTCGTCGTTGCGCAGGGTGACCTTGGCGCGGGCTTGGCCGAGCAGGGCTCCGCTCGGTTGCGAGAGATCGACGTAGAACGTCTCGTCGGCCTCGACCGCCGTGTCGCCGAGGATCGGAATTCGCAGCGCGCGGCGGGTTTCGCCGGCCGCGAACGTCAGCGTGCCGGAGGCCGAGGTGTAATCGCTCGAGGCCTGCGCCGTGCCGGGGGCCGTTGCATAGCGCACGGAAACGGGCGTGGCCGAGGCCGCCGAGAGATTCACCCAGATCGCCGCGTCCACCGTGCCGGAATTGCCCTCGTTCAAGACCGCGTCTTCGATCGACATCGTGGGCAAGCTCGGTGCGTTGTCGTCGAGCGGCTGGCCGTTGAAGCGATAGTTGCTCGGTTCCGGCGGAGCGCCGGCCGCCTTGGCCACGAAGCCGAACTCGACCGCGCCGCCGTTGGGGAGCGATTGGTTCCAGGACGAGCCGACCACGGTGTAATGATTGCCCTGCCGGTTGGCGATCTGACCGTTCCAGAGCGACGTGATGTCGGCCGCCAGGTCGAACTCGAGCAGCCACGAACTGATCGTGGCGGGCCGCTGATTCTCCAAGCGAATTTCGGCCTGGAAGCCGCTGTTCCAGGCGTTCGAAACCGAATACTCAGCCGCCACGTCGGCCGCCATCAGCGTCCGCGGCTCGAGCGACTCGAGGCGGCGGACGCGCCGTCGGCTCGGAGGCGAGGGTCGCGAGGCATTGGTCGTGAACAGACCGCGGGCGAGGCGCGCGAAATAGTCGTACATAGGTCCCATCGGAGGTGCCGGAAAGAGAGGTACTTCCCGGTACGCCGCGGTCTCGCCCACAGTTCGACTGGGTACGCCGCGGGATGCGCGCACAGGCCCTCTTCCCGGTCCGTTTGCAACGGTCGCGCCGCCTAGTTCCGCCTGGGGCGCCGGCGGGAGTCGCCGGTTGCCAGCGGCTCGGGCAATCTAGCCGCGCCACAACTCCAGCACCGCGGCCGCCTGGCTCGGCGCTTCCTTGAACCGGATGCGGATCGGCTCTTCGAACGGCGGGTACTGCGCGTCGAGTTCGAGCGTTTCGTCGTCGACGAGCGTGAGCGACGCCGTCTCCACCGCCACAGGCACACGCCTGAACATGTAGTTCCACGTATTTTTCACGCGGCGCCAATAGCCGAGCGGGCGATCGCTCCGGGTGACGACCAGGTCGCGCCCCTCGACCGGCATGGTCATGCGCAGCATGCCGGGGCTCGCCGTGAGCGTGCTGAAGATCCAATCGCCCGCGTCGTCAAGCAGCACCACGCGTTCGATGATCGGCTCGGCGGTCAGAGGGACTTCGGTGGTTGAATTCGGATCGTCGCTAGAAATTGGGCATTCTCCGATAGGTGATCGTGTTCACCAGCCCCTTCGAGGTGAACGACGCCTTCGTCGGCTCGGCTCGCGAGCGCTCCCGCCACACGGCCAGCGGCGTCGCCACGAGCGCTCCGGCCAGCGCGACCAGGGCAAGGAGCCAACGAAGTGAGAAGGTGCGTTTCATGGCCTAGCCATTCAGGGCTCCGGCACGATGTCCGTGAACGCAAAGTCCGCCTCGTCCGGTACGAACCATCGAGGCTCGCCGGCTACAGGATAATCCGGCCAATACCTTCGTAAGAGGGCGTCTTGGCGTTCGTTCCTGGCTCGCAGCCGATTGATCTCGGCTCCCCACCACTTGCGCTGGAACTCGAGCGAGTCGATTTGTTGCTGCCGGTCGGCCGCGGCGATCGCGGATTGTCGATGGTCCCGCCGCCAAGCGGCGAGCACGGCGACGAGGGCTGTGGCCCAGAGAAGGGAACTGAGTGAGAACTTGGGTTTGGTCACGGCGGGGCTTTGCGTGGGGGAGTTGTCGGTCGCTCTGCGGGAGTGTCAGGCGCATCCGGCCGAACCAACAGTTCGGGCCGTACCCATTGGGACATTTCGATGCCCAGGCCGCGCTGGTCCGACTCGTAGGCCGCTGCGAGGATGTCCTCGACCTCTTTGCTGAGTGGCTCCTTCAGGAAAATCAGGAAGCTGCCTACGCGCTCGGCGTGGACGAGAGCGTGAGCGGTGGCCGGCGTGACGACTCCGCCATTGAACCCAATGAATGCGTGCTCCTCGTCGGACGCCAAGATGCCGATCGTGTTGCCATCGGCCGCCACGCGCCGCAGGGCCTAGTTCCACAGCCACTCCTGCCGCCGCCGCTCCGCCCAGTTGTTCCCGAGCAATGCCAGGCCGAGCGCGGCCAGCGCCGAGCCAACGAGCAAGGTGCGTAGGCTAAACGTGCGGAGCGGGAAAGCTGATTTCATAGTTCTACCGGCCGATTGGCAGGTCACCAGTACGCGATGTACCCGCGCTCATTGACGCCGCCGCCCAAGACGCGCCGCTCGCCATCGAAGAAGAACTCGCAGCTTGCCTTTCGTGTGGCGCCGACGTTGTAACCCCATCGGTAAAGGTATGGCGGGAATCCGTTGGAGCTGTGACTTGCTTCCGATATCGGCTTTCCCAAGAGCGCTCGGACCTCGTCCATTGTCATGCCGGCACGGACCGAGTTGGCCGCTCGATACGACACCGTCGGCGGCAGCCACAGCGCGACCCCCAGGCCCGCGGCGAATGCGCCCGCGAACCACCACTTCAGCGACGAGGCAGGCCCGATCGCAACTCCGACCAGGACCACGCTGCTGAACAGAAAGGCGACAAGCCCGACAAGCCGCGACCCAACGAGTGACTGTTGGCATGCAGCAATAACCGCAGCCAGTGCGGCGCCGACAAAGAGCCACTTCGGGGAGAAGAAAGGCTTCACCAATTCGTCGGTTGAGCCAGCCATTCGGGGAGGTACCTGTTGTAAACGTACACGTCCGTCACCCTGTCTCCGCCGTCATAGTGGACAACGCATTCCCACAGGCCCGCTCGGCCGACGTGAGAATAATGCATAGAGCCGCCTTGGCGAAATCCGTTCACGACCAAGTGGCCTCCGCCCCATGAATGTGACCCCAGGAGTGTGCGAGCTTCCTTGAGCGACATGCCGGGGCGTACTGACTTCACCGTTTGAAACGATACTGATCGTGGCAGGGCAGTGATCGCGGCCGCCAGTGCGATGCAGATCATCGTAGTCGAGATGAGCAGAATGCGGAGAGACCAACGTGGCTCCACGTTCGGCAGCCCGGACCGCCGGCCCAATCGATGCAGGTGCGCTGCAATCCCGATTGCGATGAGCATCGACCCGGTAACCTGCGCCATCCAGTCGTTGAAGTGGCCCCCCATGCCGGTGATCGCCCGCCCCACGGCCGCGACGCCGACGAACAGCCACTTCAGCGAGAAGGAAGGTTTCACGTCCGGCCCTCGCTATTGCTGCCGCAAGGAATACTGATGCTTGTCGCCATCGACCCTGCAATCATACCGCTGGTTCATGATCCGCTGGGCCGCGTCGGCGAAGGTGACCTGTTCCAGTCGCACGTGCGGCACGCCGCTGGCGACCAGGCTGTAGGCGAGCATTTCGTTCAGTTCGCCGCCTGTGGCGACGAAGGTGTCGCCGTTCTCTTCCCCGGTTGCGTCGAAGTATTGTGCAAACTCGGTGGCCAGATGCGCCAGGGAGTCGTCTTGCCGTGTCTTGTGGACCTCGACCTCGGCCCTCGAGACCGATAGCTCACCTACCAAGCGACGCCGATCCGAGATCAAGCCCGACAGCAGGGCGACAACGGCCAAGACGACGATGGCGCTGGCCCACAGCACGGAGGCGAGGGAGAACGAGAACCTTCCCACGGTGGGCAGGTTCGTGATTTCGGACGGAGGTCGGTTGCGGGCAGCGATCCACAGCGCCGTGAAGCCGCCGATCAGCGACAGCAGGGCACGCAGTAGGGTCCAAAGCACAGTGACGACGGCCATGCGCGCCTCATCGACAAGCGGCGGCGGTTGTCCCTGCGGCGTGAGAACCTCGCCGAGCAGATCGGAGCCCACTGCGACATAGAGCCGCCACTCATGGTCGACGGCGAGCAACACCATCAACAACCAGCCGGTCAGCGCATAGCCGACCGAAAACGCAGCCGATCGCCCCAGCAGGGCCGCCCGGAACGCCGTGTAGAACAGGGACAGGTAGAACAGCGCATAAAGTGCGACGGTCCACCAGCCGCTGGCGTTCAGAAGCGCTGCGCAGATCACTCCGAACACCGTCAGGCCGAGGAACACGCCCTTCAGCGAAAACCTAGCCATCGCCCGATCCTTCGGGTGTGGGATCGCATACGGCCACCAGACCCGTTCGGAGCGAAAACGATTGCGGGAGATGAGGGAGCGAAAGCATGCGCCAGGCCTCGGCGAGCCAGGCAAACGCGGAGACCGGCGGATCTCAGCGGCGGCCCGCGCAGCTATTATCCCACGATCGAGGCTCGTCGGGCTAGTCGGCGCGGCCGCGATTCGCAGGGAAACACGCGGCCGTATCCGGCGCAAGCAAACGGCCGGCGAAGAGGCGTTCCTCGTCACCGGCCGTGAAGCCTGGCAAGCGATGTCGGCTACTTGACCGGCTCGCTCTTCACGACGGCCACCTTGCGGCGGCCTTCGACCGCCTGCAGTTCTTGCCGCTGTCCCCACCAGTAGAAGACGATCCCGGCGACCACGCCGACGGCGGCCGATGAGAGGACGAGGAACGCGCTCTTGGTGAAGTCGGAGTTCTCGGTGGCGGCCTGGGTGGTGAGCACGAGGCCGATCACACTGACGGCCAAGCCCAACCCGTCGGACAGGAACTCGCTCGGGCTAAAGCCCAGCTTGGAGAGCACCACGAGCTTGCCCAAGGTGAGCTGCAGAGCAAAGCTGACGACGCCGGCGGCCATCAGGCTGAAGGCGATCCAGTGGAAGGCGGGAAAGGAAAACGTCTCGGCCAGGTCGTAGATCGGCTTCAGCAGCTCCGTCGACGCCTGTTGAGCCTGGGGATTGGCGTCGACCGATTTACTCACGGCGCCGGCCGTTTCCTTGGCGCTCTCGAGCGTCTGTTGGGCTTTCTCCTGGACGCCGCCCTCCGTTTCCTGCGACCAGGCCGGCGCGGCAAACGCCAGCACCGCGGCCAGGGCCAAGCTCAACTTCAGGGTCGCGTTCATCGTTCGATTTCCTCACAAACAGAAAGAGCGGGGGTCTGCCCTCGTACAATGGTATTCGTTGGCGGCGGGCGAACCTTATCCCTGGGGCGAGAGCGTCGGCCAGGATAGCGCGGAATGGCAGTCGCCAAGCCGGGTTACGGCGGTGGACCAACTCGGTAGTTCGCATGGCCTTTGCGTTGCGACTTGGGCGACATCGGCGTCTTCGGGGGCTGATGGCAATCGGCGCTTTGCCAGGCGCCAGCGGCGGCGCCTACAGAGCTTCTCGCTAGGCGGAGTCTGCGAGAGAATAGGCTCTCGACCAAGCCCCATCGGCCGCTACGGATTTGTTCCTTGATTACTTCAGCCGCCGCCCCGCAACAGGAACCTGCGCAAGCGGCCTACTCGCTCCGCGCCCTCACCGCCTACTTCCTTGGGCTCGGCGCGTGGGGCTTCGGCGGGCCCGTGGCCTTGGTCGGCTACATGCATCGCGATCTCGTGGAGCGGCGGCAGTGGATCACCGAGCAGGACTATCGCGAAGGGCTTGCGCTCGCCCAACTTGCCCCCGGTCCGCTCGCCGCGCAACTGGCCATCTATCTGGGCTACGTCCACTACGGCGTGCTCGGCGCCACGCTCGTCGGCCTGGCCTTCGTGTTGCCGTCGTTCGTAATCGTCGTCGCCCTGGGCTGGGCGTACACGCTCTACGGCGGGTTGAGTTGGATGCAGGCGGTCTTCTACGGCGTCGGCGCTTGCGTGATCGGCATCATCGCGCATAGCGGCTACAAGCTGACGCGCAAGTCGATCGGCCGCGATCCGTTGCTCTGGGCGATCTACCTGGTGAGCGCTGGCTCGACGATCGCCACCGAGAGCGAGTTCGTCGGGCTGTTCTTGGTCGCCGGCTTGCTCGTGTGGCTACGGCGGGCGCCGCCACGATTTCTCCGCTCCGGCAACTCTTCGGCCAGTGCTCTCGCGTTTCCCTTGGCTGCGCTGCCGCGGCTGGCCGACGTGAGTTCACACGTGCTCTGGCAGATCGCCCTGTTCTTTACCGAAGCGGGGGCGTTCGTCTTTGGCAGCGGGCTGGCGATCGTGCCGTTTCTCTACGGCGGCGTGGTCAAGGAGCACGCTTGGCTGAACGACCAACAGTTTCTGGACGCCGTGGCGGTGGCCATGATCACGCCGGGGCCCGTCGTGATCACCGTGGGCTTCATCGGCTTCTTGGTCGCCGGGTTCGCAGGCGCCACGGTGGCCGCCCTGGCCACGTTCTTGCCGTGCTACTTGCTCACGATCCTGCCGGCGCCTTACTTCAAGAAGTATGGCAAGTTGCCGGCGCTCGTGGCCTTTGTCGACGGCGTGACGGCAGCCGCGATTGGCGCAATCGGCGGAGCGGTGGTGGTCCTTGGGCGGCGAACGCTCCTGCCCGACGGCGCGGACCTCGACTTCTTCAAGGTCGGCGTGATGCTGGCCACGCTGGCGGTGCTGGCCAGCGGCCGCAAAGTGCCCGAGCCGGTGCTGATTGCGATCGCCACCGTGGCCGGGTTGGTGGCGTATCCGCTGTTGCGGGGATGATGGCTCGGCGAAGACCTGGCCGGAAAAAAGAGTTCACCGACCCTCACCCTGCCCTCTCCCACGGGGAGAGGGTTGTTAGGCGGCGCTCTTGCGGAGGGCTTGTTCGAGGTCGGCGCGGAGGTCCCTGACGTCTTCGATGCCGACCGAGAGACGCACCAGGCCGTCGTCGATGCCGACGGCCGCCCGCTGCGCCGCCGGAATCGAGGCGTGCGTCATCAGCGCCGGGTGTTCGATCAGGCTCTCCACGCCACCCAGGCTTTCGGCCAAGGTGAAGAGCTGGCAGCTCTCCAGGAAGCGGCGGCTGCGGGCGAGGCCGCCCTCGATGACCGCCGAGATCATGCCGCCGCCGGCGTGCATCTGCCTGTTCGCCAAGGCATACTGCCGGTGGCTCGGCAAGCCGGGATAGTACACGCGCGAGACGCCCGGCGTCCGCGCGAGCCAGCCGGCCAATTCGGCGGCGTTCTGGCAATGCCGCTCCATCCGCAGTGCGAGTGTCTTGAGACCGCGGAGGGCGAGGAAGCTGTCGAAGGGGCTGCTGATGCCCCCCACGGCGTTCTGCAAAAAGCCGAGCCGCTCGCGCAGGTCGTCACGCTGTCCCACGACGGCGATGCCGCCGATCATGTCGCTGTGGCCGTTCAAGTACTTGGTCACCGAATGGACCACGATGTCGAAGCCCACCGACAGCGGCCGCTGCACATAGGGAGTTGCGAACGTGTTGTCGGCCACTGCGATCAGGTTATGCCGTTTGGCCAGCGCCGCGATCGCCGCGAGATCGGCCAGTTTCAAGAGCGGGTTCGACGGCGTTTCGATCCAGATCATCCGTGTGTTCGGGCGGATCGCCGCCTCGAAGGCCGCCAGGTTGGCCGGATCGGCGTAGGTGAAGTCGAGGTTCGCGCTCTGCCGCCGCACTCGCTCGAAGAGGCGGAACGAGCCGCCGTAGAGGTCGTCGCACACGAGCACGTGCGAACTGTGCGGCAGCAACTCGAGCGTCGTCGCGATGGCCGCCAGCCCCGAGGCAAAGGCGAACGCCGCCTGGCCGTCTTCCAGGTCGGCCACGCAGCGTTCGAACGCGAACCGCGTGGGATTGTGGCTCCGCGCGTAGTCGAAGCCCTTGTGAACGCCGGGAGATTGCTGCGCAAAGGTGCTCGTGAGATACACCGGCGGCATCACCGCGCCGGTGGTGGGGTCGGGCGTCTGGCCGGCGTGGATCGTGCGCGTGCCAAAGCCCAAGCGTGCGCCGTCCTGATTCGAGTTCGAGCCAAGATGAAGGGCCAGCGGGGCCGCATCAAGCCCGGTGTGCGAGAGCGATTGCATGGGAGTTTCCTTCATAGGTCAGGCTAGGCGGCGATGCGTTGCTGCCGGCGCAGATGATTGAGCAAGTCGACGCGAGTAATGAGGCCGTGGAAGCCGTCGTTGTCGGCCACGATCACCACCTTGCCCGCGTCGAAGATCGGAAACAGTTCCGAGAGCGGCGCGGTCGGAGCGACCGTTTCGAGACGCTCCGTCATGCACTCCCGGCACGGCAGGCCGAAGGCCTGCGGGTTTTCGCCCGCCGCGAGCAGCAGGTCCGATTCGTCGAGAATGCCGACGACCTTGCGACCGTCGAGCACCGGCAACTGCGACACGTCGTAGAGCCGCATGCGGGCATAGGCCACGCCGAGCGTTTCCTCGGGCGCGACCGACACCACGCCCCCTTCGGTGAACCGGCGGACGATGAGGTCGCGCAGATCGCCGGTCGTCGGCCCCGAGCGGAAGCCCTGGTCGGCCATCCAGTAGTCGTTGAACATCTTCGACAGGTACTTGTTGCCCGAGTCGCAGACGAACGTCACCACGCGTTTGGGCGTTGTCTGGTCGCGGCAGTAGCGGAGGGCCGCGGCGATGAGCGTGCCGGAGGAAGAGCCCGCCAAAATGCCTTCGCCGCGGAGGACGTCGCGGGCGGTGCTCAGACTTTCGAGGTCGGGAATCGTGTAGGCGGTGCGCACGCGGGAGAGATCGGCGATCGGCGGCAGGAAATCTTCGCCGATGCCTTCGACCAGCCAGGAGCCGGCCGTACCGAGCTTGCCGGTGCGGATGTAGTCGGCCAGCACGGACCCGGCGGGGTCTGCCAGCACCATCTCGACGTTGGGGGCCACGCGGCCGAAGAAGCGGCTGAGGCCGGTGATTGTCCCCCCGGAGCCGACGCCGCAGACCACGGCGTCGACCTCGTGGTCCATTTGGGCCCACAGTTCGGGGCCGGTCGTCGTTTCATGCGCAAGCGGGTTGGCCGGGTTGTTGAATTGGTTGATGTAGTAGGCGCCCGGCGTCTTGGCGGTGATGCCTTCCGCCAGATCCTGGTAGTACTGAGGATGCCCGCGCCCCACGTCGCTGCGGGTCATCACCACTTCGGCGCCGAGCGCCTTGAGGTGGAAGACTTTCTCCTGGCTCATCTTGTCGGGGATCACCAGGATCAGGCGATAGCCCTTGCGCGCGGCGACGAGCGCCAGGCCGAGGCCGGTATTGCCGGCCGTGGCTTCGACGAGCGTGGCGCCGGGGCCGATCTTGCCGGCTTGCTCGGCCGCTTCGATCATCGAGCGGCCGATGCGGTCTTTGATCGAGCCGCCTGGGTTGTGGCTTTCGAGCTTGACGAACAGCCGGCAGCAGCCAGCGTCGATCGAGCGGAGCTCAACCACCGGAGTATTGCCAATCAGGCTCAGTACGT
This sequence comes from Pirellulales bacterium, assembly GCA_046349955.1. Taxonomy (GTDB): domain Bacteria; phylum Planctomycetota; class Planctomycetia; order Pirellulales; family JBGAPH01; genus JBGAPH01. The sequence goes on along the minus strand of JAXMBI010000014.1, from coordinate 77,147 downwards.
CAGCGGACGGGGCGAGGGACATCGGCGCCACCCTCGGGTGCTCTAGAGACAGAAGATCGGGTAGGCCGCAGAGGCGCTCCCAATCCTCTTATCGAGCACAATCGGAAGAGCGCATGAGGCACAGAGGTTCTACGCATTGACAATTTGCCTCGTTTTTTGCCTCCCCAGCTTTCCTAGACTCGGTAGATGCTGGCAAATCATCATCACCATGTTGATGCACATTGTGTGATTATAAGGTATTTCGAGATAAGCACTTGCGTAAACTCTGCCGTTGCGTATAGTTTTGCGGCTGAACGATCGCCCACCCGTCCTCGGGAGGCACGAACACTTTCTTAATGGTTCCCCAGGCCCACCAGACCATCTGGAGGCGGGGATTCAGGGTCTAGTGGCTCGCCTGTTCGCGAGTGCCTCGGGCCCTCTTCTGCAAAGGACTTCGCAAATGCATCCGACGATGATGATGGATCGCCCCATGATGATGGGTTCGATGTCGACCGGAACCATGCCCATGACCGGCATGCCCGCCATGGGCCCCAGCATGGGGGCCATGTCGATGGTCCCCCGCTGCACGATCAAGATGGAGAAGTGCACAGGCGGGATGAAGATGACCTGCGTCTGCGAAGACGAGGTCTCCTGCGGCGCCCTGCAAAACCTGTGCAAGATGCTGGCCGACGGCATGTGCTCGTGTTGTTGCATGATGAACGGCATGGTCGTTTGTCAGTGCAACATGATGATGTGCACCTGCAAGTGCACCATGACCAAGGACGGCGTCTGCATCACCTGCACCAGCGGCGACAAGGCCTGCTGCGACATGCTGCAAGCTTGCTGCGATTGCATGACCAAGTGCATGGACGCGGGCTGCATGTGCTGCGTCTGCTTCGGCAACACCCCGGTGTGCTGCGGCGCCTGCTAAGGCCCGTCTGGGCCGCGCGGAGCGAATCTTCCGCGCAAGAATCGTCGTTCGAAATCGAGCCGCCGGCAGGTTGCGCCACCGTGGGGTGGAAACTCGCCGGCGGCTCGTTGCCGATCTCGCAGCCATAGGCCGCGCCGATCTCTGGCTGTGTTTCCCGCCGCGCCGCCCGCGCTCGATTGCTAGATCGCGGTCGCCGGCGCACCGTGCGCTGCGGTTAGCCTGCCCGCACCGTCTCCAGCCGCGCCGTGGGTCGCGTTTCCGCGCTGGCGGTTGCCCGCAATTCGTCGGCGATCTCGTTCTGCAAAACGTCCTCGAGCGCCGCCATCGCGCGCGCCACGGTGGCGCCGTCCAACACGCGGTGATCGTAGGCCAGGCGGACCTCGATCGAGCCGTCGGGCTCGAACGCGCCGTAGTTGAGCGTCGTCGTCAGTGGAGAGAGGATGTGCAGACCCGCGGCGCCAAATGCGGCCACCACGCTGATGCCGAACGTGCCAAAGAACCGCGCGCGATACATCCCGTCGGTGCATAGCCCCAGCCACCAAATGAAGCGCCGCAGTGGCCGAGGCAGGGAACTCAGCAGCAAGGCGCGGCGAAAGGTTTCGATCGACTCGATCGGCGCCGTCTTGTGGCGCCGCACATAGGTGTCGAGCTCGCGGAGCGGCAGCAGTTCCGGCTGGGGGACCTGCGCGAAGAACACCGCCTGCTCCCCCTGATGCTCCCGCTCGACGCTGAACGTGGCTACATTCTCGGGGTGTTCGTAGATCGTGGGCCAGGGAAACGAAATGTAGGAGCGCCGCAGCTCCGGGCGGCTGGCCGACACGATGGCGTAGGCCTTGAGAAAGATCGCGCACCAACTCACCCGCTCGCGCGAGGCCTGCCGCGCCGCCACGACATCGCTCAGGTGCATGCGCCGCTGCATCGGCACGCTGGGCACGCGCTGGGCGAAGGCCAACAAGTCGCCGACGAACCGCCGGGGGCGAGAAATGCCGAGCGTGCGTCCGCGCAGAAAGCGCACTGGGTAGTGGGAAACGTCAGCGGTCGCGGAAGAAGGCATCACGAGATCCCGAATCACGAGCAGACATCACAATAGTTATCATTTTAGTCGAGATAAGAATACGCCGTGGCGGGGGGGTGCGTCAAGCTGCCAACGCCAGGGCCGACTTCGTCCGCTGGCGGCCGCCGAGGCGACTGGGTTCGACGAGCGGGGCCGCTTCCATCGAGGGCGCTCTTGGCCCAAACCGCCAGCCCATTCTCGAACTCGGCTCGCAATTGGTCGTTCGCCCGCGTCTTACGGAACGATCATCTCGCGCAGCCCGCTTGGCAGGTCCTCGAGCAACCTCACGGCGTCAGTCGGTCCGCTCGCGCCGTAGGCCAGAGCTTTGAAGCCCGACCGCACCGCATCGGCATGGCGCCCGGCAGATGCGTAGCCACTGGCCAGGTCGCGGTATCCGAAGACTACCTGCGACCCAAGCATGCGGGCAGCGTCGAGATGCACCTCGGCCAACTCGAGATTCGACCGCTCGAGGAACATCTGCGCGAGCGTCAGGTGCGCCGTGGGCAGGAAGTGTTGGGCGCCCAGAGCCTGCAGCAAGTCCCCGACGTTTGGCAGCAACCGGCTTTCGAGCGGCCACTCGGCCGGCAGCAGGGGCTGATTTCGGTCGAGGCGCGGAGCATACTCGATCGCCCGCTCCAAGGCGCCGGTGGCGGCCAGCTCTTGCAGTTCGGAACGAACGCCGCTTTGGTCAGCTGTGCCGGCCGACACAAGTCGAACCGCAGCAGCCCGGCCCTCGGGCCATTCGAACTGCCGCGTTGCTTGCTCTAGCCGCCACAGCCCGCGGTAATAGTGAACCAGCGGATTCTCTGGCGCCTGCTCCTCCGCCACGGCGAGCACGGCGCTGGCCGCCTGAAGCTGCCCGGCATCGATCAAGGCCGCAGCACGGGCGACCTCGCGCCATTCGGCGGTTTGCGGCGGGAGGCCGGCGGTCAGCCAGCGGTCGAGAGCCAGCTCGGGCTGTTCCCGACCGTGAGCCACGAGCGCCAACCACACGTTCGCGGTGCGACTCATAGCCGCCCCCGGATCACGCGGTTGCACGGCCAGCGGGGCCGACGGCAACTCGCGGGCAATCGCCGAGAACAGCGTTTCGGCCCGCCCCCAATCGTGCTGGCGATAGGCCTGGGTCGCCTGGTCCCAGGCGACCTCGAGCGGGGGCACGAGGCGGGGCCGCGGCGGCCGCACTTCGGCGCCCCCCACCCTGCTCGCCATGAGCAGCAGGATCAGGACCGCCAGAACTGCCGCCAGCCACTGCCAGATTGCGCTCTCGAACAACACGTGCCGGTGGACATGCCGAATCGGGATCATCGCACACCTCGCTTTCCGACCGGGCGGTCTTCCCAACGAGCGTCTGCCCGACATAACCCTCGGGCTGCCCGTGGTGGGCTGCCCGTAAGCCATGGGCCGCAAACGGAGTGCCTGGCGGCGGCGTTTGGCTTAAGGAACGAAGGTCTTGGGCAGATGCCCTTTGCGCTGAGACCGCGGGCCGGGCGCCGCCGGCGATGTGCCCGAAGGTCCCGCCGCCGTGAGCGGAACGAGCGCGCCGGTGGGCAATTTCGCATCGCAGTTTGACGGGCCGTTGGCGCCGCTTAGAATCGACCGGCAGTGTCGTAGGCCCTTGGGCGTTTGGAGGGATTGCCGATGTCCGAAGTGATGTTGCGGCCGATGGGCGTTGGGGACATCCTCGACGCGACGTTTCGCCTGTACCGGGCGAACTTTGTGACGTTTGCGTTGATTGGGCTGGTGGCCTATGTGCCTTACGCGCTGGTGGTCGCGCCCTCGGAGGCTCGGGGCAACCAGGCCGCGGAGTTCCAGCCTGGCTTCGGCGCTCGGTCGGCGTCGCCGTCGGGTCCGGCTCGGGCGTTGGGAAGCGCGGTGTTCGCACTTGTGGTGCTTCCGCTCTGTGCCGCCGCGGTGATCGTCAAGGTGTCGGCTGCTTACTTGGATCAACCCCTCTCCGCCTGGGAAGCTTACCAGCGGGCCTTTCCCCGGCTCGTGCCGCTGCTGTTCACGAACCTGTTCGTAACGATGTTCATCGCGGCGGGGTTTCTCTTATTGATCGTGCCAGGCATCATCTTTTCGCTCTGGTGCCTGGTCGCGCAGCCGGTGGTGATCGTCGAAAGCGTGTGGGGCGTCGCAGCGATTCGCCGCTCGCGCGAGTTGATGCGCGACAATCTGAGCAAGGGCTTTAAAGTCGCTCTCGCCGTGTTCTTTCTGACTGCGATCCTGGCGTTCGCGCTGGGATTGCTGGTTGAACTCGTCCCCTGGCCCCACGTGCTGGTGGGGCTTGTGTTGGGAAATGCCTTGCAGGCGCTGCTGCTGCCGATTCAAACGGCGCCGACGCTGCTGCTCTACTACGATCTGCGAATTCGCAAAGAGGCGTTCGACCTCGAGCAACTCGCGTCGTCGATCGCCGAGGCCCCGCCGGCCTCGTCGGTATGAACGGTTGGCTTGGGATCGCGATCGTTTTGGCGGCGCTGGCGGCCGATGGCGAACCAGCAGCGTCCGAGACGCCGGCGACCCGCCGCGCCGCCGTGCGCGAAACCGCGCGCGAGGTGCTTTCTCGTGCCGAGTTTGCCCAGAGCGCCGCGGAACAGCCCGGTTGGTGGAAGGCGTTTCTCGAGTGGCTGCGCGGCCTGCTGCGGGGAGTCGGCCAGGTCGCCGGGAGTCTGCCGGGATGGCTATTCTGGCTGATCGTGGGCTGGATGGTCTTGGCGCTCGTGGCGGCTCTTGTCCATATGCTGTGGACGCTGTATCAACTGCTCGCGCCAGGGCGGGCAGGCGCCGCGGCGCGCAACGAGCGCCGCCGGGGCGAGATCTTGGGCATCCGCGACCTCGACCTCGACGGCGCGCTGGCGCAGGGCCGCGCGCTCCTCGAGCAGGGGCGATTTGCCGACGCCGTGCGGCATTTCTACGTGGCGGCGATCCTCGAACTCGAGCGGCACGGCGCCCTGGCGCCAACTCCGGCCAAGACGAATCGCGACTACGTGCGCGAATTGGCGGCTGCGCCCCGCTGGCAGCCCTCGTTTCAGGAGCTGACGAGCCGGTACGAACGCTCGGCTTACAGCGGCCTGCCGACCGACCGCGCTCAATGCGACGCGATGCTGGCCCTGTTGACGGGGCTCAGGCCATGAGCGGCTTCCGCTTGACCGGCTCCGACCGCATCCTGGTCGGCATTCTGGTGCCGCTCATGCTGCTGGCGGCGGTGATCACCTTGGCCTTCTCCCCTCCTTCAAAAACGGGCAGTCTGTTCGAGAACCCGTCCACCTTCTTCAACGAGCCCTATGGCGCGAAGGCCGCCTTCGTGGTTCTCGATGAGACCGGCGCCGCCGTCGAGCGGATCCGCCGCCCTTTGAGCGACGGGAACCTGGACGAACTTACGGGGCTGGCCATCCTCGAACCGACCAGGCCGCTGCTCGAAGTCGAATTCGAGGCGCTGCAAGCCTGGATCGCAGCCGGCGGGCGATTGCTCGTCGTTCCGCCGGCGCCCGCGAAGCGCAGCGATCCCGACGAAGGCCGGTCGCTGGCCGAGTGGTTTCAGGCTCCCGCGCCCCTGCTGAACGGGCAGCGGGTCGAACTGCGCGATCTGGCCAAGAACGCGCCGCTGCTCGAAGGAGTGAGCCAGTTGGTGTTCACCGGGCCGCGTCGGCTGGAGGTCGATGCGCCGTTCGCCGAATCGTTGGGCGTCCGCGCGGCGCGGACCCTAGCCTACGATTCGTCGGGCGGCCTGCTCGCCGAGGGCACGCTCGGAGAGGGGGGCATCGTCGTGTTGGCCGATCCCTACCCGCTCACCAATCGCGGCTTGGCCGATCCCGACAGCGACCTGCTGCTCGCGAACCTTGCCGACTGGTTGTCGCACGGGGGAGAAGGGTGGATTGGCGTCGACGAGTACCACCACGGCTTCGTGGCCCGCGAGGTATCGCCCGTAGCCATTTTACGACTGTTGCTCAGCGGACCGTGGGCCCTGGCGGTCGCCCAGGGCGCGCTAGCCGCGGCGCTCGCTCTGTGGGCCGCCGGCGCACGGTTCGGCAAACCGCGCGACCTCGTCCGCGGGTCCCGGCGCCGGCAGCGCGAGTTCGCGCAGGCGGCCGGCGGACTCTTGGCCGAAGCCCACGCCACGCGGTTCCTTCACGACACGCTGGCCCGCTCTTACCGGGAGCGGATGTGCAAAACACTCAAGCTGCCGCTCGATGTCGAGGATCGCGAGTTCGTGAGGGCGCTGCGCTTGGCCGCCGATGTCCCGGTCACCTGGGTTCCGCCCCACCCGAGCGGCGCAAGCGCCGGCCCGCTGACCAACGCCGACGTGCTCGCCCGGGTTTCCCAGTGGCGGCAGGCGCTGGCCATGCTCGAGGCCCGGCCCGCACGTCGGGGCCCGCCGGCCGCAGTTGCCGCGGGACAAGCCGTCGATTAGCTTCAAGCGGCTGCGGTTCCGCCCGTCGATCCTCTCGAAAGCACTGCATGGACAACGCTCCCCACGCGACGGCCGCTGCCCAGGCGATTCGGGCCGAATTGGCCAAGGTGATCGTCGGCCAAGACGAGGCGCTCGACCAGATCGTGGTGGCGCTGATCGCCGGAGGACATGTGCTGCTCGAGGGGCCCCCCGGCACCGCCAAGACCCTGCTCGTGCGCAGTCTGGCGCTCGCGGTCCAGGGCTCGTTTCGCCGCGTGCAGTTCACGCCCGACCTGATGCCCTCGGACATTGTGGGGGTGAACGTGTTCCGGCCAGAACAATCGCGGTTCGAATTCCGGCCGGGTCCCCTCTTCTGCGATCTGCTCTTGGCCGACGAGATCAACCGCGCGCCCGCCAAAACACAATCGGCGCTGCTCGAGGCGATGCAGGAGCGGCAGGCTTCGGTCGACGGTGAACTCCATTCGCTGGGCCCCTTCTTCACCGTTTTCGCCACGCAGAACCCGATCGAATACGAAGGCACCTATCCCCTGCCTGAGGCGCAGCTCGACCGCTTCATGTTCAAGACCGTGGTCGGCTACCCCGAGGAGCAGCAGGAGCGCGAGATCCTGCGGCGCTACGAGGGAGGCTTCGACGCCGGCCAAACGGCGACCTTTCCCGTGGCGCCGATCACTTCCATCGCCGAGGTTCAGGCGGTGCGGCAAGCGGTGCGGGGCACGCGGCTGGTCGAAGACGTGCTCGGCTACATTACGTCGATCGTCCGCGGCACCCGCGGCTTCCATTTGCTGACGCTCGGCGCCAGCCCGCGCGCGTCGGTCATGCTGGCGCAGGCGGCGAAGGGACTGGCGGTGCTGCGGGGCAGCCCGTTCGTCACCCCTGACGACGTGCGCGACATGGTGCGCCCTGTGCTGCGGCACCGCGTGGTGCTGACTCCCGAGGCCGAGATCGAAGGCACGACCGCCGATCACTGCCTGGAGCAGGTGATCGCCCGCGTGGCGGTTCCCCGGCTGTAGAGCCTTCGACGCGAGCCGAGCTTCATGATCCTACCCACGCGACGGCTGGTAGCCTTGCTGGCGGCCCCGGCGGCGGTGCTGTTGTTTTGGCCGACGTCGCTGGCGGCGCGGTTGGCGCTGGCCTACGACGCGGCGCTTGCGCTGGTGGTCTTGCTCGACTTGGTCATTTCGGCGCGGCCGGGCCAGATCGCCGTCGAGCGGCGGATGCGGCGCCGGCTGTCGCTCGGCGGGCGCAACGCGATCGGCTGGTCGCTGCATAACCGCAGCCAGCAGCCACTGCACTTCGCCCTGCGCGACGACTTGCCCAAGGAGATGGCGCCGAATCCCGAGCGGGTGGCAGGGCGGCTCGAGGCGCGCTCGCGAGCCGAACTTTCCTACGATCTCGTGCCGCTGCGCCGCGGCCGGTTCGTTCTCGGGGACGCGCATCTCCGCTATCAAACGCTGTTCGGGCTGCTGACCCGCCAACTGCGCATCCGCCGGCAGGACGAGGTGAAAGTCTATCCGAACGTGGCGAACCTCGCCTGCTACGAGCTCGCCGCACAACGGCATCGGCTCGAGGAACTGGGGCTGACTTCGGCGCGGCGGCTAGGCCCGGGCGCAACGTTCGAGGGTTTGCGCGAATACGTATCGGGCGACGACTTGGCCGACATGGCCTGGAAGGCCTCCGCCCGGCATGGGCGGCTGATCACGCGGACCTACGAGACCGACCGCAGCCAGAACGTGCTCGTGGCCCTCGATTGCGGCCGTTTGATGACCACCCAGGTCGACGACCTGAGCCGGCTGGACCACGCCATCAACGCCACGCTGCTGCTCACCTACGTGGCCATGAAACAAGGCGATTACTTGGGGCTGGTCGCGTTCAGCGACCGGATCGAGAGCTACGTCCCCCCGATCAAGGGCAAGGCCGCGCTCGGCCGAGTGAACGAAGGACTCTATCGCTTGGAGCCGCGGCTCTGCGAGCCCGACTACGACAAGGTCTGCAAGTTCCTCTCGCTCCGGCACCGCAAGCGGTCGCTGATCGTCATCATGACCGATGTGATCGATCGGCACGCCTCGGCCATGCTGCTGGCTCATGCAGCCCGCTTTGCCCGCAAGCATTTGCCGGTGTGCGTGACGCTGCGGAACCTCGAGCTCGAGCGGCTGGCGTTCGAGCCCGCGGAAACCTCGGACGCGGCCTACACGCAGGCGGTGGCGGTCGATCTGTTGGCGGCCCGGCAGGACGCGCTCGCCCAGATGCGGAAGCACGGCGTCGACGTGCTCGACGTCGATCCGCGGCAGCTCTCGCCGCGGCTGCTCACGCGCTACCTAGAGCTCAAGCGGCGGCGGCTGTAGCGTCTTCCGAACCGCCCTCGCCGCGCGGCTGTCGGCTTCTGCCGCCGAGGAGCCAATAGGTCCAGAAAACGGCCGCCGCCAAGATGCCGATCCCGAGCTTGGCCGGCGCCGAAATCTCCTGGCTCGGCGTGATGAAACCTTCGATCAGGCCGGCCACGATGAATGCCGGAACTAGGCCGACCGCCAATTTCATGGCCACGATCGCACTTTCGCGCAGCGCGAGCCGCCGCGAGCGGTTGCCCGGACACCACAGCGAGTAGCCCATCAGCAGGCCGCTGCCGCCGGCCAACACGATTGCGCTCAGTTCGAGCGTTCCGTGCGGCATGACGGTGATCCAGAAATCCGCCCCCACGCCGCTGCGCGCATAGGCCCCGGCGAACCCGCCGAGCATCACGCCGTTGATGGCCAGCACGTAAATCGTACCCAGACCAAACGTGATCCCCAGGGCGAACGCCAACAGCGCCACGCGGATGTTGTTGGCGGTCACGAAGCTCGAGAGCACCGGCGCAGACGCTTTCTGGAAGCGGCCGCGAATGTCCTCGCCGGTGCGGCGGTCGACGAACTCCTCGTCGCCGCCTCCCATGATATCGGTCACTACCTCGGGAGAGCGCTGCACCGTGACGAAGGCCATGCCGGCCAGCGAGGCGCTGATCAGGAAGCTGGCCAACGAGAACGCCCAAGTTTGCCGCACGAGCCGCGGATACTCCACCAGGAAGAACCGCAGCACGCCCCCCGACGCCCGCGGGGCGCCGCGGTAGATCAGGCCATGGGACGCTGCGACCAGGCGGTTGACGAAGGCCACCTCATGGGAATCGGCCCGCAGCGTGCGCAAGCGGGCCAGGTCGGCCGCCGTTTCACGGTACAGCCGAATCAGCTCCTGCACCTGCGGCGCCGGAGTTCGCCTCGGCCCCTTGCGCTGCATCGTCTCCACGAGCTCCTGCAGGCGAATCCAATGCGGGCGGCGATCCTTCTGCAACTCGTGCAGCGTCGCAGAACTCATAGTGACGGCCTTCCTGCAGTAACTCGAGATAACGTTCGGGATCGGCGGCGTCGCCGCCGTAAACTGCGTGCATGCGCTGGGCGAGCTCGCCCGCCAGCTTGCTCCGCGCGGCGGGCAACAATTCGGCGCGGCGCGTCAAGTAGCCGGCCAGCAGCCGGTGATGCTCGGGCCGCAGTTCGCGGTTGAGCGCCAACTGGGGGATCACCGCGACTTCGTATTTCTTATCGGTGCGGCCGCGATAGTCGAGCTGGCCTTCTTTGACCACGATCGTACCGGCCGCGATGTCGCCGAGTCGTTTGCTCTGGGGGTGGAAGAACATGACGAGCGCGCCTACGCCGTAGAACGCCGGGAGGAAATCGACGAACCGCAGCAGGTTGCGGACGAGCAAGTCCTGCGCGAGCATCGCCGTGCCGTCGTCGCGGATCGCGCGGATCCGCATCGTGCGCTTGCCGGGCGTTTGCCCACGCATTACGTGTTCGAAGAACAGGTAGTATCCGCCGCTGGACAGGAACGCCAGAATCAGGATGAGGATCGAGAACAGGATCGAGGGCGCGCCCCCCTGGGTGCGCTCCACCTGCTCGGTGACGTACGACCACCATTCCTCGAAAAAGGCGGAAAAGATGCCGAGCACGAGGAAGGTCAGCGCGATCAGCAGCGTATCGATCGCCATGGCGCAGAAACGCGAGCCCAACCCCGCCAGTTCGAAATCGATTTCGACCTGGTCGGGTGTTTCCAGCGTGTAGCGGTCTTCGAGCATGTGCCCCCCGCGGCCAGCGACCGGAAGCGGCGGAGGGGCGCCGGAAGCGTTCCGGTCGCCCCCCAGCCGTCGTCGTTGCGGTTAGTACTCCCGCTTGGTCTTGATCCCCGGCTCCGGCACGGGATACTTGCCGCTGGCGTCGGCCAAGACCGGGGCGGGGCCGGTGAGCGTGAGCTTGTCGACGTCGGGGGCGAACTCGTGGTCGCCGTTGAGGATGTCCTCGTACTTGATCACCTGGCCCGTGTGGCAAGCCATGCGGCCCATCGAAGTGACCAAGCTCGCCTCGGCGCCGCGCTTCACCTCGTTGTAGGGCTTGTCGTTGCGGATGGCCGCCAACAGGTCTTCCCACTCGAGTTGGTACGGATCGGGCTCGGGCTTGCGGTACCGCCACACGACTTCGCCGTCGCGGCCCATGCGCTGGTCCTTGTAGATCCGGCAGCGCGAGGGAGCGTGCGACGAGGCCGAGATCACCGCCGAGCCCTTGGTTCCGTGTGCGTAGCTGGCGAACTCCTGGTAGCAGCCCTCCATGGTCCGCCCCTCGAGCATCATCTTCGTGCCGTCGGCGAAGGTGTATTCCACCGTGTAGGTGTCGAAGTTTTGGTCGATGTAGTCGCGGCGGTAGTGCCGGCCGCCGAAGCCCTTGGCCTCGACCGGCCAGGCGTCCTTCATCCAGCAGCACTCGTCGATGTTGTGGATCAAGAAGTCGCTGAACGCGCCGCCGCTCGCCCACAGGAACCCGTGGAACCACTCGAGTTGATACATGAGCTCGCTGAGCGGGCTGTCGCCGCGCGGCGGCGTGTGGGCTTTGGCCGTGGGGCCGAGCACGCGATAGGCCCGCAACAATTGCACGTCGCCGATCTCCCCCTGCTTGATGCGGTCGAACAGTTCGCCGCGGGCCACGCAGTGGCGGCACATGAGCCCCACGCCCACCTTGAGGTTCTTCTCTTCCGACTTCTTGGCCAACTCCAGCATCTTGCGCGTCGTGGGGCCGTCGACCGTGACCGGCTTCTCCATGAAGACGTTCAGCCCCTTCTCGATCGCGTACTGGAATTGCACCCAGCGAAACGCCGGAGGCGTGGCCAGGATCACCACGTCGCCGGGCCGGAGAAGATCCATCGCCTGCTTGTAGCCCTCGAACCCGATGAACTTGTGGTCGTCGGGTACGTCGACAAGCTTCTCATGGGCCTCGCGAATGGCGCCGTAGCTGTTGGCGAGCTTGTGGTCGAACACGTCGGCCATGCCGATGAGCTTCACCGGGCCGCCCGAGGTGGAAAGCGCGTTGCCGGCGGCGCCCGTGCCGCGGCCGCCGCAGCCGACCAGCGAGATGCGAAGCGTGTTGTCCTCGGCGGCATGCACCGGGGGGACGGCCAAGGTGGCCAGGGCGCTGGCGGCCGCCGCCGCGGTCGAAGTTTTCAACAATTCGCGTCGCGACATGCCGGCGCCGATCGGAGTGCTCACGGGGGGCTCCTGAGTGCTGTTGCTGCGGGGAGGATTCTCGAAGCCGGCCTCGGGGGACAGGCGCGGGAGGCGGCAAACCTGCCGGCCGGCGGGGTGGGCATTTCCCCTAGCCTAACCAAAGCCCGAAGCCGTTGCAAAAGGACGGCGATTCCCGATCGGCCCGCCGATTCGCGTCGCTCCTGACGAGAGAAGACGGCGGGGTTTGACGATCGGCCGGCCGAAGCTCTACCATTTTGGACTGTCGAGGGGTCTTTTCGCTGGAATGCGGCTGCCCGCCAGCGGTTGGGGCGTGCCCGAACGCACAAGAAAGTCGCCCGTGTCGGTCGCTGGGAATCACAACTACGACGCCATCATCATCGGGACCGGGGTCGCCGGCCTGAGCACCGCCATGCAGTTGGCCGCCCGCGGCAAGCGCGTGCTGGCCCTTGACCGCCGCGGCATCACGTCGGGGGCCACCCGGCAAGCCTCAGGTTTGTTGGGCCAAATGCGCTCGACCGTCGCGTCGACCCGGCTGCTGATGGACAGCATTCGCACCCTGCTCGAAATCGAGAAGCTGCTCGGTCAGCAGGTCTATCGCCAAACGGGCTCGATCCGCGTCGCCCAAACGCCCGAGCGGGCCGCCGAGTTGCGGGGACACGTTGAGGTCGCGCGCGCCGCCGGGCTCAAGGTGGAACTGATCGACCGTGCCCGCGCCGCGGAGCTCATGCCGTACTTGCGGACCGACGATCTGCTCGAGATCGCCTGGTGCCCCGAGGACGGCTACCTGAATCCGCCGGAGTTGGCCGCCCTCTATCGTCAGGCTTGCAAGGCGACTGCTGTTCATCTGCGCGACTTCTGCCCGGTGACCGAGATCCTGGTTTCGGGCGGCAGCGTGCAAGGCGTGGTGGCCGGCGGCGAGACCTTCCGTGCCCCGGTCGTGGTCAACGCGTCGGGCGCTTGGTCGTATCTCGTGGCCGATCTCGCCAAACAGCCGCTCCCCACCGCCGGCATCGGACACTACTACTTCACGCTCGCGCCAGTGGCCGAGCACCCGGTCGACGCCAAATCGCCGACGCTCCGCGACCGCGAGAACCTGATCTACTCCCGCCCAGCGGCAGGCGGCCTGCGCGTCGGCATTTACGAGCTCAAGCCCGATCAATACGACATGGAGTCGTTGCCGGCCGACTTCGAGATGTCGTCGCTCGTGCCCAAGGCCGATCATCCGAGCGTGGTGGAGCTGATCGAGAAGTCGGCCGTGCGTTTCCCGTTCGTGCGGCCCGATCTGCCGATGACGCTGCATACCGGGATCATGTCGTTCACGCCCGACGGCGATCCGCTGCTCGGCGAGTTCGCCGGCATCGGCGGCCTCTATCACTGCGCCGGCTTCGGCGGCCACGGAGTGGTGCAGAGCCCCGCCATTGGCTTGGCGACGGCCGAACTGATCCTCGACGGAACCTGGCGCTACAACCCCGATGACCTCGAGGCCGATCGCTTCTTCGACATGCCGCAAATGCGCGATCGGGCCACGGTGAAGGCTCGTTGCGCGCAAGTCTACGCCGACTACTACGGCAAGGTTTCACTTCCGCCGGCCAAACGCTAAGTGGTCGGCCCCTGCTTCGGAACAAGTTCTCTGCTCGAGGTTCGCTTTCGCACATGCCTGATACTCCTCGTCTCCGTCTGGCCGTGTTGGATTGGGCCGGCACGACGGTCGACCACGGCTGCTTCGCCCCCATCGCCCCGTTCGTAGAAACGCTCAAGCGGCTCGGCCTGAACGCGACCGTGGCCGAAGCTCGCGGCCCGATGGGGCTCTTGAAGCTCGACCATTTGCGCAAGCTCTTCGAGCTGGACACCGTGTCGGCGCAGTTTAAGGCCAAGAACGGCCGCGCATGGACCGAAGAGGACGTGCGCACGGCCTACGACACGCACTTCATTCCGCTGCAGCTCGGCTGCGTGCGTGATTGCAGCAAGCTGCTGCCCGGCGTGCTGGCCACGGTGGCGGCGCTGCGGGGCCAGGGGCTGAAGATCGCCACCACGACGGGCTACTTCGCGGAAGCGGCCCAGCTGGCCTACGCCGCCGCGGCCGAGCAGGGCTACAAGCCTGACTTCAACTTCAACCCTGGCGACGTGCCGGCGGGACGTCCCGCGCCCTGGATGGTGTTTCGCGCGATGGAAGCGACCGGCGTCTTCCCGCCGCATTGCGTCATCAAGATCGGCGACACCATCCCCGACATCGAGGAAGGCCGCGCGGCCGGCGTGTGGAGCGTCGGCGTGATCTCCACCGGCAGCGAAATTGGCATGAGCGAAGAGGAATGGAACTCGATCGCCAAGCCGGAGCAGCAGCGGCTGATGGACGTTGTGGGCCGCAAGCTGCGCGACATCGGGGCGCACTTCACGATTCCGTCGATTGCCGATCTGCCGGGGTTGGTGGCCGAGATCGATCGGCGGTTGGCGGCTGGGGAGCGGCCGTAGGCGGTGTTGGGGTGACAACCCCCCGTCATTGACGGGGGGCTAATAATCGGTGACACGAATCATTAGCCCCCGGCGAGTCGCCGGGGGGGGGACCCGCGCGAGCGCTCGCTCCCGCGGCGGTACGAGAGGAACGAGAAACGTGGACGACGACATTCCTTACCTGCTGCTCACGCCCGGTCCGCTCACGACTTCGAAGTCGGTGAAGCAGGTCATGCTCAATGACTTCTGCACGTGGGACGACGACTACAACAGCATCGTCACCGACATTCGTAGCCGGCTGGTGAAGCTGGCGAGCCCTAAGCCTGAAGCCTACACGGCCGTGCTCATGCAGGGCAGCGGCTCGTTTGCCGTGGAGTCGGCGCTGGGCAGCATCATTCCGCGCGGCGGCAAGGCGCTCGTCGTCAACAACGGGGCCTACGGCGCCCGCATCGGACAGATGTGCAAGCGGCTCGAGATCGCTCTGCACGAAATCAATCAGCCGGAGACCGAGCCGGCGGATCTTGCCGAGATCGAAGCGGCCCTCCAAAGCGATCCGGCGATCACCCACGTGGCCGTTGTGCATTGCGAAACGACCACCGGCTTGCTGAACCCCATCGCCGAGATCGGCCGGCTCGCCAAGCAGTACGGCAAAGTCTACCTGGTCGACGCCATGTCGTCGTTCGGTGGCATCCCCCTCTCGATCGACGATGTGCAGGCCGACTACCTCGTGTCGTCGGCCAACAAGTGCATCCAGGGCGTGCCAGGTTTCGGCTTCGTGATCGCCCGCCGAACAGATCTCGAGCAGACTCGCGGCCGTGCCCGCTCGCTCAGCCTTGATCTGTACGATCAATGGCAGGAGATGGAGAACAAGGGCGGCAAGTGGCGCTACACCTCGCCCACGCACGTCGTCAGGGCATTCGCTCAAGCGCTCGACGAGCTCGACGCCGAAGGGGGCGTGGAAGCCCGCTATAAGCGATACAAGGAAAACCACCGCGTGCTCGTGGAAGGGCTCGAAGGGCTGGGCTTCCGGCCGCTCGTGAAGCCGGAGTATCGCTCGCCGATCATCACGTCGTTCCTCTACCCCGAGGCGGCCAGCTTCTCCTTCGAGCAGCTCTACGACGCCCTCAAGCGCCGCCGCTTCGTGATTTACCCCGGCAAAGTGAGCCAAGCGCCGACGTTCCGCGTCGGCACGATTGGGCATGTGTTCCCCGACGACTTCCGCGAACTCACCCGCGCCTTCGCCGCGGCGACTCGAGAACTCGGCCTGCAACTGCGACCTGCGGGGGCGTGAGCGTCTTCGTTTGAGATTACCACGGAGACACGGAGACACGGAGAAGACAAGAGAGAGATGAGAATACGTATGGGGGCGGGGCGCATTCTCTCCGTGTCTCTGTGTCTCCGTGGTGAAAATCGGTTTCGCATGCACGCCTCGCGAGTAGGTTGTGACCATGAAAGCTCCTGATCGGTCGGAAGGCGACATCAATCTTTCTTCGCGGCGCGCCGAGTGGCAGGCTCAAACGCTCGGCGACGATGCCCGCGCGCTCTTGGCCGAGGACGCGAAGTACTTCCTCCATCAGTCGCTCTCCACCCCCTGCCTGAACGTGCTCAGTGAGTGCGAAGGCATCTACCTGACCGACGCCCAAGGGCGGCGGTACATGGACTTTCACGGCAACAACGTGCATCAAGTCGGCTTCGCCAACCCAACGGTGATCGCCGCGATCAAGCAGCAGCTCGATGAGCTGCCGTTCTGCGTACGCCGGTATACGAACACCGTGGCGGTCGATCTGGCCCGCAAGCTCACCGAAATCACGCCCGGCGACTTGAATAAGGTGCTCTTCTGCCCCGGCGGTACGAGCGCGATCGGCATGGCGCTCAAGCTGGCCCGCATCGTCACCGGCCGCCATAAAACGATCTCCATGTGGGACTCGTTTCACGGCGCTTCGCTCGACGCGATTTCCGTGGGCGGCGAGGCGGTGTTCCGCGCCGGCGTGGGGCCGCTGCTGCCTGGGACCGAGCATGTGCCGCCGGCAGACTCCTATCACTGTCTGTGGGACTGCCACGACCGGGGCGGCTGCGATCTCAAGTGTTCGAACTACATCGAGTACGTGCTCGAGCGCGAGGGGGACGTGGCCGCGGTGATCGCCGAGCCAGTTCGCAGCACCCCCTTCATTCCGCCGCGCGAATACTGGCAGCGCGTGCGTGCCGCCTGCGACAAGCACGGCGCGCTGCTCATCTTCGACGAGATTTGCCACGGCCTGGGCCGCACCGGCAAGATGTTCACCTGCGAGCACTTTGGCGTCGTGCCCGACATGCTGGTGCTCGGCAAGGGCCTTGGTGGTGGGGTATTTCCCCTAGCGGCGCTGATCGCTCGCGAAGGCCTCGACCGCGCCGGCGACCGCGCGCTGGGGCACTACACGCATGAAAAGAGCCCCGTGGCCTGCGCGGCGGGCTTGGCAGCCATTCAATACATCGAGGAGCACGGCCTGGTCGAGCATGCCCGCGAGCTCGGCGAGTATGCCGTGAAGAAGCTCCGCGCACTGCAGACCAAGCACGCCCTGATCGGCGATGTGCGCGGCATTGGCCTGCTCATTGGCGTCGAGCTTGTGAAAGACCGTAAGACGCGCGAGCGAGCGCCCGACGAGGCCGAGCAAGTAATGTACGCCGCGCTCGACCGGGGCCTGAGCTTCAAGCTCACGATGGGCAACATCCTCACGCTCACGCCCCCCCTGGTCATCACGCGCGAGCAGATGGACGAGGCGATCGCGATTCTGGACGAGTGCCTGGCGGAAGTCGGGCGATAGCCTAAGTCGTCTGCGAAGACCGCGTTCCGCGGGAGAATGCCCGCTGTCCAGAAAAAAGTCGACGACCGGGGCGGCCCGTGATAGCCTAGGTCAGCCCGAGGCAAAGCGGTGGCCCTCAGGCTCAACCCAGCCCTTCGCCCCTCCCAGCGGTGAAACGATGACTCAGAGCACCCGGCGCACGTTTCTTGGGCAACTCTCCGGCGTCGCCGCGGCGGCCGCCTTGCCGGCCTGGTATCTCGAACAAGTGCTGGCGGCCCAAGAGCCCAGCGAACCGCGCTCGGCGAACGATCGGCCGCAGATTGTTTTGGTCGGCTGCGGCGGACGCGGCACCGGCGTGGCGCAAGAAGCAGCCCGTTTCGGCCAGGTCATCGCCGTCTGCGATGTCGACTCGAGTCATGCCGAACGGGCGGCCGGCATCTTCAAGGGGGCCAAGGTCTACAAAGACTTTCGCGACGCCATCGACCACCCGGGCGTCGAGATCGTGGTCACCGGCACGCCCGACCACTGGCACACCTTCGTCAACCTGCGGGCAGTCCGCGCTGGCAAAGATGTCTACAGCGAGAAGCCGCTCACGCTCACGATCGACGAAGGCAAGCGGCTCGTTTCCGAAGTCGCGCGCACCGGCCGCATTCTGCAAACAGGCAGCCAACAGCGCAGCGACGCCCGCTTCCGGTTCGCCTGCGAGCTCGTGCGGAACGGCCGGCTGGGCAAGCTGTCGCACGTGACCACGTTCTTGCCGGCGGCGCCGCGGCAGGGGCCGTTCCAAACCGCCCCCGTTCCGGCTGAGCTCGATTGGGAGTTTTGGCAGGGACAGGCGCCCGCCAGGGAGTTCATTCCCGAGCGCAGCCACGTGTGGTTCCGCTTCTGGTGGGAATACTCCGCCGGCACGATCACCGACTGGGGCGCCCACCACAACGACATCGCGCTGTGGGGCATGGGGCTCGACCGCAGCGGGCCCACCAGCGTCGAAGGGCGGGCGCTTTCCGAGCAAGTGCCCGGCGGCTTCACCACCCCCAGCGACTACGAGATCGCTTTCGAGTATGCCAACGGCGTGCAGCACACTTGCAAGAGCGTGCCGGGGGATCGCTACGATGGCTCGCGGCGACAGCCGCTCGGGCCTGGTGAATTCCCCAATGGCGTGAAGTTCGAAGGACCGGAGGGCTGGCTCTTCGTCACTCGCGGCAAAATGCAGGCCAGCAAGCCGGAGTTGATCGAGGCGCCGCTCCCCTCCGAGGCCGAGCGGCTCTACGCCAGCAACAACCACATGGGCAACTTCTTCGACTGCGTACGCAGCCGCAAGGCGCCGGTGTGCGAAGCCGAGATCGGCCACCGCTCGGTGTCCGTCTGCCACCTGGGCGGCATCGCGATTCGCCTGGGGCGCAAGCTGCGCTGGGACCCCGAGCGGCAAGAGTTTCCCGACGACCAGGAAGCGAACGGCTACCTCACGCGGGAACAGCGGAAGCCGTGGACCTATGAGAGCGTCTGAAGCCCGGCGCCTCACGCCATCTCGAATCGATACCCCACGTCGCGCACGGTCTGAATGAACGTCGGTTCGTGGGGGTTGGGCTCGATTTTGGCGCGGAGCGTAGTGACGCAGCGGTCGACGCTGCGGCCGGTGACGATCACCGAGCGGCCCCAAACCCCGTTGAGGATGTCCTGCCGCGACAGGGCTCGGCCCGCGCGCGCGACAAAATAGGCCAGCAGCTTGTACTCTTTGGCCGTGAGCGGCACTTCCTCGTCGCCGCGCGTGAGCCGCCGGGCGGCCGTGTCGAGCCGACAGTCGCCGAACGCGTGGACCGCGGGCTGCTCGCTCGCGCGCCGCCGCAAGAAGGCCGCCGAGCGGGCCAGCAGTTCGCGGATGCTGAACGGCTTGGTCACGTAGTCGTCGGCGCCTAGGTTCAGGCCCAGCAGCAGGTCCTCTTCCTGCCCCTTGGCTGTGAGCATGATGATCGGCAACTCGCAGCCGGCCGCGCGAAGCGAACGGCAGACCTCGTAGCCGTTGAGCCGCGGGAGCATCACGTCGAGGATCAGCAGATCCGGCGGACGCCGTGTGGCCGCTTCGAGCCCTTGCTGCCCATCGGCCGCGGTGGCCACCTGATAGCCTGCGGCGGAGAAGTTGTCGCGCAGGCCGCGGAGCAGCGCGGGGTCGTCTTCGACGATGAGGACGCTGAAGTCGTTCATGGCGCGCTCGCGTGCAGGGTGGGAGCCGCAGACTGCGCCGCCGCTGGCAACCGCACGGTGAACGTGCTGCCGTGGTCGGGCTCACTGTCGACGCTTACCTGGCCGCCGTGCGCGGCGACGAAGGCCTGGACGATGCTCAGCCCCAGGCCGCAGCCGCCGACGCCGCGCGCCAGTCGCTGGTCTCCCTGATAGAAGCGGTCGAAGGCCCGCCGCGCCACGCGCCGCGTCATGCCCTGGCCGTTGTCGCGCACGGCGAAGCACATCTGGCCCGCTTCCGTCCAGCAGCGCAGCGCCACCTGCTTGCTCTCGCCGGTGTACTTGTAGGCGTTGTCGAGCAGGTTGACGAGCACGGTCACCAGGGCGTCGAAGTCGCCGCGCACCGCCGGCAGCTCGCGGTCGACTTGTGCGGTGAGCGTGCAACCTGGCTGATCGAATCGCTCCCGCACCGCCGCGAGCGCTGCATCGACCACCGCCTGAGGCTCGAGCCGGCGGAAGTCGAAGGTCTGCTTGCCCCGACTGAGCCGCGAAAAGACCAGGAAGTTCTCGATCAGCCGGCTGAGCCGCAGATTCTCGGTCGAGATGAGCTGCAAGTACTCGCGGGTTCGCTGCTCCTCCATGGCAGGCGCATCGAGCAGTGTGTCGACGAGCACGCGCATCGAGGCCAGCGGCGTGCGCAGCTCGTGCGACACCGTGGCCGCGAGATCGTTCTTGAGCCGCGCGACCTGGAGCTGACGACGGATCGCCAGGGCGGCCAAGCCCACCAGCGCCGTCACCACGGCGATGAGCAGCGCCACCGCCCAGGCATACCAGCGGAGATCGCGGCGAGCCGTCGAGTCGAAGAGGTCGGAGTCGCGCAGCACGGCCCCTGTTCGCCACCCAGGCCAGGCTGCGCCCAGGTCGCGCGCGGCCAAGATGTCAGTCGGCAGATTCGCGCCCGGCGGGGCGACGGCGAACCGCACGGCGGATGTCGGTTGCCCTTGATCGACATTGAGCAAGCGCTCGAGCCGAGTCGCAAGGGTCTCGGATCGAAAAAGGAGCACGGCGCGGCCGCTCGGGGTGCGCGCTTGCCAGACGGTCAGGTCGGCGAGCCACGCAAGCCCGGCCGACTCGGGCCGCGGCTGCGCCGCGAGCCAAGCCGAAGCCAACGATTCGGCCACGCGCGAGGGAAACTCGAGCGCGGGGTATTGCGACGCAAGCTGGTCCATCAAGAAACGCCGCTGTGACGCCGGCAGCGGCGCGCGATAGTCGTTGACCAGTTCGGCGAGTTGGGCGGCCTCTTGCTTGGCCTGCGCCGGCTGTTGCGAAGCAAGCAACTGCACGCGGCGGAGTTTAGCGTCGGCGGCGATCAGGCGGCCGTGATCGTCGAGCAGGCCGTCGCCCGCGCGGTCGGCCAGCGAAGCCAGAGCTTGCAGGGCCGCGTCGGTCTGGCCCGCCTGGGCGAACGACCGGGCTTGGGCTTGTCGAGCGCGGGCCGCTCGAGCGCCGTTCCCGGCGGCATCAGCTTCGCGCGCGATCTCTGCATAAGCAGCGGCCGCCCCCGCAAAGTCTTGCTGACGAAATTCGAGCGCAACCGCGGCGCTCCAGCCGCGGGGATCCGGAGAAGTCGCTTCTGGCGTACCGCTCGTCTGCGGGTAAATCGGTTGTCCGTCGGCCAACACGATGACGGCGTCGGCCACCTTCTGCGCAGAGACGGCCGCAAAGGCTGCCGCCGGCGTCTGCGGAGCGAGCGCCTCGTCGATCCGCTCGAGTTCCGCGGCCCAGCGCGCATTCAAGCGATCGGCCGCCAGCGGCAACTGCCCCTTATAGGCGTCGGCCACGTACTGGCGGGCGGCCAGCCGCGCATTGCGCGTGGCGGCCTCGAGCAGCCACAGAAAGCCGGCCGCGGCGGCCACCACCACCAGTGCCAACAGCGACAGCACGGGCCACAACGCCAGGTCGCGGCCCGTGCTGCCTGTCAGATTGCGCCATGCGCGGGCGAGCATGCTTCGGCTCACTTGCCGCGGTAGCTGGACAGGACTTGCTCGAGCGGCTCGCGGAGCTTCGCGAACGACTCGGCCGTCATCCGCGACGTGAAGATCGCGCCCTGCTTCTCGCCGAGCACGAAGGCGGCCAGCTCCACCATCGGCTTGCCGCTCGAGTTCTCGAAGTCGGCCAGATAGCTCACGGCCTGCAGATCGCCGATCTTGCGCTCCCGCCAGCTATCTTCCCGGACATGGTAGTTCTTCCACACGCCCTGGGCCCGCTTTGCGCCTTCCTCGGCCAACGTCCGCAAGGGCTTTTCTTCCGCCTTGCGATCCTTGACCTGGAAGGCGGTCTCGGTGTCGGCGTCGGGATCGAGGACGAACAGGGCGAGTCGATCCTCGTCGTTGGGCGAACGGAGGGCGGCGAACAACCAGCCGCTGGGCGCTTCGACCGAAACACCGAGCTTCTCGTCCTGGAACTTCACCGGCTCGCCCGGCGGCAGCTCGAGAATCGATGTCAACTCGCCCACCACTCCTTCCGCCGTGAACTTGACCAGGTACCGGTGTTCGTCGGCGGTGAACCAGAAGTTCTGGCCGATGTTCATCTTCACGGGCCAGCACTCGAATTCGCCGGCCGGCGTTTTGATCTTTTCTTTGGCTTCGACCGAGAGCTCGATGGGAATCAACCCGGAGCCGAAGCTGGCAAATACATTGAGCGTCCCTTTGAACCCCTCGGCCAGGGGCAGGCAACGCATGACGAACACCGCCTGCTCGTTGTCGTAGGCCTGCACTGCGAGGTCGGAGGTCCGCTTCTGCTCCTTGCCGCCCGCGTTCGATTCGATCTGCACCTTGCCGTCATCATAGACGGCCGTGGTCGTGCCGAGCAGCGTGTGCTTGAAGACGCTCTTGAACGGGGCCAGCGTTTTGGGATCGGCCCACACGCGGCTTGCGCCTTGGTTGTTGCCGCCGGCGGCGATGAACCGCCGCGTGGTGAACTCCCAGGCAGGCTTGTCCT
Source organism: Pirellulales bacterium (assembly GCA_046349955.1). Lineage (GTDB taxonomy): Bacteria > Planctomycetota > Planctomycetia > Pirellulales > JBGAPH01 > JBGAPH01. The sequence continues at coordinate 54,833 of JAXMBI010000014.1, read as the reverse complement.
GGAACTTGGTCTCGTGAACTCCCCAGGTGAACGAGCCCACCTCGAGGCCGCCGGGCAAGCGGATCGCGAGCTGCTGTGCCTCGCCGTTTTTCCACGGGGCGGCCTGCAGCTCGAACTCGGGCGGCAATTGCTGCCGCGCCTTGGCCACCAGCTCGCGCTCCTCCGAGAAGTCGGCGATCAACTTCCGCAGCAGCTCGGCGGCCTCCTTGTCGTGTCCCTTCTTCTTTTGGCACATCGCCAGGCGGAACGTCGCCTGAGCGGCCTCCGTCCGCGATTCCTTGAACCGCTCGAGCACCTGCGTGTAGAGCTTGATGGCCTCGTCCAGATTGCCTTCGGTTTCCTCGGCGTAGATCGCCTTCTCGAGCAAGTCCGAAGCGCCGGCCGCCTGGGCCGGCTGAACCGCCAGGCACAGTAGCGCGAGCAGCAAAAATCCCAACAACCGCATAGCCATGACCTGGTCTCCCGTGCAACTTAGATGGTGATTGCCCCCTCGGCACGGTTCAAGAGTACGCGCGGCATGTTACCGGGGCGCTACGCCGGGATGCCCGGCCCAACCTTTGTTTTGCCGGTTGAAAGAAGGGCTGTTTCTCGCCAAGGCGCACGGCTCGCCAAGCACTCCCTTGCGAACTTTGCGCCTTGGCGAGAAACAAAGCAGTTTGATCGGCGTCAGCCGCGATTCTTCTCGGTCAGCCGGTAGACGCGGCGGGCGTTTTCGGAGAAGAGCTTGCGCTGGTCGGCCGCCGGGCGGTCGGCCACAACCTGGCGCAAGGCGGCGCACCACTCGCCTAGGCTGGCGGCGAGCGTGCAGACGGGCCAGTCGCCGCCGAAGACCAGGCGGTCGGGGCCGAAAGCCGTCGACACGTGGTCGACCACCGGACGTAGGTCCTCGGGCTGCCAGCGGCGCCCCGCAAAGCCGCCGACGAAGCCGGAGACCTTGCAGACCACGTTCGGCCGCTGGGCCACGGCGTCGATCCCGCGACGCCAGGCGTCGAGATCGGCGGCCTGTACTTCCGGGTTGCCGCAGTGGTCGAGAATGAAGGCCGTGTCGGGGCACCGGGCGATCAGCATTGCGGTCTCCGGCAGATCAGCGGCTTTCACGCAGAGATCGAAGCTCAAGCCGCGCTCGCCAAGGGTGTGCAGGCCGCCGACGAACTCGTCGGCTAGAAAGTAGCTCGGCGGAGTCTGCCCGCTGTGCAGCACTTGGCGGATGCCCTTCACGCGCGGCGCCTGGGCGAAGTTCGCCAGGTAGTCGCCGAACTTGGGATCGGCCGGCCGGCCGCCGAGCACCGCGGCGACCATGGGGTTGTCGGGCCGCTCGCAGAGCGCGAGCACATAGCGGGCTTCGTCGAGCAGTTGCTCGGGTGCGACGTCGACCTCCATGTAGACCGTTTGCACCACGTTCTGCCCCTGGGCCGCGGCCAGGTAGTCGCTCATCACGTAGCTGCGATTGAGCTCCTTCGCCTCGCCGAGCCACGGCAGCCGCAGCTTCTCGAGATCCCAGAGATGCTGGTGCGTATCGACAAGCTCGAGCATGTTCGGCTCCGCGGCGGCAAGGGAACGCGACCAACCCACGGCCAGTACCGTGCCTGCGGCCGCTTGCAGGAAGGTGCGACGATCGGGAAACGCGGGGACGCGTGTGGTGGGGTTCATGAGTTTGTTCGCCTGACGGCTGCGACGATTGCGGTCTTTGGACCTTGCGGTTGCGGAACGCCCCGACGTAAGGATGTGGATGTCAGTGGCCCCAAGATCCGAAGGGCTTCAATCGATAGTGTTGAACGACACCGTCGACGGTCAGGTCGTACACCTGGCTCAACACTGCTCTTGCCTCGGGTCGCACTGCAACGTTTACGAGTTCGAGCTCCGGATAACATACTCCGATTAGGCCGGAAGCCAGCCGTTCATCAATCTCTCCACCGGTTAGGCCTACGGAACGCCCTACGAATCTGACGTCGGTAGGTCTGGCTGCTGGTGAATTGTTCCAGATTAGGTGTTCCAACGCCCAGCGTTTCTCCATCATTCTTTGGTAGGCCGCCATCTGTTCGTGAGCCAGGCGGCGATGATCGGCGATCCAGCCGAGCAAGACGGCCACAAACGCCATGCCGACAAAGAGCCATTTCAGGGAGAAGGTAGGTTTCACGTGGCTTAAGCTCGATCCTTTTGTGCAGCCCATGCTGCTGCAGAATCCCCCATAGGTCCGAGGCCAACAGCTCGAGCCTATGTCCCACGATAAAGGCGGATGATCGATCGTATGATCGCCGACCGGACGACGCGGCTCCGTAGCCGGATGACCGGGCCGCACTCGCGTCGTCGGTCTCGGTCTGGATCTGCCGCGCCAGGTTAGGCCGCTGCAAGTCTGTAGCCGCTGCCGTGATGGCGCGCGCAGCTGCCTTCACGAGTGCTCGCCCGTAGTGGGTGTAATGACCTCCGGGTTAACCACATTCTCCGGCCGCCGCCCCTCGAGCCGATCGATCACCTGCTGGCAGACCCTCGTCCGCAAGTTGGCCAGCGACTCGCTGGAAACGAAGGCCGCATGCGGCGTGACGATTACCCGCGGATCGTTCCAAGGCGGCACGCTCAGATCGGGCGGCTCGGGGTCCTGCACGTCGAGCCCGGCCCCCGCCAGCTTGTTGGCGGCGAGCGCGCCCGCCAGCGCGGCGTTGTCGATCAGGCCGCCGCGGGCCGTATTGATCAGGTAGGCGGTGGGCTTCATGAGCGCGAGCTGCGCCGCGCCGATCAGGTGCTTCGTGGCCGGCGTCATCGGCAGGTGGAGCGACACGTAGTCGCTCTCCCGCAACACATCGTCGAGGCTTCGCCGCCACTCGATGCCTGGCTCGCTCCGCGGCGTGCGGCCGGTGGCGATCACGCGCAGGCCGAGTGCCTGCGCCTTGCGGGCGACGAGGCGGCCGATGTTGCCCAGCCCCACGAGCCCCAGCGTTTGCCCTTCGATGCGGGCAATCGGCATCCATGCCCGCAGATCGTAGCGCCCCTCCCGGCAATCGTGGTGATAGTAGGCGACCTTGCGCGCCAGCGACAACAACAGGGCCAGCGTGTGTTCGGCCACTTCGATCAGGCAGTAGTCAGGCACGTTCGTGACCACGATGCCGCGACGCGTGGCAGCCGCAACGTCGATGTTGTCGAGACCGATGCCCAACCGCGCCACGATCCGGCAGCGCGGCGCCGCGGCGATCACCGCTTCAGGCACCTTGGCCCAGTTGGTCATGATCGCATCGGCTTCGGCCGCGGCGCGGGCCAGCGTGTCGACGTCGCTGCGCTCCGGCGCGAGCAGGCGGATGTCCTGCGCGTCGAAGGCGCGGCGCTCGAGATCGAGTTCGGGCCAGGCGTAGTCGGTGATCAACACGGTGTAACGGGGCATGCGAGTCTCGAGCAGGATTCGAAGCGGCCAAGAGGCGGGTGACTACAGCCGGCGCAGATAGCTGATTGCCTGAGAGATTTCGTGAAGCGGGTCGTCGCTCTGAGTGCGCTCGATGGTGAAGAACCCCCGGTAGCCGCGCTCCTCGAGGGCGCCGAGCAGGGCCGGAAAATCGGCCGAGCCGCGGCCGAGCTGCACCTCGAGCCCGCGGCCACGGGCGGTATCGCGCACGCCATCGTGCGCGTGAACGTGGAAGATGTACGCGCCGAGGGCCGCCACCGCCTCGTCGGCGCGGAAGCCGTTGACGATCAAGTTGCCGGGATTCAAGTCGACGCCAATGCTCCCCTCCGGCAACTCGGCAATAAGTTTGGCGAGTTCGGCCCCCGACTCACTCCCGGTTTCGGCCAGCAACAAGGGGCCAATTTGCTGGCTTGCCCGCCCCAGGTCGGCCAGGGCCTCGAGCATCCACCGCCAGCCGGGGGCCTCGGGCCCCACGCCGGCAAAGCCGACCGAGTTGACCACGAACGGGGCCCCCAGGTCGTGGGCCAGCCGCATGGCGTCCTTGGTGGCAGCGACCCGCCGCTCGAGATCCTCGGCCACGTCGTAGCCGCGGCGGGTTTGGAAGCGGACGGCGCAGACCCGCAGGTTCAGGTCTTCCAAGAGTTTGCGGATTTGGCGGAGGCCGGTTTGTCCGAGGGCGCCGGGTTTGAGTTCTCCGCGGGCGTCGACTTCGACCCCCTGGGCCCCCAAACGCGCGGCGGTATGCAAGGCTTGTTTGAGCGGCTGCCGCAGGCTGGCGAGCTGAATGCCGATCTTGAGTTCTGGCACGGCTGGCAAAAGGCTCCAGGAAAGACAGTCGCCGCATCCCTCGCCCCTTTCGGCAACTTGCAGACAGCCATGGCGATCGCGTCGAGCTTGCTCATTGTAACGATCCTGTCGACCGCGCCCAACGTGGAACGGCCGGCCGGCGCCGAGGCCGTGTTCGAGTGCGACTTCGGCGAAGACTGGGACCGCAACTACGACCTCTGGCCCGATGGCTGGGAGCGCAAGCGGGGGCTCGGCTTCCCGGCCTACGTACCCTGCAAAATCTTCCCGGAAGACCCGCAAGCCAACCGCGAGCTCACGATGCAGCTCAATGGCGCGGGGGCGCTCGCGCAGAGCCCGCAAGCGCCGATCGATCCGGCGTTCGCCTACGTGCTGCAGGTCCGGGTAAAGACGACCGCCGTGCGCGCGGGACACGCGTTTGTCTCGATCGAGTTCCGGGGACCCGCGCACGGCAAGTCGCCCGGCGAGGTCCTCGCCCATCACGACTCGCAGTTCGTCCGCAATGAAGAATGGACGACCTGCGTCGTGGGGCCGGTGACGCCGCCGGAAAACGCGACCACGGCCGTCATCGGGCTGCACCTAACGCCGGCCGATTCCACCGAGCTCTCCGGCACGGCCTCGTTCGCCGACGTCTGGCTCGGCCGCCTGCCGCGCATCGAGCTCGACACGGGCAGCCTGCACAACATCTTCACCGACCGCGAGCGCGTGCAGGTGCGCTGTCGGATTTCCGGACTACGCACGCTCACCTCGGTGGCCTTCCAGCTCGAAGACGTCAACGGAAAGACACTGGCCGAGGCGGAGCAGCCGCTGCGGCGCGATGCGCCGCTCGTGATGCCGGTGTCCGCGCGCGAGCATGGGCGGCCTTCGGAATTCTCCGCGATGAGCGCCACCTGGCGGCCGCCGCTCGAGCGCGTGGGCTTCTATCGCGTGCGGGCCACGGTGCAGAACGAAGAGCGCGGCTCGTACGGACGCGAGCTCACGCTCGTGCTGGCGGCGCCTGCCCGCGCTCCGCAGCAGGGGGAATTCGGCTGGGTGCTGCAATCGATCGAAGCGCCGTTGCCGGCCGACGCGCTCTCCTCCGTGCTGCGGCAGGCAGGCATCAACTGGGTGAAGGCGCCCGCCTGGCGGCACGAGCGCAAGGGGGAGCACTTGGAGGCCCTCGCGCGTTTGGCCGAGCGGCTGGGCCGCGAACGGATCGAGGTGGTGGCCGTGCTCGACGAGCCGCCTCCCGAGTTGCGGCCGCACCTGGCCGACGCCGATCATCCGGTGGCGGCCGACATGTTCTCCACGCCCACCGAGCTTTGGTATCCTTCGCTCGAGCCAACGCTCGCGCGGCTGGCGCTCAAGATTCACTGGTGGCAGCTGGGCACCGACGACGATGCCAGCTTCGTGGGCTACCCCGAGATGGCCGCCACGCTCAAACGCGTGCAAACGGCCCTCGGCCGCTTTGGGCAGCATTTGAACGTGGGCGTGGCTTGGCGCTATCTGGCGGGGCCGCCGAGCGCCGATTCCTCGCAGTTCATCACGCTCTCGGCCGGCCCCGCGCTTACGGCCGACGAGCTCAACGCCTACCTGCCCACTTCGGCGCCGGCCGGCGTTGCCCGTTGGGCCCTGCTGGATGCGTTGCCTCCCAGCGAGTATGAGCTGCCGGAACGGATTGCCGATCTGGTGCAGTGCATGGCGGCGGCGCGGCGGAGTGGGGCCGAGGGGGTGTTCATGCGGCGGCCGTTCGACCGGCAACGAGGCCTCATGCAGCCTGACGGTTCACCCGGCGAGCTCTTTCTGCCCTGGCGAACCACGGCGCTCGCGCTGGCCGGCAAGCAGGCCGCCGGACAACTGCATTTGCAAGGGGGGAGCCAGAATGAGGTGTTCGGCGCCGAAGGGGAGGCCGTGGCCGTCGTGTGGCGCGCGCAGCCTGGCGAGGAGTCGGCGTATCTCGGCGAGTCACCCATGCAGCGCGACGTATGGGGGCACGAGCAGCCGACGGCCCGCGATCCGGCCGGGAACCACCGCTTCACGGTGGGACCCGTGCCGACGTTGCTCAGCGGCCTCGACGAGCCCCTCGTCCGCTGGCAAATCGGCGTGCAGCTCGAGCCGGCGCAACTGCCCAGCGTGGTGCGGCGGCCGCAGCGCGTGTCGCTGCGGCTCACCAATCCGTTCCCGCAGGGCATCGTCGGCAGCGTGCGCGTGATCGCGCCGCCGCAATGGATCGTGCAGCCCGACACGCGCGAGTTCCAACTGCAAGCGGGTGAAACGCAGAGCCTGCCGCTCGACGTGCGGCTGCCGGCCGACGTGACGCTCGGCGAGCACCCCCTGCAGTTCGACGTGCAGCTTTCGGCCGCTCGTCGTTACGAATTCCGCATGCACCGCAGCCTAAGCGTGGGGGCCGACGAGCTGCGGATCGAGGCCTACACCCGGCTCACCGCCGACGGCGACCTCGAAGTGGAGCAACACATCGTGAGTTCGGCCGATCGGCCGCTCGGGCTCGAGTGCTTTCTCTACGCTCCGGAGCGCAAGCGCGTGCGGAGCTTCGTGCGGGTGCGCGAGGGTGAAGACGTGCGGACTTACCGGCTGCCCAACGGCGCCGAGCTGATCGGCAAACAGCTCTGGCTGCGGGCTGAGGAGCAGCACGGCGACCGGGTGTTCAACGTGCGGTTCTTGGCGCGGTAGTTTGGCCGAGTTGAGCAGCGCGCTCCGTCAACTCTCGGCGCAGACGAGCCCAGTACTCCGGCGTCGCCGGAATCGGCGGCCCGCTCTCCAGCCCCTCTTTCAGCAGCCGCTCGAGCTCGGCGCGGGCGCGCTGCTTCTGGTCGGCCTGAACGAGTTGGCTCACATAGTCGCTGGGACTGGCGTAGTGTCCCGAGGCCACTTGTTCCAGGACGAACCGGTGGAGTTCCTCAGGAAGCGACAACGGCAGATCGGTGGGCTTGGCGTCCATAGTGTCCATCCTACCTTGAACGCTTGGCCGAGAGTAGCAACAGGGCCCCGAGCGCCAGCCGCGTGATTCGAGACAGCTCCTCCTACTTCACCACGAAATTCACCAACCGCCCCGGCACCACCACTTCCTTCACGATCGTCTTGCCCTCCAGGTGCGGCGCCACCTTGTCGTCACCGCGGGCAGCCGCCAGGGCGTCGGCCTGAGACACGTCGGCCGGCACTACGATCTTGCTACGCAGCTTGCCGTTCACTTGCACGGGCAGCTCGATCGATGAGGAACGGACTAGCTCGGGATCATGTTCGGGCCAAGGCTCGTAGGCCAGCGTGTCCTTTCCGCCGAGAAGCTGCCACAGCTCTTCGGCGATGTGCGGGGCCATGGGTGAGAGCAAGAGCACAAGCCCGCGCATTGCCGCGAGCGGCCGCACCTCTTGCTTGGTGTAGAAGTTGGTGAACTCCATCAGCTTGGCGATGGCGGTGTTGAACGACATCTTCTCGAGGTCGCCGGTCACCCCCTGGATCGTGCGGTGGAGCACGCGGTTCTGCTCCTCGGTCGGCGCGATGTCTTGCACCGTATCGTTCAGCTCGAGCTCGTCCAATCGATCGTTCACGATCAGCCGCCAGACGCGGTCGAGAAACCCGCGCACGCCGCTGACGCCATCGGTGCTCCATGGCTTGGTGGCCTCGAGCGGGCCCATGAACATCTCGTAGAGCCGCAAGGAATCGGCGCCATGGTCCTGCACGACCTCGTCGGGGTTCACGACGTTCCCGCGGCTCTTCGACATTTTGTAGGCCCGGCTCTCGAGCCGGATTGCCGGGTCGGCCGAGAGCACGAAGCCTTCGCCCTTTTTCTCCGCTTGTTGCGCCGGCACGCGGACCGCCTTGAGCTTGGCGCCGTCGGCCTTGGCCAGCGGCTCGCCTTCGGCGTTCTGCTTCACGTCCGCTGAGCTCACCCACTGGCCGCCCTCGGTCTGGTAGCCGGTGATCTCCATCTCGCCCAGGATCATGCCCTGGTTCACGAGCTTCTGAAACGGCTCGAGCGTGGTCACGTGCCCGCGATCGTAGAGCACCTTGTGCCAGAAGCGAGCATAGAGCAAATGCAGCACGGCGTGCTCCGCGCCGCCGACATACAGGTCAACCGGCATCCAGGCCTTTTCGACCTCGGGGTCAATCAGCCGAGCATCGTTCTTGGGATCGAGGAACCGCAGGTAGTACCAGCAGGAGCCCGCCCACTGCGGCATCGTGTTCGTCTCGCGCTTGTAGCGCACGCCATCGATCACGGGGTACAGCCAGTCTTCGGGCGCTTTATCGAGCGGCGGCTCCGGCGTGTTGTGCGGCTTGAACTCCATGGCCGCTGGCAGATCGACCGGCAGCTTGTCGGCCGGAATCGCCTTAAGTAGACCATTGGGCTGACCGTTCTTGTCGAGCTCATGCAGGATCGGGAACGGCTCGCCCCAAAAGTGCTGCCGGCTAAAGAGCCAGTCGCGGAGCTTGTAGTTCACGGCCGCGCGGGCGAGGCCGGCTGCTGCCAAGTCGGCGGTGATCTTCTGCTTGAAGTCCGCGGTCGGCAGGCCGTCGTATGCTCCCGAGTTGATGGCGACACCGTGTTCGCAGAAGGGCGACTTGCCTGCCAAGACCTGCTCGCGGTCGGCGCTCGAGCTGTCGCCGGGATCGACGACCGCCGTGATCGGCAGTTTGAACTGCACGGCGAACTCGTAGTCGCGCTCGTCGTGCGCCGGCACGGCCATGATGGCCCCGGTTCCGTAGCTCGCCAGCACGTAGTCGGCCACCCAAATCGGCACGGGCGCCCCGCTGGCCGGATTCGTGGCGTAGCTGCCGGTGAACACGCCGGTCTTTTCCTTGGCCAAGTCCGTGCGATCGAGATCGCTCTTGCGGGCGGCCTGCTCGCAGTAGGCCGTTACGGCCGCCTTCTGCTGCGCGGTAGTCAGCCGCTCCACCAGCGGATGCTCAGGGGCAATGACCATGTAGGTCGCGCCAAAGAGCGTATCGGGGCGCGTGGTGTAGATCCGCAGCACGTCGGCGCCCGGCTTGGCGGGATAGCCTGTCTTCTGCCGCGCGGCCTTCCAGTCGCCGAACGTAGGGTGCGTCAAGCGAAGCGCGGACGCACCATCCCCCGCAGCGGAAGCTACCCCCGCTACGCCCAGGAAGAAATCGACCTCGGCCCCAGTGCTCCGCCCGATCCAGTTCCGCTGCAGCGCCTTGATGCTCTCGCTCCAATCGAGCCCTTCGAGGTCGCGCTCGAGCCGGTCGGCATAGGCGGTGATGCGGAGCATCCACTGCCGTAGTGGCAGCCGCACCACGGGGTGGCCGCCGCGCTCACTGACGCCGCCGATCACCTCTTCGTTCGCCAGCACCGTGCCGAGCGCAGGGCACCAATTGACTGGCGCCTCGAGCTGATAGGCCAGGCGGTGCTCGTCCTGGTAGCGACGAACGGCTTCCATGCCCGCGCCCTGCACGTCGGCCGGAATCGGCAGCTCGGCGATCGGCCGGCCGCGATCAGCCTGCGCGTCGTACCAGGTATCGAAAAGCTGCAAGAAGATCCACTGGGTCCAGCGGAAGTAAGCCACGTCAGTGGTGGCCAGCTCACGGTCCCAGTCGTAGCTAAAGCCCAGCATCTTGAGCTGCCGGCGGAAGGTGCCGATGTTCTTCTCGGTCGTCACCCGCGGCGGCGTGCCGGTGCGCTTGGCATGCTGCTCGGCAGGGAGCCCGAAGGCGTCGTAGCCCATCGGGTGGATCACTGAGCGGCCGCGCATCCGCAAGAACCGCGACACGATGTCGGTGGCCGTGTACCCCTCGGGATGGCCGACGTGCAGGCCGTCGCCGCTGGGGTAGGGGAACATGTCGAGCACGTAGGCCTTGGGCCCCTTGGGCAGGCGCGGCGCGGCAAACGTCCGCCGCTCCTCCCAATACTGCTGCCATTTCGGTTCGATGACGGCCGGATTATAGCGAGGCATGAAAACGCAAGGCTTTGCAGGGCAAAAGGTTGAGTCGCAAAGACGAACTCGGGCGGAGGGAAGTGGGAATTGTAATCGCGCTGGCAGTCGCCAGCAAACTGCAGGCTTCCGGTCGAGCTTCGCGGCGATCCATAGCCTTTCGCCAGCGGGCTGCCTCGCCCCTCTCGCGGGCGACCGCAAAAGTCTGTGCCGCTCAAGACGTTGGGGCAGCTAGCCAAAAAAACCAAGAAATTTGACAATGGGGGCGGAGTCGCCATACTGGTCGGTTGCAGTTCTTATCCTAGCGGCGATCGTCGCCGCGTATTTTGCTCGGGCCTGCCGGCCGCCCAATCGCACTCATGCGGAGTTCGTTCATGGCCAATTCTTCTCACCGCTCAGCCTTCACGCTCGTTGAACTGCTGGTCGTGATCGCCATCATTGGCATCCTGATCGCCCTCTTGTTGCCTGCGGTTCAATCTGCCCGCGAAGCCGCTCGGCGAACGCAATGCACCAACAACCAAAAACAATTGGGGTTGGCCGCCCATACGCATCACGACGCCCAAAAGCACCTACCGGCCGGCGGCTGGGGCTGGGCCTGGGTCGGCGATCCCGACCAGGGCTTCGGCCGCACGCAGCCCGGCGGCTGGGTGTACAACAGCCTGCCCTACATGGAGCAGCAGGCCCTGCACGATTTGGGCAAAGGTTTGGCGGCCACCCAGAAGCGAGCCGCCGCCCTCCAGTTGACCCTGACCCCGGTCACCGCCTTCAATTGCCCCACCCGGCGGCAGGCCAAACTATTTCCCAAAGTCTGGAGCCCGGAAACGTTTACGGCCCGCAATGCCGACAACACTCCTCCCGGCCAAGGCAAATCGGCACGTACCGACTACGCAATCAACTACGGCGACAACACCTCGAACAATCACATCGACGGCCCCGGCTCGATCGCCGAGGGAATCAAGCCCACCTATAGCTTCCAGGGCGCCGACAAAGGCACGGGAATCGGCTTCGCCGCCAGCACGATTCGCTTCGGCGACATCACCGACGGCACGAGCAACACGCTCTATGTGTCCGAAAAGTACCTGAACCCCGACAACTATGAGACGGGCATGGACGCGGCCGACAACGAGGGGATGTACACCGGCTGCAACAACGACAGCGCCCGGGTGACCTATCTGCAGCCGTTGCCCGATCGGCCGGGGGTGGAGAACTTCATCCTGTTCGGCAGCGCCCACGCTTCGGGGCTGATTGGCGCCATGTGCGACGGCTCGGTGCGGACCTTCCCCTACACCATCGATCAGATCGTTTGGCGGGCGATCGGCAACCGCGAAGACAACACGGCGGTCTCGATCCCGCAGTAGTGGGACGCAAGGGGGCGGGCGAGGCGGCGCCGCTTACGGGCCAGGCAGGACCAATACAAAAACGTTCAAGAAATTTGACATTGTGGCGGCGGTCGCCATACTAGCGGTGCCTTTTCGCTGGTAAGGCGTTCGCCTGCGCTCAGCCCGTCTGGACCATCCGACTACTCATTTCGCCAGGTCAAGGAACAGGTCTTCATGTTCGACCATCGTCGCTCCCGCTCCGCCTTCACGCTTGTGGAACTGCTGGTCGTGATCGCGATCATCGGCATCTTGATCGCGCTTTTGCTCCCCGCCGTGCAGGCGGCGCGCGAGGCCGCCCGGCGGACGCAATGCACCAACAACCTCAAGCAACTGGGCCTTTCGGCCCACGTGCACTCGGATGTGAACAAGCACTTCCCCACGGGTGGTTGGGGCTGGAACTGGATCGGCGATCCCAATCGCGGTTTCGGCCGGCAGCAGCCGGGCGCCTATCTCTACAATTTGCTCCCCTACATGGAGCAGCAAAGCCTTCATGATCAGGGGAAAGGCTTGACCGGCCAAGCGGCCAAACAGGCCACGCTGGTCGTGTTGCAGACGCCAGTTCAATTCATCAACTGCCCCACGCGGCGGCGCTCCACGCTGTACAAGAATGCGATCAACTTCACGCCGGCGAATGGCCTCTTTTCGCCTACGCTGGTGCGGACGGACTACGCCGCCAACTGCGGCAGCCAGAATTCGTGTGAGATCAGCGGCGGACCCTCGTCGTACGCCGATGGGGATCGTCCAGGCTATGCCTGGAGCGACGCTGGCATCAATGGCGTGATGTACATCGTGAGCCAGATCCGGCCCGGCGACATTCTCGACGGGACGAGCAACACCATGCTGATCGGCGAGAAGTACCTGCAGCCGGAACTGTACGAAACGGGAGACAACCCTGCCGACAACGAGTGTGCGTACACCGGCTACAACAACGATGTCTACCGCAACACCAACCGCAGCAACACGCCCCGGCAGGACACTCCGGGCCTGAACATCGGCTGTGGTTTTGGGTCACCGCACCAAGCGGGCTACCTGGCCGTCTTCTGTGACGGCTCGGTGCATTCCATTCCGTACACGATCGACCCTGTGGTGCATGAGAATCTTGGCAACCGCGAAGACCAGCAGCCGACGCCGCTCGGGAACCTGTAAGAAACTCCTTGCGGAATCCTGGCGTGTCTGACGTTGGCGCCTTGCTTGACGGGCTTGGGTAGACAGCGGATCCGCTCGTTGGCGCTCTGCTGTTGCCGTGTCGGGCCGGCCAATCGCTTTGGTCGCGATCCCATTTCGTTCCTCCCGATTCCGGTCTTCGGAGCGTTTCTGATGCCAACCGCTGTGCGAGCCTACCCTCTCTTGCTGCTTGCGCTCTTGGCGTTGTCCTCCGGTTGCACGGGGCGGCCCGCCGAGTCGACGCCAGCGGAAGACGCCGCGCGGGCGGAGCGCCTGCGTGCCGAAGGACTGAAGCAGTTCCGCGGCCAAGTGGCCAATGGAACGACGTCCTTCGATCTGATCCGCACCTTGGCCGACGACGAGTGGATGGCCGTGCTCAAGGATCAGCCCATTGTCTCGTTGAGCATCGTCAATCGGCCTGTCACCGATGACGGCCTAGCCAACCTGGCCGGCAACACCGCGCTCAAAGAACTCTTGATGGACGGCTCCAAGATCACCGACGCCGGCATGAAATATTTGGAGACTATGCCGAACCTGGAGAACGTGTCGCTGAGCGCCGAGATCACCGACGCAGGACTCGTCCACGTCAAGGGCCTCAAGAATCTCAAGGTCATCAACCTGAGCGACAAGATCACCGACGCCGGACTCCCGCACCTCGTGGGCCTCGCGGAGTTGGAAAGCGTTGGGCCGCTCAGCACGGGCGTTACCGGCAAAGGCATCGATACGCTCGCGCCCCTGAAGAACCTGTCGGGCATCAACCTGTTCAATTCCCCCATCGCCGACGCCGACGTTGACAAGCTCGCGCAATTCCCCGAGCTCAGCCACCTCACTCTTTCCGGCACGAAGATCACCGACGCTGGCCTGCTCAAACTGGCGAAGTTGCCCAAGCTTCAGGTGCTGTTCATCACCAACGTCGCCGGCATCACCGATCAGGGCGTGCAAAAGCTGATCGAGGCCAAGCCGTCGCTCAAGGACGGCATCGTCCGCTAGTCGGTCAGGCACGGCGGCGACTTGCCCCACCGCATTGCCCGCCCGCACCAGGCCGCCGTCGCGAACAACCGCGGCTCGCTCCACGCCTGCCCGATGCACTGCAGCCCAATCGGCAGGCCGGCCGAACTCAGCGCGATCGGGAGCGAGACCGTGGGTAGTCCGGCGTAGCTCCACGGGGAGTTGAATCGTGGGTCCCCCGTCGTGTCGAGCCGGGGCGGGGCCGGCGTGGGCGTGGCCAGGCAGACGAGCGCGTCGAACCGGGCCGCCAGCCGCTGGGCCTCGCGGCGAAACAGCCGCTGATGCGCAAGCGCTTCGGCATAGTCGACGCTCCGCGTCTTCAGCCCCTTCTCCAGCAGCGCGCCCAGCGAATCGCTGAACTGCCCGCGGTCGCGCTCGAACGTGCGGCGGTGGTAGAGCGCGGCTTCCACCGCCATGATCCGCGCGTGGAATTGATGCACCCGCGCGAACGAATCGGGCAGCTCGGCGTCGACGATCGTGGCGCCCGCCCCGCGAAGCCTTTCCACCGTTTGGTCGAAAGCGGCAAGCGACTCCTCGTCGGCTTCCTGCCGAAAGAATCCGCCCAGCACGCCCAGGCTGGGCCGCGTGCAAGGTGGGTGTTCCGCGACAAAGCGCTGCCAACGCTGTCGAGCGCCGCGCCCCGCCATGACTTCGGCTAATAGCTGCAAATCCTCGGCCGACCGCCCCAGCGGACCGGGATGGTCGAGATGAAAGCTCACCGGCACGACGCCCCGAAGGTCGAGCGCGCCGAACGTCGGCTTCGCCCCCCACACGCCGCAGTAGCTGGCAGGGCGCGTGATCGAGCCGCCGGTTTGCGAGCCGATCGCGCCCAAACACATCCCCAGTGCCACGCCCACGGCCGAGCCGCTGCTCGATCCGCCGGGCGTGTGTGCGGCATTCCAAGGGTTCCGGCTCGGCGAGGGATCGAAGCAGGCGAACTCCGTGGTGACGGTCTTCCCCAAAAAGATGGCGCCGGCGCGGCGCAGCCTCTCGACCACCGGTGCATCGGCCACGGCGACGTGCCCCGTGCGGAGCGCCGAGCCGGCGAGCGTGGGGAAGCCGGCGACGTCAAAGATATCTTTGATGCCCAGCGGAATGCCGTGCAGCGGACCGACGGGCCCTTGGCTGCTGCGCAGCTCGTCGAGTTCGCGTGCCCGTCGCCGGGCGCCCTCGGCGTCGACGACCACCCAGGCGCGATAGTCGGCCTCCCAGCGATCGATCCGCTCGAGGCAACTCTCGACCAGGTCAGCGGCCGAGAGCTCGCCACGGTCTTGGGCCGCCAGGGCGGCGACGATGCTGGGCGCGGGCGACACTTGGCAACTCCGGCCGGGACAGGATACTCAGGGGGGACCGGCTTGCCTCGGATGAAACACCCAGCACGATCTCGACCCATGGACCGCCGCCTATCGTACCGTGCCGAACAGGTCGACCCTAGCGCCTGGCTCGCTCCCAATTGCACGGTCCTGGGCGACGTGACGATCGGCGCCGAGTCGAGCGTCTGGTTCGGCGCCGTGGTGCGGGCAGACACGGAGCCGGTGACGATCGGCCGCCGCACGAACATTCAAGACCTGTGCGTGCTGCATGCCGATCCAGGGTTCCCCTGCGTCGTCGGCAACGAAGTGACAATTGGCCACGGGGCGATCGTGCATGGCGCTCGCTTGGCCGATCGCGTGATGATTGGCATGCGGGCCGTCGTGCTCAACGGAGCCCAAGTTGGCGAGCACTCGGTGATCGGCGCCGGCACGGTCGTGACCGAAGGCATGGTCGTGCCGCCGCGGTCGCTGGTGCTGGGCGTGCCGGGCAAAGTGCGGCGCGAGGTGACGCCCGAGGAGATTGCTCGGCTCGAGCGCGCTGCCCAGCACTACGCCGAGCTTGCGAGCGGTCAGCGTCCGGCCCCCGAATGACGGGAAGCCCTTTTCCGCGGGACGGGGGCCGATTGCCGGGGGGGCGAAGGCCTACTAAGCTGGCCGCGTTCCCCATCGATTCACCCAATGCCGAGCCCCCGCCGTGACTGCCCGCCCCTGGAAGCTTGCCGAAACGAACTACGGGGCCACGCGCGGGGAGCGCTTCGAAGTGGCGGTGCTGCCGCTGGGGGCCACGGAGCCCCACAACCTGCACCTCCCCTACGGCACCGATTTCTACGAAGCCGAGGCGATCGCCGACCGCGTGTGCGGGGCCGCTTGGGAGCGCGGCGCGCGGGTGATCTTGCTCCCCACGATCCCCTACGGCACCGAAACCAACCTGGCGGCCTTTCCGCTGGCGATGAACGTGTACCCCAGCACGCTGCTGGCGGTGATTCGCGACCTGGTGGAGTCGCTCGTGCGGCACGACATCCGCAAAGTGCTACTGCTCAACAGTCACGGCGGCAATGATTTCAAACCGGCGCTGCGCGAACTCTATGGTCAAACGCCGGCGCACCTGTTCCTGTGCGACTGGTTCCGCTCCACGGCCGATGTGCAGCGCGAGATCTTCGCGCGCCCCGACGACCACGCCGGCGAAATGGAGACCTCGCTCGCGCTCGCGTACTTCGGCGACCTCGTGGCGAGGGACGAGGCTGGCAAGTTGTCGGCCGACGCCGGCGAAACGGCGAAATCGCGCTTCGCGGCGGTGCGAAACGGCTGGGTGTCGATTACCCGGCCCTGGCACTTGCTGACCACGAACTCAGGCGCAGGCGACCCCCACGCGGCCTCGGCGGAGAAGGGCCGTAAGCTGATGGACGTGATCGTCGAGCGGCTGGCAGGCTTTCTCGTCGAGCTTTCGGCCGCCGAACTCGACGAGCGGTTTCCGTTCTAGCCGCTTGAACGCGAACTGCGGATTGCCGCCGAGAATCGCGCGCTAGATCTGGTAATTGAACTCGGGGTGCAGTTCCTCGAATTCAGCGCGCATCCGCAGCTTCGGCTTCTCGAGCACGACGGTGGTGTGCGGCTCCACCGAACGGGTGAGCCAGACGTTCGAGCCGATCACCGAGTCATGGCCGATCACGACATGACCGCCGAGGATCGTGGCGTTGGCGTAGATCACCACGCGGTCTTCGATCGTGGGGTGCCGCTTCAACCCGCGCACCAGGTGCCCATCGGCGTCCATGGCGAAGCTCAGCGCACCCAACGTCACGCCCTGATAGAGCTTCACGTGGTCGCCGATCTCGCACGTTTCGCCGATCACCACGCCGGTGCCGTGGTCGATGAAGAAATGGCTGCCAATCTTGGCGCCGGGATGGATGTCGATCCCGGTCTTGGAATGCGCCCACTCGGTCATCATCCGCGGAATGAGCGGCACTTCGAGCTGGTGCAGCACGTGCGCCAGGCGGTACACGGTGACGGCCTCGAGCCCGGGATAGCAAAAGGTGATCTCGTCGTGGGTACGCACCGCGGGATCGCCGTCGAGCGCCGCCTGCACGTCGCGGGCGAGCACGTCGCGGAGGGCCGGCAGTTCGTTGAGGAACTGAATGGCCTTGGCTTGGCCCAGCGCCTCGAAGTCGGTGGCGTCGTGGCAATCGACCGAGCCCCCGGCGTCGTGCCGCAAGGCGCGGGCGATCTGGATGGTGAGCTGGTCGTGCAGACGATCGATGAGATCGCCCACGTGATAGCTCACGTTGCCGAGGTGCAGCCCTTCGCGGCGACGATAGCCCGGGTAAAGAATTTCTTTCAAATCCTCGGTGGCGGCGATCACGGCCTCATACCGCGGCAGAGGGCAGTGCCCCAAGTGGCTGATCGTGCGCTCATCGCGATAGGTCTGCACGATTCGTTCGGTGAGTTCGGGCAGCTTTTCTTTGAGGCGGAAGTCCGAGGCCATGGTTCGCTCGTGGTTCGAGAGGTTCCGCAGTCCTGCACCCGACGCGCAAACGTCAGCCTGCACGCAGCGGAAGATCGGGGGGGTTACTGCCTGGGCGAGAGACGATGCTTCCGGTCAACCCGGACAGCGACAGCCAACCACAGTGCGACAGAGGATGACAGTCACGGCAGAACCCTGCAGACGGTTTGGCGAGGGATCGAGATGCGCGGCGCCAAGGTCCCATGCCGCCTGCAGGCCTGGCGCTCTGCCCAGCATCGTAGGCGTCAGAACTGGCACAATCAAGCAAGCTAGAAATCGTTTCGGTCGCCTGACGGGGTGGGAATCAGGAAAACGACTTTCGCGATCTCGCCAGGTCTAACGCTTGTTGGAAGCAAGGCCGCCGTGTTCGCAGGAGGAGCTTGGTCGGCAAGCAAACAACCCATCAGAGGGGGTTTGTCGTGTTGCTTGTACCTTTACGTAAGCCCAAGTGAGGACTGGGAATAACCCTTAGGGAGGGGCTCGGGCATTTTCGTCAAAAATTCACGAAAAAGCGCTTCAAATTACCCTGAAGGGGTGGTATCCTTAGCCCGCGAAGTAGTTAAACTCCGCACATTCTCGCCAGTCTGCCTTTTCCGCAATCTTCTCCTGATCGTTCTCGATTCCGAATGCCACAACTGCTCTACACCGTAGGGCGGCGCGCAGGGTCGCAGCGCTGCCTTAGGTTGTCCGGGACCCTTTCCTCCAAACTCACTCTCGCTCCCGCCCGCCGCCGCAGGGCGTCGTTTGAGCCGCTCGAACAGCGGCACCTAATGTCGGTTGCGCCGGGGGCCGAAGTCGACGAACCGGTCTACGCGATCTCGGCGCCGCCGCAGGTTCGCGGGGCAGGCTCCGCCGACACCGTTTCTCCGTCGCTCGAAGTGCTCGACGTCGCCCCGGATCCGCGCAACACTGGCGTTTCGAGCATCTCATTCAAGTTCAGCGAACCGGTCGTCGGCTTCGACCTCGCGGACTTGATCCTCGATCGGGCGTTCGACCAACAGGTCGATCTGCTGTCCGGGGCCCAGACGCTAACGTCGATCGACGGCGTTCGCTGGACCTTGAATGGGCTCTCAGGCCTGACCGCGGCCGAAGGCCTCTACACGATCACCCTGCGGCCCAACGGATCGGGCATTCGTGATCTCGCGGGCAACTATCTGGCCGTGGGCGCGGCGGACAGTTGGATCGTCGACCGTACCGCCCCAACGATTCTGGGCGTGAGTTCGACGCCGGTCGGCTCCGCGATTTCGAGCGTCGGCCTCGTTTTCTCCGAGGCGGTGCAGAACTTCGATTTGACCGATCTGGTGTTGTCGCGCGGCGGAAGCGCCAACCTGCTGAGCGGCGCTCAGACCCTGGTCAACTCGGGCGGGTCGTTGTTCACGTTGGGCAATTTGGCCACGGTCACCGCCGCCAGCGGGCAATATACGCTCAGTCTGCGCGCCGACTCCGACGTCGTCGACGCGGCAGGCAATCGCGCCACGGGCCGCGCATTGCTGACCTGGGGATCCGACGCGCATGCACCCACCGTCGAAATCACGGAGATCCTCAACAACGCCAGCGGCGCCGTCAACTCGGTGACGTTTGCGTTTAGCGAACCGATCACCGGCTTCAATCTTTCGGATGTTCGCCTCACGCGCGGCGGCGTGAGCGTGCTGACCAGCGGTCAAACGCTGACCACCGAAGACAGTCGGATTTGGACCCTGGGCAACCTGGCGCCCGTCACGAGCGCTGTGGGAACCTATACGGTTGCTCTTTCGCCCGTCGGCACCGGCATCACTGATTTGGCCGGCAATCCGCTCGCCGCGAGCGTAAGCCGGGCCTGGACGCGAACCGTCGTTTCGGAAGGTCCGCGCGCCACGATCGTCGACGTGTCTCCCGATCCGCGCACGTCGCCCGTGAACGCCATCACGATCAACTTCGATCAGCCGGTGCAGGGCTTCACCCTCGCTGACCTCAGCCTCCGACGCAACGGCGGCGCCAACCTGCTGACGACCGCGCAAACGCTGACAACGGCCGACCGGCGCACCTGGACCCTTGGCGGGCTGTCGGGGTTGACCGCCGCCAACGGGCAATACCAGCTTTCCTTCACTTCGCTTAGCGGGGTGTGGAACGACATTCTGCAGGGGCTCACTTCCAGCGATGTCGATAGCTGGACTGTTTCGACGGCCTCGTTGACCGGATCGGTCGTCCCGGTGACTCCTGAGGTCCGCACCACTCCCATCGATTCGCTGACCATCGTCTTCAGCGCGCCGGTGAATGGTCTGCAACTGTCGGACTTTTCTCTCGAGGCCTACTACGACGGCCATGGCAATCTGTTGACCACGGGGCAGACGCTCACCACGAATGACCGGATCACGTGGCGGTTGGGCAACCTGACCGGGATCACCCAGGCGCCGGGCAAGTATATTTTGTCCCTGCTCGATGGTCATGGGATCACCGACGGCGCCGGCAACGCGCTGACGGGTACGCTCAGCGAAACCTTCACGGTGATGCCCGAGATCAAGTCGAGCGACGACTTCCTGCGGATGATCGTCAACGGCGGCCATCACTTCTGGGATCTCGAGCGGTTTCCCTCGTTCTTGCCGGAGGATGGCAAGTCCTACCTGACCTTGGGCACGCGCATCAAATACAGCGGCGGCGGCGCCGATCCGCTCTACAACGCGTTGGGAGACCCGGCGCTCGGGCTCTCGAACAATCCCAACGCGATCGACGCCCGCGACGCCTACCAAACGCTGTACGACACCTACAAACGCGAACATCCCGAGGCGGTCGTGGGCAGCTATCTGTCCGCGGTTTCGGTCAAGAACGCACAATCGATGATCGACGTGGGCTATTGGCCGCCGGACGCTATGGACAGCAGCGAGTTTGCCGGCTTGCCGCTCCTCCCTTCAGGCGCCGGGGCCGCCACGAACGACGGCTACCTCGACGTGCGGGATCCGGCTTCGCTCCAATCCCTCTACGAGCATCTCGTCTCTCAGGTCTTGGGGCTCGATGGCCGCGCTCGGCAAGACATCCTCTACTTCGACGAAGTCGCCTATGTCTACACGCTTTGGCAGCACAACGTCGACCTCTTCACGCGCTTGAAGGCAACCGCGCACGAATACGGCTCGCTGATCGGCTTCAACTTGGGCGGCTGGGGTTGGGACAACCCCTGGTCCTATATCAGCCCGAACATCGTTCAAGAGGTCGCCCAAATGGCCGACGTCGTGACGATCGAGGGCCTTTGGTCGAAGGAGCCGCGTGCCGAGGGTGGCAGCTTCCGCACGGTCGAGAACACGGCGAAGATCACGGCGAATTTGCGGAAGGTGATGGACCTGGGCGTTACGGTCGGACTCTTGCCGGTCGACTACGTCAACAGCCCCAACATCTTCAGCGTGGTCAACGCCCGCGAGACGACCTACCAAGGTCAATCGGCGCTGCTCGTCACGCTCAACGCTCCGCACCATATCTTCCCAGACGGCGGCGCGGTCAGCGAGAACTTTGCGCTGCAGGGTCTGCCGGCGCAGTACCAGGCCCTGCAAGGGCGGCAATGGACTCCGGTCGAAGTGCCAGGACGGCCAGATCAGGTGATCCTCTACAACCGCTATAGTCCTCTGGCGGAGATCAAGGCGGCCGGCGGCATCACGGGCGCGGTCTCGTTCTCCACGGGACAGTTCATCGACTATCAGGCTTCGATCCGCCTCACCGCGGCCTTTGCCATGATGGTGCGCCGGCCGGGAGACAGCATCTTCGTGTCGGCGCCGCCGGGCTACCGGCCGGGCAAGCTCGACCCGACGAGTCCCGACAACTGGTTCGTTTGGCCCGCCTTGCTCGGCGCGCCCCGCGGCGAGTACGTCGTCGACAACAGCGAAGGCGGCGTGCGCATTCTGCACATGTACCGCGACTTCCAGAACGGCCGCGTCGAAATCTTCCCACTCGAAGGCTACGTGCGCGTGCAGCTCTGGAATCAGTCCGCCGCGGCCGACCCCAAAGTGCTGGCCGCCGCCGTCTGGGACGAAGCGGCTGAGGCATCGGTTGACACCGCGGCGCCCGCACCGCTGCCCTCCGTCGACGGCCTGCAATTCGCCGGCACGCTGGCCAAGCCGCTTAGTCCGATTCTGACGGACCTAGCGGTTCTCGACCATCGGCCGGGGGCTGGGCTGGCGCGGGCGGCAGATCGGGCATTCGTGGAACTCAGCGCCCTCGACCTCCTCGATCTCGAATCCTTGATTGACGAAATGACCCTATAGGGGTCTTTTCATCAAGTGGTCTGTCAAGGGGACCGATGCACAGGACATCGGGCGCCCCTTGCGCAGTTTCGCCAGAGCGCCCGTTCGGCGGGTTGTTCTCTTCGCGGCCGCGCGGCGCCCCCCTCGCATGGTGGAGGGCCATCGCGTTCTGCTCGTCGGCGCGCCGTTTCCAAGTTACATTGGCGGCAGATGAATTACTCCGACGCGCAATTCCGTATCGCTCGCGACTTTTGGCTCGTCGCGGCGATGGTGTTCTTCTCGGCGGCGCCCGCCGCTGCAGAAACGGCGGCCTCGTTTTGGAACCCAGCCCGCGAGACCGCCGCGGCGCTCGAGGATTTGCAGCCCCTCGCGGCCAACCCTAGTTGGAGGTCCTGGTGGCTGCACCTTCAGGGAGACCGCCTGCTGGCGATGGCCCGCGGCCAAGCCCCGGTCGATCGCGCCCTGCTGATCGCCGTTTGCAAGCAGCTCGAGCATCCGGCCGCCCGCAGCGAACCGCAGTTTTTTGCGTTGCATGCGGCTTTGCTCGACTGGCGCGTGGAACTGGCCCTGCCGACCTCAGGCCCCGTGCCCCCGCTCGTGCGCACCGCTGCCGAGCGATTCCGTCCTTCGACGTCCGAGGAGTTGCGGTCGCTGGTGAAGGCGACTCGTTTGGCGGCCGCTCGCACGGCGGCCTCGCTGCAAGGACCCTATGCGCAAGGCTGGCGAGAGTATTTGCGGCTGGCGGAACTCGCGCGGCTTGCCGACAGCCCCGACCCGAAGTCGTTGCCGGCGCTCGAGGAAATCTACCGCCGCATGTCGGCCAGTCATACCGGCCTGGATCGCCGTGCGATCACGCAAGTGCGTCTGACGGTGGGCCGCTTGCTGGACGCCCTCGAGGCCGTCCACAATCCGTCGGCCGCTGCCGAGCACGCGCGGAAGATGTTGGAACTGGCGACGGCGCTCGAGGAACTCGAACACGGGCCCAACCCCTCCGCCACCCAGATCGTCACCGAGACGCTCGACTGGCTCGAGCGGTCCGAACGCCGGCGCCCCTTCGCATACGCGGTGCGCCGCCAGTTCACCTGGCCCAACGTGTATCTCGACGTGTCGGCCGATTTCGTGCGTCAGGCCTCGGCGACTCCCTTCGACCGCACCGAGCGGGTGACCGACCAGATTCAGGACATCTCGATTTCGGGATCGCGCACAGCCCGCGGCAATGTGTGGTTCGAACTCGTGCCGAACCCGCAGGCGATCAGCTTCGATGTGCGGATGGAGGGTCACTCGGTGGCCCGCACGGTCGGCTCGGTGCAACGGGCCCGGATTCATAGCGACACCACGGCCTCGTTCACGGCGCAGAAGCGCGTGCAGTTCGACGGCCGTGAGATCACTCACGATCCGGCCACGGCCGAAGTGGAACAGTGGTCGAAGATTCGCTGTGTCGCGGTCGACGTCATCCGCCTGCTGCAACGTTTCGCCACGCGGCTGGCCTGGCGAAAAACGCTCGAGCGCAAACCCACGGTCGACCGCATCTCCCGCGAACACACCCACGAGCAGGTGCGCGACGAGTTCGACCGGGAGTTGCGGCAAGAAATCGCCAAAACTGGGCAACTCTTTCAGGCAGCCGTCTGGGGGCCGCTCGAGCGCTACGATGAGTTTCCGCGGCATACTCAGTTGGCGACGACCCATCAGGCGATCGAGTTCCGCGCGTTGCTGGCCGACGTGCAGTCGGCTGGCGCCCTCGCCCCTCCGCCCCCCAAGCCCAGCGACGCGGGCGTCACCTTGCGGGTTCACGAATCGGCTCTCAGCTATGCCGCTCGCAGACTCTCGGATCGCAATTGGCCCGAAGGCGAGCTAACGGCCGCTCTCGACGAATTGCTCGCGCCCGGCGCCGTGCCGCCGCGGACTCCCAACGGCGCGGTGTTCAACTTCGCCGATGACCATGCCCTGTCGGTCAGTTTCGCTGGCAACGAGGTGCATATCTCGTTGCGCCTCGAGGAAGTGGCGATCGGGGGCCGCCGCTTCAACGATCTGCGGGTCGAAGCCGTTTACGACGTGAGCAACTTGGCCGACCATGCGCAGCTTGTGCGCCGGGGGCCGCTGCAGATCGAGCCCGTTGAAGTTCACCTCAATGGCGAGAAACTGCCTGAGCTCGAAGCCGCCGTGCGGGAGCTGCTCCAGAAGCACCTCGAGGGGGCCTTCCCCGCGGTAGCCGAACCGCAACCGCCCGCCTGGTGGCGCAAGGGGCGCGTGGTGCTGCGGCGAATCGCCGTCGACCATGGCTGGCTGGTGCTGACGTGGGATGCGCGGCCGGCCGATCCGCAGCCGTAAGCCCATCGTAGCCCACGGAAGGCTCCGCCGGCCCTCACCCTGCCCTCTCCCACAGGGAGAGGGTTCAAAGCGACCAGTTGTCGGGCAGCGTGGCTTCCTTGGGCACAACCACGATGCCGTCACAGACCACGGCCTGAGGCGAATCCTCCGAAGTCTCCACGCCCAGCCGGTTGGTGACCTTCACCCGGCGGCCGATATGGCAGTTCTTGTCGATGATCGCGCCGTCGATCAGCGAGCCATCGCCAATGCCCAAAGGAGGCCGGCCGCAGTCGCGACCCGAGGCCAGGGCTTCAGGCGTTTCGTAGTAGTCGGATCCCATCAGCACCGAGTTGCGGATCACTACGTCGCGGCCGATCTTGCAGCGCAAGCCAATCACGCTGTTCTCGATCACGGCGCCCTCGCCGATCGTGCAGCCGTCGGCCAGCAGACTGCCCTTCACCGTGGCCCCGTCGATCTGCGTGGGGGGCAGGAACCGAGCGCGCGAGTACAGCGGGGCTACGGCCGAAGCCAGGTCGAACGGCGGGTTCGGCGTCGCCAGGTCCAGATTGGCCTGGTAGAACGACTTGATCGTGCCGATGTCCTCCCAATAACCGTCGAACAGATGGACCATCACCCGGCGGCTCCGGATCGAGGCCGGAAAGATCTCGCGGCCGAAATCATGGTAGTTGGTCTTTTCGAGCAACTCGACCAGCGTGTCGCGGTTGAACAAGTAGATGCCCATGCTCGCCAGCAAATCGCGGCCGCGGCTGGGAATGCCATGGCGGTCGATCCAGCTCGGGTCCATTTTCACGAGCTCGCACTCTTCGTTGGTCTGGGGTTTTTCCAGAAAGCCTTCGACCTTGCCCTGCTCGTCGACGCGCATGATGCCTAACGACTTGGCGGCCGAGCGGTCGACCGGCATGGCCGCGATCGTCACATCGGCCTTGGTTCGCTGGTGCGTGGCCAGCATGTCGGCGAAGTTCATGCGGTAGAGCTGATCCCCGGAAAGGATCAGCACGTAGTCGACGTCGGGCTGCTGCAGCGACCGCAAGTTCTGCCGCACCGCGTCGGCGGTGCCTTGGTACCAATCGGAGCTGTCGTTGGTTTGCTGGGCGGCCAAGATCTCGACGAAGCCGCCCGTGAACACGTCGAAGTGGTAGGTGCGGCGGATGTGCCGGTGCAGACTCACCGAGTTGAACTGCGTGAGCACGTAGATGCGGTTCAGTCCGCTGTTGATGCAGTTCGAGAGCGGAATGTCGATCAGCCGATACTTACCCGCCAAGGGAACGGCCGGCTTGGAGCGGAACTTGGTGAGCGGATACAAGCGCGTGCCGCGACCGCCGCCGAGCACGAGAGACAAGACATTGCGCATGAGGCCTCCGAGGACGCACTGCCCGGAACCCAGCGGCGGGTTCCGGTGCGGGTGGAGCGAGCAGGTCGGCCGGCTGCCTGAACCGGCGAACACTGAATCTAAAGACCCCGCGCGCCACGGGCAATGGGCAACCCCGCGGGAGACAGAAAACGGCCTGAATGAGGGTGGGAACGCGGAAGCGCCCGAGCGAGTCCCGCTGGGGCTCGCTTGGCTCGACCCCAGCCACCCCGCCGCAACTTCAGTTCGGCGAAACGACGATCGCGGCCGTTTCCGCGGCGTCGTGGCGGTCGGCGGCCGCCGCCTCCTCAACCAGCCGATCGAGCCGGGCAACCAGGCCCGTCAGCTCGCGGCTCTGGGCGCCTTGACCGGCCAGCCGCAGCTTGACGTCGCGCAGGCGGCGTTCCAGCCCCTCGAGGTCGATCGGCCCCTCGGCCGCCCGCAGCAGCCGCCGCCTAATCAGATAGCGGGCCACGCACTGCACGGCGATCGCCAGCGGCGGCCCCAGCACCAGTCCCGGCAGCCCGAGCAGCTCGGCCAGCCCGATGGTGACAATCGCAATCAGCAGGGGATTGAAGCGGCGGCGGTTGAAAAACCGCGGCTCCACGGCGTATTCCAGCACGATCAGCACGAGCAGCGTGAACAGCACGGCGGGGAGCAGGCTCAAGAGCGCCTCCTGAGGGCCGACCAGGACCATCGTGGGCACCGAGAGCAGCACGAGGGTGGCGGTCATCGCCAACACTCCCACCCAGGGGAGCAGCCAGGCCACGCCTGCCAGGATGCCAGACAGCGCAGCGTAGGGCTGGCCGAGCAGGGCGTAGCCGCCGGTGAGCGCGGCCCCGGCCACGAGCGCTTGCACGCTCTCGCTGCGGATGTAGGCGCCCACCTCGTCTTCGAGGGAGCGCCACACCTGTCGGGCCTCGATCCTCCGCTCCACGGGCAGCAGCGACAGCCACAGACGTTCGAAATGCACCCGGTCGACGCTCCAATACAGGCTGAGCACCACCACCACGGCCGCATTGGCCAGCAGGCCGACAAAGCCCATCGTGACGCCCAGCGCCGATCGAACCAGATTCGTGGCGTCGATCCCCAAGAGCGCCTCGAGCTGGCCACTCTGAGGCAGCGCGCTGGCGAGCTTTTCGCGCCAATCCTTGTGCCCCTTCAGGTTCAGGATCAAGTCTTTGTGCGCCTGGTAGGCGTCAACACCGAGCTGCCTTACGTCCTCGAGGGCCAGGCCTGCGGAGAGTAAGAAGACAGCCGCGACGACGGCTACCACCGACAGGTATAAGCCCACCAGGGCAACTGAGCGCGGTACGCCGCGGCGGGCCAGCGCTTCAGCCGGGGGGCGGAGCGCCGCGGCTAACGCCAAGGACAACACGAACATGACGACGACGCTGGCGAGCTCCCAGAGCACATAGGCGCCCGCGAGCGCCGCGATCACGATCGCCGTTTGCCAGGCAATGCGCGTCATGGGGCCGCACTCCCAGCGACCGTTGCCGCAGCGGCCGGTCGCTCCAGCAGCCGCCCCAAATCGACCGCCAGTCGTTCGAGCTCTTCTTCCACGCGGTCCGAACGGTCGCTCAAGTCATCGTCCTTTTCGCGGACCTCGAGCCGCAGGTCGGTAATAAGTTGCTGCGCTTCGTACTGCAGTCGGCCGCGGGCATCGCGCGCAGTTGGCGCCTCGGGGGCGAGGGCTTCGGGCCGCAGGATGAAGTGTTCGAGCAGAACCTGCAGGATCGCCGCCAAGGGGATCGCGAGCACCGCGCCGGCTAGCCCGAACAGCGTGCCAAAGGCGGCGATGGCCAGCAGTGTCACCACTGCGTTCACTCCCACCGACCGGTCCATGACCCGCGGCACGAGCACGTAGTTTTCAATCTGTTGAATGCCAAACGCGGCGCCCATCACCCACAGGGCGTCCTGAGGGTCCGAGCTCAGCGCCACGAAGAGTGCCGGCACCGCCCCCAGCGCCGGCCCCAAGAGCGGCACCGCCTCGAGCATCCCAGCCACCACCGCCAGCACCAAGGCATAAGGGAGGCCGATCAGCAGGAACGCCACCAGCGACAAGCTGCCGACCGCCAAACACAGAATCGCCTGCCCGCGCAAATAGGCGCCCACCTTGTTCTGCATCATGTCAACGAGCGTGCGGGCGTCCTCGCGCTTCTCCGCCGGCAGCATGAGCACCAAGGCGCGAACCGTGCGGTCGTCGTGCAGGCTCCAATAGAACGCCAAGAGCATGGTAAAGAACAACGCCAGAAGTGCCCGCAGCAACCCACCGCCGAAAGAAATCGCCTCCGACGCGCTCGTCGACCACGAACCGACCGATGTCGATTTTGCGACTTCGTCCCAGGTTTTCGGCATGCGGTCGACGAGTTGGTGCAACGTCTCGTTGTCGATCTTGTCGAGCCAACCGCGCAACGACTCATACTGCTTGGGCAGGTCAAGCATGAACTGTTCCGCCTGCACCACGAGCAGCGGCACGCCTACCACCGCCAAGGCCATGAGCAGGACCGCCACGACCCCATAGACGATGCCGACTGCGGTGGGTCGAGAGACTGCCCGATTGAGCCAGCCGATCGGCGGCCGCATGGCGGTAGCCAACACGATGCCGATGAACAGATAGAACACCGGCGCCCGCAGCAGGTAGGCTAGGCCAAACGCCAGCACGACCGCCGCGACCGTCAGCGTGACGGTCAGGGAGCGGCGCAGTCCCTGCGCAGTGGATTCGGTGCTGGCAACGGCCATCGGGCGCGAAACGGATCTCCTCCAAAGATGCTTAGGGGAAGCTAATTGTAGCGGCCGCTCAGTTCCGGCTCAGGCGCTGTATCTGGCGGCGCTTGGGCCGCTTGCCACCCCGTGAGCAGCACATTCTGGAAGACAAAGCGGCCAATCTCGAGCAGCGCCGTGAGCGCCGGCATGGCCCAACTGGCCCGCTGGGGCGAATGAGCGGAGCTCACCACACGCGGGGTTTCGGCAGCCGCCGGCTTCTTGGGCGCTGCCGCCGCGCCGAGCAGAAAGCCCAACGCCGCGCTCGCCCCCACGGTTTGCCACGGGTAGTTGCGGCCCCAGTAGCTCACATCTGCCAGGTCGAGCGCGTGCCGTCGGGTCGTCTCCACGGTTTGCGTCAACGCAGCCTGGGCGCGGCGCATTTCGCCGTCGAGAAACTCACGCTCGGTCATGGGCAGCGCCTTGGGCTGGAGGCGTCGAAGGACGGGCCGCTTCGTCGGGCCGTAGTGAATCGTATTTCTCGCGGGTCTTCACCAACGCGGAGCTGCGGAGTCGATGGGCGATGGCGGCCAGCCCGATGGCAGCGCCGCCGAGCACGACCAAGCCGGTCGTCAGCGGACCAGCCCAATCGTTGCTGGTGAGTGCGTTCACGCCGCGAGCCACGCCTACGAGCAGCAAGACAACGCTGGTCACGAGGGCCGCAGCGCCGACGACTGCCCCCAGGGCGCCCCAGAGTCCAGCGATCACCGCCTCGCGGGCTGTCAACTTGAGCGAGTCGAGCCGCAGTTCCGCGTAATAACGGGCATAGCGGCCCAAACGGCTCAGATCTTCGAGCAGGATCGTCCACCGGTCGGGCTCGCCTGAGGGCGCATGTTGCTCGCCGCCTCGAGCAGCCGTGGGGCCGCCAGGGGCATGCGCGCCGTTGGAACTCGATCGATCGATCATGAAACTCGCCTGACTTGGCCAAACCCAGCGGCTGTCCCCTGGGGCCATTGTGGGGCCCCTGCTGGCGGGGAGCAACTTCCGCACCAAAACCAACTGGGGCTTCTCAAAGCATAGCCCGCCCCAATCTTCGCCGCAGTTGGCGCCGGCGCGGTTGGCGCGACGTTTGCGGTCGGTCTGTTCCCCCGGACCCGTTCTTGGCGTTCCCATTCCGAGGAGGCCCCGGCGCTTCGGGCCCATCTGCAGCAAACCGAGGGGCACGTCGAGCGACTCGAGCAAATCTTCGAGCAACTCTAGTGCTGCGTCACCGCCAAGAAATTCGGGTCGGCGAGCGGCGGGGTTTACCCCCGCCGTGCCGCGCGACGAGGGAATCGGGGCTCAGACGCCGCGAGCCGAGACCGATTCACGAGCCGTTTCCGCGGCACGTCGGGAGTGTTCGCAGCTTCCACTCGGAACGCGTTTGTCGCCGGGGTCCGCCGGCGTGAAGCCGGCGGCTCGCTGAACCGTTTGCTCCTCGGTCATCCGGACCCGAAAAACAAGCTGAGCACTAGGCCAGCAGCCGCGGCGAAGAGGGGAGCGAGCTGCTCGAGGCTAAGATCGAGGCCGACGCGCTCGATGCCGCCCTGATCCACACCGCCCAGCGCGGGGAGCGTCAAGCTAACAAGCTGGCGCTCTCGGGGATCAACGCTCAGGCCGCCACCCGAGGCATGAAGCGCGGTCGGCGCCACGCGAGCAAGCCGCTACGAAAAAAGCCTTCGCCGCGAGGATCGCGGCGAAGGCTTGTGATTCGAACGGTCGGCGTCTCCGGCGAGCCGGTCAGGCTCTTAGTGGTGCCGGTAGCCGTTGTGGAAGTCGAGCCACCACCAGCCGTCCTTCCATTCCATCGTCACCTTCCGCCAACCCAGCGGGACCTGCGGGTAAGGATAGAAGGGACCAATGTAGGGCCACGCGGTCGGCGAGTACTGCTTGGGATAGGTGACCGCCGCGTAGTTCGGATAAGAGGCGTAGCTCGGCCAGGCGTACTCCGGCATGTTCGGCTGGTCGTAGCTCATCGGCGCCGGGCCGGCCATCGCGCCGCCGTTGATCGGCAACGGCGCGCCGCTGGCAGCGCCGGCGTCCGAGTAGGTGTTTTGGGCGGCGGCCGTGCGGCGCACGTTCGCGGCGCGGGCCACTCGCGGCGAAGAGCGGACCGGGGTGCGGGCCGGAGCCGGAGTGCTCTCGACAGCCGACATGTCGAGCGCGCCGTAGTCTTCCTCCATCGCAGCCTGCCGAACGCCGGCCACGCTGCGGGGCTGACGGAGCCGCGGAGCCGCTTGTTCGCCCGCCTGCACCGACAGGTTGTTGATCACCTGCTCGACGCCTTCGCACTCGGAGGCCAATTGCTGAGCCAAGCGGCGCTGGCGAGCGTCCTGCACGCGCCCGGCGAGCAAGGCCACGCCGTCTTTGTATTTCACGCCGATGCTGTAGCTTTGCAATTGACCGCTGTCGCGCAGGGCCGCGGCGATCTCTTGGGCCATTTCCTGGTCGTCGGCTTTTGCCCAAGCGGGCGACAGGCCGGCCAGAACGACCACCGCGGTTCGAACCATCCAACGTCGCATTGAGATTCCCTCCTCGTCTTGTGCAAGCGCCAACCCTCCGGCCAGGCGGCGCTCAACCGGCGGCAGATAAACTGCTCCCCCCGACCTCGGTTCGTGTCCGCCGCGCAGGCCGCAAAGCCTGGACAGCGGCCGGACGCCGAGGCGCCGGTCCATCCATTTCAAAATAGGGCGGTCGGCGTTCCCGCGGTGCGGCGCTTGGGCTGCGCAGCCGCTGCCCGCGTCGGAAACGCCTAGGAGATAGGTTCGGCCGCCGAACGCGCCGAAGGAAAGCTTTTTTCCGATTCTGCCGCATTCGCCGCGTCGGCCCCTGGGGACGCGGCAGGCAATGCTAGCCGGCCGCTTCGCCGCGGACGTCCCAGATGGCCGCCAGCACCATCGTGCAGAAGGTGGCGCCCGAACTCGACCAATAGTTGGGGCCCAGCCACAGGCCGTGCACCATCGAGGCCCCCACCAGCCCCAGGCAGGCAAAGAAGAAGGCATGCACCCAGTGCAGTCGGCCGCCATCGCGGTAGACACGGGTGACGCCGGCCGCCGCCAGGCCCACGACCTGGATGAGGACGAGCCAGACGATCGAGGGGCAGAACTCGGTGGCGAGCGAAGAGAACATGGTTCCACCTTCCCTGGCGGTCGCCGAGCGGAGTGCTCGGCTGGGCGATTTGCAAATCTTACAACGGCCCCCGCGGCGGCATCTAGGGCAGTTTGCTCCGCGGAGCGTCGGTGAGTCCCCTCGTTTGAGGTTTCCGGTCCCGCTCAGCTACAATTCCCGCCTATCTAGCAGATTCTTTCCCTGGTTTGGCCCATGGCCTATTCGCGTTCCACGCCGCCCCCGGCAGACCAAGTGCTGTCGGTGGGGCAGTTCACCGAACAGATCAAGAGCCTACTCGAGCAATGCTTCGGCTCGGTGTGGATCTCGGGGGAGATCTCGAACTTCTCTCGTCCGCAATCGGGCCACTGCTACCTGACCCTCAAGGACGACGAAGCCCAGCTCAAGGCGGTCATCTGGCGCTCGAGCGCCGTGCGGATCCCTTTTGATTTGCACGACGGCCTCGAGGTGCTCTGCCGGGGACGAATCGATCTCTATCCGCCGCGCGGAACCTACCAGTTGGTGGTCGACCAGGTCGTGCCCCGCGGCTTGGGGGCGCTCGAGTTGGCGCTGCGGCAACTGCGCGAGAAGCTGGCGCGCGAGGGCCTCTTCGACCCTGCCCGCAAACGGCCGCTGCCGCGGTTCCCACGCCGCGTGGCCTTTGTGACGAGCCCCACAGGGGCGGCGGTCCGCGATTTCCTCGAAGTGCTCGCCAGGCGTTGGCCGGGAACGAGCGTGCTCGTCGTGCCGACGCGTGTGCAGGGCGAGGGGGCGGCGCAGGAGATCGCCCAGGCGATCGCCGCCGCCAATCAGCTCCGGCCGCCGGTCGACGTGCTCGTCGTCGGACGCGGGGGCGGCAGCCTCGAAGACCTGTGGGAGTTCAACGAAGAGCCGGTGGTGCGGGCGATCTACGCATCGAGGGCGCCCGTCGTGTCGGCGGTGGGGCACGAGATCGATGTCACGCTGGCCGATTTGGTGGCCGACGTCCGCGCGCTCACCCCCAGCGAGGCGGCCGAACTCATTACTCCTTCGGTCGACGAACTGCAGGCAGCGCTGGCCGCTTGCCGGCGTCGGCTCGAACGCGGTTTGTTGGGACGACTCGAATTCTCGCGCGCACGGCTCGCAGGGCTGGCGGCGCGCCCGGCGTTGCGGCGGCCTTGGGACCGACTGCGGCAGGTGAGCCAGCGGCTCGATGAACTCGCAGTCCGCGCGGCCCGCGCCGTTCGTCGCGGCACGGTTCTCAAGCGGCACACGTTGTCGGCCTGGGCCGGAAAACTCGAATCGCTGAGCCCCATCGCTGTGTTGGGCCGCGGCTACAGCCTAACGACGACTTCGGACGGGCAACTCGTCCGCTCGTTGCGGCAGGTGGCGTTAGGGCAACTGCTGCTCACGCGTTTGGCCGACGGTGAACTGCAAAGCCGCGTCGAAGCATTGCCCGAGGCAGAGCCTGCCCCTGAAACGGCGGCAGATGAGTCTTAGCGCAACGGGAGCTCCGCGTCCGCAGCCCGGCGGTCAGCCGTGATTTGCGCGGCTTCGTATTGCCCGGCGGCCAGCTCACGGGCTGCTTCAGGCGCGAGCTGCAGCAGCCGGTAGCGCCGCGCCGCCCCGTTGCCATCGTCGAACTCGTAGTCCAACAGCGTCGTGAGCAGGGGGTCGGCAAGCTCGAGGTTGCGGGCCGCCAGCCAGCGCTGTGCTCCGGCAGCACTGGGGGGCGGATCGACGTGCAGCAAAAACACCGGCCTCGTGAGCTCCTCCGGCAGCCAGTCGGCGGCGGGAGGGGCCTGCTGCGGACACGGACCGTCGTAGTAAAGCAGGTCGCTCTGATCGCTATAGACCAGCGCTTGCCGCCGCGCCAGGGCATCGAGCAGCCGGACGGCCCGAAACTCGGGAATGCGCTTGCCCAGGTAGTCATCGCGCTCCTCGCGGCCGAGCGCCACGGCCCACACCCCGCGCGCGGCCACCAAGGGCAAGGCCGCTTGCACGGCGAGCGCCGCTGCGAAAGCGGCCGCCCCCCAGCGGCGTACGGGCCAACGGAAACCGTCGAAGGCCGACACGCCCTGCGCTACGGAAGCGGCCAGCAAAGGCGCTGCCCAGGCCGCCGCCAGCGAGCCGACGCCGCTCGAGGCGCCTAGGCCGAGCACGATCATTCCCATGACGGCGGCCGAACTGTGCGGCAAGCCGACGACGAGAATCGCCACGGGCGCCGCGGTGGTCAGCAGCGGGCCAAGCGACTCGAACAGTTCGACCACCGGAAACGCCGCCGGTTGGGGCGCACGGCGCATTGCCAGGGCCATGCAAACGAGGGCGGCCCCCCCGACAACCGACGCCAAGACGCGCCAGCGGGCGCCCGCCGATTCGCAGAGCGAGCGGCGCCAGGCAAACCAGGCCAGCGCCAGCCAACCGCCCACGAGCAAGCCGGCCGCTGTCTGATCTGCGACGCAAGCGACCGGCGTCGCGAGCGCAAGCGCCACGGCGACGCCCCGCGCGGCGCGGCGATCCTCGCGGTCGCGCCGATGAGGAAGTTCGACCGCCAGGCCCGCGGCGGCCGCGGCGAACAGGGCCAGCAACCAGCGGAACACACTGCAAGCGCCCGGGCCGCCAAGCACCAAGGGAGCTGCAAGGGTTGCTTCACCGACGTCGAGCGGCCGCGCCGCAGAGGATCGCAAGCTCTCGGCGCTTCGGCAAATCTCGGTCGCTAGGTCCGAGCCAGGCAGAGGCGGGGCGAGCGCGTGGAGGAGCGCCGCGGCGGCCGTCAGCAGGCCCAGCGTGAGCACCGGGCGCGCAGTGGCGGGCACCGCGTGCCCGTTCGAGGTCCAGGGGCTCGTACTCTGGGCAATCCGCAAGCGAATCCAGCAAGCAGCCAGGCCCCACACTCCAACGGCGGCGAACCCCAACGTGAGCAGTTCTACGACTTCGACCGAGAGCGCGCCAAGGAAGCTCATGAGCGCGAGCGATGCACTTCCCAGGGCCAGCCCCAAGCCGGCCGAAAGCGTCAGGTTTTCCCCCACGCTCCGCGTCGACAGCCGCAAGGCCCACACGCCCACCTGCCCCAGACCATAACTGGCGAGCGCGGCCGCGCCGGCTGCGAGCACACAGGAGCCCGTTTCCGCCATGAGTGTGTAGACTCCCTTGCGATGGCTAGCGAAATCGGCGCCACAAAGCGCCGGCGTAGGCCAACGTGGTCAGGGCCATCAGGCCAATCGCCATCCACGCCCGCCATTCGGGGCGGGCTGCCTGCCGGGCCGCGCGGCGCCGCGGGGGCAGCAGAGTGGCGGCAATCACTTGCCGGGCAGAAGCGAGCGCTGGATTCGACGGCTCGTACTCAGGCTCATAGTCGCGCAGCGGCGCAATCATCCGGAGCCTCCCTTGCTCGGGAATGCAAATGCTAGCGAGGGCGCAGGGGACCTGCGCAGGGCGGGAAGTTTAGTTGCCACCGCCTGAGCGGGTCAAGGCGAGTGATTGCCGCGGCGTCCCTTCCGGGGCGCGGCGGCGTGGCCCGCCGGGTCGAATTCCCCCTCGAGCGCGGTCAGTGCCTGCTCGACGGCCGCGAGTTGGGCCGCGTCGAGGCTCTGCCGGCCGAAGCGCACCTGATAGAAGTAGCTGGCCAAGCGCGGCGGCAGCCCAGCGATTTGCAGGCCCCGCTCTCCGGCGGCCAAGTGGCCGGCCACCTCTTCCGCGAATTCGTGGGCGGTTTGCGGGGCCCCGCGAGCCAAGCCGCGGCGGGACGCGAGTTGCTCGAAGCGGCGATAGAACTCGACCGCCGCCTCCTCGGCGGGGCGCGGCGCGGGCCGCCGTGCCCGAATCCAGCGCAAGACCTTGCGCACCATCGCGCGCACCATCAAATACAACCCGACCAGCGCCAAGGAGATGGCCATGCCGGCCAGGCCGCCGCGCCAGCTAAACCAGTTGCGCTCGCGGATCGACTTCCAGTTGATCCGCTTGGACCACTCTTCCCAGGTTTCTCGCTGCAGCAGCCGCTTCAGCGTTTCGCGGCTGCGCAGGAGAGGCCCGTAAATGGCCGTCCGCTGGCGTTCCGGCGTCAGACCGATCACGTAGTTCGACCACAGCCGTTGCAAATACTCGACGAGTTCGCGCGTGGCGGGGAACCAGCCGCGGCCAAGCCTGGGGGCGCCGCTCTCGTCGACCCCCGGCGTGGGATCGAGCCGCAACCAGCCGCCCCCCGTGTACGAGCTGGCGGGATGTCCCAACGGCCAGGGTGGCAATTGATCGGGCTCGAGATAGGCCTCGACCCAGGTATGGGCGTGCAATTGCCGCACGCTGTAGACATTGTCGTATGAGTTGAAGTCGCCCCCCTTGAAGCCCACCACGATGCGGGCTGGAATGCCCTGGCTGCGGAGCAGGAGCGCCAGGGCGCTGGCAAAGTACTCGCAGTGCCCTTGCTTGTGCTGCAGCAAGAAGTCTTCCACAGGATCGAGGCCGGAATCGCGGGCCACGCCCCGCAACGAATAGACGAACTCACCGGAGTCTCGCAGGTACTGCTCGAGCAGCATGGCCTGGCCGATGCGGTCGGCCGGGGGTAGGTTGCCGGCGGCCACCAGCTTGGCGGCCAACTGCGGCAGTTCTTGCAGCGAGGAGGGAACCGACGTCAACTGCGCGCGATCCTCCGCGCTGAGCACGCCATAGACCGCGGCTTCGCCCTGTTCCAGCCGCCACTTCTCGAGTTGCCTTGCGGTCTGCACCTTGGCATGCGGGGTCACCGGCCACTGGCGATTCTTCCAGAAGCCCGTGGTGCTGAGTTCGATGTCGAGCCGCCGATCCCGCTGCTGGCTATTGCGTTCAATTTGCTGCGCCCCCGAGATGTAATCGAGGTCTTCGTCTCCGCTAAGTTGCTCCGCAGGATAGATGCAAAAGACAACCGCCTCGTTCAGCGGCTCGAGCTGAATCCGCTGGCGAACCCGCCCCACGGCGTCCCCCGCGAGCGGCAGGCTTTGCTTGCTCGGACCCTGCTTGCCGGCGACGGACTGGGCCTGCTCCCATTGGCCATCTTCGTAGCTGACCAGGAGGGAACCGCGGAACATCGGCTCTTCCGCGAGCGGATAGGGCTGCCGCGTCTGTCCGTCGAAAAAACGAACCTGCATGACGAGCTCGGGGTTTTGCACCGCCGAACCCAGCTCGCCGAGCCGCACGTGGGGCGAGAAGCCCACCACCCGCTGCGGAGCCGCCGCAAACGCGCTGCCCGTCGCCCCGCGCTTGAGCCGCGGCACGGCATAGAACAGGCAGAAGCTGAACACGAGCGAACCCAGCAGCACGAGCCCCATCTGCCGCAGCAGCCCGCGCCCCAGCGCCGATTGTGCTAAGTCCCCCGATACGGCGCCCGCAAAACCTGCGTTCTGTCGCCCCAGGGGCCAGCGCACGGTTCCCAAGCCGCTGGCTGGCGCCGCGGCGGCGACACGGGTCCGCGCCGGGCCAAGCTGGGTCTCGCGGTAGATGAAGAACACCGCCAACGTCAGCAGCCCGACGAACAAGTAGCCGATCAAGAGCACGCCGAACAGCAGCCCTTCGTTCAACACGCAGGCCACCACCACCTGCAGCAGGCTCGACATCGCCAACTGCCAGTACACGCGCTCCGTCTTCTCTTGAAACAGCACCACCACCTGCAGGCTGATCAGCAGGTAGGCGATGGAAAGCAGCATGCTCTCGGAGTCGGAGAAATAGAAGTCCGAGAGTGTGATCACCGCGGCCGCCGCGGCCAGCAAATTGGCGCTTCCCTTGCCCAGCCGCAGCCAGCCGTGCAGATCGGTCACATAGAACGACGTGGCCGCCGCCACGACCGCCAAGATCGTGAGCGGCATCGCCCGTTGCCCCATGCCCAAGAGCACG
Organism: Pirellulales bacterium; assembly: GCA_046349955.1. Classification (GTDB taxonomy): domain Bacteria; phylum Planctomycetota; class Planctomycetia; order Pirellulales; family JBGAPH01; genus JBGAPH01. The sequence goes on along the minus strand of JAXMBI010000014.1, from coordinate 17,820 downwards.
GCGCCGAGCGCGGCCAACGTCACCATGCCAAGTTGGAGGAAGCGTTCGAGCTGCATAATCAGTTAGTCGTCAGCGCGCGAAAACGAATCTGCGGGAGTGGGCGGCCCAAGCTCTGGTGCGTCTGCGCTTCGCTTGACGCACCCTACGGACTCACTTCTCGATGCAACCGATTTACTCCGGGCGAAAGTAGCGATCCAATTCGTTGCTCGAACAATCGATGCACAGCGGCCAGCCCACGACGCGGGCTCGTGCCGAGTCGCGGTGCAGGCCGCTAAACCGCTGGGAGTCGGTCAGGTCGACCGCGCGCGTGCTGATGACCACCATCTGCACGCCCTGGCGCGCCTCGGCGTAAGCGGCGTCGAGCAACTCAGGCAGACGGTCTTCCGCTCCGGCTTCGGCCACGGCCAAAGTCTCGAGCGCTTCCATCTGCAGCGCGACCGAGGCGGCGCCCGTCACCGTTTGCCGACCTTGCCCGCCTACGGCCAGCGACAGGTGGCTGCCGCCGCGGCGGCAGGCGTCGACCACCACGGAAGCCACGAAGCTCACGGCCAACTCCACGGCGTCGCGCTGGGCCTGCGTCGGCCGCGTCGGCTGCCAGAGTTCGACCACCAACACCAAGTCCTGGTTGCGCGGCTGTTCGAACTGCCGCACCGTCAGGTTTCCTCGGCGGGCGCTGGTGCGCCAATGGATCCAGCGGCGGCTGTCGCCCTGCCGCCAATCGCGTAGTCCATGGAACTCCCCTTCGAGCAGGCCATGCTTGCGCTGCGTGCGGCGGCTTCCCATCACGGCGTCGCGGTGCAGATCAAGCCAGCCCCGCTCGAGCCGGCCCAGCCGCGGATAAATGATCACCGTTTCCACGAGGTCGGCTGTGATCGTGCCGCGGATTAATCCGAGGGGAAATCGAGTGGAAATCTTCGTCGGTCCAAAGCGGTAACGCCCGCGCCGCGGCAGCCGGCCGCGATACGCCGCGGTCACCGCTTGGCCAGGCCCCACACGCGCGAACACGACCGAGGCCGGCACCGGCTCAGGTCGTTCGGTGGCCGTGAGCCGCTGAATCTCGTCGGTCACCACGACCGCCCAGCTCGAACCCCGCCGGCGATGATTCGAAAGCTCGAGGTCGACCACCAGCAGATCGCCGGCGCAAGCCCCCCGCGGCAGGTCGCGTTTGAGATCGAGCCCGCGCAGGGCCACGATCACGAGCCGCCAGGAGAGCACGAGCGGCCCCGCGAGCATGCCGGCCAGCAGCACCAACAGGTTGATCTCCCGCAAGAGAGCGCCGGTCAGCACGAACGCCGGCAGGAACAGGTAGAACCAGCCTTCCCGGCAGAGCGACACCTGACGCTTGCGAAACTTGACCACGGCAGGCACGCGCCAGTCGGAAAAGCGGCCCGCGGCCGCGGCTGTTGAAAACTAGGAAGGGGTCGGAACGTCGTCGACCAGCCGCCGCAGCAGCGCTTCGACCGCCGTGCGCTGTCCGCCGTGCAAGTAAGCCCGCGTGATCACTCGATGTGAGAGCACCGGCACCGCCAGCCGCTTGATGTCGTCAGGCACCACGTAGTTCCGCCCCTCGATCACCGCCAACGCCTGGCTCGCGCGATACAAGCACAGGGCGCCGCGCGTGCTCGCCCCCACGTGCAGCTCGCCGCTTTGCCGCGTGGCGTGAATGATGTCGAGCAAGTACTCCTGCAGCGAGCTCTCGACCTCCACCTGCCGCACGGCCGTTTGCAGCTCGAGCACCTGCCGGCAATCGAGCACCGGCTCGAGCTGGTCGATCGGCTGCCCGCCGCGGTGGCTCCGCAGCACGTCGGCCTCATGCCGGCGGTCGGGGTAGCCCACCGAAATCCGCATCAGGAAGCGGTCGAGCTGGCTTTCCGGCAACGGGTAGGTGCCTTCGAACTCGAAGGGGTTCTGCGTGGCCACCACCATGAACGGCTGCGGCAGCGGGTAGGTGTCGCCGTCGACCGAGACCTGGGCGTCGCTCATTGCCTCGAGCAGGGCGCTTTGCGTGCGGGGCGACGTGCGGTTGATCTCGTCGGCCAGCACGACGTTCGAAAAGATCGGCCCCTCGTTGAACACGAACTCCTCGTTCCGTGCGTTGAACACGCTCGAGCCGATGATGTCGCTCGGGAGCAGATCAGGCGTGAACTGGATCCGCGAGAACTGCCCGCTGATGCTCTTGGCCAGGGCCTTGCCGACCAGGGTTTTCCCCACCCCCGGCACATCCTCGAGCAGCAGGTGCTCGCCGGCCAGCAGAGCGACAATGCAGGAGCGCACGACCTCGGGCTTGCCCAGCACGACGCGCGACATATTGTCGGCGAGCTGGGCCACCAGGTTTCCAACGGCCGTGGCCATGCAAGCCCTCGGAGGAGAAAGACGAAACAGGTCTGCCCGCGACTACGAGCGCCGCCAGGGGCGGGTTCGCCCCTCCCTGCTATCGTATCTTCGCCCCGCGCGGCTGGTCCACCCCGACCGAGCGGCGAACGGCTCGCCCGCATCCGTTGCTCCCCCTCCGCGAAAGCCTGTCGCGCGGACTTTCGGTTGCGCTTGTCGGCGTTTCGCGCTCGAAATCTTGACAGGTCGACCTCGCCCGCTAGAATCAACCTAACCTAATAGGTTAGGTGTACTTCTCGGAGAGGTTCTGTGGCTGAAATCGTTCCCAGCGACCGCGAGTTGGAGATTCTCAAAGCCCTTTGGCGCTTGGGTGAGGCGAGCGTGCGTCAGGTTCACGAGGCGCTCACCGATCGCGGCGACCTGGCGTTCAACACCGTTCAGACCCAGCTCCGCATTATGGAGAACAAGGGGCTCGTCAAGCATCGCGCGGAGGGCCGCACCTTCCTCTACAAACCGCGCTACAGCCGCGAGCGAGCTGCGACCCGGTTTCTGAAGAAGGTCTTCGACGGCGCCCTCGATCAACTGGTTTTGACCATGCTCCGTGCGGACGACGTTAGTCCTGAAGAAATGCAGCGGCTCGAAGCCCTGATCGAGACGGCCCGCCGCGACAAAAAAGGTTCCTCTCAGAAACGAAGCTGACCATGTCCGGGACCACTTGGCTTTGGCTGTGGCTGCTGAACAGCGCACTGACGAGTTCGCTCATTTTGGCGCCGGCGATTGCTGCGACACGGCTGCTGCGGCAGCCCGTCGAACGGATCTTGGTGACTAAGCTCGCCCTGCTCGCCTGCCTGCTAGCGCCGCTGCTGCAAGCGGCGCCCGGCCTCTCGCGCTGGCAGCTTTCCCCGCGGTCGGGACAACTTGCCGTCCGCGCTGGCGAGGCCGCTTCCCTTGAAGAGTGGGGGCCCAGGGATCAACGAACTCAGTTCGTGCCCCGCGTTCCGCCGCTGCCTCCCGCCCAATCGTCAATCTCTGAGCCGGCTGCGCCCGCCGCATTTTTCTCCAACTGGTCAGACCTTGCCGGCTCGATCCCCTGGAGCCGCTTGGCATCGATCCTCTACCTCGCCACGGTCGGCGGTTTGGCCCTGCGCTGGCTCGTCGGATTGTCACAACTCGCGCGGCTCTCCTGGCGCACGCAGCCGGCGCCGGATCGGGTGCACCGCCTGCTGCTCGTGGTCGGGGGCTCGGCAGCGCGTCACACGGCCGTTCGCCTGTCGGACGAAGTCGCCGTGCCGATCACATTCTCTTGGCGGCGGCCGATGATCGTCGTTCCACGGTCCTGGCTCGAGCCCGGCCAGGAAGACGCCTTGCGCGCCGGCCTGGCGCATGAGTGGGGCCACATTGCCCGGGGGGACATCTGGTGGTGGCACTTGGCGACGCTGCTTCAGATCGCTATTTGCCATCAACCGCTGCTGTGGCCGCTGCGCCGGCAACTCCGCCTCGACCAAGACCACTTGGCGGACGAACTCGCGGCCCAGGAGGTCGGGGCCGATGTCTACGCGGAACAGCTTCTGCAAGCTGCCAAGATTCGCAGTTCGTGGCGGCTCGGGGCTGCACTCGGACTCCATGGGTCACGCACCAATCTTTCTCGGAGAGTTGCCATGATGCTGAACGATCGTCAGCCGCTCCGTCAACGCTGCCGGCGCGGGGCGCTGGGCGCTGCGTTGGTCGCCAGCGCCGCGCTGTTGGGAATCGCAGGGATGGTTGTGGTGTCGCGGCCCGCGAGTGCAACCGCTCAGGCGGAGGGCTCTGGAGCGGCAAGTTCTGAGTCGCCGTCGACTCAGGCCAAGTCGCCGGACTCTTTGATCTTCCGGGGCCGGGTCGTCGAGCGCGACACGAAGAAGCCGCTGGAAGGGGCCACGGTGACGGTGCGCCGCTCGACGCTCACCTCCGGCGAGAACAAGCTGCTGCAAGAGACGAAACACGCCACCGATCGCAAGGGAGAGTACGAGTTCACGATTTCACCGGAGGACGCAGCGAACCCGAGACTCCAACTCGAGATCGGCGCGCGGCACCCTTCGCATGTTCCACGCGAGGTTGACAGCTCATTCGATCTGACCCGCAAAGACGCTCGCTTGGGCGAACGACCGTTCTACGAAGAGATCTCGCTGGTTCCCGGAGAAGCGATTCGAGGGCGGCTCTTGTCGCCGACGGGAACGCCTGTGACGCACGCCAGGGTTCGGACGTACTCATGTCGTGAAGGCGCCGACAAGAATGAGTCTGGCTGGTGGGGCGAGACTCGCACGGATGAGCATGGTCGCTTTGAAACCCTCGTCGCCACTCCTGGCGAAGCCGTCCTGTGGCTGATTCCAGACGACCACGCGCCCGAAACGCATCGCCTCGACACGCGCGGCGACCTGGGCAGCTTCAACCTCGAGAACGGGGTCCGCTTGAAGGGACGCGTTCTCAACGAGGCTGGTGCGCCGCTGAGCGGAGTGTCCGTCGAAGCGAGGCCCTTGCCCGCATTGAAAGTCGGAGGCGACTACGTCGCAGATCAAATCCAGCGTCAGGCCACAACGGATGCGGAGGGCTTTTTCGAATTCGCCCCGCTCCCCCCTGGCAAATATGAGGTCGCGCCAATTCTGTTCGACGGCGACGACCGCAAGCTGGCGCCGCCGACGACCGCGCTTCCGGCGCAAGAAGTCGTCGTGGCGTCAGGTGTCGAACCGACGTCGCTCGAGATCCGCGGGGTCCCGTCGGTGCTGATCGAAGGCCAGATCGTGGACAGCCAAGGTCGCCCTACCCGCGGGCACTACCCCCGTCTTTGGGCCAAATTCGCCAACAAGACGTTCCACTCGGAAGTGCCTTGCGACGACAATGGTCACGTGTCGGTTCGCGTTCCGAAGGGGTTGGAAGAGGCCAAGCTGCATCTGCAAAGGAATGTTCGATCCGTGTTGCGGCATCGACTCGAGCCTGGTGGGCCGGTGAGCAACCAGACGGTAATCGACCTTGGCAAGCTGGACCACGATGTCCGCGGCATCGAGATCCTGCGCTACACGGCGCCAATTCTGGTTGTGAACGCCGTGGCAAAGGACGGCCGCCCAATCGAAGGCTTCACAGCGCGCCTCCACTATGCGAACCAGGATAACTCGAACGAGGAAATCGTTGTCGAGAAGCAGGGAGACGGCCGCTGGCGTTCTGAAAACATGCTCCCGGATGAGGAAATCATCGTCCGCGTCGAAGCCGACGGCTACGAGCCGCTCGAGCAGACCATGCGGTTTGCCGAAGGCTCGGAAACCGAACTCAAGGCAACGCTCAAGCCAGCGACCGGCGCCAAGCCCGCCGCGGCCGACGCGAAGGAATAAGTCGGGAGCAAAATTGCCCGCTGTCGCTCACCCCGCCGAGCCATCCGGGCTCGCCAGCACCACCGTGTAGCCGTTCGGGTCGCGGAGCCAGCATTCCCAGTGGTTCGGGCCGCCGGCGCCGTCGGGCGGGTTGCGGTGCTTGGGCATCACGATGGGCGGGCTTAGTTCCGCCACGCGCTCCATCGCGGCGTCGAAGTCGTCGATCTCGAACCACAAGAGCACGCCGTTGCCGTGCGGCAGGTCGGGATCGCCGATCGGCCCGTGGTGATGCTCGACCTCCCAGCGATGGAGCTGCATGACGAGGCGGCCGTTCTGCTCGAGCCGCTCGTACTCGCAGCGGCCATGCGCGCTCACGCAGCCCAGCAGCTTTTGGTAGAAGCGACTGGTGGCTTCAACATCGGCCACGGCGATCAGGGGTTGGGGGCGCATCGTGGGCTCACACGTTCTCCGGCGTCGGATGCACCCATTCGCCGCGATACTTCCGGGCGAGCCGGCGGTTGGCCTCGTCATCGCCGGCCACGCGCCCGGCGGCGGCGTCCCACGTGAGGCTGCGGCCGAGTTCCATCGACAGGTTCGCCATGATGCAGCAGGCCGACGAGATGTGCCCCTCTTCGATGTCGGCCACCGGCTTCGCGCCGTCGCGCCGGGCGGCGAGAAAGTTCTTCATGTGGGCCCGGGTGGCGGGGGCCGCGAAGATCTCAGTTTCCTTGTGCTGCTCGTCCTGGGGGAACTTCGCCCGCTCGTCGAGCCAGTCGACGTGGACGGGCGCGCCGTCCTTGGGAATGAAGTCGTACGACCAAACGCTGATCTTGAGGGTGCCTTTGTCGCCGTAGAGGGTGGCGCCCCAGGGATACTCGGGCTCGGGGTTTGCGCCCCAGTTGCGCTGGTTCCACACGAGCTGCACGTCGCCGTAGTCGAAGAGCGCGGTTTGCGTGTCGTGCATCGGGTTCTTGGCGTGCGGCCCTTTCATCAGTGTGCCGCCCGTGGCCGAAATGCTCTTCGGCCAGCCGAGGCCCAGGTGGTAGCGGACGGCGTCGAACAGGTGGACGCACAGGTCGCCGGTCTGCCCGTTGCTGAACTCGCGACAGCCGCGCCAACTCCGCGGGTGGATGCCCGGGTTGTAGTCGCGCCAGTCGGCGGGGCCGACATACATTTCCCAATCGAGGTTCTCCGGCGGCTTCGTGGTCGGCGGATAGTCTCCGCCGCCGCCGTAGTAGCTGTGGATGTCGACATAGGCCACCTTGCCGAGCTTGCCGCTCTTGAGATAGCGGTCGCGGGCCTCGAGCAGGTGGTGCGTGCTGCGGCGCTGCAGGCCTACCTGCACCGTGCGGTCGTACTTGCGGGCAGCGGCGACCATGGCCTGCCCTTCGACCACGTCGTAGCTGATCGGCTTCTGCACGTAGACGTCGGCCCCGGCCTTGCAGGCCTCGACCATCGGCAGGCAGTGCCAGTGGTCGGGCGTGCCAACGAGCACGATCGCCGGCTTCTGGTCGGCCAGCAGCTTGCGATAGTCGCCGTAGGTCGGGGGAGACTTCTTCGACGCCTGGCGGCTCGAGACGATCTCGGCGGCGTTGCCGGCCGCATCGCGGTCGACGTCGCACAGCCCCACCACTTCCACTTCGGGCGCCACTTGCAGCAAGTGCAAGAGGTCGGTCTTGCCGTACCAGCCGCAGCCGATGAGCGCCACGCGCAGCGGCTCGTCCTGGGGGGCGGCGTAGGCCTTGGTTTGCAGGGCCAGCAAAGAAACGGCCCCGAGGCCAGCCTTCAAGAGATCGCGACGTTGCATGGGTTGGTCCTTCCAGGGTGCGAAGTCGGCCGGTGCGGGTGGGGCCGCACCGGGGTCGCCCCATTCTCGCCACGTTGCGTGGGGCGGGGCAAGGGTTAGAGTGTCCGAAACGGGATCGTGGCGGGGAGTTGCAAAGGGTTAGGGCATCGCTGGTTGCGGGGAGGGAAGCGTCTCGCGTTATATCTTGCTGTCGTACTCGCCTGATTAAGGGGGCGTAGCGTAGGCTTTCCCGAGATCCGCCCCAGATCAGGAGATCGGTCCCGTGTCGCAGCAAACCAGGCCTGTCACCGAAGAGCAACGGCGTTGGTTGGGCGGGGAATTAGCCGCCTGGCAATCGGCCGGAATCGTCTCTGGCGAACAGGCCGCCCAGGTCCTTGCGCTCTACGAAACGACGGCCCAGGCGGCGACCCGCCGGCTGGGGCTGGCGGTGTCGGCGCTGTTGGGGTTGGCGGCGCTGCTCGTGGGGGCGAGCGTGCTGCTCGTGGTCGGCTACAACTGGGACAAGCTTGCCCGCGAGTTGAAGCTGGGGATCGTCTTCGGCGCAATCATCAGCGTGTACGCCGCGGCCTTCTTCACGCGGTTTCGCTTGGGTTATCGGCGCGCCTCCGAGGCGCTCTTCCTGCTGGGCGGACTCCTCTACGGGGCCGGCATTTGGCTCGTGGCGCAGGTCTTCCACCTCGACTCCCACTATCCCGACGGCGTGTGGTGGTGGGCGGTGGGGGTGCTCCCCTTGGCCCTCGTGCTCGACAGCTTCGTGTTGCACCTGCTGGCGGCCGCGCTCTTGGCGCTGTGGGGCGGGATGGAGGTGATCAACTTTTCGCACCTGGGCGCCCGCGGGCCGCTGGCTTGGGTGGGGCTGGGGTGGATCTTCAAGAACGCCGCCTGGTCGCTGCCCTTCTTGGCAGGCATGGGGCTGGCGGCCGGCTATCGGCGGCGCTCGCAGTGGCTGGTGGGCCTGTGGGTGGCCGTGCTCACCTGGTGGTTCATGCTGCTCGGCGTCGCCTGGCAGTTCGAGTGGCAGCTCGTGTACTACGCGGGGGGCGCGGGCGCCCTGCTGATGGTGCTGGCGGCGGCGCATCGCCAGGGAGATCCGTTGGCGACCCCCTATCGCACTCTGGGGCTCTGGCTCTTGGGGGGAGCGCTCGTGCCGCTGTCGTTCGCCAGCTTCCACGATTGGCAGCCGGCGTTCCTGGTGTGGGGGAGCGACGCGATGCGGGCGTGGATCATCTCCACGGTCCTCTCGTTCGGCCTCCTGGCGACGGCGATCTCCTTGGCCGCGCTCCTGCGGCCGCTGCGGCCGGGGGACAAGCCCTACGAGCGGTTGCTGGCGATTGCCCGCGATCAGTGGTTCCCGGTGTCGATGGCGGTGGGCCTGACGCTGATGGCGCTGTGGGACATCTCGGCCTATGGCCTCTCGGGCGCCAACCTGGCCGCCACCGCGGTGGCCAACGTGGCGATGGTGGCGCTGGCGTTCTGGCGGATGCGGTTCGGCCTGCGGGAAGACCGCGGCCGCGACTTCTCCCTGGGCGTGGCCTATTTCCTGCTCTGGCTGGTGCTCCGCTACGTCGACCTGTTCGGCCAATACGGCGGCATGCTGGGCGCCGCGCTCGTCTTCTTCTTGTGCGGCCTGGCCCTGGCGGGCGTGGCCTGGTTCTGGGGACAACGTCGGGAGGTGGCTCATGCCTAGCCAAGACGAATTGCAGACAGCCGAACGAAGCTCGCCAAACTGGCTCGACCGCGTTGCCTGCTGGGGCGGCCGCCGCGAGCGGACGCTGCTGGTGGCGATCGTGCTCGGGCAGTTGCTCGTGCTCGTGGCGATCGCCACGCTGCACGCAGCGCCGCTCGTGTTCGGCCAAACCGTGGTGCTCGACACGCTGCCGGTCGACCCGCGCGACATCTTCCGCGGCGACTACGTGATCCTGCGCTACGCGTTTAGCAATAGCGCGGCAGTGAACACCGCGGTGGGCCCGCTGTCTCCGGGGAGTGTTCCGCCGCCGTTCACGTGGCAGGAAGATCAGCCGGCTTACGTGCCGCTCACGCACCTGGCCGACGGCCAGTGGCAGGCCGGGCCGGCCCAACCTACCGCGCCGGCGACGAAGCCGTATTTGACAGGGCGCTACACGGCGGGGCAGTTCCGCTTTGGCATCGAGGCCTACTACGTGCAGGAAGGCGAAGGCAAGGCGCTCGAAGACGCCAACCGCGCCGACAAGCTGCAAGCGGAGATTGCGGTGGCCCCGTGGGGCCAGGCGACCCTGCGCGCACTGCGACAGAAGCCGTAGAGAATTCAATCGCTCTCGCGGACCAGGGGAACGAGCAGGCTACGCGTGGACGAGCTCGCCGGACACCGGCGTGAACTCGACCACCATTTGCTGGTCGGGCTGCACGCGGATCTGCGACACCACGACCGGACCGGAGCGGCCGTCGGCAAGGTGAAGCCGATAACGCCTGCCAGCCTCGAGCAGATCTTGCTGCCCGCTCTCGAGGCGGAAGCGGCCGGCGAAGAGCCGGTCGGCGCTGCCGTCTTGCGGGAGGTCTTGATCCAGCTCGCCGTGCAGTTGTTTGAGCCGCAGGCCGCCGATCAACAGATCGCCGTCGAATTCCGACATCAGATTTTCCGCCTCGGCCGCCGTTGGGTGCGGCCGTTATTCCCGTTCGATCAGTCCTTCCGCCAAGCCGGCCACGAGCACGTCGAACGTCGTGCGGATGACCGATTCGTCCTCCATGGACAGTACCACACCCGGCTGAAGCTGGCTGACTACGCCAGCCGTCCAGCCGCTCTCCTCTCGCAACCGAATTCGGCTGCCCACCTTAACCCCGTCGGCCCCATGGCCATTGGTTGGGGCCGCATGACCGTTGCCGGCCGCCTTGGCAGCCGCCGCTGGCTTCTTTTCCGCGTCTGGGCGACTCCGCGGTTCGGCCGCCGCTGGCTTCTCGAGCACGCCGGCCAGCTCCTGCAGCAAACGCCAATTCTGCAACCGGTCTTCGCGCCCCCGCAAGAGCGTTTCGCTCGGATTTCCTTGTTTGTCGAAATGCTTGGCGAACCGACCCTCACTGCGGGCAAAGTCAATGAAGTCGACAGTCTGACCCGTCTTCGGGTTCACCCACCACGGGTCATGGATGGCCGGGTTGCCCTGTAACGAGAGCCGCTGGCGGATCGTCTCCCCCTTGCGGGGGTCGTAGACCAAGAGCGGGAAGGCCCGCGTGTCGACCGCGAGGCGGGCTTGGTCGGTGGCCATGTTGTCGGCCACGCCATGCTCGGGTTGGCAGGTGGTGTAGCAGCAGACAAGCGCCGGCCCGTCGAACTCGAGCGCGTCGAGCACGGCCCGGTAGAAGTGGTTCGTGTGCGCGCACGTCGTTTGGGCCACGAACGTGCGTGGGTGCATCATCGCGATTTGGGCGATCTCCTTCCGCCGCTCCTGCTTGCCTGCCACAGCCTTGCCATGCACGCTCATCTTGGTGTTCTGGCCGGTGTAGCTGCTCGTCGAGGCCTGGCCGCCGGTGTTCGAGTAGACCTGAGTGTCGAGCACGAAGACCTTGATGTTCATGCCCGAGGCGAACATCCGGGAGAGCGCCTGGAAACCGATGTCGAACATGGCGCCGTCGCCGCCGATGCACCAGAGGGGCTTGCCCTGCCAGCCCATTTGGTCCCAGCGCGCCCGCACCCCCATGGCCATGGCCGGGGCATTCTCGAAGAGGGAGTTGGTCCAAGGGACGAGGTACGGATTGTAGGGGTACGTCGAGGTGTAAACCGTGTTGCAGCCCGTGGCGGCCACGATGGCCCAATCGTCGCCGTACTTGGAGCCGGTCGCGGCGCAGAGCATGCGCAGCGCCGTGCCTTCGCCGCAGCCGGCGCAGCTCCCCGCCCCGCCGACATACACGTGCGTCTGCTCTTTGAGCATCATGTCGACGAGCAGGTTGTCGCTTACGTAGCGGCCGTCGGAGGGCCCCACCTGCTTGAACAGTCGGTGGCTCTTGCGGACCTGGGTCATGACCCCTTCGGTCTTGGGGATCATGTGCAGGGCGTTGTCGTCGCACACCGTGACGCACTCGGCGCACCCCTTGCACTTGCTCGGGTCGATGATGATCGAGAACAGGCCCCCTTCGCCCAGCTTCTTGGCCGGGCCCTCGTAGTATTTGCGCGTGCGGGCCCATTGGGCGCGGAACATCTCGCGATCGGCGACGTCGGAGATTTCGCCCATGCGGCGCTCGAACTCCTGTTCGCCCATTACCTTGCCCAGGATCGCGGTGTCGGGGCAAAGCGTCACGCAGTCCATGCAGCCCGTGCAGTTGCCGGGCGTGTATTCGGGGATGTCGGGGGCGATGTAGCTGAAGTCGCGGAGCGTCGCCGTGCCGGCGGGAACGAGCGAGCGGGCCACGGAATCGTCGGCTGGCAGCTCCTTTTCGGCGTTCCCATCTTCATAACCGCGGATGATGCGGTCGTTGAAGTCGAGGACGTCGAGCACCGGCAGGCGGACCTGCTTGTAGGGCGCGTCGACGAGGGTGCCGTAGGAGTTGTTGTTGAACGGATCCCGCTCATTGGCCTCGTTCATCGAACCCGGCCGGATCACGGTTGCCATAAACGCTCCTGTCGCTGATCGAAGGCTTGGTCCACCACGGAGGCACGGAGACACGGAGAGGACAAATAGACTCGTACCACTAAGACACAGAGACACGAAGGAATCATCGCTGCTCTTCTTTGTGTCTTCGTGACTTTGTGGTTCGCCCCTCAGTGGCCGCTCTCTGTGCCTCCGTGTCTCCGTGGTTCAGTTCTGCTGGATGATCTCGCGGGGAACCTCGCGGAGCTCGCCGTAGCCGCGTTTCACGCACGTCAGGTTGTCTTGCACCACGCGTTCGCCGCGCTTGCCGAAATACTTGCGGAGCGCCTTCTCCACGCCCGCGTAGATCTGCTCGGCCGTCATGCCGCTTTCGGCGCCGTAGGGCGTCAGCTTCAAAAACGCCCCCAACAGCACGATTCCCTGCATCCGCATCTGCAAATCGGCCAGCGACGCCACCTCGCGGGCAATCTGCACCATGTCGGCAAAGAAGACGTGGAGCCCTTGCTGGCGGATGAACTGCCGGTGGTGGGCCGGAATCCGCTCCCACACTTCGCCCGGATCGCCGTGCGACGACTGCATGACGATCGCCCCGCCGCGCACCAACCCCTTGAGCGGGTTGCCGCTAAAGAGCGCCGTCGTGTCGTTGAGCACCACGAGGTCCACATGCTCGAGTTCGCTGTGCAGCCGAATGTGGTGGTCGGAAATGGTCAGATAGTAGGTGGTCGGCAGACCTTTCTTCTCCGAGCCGTATTTGGGATAGGCCTGAACGTCGCGGCCAAACACGTCGCCGGCGATCGTGGCGATCACCTTGTTCGTGGTCACACTGCCGAATCCGCCCACCGAATGCCCGCGCATCGAGAAGGAGCCCGGTTCGCGCAGATCGGGGTCTTCGGTCACCGGCAGGGCCAACCCGTGCTTGATGCCCAGGCAGAAGTAGTCGCGGCCGTCGGGCTGCCGCATGTTGTCGACTGCCGCGATCAGATCGCCGGGGCGCACGTCGCGGCTGCCCAAGCCGGCCGAGCAGGAATGAATCCGCGGCGCGCGTCCCAGCTTCGCCTGGCCGTTCTGCCCGGTCATCGCGTCGCAGAAGGCGGCCTTGATCTCGCGCGTTAGGTGATTGCCGGTGGTCGAGAGCGGGTCATCCATCCGCTCGAGCACGGTGAAGGCCTTGCAGTTCTTGAGCTGGTCGACGATTTCGCGCCCTGGGAATGGCCGGAAGCAGCAGACGGTGAGGCAACCCACCGCCAGGCCGCGGCGCTCACGCAGGTAGTCGACCGTCGCCCGCGCGGTTTCCATGTAGCAGCCCATGCCAACGAGCACATAGTCGGCGTCGTCACAGCGATAGGGCTCGACGAAGTCGTAGCGGCGGCCGGTCTGCTGATGAAACTCCTCGAAGGCCTCGGCCAAGGCGGGGCCCACGCGGTCGTAGTAGGTCCGCTGGGCGATCTTCCCCTTCATGTAGGAGTCTTGGTTCTGCACCACGCCGGACATCAGCGGGTTGGCGGGGTCCATCAGGTTGAGCAGCTTGTCGGCCGGGGCGCCAACATATTGCTTCATGAACTCCGGCTCAGGGAGCAAAACCTTCTCGACGGTGTGCGTGGTGAGAAAGCCGTCTTGCACGTTGAAGAACGGCGTGTGACTCGTCTCCGCGGCGCGGCGTGCGATCAGGCACAGGTCGCCGGCCTCTTGGGCGTTGCGGGCGAACAGCATTCCCCAGCCGCAGTCGGCCACGCTCATCAGGTCGTCGTGCCCCGCGTGGACGTTGAGCGAGTGGCTGGTGAGCGCGCGAGCGCCGATGTTGAACACCGCCGGCAACCGCTTGCCGGAGATTGTGTAGAGCACCTCCTTCATCAGCACGAGGCCTTGCCCCGAGGTGAAGTTGGTGACGCGTCCGCCCGCCGCGGCGAAGCCTTCGCAGAACGAAGCGGCCGAGTGCTCGCTCTCCGGCTCGAAGAACATGAGCAGGTCGCCCCACAGGTTGCGGTAGCCGTTCATCACGGCCGCGTTGTAGCCTCCCCCCATCGTGGTGGAGCTCGTGATCGGAAATGCGCCGGCCGCCTGCGTGACGTTGATCTCGACGTGGACCACCGCCTCGGCGCCGTCGCACGTGGTCGGAATGCCAGGGAACTGGAAGCGACCGTCGCTCGCTTCCCGCTCGTCGCGAGGCACGAAGACCGCATCGTGCGCAGCCGGAGGCGCAGCCAGAGTGCTCATCCGAGGGGCTCCACAAGCCAAGGGTAACTCCGCCTTGCTCGCTTTCGCGGGCCGGTCCCGGAGCTTGGGAAGTATGAGCTAACTCGGGCGAACTTATTCGCTCGCCCGAGGCTTGTTCCTCGTGGAGCGGAAGGCGACGAAAGGATGCAAACGAAAGAAGAGGCCGCCTTCAACCGCTCACGCTAACCGATGCATGATTCGTTGTCAAAGAATTTCTGGCGACTGACACATTTGTCGGCTTGGGCGGCCGCAGCGTGCTCGTCCGCTCGTTTCGCAACCGCGGATTGGGGCCCTGAAACCAATTCGTTCGCCACCCTACGATTCGCTGCCGCACTAATTCCGTCGCGCGCTCTTGCAACTCGCCGACCCCCAATTAGGGTGAAAGATAGTGCTCCTACGCACTCCTCCTCTTCAGAATTTGGTGGGCAATGTCGGGCGTTGCAGCGATCCAATCTGGCGCGGCCATGTCCTGCGGATCTCCGGCGATGAACGTCGCCGGCGCCGCGGCGGCCGCGCCATCGGCCACCCCAGCCGCCGGCGCGGCGCTCCCAGCGCCGGCGGCCGCAGGCATGATGGGCAGCCAGGCCGCTCAACTCTTCTCCTCGAGCCTGCAAGGCCTCTCGCGGGCCGACCTGATGCAGGCCTTCCTCATCGCCCTGTTGCTCCGCGGCTCGGACGACGACCAGAAAAAGGGCTCGTCGACCGGCGACATGCTGATGGGCATGGCTCTGATGGGCGCTCTAGGCGGCGCCCAACAGGGCGCCTGTAGCTTTTCGCTGAACTGCGGCGACGGCGGAGCAGCCGCCGCCTACGCCGCCCCAGCAGCCGCCGCCTCGATGAGCGCGCAGGCCTAGAGCGCTCTGACCGAGGAGCAAACGGTTCAGCGAGCCGCCGGCTTCACGCCGGCGGGCCCCGGTGACGAACGCGTTCAGAGCGGAAGCGGCGATCACTCCCAACGTGCCGCGAGAACGGTTCGTGAATCGATTGCGGCTCACGGCGCCTGAGCCCCGATGCCCTCGTCGCGCGGCACGGCGGGGGTAAACCCCGCCGCTCGCTGCCCCGAACTCTTAGCTTTGACGCAGCATTAGGGACTTTGCGCAGGGGGCTTCGCCTCCCCGGGGGCGGAATCTCGATTTGGTCGGCGGGCACCCAGCGGATTTGGCCGTTCTCCCAGAAGACGACGGTGTTGCCGGCCCGCTTGAAACCCGCGAATCCAGGGAGCGAAGCTGCAATTTGTAGCCTGCTCTCTCCGAGAGCAGAATGCCGGAGCGGGACAACCGTGGCCGCGTGGATCAACGGCCCCTCGCCAGTCGCCGTCGTCCCGAGCACTCCGCACTCGGAGAGTGCGGGCTACTTGTCGGCCAACTCGCGGAGCCGCGCCAGCATGACCCGCCCCGCGGCCATCGCAACCCTCTCCGGGTGAAACGCCGACAACCCGCGGGCAATCACATCGGCGTTGACGAACTCCTCGACGGCCAGCGGGCCCTGCAGGATCTCGGCGGCGCAGGTCGACTTGCCGGCGCCGTTGGGACCGGCGAGGACGATGAGGCGGGGCAAGAAACCCGTTAGCATATCACTAACTCTGCAGGTTGGTCACGGGTCGACCGCGACTGCGTGTCGACGCAGACGCGGATCGACTCGCCGAACACAGCACGCCATTGCCAGCACCAAGCCCGTAGCCGCCAGCATGCCGGATGTCGGCTCAGGCACGATCGCCATCCAAGCCTCGTGATTACCTTGCGGGTTGGTTCCGTGGCCGACGATGACTAGGCCGTCACGCGAGACCGACGTGGCGGCATCGAGATGCCATCCGGCTAACTGACTGGCCAAGCCTAGATCGTCTGAGAAATAGTCGGCGGCACTCAGGAGACCGAGGTCTTGGGTCCAGATCACGGCCGTAGCCTGTAGATCGCCGGTTGGAGATAAGTAAAGGTTGTTTCCTACGATCACTTCGCCATTTCCAGACACTCCCGACATGCCACCTCCGACGGAGCCAGGCAGCAGACCCAGGCCGACCATGCCGGTGACCGCGGTCCAGCGGAAGGGTTCGAAGTAGTCTGCGGACGAAGACGACGAGCTGAGGCCGACAACAACCTCTCCGTTAGCCGAAACGCCGTTGGCGGTGCTAACGTCGCGGCCTCCAGGCAGATCACCGAGTTCCTGCACTCCTCCCGACTCGGTCCAGCGTACCGCCACGGTCCGTTGTGAGTCCGAATTCGTGCCGATTACGACAGAGCCATCCGCGGAAGTATCATAGGCATTGGTGAACGGCAGGCTTGTTATCTGGCGATCTGCGTTCCAGCGAACTGCGGTCCAATGGAGTTCAGAGTCCCACGACGATCCCACGATCCATTTGGCGTCTGCCGAAATTGCGTAGGCGTTGGCGTACATCGAACTCGTCGGCCGCGGAGGCGCCAAGTTCGGCAGCACATGCAGGACATTGTCTGGAGTCCACTCGAGCGCCTGAGGAAGGAAGCTGATCCCGACCACAGTGCCATCCAAGGCTGCATCGCTGCCTGAGGTTCCAATAGACGAATCTGGAGGTGGGCCGAGCCCCTCGATGCCCCCTTCACGCGTCCAGCGGAACGCCTCAGTGGCTTGTTCCGGTAGGACTCCACTCTGGCCCACCGCGATCTTCCCATCACTCGACAGCCCAACTCCCGATGAACCCATCTCAGGCGCTAGCGTGAAACCCAGCCCGAAGAACTCAGCCGCTTTGACAGGCGACGCGCATGCACTCACGTACAAGAAGCCGAGAAGCGTCAGTTTGGCCAGATGGTTCATGGGCGACAGACGAAAGCTTGCTTATTTGCAATTCAGGCGATCTCTACGGCTTCTTCGGCCTTGGAATCCTCCCCCCACTCTTCCCGCCCCTCCCGCGCCCCTTCCGCCCCCCCTTCGCATAAGCCCCCTCGCGTCCCGCAGCTTCGTCCACCGGTTTGCCCACGTTGTCGCGCATGCGCATGATGCGGTCGCGCAAGGAAGCCGCCCGTTCGAACTCGAGCGACTCGGCGGCCGCCAGCATTTCGCCCTCGAGTTCGGTCAGGTACTCCTCGGTGATGTACTGCGTCTCGTCGCTGCGGCCCGCCGCGGCGTTGGCGCGGGCGTGGGCGGCCGCTTCGCTTTCGATGCCGGCGCGGATCGCCTTCTTCACCGTGGCCGGCGTGATGCCGTGTTCGCGGTTGTATTCCTCTTGGATCGCGCGGCGGCGGGCAGTCTCTTCGATCGCCCGCTGCATCGAGTCGGTCACCTTGTCCGCGTAGAGAATCACCTTGGCGTTCACGTTGCGGGCAGCGCGGCCGATCGTTTGCATGAGCGAGGTCTCGCTCCGAAGAAAACCTTCCTTGTCGGCGTCGACGATGCAAACCATCGACACTTCCGGCAAGTCGAGCCCTTCGCGGAGCAGGTTCACGCCGACGAGGGCTTCGAACTTCCCTTCGCGCAGGTCGCGCAGCAGCTCCACGCGTTCGAAGGCATCGAGCTCGCTATGCAGCCACTTGCAGTTGACGCCTTGCTCGGTGAGGTAGAACGACAGGTCCTCGGCCAAACGCTTGGTGAGCGCGGTGACGAG